>JBEBJR010000009.1:0-161181 GCA_040079845.1 Casimicrobium sp. | reverse complement strand
GGAGCGCTGTGATGTGTTCACACTCGTAGGGCGGGCACCGCCCGCCGGGCTTAACGAGGCGGACAGTGCCCGCCCTACTACGCTTCGCGTGGCGTGAGGACACTGCCATTTCGCTCCGCGATATTGATCGTCGTCGCGGCGCTCGCGACGGCGATATTGCTCTCGCTCGCGTTGGGTGCATATCCCATTTCAATCAGCAAATTGTTCGCGGGCGAACTCAGCGCACAGGACTGGTCGATCCTCACGGGTTTGCGCGCGCCACGCGTGCTCGCAGCCTGCGCGGGCGGCGCGGCGTTTGCGCTCGCAGGCGCGGCGTTGCAAGCACTGTTCCGTAATCCGCTGGCTGACCCTGGGCTTCTCGGCGTCCCTGCTGCCGCAGGGCTCGGTGCGGCGATCGCGTTGATCGTGGTGGGCGCAGGCGCAGCGCTTTGGATCGGCGCGCTCGGTGGTGCAGCTATCGCCACAAGCGCTCTGCTCGTCGCCGCGCGGCGCGGCGCACACAGCGCGAGCTTGGGCGGATCCACGAGCACCTTGCTGCTCCTCGGCATCGCGATCAATGCGGCATGCGCAGCGGGCCTCGCGATGCTCACCGCGCTAGCCTCCGAAGGGCAACTCAAAACACTTTCGTTTTGGATGCTCGGCAGCTTCGCGTCGTTGACGTGGGCGCAAGTGCTCATGATGTGCGCGGTTGCGCTCGTCGCGGCGATTGCATTACAGACGAACGCGAATGCGTTGGGCGCGCTCGCGCTTGGTGAGCGCACAGCGCGCAGCGTGGGCGTGGACTTACGGCGCGTGCGCTTCCGTGTCGCCGTGATCACCACCGGAGCGGTGGCGGTGGTCACGGCGTTTTGCGGGGGCGTGGGTTTTGTGGGGCTCGCCGCGCCGCATCTTGCGCGACTGATGGTCGGCGCGTCACCGCGAAAAGTGCTCCCGCTCGCAGCGTTGATCGGCGCGTTGTTGTGCGTCTTGGCGGACGTTATCGCGCGCAGCATTGCGCCGCCAACCGAATTGCCGGTCGGGGCAATCACCGCGATCTTGGGCGTGCCGCTTCTGGTGATGATGGTGCTGCGTGGCGGCGGGCGGACTCAATGACCGTCGCCAAAATGCCCTTGCTGCTTGTCGCGAATCTTGGCGTTGTGGTGCGCGACAAAGCGCTGCTGCACGACGTTAATTTCAGCGTTGAAGCTGGCCAAATTCTCGCGCTGCTAGGGGCAAACGGCGCAGGCAAAAGCACACTCATCGCCGCCATTGCGGGTGAGACTTCGCCGCACGGCGGACGTATCGAATTCGACGGCGCGCCTATCGCGTCCCACACGCTTGAGCGACTTGCTGCTCGCCGCGCGCTCAACGCTGCCGAGCCCGCCATGCCGTTTGCCATGCCGGTTGAAGACTATGTCGCGCTCGGGCGGCCGTTCGGCGCACCTGATGCATCGGGTATCAACGCTGCGCTCGAAGCATGTCATGCAAGCGAGTGGAGCGAGCGCGATTTCGCCACGCTTTCGTCGGGCGAGCAAATGCGCGTGCAACTCGCGCGGTCGCTCTATCAACTGGGCGAAGCGCCCAATGCGCTGTGGCTGCTCGATGAACCCTGCGCGCATCTCGATCTCGCGCAGCGCCGCTTCGTACTCTCGTTGCTCGCGAGCGTCGCGAAGTCGCGCGGCTGGGCAATCGTGTTTTCAACGCACGACCCGGCCGAAGCGCTCGCGATTAGCGACAAAGTGCTACTGCTTCGCGCGGGCGAGTGCGTGGCATATGGCGCTGCAGCGGAGACGATCACCGAGGCCTCGCTCGCGGCGTGTTACGGCGTCGCCGTGACGCGCGCTTCAGCGTTCATAGCGACGCAATAGCCGCTGTAGGGGTCAATTTGTTGCCCAAGCGTCTGCTAGGGGTTACGAATCGTAGGGCGGGCACCGTCCGCCTCGTAAACTCGCCGAAGGCGCGTATATCGAACGGCGCTTCGCGGGGAGTGAAGGCGGGAAGTGCCCGCCCTACGAGGGTTCTACTACGAGAATTCATTCCCCCAAATTGCAGGCGCAAAAAAGGCGAGCAACGCCCGCCTTTTTACTGAACCATTCAACGCAAATAGATTAGCGCGGAATCGAGTTCACGTCCTTTTCCCACTTCTCCAGCAAGCGCTTGCGCTCGGCGGACGAGCCGAATTTTTTGAAGTCATACTGAATGAACTTGATGCTCGCGAAGCGCGGTGCTTCTGGCGGCTGCGGTGCGTTTTTGTTCGACGGCAATTGATATTGCTTGGCCTGCGCGGCGAGTTTTTGCGCATCAGGCGTGAGCGCCCAGTCGTAAAACTTCTTCGCGTTGTCCATGTTGCGCGCGCCCTTCATGATGCTCATCGAGCCCACTTCGTAGCCCGTGCCTTCGCATGGCGCCGCCATCTCAACCGGGAAACCGTTCTTCTTCTCGCCCGGCACGTCGTGCATAAAGCTCACGCCAATCGCCGTCTCGCCGCGCGCCGCCGCCTTCACCGGGCCGGTGCCCGATTTCGGGTAGTTCGAAATGTTTCTGTGCAGCTGCTTCAAATAGTCAAAGGCCTTGTCTTCGCCGTAGATTTGCACCAGTGTGGCCAGCGCCGCGTAGGCCGTGCCTGACGCGGCAGGGTTCGCCATTTGCACTTCGCCCTTGTACTCCGGCTTAATCAAATCGGCCCAACATTTCGGCGCCGCGAGTTTTTTCTTGCCGAGCACTTCGGTGTTGAAGCTAAAGCCCAACGCACCGGCGTAGATGCCCACCGTTTTGTAGTTCGCGATTTGCGCTTGGTACGTCGCCCAAGGATGCAAGTCTTTCATCATCGGCGATTGATACACCTCAGAAAGACCTTCTTCCGCCGCCTGCAAATGCGGGTCGCCGGTGCCGCCGAACCACACGTCGCCCTTCGGGTTCGACGCCTCGGCCTTGATCTGTGCAAAGGTCTCACCCGAGCCTTTGAACGACGTGTTCACCTTGACGCCCGTCGCCTTCGAGAATTCGTTCGCGGCCAACGTGCACCACTCGATTTGCATCGAGCAATAAATGTTCAAGTTGCCCTTGTCCTGCGCCATCGCGGCAGGGCTAGTAAAAGCAGCCAGCGCGCCGAACGTAGCGGCGGCAACAGCGGTGAATGAATGAACGTGAAAACGTCGCATGAAAACCCTCCAATAAGTAAGCACAAGCGGCAGTATAAAAGCCGGGGCTGCTTGTAGTTGGCGCGTGGGCGTGGGGTTTTCCCGTGGAGGACGGATCTAACCGATAAATCTGAAGCATGGTTCTTCCCACCTATGGCGTCATTCTCGCCGCAGGCGGGAATCCAGAAACGTGGCTACGGCGAATCTCGTCGACCCACTACTGAATCTCATCCCACAAGTCTCGCCAATTTTCATTCCGCGATTCGATCAACGAAATCTTGTCTTTGCGCGAAAACTTTTTCAATTTTTTCTCCCGCGCAATCGCCTCGGGCATCGAAGCGAAAAATTCAAAGTGCACAAGCATTTTCACGACGTACTGTTTTGTGAAACCGGCAACCAGACCTTCACGATGCTGATAAGCACGCTCACGCAATGCGCCCGTCACGCCAATGTACAACGTGCCGTTGCGGCGTGACGCCATGATGTAAACGGCGGGTTGAATTGACATGCTGAAATCGTAGCGCGATTGCGAAGCCAATGTTGACCGCACAACATTGCCGTCATCCTCGGCCAAAGGCCGGGGATCCAGAATGGTCGCTTCAAGAATCGTCACACCTAGGCAAAGTTCCTGGATTCCCGCGCTCGTTGGCGCGAGAATGACGCCGTTCTTTCGCCGCCGTGCGTTGCCGCATTGCGAGCCCGCTACCCCGCCCGCCCATAAACCTCATTAATCTGCTGCGTAACCCGCACAAACGTCGTGCACTTCGAAAGCGCCTTGAGTGTGCGTGCGCCGACGTACGTGCAGGTTGAGCGCAAGCCGCCGAGAATTTCTTGCACGGTGTGCTCGACCGGGCCGCGGGCTTCTAGTGTGACGGCCTTGCCCTCGCTGGCGCGGTATTTCGCTACGCCGCCGGCGTATTTTTCCATCGCGACTTCGCTGCTCATGCCGTAGAACTTGCGATAGGTTTTGCCGTTTTGTTCGACGATTTCGCCGCCGGATTCATCGTGTGCGGCGAGCATGCCTCCGAGCATTACGAAGTCCGCGCCGCCGCCGAATGCTTTCGCGACGTCGCCCGGTACCGTGCAGCCACCGTCACCGCAAATGTGGCCGCCGAGGCCGTGCGCTGCGTCGGCGCATTCGATGATCGCGGAGAGTTGCGGGTAGCCGACGCCGGTCATCTTGCGCGTGGTGCAAACGCTGCCGGGGCCGATACCGACCTTGACAATGTCCGCTCCCGCGAGGATCAACGCCTCGGTGACGTCGGCGGTCACGACGTTGCCCGCCATGATGGTCGTCGTTGGGTAGGTTTCGCGGAAGCGCTTCACGAAGTCGATGAAGGTTTCGGTGTAACCGTTCGCTACGTCAATGCACACAAAATTGATCGCGTCGCCCGTTGCGTTGCGCACGGCGCGGAACTTGTCGAGATCGTGATCGAGAATGCCGAGCGAATAGAACGCGTATTGATGCGTCGCGTGGTTCGTGTCGGCGAAGAACTTTGCGTAGTCTTCAACGGTGTAGTGCTTGTGCAGCGCGACGTGCATGTGATGCTTCGCGAGCGCAGCAGCCATTTCGAAGGTGCCGACGGTGTCCATGTTCGCGGCGATGATCGGCACGCTTTCGCTACCCATCGTTGAGTGGCGGAACTTGTACGTTCGCTTGAGTTCAACCTTCGCGCGTGAACCGAGCGTCGAGCGCTTTGGGCGAAACAGGACGTCTTTGAAATCTAGCTTTAGCTCTTCTTCGATACGCATGGCAGTTACCTTCTCCCGTAGCCCGGATGCTTGCATCCGGTTCCTCACCCTCGACGAAGGCAAGACAAAATTTCGCTAAGCGATGGGCGCGGGAACCGGGATGCGAGCATCCGGGATACGGCGCCTCGTACGCAAGCGACAGACGTAAAAAAACGAGGCGTCGGCAAACATTCGTTCGATGACAACCTCGTGGTTGCAGCAAATTATAGTGTCGACTCGGTAGACTACGCGTTATGTCTGACATAAACAAAATCCACGCCGCCTACGCACGCACGGCTCTTGAGAACGTGTGCTGCGAATATCCAAATTACGTGATGCATTTCGTGCAAAACGGCGTTGAGGCGAACGCCTGCACGCCGTCAATTTTGCACCCCATTTTTTACGGCAGCTATGACTGGCATTCGTGCGTGCATATGCACTGGTCGATGGCGCGCCTTCTAAACCTTGCGCCCGACGCCACGTACTCAAAGGCGATTGCGTCGTGGTTTGACCGGCAGTTTGACGTTGATAAGGCAACCACCGAGGCGGCGTACTTTGAGCGCAGCGGCGCGGGAACTTGGGAGCGGCCGTACGGTTGGGGTTGGGTGTTGAAGCTTTACGCTGAGCTTGCCGTGTGCGTGCACCCGCACGCAGACGCTTGGCGAGCGGGCCTGCGTCCGTTGGCTGACTATCTTGCCGATGCGACGTTTCATCATTTAGAAACCGCCGCTGCACCGGTGCGCCACGGCGTCCACTCGAACACGGCGTTTGCGATGATTCACGCGCTACGGTACGCCAACACCGTCGGCGACTACGCGTTTGTTGAGTTGATCAAGGCGAAGGCCGTGCAGTGGTTCAGTGCGGATCGCGACTACCGCCTCGCGTTCGATTTTTCGGGTGAGGACTTTTTGTCGCCCGCCCTAACAGAAGCGTTACTCATGACGCAGGTGTTGCCGCTTCAAGAATTTCGCACGTGGTTCGCCGCGTTTTTGCCGGAGCTTGACGCACTCGATTTTCGGCATCTTGAACCCGCAGCGGTTGCCAACGAACACGATGCTCGGCAAGTGCACAACCACGGCCTGAATCTTTCGCGCGCGTGGTGCATGCGCGGCATCATGCAAATGCTCGCGCCGAGTACTGTATCAGTGTGGCAACGTTTCGGTGAGCTCGCGGGTGCGCACGTTCGTTCGGCGGAACTGGCGGTCACTGAGGGCGAGTACGTGAGCACACATTGGTTGGTGTCGTTTGCGCTCCTCGCGGAGACGGAGTGGCAGGGATGAGTTTGGTTGAAATGGCGCTCGCATTGATTGTTGTTTTGTTAGTAATCATCCTCGTGTTGGTCGCCACGCAAAAAGGCACGATCGTGCGGCGCATGAGCGGCGAGCTGGGCGGACAGCTTGAGCAAAAACATCGCGCGATGATTGGCGATGTGGGTGGCATGTTTAATCAAGTGAGCGAGCGCGTGGGGCGTGACTTAACGCTCGCGAACAGCGGCACGCGCGAAGTGATCGGCACATTGCAAGTGCAAGTCGTGCATTCGTTGTCGCAGCAAACCGAAGCTTCACTCAAGCAGCTCGCGCTGTTGCAACAGACGCTGTCAACGCAGCAAGATTCGCTCAAACGCGAGGTGCTCGAAGGCATGCTCGGGAAGATGGCCGAGCAAACGCGCGCTAATCAGGAGCTTCTGCAGAACACGCTCCGGTCGATGGGCGCGCAGATTTCGCAGCAAGCGGAGACGATGACAAAGACCGTTGACGGGCGGCTAGAACAGATCAGCGGCAAGGTGAATGAACGCCTAGACGAGGGCTTCAAGAAAACCAACGAGACATTTGCCAACGTGATGGCGCGGCTGGCTGTCATCGACGAAGCGCAGAAGAAGATTGATGGGTTGACGACCAACGTCGTGAGCTTGCAACAAGTTCTCTCCGACAAATCAGCGCGCGGTGCGTTTGGCGAAGTGCAGCTTGAAGCACTGGTGCGCGATACGCTCTCGCCCGGCGTGTACGAATTTCAAGCGCCGGTCGGTGCGGGGCGTGAGAAAGCGGACTGTGTGTTGACGATGCCGGACGGCGCGTCGAAGATGGCGATTGATTCGAAGTTTCCGCTCTCGAATTATCGGACGTCGATTGACGCGACGCAGGCGGATGCCACGCGCCTACTCGCAAAAAAACAATTCGCTACCGACGTAAAGAAGCACATCAACGACATCGCCAACAAATACATCCAAACGGAGGCGAACGCCGATGCTGCCGTGATGTTCATACCCTCGGAGGCGGTATTCGCCGAGATTATTGGCAATCACGCGGATGTGGTGGCACAAGCGCAAGCACAGCGTGTTTGGCTTACGTCGCCAACCAATCTTATGGCGCTGCTGCACATAGTGCGGGCAATGTTTCGCGATGCGGAAATGAGAAAACAAGCGGCGGTCATCAAGGCTGAACTTGGCAAGCTCGGCGGCGATTTTGGGCGCTTTCAGGAGCGTATGGATAAGCTCGCTACGCACATTAAGCAAGCGCACGAAGATGCCGAGAACGTGCAAATTTCTAGCCGAAAAATCAGCACGCATTTTGAACGGATTAAAGCCGTGGAAATAGAGGCCACAGCTCCCGCGCCGTTGCTCGGCGTGAAGACCGATGCGTGATGTTCGCTCTGTCATTCCCGCGAAGGCGGGAGGCCAGACCGAGCGCATTTCGGGCAGTGTGGCAACTGAAGTTCGCCTTATGTGCGTCGGTGCGCGCCGCACTTGGATTCCCGCCTTCGCGGGCATGACAGCGGATAGTCGTACCTCGTTGCGCGCCAATGTTTGACTGGCTAAAAACCAAGCGTCGCGAACGAGCGCTTGCGGCAAACGCAATACCTGACGATGATTGGGCGGCGGCGCTGCACGAGCTGCCGTTTCTCGATCACTACGCGCCGGATGCACTGTCACGATTGCGCGAGCTCACGACGTTGTTCCTCGTTGAAAAGAGCATTGTCAGCGGCGCGACGTCAGGCGAGTACGCGTTGGAGGTTACGCCACACATGCGTATCCTCATCGCCGTGCAAGCCTCGTTGCTTTTACTCGGGCGCGCCGTGAGCGTGACCGACGCGATGCGCGACTACGACGGCTGGGAAAACGTGGTGGTGTATCCCGGCGATTTTCCGCGCACGCAAGACTATGAAGACGAGGCGGGTGTGGTCCATCGCTTGAACGAAACGATTGCCGGCGAGAGTTGGTATGGTGGCCCCGTGTTGCTGTCGTGGCCTGCGGTGGAAGCGGGTTACGATGAGTCAGGCATGGCGCTGGTGATTCACGAATTCGCGCACAAGATCGACATGCTAGACGGTGACGTGAACGGCATACCGCCGATGCCGAACCGCGTTGCGCATGATGCGTTTAAAGCCGCGATCAACGCGGCGTATGAAGATTTTTGTGCGCGCGTGGATGCTGGTGAAGACACGGCGATTGACCCGTACGCTGCGGAGTTAATCGACGAATTTTTCGCGGTGACCTGCGAAGTGTTTTTCGCGGAGCCCGAGCTGTTGCAGCATGAGTACGCGGACTACTTTGCTCAGCTGGAAATTTACTTCCACATCGACCCCATTGCCGGGGCTGTGGTCGCAGCGTACGGCGGGCAACCAATAACCGTTCGCTTGCGCAGTTTGTAGGCGCGGACTCGGCCGCGCTTCCCCGTGGCACCGAGCGACGCCAAGTCGTCGCCTACCCTTTAAGCGAATGGCATTGGGTGGACAACTCTTGGCCGACCTGCGGCAACCGACTAGAACGTGGGCTTAACCTGCGCCAAGCGCGCTTCCAAATCCGGCGCGGGCATGTAGCCGCGCCCTGCGCTGCCGTCGGCGAAGTAAATTGCGGGCACCGGGCCGACGCCGAGTTTGCGCGCAAGTTCGGCGACGTTGGCCACCGGGTCAGCGCAGCTTGTTGCGGCGGCGGCGGGCGCTTTACCGCGCACCATCCAGTCCTCGTACGCTTTCACGCGATCAGTGGCGCACCAGAGTTCACGCGCTTTTTTCGGCGAGTCGGGCGTCAATGCCGCGACCATGAACGTGTAGACCGTGATGTCGTTCATTGCCTCGAAGCTCTGGCGAAGTTTTTTGCAGTAACCGCAATACGGGTCTTCAAAAACGACGACCTTGCGCGTGCCTTTTCCCTTGACGAGTTTGACGGCGTTGGTGAGCGATGCCTCGGACCACAGCGTGGGCATCACAGCACGTTCGGTCTCGGCGCGCAGTTCGTCTTTGCGTTCGCGCGTGATGTCACGGCCTTGCGGCAGATTGATGAGGTTGCCCTGAAATAAGTGGGTGCCCGTTTCGTCCACGTAAAGCAAGTCGCCTTCGACGCGCACTTCGTAAATGCTCGGCACGGGCGACGGAGTGATCGACGCGATTTTTGCGCCGTTGTTGAGCTTCGGCTCCAGCGCAGCGCGAATTTTTTCTTGCGGCGTTTGCGCAATCGTTGCGACGGGCAGCACCCAACTGGCGAGCAGCAACACGGCGAAAAGTGGGCGGAAGATATTTTTCAAAACGACTCCAACAGCGGCGCACACGCGCCCGAAGTGCGTATTGTCTTGGAACACGAAATGCGAAGCAGCTTTAAGGCGATAGCGACAGACTGGCGGTCGTTACAGCGCAATTTATGAGTATGTCGACTATTGATAATAAACGCTTGAAATCGCCGTACTGCTGTCGTTTACGCCATAAAGCTGATTCGTTGCAGTTCGTGATGTCACCGCGCCCGAAGCTTGCGCCCCTGCGTTGGCGACATCGGCAAAACTCAGCGCAAGCTCGCGTTAATTTTCTCCAGCGCCTGCGCGCCGGGGCACAGCGGGTCTGGGCCTAGCGAATTGAGCGGCTTCGCGCTGGTGTTGAGCGCCGCGTGTAGGTCGGTCGCGTCGGGCTCAACGTACAAGAGGCCGGTCACGACCTCGCCCTTGGCTTGATGCGCCTGCACGTAGTTCATCGCGCTCACCCGATCGGTGGGATCGTAATCGTCGTGCAACTTTCGCAGGCGCAGCGTCATGCCGTCGTGTTGCTCCACTTCGATCACCGAGCCCGCCGCGTACTCCGTCGTGATTTCCTCTCGCGTTGCGATGAAATCAATACGGCTCACGGCCTCATTGTGGTCGCGAACGTAGTCGTAGCTTTTGGTGCTACCCGCGTGATTGTTGAACGCCACGCACGGGCTGATGACGTCGATGAACGCTGCGCCCCCGTGACGAATCGCGCCTTTGATGAGCGGCACGAGCTGCGTTTTATCGCCCGAGAAACTGCGCGCCACGTAGGTCGCACCGAGCTGCATCGCGAGACCGATTAAGTCCACCGGGCTATCCGGATTGACCACGCCTTTCTTACTCTTGCTGCCACGATCCGCTGTTGCCGAAAACTGGCCTTTGGTGAGACCGTACACACCATTGTTTTCCACGATGTAGACCATGTTCACACCGCGTCGCATTGCATGCGCGAATTGCCCGATACCGATGGAGGCGGAGTCGCCATCACCAGAAACGCCCATGTAGAGCAAATCGCGATTGGCCAGATTCGCGCCCGTCAACACCGAGGGCATGCGGCCGTGCACGGTGTTGAAACCGTGCGATGCGCCGAGAAAATAGTCTGGCGTTTTCGAGCTGCAACCAATGCCAGAAAGTTTTGCCACGCGGTGCGGCTCAATGTCCAATTCCCAGCACGCTTGAATAATCGCGGCCGAGATCGAATCATGGCCGCAACCTGCGCACAACGTGGAAATTTTCCCTTCGTAATCGCGGCGCGTGTAGCCCACCGCGTTGTGTTGCAGCGAAGGGTGATGCAGCTTGGGTTTTGCAATCCAGGTCATGCGGCACTCACTTTCTTTTCGGGTTGCGCCGCATGTTTTGCTACATGCGCAGCGATCGTTTGGGTAATGAAGCGCGCGGTGATCGGCGTGCCATCAAAGTGCAACACGCGAATGAGCTTCGCGGGGTTGATCTCAAGCTCGTTGACGATCAACGTGCGCATTTGCGCATCGCGATTTTGTTCGACGATAAACACCTCGTCGTGCGCGGCGATAAATTCGGCGACGGCGGCACTAAACGGAAACGCGCGTAAACGTAACGCGTCGATGTGCACGCCCGTGGCTTCCATTACGTCGAGCGCTTCGTTCATCGCTGGGCTGGTGGAGCCGAAGTAGATCGCACCGAGTCGCGTTTTGCCCGGTGCGCGCCGCTCGATGGGTGCCGGCACGACCGTGGCGGCGGTCGCAAATTTGCGCAGCAGCCGCTCCACGTTATAGATGTAATCTGGGCCACGTTCCGAATAGCGCGCATAGGCGTCACGCGTGGTGCCGCGGGTGAAATAGCTGCCTTTGGTTGGATGCGTGCCGGGCAGTGTGCGCCACGGAATTCCGTCGCCGTCCACGTCTTTGTAGCGGCCGAAATCCTTGCCCGCTTCAAGCTCCTCTGCGGTCATCACTTTGCCGCGATCAAAACTGCGGCTTTCGTCCCACTCAAAAGGTTCGCACAGCCGCTGGTTCATACCGATATCAAGGTCGGTCATCACGAACACCGGCGTTTGGAATCTGTCCGCGAGATCAAGCGCGGTGGCCGTATGTTCGAAGCACTCGCGCGGGTCTTCTGGAAGCAGCAATATGTGTTTGGTGTCGCCGTGCGAGGCATACGCGCACGAGATCAAATCGGCCTGCTGCGTGCGCGTTGGCATGCCGGTGGATGGTCCGCCGCGTTGAACGTTAATGATGGTCGCTGGAATTTCGGCGAAGTAGGCGAGGCCGATAAATTCCGTCATGAGCGATACGCCAGCGCCGGACGTCGCGGTGAAGGCGCGTGCGCCATTCCAGCCAGCGCCCACGACCATGCCGATCGACGCCAGCTCGTCTTCGGCCTGCACCACGGCCACGTTGTTTTGCCCAGTGGACGGATCAACGCGAAACTTTGAACAATATTTTTGAAACGCCTCGACGACCGAAGTGGACGGCGTGATCGGATACCACGCACAGACCGTCGCGCCGCCGTACACCGCGCCTAACGCCGCCGCACTATTGCCATCCACGAAAATACGCGCGCCCACACCGTCCGCGCGCTTCACCCGCAGGCCCAGCGGCGATAGCTGCGCCTTCGCGTAATCGCGGCCCATGTGTAACGCTTTTACGTTCGATGCGAGCAGCTTTTCTTTGCCTTTGTATTGCTCATCGAAAAGCTTTTCGATAACGGCCGCATCAATGTCGAGCAATGCGGATAGCGCGCCGACGTACACGATGTTTTTGAACAGCTGCCGCTGCCTCGGATCGGAATACGCCTGATTGCAAATCTCGGTGAGCGGCATGCCAACCACGTGAATATCGTCACGAAATTTCGACATCGGCAATGGCCGCGTACTGTCGTAAAACAAGTATCCGCCGGGTTCGATTTCAGCGATGTCGGCATCCCATGTTTGCGGATTCATCGCCACCATCATGTCGATGCCGCCGCGTCGCCCGAGATAGCCGTGCTCCGTCACACGAACCTCATACCAAGTTGGCAAACCTTGAATGTTGCTCGGGAAAATATTGCGCGGACTGACTGGCACGCCCATGCGCAAAATTGCCTTCGCAAACAGCTCGTTGGCGGAGGCCGAACCCGAGCCGTTGACGTTGGCGAATTTGATTACAAAATCGTTCACCGCTTCGATGCGCTTCATGCGACAACCTCCTCGCCGCGTGGGGCTTTTGTTTTTGCACTGTCGCGGCATGACGCGCCGGCCTTCGCTGTGTTCAGGAGGAACTTCTGCATGTCCCACGCGCCCGTTGGGCAGCGCTCGGCACACAGCCCGCAGTGCAGGCACATGTCTTCGTCTTTTGCCATCACGTGGCCGGTCTTGAGCGCGCCAGAAACATAGAGGCTTTGTTCCGTGTTGAGCGACGGTGCCTTGAGGCGTTGGCGCAAGTCGGGTTCGTCGCCGTTCGCCGTAAACGTGATGCAATCCGTCGGACAAATGTCAACACACGCGTCGCATTCGATGCAGGTGGCTTCGTTGAAAACGGTTTGAACATCGCAGTTCAGGCAACGCCCGGCTTCCTTGAAAGCGGTTGCCGCGTCGAAGCCCAATTCGACTTCGACCTTGATGCTCGCGAGTGCCTTTTCGGCTTTTGCCCACGGCACTTTGAAGCGCAAGTCGTTTGACGTGTCGTTGTCGTAGCTCCACTCGTGGATGCCCATTTTTTGCGACATCAAATTGGTGAGCGGATCGGGCCGTTGGTGAATGTCTTCCCCGTGCAGCAATCGATCAATCGACACTGCGGCTTCATGCCCGTGCGCCACGGCCGTGATGATGTTTTTCGGGCCAAACGCGGCGTCGCCGCCGAAGAAAACGTTGGGCACCGTGGACTGATGCGTGTCCTTTCCAAGCGTCGGCAACCCCCATTGATCAAACTCGATGCCAGAGTCGCGTTCGATCCACGGGAACGCGTTTTCTTGACCAACGGCTACGAGTACGTCGTCGCAGGCAATCGTCACGTCCGGCTCGCCAGTAGGCACGAGCGAGCGGCGATTGTTGGCGTCATACACCGCCTTCACTAGCTGAAACGTCATGCCCGTGAGCTTGCCGTTTTCGTGGATGTACGCTTTTGGCACATGGAAATTCAGAATCGGGATGCCTTCGTGCATCGCGTCTTCTTTTTCCCACGGCGAGGCTTTCATTTCGTCGAAGCCGCTGCGCACGATCACCTTCACCTCGTCACCGCCCATGCGCCGAGACGAACGACAGCAATCCATCGCCGTGTTGCCGCCGCCGAGCACGATCACGCGCTTGCCGATTTTGGTGATGTGGCCGAACGAAACCGAGGCGAGCCAATCGATGCCGATGTGAATATTCGCTGCTGCTTCTTTGCGGCCGGGCAAATCGAGATCGCGTCCGCGCGGTGCGCCGCAACCGACAAACACTGCGTCAAATTTTTCGGCGAGCAGCGCCTTCATCGAATCAATGCGTTGCCCGCTCTTGAACGTCACGCCTAGATCGAGGATGTAGCCCGTTTCTTCGTCGATCACCGATTCAGGTAATCTAAAACGCGGAATCTGCGTGCGAATAAAACCGCCGGCTTTTGCCTCGCCGTCGAACACGGTCACGTCGTAACCGAGCGGCGCAAGATCGCGCGCCACGGTGAGCGACGCGGGCCCCGCACCGATGCAGGCGATGCGCTTGCCGTTCTTCGGCGAGAGCGCGGGCATGCGATGTTTGACGTCGTCTTTCATATCCGCAGCGACGCGCTTCAAGCGACAAATCGCCACCGGCTCCGGTGAGGCACCGTTGTTCTCCTCGACACGCCCGCGACGACACGCGGGCTCGCACGGTCGGTCACAAGTGCGACCGAGTACGCCGGGAAAAACGTTCGACGTCCAGTTGATCATGTAGGCGTCGCTGTAGCGACCCTGCGCGATCAGGCGGATGTATTCGGGGACGGGGGTGTGGGCCGGGCAGGCCCATTGACAATCGACGACCTTGTGGAAATAGGCCGGATTTGAAATATCCGTACGCTGCAAGAGGCCTCCTTATGTGGCCGCTGGCAAGGTACGCAACGTGTCGCCAAACAATTCAAGTCTGACCGCGCACGCACCCAGAAACGACCGATCTCCTCTGGGCCGAGCAGCGCTCAAAAATGCGGCACCGCAACAATCCCAGTCCTAGAAATAGTCTATGCCAATCGCATGCAAAAGTGTTGCGGAGGGTCAAGATTGGCGCTCTGACGAGCCGGTGTGTTGGGCTTTGTCGCCCTGCGGTGCGGCGTGATCGTGGCTCGATTCACCTACCTACCTAAGGTCACTCTCGATTGCCCTGCGTTGCATCGAGGCTACGTTTTGTGTGGCGTGGCAGCGTGCCCGCCATTTGACGTATTTTTACATAACAGCTTTTATGCTTTAGCGACATGCGGGCGGTCGTTCAAGCGGATATTCATCGCATGTCGACTAATAATAAAAAATGGCTGAATGCACCGTCGGGATGTCGATATAGGCAAAAAGTTGTTGATGGATTTGTGAGAGATTTTTTTGGCATTAGCGTTCAAGCGTGAACTGTGGTTGCGGGTCGGTGAGTGCTGCGAATTGCCAGCGTTGGGGTAGCCGATCCTGTAGGGTGGGCAGCTCGCTGCCCACGCGTCACGATGGCAAGTGGTGATCGTCGCGTAGGCAACAAGTTGCGTACCCTACCGGGCTGTTGCTTGTCCTTTCCATTTAACTCTGGCATTGTGACCGCATTGCCAATACAACTAGCCACAGCTGCCATCCATCGGAGTACCAAATGACAAACACTCAAACAAGCCACCAATGCCCCATGTGCAACCAATCGGCAAACGTCGCGCGAATTGACGGCGACACCAAACTCTACGTTCTTTGCACCTCCGGGGCAGAATTTCTGATCGGTGACAACAGCTTTGGGCAACTGAAAAGGCGACCTGACGTGTTGAAAGCGCATCACGAGTTAGCAAAGGCGCGAAAACCGAAAATGGTTTATGCCATGTTGCGTGGTGACGGCAACGCAACTCACTCGCAAGCGGTGACGGGCTTTAGAACGCGTAGCCTTTGGCTATAGACCGGCGCGTCGCGGCCGCGTAGAACATTCACCGTCGAGGGTTTGCCTTACATGGCGCTGGCTGTTTACGCCAGCCTAAGCCTTTCGAATTTTTTCAAAACGCCAAATTCCCCGGCAAATACTTCGCCAACAAATCCTCGTAGTAAGGCTTCACATCCGCAAGCTTCGGACGGTTTGGGTTTTTTGAATACAGGTCGTATGGATTGAAGCGCTGCACCCACGGTTTCATGGCGTCGTCTTGCGCGTTGCAGAGGTGCTGATATTCGTTCTCGCGGTGCCATGCGTAGAAACTATGGAATCGAATCATGTAGAGCCCTTCCATCGGGATGTACGGCTTCATCATGTGATAGAGATATTCGTCGTGGCCCCAGCTCATGTGTACGTTATCTAAGCCGCACTTTTCGCTGTAAACGCCAAGCTTCGTTTGCAGTTCAGGGCGCTTTGAGTCTGGGTTCAACGCGAAGAATTCGGAGTACACATTCTTCGGGGAATACTCGCAGCCCGTTGGGAATGTGTCGCCCACAACGGCCCATTGCGGCTCGCCGAACAAGCACAGCACTTTGCCCAAATCGTGAATGAAACCGGTGAGCACCATCCACTCCGGTTCGCCGTTAGCGCGCATGGCTTCGGCGGTTTGAATGAGGTGATCAATTTGCGGCAACGCGATGTCTGGGTCGCTGTCGTCGACGAGCGTATTGAGGTAATCCAGCGCTTCCCACGGTGTCATCGTGCGACGATTGAATTGCAGGAATTCCGCTTTTTTCGCGAGCACGAAATCATGGGTTTGCTTCGCGTGATTTTCGCGATAAAACTCGCGAACAGTATCAACCGCGTCGGCGCGCTGCGGCGCGGTGTAGTCGCGATACGCGGCTTTTTTCTCGTCTACGGCTAGCTCGACTGCGCTCATGCGGCCTCCGCTATTTTTTTGAGATTTTTCAGGCCTGCCTCAAAGTCCGGGCCGATCAATTTGTCCATGAACAATCCGAACCAGCGAAAGATTGGGTTCATGCCGCCGTTGCCGTTGATGCTCCACACCACTTTGGTACCGTTGCCCTCGGGCGTAAACGTCAAGTCGCCGGTCGCCGGAGTCATATCTTCCATCGTAAGGATGTAGCCGATGCGCTTGTTGGTTTCAACCGCCGACCATTCCATGCCGCCGTTGCCTTCGGACTTGCTTTTCCACGTCCACTTCGAGCCCGCGGCCGCTTCCGGGCCTGCGTAGGTGAGCTGCATGTTGGGGTCGCGTTGATTCCAGACGCTCCAACGCTTCCATTCTTTTTGGTTCGCCACGAGCGGAAAAACCTTGTCGACGGGCGCGCTGATGCTCACGCTGCGTTGTGCGGAATACGTCGCGGGCAAGAGAAAGCCCACGGCCAGAAAAAGGATGACTAATCCGACCAAATATTTGAGAATTTTGAGGGCGATGGACATGGTGCGCTCCTATAGATGATGTGGATGAGTGATTCTCGCGCAATTTAGGCGAATGCGATACATTGCGCCGCCGCAACGCGAATCCTGTAAACCAACAGGCGTACGCGGCGTTAACGACCCGACCCAAGCTCGGGCCGCTTTGATACTTACAGGAAAAAAGATGAAACGCTCCCTCCTTGCCGTCACGCTCGCTGTCGTATCCACGAGCGCAGTTTTCGCGCAATCGACGATCAAAATCGGCGAAATCAATAGCTACAAAGCGCAGCCCGCTTTTCTGGAGCCCTATAAAAAAGGCTGGGAGCTGGCCCAAGACGAAATCAACAAGGCAGGCGGCGTTAACGGCAAAAAGCTGGAAACGATTTTTCGCGACGACAATGCAACGCCAGGCGACGCTGTGCGTGCCGCTGAAGAATTGGTCTCACGCGAAAGAGTGGCGCTGATTTCTGGTACGTTTTTGTCCAACGTTGGCCTCGCTGTAGGCGATTTCGCGAAGCAACGTAAAGTGATGTTCATCGCCAGCGAACCGCTGTCGGATAAAGTGACATGGGGCAACGGCAACGCGTACACATATCGCCTGCGCGCATCGACGTACATGCAGACCACCATGCTGGTGCCTGAAGCGGCCAAGCTGAATAAGAAGCGTTGGGGCATCGTTTACCCAAATTACGAATACGGCCAGTCCGCCGCACAGTCATTTAAGAAGCTCCTGATCGCAGCGCAACCGGCCGGCGGCGTTGAGTTCATTGAGCAAGCGGCACCCCTTGGCAAGATTGATGCCGGTTCGGTGACGCAAGCGTTGCTCGATGCGAAAGTGGACGCGATCTTTAACGTGACGTTTGGTGCGGATCTTCAAAAGTTTGTGCGTGAAGGCAATACGCGTGGTTTGTTTAAGGGGCGTCCTGTGGTGAGCTTGCTTTCGGGCGAGCCGGAATATCTCGACACGCTCAAGGAAGAAACGCCTGAAGGCTGGTGGGTGACAGGTTACCCGTGGGATCAGGTCAATACGCCGGACAACAAAGCCTTTCGCGATGCCTATGTGGCGAAGTACAAAGACACGCCACGTTTGGGCTCGGTCGTCGGCTATTCGACAATGAAATCCATCGCGGCAATGCTCAAGAAATCGGGCTCGACCGACACCGCGAAAATGCAAGCCGCGATGAAGAATTTGGTGGTGGATAGCCCGTTCGGCAAGATTACGTGGCGCGCGCAGGACAACCAATCCACGATGGGCGCGTATGTCGGCCGTCTCACGCAAAAAGACGGCAAAGGCATGATGACAGGCTGGCGCTACGTGGACGGCAAGGATGTGATGCCGACCGACGAAGAAGTGAAGCGGTTGCGGGCGAAATAGCGCACGCTGACGCTGGCCGCGCGCGGATTCGCCGATTCAGGGTATCTGCGCAGCGAGCTAGCGCTAGTGCGCGATTGTCTACATTTGGCGACAAGTTCGGTGTGTTTGCCGCGCATTCGCGCGCGAGGGCTTGAAAAACCGCAATCGCCCTTAAAATCGTATTGAAGTGTGGCTTCGCGGACTCGCCTGTTGCGGGAATTCGAAGCGACTGGAGTTCTCTGCGTGAACAACATGCTCAAAAATATCGGCATCTGGGTCGTCATCGGCCTCGTGGTGCTGACCGTCGTGCAACAGTTTGACAAGTCAAGCCGCAAGAGCGACGACGTGCCTTACTCAGCCTTTATCGAAGACTTGCGCGGCGGCAAAATCACTGAGGCTGTGATTGAAGGACGCAACGTCATCTATCGCACGGGCGAGACCAAGCGTACAACCTATGTGCCAGGCGGCTATGACAAAGATTTGATCAACGACATGCTCAAGAACAACGTGAAGTTCTCGGGCAAGGCGGAAGAGGGCCCATCATTGCTGTCGAACGTTCTCTTTTCGTTTGGCCCAATCTTGTTGCTCATTGGTGCTTGGGTGTTCATGATGCGCCAGATGCAAGGCGGCGGCAAAGGCGGCGCGTTCAGCTTCGGCAAGAGCAAAGCACGTCTGCTCGATGAAACGAACAACACTACGACGTTTGCGGACGTTGCGGGGTGTGACGAAGCCAAAGAGGAAGTCACCGAAATCGTTGATTTCCTGAAAGACCCTAGCAAATTCCAAAAACTCGGCGGGCGTATCCCTCGCGGCGTATTGCTTGTCGGCTCGCCGGGCACCGGCAAGACGCTTCTTGCCAAGGCCATCGCAGGCGAAGCGAAAGTGCCGTTCTTCTCGATTTCCGGTTCGGATTTCGTCGAGATGTTTGTCGGCGTCGGCGCGTCGCGTGTTCGCGACATGTTCGAGCAGGCCAAGAAAAACGCGCCATGCATCATTTTTATTGACGAGATTGATGCCGTGGGTCGGCAGCGCGGCGCAGGCCTTGGTGGCGGTAACGACGAGCGCGAGCAAACGTTGAATCAAATGCTTGTCGAAATGGACGGGTTTGAAGGCTCGCAAGGTGTGATCGTCATCGCCGCAACCAACCGTCCCGACGTTCTTGACCCAGCGCTGATGCGTCCGGGCCGTTTCGACCGTCAGGTGGTCGTGCCGTTGCCCGACATTCGTGGCCGCGAGCAGATTCTGCAAGTACATATGCGCAAGGTGCCGATTGCGGCTGACGTGAAGGCGCAGGTCATTGCGCGTGGCTGCCCCGGATTTTCCGGTGCGGACATTGCAAACCTTGTAAACGAAGCCGCATTGTTCGCCGCGCGCGGCAACAAGCGCCTCGTCGATATGGAGGACTTTGAGCGCGCAAAAGACAAGATTTACATGGGTGCAGAGCGCAAGTCGATGGTGCTCTCCGAAGACGAGAAGCGCGCCACGGCTTACCACGAGTCGGGGCATGCGATCGTGGCCACAATTTTGCCGAAAGCTGATCCGGTGCACAAAGTGACGATCATCCCGCGCGGCCGCGCACTGGGTGTGACTTGGCAGTTGCCCGAGCGCGATCGCATTTCGCTCTATAAAGATCAAATGCTGACCGAAATTTCGGTGTTGTTTGGTGGTCGAATCGCCGAAGACTTGTTTGTGAAAAACATATCTACGGGCGCGTCGAATGACTTCGAGCGCGCAACGAAAATTGCACGCGATATGGTGACGCGTTACGGTATGAGCGACTTGCTTGGACCGATGGTCTACGCCGACAACGAAGGCGAAGTTTTTCTAGGCCGTAGCGTGACGCAGACTCGCACGATGTCTGACACGACGATGCAAACAGTCGACAAAGAGATTCGCCGCATTATTGACGAGCAATACGCGGTATCAACCCAAATCCTTCAAGACAATGCGGACAAGGTAGAAGCGATGACGGCAGCGCTGATGGAGTTTGAAACCATTGACGCCGACCAGATCGCCGACATCATGGCAGGGCGTCCGGTACGATCAATCAAAACGTACAACACACCGGGCAGCTCCGGCGGTGACTCCACGCCAGGCGCTGCGGTGGTTGCCGCAGACGTTGTCGAAGGCAAAACTGATGCAGAAACAGCTACGGCCGCTGCACCTAAAGCAGCGCCAGACGCTCCCTAGCGTCGTGCGCGCCGCTCTGCGGCAGCCGGCGCAAGCAATGGCGGCCCTCGGGCCGCCATTGGCATTTTCGGGGATGTGCCGAAGCGTGAGCAGATTGGCTGCGTTCGGGCTTTGCTTTCTTGGAATGGCTGTGGCGTCCGCTGCGCCCACGCCGAACGTTTCTGCCGCAGGAGACCTGTCAGATTTCATTCTCAACGTCGCGCGTTACGCTGCGTGGCCCACTGACCCTAGCCGCAAAGTCTTGACCATTTGCCACGCGCACGGTGGTGCATCGCACACCGGGGGGCTGGCCACCGATGTGCCGGCGGCTGTGAAGGGTTTGTCGGTGGTTTGGCGTGCGGTCAACAACGTCTCGCAGGTGGCGGGCTGCAATGTCTTGTGGCTCAATGCCGATGTTCGGCCTGCGCCCCGCGAGTGGCTCGCGGCGACACACGACTTGCCGATTCTTTCGATTAGCAACTATGCGGACTTCACCGCGGATGGTGGCATCGTTGGTGCATACCGCGTGGGCACTGACTGGCGATTTGAAATAAATCTGGAATCGTTACAACGCTCCAAAATTAATATTGCAGCTGCTGCGCTGCGTCTCAGCCAAAAACCACGAACAGCGTCTCCTGGAAGCGGGGAGACGCGATGAGCATTCGTAGCGCCTACTCTAGCTATTCCCTCACGCGTCGCGCGATGTTGGCTACGGTTGCAACATTGGTGGTCATGCTCGCATTCGCCGGCATTTCGTTGGCATTGCTGTTTTTGAAGGGGCAGGTTGATCAAAGCCGCATCACGGCGCTAACGCAAGCGAACGTCGCATCGAGCACCATCACGGCAGCGGTTCGTTTCGGCGGTTATGACGTGATCGCCGACTCACTGAGAGTCTTTGATTCCGGCCCCGGTCATGACTCCGCCGCTGTGTACAACCGAAACGGGCAGCTCGTGGCTGAACTCGTCGCGCCCGGTGAGTTGCGTTTCCCATCCGAGATCGTTGGTTTAATCGGCTGGAACGAGGGTGTGTTCGACGCAAAATCTGTTCAGCACGCCCTTCGTGACGATCAAAACGATTCCATCACCAAGCCGGTTGCCACGTTGGTTGTGAATCCCAACCAGAAAGCTCTTCGCTCAGCGCTGTGGCGCGCACTGGGCGTGCTCGGCGTGGTGCTCGCCGTGACGATACTCGCTGGCGTGTTGGTCGCGCAGGCCCTTAGTCGCGCGCTGCTGCGTCCTGTCGCTGAGCTAAATGCTTGGGTTGAAGAGGTGAGCGCCTCGCACAATCTGGCTGTGCCGGCCCCACGCGGTGGTGGGCTTGAAGTGAATCAGCTAACCACGAGTTTTGAATCGCTCATTGCGCAAGTCGCCGAACAAAATCGCGAACTTAAACGCAAACAGTACGAACTAAAAGTATCTAACGCCCATTTGGAATCTATGGCGTTTTCCGATGCGCTTACCGGGTTACCGAATCGACCAATGTTTGAGACGACATTGGCGGCATTGATCGAAAAGGCCAACGCGCAAGGCAGCCCGTTAGCCGTTTTATTCATTGATCTTGACGATCTCAAAAAGATCAACGATCAACATGGTCACGCTAAAGGCGATGCTGCCTTGCGGGCAACCGCAGCGCGCATTCGACGAGCGCTTCGAGCCGGCGATTTTTTGGCACGACTAGCTGGCGACGAGTTCGTGGTCGTGTCGTCCGGAGTCACCACCCCGGTCGAGGCAGTCAAACTAGGGGAGCGGCTCGCCGTCTGGTTAGGGATTGCACTACCTGAGGATGATTGGGCGTACCCAGTTCGTGCCAGCATTGGCGTGTCGGTTTACCCCGATCATGGCGAGGACGTTCGTGGACTCGTTCACGCAGCAGATATGGCGATGTACCGTGCAAAGGCCTTCCCAAAGGACGAGGCTATTCGCGTTGTGTCTGCAACCGCGTTGCCTCGCGCGGCATCGGCACGAAGATTGGCCACTACAAACGTAATCGCGATGCCCGCTACCGGGCGTAAGTCGCAAGTTGGAAAGACGCACCTATGAATCTACGCTCATTTGTACCAACCACCTGCCGTTGGCTTTTGTTGGCTGTGATTGCTTCAGCACTCGTTGCCTGTGCCGGCGCACCGCCACCGCCACCACCCGCGCCAGCCAAACCAACAACTCCGCCACGCGCAGAGAAGTTGGCCGCGCTTGGCTTTGAAAAGACTGACGAAGGTTACGTCTTGAATTTGCCTGGGCCGCTGCTATTCGAGTCCGGCAGTGACGTGCTCAACGAAGGTGCCAAGGAAGTGCTTCGCAAATTGGCGGTAGATCTGATCGCACTTGAGATCAAGAAACTGCGCCTATTTGGGCATACCGACAACGTCGGAGGCGCTGACTTTAATCGCAATCTGTCGTCGCGTCGAGCGAGCGCGGTCGCGCTATTTATCGCGTCCAATGGATTTCTGGATGCAAACCTGGAGCGCCGCGGTTTCGGCTTTGATCGTCCGTTAGCTGGCAACGACTCGCCGGAAGGGCGCGCCAAAAATCGCCGAGTTTCAATTATCGTGCCGTTCGAGTAACGGGGAGCAACAACAACTCAGCGGGCGACTTTAGGTTCGAGCCGTGGGGCAGTGCGCCTGAGCGTACCCAGCCAAGAACGGCTCCAAACCGAATTGTTCAAAGCTTTCCGGATCCCAGTCGATTTCTGTTAGCCGACTGACATGCAGGCCGAGATATGCTTGCGCGGTAAGCGGCCTTGGATCCGCATGCTGGGTGACCGCCACTGTTACCCGTGCGTAGGCCGTAGTTTCAAATGCGTCTAGGCTGCAAACGTCCTGTGCAGAGACGTCGTAGTAAATTCGGCCGCAGATTGGCGATGCATCGTTCGCTACCACAAGGACTGGGTAGGTTTCATCGCGAATGCAGAGCCTGCGAAAGCCGTGAATCGTCGCCAACGATGATCGGTAGGCACCAGAAACCACGCGACTCCAGACTTGCGGATACATCAATGATCCATAAGTGAAGACGTTCAAACGCTCATCGACCATCGCGTGAATCCTCCATTGCGGCGTGTGCCGCAAACTCGCCCGAAATTACCGCCGCCTCAATTGTGGCAGGCAACTTGGGGTAGCACCAATCACCAGCAAAATGTATCCGACCGATACGCGAGGGAAGAGTCTTTAGCAAAGTGGTTTGAGGGGGAGTACAAGCGTAGGTGGCCTGCTTCTCGGTAATCACAAAGTGCCAAACGGGCACGGGAAGCTGATAGTTGTGTGCCAATTGCTTGAGGGCGCTCGCGACCAATGAGTCTTTGTCGCCGCTACGTTGATGGGCGCTGATTATTACAGCAGCGCGCCACCTTCCGTCGTGGAGCCGGGACCAAAATATCCATTGACCGGGATCTCCGTCAAGCATAAGCATCGGCGAGCCTTGGTCCGGTGATGGGTGCACGTGGGGGAACTCAAAGTAGAGCGTTGTAATGGGCTCGAAGCTTATGGTGTCAAGCGAGCGCGCAACGTGCTCTGCCGCATGCTCGCGCGACAAAATGCGCGATACATGTTGCGGTGCCACAGCAAGAATCGCGGCATCGAAATTTTCGCTGCTATTACTGAATGCGATGCAGACGCCGATATCTGTATTCGTGACTAGGGTCGCCGATTTCCCCAGAAAAATGTGCCCACCCCGCGCTTCAACCTCGGCGAGCGCCGGTTCAGGGAGGATTGCAGTCAAATCGGATGCAGGAATAAGCAATTGGCTCGCATTTTGTTCGCCGGAGAATGTCCACCGAAGTACCTCAACAAAAACTTCGGCAGACGCGTTTTCCGGCGGCGTATTGAGGGCCGCGACGCATAACGGCTCCCAAAGCAGGCGGCGAGCAATAATCGGTTGGTCATCAACAAGTGCCGCGACTGTCTTCGTCGGATCAATTCGTTTGCCATGCAAGGTTTGGATGGCCCATGCGATGGCGGCAATTTTTTCCGTTGCATGGAGCCCATTGGCCGCGAGCAACCCCATCAGCAAATTCCACGGCTCCCTCACTTTCGGTGTTTGAAGGTGTAGGGCGGGAACAGTTTTTGGTGCCGACTGGAGCGTTAAGGGTAGCGCTAGGAATGGCGCGGCAGACTCGCTGTGCACGCTGCGAATCAAGGCGGTTGTCCGTTCGTAGGCTCCGAGCAACAGGTGCTGACCGTTATCCACTGTTCGGCCGTCTCGTAATACTCGCCGTGCGCGCCCCCCCGCGACTCTTGCCGACTCAAACACGCTCACCTTCGCACCCCCGCGCGCGAGCGTTAACGCCGCAGCAGCGCCAGCCCAGCCTGCACCCACCACTGCGATTGATTTCATGCGAAGGCCATTGTCTTCCAAGCCAACCAAAGCTTGCGAATTGGCGTGAGCGCCACTCGATGTTCCAGTACTCGGAAACCATCGCTCCGGATTTCCTCGAGCAGAGCGCGATAAATTGCACCCATCGCAAGCCCCGCTCGCTGCGCACGTCGATCTTCCGAAGGAAGTTCTTGTTGAGCGCGGTCATAGGCGATGACAGCGCGCACGTACTGCTGCTTCATCAGCCCTTGAAAATCTCCACTACCGACGACATCGCAGCGTAGCAGCGCGCTCGCCGACACTCCAAACGTTCGTAGGTCCTCTTGCGGTAAGTAAATACGGCCGCGTCGCGCGTCCTCCCCCACATCGCGGATAATGTTGGTGAGTTGCAATGCTTCACCCATCGAGCGGGCGTAAGCCAATGTTGCCGGATTCTCGGGAGAACGCATGCCGAAAATTCGTGCGCTCACTTCTCCGACAACTCCGGCGACTTTGTAGCAGTACGCCGTTAATTCTTCGACGCTTAGGTAGCGCGTTTTCTCAAGGTCTTGTTGCATGCCGTCAATAACGGTCTGCAATGCACTTTGCGGCAATCGCATAGGCCGAATATGAGGCGCTAGAGCTTGCATAACCGGATGCTGCGCTGCACCAGAATACAAACTTTCGACCTCTTTTCGCCAGTACGAAAGTTTGACACGCGCCACGTTTGGATCAGTCACCTCGTCGACCACGTTGTCGACTTCGCGGCAGAACGCATAGAAAGCGGTAATGGCGCGTCGCTGTGTCTCGGGCAAGAATCGAAATGCATAATAAAAGCTTGACCCCGACTGAGCGGCGGTGTTCTGGCAATATTCGTCTGGGGTCATGGCTTTGGCCGTCGCGCGTCAAGCCAAGCGCGAGCGGCGAGATAGATGAGTCGAGGCAAATCGTACCAGCACAGCGTGGGACGAAGTCGCACGTCAAAGCGATTCGCGGAAATTTTTTCGAGAATGCGCAGCCCCCCCGCCACGGTGAACGCAATTTCTAGACAGAACCGACCCGACAAGTGATTCAACAGACCCGCCCCTGAACGCATCAATGCTGCCGCTCGCTCGCACTGAAATTGCATCAGCGCTTGGTGTTCTGGATTCGTCGGAAAGCGATCAATCGATACGCCGAAAGACTTGAAATCCGCTAGCGGCACGTAAATTCGTCCGCGACCGGCATCTAAGCCTGCGTCTTGCCAAAAATTGATAAGTTGCAACGCGCTGCATATCGCGTCGCTCTGGCGCAGCGCCTCCGGTTGCTGTATGCCAACCAACGCTAGCATCAGGCGACCGACTGGGTTGGCAGAGCGCGAACAGTAATCAAGCAACTGGTCGAAAGATTCGTAAGTGTGAGTGTGCGTATCTTGACGAAATGCGCTGAGCAAGGCGTGAAATAAATTCGCGCTGACGCCGGGCAATTTTGCATCGCGTAACTCAACTAAACCCAAGACTGTCGGCGCAAGTGGGCGCTCACCTTTAAAGAGTAATCGCACATCATGGTCTATGGCGTCGAGCGCTTTGACGCGCTGCTCGGGTGACGCATCGCCTTCGTCTGCAATGTCGTCGGCGTGACGAGCAAATCGATAGATGGCCGCCACAAACGGGCGCATGCGCGGCGGAATCAAAAACGATGCGACCGGGAAATTTTCGTAGTGCTGGTCAACAGCCATCAGGTGGTCGCGCTTGGCAAAGACGAGGTCGCTATAATAGTGGGTTACGCGAATGTGGCGGAATTGGTAGACGCACTGGATTTAGGTTCCAGCGCCGCAAGGTGTGTGGGTTCGAGTCCCTCCATTCGCACCAGGTCATCTTTAGCATGCCCTCCCCGAGTGACATTGAACAAGTGATCGCAAGGGCGCTGCCGCAATAAAGTCAGGCAGCGTTGGGCATTGCTATGTGCTTTGTTAGCTAACTTTGAGTGAACGTACATTTGGCGTTCCGATGGAAAGAAAGACATGTCCACGCAGATCGAGCAACTTAGTGCGCTTGAGCGCCGCTTCACGATGAGCATTCCGGTGGCTGCCATCGCATCGGAAACCGAAACCCGCATTAAGCGTCTTGCACGCACCGTAAAAATGCCAGGCTTCCGCCCAGGCAAAGTGCCAGTGAAAATGGTGGCTTCAACATACGGGCCACAAGTGCGCTCTGAAGTGCTGTCGGATGAGGTCAACAAGAGCTTCGGGTCGGTAGTTGAGGTGAATAAGCTGCGCGTAGCGGGCTACCCTCGTATCGAACCCAAGGCCGATGCCGCGAATACCGAAAATTTTGAATTTACCGCTACTTTTGAAGTTTTCCCCGAAATTGCGTTTGCTGACCTGGGTGCGCTGTCGATCGAGCGCCCAGTTGTTGAGGTGAAAGACGAAGATGTCGCACGCACGGTTGAGACGCTCCGCAAGCAACGCGTTCGCTTTGAATCAAAAGATGGTGCGAGCGAAGAAGGCGATCGCCTGATCGTCGATTTCGTCGGCGAAATTGATGGCGTTGCGTTCGACGGTGGTTCCGCGAAAGACTTTGGTATGGTGCTCGGCGAGCGCCGCATGCTGCCAGAATTTGAAGCTGCGGCGCGTGGTTTGAAAAAAGGCGAATCCAATAAGTTTGATTTGACTTTCCCGGCGGATTACTTCGGCAAAGACGTTGCCGGAAAAACCGCTCATTTCACTCTGACCGCCAAAGATGTTGCTAAGCCGATTCTTCCCGAAGTTGATGCGGAATTTGCCAAAGCTTTTGGTATTTCTGGTGGCAGCGTAGAGGCTTTGCAAACTGAAGTTCGCGGTAATTTGGAGCTTGAGCGTAAGCGCCGTGTTTTTCAAAGCGTTCGCGATCAAGTGTTTGCAGGCTTAAGAAAGCAGGCGACGCTAGAAATTCCGAAAGCACTTGTTGCTGCTGAGGCTGAGCGCATGGCGCAATCGGCTTCTGACGAAATGAAATCGCGCGGCGCGACGGGTGACGCTGCGGTCATGTCGCCGTCAACGTTTGAGCCAGGGGCAACAGAGCGCGTGGCGATGGGCTTAATCGTTGGTGAGCTCGTTCGTGCACATGACCTACAAGCGACCCCGCAGCAAGTGCGTGCGCTGCTCAACGAACAGGCGCAGAGCTACGAAAAGCCCGATCAAGTTGTGGCTTGGTATTACCAAGATCAAAATCGCTTGTCTGAGTTTGAGGCGATCGCGCTTGAGCAAAACGTGGTTGACTACGTACTCAAGGCGGCTAAGGTTTCTGATAAAGCGGTGCCATTTTCCGAGTTGATCGGGCAGCAAGCAGCATAATTTTGTAGGCTCATGTTCGTCATTGAAAGTGGCGAGCTTGCCTCCATAATTACATGTAGCGTAGCCGGGCTTTCTGGCTGCAACTTTCCAGAAAGATCAGGAAGACCGATCATGACTCAGTGGACTTCTCCTTTCGCATCGTCCTCCATTCACACCAGTCCGTATGCAGGCGGTGCACAAGGTCTTGGACTTGTCCCGATGGTGATAGAGCAAAGCGGACGCGGTGAGCGAGCGTTTGACATTTACTCGCGACTACTCAAAGAGCGGATCATTTTTCTCGTAGGTCCAGTGACAGACGAGACGGCGAACCTAATCGTTGCCCAGCTTCTGTTTCTTGAATCGGAAAACCCCGAGAAGGACATCAGCTTTTACATCAATTCTCCCGGAGGATCGGTGTCTGCTGGCATGGCGATTTTCGACACAATGCGTTTCATCAAGCCCGATGTCAGCACAATGTGTATCGGCATGGCGGCCTCAATGGGCGCGTTTTTACTGGCTGCTGGCACCAAAGGCAAGCGCTTCGCATTGCCCAATTCGACAGTAATGATTCACCAGCCATCAGGCGGGTTTTCTGGGCAGGTGTCGGACATTGAACGCCACGCCAGTTATATCGTTCGCCTAAAGCAGCGCTACAACAAGCATATGTCGGATTTCACGGGCCGCCCTCTGTCTGAGGTCGAACCAGCGTCTGATCGCGATAATTTCATGACTGCTGAAGAGGCGCTGTCGTTTGGCATGGTTGATCGCGTGCTTTCAACGCGCGCTGAGCCTACGCCCGCCGCATAGGCATCGGGTCTGCGCGAGTATGGCGACACACTCGCAACATTCGAGCATGAATTTCTAATTTTTTTGGCCGAAGCGCATGCCAGTCTGCGGTAAGCGCTGCAAAGCGCTACACTGCATCGAACACATGCAGGTCACATTGGATCCCAAAGTTTTATGGCCGAAAAGTCATCGAGCGATAAGCTCCTCTACTGTTCGTTTTGCGGCAAAAGCCAGCATGAGGTACGCAAGCTAATTGCGGGCCCGTCGGTGTTCATTTGCGACGAATGCATTGATCTTTGTAATGACATCATCAAAGAAGAGGTACAGGCAGACATCAGTGACCGCTCTGGTGTCAAACGGCTGCCAACACCGCACGAGATTCGAGAGAAACTTGACCAGTACGTAATTGGTCAAGAACACGCGAAAAAGATTCTCGCTGTTGCGGTTTACAACCACTTCAAGCGTATCGACGCGAATCTCAAGGACAACGATGTTGAGTTGGCGAAGAGCAACATTCTCGTCGTGGGTCCAACAGGCTCCGGGAAGACGCTGCTAGCGCAAACGCTGGCGCGGTTGCTCGACGTACCTTTTGTCATCGCTGATGCTACTACCTTGACTGAAGCAGGATACGTTGGTGAGGACGTCGAAAACATCATCCAGAAGTTGCTTCAAACTTGTGATTACGATGTAGAGCGCGCTCAACGCGGTATCGTTTACATCGACGAAATTGACAAGATTTCGCGAAAAGGCGAAAACCCGTCGATTACGCGTGATGTCTCGGGCGAGGGCGTACAGCAAGCGCTGCTCAAACTCATCGAAGGTACCAACGCATCCGTGCCGCCACAAGGCGGGCGCAAACACCCTAATCAGGAATTTGTAACTGTTAATACCGCCAATATCTTGTTTATTGTCGGCGGAGCCTTCGAGGGGCTAGATCGAATCATTCGACAGCGATCCGCGAAAACGGGCATCGGTTTTGGCGCTGAGGTCGTGTCGCCTGATGACCGCAGCACGATAAGCGCTCTCCTGCGCGATACCGAGCCCGACGACTTGATTCGCTTCGGTCTGATACCTGAGCTGGTAGGCCGCCTGCCGGTGGTTGCAACGCTTGATGAGTTGAATGAAGCGGCCTTGATTGAAATTTTGGTGCGTCCTAAAAACGCGTTGATCAAGCAATATCAAAAAATGTTCCGCCTCGAAAACGTTGAGCTTGAAGTGCGCGAGAGTGCGCTCGCGGCGATTGCTCGGCGTGCGATCAAACGACGTACCGGTGCACGCGGCCTGCGCTCGATAGTTGAATCTCTGCTACTCGACATCATGTATGACCTACCGTCGTTAAATAATTTGCAACGCGTCGTGATAGACGAAACCACGGTAGAAAACGACGCCCGCCCCTTATTGATTTACAGCGAACCGAGCAAAGTTGCCTGATCTGCAAATTTTGTAACTGCGTGGTTCGCGCGAAGATATGAAAGTTCGCAATGTCTGATACGAACCTCCCTGACGACGACACAAACGACATTAACGAGACGTTGACGTACCCGCTGTTGCCGCTACGAGACGTTGTCGTATTTCCACACATGGTGATTCCCCTTTTCGTTGGGCGTCCAAAATCCATCAAAGCCCTCGAGGTTGCGATGGAGAGCGGAAAGCACATTTTGTTGGTCGCTCAAAAGTCCGCAGCAAAAGACGATCCAACGCCGGAAGACCTTTACGACACAGGTTGTGTGGCTACCGTGCTGCAAATGCTCAAGTTGCCCGACGGCACTGTCAAAGTGCTTGTTGAGGGTTTGCATCGTGCGTTGCTCACAGCGCTGACTAATAACGGTGAATTTTTCTCAGGTGAAGCGCATCCGATTGCGTCGAGCGAAGATGGAGCGGCCGAAGTGGAAGCGTTACGTCGCGCGCTGCTCGCCAACTTTGATCAGTTTGTAAAACTGAACAAAAAAATACCTGCGGAAATTCTTGCTTCGATGGCTGGCATCGACGATGGCGGACGCCTAGCTGACTCCATCGCGGCGCATCTGCCGCTTAAGCTTGAACAAAAGCAAGAAGTGCTTGAGGTCCCTTCAGTCGCCAAACGCATCGAACACCTTATGGGGTTGATCGAGGCTGAGATCGATATCCTGCAAGTCGAGAAACGGATACGTGGTCGCGTCAAACGTCAGATGGAAAAGAGCCAGCGCGAGTACTACCTGAATGAGCAAGTGAAAGCCATTCAAAAAGAGTTGGGCGACGGTGAAGATCAGGCTGAGATCGACGAGCTGCAAAAGAAAATAAAAGCAGCTGGCATGAGTAAAGAAGCACTTGAAAAGGCAGAAGCTGAGCTCAAAAAACTCAAGATGATGTCGCCGATGTCTGCCGAGGCTACGGTTGTGCGCAACTATCTCGACGTGCTCTCAGGTTTGCCGTGGAAAAAGAAAAGCAAAGTATCTAAAGATCTGAGCAAAGCGATCGAAGTGCTTGAAGCGGATCATTACGGCCTCGAAAAAGTGAAAGAACGCATCACTGAATACCTTGCCGTGCATCAGCGAGTAGACAAGGTCAAAGCACCCATCCTGTGCCTCGTAGGGCCTCCAGGCGTGGGCAAGACCTCATTGGGTCAATCGATCGCCCGAGCCACCAATCGTAAGTTCGTACGCATGTCGTTGGGCGGTGTGCGCGACGAATCTGAAATTCGAGGACATCGTCGCACGTACATTGGTTCGTTGCCAGGAAAGGTGCTGACCAACCTTTCCAAGGTGGGTGTGCGTAACCCATTATTCCTGCTCGACGAAATCGACAAAATGGGGCAGGACTTCCGTGGCGATCCGGCTTCAGCTTTGCTTGAAGTGTTAGACCCCGAGCAAAATCACACGTTTGCCGATCACTACGTTGAAGTTGATTTTGATTTGTCGGACGTGATGTTTGTGGCGACAGCAAACAGCTACAACTTACCAGCACCGCTTCTCGATCGCATGGAAATTATTCGACTTTCCGGTTACACGGAAGACGAAAAGGTAAATATTGCGCAGAAATATTTGTTGCCGAAGCAGATCACGAACAACGGCGTCAAAGCTGGTGAAATCGATGTCCGCGAAGACGCGATTCGCGACATCGTGCGTTACTACACGCGTGAGGCGGGCGTTCGTGGTCTAGAGCGCGAGATTTCCAAACTTTGCCGCAAAACAATTAAAAAAATCCTGACGCAGAAAGACAAAACGAAGGCGGTGATTTCTGCCGAGAATCTTGCAGATTATCTTGGCGTTCGTAAGTACACATTCGGCATCGCCGAAAGCGTCAACCAAGTGGGGCAGGTCAATGGCCTAGCTTGGACCGAGGTGGGCGGTGACTTGCTGACGGTCGAGGCCGTGGCACTACCTGGTAAGGGCGGTGTGCGTCACACGGGCAAGCTTGGCGACGTCATGCAGGAATCGGTTGCAGCGGCGGTGTCAGTGGTTCGTGCGCGTGCGAAAAAACTTGGCATAAAGCCCGATTTTTATGAAAAAAACGACCTGCACTTACATTTCCCAGAAGGTGCCGTGCCAAAAGATGGCCCGAGCGCAGGCATCGCCATAGCGACGGCTATCGTGTCAACGCTCACCGGTATTCCGGTGCGCGCTACGGTGGGGATGACGGGTGAAATTACGTTGCGTGGCGAAGTGCTGCCAATTGGCGGCTTAAAAGAGAAACTTCTTGCTGCGCAACGCGGCGGATTGACCACAGTATTGATACCAGAACAGAATGTCAAAGACCTCGCCGAGATTCCGGATAACGTTAAGAATGTTCTTGAAATTCGACCTGTGAAATGGATTGATGAAGTATTGGCGCTCGCATTGGAGCATGCGCCCACACCATTGCCAGACGATACGACGCAGCAAGCTGTTGCAGCTAAAGACGCGACTTCTGTAGCAGATGCCGTTGTTAAGCATTGATACCGCCGTTCTTGGCGATAGCGGCGCGATTTCGTAGTAGACTCGCGCCCTACGTTTTCCAACCTTGCTTTGTTTGCGCTCCTGAGCACGAACGAAGTGAAAAATTGTTGAAGTCCAAACCATTGGTGAAAGGGGACAAAAAAATATGAATAAGGCAGAACTGATCGAGAGCATCGCCAAAAGCGCAGACGTTTCGAAGGCCGCCGCAACGCGTGCTCTCGACGGCGCAATCAAGGCGATCTCGTTGGCGTTGAAGAAGGGTGACGTTGTCACGCTCGTGGGTTTCGGTAGCTTTTACGTTGGCAAGCGCACAGCTCGCACAGGTCGTAATCCGCGCACCGGCGCTGCGATCAAAATCAAAGCCGCTAAGGTTCCAAAGTTCCGCGCTGGCAAAGCATTGAAAGATGCGATAAACTAGCTGGCTTCGCTGGTGTGATTGTTAGAAATAGCAACGCCTCAGCGAACCCAGTCTCGAAAGTCGTAACGATTCACGAGAACGGGTGCTTAGCTCAGTTGGTAGAGCGTCGCCCTTACAAGGCGAATGTCGGGGGTTCGAGCCCCTCAGCACCCACCAAAACAGCTATAATGTTTTGATTACTGTGGAGTGGTAGTTCAGTTGGTTAGAATACCGGCCTGTCACGCCGGGGGTCGCGGGTTCGAGTCCCGTCCACTCCGCCAAAGATGACATAAAAAAGGCGAACGTAAGTTCGCCTTTTTTGTATCTACAGCCCGAGAATCGCGTCACCCTTGATGTGCGCGCCGCGATTCGATGTCCTGTTCAACGCATCAACAGATAGACAGAGATTTCGATGTTTGATTTTGTTCACAATAACAAGCGCCTAGTTCAATTCATGCTGGCGCTCGTAGCCCTGCCATTCGCGTTTTTCGGCGTCGACAGCTACGTGCGAACCATGAGCAGTGACAAGGACGTTGCAACCGTCGGCGGGCAAGCGGTTACGCCGCAAGACTATGAAAACGCATTGCGCAACCAACAGGCTCAGATGCAACGAATGCTGGGTAAAAACTACGATCCCGCAATGTTCGAGAACCCCGAGGTTAAGCAGCAGGTGCTCGATGGCGTTGTGAATCAACGTCTACTTCAGGTGGTAGGGCAAGACATGAAGCTCGCCGCCAGCGACGCAGAAGTTAACAAGGTCATCTCAAACATTCCTGATTTTCAGGAAGACGGCAAGTTCTCGGAAAAGAAAGCTGCCGAAATTCTGCAGGCGAATCGCCTAACGGTGCCTGGGTTCCGCTCTAACGTGCGTAACGACTTGGCTATGCAAACACTGCAAGATCCACTTGGGCGAAGCGGATTTGCGAGCGTCGCGCAAGTTGGCCTCTACCAAAAGCTCACAGAACAGGGGCGCGAGGTTCAGGTCGCGACTGTGGACGTCAACGCCTTCATGGCGCTAGCCAAAATTGACGACGCGGCCATCAAGGCTGAATATGAGAAATCCCCTGATTCGTTTAGGGCACCAGAACAGGTGAAGATTGAGTATCTCCAGTTGGATCAGGCTGCGTTTCTGAGCACTGCGACCGTGTCGCCCGACGACACTAAGGGAGAGTACGCAAAGCGCGTTAAAGAATTTTCCGCTCCGGAGGAGCGTCGTGCAAGCCACATCCTTCTCAGCGTTGAGAAGGACGACAAAGGTCAACCTAAGGCCGCGTCCAAAGACGCCGCGAAGGCCGAGGCCGAAGCACTAATGAAGCAGGTTGGCTCGACTGCAGATAGTTTCGCGACAATCGCCAAGGCAAAGTCGAAAGATCCAGGATCTGCCGCGCAAGGCGGGGACCTTGGTTTCTTCGGTCGTGGGCAGATGGTCAAGCCATTCGAAGAGGCCGTGTTCTCGATGAAGCCGGGCGAGTTGCGTGGCCCGATCGAGTCTGATTTCGGTTTTCACATCATTCGCCTTACGGAAGTTAAGCCCGAGCGCGTCAAGCCCCTTGACGAAGTGAAAGCCCAAATTGAAGGTGAATTGAAGCAGCAAAAAGCGAGCAAACTGTTTGCCGAGAATGCCGAAAAATTTCAAAACCGTGTGTACGAAGCCGGCGATAGCTACACAAAACTTGCTGAAGAGTTGAAGCTTGAAGTCAAGAAAACAGACTGGCTGAGCCGCGCTCAAGTGCTTGCGATTGCGGCGGGCAATCAAAAATTTGCTCAAACCGTGTTTGCGCCAGCAAACGTTGCTGCCAAGAAAAATTCTGAAGCGATTGACCTCGGAAACAGCCGCTTAATATCGGCCCGGGTTCTTGAGCACAAGCCTTCGGCGGTGCGTCCGTTAGACGAAGTCAAGGCGCAGATCCAAATTCAATTGCAGCGTCGCGCTGCTACTGAACTCGCCGCTAAGGCGGGTGCCGAGAAGCTCGCCCTACTTGCCGCCGGAAAAGACGCTGGCGTCACGTTTGCGCCTGCGCAGAAATTGGTGCGCCAGCAACCCGCACCGAACGTCAACCAAGCGCTGCTTAAGTCGGTTTTTGCTGCGAATCTCACCGCAGGCGAGGCTGCAGTGGGCGGCGCAAACGACGCTGGTGGATTCACGCTCGTGAAAGTCCTTAAGGTGGTCGAACCAGAAGCCCTGGCAGGCGACAAAGCCAAATCACTGGCTCAGCGTCTCGCGGGACAGAACGCTGGCGACTTGACCAGCGCTTACCTCGGCGCACTCAAAGAGCGCGTCAAGGTCGAAATCAAGAAGGGCGCGATCCCGGACAAAGCGGCAGAGCCCAAGCAGGGCTAGCCCGTCCATCGGTCCGGCGGATACGGTTCCACCGCCGTCGGACCTTGAGTAGAATACGGTTTTTGGGAATTTCACATGCGCATTCGCGCCAAAGCCCTCACCTTCGACGACGTATTGCTCGTCCCCGGTTACTCCGAAATCCTTCCCCGTGACGTTGACCTTGGCACGCGCCTCACGCGCAACGTGTCGCTGCGTTTGCCCATCCTCTCCGCGCCAATGGACACCGTCACCGAGTCACGGCTCGCCATCGCGATGGCGCAGGCTGGCGGCGTTGGCGTCATTCACAAGAACTTCTCGGCTAAAGATCAGGCGCGTGAAGTCTCGCGCGTGAAGCGCTTTGAATCTGGCCTCCTGAAAGATCCGATTACCGTTACGCCTGACGTGACCGTACGGGACGTCGTCGCTATTACCACTGAGAACAAGATTTCGGGTGTTCCGGTGCTGCAAGGCAAACGTCTGATCGGCATCATCACCAATCGCGACCTGCGCTTTGAGGGCAATCTCGATCAGCCGGTTACAGCGTTGATGACGCCAGCTGATCGTCTCGTCACGGTACGTGAAGGCGCGAGCATCGAGGAAGCTAAGGCGCTTATGCACAAGCACCGCCTAGAGCGCGTACTCGTGGTAAACGATGCGTTTGAGCTGCGTGGCCTAATCACCGTCAAAGACATTCTTAAATCCACCGAACACCCCAACGCGTGTAAAGACGATCAAGGTCGCCTGCGCGTAGGCGCCGCAGTGGGCGTGGGCGAGGGCACGGAAGAGCGCGTCGAATTGCTGCTCAATGCAGGTGCCGACTTCATCGTTGTCGACACCGCGCACGGGCATTCGCGTGGTGTGTTGGATCGCGTGACGTGGGTCAAGAAAAAGTATCCACATGCGCAAGTCATCGGCGGCAACATCGCAAGCGGCGAAGCGGCCAAGGCGTTGGTGGATGCGGGCGCTGACGCGGTGAAAGTCGGCATCGGCCCAGGCTCCATTTGCACAACGCGCATGGTGGCGGGCGTTGGTGTCCCGCAAATCACCGCCGTTGATTTCGTCGCCAACGCTATTCACAATTCTGGCGCAGGCATCATCGCCGACGGTGGCATTCGTTACTCGGGCGACATTATCAAAGCGCTGGCAGCAGGCGCCGATTGCGTGATGCTCGGTGGTCTCTTTGCAGGCACCGAGGAAGCGCCGGGCGAAGTGGTTCTCTATCAGGGCCGCTCCTACAAATCTTATCGTGGCATGGGTTCGCTAGCTGCGATGGAAGCGGGGTCGCGTGACCGTTATTTCCAAGACGCTGAGAACAACGCTGAAAAGCTCGTACCCGAAGGTATTGAAGGCCGCGTACCGTACAAAGGGCCGGTAGGCTCCGTCGTGCATCAGCTCGAAGGCGGCATTCGCTCGGGTATGGGCTATTGCGGTTGCGGCACGATTGCGGAACTTCACGAGCGCGCAGAGTTCGTACAAATCACCGGTGCAGGTATTCGCGAATCGCACGTCCACGACGTGCAGATCACGAAAGAAGCGCCCAACTATCACGCGGATTAAATCTACACAATGAAAAAAATTCTCCTCCTCGCGCTGACCGCAGCTGCGTTCGCTGTCCCGGCTGTTCACGCCGACGAACTCACCCCCGCCAAGCGTGCGCAAATCAAAACCTTGCTGGAACTCACCAACATCAAAGCGTTGCCTGAACAAATGGCCAACAGCACCGTGCAAAGCTGGGTGCCCGGTGTCAAGCAGCTTGACCCGAAATTCCCCGACAAAGGCTTCACGGTGGCGCGCGACGCGATGCGCGACACGTTGCTCGCAAAGGCAGATTCAGCGGGCGGTCTGATTGAACAGGTAACGATGGTCTATCAAAACGCATTCACAGCGCCAGAGATCGCAGAACTCGTTAAGTTCTACCAAAGCGCGACAGGCAAGAAGATGCTCGCGAATCAAACAAAGGTCAATGGCGAAACCTTCCAAGCGGCGATGAAATGGGCAGATACGATGGCGACGGAAGTCGATCAGCGTGTCGACGCCGCGCTGAAAAAAGAAGGCCTCAAATTGCCGGAGCCGCCGAAAGCTGCACCGGCTGCTGGTGGCGCGCAACCTCCCGCGAAAAAATAGCAAAACAGTCAACGAAGGGGCCGCGAGGCCCCTTCGTGTTTCAGCCCAACGCCCCCCACAATCCCTTCACCTTATTCCACGGTTTTTTGCTCTATGGCACGCGGCATTCTCATCCTCGATTTCGGCTCACAGGTTACGCAGCTCATCGCACGGCGCGTCCGCGAGATGGGCGTTTACTGCGAACTGCATCCGAACGACGTCTCTGACGAATTCATCCGCGAATACAACCCCGAAGGCATCATCCTCTCGGGTAGTCACGCGAGCACGTACGAGGCGCACGACCTGCGCGCCCCCGCCGCGGTGTTTACGCAGGGCGTCCCGGTGCTCGGCATTTGCTACGGCATGTTCACGATGACCGTGCAGCTCGGGGGCAAGGTTGAGGCCAGCGAGCACCGCGAATTCGGTCACGCAGAGCTTCGCGCTCGCGGTCACACGAAACTCCTCGAAGGCATCGAAGACACCAAAAATGCCGAAGGCCACGGCCTGTTGCACGTCTGGATGAGCCACGGCGACAAAGTCACCGAAATGCCGCCAGGCTTCAAGCTTATGGCCTCGACGGACAACTGTCCCGTTGCCGGCATCGCTGACGAAGCGCGCAAGTTCTACGCTGTGCAGTTTCACCCCGAAGTCACGCACACGAAGCAGGGCACCAACATGCTCCGCCGTTTCGTGCTCGACATCTGCGCCGCGAATCCGACGTGGACGATGCCGAACTACATCGAGACGGCGGTGGCAAAAATTCGCGAACAAGTCGGCACCGACGAAGTCATTCTCGGCCTCTCCGGCGGCGTCGATTCAAGCGTTGCCGCTGCGCTGATTCACCGCGCGATCGGCAAGCAACTCACCTGCGTGTTCGTCGATCACGGCCTGCTTCGCTTGAACGAAGGCGTGATGGTGATGGACATGTTCGCGCGCAATCTCGGCGTGAAAGTCATCGCAGTTGACGCTAGCGAAAAATTCCTCGGCGACCTAAAAGGCGTGACCGACCCCGAAGCCAAGCGAAAAATTATTGGCCGCGAATTCGTCGAAGTGTTTCAAGCCGAAGCGAAGAAACTGCCCGCCGCTAAATGGCTCGCACAAGGCACGATTTACCCCGACGTGATCGAAAGCGCCGGCGCGAAGACGAAGAAGGCGAACACGATCAAGAGCCACCACAACGTCGGCGGCTTGCCCGAAACGCTTAACCTCAAATTGCTCGAACCGTTGCGCGAACTCTTCAAAGACGAAGTACGCGAACTCGGCGTGGCGCTCGGCCTGCCGCGCGAAATGGTCTACCGGCACCCATTCCCCGGCCCCGGCTTGGGCGTGCGCATCCTCGGCGAAGTGACGCGCCCTGCAGCGGATCTTCTGCGCCGCGCCGACGCCATCTTCATCGAAGAATTGCGCAACACCACCGACGCCAGCGGCAAGACATGGTATGACCTCACGGCGCAGGCATTCGCAGTTTTCTTGCCGGTAAAAAGCGTAGGCGTCATGGGCGACGGCCGCACTTACGAAAACGTAGTCGCGCTACGCGCCGTGCAGACCACCGATTTCATGACAGCGCACTGGGCTGAACTGCCACACTCGCTACTCGCCAAAGTCTCGAACCGCATCATCAACGAAGTACGTGGCTTCAATCGCGTCGTTTACGATATTTCCGGGAAGCCGCCTGCGACTATTGAGTGGGAGTGAGAAGCAATCTGAGATCTTCGTTGCGTTAGCTACACCCTACTAGGCGACAAGGTCAGGCCAGCCCGTTCAGCGCCAACCAGTCGTGCATTACCCGCCCAAGGATTTCTTTTAGCTGCGCCGAATGCAAATGTGCGGCTTCACGCAACCGCTGGCGGTCCGCACCCACTTGCGAAAGTTCTCCGCAGTGTCCGATTAGCCACTGTTCGATACGTCTTGCATCGACCTCCAGATGAAACTGCCAAGCCATCGCATGTGAACCGATCATAAACGCTTGGTGTGGGCATGCGGCAGTGCTCGCAAGACTGCGTACGCCATCGGGCATTGAAAACTGGTCGCCGTGCCAATGTAGAACGGGTTGGTTGCCGATATGCGCGAGTGGTGATTTGTGGGCTGAGTCTGATAATTTGATCGGTGCATAACCGATTTCCTTGTGGCTCATCGGCTGTACTGGTGCCCCTAGCGCGCGAGCGATCAGTTGTGCGCCCAAACAGATTCCAAGGATGGGCAACTGCTTGGTCAGACGCTCCGTGATTAGGCGCACTTCACCCGCCAGAAAAGGGTACGAGGCATCGTCTCCAGCGCTGATAGGACCACCGAGCACGACAAGTAAATCTGCGGTACGGATATCTGAGACTGACAGGTCGTCTAAGCCCATATCGCAGTAGCGAACCCGCCAACCGCGTTTGATAAGAAGCGGTTCAATCAGCCCCAGGTCCTCAATTGCAAGGTGCCGCAATGCGACGAGTGTTTTCGGTTTTGAATTAGGCGTGGCAGAGATGTTTGGGATCATCGAGGTGTTCAAACAAAGTTGCGGATTTCGTAACCATCAACGGCTATCAGCGTGTCAAGACGGATGAACTCCGCGCAGTGGGTCTTGAGGTATTCGACGCCATCGCGCTCAAATACATCTGCAATGATTGTGTGGATGGTGCGATGGGTTTCATCAGCGTTTTTTGTCACAACGGTTACTCGCTTGCGCATCGTGACGCAAGCCTCAATGACATCATGGAACTCGCAGTTCACAGGTTGATAGTGGCTCATGGTTTCGCTCTAAATCAACCGCAGTTTTCCATCTCAATGATCGCGAAACTATTGGCTACTATTTCTTGTTCGACAGCGGCGTTGGCTGATTCCGTATGGCAAAAATTGCATTTCTCTGATTTCAGAATCGATGGAGAGAGCCCCTTCGAGGCGAGATAAGTTTGCCCGCAACGCAGCACCGCAGCTTGATCGTTCAAATCCGATGGGACCAACACATCAAAGTGCATCAGCAGCCCGTCGGGACGCTGAGCATAGGTGTCATAAACTGAAATTCGCATGTTTATCTTTCTCTGGTTGATGCGTGGCCTATGGCCACGCGACTGACTTAAGCTACCTTTAGCTCAACTTTCGGAAAGTCCACCGGCACATTGAACGCCACGTTGACATAGTTGGTGAACAGGTTGAGCGCGACGTGCGCCATGATTTCAACGATTTCGCCGTCGTTGAACCCAGCAGCACGAACGGCTTCGACCTCGGCCTGCGAGATGGCGGCACGATTTTCAACAATGTTGAGCGCAAAGGTGAGTGCGGCTTGCGTCTTGGGCTCGGTTGATTTGCCCACCTGCGCCGCCGCCATGACTGGGCCGCTCACGCCCGCGTTTTGGCCCAGCACTGTGTGTGCTGCCAAACAGTATTCGCAGCGATTGCGGTTGGCAACGGCAACGGCGATTTGTTCACCTAGCTTTGCACCCAGCATGCCCGAGCCGAGCGCACCAAACGATCCCCACATGCTTTTGAGAGCGGCAGGTGAGTTGGCGACCGCCTTGAACATGTTGGGCGTTGCGCCAAAAGCGGCATGAATCTGCTTGAGTAAATCTTGACTTGCGGGGGCGGCGGTTGCGGTGTTGATATTGACGTAAGACATGGAGATACCTTTCTGGTTGGGTTCTAGGGAGGGAGGTTATTGATTGACTTTTCCGGGCAGTGACAGATTGCCCGAGCCCACTTTGAACACACCCACCACGCATAGCAGTGGGTTGTGTACGCTTGCATTTACACGCAGCGCGGCAGTTACGCCGTCAAACATGGCGGCATTCACGACGCCAATGTCGTCAAAAGGAACGCGCACCGATAGAGAGTCCTTCTTGAAAATAGGATTCCAGCCAGGGCTGTCGATCAGTATGGACAGGCCGGGCCAAGTCTTGGGTAACTTTGGCTTGACATCCTTGGGAATGTCTACGACCTTGAGTGCGCCTTTGCCACACGCCTCGTCCGGTTGCAACACGACCCAGTGTGAATGCCAAACATTGCCATCGTTGTTGGGATTTCCATCACCGTTTTCATCAAATAGTGGCGTGTCGTCAAAGTCCGGGTGCGAAGTCACCGCAAACGCAAGGATTCCGGCCTTCGGTTCAAAGCCTACTGTTGACGGATCAAGTGTCGTTGGCCAGACATAGGAAAAAACAGTACTCCCGGCAAGCTTGCCTGACTTGGTGGGCGTGGAAGCGCCCGCTTTGCCTGAAACTGCCATGTGGAACACGGCCACATTCCCTTCGGTGGTGATCTTGGTGTGGATCACATCGAACGGAGCTTTCACCGTTTTGCTCGGCTTTGTCGGGATGCCACCGGTGTGGTGACCATGAGCCATCACGACGCTGCTACCAACGGCCCACATCACCGCCATTGCCAACTGACTCAGTTTGTTAACTTTCATGCGTTTTCCTTCAAACTATCAAAACTCGCAAAGGCCATTCCTCTGCGACAGAGCCCGTATTTTGAGTGCTTGGTATGTACAATAGGTGGTGTTTCATTCTATAAACATACCTATTTGTACATAATGATGATGGAACCCGTGGATCGCCTGTCAGCGCTGTTGGAGCGGTTTCGACTCCGAACTAGGATGTCGTTCTCGGGGCCGATGTGCGGGGAGCACGTGTTTGCCCGCGAATCCAACAAAGCCTATCTGCATGTGCTGAGAAGTGGTTCGATGGAGATCCGTCATCCAGGGACAAAAGGGGTGCCCATGCGAATCACCCTCGATGAGCCGTCCCTCATTTTTTACCCGCGCCCCTTCACCCACCACTTTCATAATGCCCCGCGAGACGGATCAGAGTTCACGTGTGCGGAAATCGAGTTCGAGGGCGGTCAGTCGCACCCCATCGTGCAGGCGCTTCCGCCGCTGGTCTTACTGCGACTGGACGAGGTCGATGGATTGCAAGCGTCGTTGAATTTGCTGTTTGCTGAAACGGAACATGTGCGATGTGGACACCGCGTCTTGGCGGATCGGCTGTTCGAGGTGGTGCTGGTCCAGCTGCTGCGCTGGCTCCTCGATCACCCGTCGCAGGCCAATATCAACAGCGGTTTGTTGATGGGGCTTTCATCGCCCCAGCTAGCAAAGGCGCTGACCGCGATGCATGAATCTCCGGGCGAGCCTTGGACCGTCGAGCAATTGGCCGAAGCAAGCGGCATGTCGCGCACGGCGTTCGCGGTGAAGTTCAAACAGCTGGTTGGTCAACCTCCTGCGGACTATGTTGCCAATTGGCGATTGACGATTGCACAAGCGCGCCTGCGCGAAGGCGTGCCATTGAAGATGCTTGCCGGTGAGTTGGGCTATAGCTCTCAGTCAGCGTTGACACGAGTCTTCACGGCGAGGCTCGGCGTTTCGCCGCGCGAATGGCTTTCGCAGCGTGAAGAGGACGTAAGTGGCAGGCGGTAAATGTGGCGGTAAGGCGGCTATCGCGTCCAAGTTGTCATCGTCCCGACTTATACATCACCAATCATTGCCCGCCAAAATTAAGCCGCCATTGAAAACTGAGTGGGAGTGAAACGAACGCTGTCTCGGGTCAATTGACGCCAAGACCAAGCAGTGGTTGCCCAAACGTGAACTCAACCAAGTTCCCGCCGGGCTCGCGCACGATCACGAAGTAACCGACGCTGCCGCCCACATCCTTCGGTCCCTCGACCAATGTTCCATTGGCGCGTGCCTGCTCGGCGATGCGCGTCACTTTGTCTCGTGTTTCGCATTGAAAGCCGAAGTGATCCAGTGGGTTTGTGCAGTCGCCTGGCCCGATTACGACTACAAATTCTGGGTTCGTGGCAGAGCTTGACGGATAGCCCATCCAGACTGTATTTCCGCCCTCCGTTCGGCGATCACGCAGCACACGCAGTTCGCAGACGTCCGAGAAGAATCGTATCGATCCTTCGAGATCGTTTGAGGCGACGGTGATGTGTGTCCAACGCATACGGTTCCATAATGTGGCCAGCACGACCATGCTCGGGGCAGCAAGAGCGTGCGGGGAGAAGGCGCACATACGCGCGATTTTGATTGCACTGCTGTCATTCTCGCCGAAGGCGGGAGTCCAGAAGCGTTGAGCGCTGCTGTCCGTGAGCGATTCTCGTCCGACACGCCGCACGCCGTTGACGAATCGATGTGATCAGCAGTTTTATAAGCTTTGTCCCCGCAGCGACCAGCCGACGGTCGATACAGCGTTAGAGGGCTCTAAGTCGATAACGTTAATAAATAGCACGTAAGCACCGCCAGACGGTCGCTCGGGCTATAAAGCTGATGCCACGATCCAGAAGACCAATACGCCAATCCGCATAAAGCGTTTGCACATCAATCAAATGTGTACTATATTGCATAAATGCAGGAGAGCGATGTGGCAATATGTTGCAGCACACATCCACCGAAGGCGCAAACTCCCATGAACGCTCAGGTCACCACCACTGCACCGTTTTTTTGAAGCCGTCTGGAGAGTCGCTGCCGCATTTCATGCGTCGGCGCGCCGAAGGAGCAAGCGCTTAGCCACGGAAGGCTACGCGTGAATCTCTCAGGTATCGAGGACAGGGGGAGCGGCAAGGTTTGGACGATGTTCATTGGCTACCGGATTCGGTGGCCGTACGAGCGGTGTCCGAGCTTGCTCATCCCTGAAATCCTCGAAGGCGCTCAAATGAAAGTTCTCATCCTCGGTAGCGGGCTGCTCGGTGTCAGCTCCGCGTATTACCTGTCGCAACTCGGTCACGACGTTACGGTCGTAGATCGCCAAGCCAACCCCGCCGCCGAAACCAGTTTCGCCAACGGCGGCCAAATCTCGGTAAGCCACGCCGAGCCCTGGGCCAATCCGAGCGCGCCGCTCAAAGTGTTGCAGTGGCTCGGCAAAGAAGACGCGCCGCTTCTGTTCCGTATCCGCGCCGATATGCGGCAGTGGCTCTGGGGCTTGCAGTTCATGCGCGAATGCACGCCCGCGCGCACGCGACACAACATCGAGCAGATCGTGCGGCTCGGCACGTACAGCCGAGACACTTTGCAGGAATTGCGCCGCAGCACTGGCTTGCAATACGACCAGCGCACGCAAGGCATCTTGCATTTCTACACGTCGCAAAAAGAGTTCGACGCGTCGCTCGGCCCGGCCGAGCAGATGCGCGCGTTGGGTTGCGAGCGGCAAGTTATCAGCGCCGACGAAGCCGTGAAACTGGAGCCCGCGCTGCGCCACATTCGTTCGCAACTCGCCGGCGCGACCTACACCGCCGAGGACGAGTCGGGCGACGCCAATCGCTTTGCGCGTGAACTCGTGAAGCTCTGCGAAGCCGCAGGCGTGAAGTTTTTGATGAGCCACACGGTGACCGCGTTGCGCGAAGCGGGTGGTCAGATCGAGCACGTTGAGGCGACGGATAGCGAAGGGCGTTTCCAGCGTCTGCACGCCGATGCGTATGTGTTGGCGATGGGTTCGTTAAGCCCGATTTACGCTGCGCCGCTGGGCATCCGTTTGCCGATCTATCCGGCCAAAGGCTACTCCGTCACCATGCCGGTGAAAGACGCGGCAATGGCGCATCAAGTGAGCCTCACGGATGATGAATACAAGCTCGTGTTCTCGCGCTTAACTGGCCCCGGAGGTGATCGTCTGCGCATCGCAGGCACGGCCGAGCTCAACGGCTACGACCGCGACTTAAACCGCGTGCGTTGCGAAGCGATCGTGCGCCGCGTGGAGCAACTGTTCCCCGGTGCGGGCGACGCCTCACAGGCTAGCTTCTGGACGGGTTTGCGCCCCGCCACGCCAAGCAACGTGCCGATTATCGGCAAGAGCAAGTTGCCCAATTTATTTTTCAACACCGGCCACGGCACGCTCGGCTGGACGCATGCGTGTGGCTCGGGCAAGAGCATCGCGCGCATCGTGAGCGGCTTGGCACCCGAAGTTGATTTTGCGTTTTGCTGATCGGCCGTCGCTACCCGTTTCAACGCCCGCTACATGGTCAACAGCGGCGCAAATCTTCCCGACCTGTTACGCGTATTTCTGAACAACAACCCAAAGGAGCAACCATGAAACCCTGGATCAAAACCGCCCTGACCGCTAGCGCCGCACTCGTCGCCGTCTCACTCTCGTCACTGGTCACCGCGCAGAATTTCCCCAGCAAACCGCTGACCATGATCGTCGCCTTTCCGGCTGGCGGCGGCTCGGACGTGATTGGCCGTTTGGTGGCCAAGGGGATGGCCGAATCGCTCGGTCAACACGTCATCGTCGAAAACGTCGTCGGCGTCGGCGGCTCGTTGGGCGTGATGCGCGCGGCGAACGCAACGCCCGATGGCCACACAATTTTGGCGGGCTCGCCGCTGGAATTGATCTACACGCCGCTGGGCGTCGCTGCCGCTAAAAACAAACCCGAAGACATGCGCATGGCCGCGCTCGTCGGCCACACGCCGATTGCTATCGTGGTGCGCAAAGACCTGCCGGTGAACACGCTCGAAGAGTTCATCGCGTTTGCGAAAAAGGCCGACAAGCCGTTGAGTTTCGGCTCGACCGGCGTGGGCTCGCTCTACCACTTGATGTCAGAAAAAGCGCTGAACAGCGCGGGCGCGAAGGGCTTGCACGTTCCGTACAACGGTCTCGCGCCGTACCTGAAAGATTTGATGGGCGGCTCGATTGACTTCGCGGTTGCGCCGTTGGTGGGACCGGTGTTGGGTGCGATTGACGGCGGACAAATCAAAGCGCTGGCGATTGCATCAACACAGTCGATTCCACGTTTGCCGAAACTGGTGCCCGCGCGTAACACCAAGGGCTTCGAAGACTTCATATTCAGCATTTGGATCGGCATCCAAGCCAGCGCAAAAACACCAGACGCGCAAGTTGCTGCGATCCACAAAGCGACCTACGCCGCGCTGACCAACGCGGACACACGCAAAACCATCGAAGGCTCCGGCACCGTGATCGCCGAACCGATGAGCCTCGCGCAACTCGATGCGTTCTACAAAAAAGAAGCCACGACCGGCGCGGCGATTGCCAAGTCGATCAACCTGCAAGCGCAGTAATTCACGGAGAAACGCGTCGCGCGTCCAGCGCGTCGCAGGCAACATCTGACGCTATAAGCTTTATTGCTGTAACGACTAGCAGGCGGTCGTTACAGCCACAAAATACGTTTAGTCAACTTAGTTGAAAAATGGCGTTAAAGCGCCACTAGACGGTCGTTAAGCGCAAAAAGCTATATATCGCTCAACCGAGATCAGCTTTACCCGCTGATCGGTGCCGCGCCCGCTTTGCTTCACGCGCACTCCATCAGCAAGTCGCGCGGCACTTCGTCGGTGGAAGACACGCCCAGCATCGCCATATCGCGCGACACTTCATCACGTAGAAGTGCCGCGCATTTGCGAGCGCCAGCCTCGCCCGCGACCGACGCGGCGTAGTTAAACGGCCGCCCGACAAACACAAACTTCGCGCCCAAAGCCAACGCCTTGAGCACATCGGTGCCGCGACGAAATCCGCTGTCGATCATGACCGGAACGCTCGGGCAGGCGGCAACGATTCCCGGTAGTACGCGAAGCGGCGAGACCGTGCCGTCGAGCTGTCGGCCGCCATGATTGGAGACGATGATGCCGTCGGCACCCATGTCAACGGCAGTGCGCGCGTCACGCACATCGAGAATGCCTTTGAGCACCAGCGTGCCCGGCCACATCCGCCGAACTAACGCGATGTGTTCCCACGTCAGGTGCCCACGATCTGAAAAATCGCGCAGCACGTTGGACGACAGAATCGGCGCGCCGCGTTGCGCGAAATTGTTTTCAAAATGCGGCATGCCGTGACGCACCACCGTCTTTAAGAAACTGCCGAACAGCCAACGCGGATGCGTAATGCCTTGCCACGCGAGATTGAGGCTGGGTCGCAGCGGCGTTGAAAAGCCAGCGCGAATATTGTTCTCGCGGTTTGATGCGATTGATGAGTCGAGTGTCACGACCAACGTGCCGTAACCCGCCGCTTTCACGCGCTCAATCAACGCCACTATTTCTGATTCCGCGCCGGGCAAATACGCTTGGAACCATGCCTGCGGATTGGCTTGCACGATGTCTTCAATGCGGATGAGCGACGAGCCGCTGACGATCATCGGTACGCGCTCGCGCGACGCCGCTTGCGCGAGCACCAAGTCGCCCCGATACGCCGAAAGCGCGCAGATGCCCATCGGCGCAATGCCGAACGGCGCGGACCATAGCGTGCCGAAAAGTGAGGTCTCGGTGGAGCGCTTTGCGGTGTTGATGAGCACACGCGTGACGAATTCATAGCGTTCGAACGCGTGCGCATTGGCGCGTAGGGACTGGTTGCGCTCGACACCGCCAGAGACATACGCAAACACTGGCGCAGGCAAGTGCCGCCGCGCCGCCACTTCAAAGTCATCGAGACAGAGCACATGGCCCAATCGCTTGGGGAGTACGATTGGCGTAGCTACAGGCTTAGGGCTTTCGTTAGCGGCGGTCATGGACGGATTATTTTTCACCCCACGGTAAAACTTGCCACAGTTGCTTGAAAGCCGCTTCGTTGTCCTTCAGTTCAGCGGCGTAGGCCGCGGGCGGCAAATGGCGGAGCGGCGCGAAAAAGCCCGCTGCTTTCGCTTGGAATTCCGGGTCGGCTGCGGCCTTCGCCACGGCGTTCACCAATTGCTCGCGCACAGCAGGCGGCAGTCCTTTGGGGGCGGCGATCCCGCGCAGCGACGCCATCACGATGTCGTAGCCCTGCTCACGAAACGTTGGCACGTTGGGCGCGAGCACTGTGCGCGCAACGCTCATTTGACCGAGCTGGCGAATGTTGCTGCCGCCCTTCGCGTATTGCAGCGCCTCGCCAATGTTCATCGCAGCCACGGTGATCTGCTTACCGACGACGGCGTTGTGCACTTCGGCGGCCCCCTTGAACGGCACGTGCGTCATTTTGATACCCGCAGCGCGCTCCAGCAACAGGGCCGAAATATGGTCGTCGGAGCCGATCCCCGTCGTGCCATACGTCACGGCGCCGGGGTTTGCTTTGGCGAAGGCCACCAACTCTTTCAACGTTTTGTGCGGGCTGTCGCCATGCACCGAGAAATTGCCCGGATCGTCCACCGCGTTGCCGAGCAAATCGAAGTCCTGCCAATGGAAATTTGATTTCCGCTCGATGGGAATCGTGAGCACGTTCGGTGTGTTGATGAAGCCAATGGTGTAGCCGTCGGCGGGCGCTTTCGCAAGCTCGGTGAAGCCAATCGCACCACCCGCACCCGGGCGATTGGCAACGACGATAGCGGCGTTGTTGCCAAGGTATTTCGAAATGTATTGCGCGATGGTGCGCGCGATGATGTCCGTGCCGCCGCCCGCGCCGTAGGCAACGACCATTTTGATCGGTTGCTCAGGGTATGCGGCGTGAGACGTCGCAGGCACGAGCGCGGTGATCACAGCGAGCGTAAGCACTGAAAGCAATCGGCGGCGTAAAGTTTTGATACGTTGCATGGCGGGAGTCTCCTTGAATGGAAGCGGTTTGAGCACTATCGGTCGTATCGGATTAGCGAAAAATTTTTGCGCGACGAATTTCGTACGCGGGCCAAACGTCAGGGTTGATGAGGCGCGGCGGTTTCTCACCCGCCAGTAAACCCGCGATTTGTTCAGCGGCAATACCGGCCACATTACGGCGCGCTTCATGCGTTACGCCCGCTGTGTGGAACGTTGCGAAAACATTGTCCATCGCGAGTAGCGGATGATCCAGCGGCGGTGGCTCTTGATCCCACACGTCAAGCCCAGCGCCAGCAATGTGGCCCGACTGCATCGCCTGCACGAGCGCCTGTTCGTCGTGAATGCCGCCGCGCGCGGTGCTGATGAAAATGGCACCACGCTTCATTTGTGCGAAGGCGACTGCGTTAATCATTTTTAGTGTGGTGGCGTCCCGCGGGCAATGTAATGTCACGAAGTCAGATTGCGCGAGCAGATCTTGCAACGACACCGAGCGTGCGCCACGACGAGCGATTTCTTCATGCGTGAGGAAAAGGTCCGTCGCGATGACATCCATGCCAAACGCGTGCGCCAAAGCCGCGACACGCGTGCCGATATGGCCGAGCCCAACCACGCCCAACGTCTTGCCGCGAATTTCATGACCCATCACATCTTCGCGACTAAAACCGTGCTCGCGTCGCATGCGATGATCGCTTTCCACCATCCGCCGCGACAAGCCCAACATGAGGCCGAGCGTGTGTTCCGCGACCGACGGCGCATTGCCACCCGCTTGGTTCACCACCGCAACGCCCGCCGCTGTGCAAGCGGCCACGTCCACGGTGTCGTATCCCGCGCCACTCGACGACACGCAGAGCAAATTTGGGCAACGCGCGAGCAACTCTGCCCGCGCGAACCAATGAAGCGGCAATTCGTCTTTGGCTGCGGTGACGTGATAGACGTGCGCCTCCGAGAGCATGCGCCACGCGGCCGAGTCGTCGCCGTTGACCGCAAACACATCAACCGACACGTCCGCTTCGCGCGCCAAGCGTTGGTCAAACACGGCATCAATCCAGCGATCCGTGCGCACAACGCGTTTCATCTGTACGCTCATTTCACTTCGGTTCCGTATTGCAGCCAATGCGTTTGAGCGTGGCGTCGATCCACGCGGTGTCGAGCGTGCCCGCCGCGATGTCGGCGAGCATCTGTTTTTCGAGCGCCATTTTGTTCTGCGTTGCAGCCAACACTTCTTCGACGTTATCGAAGGGCACGCAGAGCAAACCGTCGGCGTCGCCCACAATCAAGTCGCCCGCATGAATCACCATGCCGTCGATAGCGATGGGCACGTTGATCTCGCCGGGGCCGTCTTTGTACGGGCCGCGATGCGTCACGCCGACGGCGTAAACCGGAAAATCACCCTCGCCAATTTCTTCCGAGTCGCGAATCGCGCCGTTGAGAACGACGCCCGCAACCCCAATGCCGACGGCAGTGGCCACCATGATTTCGCCAAACAACGAATTGGTTAAATCACCACCCGCATCGACGACGATCACGTCGCCGCGAGTGGCCATAGCCAGCGCTTTGTGAATCATCAAATTGTCGCCGGGCCGACATTTCACGGTGATTGCGGGCCCGATCAAGTAGCCGCGCTTATGCATCGGACGCAGGCGCGGCCCGCCCGAGGTCATGCGCGCCATGCAGTCGCTGATATTGGCGACCGGCAATCCTTGGTAGGCGTCGATGTGTTGCTGCGACACTTGTCGGGTTCGCTTGAGAACTTGTAAACCAATCGTCATGATGGTGGGTCGTGTGAAAACAGAATGGGTTGAAATGTACAATATAAAAACAATATTGTCCTGCTGCGAGACCGATACTTAGCAAATACAACTCTATTTTTCGTGTCTAGAAGTTTTAAAAAGCACAAATTAAGTACAAAAAATGGCTATTACCGCAGATAAAGCGTACGAACTCCTGAAGCAAAGAGTGATCGCCGGCACCTACGGGCCGGGCGCGCAACTGAAAGAGGAGCACATCGCGCGTGAACTGGACGTCAGCCGCACGCCGATTCGCGTTGCGCTCAAGCGCTTGGTGCAAGATGGCCTCGCCACGGCCGACGTGGGGCGCGGTGTGCGCGTGTCGGCGTGGACCGATTTCGATATTCAAGAAACCTATGAACTTCGCGCGCTGCTCGAAGGCCACGCGGCAGAGCTTGCGGCGTCTCGCGGCGGCACCGCGCTCGCCGATCGACTCGACGGCCTCAATGTTCAGATGGCTGCGGTGTTGGCGCTGAAAGGCAACGCAAACGCGGAGCGCTTGCAAGCCATCAATTCAGATTTTCATCGCGCGATTTTGGAAGCCAGCGGTTCGCCGCGATTGCGGGCGATGCTGGCGGGGCTGATTGACATGCCCATCGTGATTCGATCCTACTTCATCAGCACGCGCGAAGATCTACTCCAGAGTCTGCACCACCACCAAGACCTCGCGGCGGCCATACGTACGGGCGAGGGCGGGCTCGCTCGCAACGCGATGCAATTGCATTTGCGCATCGCGTTGCAGCGCTTCAAAACGCGACGAACCGAGTTTAGTCAGACGCGCTAGCCTGCCGTGAGGCTGGTCGCGCGCTTTGCCAAAGGCGATGGACTTCGTCGGCTTCGTCTCGCACCGCTTCCCAAATCGCGCGTGCTGCATCGCGGGATTTTTTTCGCGGTCTCGCTAACTTGTCTGCCGCCGCAGCGTCGGTAGCCCCACCCCCGTCGCGTCGAATCCGCCGTCGACTGCGATGACCTGGCCGTTGATGTAGCTCGCGTTGTCGCTGCACAAAAAGCCGACGGTGTTGGCCATTTCTTCCGTGCTGCCGTAACGTCCCAGCGGAATCGTGTCGTAGTAGTCGGCGCGAATCGCGGCGGTGTGCACGAGCTTGGCCATTTCCGTCTCGACCGGACCTGGCGCGATGACGTTGACGCGCACGCCCACGCTGCCAAGCTCAACCGCGTATTGCCGCGTCAGGTGAATCAACGCGGCCTTGCTGGTGCCGTACGCGACGCGCAGCGTGCTCGCGCGCAATCCGGAAATGGAGGCGATATTGACAACCGCGCCACTGCCGCGCTGAACCATCAACGCGCCAAAGGCCTGCGTGCATAAAAACGCGCCATCGAGATTGGTCGCGAGAACGGTGCGCCACTCGGCAAATGTGGTGTCTAAGATCGGCTTAAACACCGCGACGCCCGCGTTGTTGACCAGCGCGTCGACCCGCCCAAACCGTTGCATCACCGCCGTCGCCGCGCGCGCGACGTCGGCCTCAATTGATACGTCGCAATGCAGGCCGAGCACGTCGTCCGGACGTGCGAGCGCGGCGACGGTTGCGTCAAGCGTAGGCTTGTCGATATCGAGCAAAACAAGTTGGTAGTGGTGGCGCAAAAACCACTCGCCAATGGCGCGGCCGATGCCTCGGGCACCGCCCGTCACCACGGCAACGCGCGCCGGTGTTGTGTCGTTAGTCATGGGTTGTTGAAGCTCTAAAAATGTAGTGTGCGGGCGTCGTTGGACGCGTTAGACGAAGTCTAGCGCCCGCCGCGGCACACAATTTTGTAATGCGTAAAAATCGCAACGCAGTGCGAATGCATCAGCGCGCGTGCGCCGCCGTCACGCGCCGGTACGTCGGGCCTGAACCCGCGCAGCAAGCGTCCTCCCGAGCCACGCTGTCGGCAAGTACGCGAGGAGCAGATCGACCAGCGTGAACCACATGGGCGAGGGCAGCATGATCACATTTGCAATGCCGCCCGCGAGGAACAAGGCACCGACCACCATCGGCGGTACCAGCGATCGGTTCGGCGCGAGCAAGGCCGCGACGAAGGCACCCGCCAACGCGCCCAGCGCGTGCGCGAGAAACGGAAACAAAAAATGTTTGGGCTCGAAGAGATGCATCGACGCTTTGAGGCCCTCCATCGTTGCCACATCGGCCCCGACGGGCGGCGCGATCACTTTGCCGCTCGCCGTGATGAGCGCCATGTTCACCACGCTGCCGACGACGAGGCCGAGAACGATGGCGAATAGAACGCGTAAAAAATTTCGCATGTGGCACCTTTGGAAGGACTGAGCAGGCGAACTCTACGCCTCATGGGCGGCGCTGCGCAAGTCATCCACACCCGCTGGGTTGAGGGTTCGTGAAAATGGCGTCGTTATCCGCGGCGACGCACCGCTTACGCTAAATTGTGCGCTGCGCACGACGGGTGCATGGAGGGCTTAATTTGACGGATAACCTGGCTTCGCCGACCGCGACACGCGCGAGCGTGATGGAATTTGTTCGCGGACTGCTGCCCGTGCAACAACACGTCAGCGCAGGCGAGCGTGTGCGGGCGATGTGCGGCGCAGCGCTAGGCATTCTCGTGACGGCGCTCGTGTGCAAAGCAGCGTCGCCGTTCATCCCCGTGGCTGCGTCGCCGTGGCTATTTGCGGCGCTGGGCGCGAGCGCGGTGCTGGTGTTCGCCGCGCCGTCGAGTCCGCTGGCGCAACCGTGGTCTGTCGTAGCGGGCCAATTTGTTTCGTCGCTATCGGGCATTGCCTGCGCCGTGTGGTTTGGCGATTCGATCTGGGCGGGACCCGCGGCGGTGGGGCTCGCTGTGGCGAGCATGTTTGCGCTGCGCTGCCTGCATCCGCCGGGCGGCGGCACGGCGCTCTTGATGGTGCTTGCGCACATCACGCGATTTGAATTTGCGCTGTTTCCGGTGCTCGCCAATGTTTTGGTGTTGGTGACGTTGGGCATGGCCTACAACACGTTGACCGGACGGCGTTATCCGCACACAAGCTCGCCCGCCGCCGCAGATTCGCCGCAACCCTCGCGCTTCACGGGGGCCGATCTCGACGCCGCAATGGCGCATTTCAACCAAGTGCTCACGGTTGATCGCGCGGACCTCACCGAGCTATTGCATCACGCCGAACTTGCAGCGTACGCGCGCAATCTCGGCACATTGCGATGCGCTGACATCATGTCCGCCACTCCGATCACGGCCGAGTTCGGCACGCCGCTCGACGAAGCGTGGACGCTCATGCGCGAGCGGGGCATCAAAGCGCTTCCCGTCGTTGACAAAGCGCTGCACATCGTCGGCATCGTCACGCTCGCGGACTACATGCGCCACGCGGGCCTCGACACACGCGAAGGTATAGGCGAGCGCGTGCGCGCCTTAGTGCAACGCGACGGTGCGCAGCGCTCCGAGAAACCAGAGGTCGTCGGTCAAATCATGACGCGCCGCGTTCGCGTTGCGGGCCACCACAGCCTCGTCATCGATCTAGTGCCGCTGTTTTCCGAAGGCGGCCATCACCACATCCCCATCATCGACGAAGACAAACACCTCGTCGGCATCATCACGCAATCGGATTTGGTGAGCGCGCTCTATCGCGTGGTGCGACGACCGGGGTGAGTTGGTGCGCCAAGGCGGCGGCGAAATTCAAATAAATTGCCGTAATCCTCGGCGAAGCCGGGGATCCATTTTGTTGCGTGGAGCGTCACGTGTCGCCGTGCGTGCCCAGGTTACCGTTCTGGATTCCCGCTTCGTGCGAATGACGTCAATTTGGGGTGATATGGCTTTTGAGTGCTAACCACTGCCAGGCCGTCGTTTTAGCGAATAAAGTCACTAAGTCAACAATGCAATTTTTAAGGCTCAGACGACCGCCAGGCGGTCGATAGCGCTATAAAGCTGTACGTAAACTATCGCTGTAATCGCAATTTCGGCTGATACGGCGCTTCGAGGCGCAGTAGAACGTCGTAATACGCGCGCACCGCTTCTACGTATTCGACCGGCATGCCGCAGCGACAGGGGCCCTGCTTAAATTGTGCGGCGATTTCGGGCTTGATGAGAAGCGGCAAATGGCGACGCACGTCGGGCCACATGTCGGGGTTTTTCTTGGCGCGTTGGGTGAGGATGCGTGCGTTTTCTACGTGCCCGAGACCGATGTTGTATGCCGCGAGCGCGAGCCAGGTTTTGTCGGGCTCTTGAATGCGTGCTGAGAGCCCGTCGCGTTTGAGTTCGTTCAAGTACCGCGCGCCGCCAAGGATCGATGAGCGCGGGTCAAGCCGGTCTACGTTGTAGCGTTTAGCGGTGTCTTCGGTGAATTGCATGATGCCGCGCACACCCGTCTCGCTGGTGGCGTCCGCCTCCCAGTGCGATTCCTGATACGACAGCGCCGCGAGCAGCCGCCACTCGATGCCATAGCTCTCTTGCGCCTGCTGAAACCATGCTCGGTAGCGCGGCAACACGGTGTTCACGCGTTCGGTGAACACTTCAATGTCGCCCGAACGTACTTTCATCGGGAAGCCAAAATATCGATCCAGCACGCGTGTAATTTGTCCATCGCGCACGATGCGCGTGAGAAACGCGTTGGCGTCGTCCCGGAGCTTGCTTTCGCCATACGCAAATAGCCACACGCGTGGCTGCGCGGGCTGCGCAACGAACGCACGCTGCGCGTCGTAATGAAAGTGGCGGCTCGCGGCGTAGGTGTCTTCCTCGACCAGCGCGTAGTCCACGTCGCCGTCGCCCACGGCCGCAATCAGCGTCTCGTCGTCGTGTTTGTCGTCCTCGACGAACGTGATCGCGGCGTTGCGGCGGCGCATTTCGGCCAACCGCGGCGACGAAAAAATACGCGAGCTGACGACAATGCGTTTTGGCAGCAAATCGCCGAGCGAGCGCGGCGTGTTTTTCTGCGGCGAATTGAGCACAATCCAGCCGCTTTCTTGGTAGCGCGCTTTGGTCGGCAATTCCGTAGCGCTCAAATTCTCAGCCGTGGTGCCCATCGCCACCACGTCAACTTCACCGCGCAGCAGCGCTAGGCGTGCCGCGTCGGGCGTTGCGAAGGTGCGCACCGCCAGCGGCCGACGCTGCGTCTGCGCAAACGCGCGGGTGAGGTCGTATTCCAGCCCCGCCGCTTCGCCGTTGGGGTCGGTGTAATAAATCGTCGGATGCACCATCAAGGCCACGCGCAGCGGTTTGGCTTGCGTGGGATCGGTCACGGCGGGCGCGGTAACGGGCGTGTTGCTATCGCCCCAATTCAAAAAACGAATCGGGAGCACGAGCAGCATCGCCGCAATGAACACGGCGAGCACCACGCGGAATACGCGAAATGACGTCAAACAAGGCACCCTCTAGGAATCGAGTGACGAGTATACGGGTGGCCTTATAATCGTAAGTGGTGGGTCGCCCCGCATGTCTAATTCGTGAATCTGGTCAGGTCCGGAAGGAAGCAGCCACAGCGAGCCAAGCAGTGCCGGGGGAACGGCTCACCACTTACTCTCCGGCGCGGCGATATGGGCGAATCGCCGCGTTGAATTTTCCGCGCGTCACTCGCCTATCACTCGAGATATGTCTCGTTCCGCGCGGAAAATTCGCCTTGCGCTTCATCCCATCTCGCCACGCTGCACCTGGGGTTAAGCGCCGCTCCTAACGTCGATGGAGCTTCAAGCGTAGTGTCCGCCCCTTCCCTCGCTCTCGCCCGCAAATACCGTCCGCGTAACTTTGTTGACTTCTTCATGGGTCAAGAGCACGTGGTGCGTGCTTTAACGCACGCGCTTGAGACGGGACGTTTGCATCAGGCGTATCTTTTGACTGGCACGCGCGGCGTCGGCAAGACAACCATTGCGCGGATTTTGGCGAAGTCGCTGAACTGCGAAACCGGCGTCACGCCCCGGCCCTGCGGCGTTTGCCAAACCTGCGTCGACATTGATGCCGGGCGCTTCCCTGATCTGTTGGAGCTTGACGCGGCGTCGAATACCGGTGTCGACAACATGCGCGAGATCATCGACAACGCGCGTTACGCCCCGACCGCTGGACGCTACAAGGTGTACCTGATCGACGAGGTGCACATGCTCTCGAAGAGCGCGTTCAACTCGATGCTGAAAACGCTCGAAGAACCGCCGGAGCATGTGAAGTTCGTGCTCGCTACGACCGATCCGCAAAAAATTCCCGTCACCGTGCTCTCGCGTTGTTTGCAGTTCGCGCTCAAACAATTTCCGCCGGAGCGCGTCGCCGAGCAGTTGCATAAAGTCTTGACCGCAGAGCAAGTGCCGTTTGATGCGCCGGCGCTTCGCTTGATCGGCGAAGCCGCGCAAGGCTCAATGCGCGACGCGCTGTCGATCACGGACCAGGCCATTGCATTCGGCCACGGAAAAGTCGAAGAGCAGCAAGTCCGACAAATGCTCGGCAGCGTGGACCGTGATTTCGTGTGGCGTGTGCTCGACGCGATCGTTGCGCGCGACGCTGCGGCGCTTTCTGCAGAGGTGGATCGTTGCTTCGAGCAAGCGCTCGCGGCCGACGATGCGCTCGCGCAACTCGCCCGCGCGCTACACCGTATCGCGCTTGCGCAGCCGGTGCCCGCGAGCATTGACGCCGACGATCCGGACTTCGGGCACATCACGCGCCTCGCCAAAGCGTTGACGGCCGAAGAAATTCAGCTGTACTACCAAATCGCCCTACACGGCCGCGACGATCTCCGCCTTGCGCCGGATGAGCAAACCGCGTTGATGATGACGTTTCTGCGCTTGCTCGCGTTCGCGCCGAGTAACGGCAGCGAGCCAGTGCGGGAGGCGGGGCCAGCAACAACACGCGCGCCGCAGAGTACAACCGCGGCGGCGTCCACGCGCCCGTCCCACGCAGCCGCTGCGCCACAGCCCGCCGCTCCCAGCACCGCGCCAGCGAGAGCTGCGCCGACCAGCGCTCCTTCAGTGAGTGTGCCGCAAGACGCAGCTGCCGACGCCAGCCCATCCCGCGAATTCGATGGCGATTGGCTGCGCTTAGTCGCGGCGCTTCCGCTCGCTGCGATGGCGCGCGAACTCGCGCGGCACAGCGCGTTAATTACATGGGACAAAAATCTCATCAAACTCGCGTTGCCGCAAGACAAGCGCCCGCTCGCGACGCAAAAAGAGCGCCTCGCGGGCACGCTGTCCGAGTATTTCGGACGACCGATCAAGCTCGATATCGAGTTAACCGACGGCGCGGGCGAATCGGTCGCCACGCGCGATCATCAAATCAAAACAGAAAAACAGGCTGCGGCCGAGGTCGCTTTCATGGCCGACCCCGCGGTGCAAGTGTTGCTCGCGGAGGGCGGTGGACGCATCCGCGCGGGTAGCATTCAGCCCAACGAATAATCACACTTTCGGAGACACACGATGTTAGGCAAAGGCGGAATGGCGGGCCTCATGCAACAGGCTCAGCGCATGCAGGAAAACCTGAAAAAAGCGCAGGACGAAATTGCTGCGATGGAAGTTGAGGGCCAGGCCGGTGCGGGCATGGTCAAGATCACCATGACCGGAAAACACGACTGCAAACGCGTGCAGATCGACGCTGGCGTCATGGACGACAAAGACATGCTCGAAGACCTGATCACCGCCGCGATCAACGATTGCGCGCGCAAAATCGAACAAGCTAGCAGCTCAAAAATGGGTGCTCTCGGCGCAGGCATGAACTTGCCGCCGGGGATGAAGCTGCCGTTCTAGTGATCGCGAACGGCGCGCCGCTCGTAGGGTGGGCAACTCCTTGCACACGCGTACCGGTCGTGGCGAATTTTGATCGTTTGATGTGGTGCAAACCGCGTGGGCAACAAGTTGCCCACCCTACGGAAGAAACATGACGCCCGTCTCGTTCAAAGTCCTCATAGACGCACTGAAACAGTTGCCCGGCATCGGCCCGCGCGCCGCGCAACGGATCGCGTTTGAGTTGGTGCAACACAAGCGCGACGCCGCGCTCGGACTCGCGAAGGCGCTTGAAGGCGCATTAGAAAAACTCGGCCACTGCGAGCGCTGCAACACGCTTTCGGAAGAACCGCTCTGTAGCCTCTGTTCATCCAAACGCCGCGACCCGTCGATCCTCTGCGTGATCGAAACGCCATCGGATCAAATTACGCTCGAACAATCCGGCGCGTTCAGCGGCCTCTATTTCGTGCTCATGGGCCGCCTCTCGCCACTCGACGGCGTCGGCCCTGCGCAGATTCACCTAGAAAAGCTCGTCAACCGAGCTGTGGACGGCACGGTGAAAGAGGTGATCCTTGCCACCAACTTCACCAACGAAGGCGAAGTTACTGCGCACGTTATTACCGAACTTTTGGAAGCGCAAGGCGTGAAGGTTTCGCGCTTGGCGCGCGGGATTCCGATTGGGTCGGAGCTTGAGTATGTGGATGCGGCGACGGTGGCGCAGGCGGTGCGGGAGCGGCGGTGAAGGTTGCGCTACGCGTTTTCGTCGTAGTGTTGGCCGTTTTGGCCTGCGCTGTTCTCGCGTTCCTCTGGATCGGTAACGGAAGATTTGGTTCAAAATTGGCGAACATGCCCGCTCGTACTGGCGAGGGCGGCGTGATGCTCAGCGTCGTGTCCGGCTGCAGCCAAGCGCTTCCGTGGTCCGAACCAAGCAAAGTTGTGACCATAGAGCGAGCGGCGTCACGGCTGACTGCCGTGGTTCAGGCGAACGCGGTATGTGGCGATTTGTATCCGGTGAAGCCCGTCGTCAGGCGCGATGATCGAGAGTTCGTATTGGGGTGGTCATGGTGGTCTCCGGCTAAGCCGGAATTTGCTGCGTGCTTTTGCACTCGACACATTGAATTCACGATTCCGAATATCGAGGGCAGCACGCCGAGCGTCGCTATCGCGCTAGAAAACCTGCAACTGCGCCGCGGCCCGTAGCCCGGAGAAGCGAAGCGCGTCCGGGTTTCGTGTGTCCGCCATCGGCGCATTGTTTTGCGGGGTTCGCTGGACAAATGCCTTGACGCGCTGCGCTTCTCAAGGCTACGCCTTCACGGCCTTTGCGCGGCCTTGGCTTTTGCTTTCCAGAGCTGCCACGGACGATCAACTACGGTTTCGTTGATGGCCATTGAGCCTGCGGCTTCTCCTGGCGTTAGGTAGCTCACTTGACCATCGCCCACCACTGCCGCCAAGCGCATCGCTTCGGTTTGCAACTTGGCGTTCATCTCCGCCCAGATTGCGCGGGCGACGACTAGCTTTAGAGACTTGGCGACGGTGATGGAGCCGTGGCCGCGCATCAGCGCGAAATCGTTCTTGCCCAGCGAATCAGCGAGTGCTTTGCCGAGCGCGTTGCTGCGCACGAGCATGTCGTTGTTTTCTCCTGCTGTGTCACGAATGTCGAACACGGGTGTGGAGAAACCTAAAAACCCGCTCATGTGACACACCGGCCGCAACGTGGCGCGCATGACGCCGAACGGGATGATTGCGGGCGAGTGGCTGTGCACGATGGCGACCACGTCCGGGCGTGCCTTGTAAATTTCGCTGTGGATGAATCGTTCAAGGTACGAGCGGCGGCCCTGCGTGTCGTGCACATTGCCTTCGAAGTCCAGCTCAAGAATATCGTCGGCGGTGACCACCGCTGGCGCGAGGCCAGCCGCGAGCAGAAAGCGGTCGTCGCGCGTGTCGTGGCGCACGCTGACGTGCCCGAAACCGTCAACCACGGCCTCGTTGTAGAGGATGTGGTTCGCGCTGACTAGGTCGTCAATCAGCGCGCGGCTCGCGGTGCAGCCGGTCATGCGTTAGTCCGCTTTGATGTTGATGGTCTTGATGACTTTGGCGAAGCGCTCGGCTTCGTCTTGCAGCACTTTGGCCAGCTCTTCACTGGTGCTGCCGATGACTTCGACGCCGGAGTTGAGAAGTGTTTCGGCGACCGAGGCTGAGCGCGCTGCGGCGGCTGCGTCTAACGAGAGCTGTCGCAGCACCGCGGGCGGCGTGCCGCTCGGTGCCATGACGATGGTGGTCGGTGCGAAGTCAAAGCCCGGAATCGCGGATTCGGCGAGCGTTGGAATCGTGGGCGCACCGGAGAAGCGTTTGTTCGAGTTCTGGACGAGAAGCTTCAAGCGGTTGTCTTTGACGAAGCCGACGGTCGCGGGCAATGCGCTGAACAGCACCTGCACTTGGCCGCCGACCAAGGCGGGCACGGCTTGCCCCATACCCTTGAACGGCACGTGCACCATCTTCAATCCGAGCGCGGCGGACATCGCTTCCGTTGACAGGTGATGCGTACTGCCGATGCCGGAGGAGGCGTAGTTCACTTTGCCGGGGTTGGCTTTCACGTAGGCGACGAATTCCGCGAACGTGTTGGCCGGGAGGCTCGGGTGTGCGGTGAGAAAGAGCGGCGCTTTGGCGAGAGCCGAGACGGGCAGAAAGTCTTTCTTCGCGTCGTATTCAAGCTTGGCGTAGAGCGCCGGGTTGATGGTGAACATCGAGCCGTCGGTGACGAGCAAGGTGTAGCCGTCGGCGGGCGCGGCTTTCACGGTTTGTGCCGCGACCGCGCCGTTGCCGCCGGGGCGGTTGTCGATCACGACCTGCTGGTTCCATTTTTCGGTGAGGGCTTTGGCCATCACGCGCGCGACGGTGTCCGGGAAACCACCGGCCGGGTAGGGCACGACGAGTTTGACCGGCTTGCTCGGGAAGGCCTGCGCGTTGACGCTGACGGCGGTCATTGCAGCGGCGGCAAGCGCGGTGACGGCGAACAAGTGAGTAAGAAAGCGGGCGGGGACAGAGCGTTGGCTTGAATGAAACATGTGAAATCTCCTATGCGGCGACGATAGCATTCGATGCGCGCTTGGAGCCGCGTGATTTCCCGCATTTGGAACAACGGATTCGATAACAGCTTTGTCGGCAAATTAGGCGCAAACGACAGCTATACGGTCGTTTGCTAATAAAAATGTACAAAGTCGATAGTATTTAAAAATGACCTGAAAGCGCCGTTCAGCTGTCGCTCGTACTAAAAAGTTAATGCGCAATTACCCTGCGGCGCTACACTCCGAGCAAGGGGAGAAACATCATGCGAATTTTGCTGGTGGAGGACGACGCTGAACTGGGCAGTGGTGTGGCTGCAAGTCTCAAGCGCGAGCATTACGCGGTCGATTGGGTGACTGATGGACCGGCGGCGGCAACGGCGCTGACCACGGCGCAATACGATCTGGTGATTCTGGATTTGGGTTTGCCGCGAATGTCGGGTTTGCAGGTGCTCAGGCAACTGCGCGCGCGCGGCGACGCGCACAAAGCGGTGCCGGTGCTCATCGCCACGGCGATGGATTCTGTGACTGACCGCGTCGAAGGTTTGGACGCGGGCGCTGACGATTACGTCGTAAAACCGTTTGCGCTCGACGAGTTGCATGCGCGTGTTCGCGCGCTGATTCGGCGACGCAACGCAGCGACGAGCAATATGCTGGTGCATGGTCGTTTGACCTTTGATATCGCGTCACGACAAGCGGCCTCCGACGGCACGCCGCTGGAGCTTTCAGTGCGCGAAGCGGGCATTCTTGAAGTGCTGTTGCTGCGCGCCGGTCGCGCCGTGACCAAAGAGCAATTGATGGAAGGCCTGTGTGCGTGGGACAGCGATATTTCGCTCAACGCCATCGAGGTTTACGTGCACCGACTGCGTAAAAAATTGGAGCCCGCTGGCATCCAAGTCCGCACCTTCCGTGGACTCGGTTATTGCATCGACAAGGCACCAAAGGCCGACAGCAACGCCGCGCCCGCCGAACACGCGCAATGAGTCTCGCCGCACGGTTGCTGGAATGGCTGCTCGCGCCGTTGCTCTCCGTGTGGCTCGTGAGTTTGGGCATCTCGTTCATGAGTGCCCGCACGACGGTTGACACCGCGCTCGACGACGGACTGAGCGCCGTGGCGCTGATGTTGGTGAGCGAGTGGGAGCAGCGCGTCACGACGCGGCCCGACCTCGCGTTTCCGTCGGACGCCACCAAACGTTTGATGAATATTGCCAGCGAGTACCCTGTCATTTTTTTGATTGTTGATCGCGCGGGAACGCCGACTGCGGGTGACGATGGATTGCAGCCGTTTTTGCGCGCAACCATGGAAGCCGATACGCCGCTGCGTGCGCCGGCCTTGACGCCAAAATTTCGCCACGTCGACGGCTTTAACACGGTCATGGACGACGAGGTAATTCGTGTGGTGCGCTTACGCTTCGTGGCGGGCGGAAAGGACTACACGCTTGCCGTTGCGCAGTCTCGTGAGCGCCAAGCGGCGTTGCTGCGCTCGGGAATGATTCACGAGGCGCTAGCGCAGACGGCCGTGTTGTTGGTCGCCTTTTATCTGCTTTGGTACGGTTTGACGTATGTGGCGCAGCCAATGCGTTCGTTGCAGGCGCACCTTGATTCGAGGACCGCCGACGACTGGCGTCCGATTCCAGAAGAACTCGCGCCGCATGAAATCGCACCGTTGATTGCATCGACAAACTCGTTAATCGAGCGGCTTCAAACCTCGCTCGGCGCGCAAAAGCGATTTATCGCCAATGCCGCACACCAGCTGCGCACGCCGTTGGCGGCACTACGCGCTCAAAGTGAGTTGATTCAGCGTTTGCCGGACAGTCCTGAGCGCGACGAAGCCATGACACGATTGACGTCCACCGGTCGTCGCGCCAACCGACTTGCTAATCAGTTGCTCGCGCTTGCGCGTGCCGAGAGCGCAGGCACCACGAGCGCTCGTGAGCCCGTCGAGCTCAACGCGCTTTGTGAGGGCGTTGCGCATGACGTATTGCCGCAAGCGCTAGATCGAGAGATCGACTTCGCCTTCGAGCCAAGCGTTGATGGTGCCTCAATCATGGGCGACGCCACGCTGCTCGGAGAAATGATTCGCAACTTAGTTGACAACGCGTTCAAGTACGCGCCGCGCGGTGGCAGCGTGTTGTTGGCGGTAAAAAGCGCACCCGTGCGCGTTGTTGTTGAGGACAGCGGCCCTGGCATCGCTGTGCAGGATCGCGAGCGTGTCTTCGCGCCGTTTGCGAGGGTGGCGCAGCTCGATACCGTGTCCGGTGCGCCTATCGCCGGTACGGGACTCGGGCTCGCGATTGTGAGCGAAGTTGCACAAGCGCACGACGGCCGTGTGCGAATTGAAACCTCGCTTTTGGGTGGCGCAAAAATGGTTGTCAGCTTCACGTAAGAGGATTGTCAGAGCGCCGTAAGCCCACCTCTCTAACTTTCCTACCCTAGCGGCCTCACCGAGTTGGAAGGGGGCCGAAATCACCGAAGGGGAAAATTTATGGCTGAAGCCGCACTGGGCGCATCGCGCGCCATGACTGCTGAGGAAAAGAAGGTTATCTTCGCCTCCTCACTGGGCACCGTGTTTGAGTGGTACGACTTTTATCTATACGGCTCTTTAGCTGCCGTTATCGCGAAGCAATTCTTTTCGGGTCTTGATCCGACATCGGCTTACATTTTCGCGTTGCTCGCGTTCGCAGCAGGCTTCTTAGTTCGCCCATTCGGCGCGATCTTCTTCGGTCGCCTTGGCGACATGATTGGCCGTAAATACACGTTCCTCGTGACCATTTTGATCATGGGCTCGGCCACATTTGTCGTGGGATGTCTTCCGAACTACGCAACCATCGGCATCGCGGCACCTATTATTTTGGTGATCTTGCGCATGCTGCAAGGCTTGGCGCTCGGCGGCGAGTACGGCGGTGCTGCAACTTACGTTGCGGAACATGCGCCGCATGATCGTCGTGGCTTGTACACCAGCTGGATTCAGACGACGGCAACGCTCGGTCTGTTCCTCTCGCTGATCGTGATTCTGCTTACCCGTGAATTCACCGGCGCAGAGTTCGACACATGGGGCTGGCGTATTCCGTTCCTCGTCTCGATCTTCCTGCTCGCTATTTCGGTTTGGATCCGCTTGTCGATGAATGAATCGCCTGCGTTTGCGAAGATGAAAGAAGAGGGCAAAGTGTCGAAGGCTCCGCTGACCGAATCTTTCGGCCAATGGAAAAACCTCAAAGTGGTCATCCTCGCGCTGCTCGGTCTGACCGCTGGTCAAGCCGTGATTTGGTACACGGGTCAGTTCTACGCGCTGTTCTTCCTGCAAAGTATCGCTAAGGTTGACGCGAAAACAGCCAACCTGTTGATCGCCGCCTCGCTTGTGATCGGTACGCCGTTCTTCATTTTCTTCGGCTGGTTGTCGGACAAAATCGGACGCAAGATGATCATCATGGCAGGTTGCCTGATTGGTGCGTTGACCTACTTCACGTTGTTCCCAATGCTGTTCCAAGCCGCGAACCCAGCACTAGCTGCTGCTCAGGCTAAAGCGAAGGTTGCAGTGGCTTCTGACGCGGCGACGTGCTCCTTCCAAGGCAGCCCAATCGCTCGTCCAATTGACTTCTTGTCTTCATGTGACGTAGCTAAGCGCACGCTGGCAACTGCGTTCGTTCCTTACTCGAACGAGAAGGCGGCCGCCGGTGCTCCTGCGACGGTCAAGATTGGCGACAAGGTCATGACGGCTCCGACGTTGAAACTCAACGCCAAAGGCGATGCGTTTGACAAAGATAGCGCCGCAGTTCTCAAGGCTTTCCAAACGGAAGTTGGCGAGGCAGTTAAGGGCGCGGGTCTGGCGACGAAGGCCGACGACAAAGCGATGAATATGCCAATGATTCTGGCCATTCTCGTGTTCCTCGTTATTCTCGTGACGATGGTTTACGGCCCAATCGCCGCGATGCTTGTGGAAATGTTCCCGACGCGTATTCGTTACACGTCAATGAGCTTGCCGTACCACATCGGTAATGGCTGGTTCGGCGGCCTGCTGCCCACCACTGCATTCGCAATGGTCGCAGCAACCGGCGACGTTTACTATGGTCTCTGGTACCCAGTCATCGTAGCGCTCGGCACCTTCGTCATCGGCATGATCTTTGTCCGTGAAACGAAAGACGTCGATATTTACGCAAAGGACTAGTTATGTGGAAGCTCATCGTTGGATTCATCCTTTTTGCAGCCCTTGGTATTTGGCTGCTGATGAAAGGCGGAGGCGATATTGACCTGAGTGGTGAAAAACACGACACAGGTACGCCGCATGCGGCGGAAGCCGAGAAAGCCCCGAAGAAGTAACGGTGCGCTGAAACAAGAAAGCCGGGATAACCTCCCGGCTTTTTTTATGTGTGTTGCGGCTTTGTGCGGCGCGCTGAGTAGCCCGCCGGCCAGACAATTACCCTAGGCTCGGTCGCGCCAATAGCGCGCGATGCAAAGAGCCTTGTGTTCGGACTTGATTAGAAGTACACCGTTGTCACGGTGGTGTCCGCACCGCGCCTTTAGGCAAGTGCAAGATCAAAGCGAAGACGCACACCGACGAGTTCGATGACGTCGCCAGCGGCTAACTCACGCTTGCCAACGAGCGCATCGCCGTTAATGTAGGCCGGAGTCGCACCCTCGCGCTGCAGAATCTGCCAACGCGTTTGGCCCGCTCTGAGAATTTCTACGACCTGCTTGCCCTCTTTGCCGAGCGTTACAGAAGGTTGTTCAAGTGGATAATTTTTCCCTGTCGCTGGCCCTGAAAGTACCGAGACACTGGCGGTGACAGCTTGCATCAGTGGTGCGGCTGGCGACCTGCGGGCCGTAGGGGCTTGCGCGGCAACAGGATCGGTTCGAGAGGACGCTGCACCGGTCGGTGGTTCTACCGCGACCGGAGACACGGGCGCTGCGGTCGACACGCCTAGTGGCGTTGCCGGGGCTACGTTAGGGGCGGGTTGAGTGAGCGAGGTTCCCATCGGAAGCGCTGCAATGAGCCCCAAATCAAGTTCTAGACCACTGCCGCTAGCGGCCGGCTTAGAACCCGTCTCGCGTCGCGCCTCGAGCCGCACAGGTTGCAGCGCTGGCACAGGGCTGCTGGCGGTGGCGATAGTCTGAGCGAGCGGTTTGGGTGCACTCGGTGCTGCTATTCGTGCCAAATCTGCCGAAGGAAGTGGGTTGTCAGTACGGCTGGGACGCTTGATTTCGGGCGATTGCGTTGTATTGACGCGCTCCCCAATTGGCGCTGGTAAGACGTATGGCTCGATTGCTGGGGGCTGGACGAACGACGCTGCGTCGTCGAGCTCAGCAAAATACATCAAGCGCTCACGACCGACACCGATTTGATCGCCGTGCCGCAGCACATGAACCTGAACACGCTTTCCGTTAACCCGCGTGCCATTGGTGCTGCCTAAGTCTTCAACTGTCGTGGCCTCCTTGGTGATGCGAATTAGGGCGTGCGACGCACTAATCCCTGGATGCTTGATGCGTACTTCACAACGATTGCCACGTCCTATGACGTTTTGCTCCGATTTCAGGGGAAACTCGACGATCGTGTTGTCAGGTTGCAGCCAGAAGAGTTTTCCCAATGTCATTTACGCGTCCGTTGATTTTTTGAGAAACTTCTTCCACCACTGGTCCGGCGAAGACGGCGCACCCACTTTGACCACAATCACGGAAATGTTGTCACGCCCACCATTGGCATTTGCCGACGCGATAAGTCGCTCGGTGTGCTCGCTGGGCAGTCCTGCGTCGAGCAATGTTTTTTCAATGGCTGTGTCCGCGACTAAATCGGAAAGACCGTCAGAGCAAAGCAGGTAAACGTCACCGGTGCGCGTACGAAACTCCTGCACGTCTGCTTCTGCAATCGCGTCAATACCTAGTGCGCGTGTGATTAGGTTTTTCTGTGGTGACGTGCGCGCGGCTTCCTCGGTAATAATGCCTTTTTCTAATTGATCCTGCACATAAGAGTGGTCGCGCGTCAGCTGCTCGAGCGCGCCGTCTCGTAGGCGATAACAGCGCGAGTCCCCCACGTGGGCAATTCCAACGCGACCGTCGTAGAAGCGGGCCGCAACGATGGTTGTTCCCATGCCGTTGAGCTCTTCTTTGCCACGCGCCACGCTACAAATTCGATTATTCGCCTTCTCGATGGCGCTGCGAAGCTGGCGCATCGCCACCGCGATGCCAGTGTCGGGGTCAACGCGACCAAGATCGGTATCGCTCAAGGTTAGGTCGGCCGACTCTTCACGAACTACGTCCACAGCGAGTTTGCTCGCGACTTCGCCGGCTTGGTAGCCGCCCATGCCGTCAGCCAAAACGACCAGTCGCCTTTGAGAATCCACCAGAATGGCATCCTCATTGTGAGCACGTGTGCGGCCAACGTCGCTGCCGCCCGCGAAAATCCACGCCTCAGGAGACGGATTTTTTGCCATTTGGCCGGATGCGTTTCGCGAAGATGACATGCGCATAATGTACTAGAAGTCAGCGCCGCGAAGTATGCCCCGAATCAACCGAACCGCTTGACGCCGTAACGCCTGCAAAAACGCGACGGAAGAGTTTACGAAAGCCTTTAGTGGGGGCGGTGCGGGCGGAGTCGAATTCCGGCGAGTGGAGGAGATGTGCTTGTTTCTTCATGGCTGAACAAAGCAACGACGGCCGAGATGCATGCCGCCAGCGCACGGCGCGGCGCTGCTACACGCCAAAGCTATGCCGCCGCGTCGACCATTACGGGGCGCAGCACGCGCACAATTTCGCTCGGTTCAAGTCCGACTAAAAAGCCGCGTTTGCCGCCATTGATGTAGATACACGGTAGCTCGGTGATTGTGCGCTCAATGTAGATAGGGATGATCTTTCGAGTGCCGAATGGTGAAGTCCCGCCTACTAGGTATCCCGTATGCCGATTCGCTGTTTCGGGTGAACAGGGGGTGATGGTTTTTCTCCCCGTTGCGCGGGCAAGATTTTTAGTGGACACCTCGCGGTCGCCATGCTGCAAGCAAATGAGTGGTTGCTTTTTCTCGTCCTCCAACACAATAGTCTTGATAACGGCGTGTTCTTCCACGCCAAGCGAAGCAGCGGACGTGGCGGTGCCGCCGTGCTCGACATATTCGTACAGATGCGGCGTGAAATTTACCTTCTCAGCGCGCAGCACGCGAATAGCTTGTGTAATCGGGTATTCGTCAGATTTGGACATGTCAAGTTACGCGTCATTCGCCGCGGGGATGGTGTTGTTGATGCACGCGCTTAAGTCGCTCACGGGCGACGTGGGTGTAGATTTGTGTTGTCGTGATATCGCTGTGGCCGAGCAGCATTTGGACGACACGCAAGTCTGCGCCGTGGTTGAGCAGATGCGTGGCAAACGCGTGCCGCAATGTATGTGGCGAGAGTGCGTCGGGATTGATCCCGGCTACGAGGGCGTGCCGCTTGATGAGGTGCCAGAACGTCTGCCTCGTCATCGGTTCGCCACGCGCGGTGAGAAACACATGGTCGTTGCGCTTTGGTGGAGGCAACCAGTGTGCACGCGCTCCAGCGATATGACGTTGAAGCCAACTCACAGCGACCTCACCCAGCGGAACTAAGCGCTCCTTGGAGCCCTTTCCCATGACTTTGACCACGCCGTGTTCGAGGTTGATTTGCACGAGCCTCAAGCCCACAAGTTCGCTCACGCGCAAGCCCGTGGCGTAAAGTGTTTCGAGCATCGCGCGGTCACGCTCCCCTAAGGAGGTTGCGGTGTCTGGCGCTTCCAGTAGCGCCTCCACCTGCGCCTCCGAAAGATTTTTCGGCAGGTATCGCGCGTTTCGCGGCGCATCGACTGACTCGCAAGGGTTCGCAGTGATCATCCCGATCTCAACTTGCCAACGATAAAACCGCTTCAGCGTCGATAGGCGGCGATTGACAGAACTTGCGCGCGACTTCTCGGCGAATTGTGAAGCCATATAGCGCTCCACGTCGCTGCGCGAGGTCGCATTGATGTCAATACTCATCGCCGCAGTCCAAGCGCTGTAGCGCTTCATATCTTGCCGATAAGCCGAAATTGTCGTCGGCGACAAACCGTCGGCGAGCCACAAGTGATCGCAAAAGCGATCGAGCAACAGGTCGTTTGCTGCGCCTTTGGTGCTCATGTGCTTTGCTGCGCAATACGAACCTGTCCGGTGTGCAGCTCCGTGCCGAGTGTGATGGCGTCGTACACAGCAATCCCCGTCGCGGATGCAATGGCCTTTGAATACGGCGGCATGTTTGCGCACTCAAACATCCATCCTCCGATTTCGGTGTGTTTCTGTAGGCATTCACGCGCTAGTGTTTCCCACTCGGACGTCGCAAGTTGGACATCAAGCGACGGCGTGCCATCAAGAATTGCGCGAACAAAATGCGCGTCGGGTGATAGGCCGAACACAAGCGCGTCCGGTTCAATACCAGCGCTACTTAGCGTGACTTCGTCGAGCGCGGCAGGACATATGGTGAGAATGGCGAGACGCTTTCCTGTGGGTAGTGCTCGCGTTAGGCGCTTGTATTGCGTGAGCGTCGAGGTAAGTACGGGGGCGGGCAGCGCGGCACTAATGACATCCTGATACCGAATCAAAAAGCCACAGGTGGTGATAACTGCGCAGGCACCTCGTTCGCAAAGCAGCCGTCCGGCTTCGACAAACGCGTTGATATCGCGATGCGTGCCGTCGACCACTGGCCGTGCGTACGCCCCGCTCACTCGTTCAATCAGGACAGGAAACGGCCACGAGTCGCTGTTGCCCGCGTCACCCAACGGGCGTGCAAAAGCAGTGTCGAGCATCAAAATGCCGAGCGGCGCTTGAGGTGGGATTGAGGAATTGATGGCATCCACTATAGTGCGAGATTATCCGATGCTCAGCGCGTTAAATGCCATGTCACGCACCACAAAAAAAACGATCACCACGCCAGCGACGATCACAACCGCTCCATTTTCGGCGAGCGCCATTGTCTCCAGCGCGCATCTCGCCAAGGGCGCACGCCCTGAGTTGTCGCAGTTTGAGTACGGACTCATCATCGCCGAACACGCGTTCAATCGCTGGGTGGCGCGATGCATGGCGGCGGCAGGAATGAAGGATATGACGCCCATGGAGGTGTTGGTCGTGCACCATGTAGTGCATCGTGAGCGCCCTAAAAAACTCGCAGACATTTGTTTCGTCCTTAACGTCGAAGACACCCACGTGGTGACCTACGCTCTAAAAAAGCTAGTCGCGATGGGATTCGTCGAAAGTGCACGATCCGGCAAAGAGTCGATGTATCAAGCCACCGCAGCTGGGATTGAAATTTGTGAGCGCTACCGCGTGGTGCGTGAACAGTGTCTGACCGATAGTTTGGTCCGCGAAGGTATCAGCGGACAATCATTGTCGGAAACGGCATCGTTCTTGCGTCTGCTGTCGGGCCTGTACGACCAAGCTTCGCGCGCCGCAGCATCAATGTAGATGATTTGTTGACAAATTATCAAAGAAACGTATTATTCACCGAAATCGCATGAGCCGGGTTGCAAGCTCAGGGTTCGCAATTAGGTACTCCCAGCGCTAAATGAGCGGGGGTGACGCGCGAGAATGAACGCACAAGTGCCTTGTAGTGACGCGGCCGCCTCCTGCTTCGGCGTTTTCTAATGGGTTTGTTTAATTTTTTTGGAGTACGACATGAAACTAGACTTTCGAATGGTTGCCGTGACTGCTGCGCTAATCGCTGGCGCTGCCAGCGCACAGACAAAGTGGGATTTGGCGGCGGCCTACGCCCCAACTAATTTTCATACGGAAAATTTGGTGCAATTTGCTGCCGACGTTGAAAAGGCGAGTGCGGGCAAATTAAAAATAACAATTCACTCCAACGCCTCGTTGTTCAAAGCGCCGGAAATCAAACGATCCGTCCAAGGTGGACAAGCGCAAGCCGGTGAAGTGCTGTTAGTCAACTTTGAGAACGAGAATCCGCTTTTTGGCATTGATGGGATTCCGTTTCTCGCCAGCAGCTACGCTGACTCCAAGAAGCTCTACGAAGTGAGCAAAAAACCGTTGGATGCATTGCTGGGCAAACAAGGCATGATGCTGCTCTACACCGTGCCGTGGCCACCACAAGGCATTTACAGCAAGAAGCCGCTGACCCGCGGTGACGACCTCAAAGGGAGCAAATGGCGCGCCTACAGTCCTGCAACGGCCAAGTTGGCCGAATTGTTAGGCGCGCAACCTGTGACGGTACAGGCTGCCGAACTCTCGCAGGCGTTGTCAACGGGGCTGGTCGAGAGTTACATGTCTTCGGGTTCCACGGGCTATGACACCAAGACGTACGAGAGTATTAAGAACTGGTACGACACGCAAGCATGGCTGCCAAAAAATGCAGTCATCATCAACAAAAAAGCGTTCGAAGCTCTCGACAAACCGACTCAGGCTGCGCTCTTGAAGGCGGGCAAAGATGCTGAGGTGCGCGGCTGGAAGGTGTCCGAGGAGAAGAACAATTGGTACAAAGAGCAACTCAAGGCAAAGGGCATGACGATTGCGCAACCTAGCGAGCAGCTTGTAGCCGACTTGCGCAAGGCTGGCAACGTTATGCTCGCTGAATGGCAGCGCCGTGCTGGCGAAGACGGTCGGGCCATCATCGCCAACTACCGCACGAAGTAATTGATCGACCAAGTTTGATCAACGGAGGACGCGTGCGAAACAAATTAATTCGGCTATTTGAGTTCGCAGGCGTCCTTGCGGCGTTGTGTGTCTTAGCGATCTTCGTAATCATGATTGCAACCACAATCATGCGGGAAACAGGGATCAAAACGGGAGGAAGCGACGACATCGTCGCTTGGCTCACGGCGTCCGCTGCTTTTCTTGGCCTTGCGGCGACCTTCCGACATGGGGACTTTGTTCGTATGTCGTTAGTCACCGAAAAACTGCCGATTGCAGCAAGGCAACGTACTGAGGCTTTCTGCCTAATGCTCGCCACGGCGTTTACTGGCTATATCGCGTATTCAATTTGTCGCTTCGTCTACGAGAGTTACGAATTTAATGATTACGCGAACGGGTTGATCGCAATTCCACTGTGGATTCCGCAGGCACCGTTCGCATTTGGGACCGTGCTGCTTTTTCTCGCCTTCTTCGACCAAACAATTCATGTTCTCCGCAAAAACGAACCGGACTACGTTGTCGCCGTCCGTGAACGCCACGCACGCGGTGACTTCAGCGAGGACATCTGATGGGACTGATCGAAATTGCGGCGCTGCTCTTAGCGCTGCTGCTAGTGTTGCTTTGTTTCGGCGTGTGGATCGGCATCTCATTGGCGATGGTCGGGTGGTTTGGGCTTGCCTTCTTCGGAACCAGTCCGCCCGATAAAAATCTCTTTACCGCGTTCTGGAATGCCACAGCGTCGTGGGAATTGGCCGCGCTCCCAATGTTTATCTGGATGGGAGAGATTCTCTTCCGCACCAAACTCTCCGATGAGATGTTTGAGGGGCTTTCGCCGTGGTTGCGCCGCATTCCGGGGCGACTTTTGCACGTTAACATTTTGGCCTGCGGCCTGTTCGGTTCGGTCTCAGGCTCTTCCGCGGCTACGACCGCCACAGTTGCCAAAGTCGCGCTGCCAGAACTGCTTCGGCGCGGTTACGACGAGAAAGTCGCGATTGGCTCGCTCGCCACCGCGGGTGGGCTTGGAATCTTGATTCCGCCGTCGATAACGATGGTTGTGTACGCCGTCGCGGCAGATGCATCCATCATCCGAATCTTTCTGGCCGGGTTCCTGCCAGGGTTCCTGTTGATGGCGATTTTTTCGTTGTACATCGCTGTGTGGGCTTGGCGCAATCCGGACAAGATGCCACCCATCGAACCGTCCATGTCCCTGCGACAAAAACTGTACGCGTCGCGTCGGCTGATCCCAGTGTCACTCCTCATCGGGTTTATCACGTGGGTGCTCATCGCGGGGATCGCGACGGCTACTGAATGTGCTGCTTACGGCGTCTTGGGCTCGCTCGCTATCGCGTGGTGGAGCAAGATGCTGACTTGGGAGAATTTTTGGACAGGCTTACTTAGTTCGACGCGTGTGTCGTGCATGATCATGTTCATTCTTGCGGGCGCGAAGTACTTGAGCCTCACGATGGCGTTTACCGGCATTCCCATCGCGTTGGCTGATTGGGTCTCGTCACTCCAGTTGAGTCCCTACTCGCTGATCGTCGTGCTTGCCATTGTCTACATACTGCTTGGCACTGCGCTTGATGGAATATCGATGATCGTGCTGACTGCCGCTGTTGTCTTACCGATGATTCAAAAGGCAGGCTTTGATTTGATCTGGTTCGGTATTTTCATCGTGCTCATGGTCGAAATCGCGGAGATAACGCCGCCGGTTGGTTTCAATCTTTTTGTGTTGCAGAACATGACAGGTAAGGACTCAAACACCATCGCCCGCGCATCAATTCCTTTTTTCATCTGCTTGGTGGCGTGCATCATATTGCTCACCGTTTTCCCTCAAATCGTTACGTGGTTGCCCGATTTCGTCATGGGCAAAGAAAAATAGAAGTTGGATGTATGGGCTGGCAATTCTGGGTAGATCGAGGCGGTACGTTCACCGACATCGTTGCGAAACGGCCTGACGGCACACTGGTTACGCACAAGCTACTGTCCGAGAACCCCGAGCGGTACAAGGACGCGGCGATTCAAGGTGTGCGCGACTTACTTGGTTTAGCACCGGGCGAGGCCATTCCGGCAGAGAATATCGACGCCGTAAAGATGGGCACCACGGTAGCCACCAACGCACTGCTTGAGCGAAAAGGCGAACGGACGCTTTTGGTGGTTACGCGCGGATTTCGCGATCAACTGCGCATTGCTTATCAAGCGCGACCGAAGCTCTTTGTTCGCAAAATTGAGCTGCCCGAATTGCTCTACGAATCGGCCCTAGAGGTTGATGAGCGCATCAGTGCGCACGGTGATGTGGTCAGGTCGCTCGACGAAGCAAAGGCGCGCGCAGATCTGCAATCTGCGTTTGACAAAGGTTTCCGCTCGCTTGCAATTTGCCTGATGCATGGCTATCGCTACACGCAACATGAAATTGCGGTGAAGCGCATTGCGCACGAGATCGGCTTCACGCAAATTAGCGTTTCGCACGAAGTCTCCCCGCTCATGAAATTCGTTTCGCGTGGCGATACGACCGTGGTGGATGCGTACCTATCTCCGATTTTGCGGCGTTACGTGGAGCAGGTACAAGCGTCCATCGGCGACGTGCGTTTGCAATTCATGCAAAGTTCCGGCGGCCTGACCGACGCGCATAAATTTCAAGGCAAAGACGCGATTCTCTCTGGCCCAGCCGGCGGCATTGTTGGCGCGGCCGCGGTGACGAAACTCGCTGGTTTTGACAAGATGATTGGTTTTGACATGGGAGGCACGTCGACCGACGTGACGCACTACGCTGGCGAATATGAGCGGGCATTCGAGACCGAAGTGGCGGGCGTTCGCCTTCGCGCGCCGATCATGCAAATTCATACCGTAGCCGCAGGCGGCGGTTCTATTTGTACGTTTGACGGCAGCAAATTTCGAGTGGGTCCCGAGAGCGCCGGCGCGAACCCCGGCCCCGCGGCGTATCGCCGTGGCGGCCCGCTGACGGTCACAGATTGCAACGTCATGGTTGGTAAGTTACGCCCCGAATTGTTCCCCGCCGTGTTTGGCCCCAATGGCGATCAACCGCTCGATACGTGCGCCGTATTCGATAAATTTGAAGCGCTCGCCCTCGAGGTGGAGCGTGCGACTGGACAACAGAAATCGCCTGAAGAAATTGCAGCGGGTTTCTTGCGTATTGCTGTGGAAAACATGGCGAATGCGATCAAGCATATTAGTGTGCAGCGCGGCTATGACGTTACCGAATACACGCTAACCTGCTTCGGTGGCGCGGGAGGGCAACATGCGTGCATGGTCGCCGACGCGCTCGGCATGCAGCGTGTCTACATTCATCCGTTTGCTGGCGTGCTCTCCGCATACGGCATGGGTTTGGCCGACGTGCGTACGCTCAAGCAGGCGGCGGTTGAAAAAGCGCTCACCGACGAGTTGCTTCACGATCTCACGGCTGACTTTGAGCGATTGGCGCGCGAGTCGCGTGCGGACGTTGAAGCGCAAGGTTTGCAGGCGTCGCAAGTTCGCGTGGTCAAAACACTCGCGTTGAAGTACAACGGCACCGACACCACGATTGAGTTGCCCGTAACGGCAACGACCGCTACTGCGACGCTGGTTAAATCGTTCGAGATAACCTATCGCCAGCGGTATGGCTTTCTGATGCCGGGAAAGGGCCTCGTGGTGGAGGCGATTGCGGCTGAGGCCATCGGCGAAACGCAATCGGCGCAGGAGATGTCCCCAACGCTACCGCTGCGCACGGAAGGTCTCAAAGCGCGCGCGGACGTGCGCGTATTCATGGACGGCGCAACGCGCGACACGCGAATTTTCTATCGCGAGGATTTGCGGCCAGGCGATGTGGTCGAAGGGCCCGCTGTAATCAAGGAACCCATCGCCACCACGGTCGTCGAGCCGGAGTGGCGCGCAGTCGTGACCCCGCAAAATCATCTGGTATTGGAGCGCACCAAGAAAGCTACGCGTGCACACGCCATCGGCACCACGGCTGACCCAGTGCTACTTGAGGTGTTCAACAACTTGTTTATGGCCATTGCCGAGCAAATGGGCGTCACACTTGCGAACACCAGCTACTCGGTGAACATCAAAGAGCGCCTAGATTTCTCTTGTGCGATTTTCGATCCTGAAGGCAACCTAGTCGCCAATGCGCCGCACATGCCTGTGCACTTGGGCTCGATGGGCGAGAGCGTTCGCGTGATTCTCGAAAAGCGCGCGGGGGCCATGAAGCCGGGCGACGCGTTTGTGCTCAACGCGCCCTATGCGGGCGGCACGCATATTCCGGACGTGACGGTCGTGACGCCGGTGTTTCTCGCGGGCGAGAGCACACCGCTTTTCTACACCGCTGCACGCGGGCACCACGCCGACATCGGCGGCATTACGCCGGGTTCCATGCCGCCGTTCTCGAAGCACATCAGCGAAGAGGGGGTGTTGCTCGACAATGTGCAACTCGTGCGTGAAGGCGTGTTCCTTGAAGATGAACTCACCGATATCCTGACGCAGGACGCGTACCCCGTTCGCAACGTGACGCAAAACATCGCTGACTTGCGCGCGCAGGTTGCGAGCTGCAACAAGGGTGCGACGGAACTCGCGAAAATGGTCGAGCATTTCGGTCGCGAGGTGGTTGTCGCCTACATGAAGCACGTTCAAGACAACGCGGAAGAGAGCGTTCGCCGCGTGATTCACAAGCTGACCGATGGCGAATTTGGCGTTGATCTCGACGACGGTAGCCACATCCATGTGAAGGTGTCGATTGACCGCGCAGCGCGCACCGCAAAGGTGGATTTCACCGGCACCTCCGCGCAGCGCCCGAGTAATTTCAACGCGCCGCGCAGCGTGAGCCGCGCGGTCGTGCTCTACGTGTTCCGCACGCTCGTAGACGACGACATTCCGATGAATGCAGGTTGCTTAAAGCCCATCGAAATCGTGATTCCCGATGGCAGCATGCTCTCGCCGGTTTATCCGGCAGCGGTGGTGGCGGGCAACGTGGAAGTGTCGCAAGCCGCGACAAATTGTCTCTATGGCGCGCTCGGTGTGCTCGCGGGCGCGTACGGGACTATGACCAACTTCACGTTCGGCAACGACGTGTATCAATATTACGAAACTATCTCGGGCGGCTCCGGCGCGGGCCCCACATTTGACGGCACTAGCGTTGTGCAATGTCACATGACGAACTCGCGCCTCACGGACCCAGAAATTCTTGAATTCCGTTACCCCGTTCGCGTTGACTCGCACACGATTAAGGCGGGCACCGGCGGCAAAGGCAAGCATCACGGCGGTGACGGCGCAGTTCGTCGCATACGCTTCCTGGAGCCAATGACTGCCGCGATTCTCGCGAACAATCGCGTCAATCGACCGCACGGGCTCGAAGGTGGCGAGCCGGGCGCAGCGGCGAAAAATTGGGTTGAACGCAGCGACGGCTCGCGAGAGGATTACGGCCATATTTGCGAAGTGGCGATGCAAGTTGACGATGTGTTCGTCATCCAAACGCCGGGTGGCGGCGGGTTCGGCAAAGCCTAGCGCGCAACCGCGATGAAAACGATCTACAACGCCAAACACGCGCTACACCGTGCTGAGTACGAATTTTTTCGTGGCGAGAAGGTGGCTGCATTTGAAAAGCCAGAGCGCGCCGATTGGGTGCTTGCGGCTGTGCAGCGCGAACGTATGGGTGACGTGCTCGTGCCCACACCGCATAGTGACGATGCCATCCTAAAAGTGCACAGCGCGCGGTACGTGAATTTTCTGCGTGGCGCACACGCGGAATACGTAGCGCTTGGCGGTAAAGGCGACGTGTTCCCGTCGATTTGGCCGATTCGCGGGATGCGCTCGGACGTTGAGCCGAAAAACTTCGCCGCTCGCATGGGGCTGTACTCTTTTGATTCCGGGTCACCGCTTACGCCGGGCACATGGGCTGCCGCGCGTGAAGGCGCAGATTGTGCAATGACGGGTGCTGCGCTGTTGAGCGCTGGAGAGGCAAGTGCGTTTGTACTGACCCGACCGCCGGGGCATCACGCGGGCCATGACTTTTTTGGTGGCTATTGCTTCCTCAATAACGCAGCCATTGCGGCGCAAGCCTTGCGCGATGCGGGCTTCGCGCGGGTCGCGGTTCTCGACGTTGACTACCATCACGGCAACGGTACACAGGATATTTTTTACGCGCGTGATGACGTGTTTTTCGCCAGCATTCACGGCGATCCGCTGACCGAATATCCGTTCTATCTAGGCCACGCCGACGAGCGCGGCACGGGTGCGGGCGTGGGTTGCAATCTCAATCTGCCGTTACCTGCCGATAGCGACGCTGCGTCGTGGTTTACGACGCTCGACATTGCGCTGAAATCTATCGTTGCATTCAGGCCAGATGCGTTGATTGTTTCACTCGGCGTCGATACGTTCGAGGGCGATCCGATTTCGCATTTCAAGCTGAAAACATCGGACTACCCGACGGTAGGGCGAGCGATTTCTGCGCTCAAGCTGCCGACGCTTTTCGTGATGGAAGGCGGCTACGCGGTCGCTGAAATTGGCGACAACGTAGCGGGCGTTCTCATGGGGTTTGAGCGCGCTTAGTTGCGCTTCGGCATCGGCTTTGGCGCGCCCAGCGCACCTTTGGTCGCGATCATCAAACCTAGTTGAATCAAGAAATCTAGCAGCGAAAAACTGCTGTCTTCAGGCTTTGTCGCGCTGAGCACTTCGCACTGCGCACCCGATGCAAAGAGCAGCGCGTTCTCCGCGCCTTCCGCGCGGGTTGTCAGCAGCGCGTCCTCATCACGCGAATATTCGTGACAATACTTGGTGGTGATGACCACGTCGCTCTTGCTGACGGCGTATTTGTCCAACGCCACCCGAGTGACGCGGATGGTCGCTTGTTGCGCGGCCACAGGCAACGACGGCACGACCAGCGAGGCGATCAAAATGGTGGCGATGATTGGGGTGCTGCGGTGGCGTGTGCTCATAGAGTGAACGCTATCACGGGACGGAACGCTTGCGGCGTGCGAGTGAAAATTCGGATTAACAGCTTTTTAGTGCTAACGACAGCCAGACGGTAGATTTAGCGAAAAAACAATACAAGTCGACTATTGATAAAAATACGCCGTAACGACTGTGCAGCGGTCGCTGGGCGCATAAAGTTGTATGGGTTGTTGCTCTCAATGCGCTGAGTGCGCGCGGGTGGCGTCGATGAATGAGTACCGTGTTCACCCACTGACGTTCAGCTTCACGCGATGACGCCACCACCCAAGCAGACGTTGCCGCGATAGAGCACGGCGTACTGCCCTGGCGTCGGCGCCCACTGACCTTCATTGAAATGCAGCGTCGGCAGCGCGTGAGCTGTGTCCGCAGGCGCGTAGCTGCAATCTGCGTCCGGCTGACGATAGCGCGTTTTGCCGCCGTAGCCGTTGCCCGTCGCCGGCGCAACGCCCGCAATCCAGTGTGTATTGACCAGCGGCACATCGTTGCGGCGCAGGGCCGGATGCTCGCGCCCCTGCACGACGATCAGCTCGTTTTTCGCCATGTCTTTGCCAGCCACGTACCAAGGCTCGCCCGAGCCAGCGCGCGAACCACCGATGTGCAGGCCGCCGCGCTGACCCAGCGTGTAATACGCCAACCCTTGGTGCCGCCCGACGTGCTCGCCTTCTGGCGTGAGCATCTCGCCCGGCGTTTTGGGCAAATAACGCTCCAAAAATTCACGGAACGGTCGCTCGCCAATGAAGCAAATTCCGGTCGAATCTTTCTTCGCGAAATTCGGAATACGTTCGCGTTCGGCGATCACGCGTACGTCGCGCTTCGGAATTTCCGAGAGCGGAAACACGGCCTTGGAGAGCTGAGCCTGCGTCAGGCGATGCAAAAAATACGACTGATCTTTGGTGTCGTCGTCGCCTTTCAAAAGCTCAAAGCGACCATCGGTCTCACGCACGCCGGCATAGTGGCCCGTCGCGATCTTGTCCGCGCCGAGGCGCATGGCGTGATCGAGAAACGCGGCGAATTTAATCTCGGTGTTGCAGAGCACGTCGGGGTTGGGCGTGCGACCCGCTTGGTATTCGGCCAGAAAATACGAAAACACACGATCTTTGTATTCGCTGGCGAAATTTACGACTTCGATATCGATGCCGATATGGTCGGCCACGCTGACCGCGTCCACCAAATCTTCACGCGACGAGCAATATTCGCTGTTGTCGTCGTCTTCCCAGTTCTTCATGAAAATGCCGAGCACGTCATGGCCTTGCTGTTTCAGCAACCAAGCAGAGACGGCGGAATCGACGCCGCCGGAGAGACCGACGATGATTTTCATAGGGGATAAATTATGTGGCAGTGCCGACGTAACAACAAAAAAAGGCACCCGAAGGTGCCTTTCTTATCCGAAGCGCCTTACGACGCTGTCGAATTAAGCAGCTTTCTTAGCGGCTTTTTTTGCTTTTGCTTTTTTCATTGCTTTTTTTGCTTTTGCTTTCTTTGCAGGAGCAGCAGCTTTAGCAGCGTCAGCAGCTTTAGCAGGAGCAGCAGCAGCTGGTGCAGCAGCGGCTGGGGCAGCAGGCTTAGCAGCGGCTGGAGCAGCTGGAGCTTGTGCGAAAGAAACAGCGGCGAAAGCCGAAGCGATAAGGGCGGCGAACAGTTTGCTCATTTTCATATCCTCTAAAGAGTTGGTTTTTTTTGCGAAGCTCGGTATTTCACAAGCCTGAGCAGATAACGAACGCACTTTTGGTCGGTTGACACAAAAGTATCAAAAAAACACAAACCGGAGCTCCCCTGCTTGCGCTTCTCTTCCTGTAAGAAATTCTTCTTCTAGCTCAACCGTCGATTCTAGCCTAGATAAAGGGAAAACGCTTATTGCGCTCACGAAAAGTTCCGGTCAGCGTTTTGGCTCGCCGTTCGATTCGAGCAAAAACGCGCGAACGAGCGGCACAGTGATCGGACGTTTGAGCGCGAGCGAGAGTCTATCCAACCCGACGAGGGTCTGACACAACGATGAGATGTCCCGCCGACTATGGCTTAGAAGGTGTGTGAGCACGTCCTCACTTAATCGCCATCCGCGTCGCTGCGCGTAGTCCGACAGCGCGGGCGGCAAGTCGTCTTGCGGAATTGGTACGTTTTCAAAAATGAGTCCGCTACCCAACCGCGTGCGAATGTCGTCGCGGACCGACCACGTGCCGGGCGGAGTGCTTCCGCTCACTACGGTCACACCACCGTTTTGTGCGACATGATTGAACGCCGTAAACAGCCACGCTTGCTGATCTGCTGCCAGCGCATCGGCGTCGTCGACGCAAAGAAGACGCGCATCAATGAATGGATCGGAGGGGAAAACATCGTCCGACCGGAGCATCAACGCATCGCGCGCGCGCGCACCCACGAGCGCCGAAAGCAAGTGTGTTTTGCCACAACGCGGCCCGCCCCAAAGGCAGATCGCCGCAGGATCGTTGGCCGAGCGCGGCAGAGTTATGGCGCGAAGTCGCGTGACAAGCTCCTGATTGGTGCCAACGACAAAATTGTTGAAATCAGGCGTTTCAGCAACAAAAAAATCGAGCGGAATTTGCGGCGCTGCGGCGATCATGGCGATTCAGAAAAGTGGTATCGCTAGGGTTTGGAGCCTGGCGCTGTATCGGGCGTTGGGTCGGTTGCGTTGTCGTCGCTGGCAAGCCTGCGGCGCATGAACCGAAACGCAACCAGTAGCGCGGCACTCGCGGGCAGCGCCAACAATACGCCGACAAAGCCAAACAGTTGCCCAAATGCCATCAAAGCGAAAATCACGGCGAGCGGATGCAGCCCGATGCGTTCTCCAACGAATTTTGGCGTCAAGACAAAACCTTCCAAAATCTGGCCCGCTCCAAATACGGCAGCCACCGCGATGATCGGCCCCGGCGTCGAAAATTGAGTGAGCGCTGCCAGCATGCCGAGCACTAATCCCATGCCAAAACCGATGTAAGGCACAAAGACCAAAAGTCCCGTTACCAGACCTACAGGAAGCCAAAACTGCAAGCCGACAAGATTTAGTGCAACTGCGTAGTACGTCGCAAGTGCGATCATGACCAAGCCTTGGCCACGCAAAAATTCCGACAACACCGCGTCAATTTCACCCGCCAACTGACGCACGGTGGGCTGGGCCGCGCGCGGCACCAGACGGTCGATCCCGTCGATTAGCGTGGGCCAATCGCGCAGCAAATAAAACATCACCACCGGTACCAGTATGACGTTGACTAACAATCCCAAGATCACCTGCCCGCCAAGCTTCATCGAGCCCGCCAGTTGAGCCGACATGTTGCCGAGCGCACCTGCGTTGTCTTGCACCAACGCCTTCAATTGCGTCAGATCGAAGCTGATGTCGGTTCCGAGTTGCTGGTTGATCCACGGCAACCAGACGGTTTGCGCTTTGGTGAAGAGTTCGGGTGATTTGGCGGCAATTTGCGAAATTTCGCTCGAAACCATTGGGGCAATCACCAGCACAAACCCCATCAGTAGCGCCACGCACGCAACAATCACCAGCACCGCGCCGAGTGCGCGTGGCACACGATGCGATGCTAACCACGCGATGGCTGGCGCACCGACATACGACAAAATTGCCCCAAACATGAACGGCGTTAAAACAGGCGCAAGCGCGCCCAGCAACCAGCCGAGCGCAACCAGCACGCCGACAACGATAAGTGCGCGCAGTGTGGGCGTGAGCGCTTGCCACCATGCCGATCCCGCGTATGAATTCGCTGGGATCGTAGGGCTAGCCAAAGGCTCCGACTGCGGATTCAGCGTCGGCGGGATAAAATTTTCTTTTGGCTCTTTCGAGTCTGCCATTAATTTGGCGTCGGCGTTCACGTTCATAGTGGGCGGCATTACATCACGTTAGGCGAACTCGATTATGACCGCGTCACCCGCTACCCCTTCTCACCCTGACGCGCTGACCTACGAGCAGGCCGGGGTGAATTACGATCAGGTCGACCCCATCAAACTGCTCGCGCAGCAAAGTGCGAAAGCGACGGCTGCGTCGCTGGCGCAGCACGGACTCTCGGAAATCGTTGCCTCGCGCGGCGAATCGGCTTACGTACTGGACGCGGGGCCGTTCTATATCGCCTCGATCGTCGAATGTCTCGGCACCAAAATTTTGGTGGCAGACGCGGTGTACCGCGAAACCGGCAAGAGTTATTACGCCGCCATTTCGCAAGACACCATCGCGATGGCGGTCAACGACTTGATTACCGTTGGCGCGACGCCGCTCATCGTGCAAGCCTACTGGGCGGCGGGCGGCAGCGACTGGTTCGCTGACAAACAGCGCGCGGCAGATTTGATCGCAGGCTGGAAAGCGGCGTGCGACACCTGTGGGGTTTCGTGGGGCGGCGGTGAAACGCCAGCGCTTGCTGGCGTGGTTGAAGGCGGCACCATCGATTTGGGCGCGTCCTGCGTCGGGCTGGTGCAACCGAAATCGCGCTTGTCGCTGGGCGACAACCTCGCGGCTGGTGACGCAATCGTGCTGCTCGCATCGAGCGGAATTCACGCCAACGGCGTTTCGCTCGCTAGGAAACTCGCTGAGCGCTTGCCGAAGGGTTACCAAACGGACATCAGCAACGGTGAGTTATTCGGCGAAGCGCTGCTTGCACCGACCACGCTTTACGCGCCGGTCACCGAAGCGCTCGCCAAAGCGGGCGTTTCCGTTAACTATTGTGTGAACGTCACGGGCCACGGCTGGCGCAAATTGCTGCGCCACACCAGTAGCCTCACTTATCGCATTCACACGGTTCCGCCGGTTCCGCCGGTGCTAGCGTTTATGCAGCGCGAGGCGAAGCTTGATAACGCCGAAGCCTATGGCACTCTCAATATGGGTGCGGGTTTCGCGTTTTTTGTGAAACCCGAACACACTCAGCAAACGGTGGCGATTGCCAAAGCTTGCGGCATTGACGCGTGGATCGCGGGCGGCGTTGAGGCCGGCCCGAAACAAGTCATCGTTGAGCCGATTGGCGTGACCTACGGCACGGATGATTTGAAACTGCGATGAGCACAAACTTCATTTCGCGCCCGCGCATCGCAGTGCTCATTTCTGGGCGTGGCTCTAATTTGTCCGCGCTGTTAGGCAGCGATTGCGGCGGCGAAATAACGGTGGTTGGAAGCAACAAGGCCGATGCGAAGGGGCTCGACATCGCGCGTGACGCGGGCGTGGCGACGTTTGCGATTAGCCATAAAGATTTTGCTTCGCGCGAAGCGTTCGATGCAGCGCTCGTGGCGGAACTCAACAAACACCGCGTTGATCTAGTCGTGCTCGCAGGCTTCATGCGTATTTTGACGCCGGTTTTTACCAATGCCTTCGCCGGGCGGTTGATCAATATCCATCCGTCGTTATTGCCCAGTTTCCCCGGTGTTGATACGCACGAACGTGCGCTCGCCGAAGGCGTCAAGTTGCACGGCTGCACCGTGCATTTCGTTACGCCGGAACTAGATCGTGGCCCCATCATCATGCAGGCCGCCGTGCAAGTAGACGACGACGATACGCCCGACTCCTTGGCCGCGAAAGTGCTAATTCAGGAGCATCAAGTGTTGCCATTTGCGGTGCGCTTGTTTTGTGAAAACCGCCTGCGCGTGGAAGGGCTTCGCGTGCGCACCTTGCCCCGCGTCATCCAGCCACCGTCCGAGCGCGTTTAGCGTCGGCTATGCCCTACTTATCTGCTTCGCCAAGTCCTGTTTCGGATGACTCATCGTCCGCGGGATTTGATTTGGCGAAAGCGCTGGTGCGGCGTCGCGGGTTATTTGCCACGCCACAGCGCAAATTGGTGGCCGCGCTGATCGCTTCTTTCGTCGCGCATTTCGCGATTAGCGCCTTTGTAACCGTAGAGGCCAACGAAGAGAAATTTAAGCCTATCGTGGCAAAGCTCATGGCGTTGCCGCCTCCGCCCGTTGCCACACCGGTGGCGAAGCCTGTTCCGAAGGCCAAACCTAAAGCGAAGCCAAAAGCGAACAAGCCGCCACCGCTTGTGGCGGCGGAGTCCCCGGTCGCCATCGCTGCGCCGGAGCCAATCGCGGAGGTCGTCACGGAAACGGCTCCTGAGTCCGCGTCGCCCGCTGCTCCTGCCCCCGACCCGGTTCCCGTCGCGCAAGCCGAGCCCGAGCCAGCCCCGCCAGCGCCACCTGCTGCGCCGGAACCGCCCGCCCGCATGCCACCCAAGAAAATCGAGCTGGGGTACACGGCGTTTTTCGGCGAGCAAAAATTTGAGGTGGGTCCTATTGCACTTAAGTTCGAGCACGACAACGGTCGCTACAAGCTGCGTATCGTCGGTCGTGGCAAAGGCATTGCTGCGCTGCTCTATCCTGGAACGTTTACGGGCGAATCCGAAGGCCGCATCACTGCCGAAGGCCTGCGTCCCGACAAGTTCACCGAAGAGCGCGGCAACCCCGATAAGCGCCGTGAGACCATTTTTGATCACGAAAAAGGCCTGCTGCGCATCCCTGAAAAAGATCCGATTCCGTTTGAAGGTTCGCCACAGGACCCGCTCACCTGGATCGTGCAGTTCTATTTCGCCATGCCAAAAGGCAACACCGTCACGTTTAGCGTGGGAAGCTCGCGACGCATGGATGTCTACACGTTGGTGCGGGAGGGTGACGAGGAAATTGAAGTCCCCACAGGCGACGCTGACCCGCTCACTGGGCTGCGCGCGACAAAGAAAGTCATGACGCAAGTCTGGAAGGGCGCGCGCAAACCCGACCCCGATGGAAAGCCGCAGGGCAGTGCGCAGTTTTGGCTCGCGCCCGAATGGCATTACGTGCCGTTTCGCTTGAAGGTTGTGAGTCCGCAGGGACGCAGCGCTTCGTTTGATTTGACGGGAATTAACGCCGAGTAGTTTGCCCGTCCGTGCACGAGTTCGGTGGTAGCCGCGCCGCACGATCTTCGCATAGCTGCTATGTCAACTTGAGTAATAGTTGAATCGGTAGCCTCGCTGCAAAATTCTGTTGCTCTCGGGCCGCGCTCGAATGTTGACGGGAAAGACGTAGATGAACTATGACCAAATTTTTCAACTAGCCAGTGTGCCGATGGCGCTGGGCTGGGTGTTGTTGTGTGTCGCATTGCTTGGCCCCGCGCGTTGGCAATCGCTCGCGTTGACGTTTGGTGGGCGTGTCATGCCGCTCCTGCTTTGCGTTGGCTATGTCATCGTGCTCGCGTCGTCACGCGGCGCATCGGGCGGATTTAGTTCGCTATCGGACGTCGGCGTGCTTTTTTCGTCGAAAGGCCCGTTGTTGGCGGGTTGGATTCACTTTTTGGCGTTCGATTTGTTGGTGGGACGGTGGCAGGTTGATAAAGTGCTCGCGGTCGGACGACCGTTGCTGCTGCGCCTCCTGACGGTGTTGTGTTTGTTCGCCACACTGATGTTTGGACCGATGGGATTGCTGCTTTTTCTTGTCGTATTCAAGCTCAGCGAACGATCACATGTCGCAGTGGGGCAGGTACGATGAAAACGAAACGCACAGACCACACGTTCCCCGCGAACACGGCGCAGCTTCAGCCGTTTGCTGTGATGTCGATATGGCGGGACATGACTAAGGCGTCGCCGGCTCTGGCCTGGACGGGTTTGTTGTTGGTGCTTTGGTCGTGCGTCACAGCGCTATTGCCGTTGGTAGATTCGAGACTATTTCAGGGCGTGAGCGTTTGGCTGAAACCCTGGAAGTTTCAGTTCTCTGTCGGCACCTACTTGCTGACGCTCGCTTTTTTCCTCGTATGGCTTCCGGTGCTGCCGCAGCGCAGTTGGGCGCGGCGCTTCGTCGTATGGGCGGGCGTGGCAGGCGGTTTATTTGAAGTGCTCTACATCACCTGGCAAGGCGCACTCGGCCAAGCCTCACACTTCAATCTCACTACTCCGCTGTACGCCACGCTCTACACGTTGATGGCCATTGGCGCGATCCTTCTCAACACAACTTCCGGCGTGCTCGGCTATTGCGTGCTTAGGAGCCGCGACTGGTCTGCATCGCGTTCGATGTGGCACGCGATAGGCTGGGGTCTGCTGCTTACGTCGGTGCTCGGCACGATCACCGGCTTCTACCTCGGAGGACGCGCGACCACCGGCGGGCATTGGGTAGGTGGCAGCGCAACCGATGCCGGTGGATTGGCGATTTTTCATTGGTCGCGCGACGGCGGTGACTTGCGCGTCGCGCATTTCTTTGCAATTCACGCGATGCATTTTCTGCCGCTTTTTGGGTGGGGGCTGCAACGACTGCGACCGCAGGCATCGTCGCAATCGTGGCGAACTTACAGTGTTTGGGCTGCGGCGGTATTGCTCTGCGCGCTCTGTGTTCTGACTTTCGTGCAGGCTCTGCGTGGCCAACCTTTTCTCGGTTGAGTAGCTCGGTGCCAGGAGAGCGCGCTGTGTCGCGCGTCCTCGTGCTTTGTGATGCTAGTAAGTCATGCTGCAGCGTGTGTTGACATTGCCGCGGATTGCGGTTGCGGTTTGAAACTGTGCGCCCGGTGGCACCGTGACGCCAACCAGTAGCGCCGTGTCGGGAACGCCGAGCATTAATCGCATAAGCACAAGCCCATCTTGTAGCGCCGTTGGCGGCGCACTCGGCACGCGGCCAAACACGTCGTAGGCGCTGGCCGCGCTGTCGATGAATGTTTCGATGAGTGCGGGTGTGTTGCGAATGCCGTTGAGCGTAAGGCCAGAGGTGAGTCCCGGCCCGCGCATCCCGAAGCCGTATCGAACGAGTAGCGCACCGTCGATGCCGGCCTCACCCGCAACGCCGTTGCCATCAATGTCTAGGCATGTGTTGACGGGCGTTGCCCCGAATTCGAACGCACCCATATCGGGCGCGATGCCCACAGTGCGGGCGTAGCCCGCGCCGCGTTGATCGGTGGGCGCGTTGAGCGTATTGCTTCCGCTATTGATCGCAGGGCTGGTCGCGAGGAGCGCATGCGTGCGGGTGAGGCCGCCGTTATTGGCGAGCGCTGCGAGCTGGGCCGAGACGCCCGTAACGTTGCCTGCGCCGGTGAGCGTGAGCGAGGTGTTGTACGCCTGTACAAGACTCTTGCCGATGGATATTGGCAAAACCGGGGCACCGTTGACGCTGAAATTTAAGTCTTGCGCGCCACCCACGGGGGCGATGTTCCCTGAAAGAACACTACTTTCGATGAGGACTTGATTGGGTAAATTGTTGGTCGTCGCCGCCCCCGACACGACACCGTTTTCGATGCGCAAGCCACCGCTGCCAGATGTTGGACCTAGGGCGGCGTTAGCTGCGATCGTCGAGTTCCCAACGACTGCGAGCACGTTGCCGTACAGACTCATTCCGCCGCCGCTCGTGCGCGCTGAGTTGCCGGAGACGGTGCTGTCGAAGAGCGTGATAGAGCCCGCTCCGTTGGCTGTCTGAGCCAACGGTGATTCGTTGGAGGCGAGAATTCCGCCGCCGTATTCAGCCGTGTTGTTCGACACTTCGGTGCGAATCAATATCGTCGTGGCCGCCGCGGTCATTGCATCGAACCATGACGACAAAATGCCGCCGCCGTTACGGGTCAGTGCGGTGTTGCCGGAAATAACCGAGTCGACGATAGTGACGGTGCCCGGGATGTAATTCGCGAAGCCACCGCCGAATCGCTCCGCCGAGTTATTCAGAATGCGTACGCGCGTGATCGTTGCCGACGCAGTGCCGCCAACGGGGAAGCTCACGTCGGGCACCAACATCAAACCGCCGCCGTTCACTCGTTCGGTTGCGCCGGGACAGAGCGACGTGTTGTTGCTAATGACCGAGTCGCTCATGGTGAAACCCTGTCCACTCAGAGTCGGCAGCCAGACAATACCCCCGGCGCTTCGTGCTGAGGTGTTGCCGTCGATCTCAAGGTTGCGGAAAACGACGGTTTCCAACGCAGCGATGGCGCCGCCTGCGGTGCCTGCGGGTGCTGGGCAGGTGCCCACCGGAGCGGTCGCGGTTGCGTTGCCCGCAGTAAAGCGCAGGCCGCTCAGTGTTACCGGAGAGTCGAGCGCCGGATTCGAGTCGTTGATCGCGAAAATTCGGCTCGTATTGTTTCCCGAAAGCGTGAGCTGCGAGGGGCCGGGACCGGAGATCGTGACCGATTTACTGATCTGAATGAAGCCGGACGTCAGCGTGATGGTGCCGGTCACCGCAAAGTCGATGGTGTCGCCATCAGCGGCGGCGAGAACCGCAGCACGCAGCGAGCCAGCGCCCGCGTCGTTCGTGTTGGTTACCGTGATTGTGGCGGCTTGAGCCGCAGCGCACGCGACGCTTGCAACGGCGGCGACGGCCAAGGCGCGCGCGAGCAACCTTGAGCGTTGAGACACGCACAGCCAGAGGGGCGCTACGGGCGCGGAAGAAGCGATAGGCATTACGTGGGATCCTCTGAGGAGCGTTGTAATTTTTGCGGAGGCGAATTTGAACATGCCGCCGTGGAATGACGGTTCGTTGGACGGTAATTGTATAAACAACTTTGTGCCGTAAACGACAGCTATGCGGTCGCTACGGCCGAAAATAATACAAAGTCGACTATCTAAAAAAATGGCTTTAAATTGGCATATAGCAGTCGATAGCGCATTAAAGCTGCTACTGAGCTTTTGCAGCGGAAGCGTCCGCGCCGCACACCACCCGCCAGAGCGCTTCGGCTGCGTCGGTGAGCGTCACGCGGGGTCGGACGAGGCGGATGTCGATTGGCACTTGCCACGCCTCGCCCGCCGCGTGGAGGAGGCGGCCCGCCTCGACATCCTGCGCGACGAGACTTTGCGGAAGCCACGCCACACCGCGTCCTTCAATGGCCATCGTTTTGAGGAGCACAGCGTGGTGCGACGTGAACACCGTGGCGAATCCGGCCGAAGCGAATTTTTCGCGCATCACCGAGCGCATGATTTGCCCGATGCCGGAGCCTTCACCGTAGGCGAGTACGGGCAGTGCGGCGGATTTCGCCGTGATCGAATGCAGCGCTGTGCCGTTGCGTGCGGCGGACACCGGAACGAGCAAATCGTCGCCGACGTTCGCGAAGGTGAATTGCGTATCGTCCAATCGCCCGGGCACAGCCGGATGACCGTGGCACAACAAAAACTGCGCACGTCGTTGCAGCATCAAGTCTTCGCAGGCCGCGAAACTATCCGAGACCATCTGAATCGGGCCGACGCTGATGCGCCCTTCGAGGCCGCTAAGCCACGCCGGGAAAAACGTGAGCGAGAGCGCGTGCGTCGCGGCAAATTGCAAACTAACCGCCGCTTGTTCGTGCGCGGCGCGCGCGGCGTGGCGCGCGTTTTCGAGGCGCTGCAACGTCGCTTCTATTTCAGGGCGAATGCGGGCACCCGCCGCCGTGAGCGACACCGGATGCGTCGCGCGGTCGAACAGCGCAACGCCTACCCATTCTTCAAGCGATTTGATGTGGCGGCTGAACGCGGGCTGTGCAATGTTTCGCGTCAGTGCCGCGCGCGAAAAATTGCCGGTTTCGGCCAGCGCCAAAAAGTCTTCCAGCCAGTCAAGATCAAGCGGTCGATTACCGGGGCCCATTGCTTCGCTTCTCTGTTTGCATAGTTCTATCTGTTTCCCGTATTGGACGGCAACACGTGCTGGAAGCAAAATAAGCTCTGAATTTTTCGCTCCACGAGACAACCAGCACTCATGCCCACCATCCAAAACTATCGCGGCATTATCCCCGCAATCTCCACACCGTTCACGTCCGACTTCCGTATCGACGAACCGGCGCTTCGCAAGCTTGCCTCGTGGCTTGCTGGCCACAAAGGCATCGTCGCCGTGATGACTAACGGCCACACGGGCGAAGTTTTCGCGCTCACGCCAGAAGAGCGCGCCGAGGTCACGCGCATCGTGGCCGATGAATTGAAGGGCAAATTGCCCGTGATTTCGTCGGTCGTGTGTGAAGGGTTGGGCGACGCGGCGCATCACGCGCGGCTGGCCGTCAAGGCCGGCGCGGTCGGAATTGACGTGATGCCGCCGCACCATTGGTTGCGTTTTGGGTTTCATCCGAAGCACGCGCTCGACTACTTCGACAACATCTATCAAGCTGCGGGCGTTGATCTGATTTGTCATGTGTATCCCGCGTGGACCAAGGCGTCGTACTCGTCGGCCTTGCTTGCCGATTTGGCGCGCTTGCCGTATGTGCAAGCGTTCAAGGTCGGCCAGCGCGACATGAGCAAATACGCGCGCGACATCAAAGCCATTCGCGATGCGGATGCAACCAAAGCGATCCTCACCTGCCACGACGAATATTTGCTCGCCTCGATGGTGCAGGGCGTCGACGGCGCGCTCGTCGGCTTCGCAAGCGCGATTCCGCAACTCATCATCGACTTGATGAACGCAGTGCATGCGGGTGACCTGAAAAAAGCGATGGCCGTGCAAGCGCTCATCACGCCGATTAAAGAAGCCGTGTACGGTGCGGGCGAACCCACAGGCGAGGCGCACGCGCGCATGAAAGCTGCGATGAAATTCGCGGGCGTGATCGAAAACGCCACCGTGCGTCCGCCCACGCATGAACCCAGCTTACAAGAAAACGAAATCATCCGACAAGCGCTCGCGCATGCAGGATTGCTGAAGGCCTAGCTCGCATTAATCGTTGTCGTCCCCGCGAAGGCGGGGACCCAGACCGTAATCGATGGCCAATGATTTGCCGGTCTGGATTCCCGCCTTCGCGGAAATGACAGATTCCCTTACGGTGCCATGAAACATAAATACTTTAAGGAGACGACGTTGAAAAAACATACCGCATTTTGCGCTGCCATTTCGTTGGCTATCGCAGCACTCGCAGCAAGCGCCGCATTCGCGCAAGCCTATCCCGCCAAACAAGTGCGCGTCATCATCCCGTTCCCACCGGGCGGCACGCTCGACACGGTCGGCCGTTTGCTCGCGCAAAAGCTCGGGGACCAAACCGGGCAGACCTTCGTTGTTGAAAATCGTCCGGGCGGCAATGGCACGATCGGCGCAGACGCCGTGGCCAAGGCGCAGGCTGACGGCTACACGTTGCTGTTTAACGCGTCGACCTTCACCACCTCGACACTCGCACTGAAGACGCCGCCGTACGACACGGTGAAAGATTTCGTGCCGATTGCGTTGGTGGCGAAAGCGCCGCTGGCCGTCGCGATTGACAAAAATCTTCCTGCAACCGACATGAAATCTTTCCTCGCGTACGCCAAGGCCAACGCCGGGAAACTCTCGTTTGCCGTGGGCTCCACCGCGTCGGCGGGCCACCTCGCCACCGAACAACTCCGCCGTGCAGCGGGGCTTGAATTGTTGATCGTGCCATACAAAGGCTCGACCCCGGCGTACCAAGACTTGCTGGGCGGCCGCATCACCGGCTTCATCGACCCGATTCTCGGTTCGGCAGGCTACGCCAAAGCGGGCCAACTGCGCGTGATCGGTGTGACCTCGGCGAAGCGGGTGCCGTCGATGCCGGACATTCCAGCCGTCGGCGAAACGGTGTCGGGCTACGAGGCGTACAGCTGGTACGGACTGTGGGCCCCCGCGAAAACGTCCGGCGAAATCATCGCGCGGCTCAACGCTGAGACCAACAAAGCGCTCGCAGGTGACATGAAAGATCGACTCATCGGCAACGGCCTGATCATCGAAGCCGGAAGCCCCGATGACTTCGCGAAATTCCAACGCGACGACACCGCACGCTCGATGCAGGCCATTAAAGACGGCGGCATCAAGTTTGAGTAATCAACACGTTGCGTCTCACGCGATTGTCACGGGCGCAAGCTCGGGCATCGGCCACGCCATCGCGAGCGCCTTGCTCGCGAACGGCTGGCGCGTGACCGCACTCGACGTTGCTGCGCCGACTCTTTCGCATGCAGCGTTCGCATCCGTTCAGGTGAACTTGACCGACGGTTTCGCGCTGGAGAATGCGGCGAAATCGTTGGACGACGTTGATGCGCTCGTGCACGCAGCGGGCGTGTTGCGCGTGGGCAACGTGGGCGCGCTCGATCATGCGAGTGGCGAGTTGATGTGGCGTTTGCATGTAGATGCCGCGACGCGTTTGTGTGATGCGTTGCTGCCGAAAATGACGACGCGTGGCACGGGTCGCGTGGTTTTTATCGGCAGTCGCGTGGCGGCTGGCATGGCCGGGCGCGGGCAGTACGCCGCGACCAAAGCGGCACTCGTCGCGCTCGCGAAAAGCTGGGCTGCAGAAGTCGCTCCGCATGGCGTAACGGTCAACGTTGTTTCGCCCGCAGCCACGGCAACGGCGATGCTCGATGACCCGAATCGCGCCAGCGTCGCGCCGAAATTACCGCCGATTGGCCGACTTATTCAACCCGCAGAGATCGCCGCGCTCGTAAGCTTTTTGCTATCACCCGCCGCTGCTGCAATCACCGGGCAAGACATACAAATTTGCGGCGGATCGTCGCTCAACAGATAGTCCGTTTCCTCGATTTCCTCGATACCGCTGCGCTCCATCGAGGCTACGAAATCGCGCTCCACGCATAAATTTCGCGTCGGCAACACAGCATATTTACAGCACGAGTCAACATGAAAATCACCCAAATTCTCGAATCCACGCGCCCGATCAAATCGGCGATTCGCAACGCCTACATTGACTTCAGCAAGATGACGCTGAGCCTCGTCGCCGTGGTCACCGACGTGATTCGCGATGGCAAACCGGTGATCGGTTACGGCTTTAATTCCAATGGCCGTTACGGGCAGGGCAATTTGATGCGCGAACGCTTCATTCCACGCGTGATGGATGCGGATGCGCCGTCGTTTGTGAACGATACGGGCACCAATCTCGACCCACACAAAATCTGGGCGTGCATGATGACCAACGAGAAGCCCGGCGGTCACGGTGAGCGCTCCGTGGCGGTGGGCACGATTGACATGGCGGTGTGGGACGCGGTTGCGAAAATCGAAAACAAACCACTGCATCAATTGCTCGCTGAGCGCTACGGCAATGGCGTCGCGAATCCACGCGTGTTCGTCTATGCAGCCGGCGGTTACTACCATCCGGGCAAAGGCCTCGACGGCCTGCGCGGTGAGATGCAGAGCTACTTGGATCGCGGCTACTCGGTCGTGAAAATGAAGATTGGCGGCGCGCCGTTGAAGGACGATATTGAGCGCATCGAGACCGTGCTCAAAATGCTTAAACCGGGACAACAGTTGGCCGTGGACGCCAACGGTCGATTCGATCTGAAAACCGCGATTGAATACGGCAAAGCGATGACGCAATACCCATTGTTTTGGTACGAAGAAGCGGGCGATCCGCTGGACTTTGAATTGCAAGCCCGCCTCGGCGAGAGCTACGCGGGTTCGCTTGCAACTGGAGAAAATTTGTTCTCGATGCAAGATGCGCGAAACCTGATTCGTCACGGCGGCATGCGCAAAGATCGCGATTGGTTGCAGTTCGATTGCGCGCTCTCATATGGGCTCGTCGAGTACTTGCGCACGCTCGAAATGCTGAAAGAATACGGTTGGTCGCCGAGCCGTTGCGTGCCACACGGCGGGCATCAAATGTCACTCGCGATCGCGGCAGGCTTGGGTTTGGGCGGCAACGAGTCGTACCCTGATTTGTTCCAACCCTACGGCGGATTCCCGGACGGTGTGCGCGTTGAAAACGGCTACGTCACGCTGCCCTCGCTTCCAGGTATTGGTTTCGAGGGCAAGGCCGATTTGATTGCGGAAATGCACGCGTTGGCGCGGTAACGACAGCACTCGGTCGTGTTGATGTGTGATGGGCGACAATTTGCCCGCCTTACGGCTTTTATGCGCTAGCGACCGCCGTGCGGACGTTAAAGCCATAAAATTGCCATAGTCGACAAATAAGAAAAGTAGCCTGTAAGCGCAGACTGCCGGTCGATGGCACATAAAAGCCATTAAATCAAGCGACTACAATGCAATCATGTATCTACGACCTTCTGCCCTCAACGCGCTGGCGTTCGCCATCCAGTCCGCGTCCAAATTTGAATACCCCGCGGACCGCACGCTCTCTTATGTGCTCCGCGAGCAACGCGTCGGCTCGCTTGACCGCCAGCTCGTCGCCGAGGGTTACTACGCCTGGCTTCGCCATCGGCTCTCAGTCGAAAAAATTGCCGGTGACGGCGCAACGCACGTAGCCATCGCGCTCGCGGCGCTCGCTCGCCAGTTCCGCCGCCGCGTCACCGCGCCGCCGGGCGAAGAAGATCGTTACGCGAAATTTTTGAAGACCGACGAGACACTCGGGCCGCATCCTCGCCGCGAGCTTCCGGCGTGGTTGTGGGATCGTTTGGGATTGCAATATGGCGAGGAAGAGCGCGTGTTGCTCGCGGAATCGTTATTGCAAACCGCGCCGTTTGACATGCGGGTGAACACGCTGAAGGGCAAACGCGACGCCGTGCTCGCCCGCATGAAAAAAGAAGGTTTCGCCGAAGCACGCGCGATGCTGCTGTCGCCGTGGGGCATTCGTTGCCCAGATCGCATTGATATTTCGCGTCACCCGTTGTTTGAAGACGGCACCGTCGAAGTCCAAGACGAAGGCAGCCAGCTGCTCGCGCAATTGGTCGGTGCGAAGCGCGGCGAATTTGTGATTGATTTTTGCGCGGGCGCGGGTGGCAAAACGCTTGCGATGGCCGCAATGATGGCGAGCACTGGCCGCATTTACGCGCTCGACGTGAATGATCGTCGCCTCGACAACATGGGCCCGCGCCTCGCGCGCTCAGGCGTGAGCAATGTGCAGCCGATGCGCATTGACGATGAGAACGACAGCCGCCTCAACAAATTCGCGGGCAAAGCGGATCGCGTGTTGGTGGATGCGCCGTGCTCAGGCCTAGGTACTTTGAAGCGCAACCCCGATCTCAAATGGCGGCAGTCGCCCACCAGCGTAAAAGAACTGGCGGTCAAGCAAGCGAACATCCTCGCAGCCGCGTCGCGATTAGTGAAGCCGGGCGGACGTCTCGTCTATGCGACGTGCAGCTTGCTCGCTGACGAAAACGAAAAGATTGCCGAAGGCTTTATGCAATCGCACACCGGCTGGACCAACGTGCTCTCCACGTTGCGCGCAGGCGAAGACGATGAAGGCACGAAATACACGCAACTTCTGCCGCATCGCGATGGGTGTGACGGATTTTTCGCGGCAGTATTCGAAAAAACCGAATAGCGCGCGGTCGGTTCGTAGCCGAAATTCACGCGCGGCTATCGACCGCGTAACTTGTTACGAGCGCGGTTCGCCGCGCGCGTTCACGGTGACCGTGCGGCCCGGTGGGGATACCATCTGCATGTTGTGTTCTACGCCACGGAAGTTGTACGACACATCCCAATAGTTGGGTTGACCGCGATTGCCGGTGTCGACACAGCGCTGAACGTTTTGTGAGTAACCACCGCGCTCATCACGCGCTGCGTTCGAGCCGATTGCAGCACCCGCAACCGCACCGCCGATTGTGGCGATGTCTTGTCCGCGTCCACCGCCCACTTGATGCCCGAGTACGCCGCCGAGAATGCCGCCGATAATCGCGCCCGGCACATTTCGATCTTGGTTGACTTGCTCGCGCTCGATCCAGCAGCGTTGTTCCGACGCACCCATGACGGCACGAACGGACGTTACGTTGGCTTCGTAGAGGCGCTCGTTGCCGCGGCGTCGGTTGTCGTAGATCGGCGTCGTCCTCGGTGCGTAGCGATCATCGTTAATGCGCGTATTGCTGTTCACGGTGCGTACCGATGAAACTCGATCGTTTAACCCCATCGCAGAAAGCGACGGATAGCGACCGGGACGCAAGACGACGCAACGGCCTGAAAACTGTGCGTCTTCACAGACTTCCCAGCGTTCATTGAGTACCACCGCCGATGAGGCACGATCATTAAAGCCAACGTTGGCGAAATTGCGAGTATTTCGATTGGCAGTGAACGACCGTCCGGCGTAACCGTCGTTTTCATAGAACGTGACTTGCGCCGTCGCTTGCGCAGCGACGCCAATCACTGCGACCGCGAGCACTGTTTTCAATAGCGTTTTCATGCAGATTTCCTTTGTGGGAGAGCGCTCGACGAATGCGCCGAACTCAAGCGAACATCGTAAGTGCGGGACTGCTCTCAGACTGCGGGACACAAGCGCGAGGCGTTGTAGGACGAGCGCTCTGTGTGGCGCGTGCCCTATCTGTTCACGACGAACCTTGCTCGGAACCGATGTGATCCGCAACAGCACGAAAGGCGTGCTCCCACCAACAGACGGCCCGACGTCCTACGTTTCAATCGAGAGGGCGTAACTAGCATTCTTTCAAGACGCAATCGCGCCAAGTTCGGCTCACCTTGCAGTCCGTGTACCCATGAAAGAAAACGCTATGTTCGCGAAAAATTGGCAACGGAGTTGGGCCGCGTTTTGTACGCTGCTGGCACTCATCGCAGGCGGTCTCGTCACTGCCGCGAACGCTCAACCGGTCACAGTGATTGAGTACTACAACACAACGCTTGACGCGTACTTCATCACGGGCCGCAGCAATGAACAAGGCACGTTAGACGCACTTCCACAATTCACGCGTACGGGCATGAGCTTCCAAGCGGTCAGCGCAACAGGTGCTGCCGCCCCCGCCGTGAAAGTGTGTCGGTTCTACGTCAACCTCACTTCGCCGTTGGTGAATTCGCACTTCTACGGGCTCGAAAATGTGGATTGTGATTCGCTCCTCGCGATGAATCTACCGGGGTTCAATTGGGAGGGCTATGACTTCGCCGTGAGCCAACCCACGGGCGGAATGTGTCCCGCAGGCACGACCGCGATCTATCGAAGTTTTCGTGCCGCGACATCGGGTAAAACGGCCAATCATCGCTACACATCAAGCGTAGGAACTTACACCGCGACTGCGGCCACTGGCTACGTCTACGAGCAGGTCGCGTTTTGTAGCACGGCGGCGACCGATGCAACCTTCGTCGCGCCCACGCAGTGCGGCACCGCTTACTATCCCGGCGTGCGTGTGAGCTACACCTCGATTGACAACTATGGGCTCAGCGATAGTTGGGTGCGTTTTCACGGCTCGCAAAAAATCATGTTCAACGGGAAGTTGGTGCAACCGGTCGTTGAGCAGTATGCGTTTGGTGACGTCAAAACAATCATGCTCGATGACAGCGCCGCATCTTGGAGTGAGCTCGGTACGACGCTGCAAACCGAAACTGAATCGGTGCAGTTCTACTATTTGCCACCGACATCGATACCACGCAACATGGTAGCTAGTGAAACGGTGTTTTTCAACCGATTTGCAGCCTACAGCCCTGTGGTTCAGTTCAATTCCCCCACCCAGAAGGGCAGTATGACTTTCGTCGGAATTGAGACGATTGATGCTTTGGGCGGAACATACCTCGCATGCAAATTTCGCACACAGATCACCACAGACTACTCAAGCATCGGCATCACCTACAACCGTCAGACGACCACATGGATCGTGCCGACCATCGGCATTGTGAAGGCGGAAATAGCAGACGTCACCAACGACGGTTTTGGCCCGGGTTCCAGCTATACGGTGACCGACGTTTCTGCCGTCTCAGTGCAGCGCTTCTAACGCTCCTATCGTCCTCGTGTGTAACAACGCAATATCGGAGGCTCGCAATCGTGTGTCGGCGCGAAGTCCTACATCGCGACAGCGCATTGTCCTACGACGTGTTGTGCGCGCGCGGATAAGCTCAACCAATGGTTCATTGTGAGTTTTCGCAACAAAACCGCTTTAGGCACACGGCTCATTGCATCGCTTTTTGGTAATTGATTTGGCTATCAGGATTTACCTCGTTGAAGACAACATCATCATTCGTGAAAATTTGGCGGCGACGCTAATTGAGCTGACTGATGCCACCGTGTGCGGTAGCGCTCGCGGCGAAAATGAAGCAATTGCGTGGTTTGCGGCACATAGCGATGATTGGGATATGGCGATTGTCGATTTGTTTCTACTGCAGGGCAACGGCCTAGGCGTTGTCGCCGCCTTGCAATCGCGACACAGCACGCAAAAAGTGGCCGTGCTCACCAACTACGCCTCTGCGGCGGCACGCGATCGGTGCCTAAAACTTGGTGCCGATGTTGTGTTCGATAAGTCGCATGACATTGATGGTCTCATCGCCTTTTGTAACGCACACAATGCCGCCGCCTAACGCCGCTGTTCGGCATAGCGGACGGCTTCTGTTCATTCCCTTAGTCAATCAATTTGGCTTTGAGCGCGTAGTAGGTCAAATCGCTGTTCGACGACAGCGCCATCTTTTCCATGATGCGAGTGCGATAGGTGCTTACTGTCTTTACGCTCAACGAAATTGCCACCGCAATTTCACCGACCGATTCGCCTTTGGCGAGACGCAGGAAAACTTGCGATTCACGATCAGAAAGCTGTTCGTGCGCAGCGCCTCCGTCTGGACGATCCAACTGTTGCACCAGCAGCTCCGCCACCGTTGGCGTGATGTAGCGCCGCCCCTGCGCAACAGTGCGAATGGCCGTTACGATTTCGCTGGGCTCGCATTGTTTGTTCAAGTATCCGCTCGCACCTTTGCGGATCAGATCAACCGCGTAATGCGCTTCGGGATACCCACTAAGAATGAGAATCGCCAACTCTGGTGCGCGGGCGTGAATCAACGTGATCGCATCCATACCCGTTTGCCCTGGCATCGACAAATCCATGATTAGTACGTCGAGCGCGGTGGTGCGCACCATTTCTATGGCGGTGCGCCCGCTTGCGGCCTCCCCAACGACTTGTAGGTCGGATTGATCCTCAAAGTACTGACGCAGGCCAGAGCGCACAATGCTGTGGTCGTCCACAATTCCGATTCGTATTTTGATCATTGAATGAATGGCCTTGTGCGTGTGCTTGTGGAGTATCAGTGTAGTCCTCATAGCCCAGTCTGTCGGTCACGTTGACTGGATTGACCCTTTGAATGCTTGGTTTGCCGGAGTCGTCGCGTGGAAACTCTAAGTCGTAAGAAAACCGTTTGGGTGATGCCGCTTGCCGTGCTGGCGGTTGCGTCACTCATTGCCCTCAATGAACTCGGCTACCGACGCTCGACTGAGGCAGCGCAAAGTATGGTGAGCGAACAGGAAAAACGCAGCACGCTGAACACGTTGCTGCAGCAGGTGCTTGACGCGGAAACGGGGCAACGCGGATTTCTCCTGACGGGTGACGAAAAGTATTTGCAGCCGTATGCCGAAGCGATCACAAAAATTGACGACACACTTGAAACGTTGAAGAAAATTTACGCGACTGACAACGCGGCGCAATTGGTTCGGTTCTCAGCGTTGTCGCTTTTCATTACACGAAAGCTGGCGGAGCTTGACGTCACCATCAAGATTCGCCGCGTGGGCGGCGACAGCGAAAACTGGATGCAGGTGGTGCGCAGCAATGTGGGGCGTGACTACATGCACGGTGCCCGCGATTCAGCGCGTGAACTGTTTGCCAACGCCATTGAAAATATGGGCAACACACAACTACAAATTGACCGCGCATTAACCGTGTCACGCATCGGCGTGACCTTGGGCGCGCTACTCGGATTGCTTGCGTTTCATCTGTACCTGCGCCAGACCGAGCGACTCAATGCGACGGAGGAGATCCAACGCAAATTGCTCGCACGCGAACGTGTTGGCCTCGAGGAACAGGTGCGTGAGCGAACGGCGAGGCTTACAGTGCTCGCCAACCACCTGCAAACGGCGCAGGAAGATGAGCGCGAACACCTCGCACGAGAGTTGCATGACGAACTCGGCGCGTTGCTCACCGCAGCCAAGCTCGATGTCGCGCGAATTCGCTCCAAAATTCCGGCCGACAACGAAGCCGTAGCGCAGCGCTTTGCACATCTCACTGACATGCTCAACGAGGGCATCGCGCTGAAGCGCCGAATTGTCGAAGATTTACGGCCCTCGTCGCTGACGCATCTAGGCTTGGTGGCGGCGCTCGAAATATTGACGCGCGAATTTACGGAACACACCGGTATCGTGGTCACCGCAGAGCTCGACGCCGTTGAGTTGTCCGACAATGCGGCACTCACGGCCTACCGTGTGGTGCAGGAATCCTTGACCAATATCTCGAAGTATGCACAAGCAAAAGAAGTCACGGTAACACTGCAAACGTCTGACCATCACGTTGAGCTCGTGGTGCAAGATGATGGACGGGGATTTAACGTGGATGATCGCCAGGTAACCACGCATGGTCTCGCCGGCATGCGCCACCGCGTGGAGGCGTTGCGGGGCTCGTTGTCGGTAACGTCGTCGATCGGCCACGGCACCAAGGTGTGTGCGGTCATTCCTCGCGCGTTTTTGACCGTGTCTGGCGACGCTGACAGCCAAGCCTAGTTCGCTCGCGCCGCGCTCGCCGATGTAAGCCTCGTCCTACATTCACTCGGTGCGTGCCCTACATCGCGTTGAGGACTTCGCTGATGTGCAGGGTGATGCCTCTCGAAGAAACTTCTCCTATGGCGACTTGAGGTTCGAGTGGCCCCTAAATATCCATAGGAACACCCCATGTTGCACTACGCAGTCGTCTTTCTTGTTGTCGCACTCATAGCGGCAGTTTTTGGCTTTGGTGGCATCGCTGCCGGTGCTGTCGAAATCGCCAAGATTTTGTTCTACATCTTCGCCTTCATGGCCATCATCACATTCGTTGTGAGCCTCGTTCGCAAGGGCTAACGCCGCGCGCTTATTTCGCAGCCTGGTCGCGACCCTCACTTCAACTCTCTCTCATACCAAAGGATAAATATCATGAACTTCGGAAAAACTAACGCAGAAAAAATTGCTGACGAAATTAGCAAACGTGGCGCCCAAGCCGTCAACGGAATCGAAAACGCCGTTGACTCTGCTGCCGACGCGGCCGAACACGCGTTGTCAAATGTCGGAGGCAAGATTGATCGTTTGGAAGGTCAAGTTAAACCCGCATTTGATCGCATGGTGGCTCGTGGCGAAGCAATGGCTCACGACGCACTGACAAGCACACGCGAAGCGGGCGAACGCGGCAAACAGGCGGTGTCCCGCTACACCGCGGCTTGCGAAAGTTATGTCGCCGAGCAACCTATGAAATCGGTGGCTATCGCCGCTGCAGCTGGCGCAGCGCTGGCCGCTGTGGTGCTCTTGCTCTCGCGCAATCGTGCTAGCAAGTGCAACAGCAACAACGCACGCTAACGCGACTGATTTCACCTTAAAGGAGCGCACGAATCATGATCGGTACTACGTTGAAGCTGCTGACTCGGCAGCCAGAACTGTTGCTCAATTATGTGTTCGCGTACTCAACGCTGGCGCGCGATGAAATTGCGCTGGCGAAAATTCGCCTCGTGCGGCGTGTGGTCGCGGCTGCGATTGCATTCGCCGCCATGCTCGCATTTCTTGTGCTCGCCGGCGTTGCGCTTATTTTGGTGAGCGCACCATCGCAACCCTACGCGACCTGGGCGCTTTTCTCTGTGCCCGGGTTCATGCTGTTGCTGTGTTTATTTTCCACCGCGATTGCATTGGCGAAAGGTGCCTCAGCATCGCGCGATTCGCTCGGTAGCCAACTGCAACGCGATATGCAATCGTTTCGCGTCGCGTTGGAGTCACGCAGATGAGCGAACGCGTAAGCACGACAGCAACGCCGGTCAGTCCTTCGCTTGATGAAGCACGTGCCAGCCTGCTCAATTTTTTTGCGGAGCAGCGCGACGACCCTGCCTCATCAAAACGGCGCTACGACAATGCGACACGTTCGGCCGCTGTACGCGCCGACAATTCGCGAGACGAGCGCGGTTTTAGCTGGGTTTCTTTGGTCGAGTCGGGCTTGTCGTCCTGGTGGCGCGAGCATCCTTTGCATGCAGGCGCGTTGCTCGTGAAGTCCGCGACGGTAGAAATCGCCCAGCGCAAACCGTTGCAATTGGTCGCCGTGGCCGCAGTAGCGGGCGCAGCGATTGTGTTGCTCCGACCGTGGCGTTTGGTCTCAGCCTCCGCGCTCGCGCTGAGTCTGTGGCGTTCATCAAATTTTTCCGGCATGACCTCTGACGTTTTGCAGTCAGCTGTTGAGTCGTTACAAGAAAGAAAACCGTGAAGCCGCGCACCGCCTAGTCGCGTCGCGCCGACTCACATCGAACCTTTCGCTCATTGCGCGCTGCCGCAGTGGCGATAACTGTCCCGTACCGATCGCAGCGTTCCGTCACTCACCCACAGGAGATACATATGAAAAAATCAACTCAACTCATCGCAACCGCCATCTTTGCTGGCGTCACCATTTTTGGCAGCGGCTGCGCTGTCGTTCGCTCGCAGGAGACTGTAGGTGCCTACATTGATGACACCACCATCACTACGCAAATCAAATCGCGCATGGCAAGTGACACCCGAGTCGACGCTGTCGCTATCAGCGTCGAGACACTCAAGGGCGTCGTTCAGCTTTCGGGCTTTGCTAAGTCGAGCGAAGAAAAAACGGTAGCAGAGCAAATCGCTCGCGATATCAACGGCGTTCGTAGCGTGCAAAACTCGATCGTGATTCGTCGCCCCTAAGTCGATGCGTGCATAAAAAAACACCTCTCGGGGTGTTTTTTTTGGTTCGCATTTTACGAATCGTTCAAGTTAGCGTTCGAAAAAAAACCTCCGCACGCGGAGGTTGATGTTCGCAGTGCGCACGGGTCGTGTCATGCGCCTTTTAGCACTAGACGATTGTCAACGCGCGACACACCCTTCACGGACATAGCAATGATGCTGGCGCGGCTGCGTGAGGCTTCGTTTGGCGCGGGCCCGATTAGCGTCACGTTGCCGTTGGACGTGTCCACGTCTATTTTCACCGCACTTAAGTCCGGATCTTTCAACAGTCCGGCCGCGACAGACGCCGAGATTGCTGCGTCCTCGCTGTTGGCGCTAGCGCTAGTCGCGGCTTGCTTAGCTGCGTCTTTGGCTTGATCAGCACCGTCTCGCAACGCTGCGCCTGCGGAATCGACCGAGGCTTTCGCGGCATCCTTTATGTCCTCCGCTTTTGCTTCGGTTTTGGCGACGGCGTTGTCAATTTTCTGCCCAACCGTCTTGTTGCTGTCCGCAGAATCGCAGGCGGCTAGCAACGAGAGCGATGCAACGGCGCATGACGCCACCACCACGCTAGCGCGCACGCGGCGTGTGCCGATGGATTTGATTGTTTGCTTAGTCATGGTGTCTTGCTTTCAAAGTGCGTTCACCACCGGCGGCGGTGCTTCTACGGGAAATGGATCTAGCACCGGAGGCTCCGGAAAGCGCTGAGGTTGGTCGGGGCTGTCGGGCGAGTCGGGCGTTGCAGGTGTGATCGGCGTCGGGGGGACAATCGGCGTTGGGATGGTCGGCCGTGCGGGAGGCACCTCGAAAGGCACCGCCGCAGCCGATGCATCGGCGCCACCCTGTGCGGAGGGCTGCATGGGCGTTAGAGCTTATCTACGACGGCTTTAGCACTGTCTTTGATGATTTCTTTGGCATCACCGAAATTCGCTTGCACTTTGCCCGCAATTTGCTCGGCCTTGCCTTTGGCTTCGAGTTGGTCGTTGTTGACCAAATGCCCGGTAACTTCTTTAACTTTGCCCGCAGCTTGGTCCAAACGGCCGGCGACTTGATCTTTGTTCATGGTGAAACTCCAGAGAAAACGAGGCGAACAACAGCGCGCGCCCACAGGAACAATGTAGGCCGAGCGCTAGGCGGCGAACATAGGCTTAGAGCCGGAGGCTATGTAGGACGTGGCGCTTAGGCACGCGCAAGCAAATCGTTCGAGGGGCCGACACCGGTCAGCAGAGCGCCTGAACACAGGTTTTGGCTACACACGGCAAAATGTCGACATGATTCGATTGATTGACCTTACGCTTGCGCGCGGCTCGGTGCCGCTTATTGAAAACGCCAACATCACCATCAACCCCGGCCGCAAGGTCGGTATTGTTGGGGCCAACGGTGCCGGAAAGTCCACCTTGTTCGCAGCCCTTCGCGGGCACCTGCAACCTGATCGCGGTGACATTTCCATGCCCAATGGTTGGGTGATTGCACATGTGGCGCAGGAAACGCCGCCCTCTGATTTGACTGCGCTGGAATACGCACTGGACGGCGACGTTGAGCTTCGACAAATCGAGGCCGCTTTGGCGGCGGAAACTAATTTCCCGAACGAAGATGCGAACCGACACGGCGAAATTCTCGCGCACCTTTATGCAGATTTGGAGCATGTGGGCGGCTATGCCGCATCGTCGCGTGCGGCGGAGTTGTTAGCCGGCTTGGGCTTTGAGCATGAGATGCAAAGCCGACCCGTGTCGACGTTTTCGGGCGGATGGCGCATGCGCCTAAACCTTGCGCAGGCGCTGATGTGTCGTAGCGATTTATTGCTGCTCGACGAGCCGACCAACCACCTCGACATTGAAGCCGTGATGTGGCTTGAAGATTGGCTTGCGCGCTATGCAGGCACGATGCTGGTCATCACCCATGATCGTGATTTCATCGACAGCGTGGCCGATCAAGTTTTGTATTTCGACAACGGTAAATTGAAGCTCTACACCGGCAACTACGCGTCGTTCGAAGATCAGCGCACGGTTGAGCTTTCGGTGCAGCAAGGTGCTTACGAAAAGCAGCAGCGCACGATCAAGCATCTGGAATCGTTTATCACGCGTTTTAAGGCAAAGGCGACCAAGGCGGCGCAGGCGCAAAGCCGCGTTAAGGCGCTTGAAAAATTGGAGCGCATTTCTGCCGCGCACGTTGATTCGCCGTTTACTTTCGCTTTCAAAAAGCCCGAAGGCGAACCGCGCCAACTGCTGAAATTTGAGGACATCAAGCTTGGCTACAGCGCAGATGCTCCGGCGATTATTGATAAAGCGACGTTCTCGCTGTTGCCCAATTCGCGCATCGGTTTGCTCGGTAAAAACGGTGCGGGTAAATCGACGCTCGTGAAAGCCATCGCAGGAGAATTGCAGGAACTCGCTGGCGAACGCGTTGAAGGTCAACATCTAAAAATTGCGTATTTTGCGCAGCATCAACTCGAGCAATTGCACAACGACGAAACACCGTTGTGGCATTTGGATCAGCTCGACAAAACGCTCATGGAGACGCGCGGCTATCCGCGTGCGCGTGAGCAGGAATTGCGCAATTTTCTCGGTGGATTTGACTTCCGAGGTGACCGCGTCAGCGAGAAAGTCGGCGTGTTTTCTGGTGGCGAACGCGCGCGTTTAGTGCTGGCAATGCTGGTGTACGAACGGCCGAATTTGTTGCTCCTCGACGAGCCGACCAACCACCTTGACATTGAAATGCGGCAAGCACTCACGCTCGCTCTGCAAGACTACGAAGGCGCGCTGGTGGTCGTGGCGCATGATCGACACATTCTTCGCGCGTGTTGCGACGAGCTCTGGCTGGTAGCCGACAAGACCGTGAAACCGTTTGAGGGTGACCTTGACGATTACCGCGTGTGGCTGCGCGAGCAACGCGCCAAGCCTGCGATTAGCGCAACGAAAACTTCGGCCGCCATCACGCCTAGTGTTACGCCTGCGGTCGTGGCTGCGTCCGTCGCGCCGCCGCGCAAAGAAGACAAACGCGCCGAGGCCGAGGAGCGACAGCGCTTAGCGACGCTGCGACGTCCGATGCAAAAGCGCATTGATGTGATCGAGAAGGAGCTCGCGAAATTCACCAGCGCACGCGACGTGCTTGATGCGTGGCTCGCGTCGGAAGCGGCGTACGCTGCAGAAAACGCGCCGACGCTTGGCGACAAAACGCGTGAGCGCGGTGAGTTGGCGGCAAAGATTGCGCTGCTTGAAGAAGAGTGGATGGAGAAGCAAGACGAGATGCAGTGGGTGCGCTAAATTCACGTTGAATTGCTGCTTTGGCGGAAGACAAATCCAAAAAGCCCATTCGCGGCAGCGTGAGCCGCAGCACTGCCTACATTTCCAGATTCACGCACCACCATATGGCCGCACGCGCATCAATGAATTCCGACATTCCTTGCATCGACCTTTCGTCCTTCGATTTACGAGATAGCGTGTCGCTCGCGAAACTCGGGGCAACGCTCGGCAGCGCAGCGCGCGGCATGGGTTTTTTCGTGATCACGAATCACGGCGTTTTGTCGTCGCTGCGCGATCAAGTGTTCGCGCAATCAGCGCAGTTTTTCGCGAGTGACGCAGAGGCTAAGGCGCCGCTCTCGATCAAGCTCGCGGGTAACAATCGCGGCCATGTGGCGCTTGGCGAAGAACGACTGGATTCCAGCAAACCGGGTGACGTCAAAGAGGCGTTCAACATCGGTTGGGATTTGTCACCAGATCACGTGGAAATCCGCACGGGCAAACCGTTTCGTGGCGCGAACGTATGGCCCGATGCGCAGGCGCTGCCGCAGTTTCGCGCGACGATGCTTGAGTATTTCAACGCGTGTCACCAGTTGGGAATGCGCTTGCATTGCGCGCTCGCGCATGATCTTGGCGTTGACGAGAATTTCTTCGATGACAAGCTCGATGAGCCGCTGGCGACGCTGCGCCTGTTGCACTATCCGCCACGCCCTGAACGCTTTGAAGAAGGGCAAATCGGCGCAGGAGAACACACCGATTACGGCAACCTCACGCTGCTCGTTACTGACGACGCGGGCGGGCTCGAAGTGCGCACTCGTAATGGTGAATGGATCAGTGCGCCGAACATCCCCGGTGCGATCATTTGCAACGTTGGCGATTGCCTGATGCGCTGGACTAACGACGTCTACGTTTCAACGCCGCATCGCGTGGTGAACCCGGTCGGTCGCGAGCGCTTCTCGGTGGCGTTTTTTCTTGATCCCAATCCGGACGCGGTGGTCGCCTGTTTGCCGACGTGCGAGAGCGCCGAGCGCCCCGCGAAATACGCGCCGACGACCGGCGCAGCGTATCTCAAGGAGCGGCTCGATGCCACGTACGGCGCGTCTAAATGATGCGTACAGCTTTTCGCGTTTAGCGACAGCTGTACCTTACAAGGAGCGCCATAAAGTAATAAGTCGACAATAAGCAAAAAATGGCTACATCGACAGCCTAGCAGTCGCTGAGGCCTAAAAGATGTTGCGACGTTTGACGCATGAGACGCGTGACTGCGACCGAGCGCGCTAGGCCAGTGGCGCTACCGGAATGCACAGCAAACACGAGAACTCGCCAGTGGCCTCGTCGCCGCCGTCGGTTGCGCGATACCACTCGAAAATCGGGCGCGCATCGCACTGCATGCCACTCGCCGGCAGCCATTGAGCTAGGAGTGCTGCCCACGCCTCGCCGACGCGCGCGGAGTCACCCTTGTATTCCAGCGCTGCGTAGCGACCGCCCGGCAGCGCGGTGGTGCTAAACGGAGCTTTCACTTCGGCGTTCGCCGCGACCTCAACGCATGCATCGTAGCGACACTTTTCCGGCGCTGTGATGTCCGGGTCATCCAGCCCAACCCCGAACATATTGCCGTGAAGTCCATGTGCAACACGCTTGCCATGAAATTCGCGCCAAAAGAGCCCCAGGCTCGCGCCGTAAGGGCCGATGTGGCGAAGGTACGCTACGCGCGCTGCGGGCAGGTCGATAAGTTTTACGTTCATGAGGATTTGCTCCTGCTTAATGGAGTCGAAATCATCGCGCTTGCAACGAAAAAATACCTGATCGAACTTGCGCTCGGCCTGATCCAGATTGCTTTGTTGCGCCTGCCGTGCGAGCGTCGTGGCCCGCCACTGCGTTGGCGTTTGACCGAAGTGCACTTTGAACGCACGCGAAAACGCCTCGCCTGAACCAAAGCCCACCGTTAACGCAATGTTCAACACCGGTTCCGTCGCGCGTCGCCACAACAGCCACGCGCCAGTTTCCATGCGCCGTCGGCGCACGTACTCACCCAATGTCTCGCCCATCCACGACGCGAACATGCGATGAAAGTGAAACGTCGAAAAGTGCGCGACGGCCGCCAGTTGCTCTAGCTCAAGCGGCTCGTCCAGATGCGCGTCCACATAGTCGAGCACACGATTCATGCGCTGCGCGTATTCGTGCTGCGGCAAGGATTGATTTGTTGATTCAATCATGCGCGCAGCCGACGGCGTACTCACATCGCCGCTTGCGAGATGCGCACTGCGCTACCGGTCCTGGCGCTCGCGGCGAGGGCGTCCAACGCCAACGCAATGTCGATTGAATCGGCGGGCGTCGCACCGGGCCATGCGCGCCAACCGTTCCGGACGAGGTCATGAAACGCTTCGCCCTGTGCGAAAAATCCCGCCGTCGCAGCGCATTCGATGGTCTCGCGTGCTGCGTCCCAACCACTGCCGCGCGTGATGTGCACGAGTGGCGGGAACTCTGCGCCGGTGTCGTTGAAGTATGTCGTGTCTATCGTGCCAACGTCGCCAACTATGAACGCGCGGCGATGCCGTGCGGTGCCGAAGCTGCATGAGATTTGCGCGATCAGACCGTTCGCAAATTCGAGCGTGCCCATGAGCGTGCGGTCCACACCGCTGTCCGAGAACTGCGCAAAAGCCTGCGCGCGCACGGGCCGTTCGCCGGCGATTAAGCGCACGAGGCTCACCGGGTAGCTGCCTGCATCCATCAACGCGCCACCCGCGAGCGTTGAGTCCCAGCGAATGTTGTTGGGCGCGACGAGCGGAAAGCCGAACGAGGCCTGCACGGTTTGCAGGCGACCAATGGCGTTGTTTCGTAGGAGTTCCGCGAGTTTGATTGTTTGCGGCTGCGCTCGATACGGATACGCCTCGACGACGTAGACATCGTTCGCCCTCGCCGCCGCCAACATCGCTGCGACTTCCGAAGCGTTCGCCGCAAATGGCTTTTCGCAGAGCACATGCTTGCCCGCGCTTGCCGCTTTGATCGACCACTCGGCGTGGAGATTGTTCGGCAACGGGTTGTAGATGGCCTCGATGCTGGTGTCGGCAAGCATCGCCTCGTAGGTCGCGAACGACTGTACGAGACCCATTTCCTTGGCGAACGCGGCACCTTTCGCTGCGTCGCGGCTCGCTACGGCGCACACGTCGACTTTCGACGAACCACGCAGCGCTGTGATGAACGAGCGTGCAATGTTGGCCGCGCCGAGAACGCCAATGCGAAGTTTTGGCGCAGCGTCGCTCATTTCGCGTAGGTGTAGAAACCACGACCTGTTTTACGACCCAAGTAGCCCGCAGCGACCATTTCTTTAAGCAGAGGTGCCGGGCGATATTTCGGATCGTTGAAGCCTTCGTAAAACACATTCATCACCGCGATCATCACGTCGAGGCCAATCATGTCGGCGAGCGCGAGCGGGCCGATGGGTTGATTGGTGCCGAGCTTCATGCCAGCGTCGATGTCCTCGGCGGTGGCGAGCCCTTCTTGCAAGCAGAAGATGGCTTCGTTAATCATCGGACACAGAATGCGATTGACGACAAAACCCGGCGAATTTTTGACTGTGATTGGTGTTTTTCCGAGCGCGGTTGCGAGGCCTTGCGCGGTCGCAAGCGTTGCGTCGCTCGTCGCGAGACCGCGAATGAGTTCTACCAGTGCCATCATCGGCACCGGGTTAAAAAAGTGCATGCCGATGAAGCGATCCGGGCGATTCGTCGCCGCGGCCAGTTGGGTGATCGAGATCGACGACGTGTTGGTCGCGATGATCGTTTCCGGTTTCAACGCCGCGTCGAGGTCTTTGAGAATCTTGATCTTGAGACCTTCGTTTTCGGTCGCCGCTTCGATGACGAAATCGCATGCAGCAAGGTCCGCCAGTGCCTGCGTCGTTTTCACACGCGCCATCGCAGCGGCCTTTTGTTCGGCGGTGATTTTTGCTTTCTTGAGCAAGCGATCAAGGCTGCCGCTGATGTTGGCGACACCGCGCTCCAGCGCTGCCGCGTTGACGTCGAGCATGAGCGCGTCAACGCCCGCGACGGCGCAAGCCTGCGCGATTCCGTTGCCCATGGTTCCGGCACCGACGATGCCTACGAGTTTGATTGTCATGTTGCGCTCCCTGAATGATTCGTGAGATTTTACGGTCGCGCGCTTGCTGCAAAATGACGCCATGACAAAACAACACCTTTCTATCGGCGTCGCAGCCGCATTGGGCGCGGGGCTGATTTGGGGGCTAGTCTTCGTTACGCCGCTTTTATTGCCCGACTACCCGCCAACGATGCTCACCTTTGGCCGCTATCTCGCGTTCGGCTTGGTGACGTTGCCGATTGCGCTGTGGCAGCGCTCGGCGCTGGCGAAACTGACGCGCAGCGATTGGTGGATGGCGACCAAGCTTTCAATCATTGGTAACGTTCTCTACTACCTCACGCTTTCTGCAGCGATTCAGCTCGCAGGCGCGCCGCTGCCTACGCTCATCATTGGCACGCTGCCGGTCGTTATTGCTGTCGTTTCGAATCTCGGGGACCGCCAATTCTCATGGGCGCGATTGTTGCCATCGCTCGCGCTGATCGGTGCGGGTTTGTTGTGCGTAAACGCCGATCAGCTGACGCGTTTGGCCGGATCGTCAAACGCTATGACAGCGTATCTGCTCGGCGCGGCCCTCGCCATCGTCGCCAATGCGGCGTGGACGTGGTACCCGATCCAAAACGCACGCTGGCTGCGTGCGCATCCTTCACACACGTCCACGACGTGGGCAACGGCGCAGGGATTGACGACGCTGCCGATGGCGATTGTTGGCTTGGCGGCGACAGTGATGTACTTCAAGCTCAGCGGTGACGCGCGTTTCGCCTCGTCATGGTCAGGCGCGGAGCCGACCAAATTCTGGCTGCTGATGCTGGTGATTGGCTTCGGCGCATCATGGCTCGGCACATTGTTGTGGAACATCGCCAGCAAAAACACACCGACCGCGCTCACCGGACAATTGATTGTGTTCGAAACGCTGTCCGCGCTTGGTTACGCTTACATCGTTTACGCGCGCGCACCGAGCGGGCTTGAGATGGCGGGAATCGCACTTTTGGTGTTCGGAGTGATCGTCGGCGTGCGCGCGTTGTCGTCGCGCACCTAGTACTGGCCTGTGCGCCGCGCCGCGATTCGCAAACAGGTGGCCTCCGATTTGTCGGGCACCTAGCAGCTTTATCTATCTAACGACAGGCAGGCGGCGATTTCAGGCATTTTGTTTACTAAGTCGATATAAAGAAAAAAACGACCGAATCGACCGCCAGGCTGTCGTTATAGCCTGAAAGCTGTAACTACGAGGTGATGCGCCACGCGAGGTTGCGGCCAACGGTGAGTGGCACGATTGTTTCTGCGCCGAACGCGAACGAATCTGGCGGCGTCCAGTTTTCGCGCTTGAGGGTGATCGTTCCGGCGTTTTTCGGTAAACCGTAGAACTCGGCACCGAATTGGCTGGCGAAGGCGTCAAGTTTGTCCAATGCGCCAGCGGCGTCGAACGCTTCAGCGTAGAGCTCCATTGCAGCGTGTGATGTGAAGCATCCGGCCGCGCCACAGCAGGCTTCTTTCGCGTTTTTCGCGTGCGGCGCGCTGTCGGTGCCCAAGAAAAATTTGGGCGAACCGGAGGTTGCTGCGGCCAGTAGTGCAAGGCGATGACTTTCGCGCTTCAAGATTGGCAAGCAGTAGTAATGCGGGCGAATTCCGCCCGTGAAAATGGACGTGCGGTTGTAGAGCAGATGTTGCGGCGTGATCGTGGCGGCGACATTTGCGCCCGCGCTGGCCACGAAGCTTGCGGCCTCCGAGGTAGTGATGTGTTCGACAACCATTCTCAACGCCGGAAAATCGCGCGCGATTTGCTGTAGCGGCCCGTCGACAAAAATCGCTTCTCGGTCAAATATGTCGGTCGTCGGGTCGGTCACCTCGCCGTGGATACACAGCACGACGCCCAGACGCTGCATCGCTTCGAGCGCCGGGTAAACATTGACCAACCTCGTTACGCCTGAATCCGAATTGGTCGTTGCGCCGGCGGGGTAATACTTAAACGCCACAACAAACGGTCTCTCCGCAACCCGCGCGACTTCGTCAGCGGTGGTGCGATCAGTCAGATAAAGCGTCATCAAGGGCTCAAACGCGGCTCCTGCGGGAACGGCGTCAACTATGCGCTGCCGATAGAGCGCAGCCGCAGCGACCGTGCTCACGGGCGGTTTTAGATTCGGCATCACCAGTGCCCGGCCAAACTGACGCGCGGTGAACGGCACAACGGCGACTAATGAGGCGTCATCGCGCAAGTGCACGTGAAAATCGTCAGGGCGGGTGAGTGTGAGCGTTTGCGTAGCGGCGACCATAAAGCGTTTCCAAGAGCGGGAGTAGAGGAACTGATAGGATTTAACCATGGGCACCCACCACCACCCCGCCGACGCAAGTGACGTGAACGCCGATGCGTCGACGCTTGCCACAGGCTTAATGCCCATCGCTGCGGATGCGCTATCGAAAGCGCGGAGGTTGGTCGGCGAGAGCGGCGGTCGCAATACGCAAGCTAGGCGCAACGTGCTTGCCAGCTTGATCGCGGCTGATCGCGCGCTGTCGCACAGCGATATCGAAGCGCTACTGGCAGGGACTGATCTGGATCGTGTCACGCTGTATCGAGTGCTCGATTGGCTGGTCGAGCACTCGCTAGCCCATCGTGTTGCCAACATGGGTGGGCACGAGCGCGCGATGCGCTTTGCGTTTACGCGCCCCGAGAAGCCATCTGCGCACGCACATTTTCAGTGCACTGAGTGCGGGCGTACGATTTGTCTGGAAGATGTGGCGGCGCCGACACTGAATGTGCCGGTGGGTATTGAGTTGCAGGGCATCGAGCTTTCCGCGTTTGGGCGCTGCGCCGCTTGCCAACATTCTGCGGTCATGAAATAGGATTTTTCAACAGGTAGCACGCAATCGCTATAATCCGGCGCCGCAAGCTTCCTCTGTAAGCGGGCGACGCGTAACCGAGAAACTCTCGGCTACGATACACATTCGACAGGAAGGCTACGGTAGAGTTTTTATGGCAACAACGAGCAAGGCGAAAGCCGCGCCTGCAGAAAAAGCAGCACCCGCAGCGAAGGCTGCACCCGCCAGCAAAGCCGTGTCAGCAGTGAAATCTGCGCCGGCGCCAGCAGCGGTTGCGGCAAAGCCCGCACCAGTGCTGTCAATGAACAGTCACAAAACGTACGGCGGTCTGACCGAGCCTGAAATTCTCAAGCAATCCGAAGCGGAATACATGAGCAAGCAGCAGCTCGAATTCTTCCGCGAAAAGTTGGTTGAACTCAGAAGCAGCATTCTGCACAACGCCACTGATACGGGCGAGCATTTGCGCGACACGGAAGTGGCCACCGATCCGTCGGATCGCGCGACGCAAGAAGAGGAATACACCCTTGAGTTGCGTACCCGTGATCGTGAGCGCAAACTGCTGAAAAAAGTAGATAAAGCGCTGCGGATGATTGATGACGGTAGCTTTGGCTGGTGCGAAGAAACTGGCGAACCGATTGGCTTAGCTCGCTTGATTGCGCGTCCAACGGCAACACTATCCATCGAAGCGCAAGAGCGTCGCGAACGCATGCAGAAGCTCTACGGCGACTAATTTTCGCTACGCGCGTCCTGCCCCAATAGCGACGCAATGACCCCGTTTGATTCGAGGATTTGCGTCGTATCGCCATAATGGCGAACACCGTTTCTGATTGCTCACAAAGGACTACCCATGAGTGCCCCATTTTCTCTTTCGCCGCTGCCTTACGCTGACAACGCGCTTGAGCCGTTGATCTCTGCCAACACGCTGTCGTTTCACTACGGCAAGCACCATAAAACCTATGTTGATAATCTCAACAAATTGGTCGAAGGCAAAGATTTGGCCGCGATGTCGCTTGAAGACATCATCAAGAAATCAGCGGGTAATCCAGACATGGCGGGCGTGTTTAACAACGCCGCTCAAATCTGGAACCATACGTTCTACTGGAACAGCCTCAAGCCGAACGGTGGCGGCAAGCCAACCGGCGCGCTCGCGGCTGCGATTGACAAAGACCTCGGTGGCTATGACAAATTCAAAGCAGATTTCGCTGCTGCTGCCGTGACGCAGTTCGGTTCCGGTTGGGCATGGCTGGTGTCTGATGCTGGCACGCTAAAAATTGTGAAAACAGGCAACGCCGAAGTGCCGCTCACCAAAGGCCAAACGCCGCTGTTGACGATTGACGTGTGGGAACACGCGTACTACCTTGACTACCAAAATTTGCGCGCCAAGTACGTTGAGACGCTTATCGACAAGCTCCTGAACTGGGACTTTGCGAACAAAAACTTCGCAGGCTAGTCTCACGTAGACAGCACCCCATCAAGGCCGGTTGTCCGGCCTTTTTGCTTTTTCACTGCAACGGAAAATTCTTGACCGCATTGCTCACCGCCGACAATTTGTCGCACCGCTACAACGCCGACAACGCTGGGATGGCGCTGTCGTTTGGGAGCTTTGCGCTGAATTCCGGCGAGCTATTGTTGGTGCGCGGTCCATCAGGTTGCGGCAAATCTACATTGCTCCATCTGCTCGGGGGCGTACTGCCGTTAGGTTCGGGCGCAGGTGCAGCAACGGTCGACGGCCGCGCGATGGCCGCGTTGAGCGGCGCGCAGCGCGACGCCCTACGCCCATTCGTTGTCGGGTGGATGCCGCAGCGACACAGCATGATTAACAGCATTTCCGTGCTCGAAAACGTGCTACTGCCCGTAGCTTTGGCGCGCAAAGTGACAGCTGCAGATCGCGCGCGCGCGATTGACCTACTGCGCGCCTTGGACGTCGAATCGCTCACCGCGCGCCGTCCAGCGGACGTCTCCGTTGGCCAGTCGGCGCGCGTGAATTTGGCGCGTGCGTTGGTGACGCAACCCAAACTTTTGTTGGCCGACGAGCCGACTGCCGCGCTTGATGAGGCGAGTGTTTCTTTGGTGGCCGCACAACTAGCCACGTACGTTCAAAGCGGTGGTGGCGCGGTCGTCGCGAGCCATGACACGCGCTTGCGTGAGCGCTTGTTTGCGGCGCTGGGTGCGCGCATGATCGAGCGAGATTTGGCGCAATGAATATGGTCGCTCGCCTCATTGTGAATTTTTTGCGTGAACGGCCATGGCAGTTCGCGTTGGCCGTTACCCTGTCTGCGCTAGGACTCGCCAGCGCAATCGGAATCGTTTGGTTGCAGTCGGTGTTGCAAAGCCACGCGCGCCGCCAAGCGGAGGGCATCGACATCGTGATTGGTGCTAAGGGTTCAGCACTGCAAAACGTGTTGACTGCCGTGTACTACCTCGATGTCCCTAACGGAAACATTCGTCTGTCCGACGTCGAAAAACTGCGTAGCCATCCACAGATTACCGAGATAATTCCGCTAGCGATGGGCGATTCGGCGGCGGGGGTACGCATTGTCGGTGCAGGTAATGAGTTCGTGAATTTTTACGGCGCAACCGTTGCGTCCGGGGCGTTGCCAAGCGCCCCGCTAGAGGCTGTGATCGGCGCGTCCGTCGCCACTCGGACAAAACTCAAAATCGGCGACCAATTCGTGGGCGCGCACGGCATGAGCGACGGCGCAGAAGAAGCAGGCGGCCACGAGTCCCATCCGTACTTAGTTACCGGTATTCTCAAACCAACAGGGCGCGTAATCGATCAGCTGGTGGTTACGCCAATGCAAAGTGTCTGGTTGGTGCATGAAGGCCATACCGGCAGCACTGAGCCCGAGGCGACTTTTGCGCTAGTCAAGGTGCGTGGCCCCGTGGCGACGGCTACGTTGCCGCGCTTCATCAATTCAATCAACGGTTTGCAGGCGGCGGTACCCGCGATGGAATCCGCGCGGCTGTTGACTAGTTTCGAGTGGGTCGCGGTTGTCGTGAAGACCTTTGCCGGTATTTTGATTTTTGCGGCAATGGCGTCGTTGCTGGGAGCCTTGATGCAAGCGTTGGCACGACGCGAACCCGAAATTGCGCTGCTTCGGGCGATGGGCGCGAGTCGGTCACGCATCGCAAGCTTGGTGTTCGGCGAGTCGCTGTTGCTGGTGCTGCTGGCCGCCTTGTTGGCGGGCGGGATGCTCGCTACCGGGGCAGGGGCATTGACCGCCTTCGTGCTGCCGGGCATTGGTATTGACGCAACGGAGGGGATTTTGCTGTGGCTGGTGGGGCTCACCGTGGCGCTGGTGCTCGCTTTTGTTGCTACTATCCCAGTTCTTTGGCGTAGCTTTTCTATTGATGTGGCTGCGCAAATGTCGTCGAGGTAATTCGTATGATTGAAATGATGACGCGTTCAGCCCTAAAACTTTTTTCTGTAACCGTCTTAGCCGCGATCATCTCGCTTAGCGCTAACGGCGTTACGCCGGTTCCACCTCAGGGTGCGTTGATGCCCGCATCGCAATTTCTGCCGGAAAAGCCGGGCTTTACGTCGTGGCGCGTGTTGGGCCAGGTCGAGCTGGTCAGACAAAGCAGCAAAATGGTGCCTTCGTTCGCGCCCGCTGTCTCGACGCTCGACGGTAAAACGATCCGCGTACAAGGTTTCATGATGCCGCTCGACATTGGCGATAAACAGCGACGTTTTCTGCTGGTCGCGGCGCCTCCGCATTGTTCGTTCTGCTTGCCTGCTGGCCCGGACGCGATGATCGAAGTGCGCGCGAAATCTGACGTTCGGTATGGATTTGACGTGGTCGCGCTGTCCGGGAAATTGCAGGTGCTCAAGGACGATCCCGCAGGGCTCTATTACCGATTGGTCGACGCGGTGCTCGCGCAGTAAGATGGATCGCGTTGCAAACAAAGCTTGTTCGTTGTAGCGTCTAGTTATGGCATTCAAAATTTTCCAAAAATCGCCGAAGCGCGATACTCCGAAGGATGACCAAGGCATCGACTTCGAACCTACCCGGGTAGGTAAGTCGGACGCGGAACCGCAGACGACTATTTCGCGCAGCTTTGCTGATTCTGATGGCGGCGGCTGGGCGCCTCAAGCCGGGCGTATCGAGGTCGATGAGGACAGTGCGCTGAGCCCCACGCTTGAGAACGCAGCGTTGATGTTCGCGCATGGCAACGGCACGGCGGCTACTGCCGCGTTGAATCATGCACTCGGAACGCCTGAACGCGCGCAGCTTTTGGTGTGGATGTGTTTGTTTGATTTACACGCGCGCACCAATGACCGCGCGGCGTTTGATGAACTCGCGCTTCGCTTCGTGGTCCAGTTTGAGCGATCCGCGCCAGCCTGGGATGAGTTGGCACCAGGCGTGAGCAGCGCTGTCGCGGGCACGGCGGCGCGCGGGGGGCCTAAATCGCTCCTTCGCGGCGAGCTGACCGATCCCCAGTCGCCGGTCATTGTCACGCTGAGCGAGGCTGCGAAGCGCAAGGACGCGACGCCCCCTCGATTTGACCTCGATGTGGCCGATCTCGACGGCGTGAATGATATTTGTGGAACGCTGCTTGCAGGTGCGCTGGCTGCGCTGCGACGCAAGGGCGCGATTGTCACGTTCCGCGCGCTTGACGCCACGATTCGACGGTTGTCCGTGCCGCTCGAAGCGGGTAAAGCGCAGCGTAAGGGTCAGTGGTACCTTGTCCTTGAACTGCTTCAGTGGGCTGGTTCCGCCAACTTGTTTGATGACCGCGCGGTGGACTTTGCGATCACTTTTGAGATTTCGCCACCGACGATGGAGCCGCTGGCCCCTGCACAGCGCAACGCGATGTCTGCGCAAATCGCAGCGGTTGATGCGCCGGTGGATCCAATTCATGACGACCGTGTGATTTGGACAGGTGAACTCGTCGGCTCCAGCGCATCGTGCCTCAATTCGATCGCGTTGGCCAACATCACAACCAATCCCGTTATCGTCGATATGCGGCGCGTGCTGCGCGTTGATTTCATTTGCGGCAGTGCGATTGCGAACGCGTTCACGCGCCTCATGGCGCAGGCGATTGACGTGCGTGTTGTTGGCGCGTCCCCGATTGTGCAAACACTGATGCAACTCACGGGAACGCCTGCCGGACTGTTCGCCAAGTCCGCCTGATTGCGCGGCGCGATTTTTTTGATGCCGCTCGACGGCGCATTGGCACCTCATGGATTCAACCCTTAATTTTCACGGCACCACCATCGTCTCGGTGCGGCGCGGCAATAGCGTTGCTATCGGCGGCGACGGACAAGTCACGCTGGGCAATATGGTCGTCAAGTCGACCGCGCGAAAGGTGCGCAGGCTCTATCACGACCGCATTCTCGCGGGCTTCGCTGGCGCAACGGCCGACGCGTTTACTTTGTTTGAGCGCTTCGAAGGCAAACTCGAAAAACACCAAGGGCATTTGACGCGAGCGGCGGTGGAGCTTGCCAAAGACTGGCGACAAGATCGCATCTTGCGTCGTTTGGAGGCGATGCTCGCAGTGGCGGATCATTCGGCGTCTTTGATTCTCACGGGCAACGGTGACGTGCTCGAGCCTGAGCACGGCATCATCGCCATCGGCTCGGGCGGCGGTTTCGCGCAATCAGCGGCGCGGGCGCTCACGCAACACACGGAGCTCTCGGCGCGCGAAATTGTTTCTGAATCGCTGAAAGTCGCAGGCGAAATCTGTATCTATACCAACCACAATCACACCATTGAAGAGCTGAGCTGGTGAGCGTCGCGTTTGATGTATTGATCGCGGGCGGCGGTCCTGTTGGCTGGGCATGCGCACTAGCCGCGCAAACGGCGTTGGGCCATTGCGCGCGCGTTGCGGTGATCGAGCGCGATCCGTTGCCGGCCGTCCTAGACGGTGCGCCACTGTCCGCGCGCGTCTATACGGTAGCGGCTGGAAACCTTGCGTGGTTTGAAAAGGTAGGTGTGCGATTTGACGCAGCGCGCAGCGCGTCGGTGACCGAAATGCTGGTGCATGGCCGCGATGGCCAGGTATCGCTGCGAATAAGCGCGAACGACGCTGGCCACTGCGAACTCGCGCAAGTTGTTGAGCACGAATTGCTCGCCGCCGCGACGGCTCCGCGTGCGCAGGCGCTCGGCGTTCGACTGATCAAGGGTGAGTGCGTCGCGCTGCACGATAGCGATCCAACTGACGGCGGCGCGCATCGTCTCGTTGAGTTGGCCGACAAAACGTTGCTGTCTACGCGCCTGCTACTGGCCGCCGATGGTACGCACTCGCGCGTGCGCGAAGCTGCCGGGCTTGCGGTGTCAACGCGTCAGTACGCGCAGCACGGCGTCGTCGCGAACATGATCTGTGCCACGCCGCATCGCTACACCGCGCGGCAATGGTTCCTGCCCGACGGTTCTATCCTCGCGCTCTTGCCGCTGCCAAATGTCGACGGCAAGTCGGCCGTGTCTATGGTCTGGTCGGTGCCTCCATCGCGTGCTGACGCTTTGTGCGCGCTCTCGACTGACGCGTTGCTGGCGGAAATCAACGCCGCATCGGCGAACGCATTGGGCGTGTGCGAAGTGGTGGGCGCAGCACGGCAGTTTCCGTTGACGTTACTGCGCTTGCCTGATCCGGTCGCACCGCGTTTTTTGGCGGTCGGCGACGCCGCACATGCCATGCATCCGCTGGCGGGGCAGGGCGTGAACGTTGGGCTTGCCGACGCGCGATGCCTAGCTGACTTGCTGTTGCGCGCGAGCGACGTGCGCGGCGACCCTGGCCACGCGCTTCTGCTGGCGCGTTATCGGCGCGAGCGCTTCGGCCCTACGTTTGCCATGCAGCTCGCGACGGACAGTCTTTTCCGCCTCTACAATCAATCTGAACATCCGCTATTGATGGCCGCTGGCGACGCTGGAATGAGTCTTTTCGGGCATCTACCCGCATTTCGTCGCACGCTGTCTTCCGCTGCGTCTCAATAGGCGTTCTAATCGCCGCATCCAAGGAACCCTCCGACATGAACCGTTCTCTCGCCGCATTGTTTGTTACCAGTGTGTTGCTGGTTGCATGCAATGCCCAACAGCCGCCCGCTGGCACAGTGCTGGCCACGTCGGCCGTCACCACGAATGCCAACAGCGCCACGCCCGCAAAACTCGCCGAGGTGCAAAAAACGCTTGAAGAGCGCTTCAAAGGCGCGCCAGTCAAAGGCGTTCGTGCGGCTGTTTTCCCTGGCCTGTTCGAGGCGATGGTCGGCGACGACATGATTTACTTCGATGAGAAATTGGGTCACTTCATTGTGGGCAATTTGATTGAGGCCGCCACGATGGTGAATCTCACCGAGGAGCGCTCGACTGAACTGACGGCCATCGACGTGAAGCAGCTGCCGGTTGCCGATTCGATCAAGTCTGTGCGCGGCAAAGGCGAGCGCGTGATTTATCTTTTCAGCGACGTGGATTGCCCGTTTTGCACACGCTTCGAGCAAACGCTTGAAGGCATGGACAACGTCACGGTTTACACGTTTATGTATCCGATCGATTCGTTGCATCCTGCCGCCCGAAACAAACAGAAAGCGATTTGGTGCGCCAAGGATCGTCTCGCCGCGTGGAACGACGCCGTGTTGCGCAAGAAATTCAACGCAAGCGGAAAAACGGATTGCCAGAATCCTGTTGACGCGACGGTGGCGCTCGGGCAGAAGCTCGGCGTGCGCGCTACGCCATCATTTTTCTTGAGTGACGGCCGCATGGTGGCCGGCGCGATTCCGAAAGAGCAATTGGAAGCACGCTTGAACGCTACGCAAGCGAAACTCGCCGCGAAAAAATAACGCGACGAGCAGCGCGCAGACTGCTCACCGTACGACGTTTATCTTTCATTACTTATTGTTCACTTTTCGACCAAAGGGAGAAAAAAATGGGCCTCATGGACTTCATCAAAAAAGAGCTAATCGATATCATCGAATGGCAAGATGATTCGCGCGACACACTCTCGTACCGCTGGCCGGACGATGACAAGCAAATCAAAAACAACGCGCAGCTGATCGTTCGCGAAAGCCAAGTCGCGCAGTTTGTTTACCTCGGCAAATACGCCGACACGATGGGCCCCGGCAAGCACACGTTGACGACAGAAAATATTCCGGTTCTGTCGACGATCCTCGGCTGGAAATATGGCTTTGAGACGCCGTTCAAGGCTGACGTTTATTACGTCACCACGCGTACCTTCGCCGGCAACAAATGGGGCACCGCGAACCCGATCATGATGCGCGACACCGACTTTGGCGTGGTGCGCATGCGTGCGTTCGGTCAGTACGATTTCAAGATCGTGAATCCGCCGTTGTTCCTCAGAGAAGTTGCGGGTACGGATAACCATTTCCGTCTCGACGAATTCGCGGACGTGATGCGCTCGAAGATCGTCACGGTGTTCACCGAGGCAATCGCCAACGCGAAAATTCCAGCGCTGGATGTGGCCGCGCGATATAGCGATATCGGCAACGCGTTGCTGCCCGCGATCAACCCGCTCACGACGTCGAAGTACGGCATCGAGATCACGGCGTTCAACATCGAAAACGTCTCGCTGCCACCGGAAGTGGAGCAAGCGATCGACAAGCGCGGCGCGATGACCACCATCGGCGACATGGGCGAATACATCCGCTACAACATGGCCAACGCCGTGGGCGAAGGCAAGGCAGGCACAATGGGCATGGGCGCAGAATTTGCGATGGGCCTCGGCGTCGCGCAACAGATGAATCAGCAACCCGGCGGCACCGTCGGCGCGAACCCGAACGCACCGCGTGGCTTCGTGCCCGGCGCGATGGCCGCGCCGGCCGCAGCCGCAGCAGCACCTGCCGCCGCGCCCGCGATGGAACTCATGAATCCCGCGCAAGTGGCGCAGGCGTTGGGCGTTGCCGAATCGGACGTGCTCGCCGAGCTAGATTCCGGCGCGCTCAAAGGCCGCAAGATCGGCACGCAATGGCGCATCACGCGTGAAGCGGTCGATGCGTTCTTGAAGGGGTAGTCTGACTAACAGCTTTATGTCGCGAGCGACCGCTTGGCGGTCGTTTGAGATGTATTTTATGTATAGTCGAGTTTTAGAATTTTTGACCTGAAACCACCGCCGGGCAGCCGCTTGATGCGAAAAGATGAATGGATAATCGCACATCAAACCTCCGATTATCCTGAGCCTGTCGAAGGACGCTACTCTCAGGGCGATCGGCGAATGGAAACCCGTTCGCCCTGAGTCGTAGGCGAAGGGTCTGAAGCCACGGAGAACCATGAAACCGTTCTGGTGTTACATCGTCGAATGCGCAGACAGCGCGCTTTACACGGGGCATACCGATGATTTAGAACGCCGGTTCGCCCAACATCAGGACGGCTACTTTGCGCATTGCTACACATTCAAACGACGGCCAGTACGCCTAATTTGGAGCCAAGAATTTGAGAGTCGCACCGCCGCACTTGAGGCGGAGCGCAAAATAAAAGGATGGACGCGAGCGAAGAAAATCGCGCTTGCTCAATCTTCAGACCCTTCGCTTCGCTCAGGGCGAACGGGTGAGTCATACACCGCTCGCCCTGAGCGTAGCGAAGGGTTTGATGTCACAGGAACCGACGCATGACTGACGTTCGCACAGCCACCCACACCGCAGCCACCGCCCCCGAAAAAGCCGCGCGCAGCAAATACAGTTGCGTCGCCTGCGGCGGAGAGGCGGTGTGGAATCCGACGAAGCAAAAACTCATCTGCGGGTTTTGCGGCACCGAAGCACCGATGCCGGCCGCGACAGAAACAATGCCCGGCATGCAGTCGAGCGATGTGGTCGAGCACGACCTCGTCGCGGCCCTGCGAAATGTGCAAGGCGAGGCGCGCGGATGGGCGCGCACCAAGCGCATGATTAAGTGCAACTCGTGCCAAGCGATCAGCGTTTTCGATCCCGCGAAACAAGCCAAATCGTGCGAGTTCTGCGGCACTTCCGCCATCGTCGATTACGACGAAACCGACGACGTGATTCGGCCTGAAGGTGTGCTGCCGTTTCAGGTCGCCGAACCGAAAGCGCGCGAGATCATCCGCGCTTGGTACGGCAAGCTCTGGTGGGCGCCGAACGCGCTCAAGAACAAAGCCATGACCGACACCGTGAAGGGCGTGTATCTGCCTTACTGGACGTTCGACGCTTTGGTGGACGCGCGCTGGACGGCGGAGGCGGGCTACCACTATTACGAGACCGAAAGTTACTACGACAACGGCGAGCAAAAAACGCGGCAGGTGCAACGCACGCGATGGGAATACGCGTCGGGTAGCCTGAACCACTTCTTCGACGACACGCTCGTCTGCGGATCGAAAGGCGTTCACCCAACGCTGCTACGCGCCATCGAACCCTTCCCCACGACTGACACCGGCGGCAAGGCGCTCAAAGCCTATGACGCGGCGTACGTCAGCGGTTGGACCGTCGAGCGCTACCAAATTGATTTGATCGCCGCCGCGAAGCTCTCGCGCGAACGCATGGGCGGCGAGACACGCCAACTCTGCTCACAACAGGTTCCCGGAGACACGCAACGCAACTTGCAAGTGAACGCCGATTTTTCGCGGCAAACGTTCAAGCACATCCTCGCGCCCGTGTGGCTATTGACCTACACCTACAGCGCCAAAGACTTTCAAGTCATCATCAACGCCGTCACCGGCAAGATCGAAGGCGAATATCCAAAGAGCTGGATCAAGATCACACTCGCGGTGCTCGCGGTCATCATCGTAGCGCTGTTGTTTTTCAGCATGGGTGGCAAGCATCGCTGACGCAGCGTGTGTTGACGTAGTGCTCGCCGCGATTCCGGATGCACTCGCGACGCACGCTGCGTTTGCGCCTTATCGCGAAACTTGCAAGATCATGTCAAACCCTTCGCTACGCTCAGGGCGAACGGAGTGTCTACGAACCGTTTGCCCTGAGCCGCTGGCGAAGGGTTTGACGGCCCTGCAATCCAAGTCAAGTCCACACCTAATCCCGCCTCCCGCCCGCGCGCTCGGCGCGCTCGACTTCGAGCGAGCGCTCGTTGAGCACAACGAGCTCATTGTGCGCCCGGACAATTTGCACGACACCATGAACGCCATCGTGTGGCACACCTTCCCGCAGACCAAGCGTGCCATCAGCGAAATTCACGTATCGCTCGGTGCGGCTAACACCGCCAACGGTCGCCCGCGCAGGCGCGATGTGCTGACGCTCTTCGACGAAGCCGGCGCAATCATCGTGAGCCAGCGCGATGACCTGAAAGCGCTGCATCAAGCGCACGAATGGAAAGCGCTATTCATCGACCACCGCGCCGAATTCACGCAAGATGCACGCGTGATTTTGTTCGGGCACGGCACCCTAGAGCAACTCGGCGCGAAGCCACACCAAGGCCTCACGGTGAAAGCGCTGTGGTTGCCGCTAGCGCCAAGCACGCCACTGCCCGCGATTGACGCATGGATGTCTGAGCGCATCGGCAGCGGCGAGCTGCTCGCCGCCAACGAACACCGCCTACCGCTGCCGATTCTCGGCGTGCCTGGCTGGTTCGCCGCAAACGAAGCGGTCGAGTGCTACGACGACGTGGACGTGTTTAGACCGTTGCGAAACCGCGTAGGGCGGGCACTGCCCGCCTCGTAAAACTGGCCGAAGGCGCGAGATCGACGCCGGCTAGCGCTGTGCGTCGAGATTGAAGGCGGGCAGTGCCCGCTCTACGGCTCGGTAAAAAACGTGCGCGGGCAACCTATGTTCCCACTGACACTGATTTGCAAGTAATTACAGACGTTATAATTTGTCCATCGCTAAACAATGCACCCAAGGCCACCCATGCAAACTCTAAAACTCATCCAAATCGGCAATTCCGTCGGCGTTGTGTTGCCCAAAGAAGTGCTGGCGCAATTGAATGTTGACAAGGGTGACAGCTTGTTCATGAGCGCCATGCCCAACGGCGTGCGCATTACCTCCACCAACCCCGAGTTTGAGGCGCAGATGACGGCTGCGCGGGCGATCATGAAGCGTCGCCGCGATGTGCTCGCCGAGTTGGCTAAATGACCGCGCCTGCGAAAGAGTGGGTCTGGATTGACCCGGCGGCCATTGAAGCTATCCACGAAATGCAACTGGCCGAACACGGTGGCTTGGCCGGAACACGCGATGCAGGCATGCTCGCGTCCGCACTCGCTCGTCCGCAAAACCTCGCGCTCTACGGTACGCCGGATGTTGCCGCGCTCGCAGCAGCATACGGCTACGGCATCAGTCGAAATCATGCGTTTATCGACGGCAACAAACGCACGGGCTTTGTCGCTGCAGAACTGTTTGCTGTCCTCAATGGTTTTCAACTTGAAGCGACTGACGCCGACTGTGTATTGACGATGCTTCGCGTCGCTGCGGGCGAAATCACCGAACAAGCCTTCGCCGACTGGCTGCGCGCACATCTTGCGCCGATTTAGCGGCCGCATTACCGCTTCTCGTCACCCGACTGACAAAAATCGTCACTCATCTGGTCAATTTCGAACGGTCGTTCGAGTCGCGGCACACGGTTTGCAATGACAATATCATTCAGATAAATGAAAATTGTCAATTAAATCAAAGGGTTGAAACTTTATTGATGACGTGACACAGCCGCTGGCACGACCGCTGCAATAGGTTACCCATGCAGCGTATCTCGCTGAAAACTCAAGTCCCAATCCGGGGAAGGAAATTGAAAATGAAACGTTCTATCCAAAAGGGCTTCACCCTGATCGAATTGATGATCGTCGTGGCGATTATCGGTATTCTGGCGGCTATCGCTATTCCTCAGTACCAAACGTACATTGCTAAGTCGCAGGCGTCCCGTGCAATGGGCGAAGCTGGTGCCATCAAAACTGCGGTTGAACTTTGTGTAACTGATGGCAAGACCGTAATCGGTTTGGGTGCTGGTCAATGCGATCCACAGGCGACTGGTTCCAATATTCTGACAGGCGCTACTCAAGGTGCCGCAATCCCAGCTGGCACTGGCGTACCTCAAGTGGCTGCGTTGGGTCTCACACCCACCATCACGGCAACGTTTGGTAACAATGCGGCGCAGACGCTTAAAGCTGGCCCTAGCACCGTGACGTGGACGCGTAGCGCCGCTGGTTCGTGGAGCTGTGCTTCGACTGTAGCTGCAAACTACAAGCCAGCTGGCTGCTAATCTTGCACTGACGGACTCCGAGGCTACGACCCATCAACACTAAATTGTAGTTATCGTTGGCCGTCAGAATAAAGAACCCGCTTCGGCGGGTTTTTTTATTGGCGTCGTCAATCTCGTGCTAAGTGGAATGTTGTCTAGGAGCAGTTCATCAGCGTCGCGATTCGGTGCCGACCTAGGCAATAATTTCAAGTTGAACTCTCTTGGAGACATTTATCCATGACACGCTACCGCGCTTCCGGCATACACCTAGCTATCTCTATCGCAGTGAGTTCGTTACTGCTTGCGGTTCTCTGGTTCGTTTGGTATCCGAGTCCGCTGCTGCGGGCCTTGGGTGGCGCGGAAGTGTTTCTACTTTTGATTTGTGTTGATGTAGCGCTGGGTCCAGTTCTTACATTGGCTGTTTTTAATACCGGAAAGCGAACACTCCGTTTTGACTTAGCTGTGATCGGAATCGTGCAACTCGCGGCCCTGCTCTATGGCGTGTACACAATGTTTCTCGGCAGGCCAATTTATTTGGCAGGTGATGGTTCACGTTTCGTCGTTGTTCAAGCGTCGGATCTTGATCCCAAACAAACAAATACGAGTTGGTCAGGTCCGCAGTGGGTAGGGTTTGCTCTGCTCAATGATCCAAAAGAACATGAAAAACTGATGTTTACTGGATTTAACTACGCAGGCTTCCAGCAAACTCACGTGCAACTAGGTTCACTACGACAAAAATTTGCGGAAAATGGCAAGTCAATCGACACGTTGAAACGGCTAAATCCTGGACGAGAGGCTGAGATTGATACTTGGCTTGCCGCTCATGGGCAGCAGGCAGTCTCGGTAAAGTTTGTGCCATTGCAGGCCACGGCAGAGGCGATGGTCGTGATCCTGGATGCAAATACCGCAGAAGTTGTTGCGATCGCGCCATTTAAGCCGTGGTCTTAGCACTGCAGCATCAAGAAGCGTAGTGTGTAACGGGCTTGCAATACGCAATATTGGTAGCGTTCTCACCGAGCCCGGTAGGGCGGAACGCTTGCGGTGCCGCCGAACGCGGTTGCGCGGCCAGCTGCGATTAAAAAATGCCTTCGGCGAAAACACGAGGCGGAACCGCAAGCGTTCCACCCTACGGAGCTAGGCGACTTTTAGCGCCACCAGCTTTACAGCGTCACCAAATGCGCGGGCGTTGCACCGACTACGGCGTTAATCGGAATTCGTGCGTCGAGCGTTACGAGCCTACCTTCATGTTTCATTGCCAGTGCCAGCAGGTAGAGATCTGTGAGCATGCCAGAGGTCAGCGAAAATCCGGGCGTCAACACATCCCCTGCGGCGAGCGATAGATCGTCTGCCCAGAATGCGTGTGCGGAGTCGCCGCTGAATTCGCGCACTACATGAAGCATGCTAGCAAGCGGTTGCGGGCTGGAGTAGCGCGGTTGCGACATGATGCGCATCAAACCATTTTGTGTCAAAGGGCAACTTGCCCATCCGTGCTCTCCGTTCGCGCCGTGCCATGCGTGCGCATCGGCATGGCGCACGTGTTGCGGGTCGAAAAGCGCAATCAGCATGTTCACATCGTAGAGGGCGCGGCGCCGCATCAAATGCCCTCGTCGTCCATCATTTTGCGAATTTCTTCTGAGGTGACGATTCGTCCGCCCGGTCGCTTCGGAAACGGACGAATCCCGTACACCGCCTTGGGCTCTTCTACCGAATAGTGTGCGGCTTGATACGGCTGGGTGAGCGCTTTTCGGGCAAGCTCGGAAATGATCTGCCCAGCCGTTTTTCCGGCGGCTTTGGCGAGTTCTTTGCTGGCGCTGAGTATGTCATCATCGATGTCGAGCGTGGTGCGCATGATGGCTCCTTGCGGCTGATGTAGGTGATGCGGGCGCATCTGATGCGGCGATGTTATCTCATCAGGTTGCATTACGCCAGAGGTGCACACGAGAACGCACGTTGAGGCGCGGGCCGAAGGCGGGCATTGCCCGCCCTTGTATCTTTAGTTTTGTAGCAATAGCGCCTGCTACACGAGACGAAGTTAGCGTGAGCCCACCCGTGAGGCATTGACCTCGAAACGTAGATTACGCACTTCATCTCACCTCGCGCCGATGGTTGTTTGACGTTGAACGGTATCGTAGGGCTTTGACCCTGTATCCACAAGGCAAACGGGCACGACGGTTGGGGCGGGAACGCAGTTACTTGGGCGCAATATCAGCGTATCGACACCACACATCTCTGACAAAGTTTGCCCTCGATGGATTCTTCCCCTCACCCTATTTCCCCCGCCAACGCCACGCCCAACAGCTTGGGCATCGATGTCAGCAAAGCCAAACTTGACTGTGCACTGCTGCGCGAGAGCCTCCCAGGCAAACGCCTCGACAAGAGCGTGCCCAACACCGCAGCGGGCCACCAAGCCTTGCTGGCGTGGCTGCACAGCAAAGGCTGTACGGCGGCCAACACGCGTGTCACGCTTGAACCCACGGGCGTCTATCACGAGAGCTTGCTGTGGAGTCTGCACGGGGCCCTGTTTGTCGTCTGCTTGGTCAACCCGGCACGCCTTCGAAGCTACGCCACCGCCATTGGCGTGCTCAGCAAGAACGACACCATCGATGCGGCGCTGTTGGCCCGATACGGGGCCACCGAACCGATGCAGGCGTGGCAGCCGCCATCGCCGGCTGCTCGCACGTTGACGGCTCTCTTGGTGCGGCGCGAAGCGTTGTGCGTGGACATTCAACGCGAGCGCAACCGGCAAGAGAAGGCGCAGTGTGCGATGCACACGCCCAAGGCGGTGATGACTTCGATCACCAAGACGCTCAGGTTTCTGGAGAAGGAGCTGGCCGCGCTCGACGTTGAAATCAAACAACACATCGACAAAGACCCCACACTTAAAAGCAACGACTCGCTGCTGCAAAGCATCAATAGCGTTGGACCTCGCGTGGCCCAGCGCATGAGTGCGCTGCTCAGCGGCAAAGCGTTCAGCAGCGCCGAGGCGCTCGCCAGCTACATCGGGCTCAACCCAGTGGAGCATCTCTCCGGCAGCTCCGTGCGTGGGCGAGCACGATTATCTAAGCAGGGGCCTTCGTCTATTCGAAAGCTGCTCTACATGCCTGCGGTACAGGCCACGCGCTGCAACCCCCATGTACGGGCCGTCTACGAGCGAATGCTCCCACGCGGCGCTAGCAAGATGAGCGCGCTTGGCGCGGCAATGCGCAAGCTGGTGCTTTTGTGCTTCGGTGTGATCCATACCGGTAAGCCCTATGACCCTTCTTGGAGCCCAAAATACTCTAACCAACAAACCACGCAACAACTAACTCCCGATTGTGGATAACCCAACACTTCTTCCTCTTGCTTTTTAATACGGTATCTACGAAGCTCGTGTTGTCGTTGTAGTCAATTCGATGCGAGGAAACGTGTCGCAGCGTTCGGCGGCACCGCAAGCGTGCCGCCCTACCCGGTCTGCGCCAGTCGCCCGGCAATCTCTGCAACGAGCGCTCGTGCCAAAGCCAGTTTACCCATTCTCGGCAAACGTGTTGCGCCGTCCGCGCCGCGTTCGTCGATGAGCGTGACTTCGTTGTCGTCTGCGCCGAAGGTGCTTTGTGCGTGGTTGGCGATTAAGAGGGGGATGCCTTTTCGGGCGCGCTTTTCTGCGCCGTATTGCTCGACCTTTTCGCTCTCGGCCGCGAAGCCCACACAAAACGGCGGGCCGGATTTGCCGATGCCTTTGCGTTGATATTTGGCGATTTTGGCGAGGATGTCGACCGTCGGCTCAAGGTTGATCGTGAGACCTGCGTCGGTCTTTTTGATCTTTTGTTCGGCGCTGTTGGCCGGGCGATAGTCGGCGACCGCAGCGACCGCGATGAATACGTCGGCGTCGCCGACCGCCGATTCAACCGCCGCCAACATCTCGGCCGCGCTGTTGACGTTCACGCGCTGGACGGCAAACGGCGTTGCTAAATGCGTCGGGCCACTGACGAGCGTGACCTCCGCGCCAGCATCAGCGCAGGCCTGCGCGATGCTGTAACCCATCTTGCCGCTGGAATGGTTGGTGATCACTCGCACTGGGTCAATCGCTTCCTGCGTGGGGCCTGCCGTGATGAGCACGCGCTTACCCGCGAGCAATTTTGGCTGCGCCCAGGCGTCGAGCGCGGCCATAATTTCGGCCGGTTCGAGCATGCGACCATCGCCCGTTTCGCCGCACGCTTGGTCGCCGTTGCCGGGGCCGATGACGTGCACGCCGTCGGATTTGAGCGTCGCGATGTTGCGTTGCGTCGCCGGGTTTTGCCACATTTGCAGGTTCATCGCGGGCGCGACGATGAGTGGAATGGTGCGCGCGAGCACGGTGGTCGATAGCAAATCGTCGCTGCGGCCGTGCACCAAGCGCGCCAGAAAATCGGCCGACGCAGGCGCGATGAGCATCACGTCGTTGGTGCGTGTGAGCTCAATATGCGCCATGCCGTTCTCGGGGCGCGCGTCCCATAAATCGCTGAATACCGGGTGGCCGGAGAGCGCTTGGAAGGTCGCCGCGCCGACGAACTCCTGCGCGCTGTCGGTCATCGCGACGGTGACTTCGCGGCCGGATTTCACCAAGAGGCGCGTGAGCTCGGCGGATTTGTACGCGGCGATGCCGCCGGTGATGCCGAGCAAAACGCGGGCGGTGGGTTTGACTTTGGAATCCATGTCAAAAGTGTAGCCGCGATGTGGCGAAACGGAATCGAGGCATTTGTTCATCGCGCCACCGTTGCCCTCGATTCCGCTACGCTGCATCGAGGCTACGGCCGTATCAGCTTTACAGCACTAACGACAGCCAGTTGGTCGTTAGCAAGCGAAAAATCACATAGTCAATAATACGAAAAAAATGCCTTTAACGACCGCCCGCTGGTCGCTGCGGCCATAAAGTTGTATCGAAACGCTAAGGCTTTAGATCCTCAACGTCGTTCGCCGACGCGCACCACTTTGAGTGCATTGGTGCCGCCGCTCTTGCCCATCGGCTCGCCACAGGTGAGCACGATCACGTCGTCGCGTTCCAATTTGCCGCGTTGCGCAACAGCGTCTTCGGCGGCCTGAAGCGCAAGCTCACGGTCCTCGACAAACGGAACGACGACCGGACGCACACCGCGGTAGAGCGCAGCACGGCGCGCGGCTCCGACTTCCGGCGTGAGTGCGTAGATCGGAACGCCGCTGTCGTGGCGGCTCATCCACAGCGCGGTCGAGCCTGACGTGGACAGCGCCGCGATGGCCTTCGCGTTGAGGTGGAACGCCGCGAACAGTGCCGCCATCGCGATGGTTTGGTCAACGCGTGCGAATTGCTGATTGATGAAATCACGATCGAGTTCATAGACCTGCGAACGTTCGGCCTCAAGGGCGATGGCCGCCATCGTGCGAATGGTTTCGACAGGGTATTTTCCCGTCGCCGATTCGGCCGAGAGCATCACAGCGTCGGTGCCGTCGAGTACGGCGTTCGCCACGTCGCTGACCTCGGCGCGTGTCGGCACCGGCGCGTTAATCATGCTCTCCATCATCTGTGTGGCCGTGATCGCGAGTTTGTTTTTGTCGCGCGCACGCTTAATCATGCGCTTCTGCGCGGCGGGCACTGCGGCGTTGCCGATTTCGATTGCGAGGTCGCCACGCGCAACCATGATGCCGTCGCTGGCGTCGATGATCTCGTCGAGAATTTGCGGGATGATTGCTTCGGCGCGCTCAATCTTCGCGATCAGCTTCGCCTTGCCACCGCCAGCGGCCAGCACCGCACGGGCTGTGAGCATGTCGGCGGCACACTTTGGAAACGACACCGCCAAGTAATCGACATCAATCGCGATGGCGGTTTTGATGTCTTCCATGTCTTTGGCCGGAAGGGCCGGCGCGGTCAAACCACCGCCAAGACGGTTGATACCTTTGTTGTTCGACAGTTCGCCACCGAGCTCGACGACAGTGAACACTTTGTCGCCCACGACGCGCTCGACCTTGAGCTGAATGAGCCCGTCAGCGAGCAGCAGCGTGTCGCCGACCTTCACGTCACGCGGCAGCTCTTTGTAGTCGAGGCTCGCTTGGTGTTCGTTCGATACGAGCGCTTTGCTGTCGAGCGCAGCATCGAGCAAGAACGGCTGGCCCGCGACGAGCATTGCCTTGCCGTTTTCGAACTTACCTACGCGAATTTTGGGACCTTGAAGATCGCCCATGATCGCGACCTCGCGGCCCACGCGCGCAGCGGCTTCGCGCACACGCGAGGCACGACCGGCGTGATCCTCCGGCGTGCCGTGCGAAAAATTGAGGCGGAAGACATCGCATCCGGCCTCAATCATCGCGGCAATGATTTCAACGGTATCGCTCGCAGGCCCGAGCGTGGCAACAATTTTGGTGGCTTTCATGCGGGCAGTGTAGCGCCCGTATGTGTCTGTAGTGTGCCGTAGTTTTCTAGTTTCAAACCCTTGCGCGGTGCCCGCTGAAGTGAGGCATTACTGGCTACTACTCCTAACAGTCGCCCGCACGCTTCGCGGTGATGAGTTCTTTGCGATGCTGCTTTTTGCCAAACTTGGTGCCGATGGTTTCGACTTCCGCGGTGTATTCGCTCGGGCTGACGATGGTGATGATCGTTGTGTTCTCGCCGATGATGCCGAACAGATTGCACTTGGCGTGAATCTGGTAGCGGTTTTCGCCCACCTTGCTGTCTTCGGTTTTGCACAGCAAATTCGTGACCGAGAGCACCCGTGCAATTTCCTTTTTTGGACTCGCGCAATACTCCGTGTTGCGGGTTTCGTATTCAACCGGATTCAAGTCCAGCTTTTCCATCTTGCGCTCGACCTTCCAGAGGCCTGGCTGCAATTGTTCCAGTGGAATGGAGTCAAGTGCGAGCGCCGAGGTCGCCGTCGCGAGTGCGAAAAGGAAAACGAGCGAGCGGGCAGAAGTGTTCATGGAGCAGAGGATCCGTTGAGTGAAGATCGTTCCCCCGGTGCTTACCGGGGGAGTGAGGAGCAGATCAGGGTTGGAGTACGTCGCGGACGCTTCCGTTCAATCCGCCTATTTACCGCGCCCGAGCCCTCCCCTTCGATAGGGGAGTGAACCCAGTCGCTCGCGGCGCGAGCGACTTACTTCATCAACGCGAAACTCTGCCGTGTGTTGACCGCTTCCGCGAGGAACGGCGACTACAGGTCGGTTACCGCACCCTTGCTAGCGCTCGAAGCGAGCAGTGCAAACTTGTACATCACGCCCTTTTTGTACTTCAGCGGCGGCGCCGTCCACTTTGCCTTGCGGGCGGCGATGGTGGCTTCGTCTACGTTGAGTTGCAGCAACAGTTTGTGCGCATCCACCGTGATCGAGTCGCCTTCTTCCACGATGCAGAGCAGGCCGCCCACTTGCGCTTCCGGCGCGATGTGCCCAACCACCATGCCCCAGGTGCCGCCAGAGAAACGGCCATCGGTAATCAGAGCTACGGTTTCGCCCATGCCTTTGCCGATGATGGCGCTGGTGGGTGCGAGCATTTCGCGCATGCCGGGACCACCTTTCGGGCCTTCGTAGCGCAACACCAACACGTCGCCGTGATTGATCTTGTTGGCCATGATGGCGTCCATGCACTCGGGTTCGCTGTTGAACACGCGCGCTGGGCCAGTTAGGACCGGGTTTTTGAGGCCGGTGATCTTCGCGACACAACCTTCAGGCGCGAGGTTGCCCTTAAGAATCGCGAGATGCCCTTCGGCATACAGCGGATTGTTCGGCTGACGGATCACGTCCTGCGTCGCGGCGGGCAAATCGGGCACGTTGGCCAATTCTTCCGCCATCGTGCGTCCGGTAATCGTCATGCAATCGCCGTGCAGTAGCCCCATGTTCAAGAGCATCTTCATCACTTGCGGCACGCCGCCCACAACGTGAAGATCCGTCATCACGTATTTGCCCGACGGTTTCAGGTCGCACAGCACCGGAACCTTTTTGCGCATGCGCTCGAAGTCGTCAATCGTCCAGTCGATGCCCGCTGCGTGCGTGATGGCGAGGTAATGCAACACCGCGTTGGTCGAGCCGCCCGTGGCCATGATGACGGCGACAGCGTTTTCGATGGATTTTTTGGTGATGATGTCGAGTGGTTTCAGGTCGTTTTTAATCGCCTCAAGCAACACACGTCCGGAGTCGGCAACGCTGTCCGACTTTTCTTGATCGGGGTTCGCCATCGACGACGAACCGAGCAAGCTCATGCCCAGCGCCTCGAACGAGGACGACATCGTGTTCGCGGTGTACATGCCGCCGCACGCGCCGTGCGTCGGGCACGCGTTCTTCTCGATGCCGATGAAATCTTCTTCGCTGATCGTGCCCGCTGCGTGGCGGCCCACCGCCTCGAACGGCGACACGATGGTCAGCGGCTGGCCTTTCCAGTTGCCCGGCTTGATGGTGCCGCCGTAGCAGTAAATCGCAGGAATATTCATGCGGCACATCGCGATCATGCCGCCTGGCATGTTTTTGTCGCACGCGCCAAGCACCAGCACGCCGTCCATCATCTGGCTCTGCGTGGCGGTTTCAATGGCGTCCGCGATCACTTCGCGCGACACCAGCGAATACTTCATGCCTTCGGTGCCCATGCTGATGCCGTCGGTTACGGTAATCACGCCGAACATTTGCGGCATGCCGCCGGCTGCTTTGATCGACTGGCAGGCACGATCGGCGAGAGGCTGAATGCCCGCGTTGCATGGGTTCATCGTGCTGTGGCCGTTGGCTACGCCGACGATGGGCTTGTCGAAATCGTTGTCACCAAACCCGACAGCGCGGAGCATGGAGCGATTGGGGGACCGGGAAACGCCTCCGGTGACGATTTTGCTGCGGCGATTGAATGACATAAAGGTGAAGTGTGTGGGTTCGTGAGCAGGAGCGCGCGACGCGCGTGTATCCAGCAATTTTAGGCCGCTACACTTGCGGCATGCTGATCCATCCTCAAATCGACCCTATCGCCCTCCAAATCGGCCCGCTCGCGGTGCGTTGGTATGGACTGACTTATCTTGCCGCATTCGCAATGTTTATGTTGCTCGGGCGCAGCCGAGCGAGGAAGCAAAGCGCGCAAGGCTGGCAGACGACGGACGTCGACGACATGCTGCTCTACGGCATTTTGGGCGTGGTGCTTGGGGGGCGCATTGGCTATTGCCTGTTCTACAAACCGGGCTATTACTTGGCTAATCCGCTCGAAATTTTCGCAGTGTGGCAGGGCGGTATGAGCTTTCACGGCGGTTTGCTCGGCGTGATTTTCGCGATGTGGCTCTACGCGCGGCGCACCGAGCGGCCATTCTGGAAAGTCATGGATTTTGTCGCGCCGCTGGTGCCGTTGGGGCTCGCATCGGGACGTATGGGCAATTTCATCAACGCCGAGCTTCCCGGACGTGCCGCAGACCCAAGCTTGCCGTGGGCCATGATTTTCCCCACCGTCGATCAAATTCCCCGCCACCCATCACAGCTGTATCAGTTCGCGGGCGAGGGTCTGCTGTTATTCGTAATCGTCTGGCTGTTCTCCAACAAACAGCGCCCCGAAGGCCGCGTGGCAGGCGTCTTCGCGATTGGCTACGCGACGCTACGATTCATCGCAGAATTTTTCCGCGAACCGGATGCGTTTCTCGGCTTCTTGTCATTAGGCATGACGATGGGGCAGTGGCTTTGCGTGCCGTTGTTTGCGATGGGGGTTTGGCTGTTGGTGCGGCGGGTTCCAACGGGTAAGTGAAGATGAGTCGGCGCGGGGTCCTAGTAATTGCTGTTGTTGCGATTGGCTTGGGCCTCGCATCGACTCGTAGTTCGCCGCCGAGTCACACAACAAGCAGCGTTGCGCCTTCCGATACTCGCCTCTCCCAACAAACCAACGTCGCACGAGTTGCGGGCGGTGTGGTCTCGTTGCGGCAAGTCGCGACGCCGCTCGCCAATCTGATGCCTGATGTGCTGGCGAGCCCGGTCCACAAAATTCGCAACTTGACCGCGCATGGTGATCCGTTTGCGGCTCAAATGCTGGCGGTGCGTTCTGGCGATCCGCTGTTAGTCGCGCATTCGATATACATGAATTTTTATTGCATGGACATGCCCGTGCAGCTACACGGAAAATCGGTTCGACAACTTCTGACTGAGACAAGTTTCGACCCCAAAACGGGGAAGCGAGTGCCGCTCGACGAAAAGTTGATCGCGATGAACGAAGCGATGCAGGCGGTCGCCCCCATGCGAATTCAACCTCCCTCCGAAATCGCCGCCGTGGTCGCGAAACAGATGCAGAAACTACTCGATGGCGACTCTCTCGACTATGCCCAACAGACGGAGTTGCTGAAAAAAATGGCAGCTCCGCTTTCAACATCTCAACGGGCGAGTTTCAACGCAACGATTGAGCGCTCAGTTGCCGAGTGCCGAGGACGCCTGTTTGGGGCCGAGTTCGGTGCGGAGTACCGGGCAGCCCTCGACCGACTTGTTGCCAATGGCGTGGTGAGTGCGCACTTATTCAACCGACGTGCGGGTTGGGAAAGCCCTAGCTACAGTCAACTCAATCAACGCGACTACGATTTGGTGCTGCGCGCGTTTGCAGAATGGCAACCCGATGGGATTGCGCGGCTTCTGATTGGTAGCCCTGCAGCGGTAGGCGCGCTGGATTCATCGTGGATGACCGAGGAGAACTTGGGGGCGGCACTAGCGCTCGAGTTTAATCTTGGCATCATCGTGGCTTGCGCACTTGGGGTGAGTGATTGTGGCCCGAATAGCAGTCGGTTTCGTTCCATGTGCGCGATGGCGGGTGGCTGTGATCAACCTGACCTTGCATCGTTACTGCGACACGTGTTCGAGCGCGACGGCCTTGAACCAGCCGTAATCGATCGAGAAATCAACCGAGTCGTAGACGCCTATCGAAGGCGCGACCTAGACGCACTAGGCATCCGCCGCAAGCAATAACCGCCGCTTACTCCACCCGCCGAAATTCACCTTCAACCGTTTTCGGTCCAACGGGCACGGCAGCCGCCGCCGCGGGCTGCGGCGTGGCGCGGTTCGGGATTAAGAGCAGGAACACAGCGAACATGTCGCTCAGGAAACCCGGCGTCAGCAGCAACACGGCGGCGAGCATGCGGCGACCGCTGTCGAAGACCATGCCGTGAAGTGCCATACTCTGCATCGCGCCGACGAAACGGCTCTTGAGCGTTCGCGTTTCGCGCTTCATGAGCACGAAGCCGAGCATGATGCCCGGCGCGAAGAGTAGCCAGCCGGGAACGTTTAGCGCTTCGGCGAATCGAAGCGTGGCGTAGATGTCGAGCACGGGCAACGCAATTAAAATTCCTAGGAAAACGAGCGGCATACATGACTCCTTACAAAAACTTGCGTCTTGGCGTTGCGTCCGACGAGGCGACAGCGGGCAATTTATGGTTAACGCGTTACGCGGTGCGTAGTATGACAGGACAGCGCTTGAGAAGTGCCGTCGCAGCCGTTGCGCTTCGCGCGCGGGGCGTGGTTCGCCTGCTTATCGTTTTAGCTGGGGGCGTCGTCGGATCGTCGTTTGCTGGCGCGGCTACCCCTGCCGAGCCGCTGCCGGTGGACGTCGCGTTCCCGGTCACAGCGAGTTTTGTCAATCAAGCGGTCTCAATCCGTGTGGATGTGCAGCCGGGCCATTATTTGTATGCGGATCGCTTTGAAATTAAGCAAGACGGCGCTGCGGCAAATGAGTTGCAGCGCAAGTTGCGGGCGGGCGGGAAACCCAAGCAAGATCCGAATTTCGGCTTGGTGAAGGTCTATACGCAGGCGGTGAGTGCGCAGTCGAAGCCAAAGCTGGCGACAAAAGGTGACGCAGCGAGCTCGAAGGCGCAGACGCAGCTTGAGGTCGTGTTTCAGGGCTGCTCGGAGGTCGCAGGCATCTGTTACCCGCCGACCAAACGGGTCATCACCGTCGCGTCCGGTGCGAAAGATGTGAAGCCGCTAGACGCGGAAGCGCCAGCACTGAAATCGCTTTTCAAGAAGCAGGTGAGTCAATGAACCGCCGCCAGACGTTGATGTTGGCGCTCGCGGGCGTGGGCGCTTGCGTGGCGGGCGCGCTGGGTGGCAATTGGTGGCTGACGCGCGGCGCGGTGAAAGGCGAGGAGGGCAAGCTGCTCGGCGCGAGTTTTGAGGCGCTGGACGGCAAAACGATGCCGTTGTCGACCTGGCAAGGCAAAACGCTGGTGATTAATTTCTGGGCGACGTGGTGCGGGCCGTGCCGCGAGGAAATGCCAGATTTTGTGAAGGCTCAAACCGCTTTTGCGGCGAAAGGGCTCCAATTTGTCGGTATCGCCGTGGATCGTCGCGCGCCGGTGGAGCGGTTCGCAAAAGAATTGGGCGTGAATTACCCCGTGCTCTTGGCCGACCCAGCGTGGCTGGATGCGGTGAAAACGATGGGCAATCCGCAGTCTGTTTTGCCGTTCACGTTGGTCATCTCGCCGAAGAACGAAGTGATGCTTCGTCGTGTAGGTCGGCTTAAATACAGCGAAATTGAGGCCATTTTCGCTTAACGTTTGACCGACCTGTCACGCCAAATTTGTGTGCTGCGTTTCTCGGTTTGATTAATGGCTTTTTAGTCGAAACGACAGCCATGCGGCGCTTCCGCAGCGTTTTTTACTATAGTCGATAATGTTAATTTAATCGCTATAGGCACCACGTGGCTGTCGGTGTAGCCATAAAGCTGAACATTAAACGCAACGAAATCGTGATGCCATCACCGCGGTAACTCTTCGGATTGTTCTGGTGATTTTCTTGTCGCTATCTGGCAACAAATCGAAATTTAAGGCAAACTATCGCCTATCTCAACTTAACTTGCTTCGATTTCACAGTTTGAAGCAGGTCACAATTGATGGCGAAAATCGCTAAAAGCGCTGAGGCAACGAAAGTCGCCCCCGCAAAATCAGGAACAAAACCGCGTTTGCTCCTGCTGCACGGCCCGAACCTGAACCTGCTCGGCACCCGCGAACCCGAAAAATACGGTTCAACCACGTTGGCGCAGCTTGAGGCACATCTGACAAAGCGCGCTGCGGCCGCTGGCTTCGCGTTGGACTGCCTGCAGAGCAACCACGAAGGTGTGTTGCTTGATCGCATTCACGCGAGCCGCACCGACGGAACGCTGGCCTGCATCATCAATGCCGGTGCGTTTACCCACACGAGCGTGGCCTTGCGCGATGCTTTTGCCGGTGCATCCTTGTCGTTTCTGGAAGTACACATCACCAATGTGCACGCCCGCGAAGAATTCCGGCACCACTCTTATCTAAGTGCGATTGCGCGCGGCGTGATCGTCGGCCTAGGCGTGCGCGGTTACGACCTCGCGCTCGATTTCCTGACTACCGAATATTCCGCGAAGTAATCTCGGCGCGCCTTGCGTGCCCAGATTTCGTTGAAGCCCTTTTATCTTCCACAAGAGGAGAACCACCGCATGGATTTGCGAAAACTCAAAACATTGATTGAACTGGTGCAGGAGTCCGGCATTGCCGAACTCGAGGTCACCGAAGGCGAGGAGCGCGTGCGTATCACGCGCACCGTGGCCAACGCCGCACAGCCGATGATGCAATACGCCGCTCCGATGATGGCGCAAATGCCGCAACAATCGGCTGCGCCCACTCCTGCCGCCGCACCGGTCGCTGCGGTGCCGGTCGCAGCTGCGGTCCCCGCTGAACCCGCGGGCCACACGGTGAAGTCGCCGATGGTTGGCACGTTCTATCGCTCATCGGCCCCCGGCGCGAAGCCGTTTGCCGAGGTCGGCAGCACCGTCGCCGTGGGCGACACGCTGTGCATCATCGAGGCGATGAAGCTCATGAACGAGATCGAATCGGACAAAGCGGGCGTCGTGAAGGCGGTGCTCGTTGAAGCCGGTGAAGCCGTGGAATACGGCCAGCCCATGTTCATCATTGAATAAGTAAAAAAGCAACGATGGCTCTCTCCCTCAGTTCGGCCAAAACGCCGGAACCCGTGATGTTCGAAAAAATTCTGATCGCCAACCGTGGCGAAATTGCGTTGCGCATCCAGCGTGCGTGCCGCGAGATGGGCATCAAAACCGTGGTCGTGCACTCCGAAGCGGATGCAGACGCCAAATACGTCAAGCTCGCAGATCAATCCGTATGTATCGGCCCAGCGCCGTCCGCGCAGAGCTACTTGAACGTGCCTGCGATCATCGCAGCCGCAGAGGTGACCGACGCGCAGGCGATTCATCCGGGCTATGGCTTCCTGTCGGAAAACGCAGATTTTTCCGAAAAAGTAGAAAAGTCCGGATTTGTTTTCATTGGCCCCCGTGCCGAGACGATTCGCTTAATGGGCGACAAAGTGTCCGCCAAGTCCGCGATGAAAAAGGCTGGCGTTCCGGTCGTTCCGGGCGTCGAAGGCGCGCTTCCGGACGATCCGCGCGAGATCATCAAGATTGCGCGCACCATCGGTTATCCGGTCATCATCAAAGCCTCCGGCGGCGGCGGCGGCCGAGGCATGCGCGTGGTGCACACTGAAGGCGCGCTGATTAACGCCGTCACGTTGACCAAAGGCGAAGCGCTGGCAGCGTTCGGCAACGGCACGGTTTACATGGAGAAATTCCTTGAAAACCCGCGCCACATCGAAATTCAAATCCTCGCCGATCAGCACAAGAACGCCGTGTATCTTGGCGAGCGCGATTGCTCGATGCAGCGTCGCCACCAGAAAATCATCGAAGAAGCGCCAGCTCCGGGCATTCCAGAAAAACTCATCGCGAAGATTGGTGAGCGTTGCGCCGAAGCGTGCCGAAAAATTGGCTATCGCGGCGCAGGCACGTTTGAGTTTCTGTACGAAAACGGCGAGTTTTACTTCATCGAAATGAACACGCGGGTGCAGGTAGAGCACCCGGTGACTGAACTCATTACGGGCATCGACATCGTTCAAGAGCAAATCAAAATTGCGGCGAACATGAAGATGGCGTTTCGGCAAAAGGACATCGTCAAGCGCGGACACGCGATTGAATGCCGTATCAACGCCGAAGACCCCAATTCTTTTGTGCCATCGCCTGGACGCATTACCAGCTGGCACGCCCCGGGCGGCCCCGGCATTCGTGTGGATTCGCATGCGTACAACGGCTACTTCGTGCCGCCCAATTACGATTCGATGGTGGGCAAATTGCTCTCGTACGGCGCAACGCGCGAGCAAGCGATTGCTCGCATGCGCATTGCCCTCTCAGAAATGATTGTCGAAGGCATCAAGACCAATACGCCGTTGCACCGTGAACTCATGGATGACGCCGAATTTATGAAGGGTGGCTTCTCGATTCACTATCTTGAGCAACGTATGGCGAAACTTGCCGAGCGGCGCAAGTGATGCGTTTCGTGCATAGTGAGCGGTGAACAGTGAGCGCGCTTAGTTGGTTAGAAATTTCTGGGCCTGTTAAAGGCGAGGCAGCCGACGCCATTGCAGACGCGCTCATGGAGTCTGGTGCGCTTGCGGTCGATGTGGCTGACTTGAACGCCGAGAGCGACGCCGAGCAGCCGATATTCGGTGAACCGGGCATGGCGCTGACCCAGCGTTGGGCGGACAGTCGTATCGCAGCGCTGTTTGATAGCGACGTGCCGAGCGAAGACATTGAAGCGCTGTGGAACTCTTTGCGGGCTGAGGTCGGCGACGCACTGGGTGCGCACGAGTTTCGCGTGGTGCCGGAGACCGATTGGGTTCGCGCGACGCAGGCGCAATTTGAGCCGATAGAGATTACGCCAAAGCTCTGGATTGTCCCAACATGGTGTGAACCACCGAATGCCGCGGCCATCAATCTGCGAGTCGATCCAGGCCTAGCGTTTGGTACGGGTACGCACCCAACCACGCGGCTCTGCTTGCAGTGGTTATGCGATATGTCCCTGGACAACAAGACAGTACTCGACTACGGCTGTGGCTCCGGCATTTTGGCGATGGCGGCGTCCGCGCTGGGCGCAGCCGACGTTTTTGGCGTCGACATCGATCCGCAAGCTGTTGAAACCGCGCGCCACAATACGTCAGCGAACGGCCTTGCCGCGCGCTACGCCGTGTCCGACGACGCGCTAGAGCAGCGCTTCGACGTTGTGGTCGCAAATATCTTGGCGGGGCCGCTGACAGTGCTCGCGCCAGCGATCTGTCAGCATGTCAAATCCGGCGGGCAACTGGCCCTCGCGGGTATTCTCGCGCCGCAAATTGAGCGCATTCAAGAAGCTTACGCGCCCTGGATCGCCATGTCGGTGACGGCCGAACGCGAAGGCTGGGTACGTATGACAGGCACGCGCATCTGAGCGCTGCATTTGCCCAATCCGCTTCGCATGAAGTGCTGTGCGCTACGATTAAGCCATGATCGCTTCTTCTCAGGCCTCAGCCGTTACGCAGTGCCCCCATTGCAGCGCGAAATTTCGCGTTCGCGCGGAGCAGGTGAAACTGCATTCGGGCCTCGTGCGTTGCGGCGCTTGCCGCGGCATTTTTGACGCCGTTGAGCATCTGATCGAAGGCTCTTTGCCACGCAATGATCCACTCGACGATGAAATGGCGAACGAGCCGCCGCGCACCATTATTCAAGGCATGCCTGCAATGCAGGAAAGCGCTGAATCCGCTACAAAATCGGCGGCACCAGATCTTCCCGCCAAGCCGGTCTCCGCTGTTTCACCAAGAGCCCCGGCTCCCTCCGCCTCGACTTCCCAGGCGACAGTCGCGCACGTGGCGTCGACGGATGCGCCGCGTTCCGCGGTGAATCCGAATGAGAGTGACGACTTTGTGGTCGAACATATCGATCTCAAACCTATTGGGTTTTCCGCGCATCACGGTGACGAGGAGCACTTCGTCCGTAACGTCGATGCGTCTGCTCCTAGCGCGACGGCAGCTCCGACGCGCACCGACGAGGCCGATGCGCTTAATCGATACCACTGGCGTGAGCCTGAGCGGAAAACGTCACCTGCGATGCGTTGGGTTTATGCATTGCTTTCGTTGGTCGCGCTGGTCGGGTTGGTTGCCCAGGCCGCGTACTTTTTCCGAGATGAAATCGCGAATCGTTTTCCGGCGCTGGCACCGACGCTCGCTGTGGCCTGCGAACACATCGGCTGCCGCGTGCAGCCACCCAAACGTACAGAATCGCTCGGTTTCGTCGGCGCAGACCTGGCGGCAGACCCCGCCCACAAGGGCTTGTTGATATTTACGGCTACGTTGCGCAACACGGGCGAGCGAACCGTGGCCTATCCTCATTTAGTGCTGACACTCGATGGCTTGGGCGGAGAAATGGTAGCGCGTAAAGTCTTTGCACCCAAAGAGTTTGCGCCGGCCAACGCTAATTTGCCGCAGGGACTCGCTGGTGGCGCGGAAATCGAGATTAAGCTTTATCTGGATGCAAGCCAGGCCAGCGTCGTCGGCTTTAAGGTGGATCACGCCTACCTTTAGGGCGGAGGCGTGACCGCATGATGCTTTCCGCAGAACCGTCGACGACTTCCCCCCGTTCCGCCGTCGCGTTCTGGGTCGTAGGTGTCTGTGTTGGCGTCATTGTTTACGCGAGTTTGCAGCCGTTTACCGGATGGAGCGCGCTACCGGCCAATGCCCGTTTTTTTCTTTGGCAATTTGCGTTGCGGTGGACGCCAGCGGACACGGCGTTTAACGTCGTCGCGTACGTACCGCTCGGATTCGCGTTGGTTATTGCCCTGCCTTCGCATTGGGCGCGTGGGCGATACGTGATGGTTTCGCTTTTTATGGCGCTGATCTTGTCGCTGTCCCTGGAGACCGCGCAGATGTGGCTACCGACGCGCTACGCGAGCGTTTATGACACGTTAGCCAATTTGACGGGTACGATCATTGGCGCACTACTCGGACTGGTCGCAGTTGCGTCTAAGCGCTTCGTGGCGTGGGTTGACCGCTTGCGTTCGGCGGCGATAGTTCCCGGCTCATCGGGCGATTTACAGTTGGTACTGCTCGCCGTCTGGTTGATTGCACAAGTGAATCCGGCGATCCCACTTTTCGGTGCTGCATTTCATCCTGGCAATCAGGCCGCGTACGAGCCCGCCGTAGTGCTGGTGGAGTTGACGCAGACGGCTGCGGCGCTTATCGGAATTGGTCTCTTCACGGACTTGACCATGCGCAAACGCTGGATGGGTGGTGTGGCGTTGGTGCTTGTGTTGTTGCTCGCCATCTTTATGAAAATCGCGGCGGCTCAGGCGGTGCTGAAACCTGTGGCTTGGGACGAATGGTTGCGACCGGGCCACACGTTGGGACTAGCTTGCGGAGCGTTTGCGCTGATGATTTTGTTTTGGCTGCCGCGTCGTGCAAAGTCTGTGCTAGCGGGCATTGCCTTGCTCTCTAGCGTGCTCATCATGTTGCTGTTACCCGATTTAGTTGCAACGAAAGCGCCGTTGTCGATTTTCAGTTGGAACTACGGTCATCTTCTGCATTTGAACGGATTGACGCGTACCATCGTGATGTTTTGGCCATTCGTCGCGACGGCGGTACTGTTCTGGCGGTTTGTTGCACCAAAGGGTGGCGAAGCTGCGTTTGACAACACAGTCGTCGGTAACGCCTAAAATCGAGGCATGCCCTCCACATTTCCTAAAGTAATCAACGGCCCAGCAGGCGCGTTGGAAATTGCCTTTCACCTGCCACCGAACGACGCCCCTAAAGGTTTGGCGCTGATTTGTCATCCGCATCCGCAGTTCGGCGGCACGATGGACAATAAAGTGGTGCAGACCCTGCATAAAGCATTCGCTGAATTAGGCTTTGCCACGATGCGGTTTAATTTTCGTGGCGTGGGTGCGAGCGAGGGTGTGTTTGATGACGGCATCGGCGAGACTGAAGACGCGGCGACCGCGCTCGATTGGGCGCGTGCTCAGGTGGGTGACGCCATACCGCTCGTTGCTGCTGGGTTCTCGTTTGGGTGTTTCGTGCAAACGCAGTTACTGCCTCGGTCGCAACCCAAAATGTTGGTGCTCATCGCCCCAGCTGTAAGCCGTTTCGCCATTCCAGAGGTCGCGAAGGACACCATCGTGATTCATGGCGACGAAGACGATGTGGTGCCACTGGCTGATGTATTCGCGTGGGCGCGTCCACAAGGCTTGCCGGTGACGGTGTTTCCGGGCACCGGGCACTTTTTTCATGGCCGCTTGATGGAGCTAAAGGCTGCCGTCAAGCGAGTGATTCACTTTGAGGTGGCCTGACATGCTGTGGGTCAAATCGCTACACATAATTTTTGTCATCACTTGGATGGCGGCCATTTTTTATCTGCCGCGCCTCTTCGTGTATCACACGCAAGCATTGGCCGAAGGCGACGCGCGCGGTGACGCACGCTTCAAAATCATGGAGCGCAAACTGTTCTGGGGCATCATGACACCGGGCGCGATCTTCAGTATCGTGTTTGGTCTCTGGCTTTGGTTTGGCTACGGAATTTCTGGCAAATGGCTAATGTGGAAACTCGTTGCTGTGCTCTTTTTAATGATTTTTCACGCGTGGTGTTTTGTGCAAATGCGCGCGTTTGCTGCGGGTCGCAATGCGCTGGCTGAACGCACCTTTCGTATCCTTAATGAACTACCTGTTTTTGCGCTGTTCGCTATCGTGATTCTGGTTGTGGTCAAGCCGTTTTGATATGAACAGTTCAGCTGAAAATGCGCAGCGCGCACTGGTACTTTTCTCCGGCGGGCAAGATTCGACAACATGCCTTGCATGGGCGCTGGATCGCTTCGCGTATGTCGAAACCATAGGGTTTGACTATGGCCAACGGCATTGCGTTGAAATGGAGGTGCGGCTCGACACGCTGCGTGAGCTGCGCGCGGAGTTTCCAGAATGGGCCGTGAGACTCGGTGAAGATCACGTTGTTGATCTAGCGGTGTTGGGGCAAATCAGCGACACATCGCTCACGCGCGACGTCGCGATCGCTTACGAAAAAAGCGGCCTGCCCAACACGTTCGTGCCCGGCCGTAATCTTCTGTTTCTTACCTTCGCTGCCACGATTGCATATCGGCGTGGATTGAATGTGCTCGTCGGTGGTATGTGTGAAACCGATTTTTCTGGCTATCCTGATTGTCGGGACAACACGATGAAGGCGATGCAGATTGCGCTCTCGCTGGGGCTCGATAAAAGGCTTCGCGTTGAAACGCCGTTGATGTGGATCGACAAAGCCGATACGTGGGCACTTGCCGAGTCGTTTGGCGGCTCGCGTCTTACGCAACTCATCATCGAACACACACACACTTGCTACAACGGCGTACGTGACACACAGCATGCGTGGGGCTATGGTTGCGGCGAGTGCCCGGCGTGTGCGTTGCGTAAAGCGGGCTTCGAGAGCTGGGCGGCGCGATGACGTACTCGGTCAAGGAAATTTTCTACACGCTGCAAGGCGAAGGCGCGAACGCCGGTCGTCCCGCCGTGTTTTGTCGATTTGCGGGTTGCAATTTGTGGAGCGGATTAGAGCGAGATCGCGCCACCGCGATCTGCAAGTTTTGCGATACTGATTTCGTGGGCACTGATGGCACGCGTGGCGGCAAATTCACCACCGCTGCGGCGTTGGCTGATGTAGTCGCAAGCGAATGGCCCGACGGTCGATCTGGCAAGCCTCTAGTGGTTTGTACGGGCGGCGAGCCGTTATTGCAACTCGACGCAGCGCTTATCGCAGCCTTGCACGCGAAAGGCTTCGAGATTGCCGTAGAAACCAACGGCAGCATCGTAGCGCCCGAGGGTATCGACTGGATCTGCGTGAGCCCGAAGGCTGGTGCACCGTTGCTGCAATTACGTGGGCAAGAATTGAAGGTCGTCGTGCCGCAGCCCCTCGACATGAAGCATCTCTCCTCGCTCGAATTTGCGCATCGATTTGTGCAGCCGATGGACGGCCCGTTGCGCGCTGAAAATACGCAGTACGCCATTGACTGGTGCCTGCACAACCCGCAGTGGCGGCTTTCGGTGCAAACGCACAAAGTGATCGGCATTCGTTAAGCCGACTGCCTGCGCGCGGCCAGCGGCGCGCCAGTCGCCAATCTCGGATAATTACGCCATGCATTACGAAATTACCCAGCGTTTCTTCTTTGACGCGGCACACACGTTGCGCCGCGAGATCGAAGCCGAAGGCTCGCGCCGCATTCACGGTCATACTTACCATTGCGAAGTTTCACTCGCGGGAAGCCCCGATCCTGCGACTGGTATGGTCAGCGATTTGGGACATCTCCGCGCCCACCTGAACGTGCTTCGCGAGCAGCTCGATCACCATTACCTCGACGAAGTGGCAGGTCTCGGCGTGCCTACGCTTGAAAACCTGTGTGCCTTTATCTGGCGGGGCGTCGAACATAAATTTCCTGATGTGGCCTCCGTACATGTCTGGCGCGAAGCAATCGGCGACGGCTGTCGTCTGAGAAAGTAGACACACTGTGACCACACCCTCTGCCACGCTAACAATCAAAGCCAAGCTGATTCCTGAGCGCCCACAGAAGTTTTTCGCGCCCTGTCCGCGAGGCTTGGAAGAGCCGCTTTGCTACGAGCTGGAGCGTTTGGGTGCGCTACACATCGGGCCCACCGACGGTGGCGTTGCGTTTCAGGGGCCATTTCTGCTGGGCTACCGTGTGTGCTTGTGGAGCCGCCTCGCGAGCCGCGTGTTGTGGCAACAAGCGGAATCCGAGTACCGGCACGAAGAAGAGATTTACAAACTCGCGCGCGAAATCGATTGGCCGCATTTGTTTTCAGCGGACCGAACAATTCGTGTTCAGGTTGATGCGATTCGTTCGCCTGTGACCAGTCTTGAGTTCGTCACGCTGCGTGTTAAAGACGCGATTGTGGATAGTTTCCGCGCGGCGATGGCCTCGCGCCCATCGGTCGATACCAGCATGCCCGACATGCGCATTCATGTGTTTTTGAGCGCGTACAAAGCTACGGTGTATCTCGATCTCGCGGGCGAAGCGTTGTTCAAGCGTGGCTATCGCCGCGAAGGCCTGTCCGCTCCTATCCGTGAAAATCTTGCCGCAGGCATGCTCGCACTCAAGGGCTGGAACGGACAAATGCCGCTCTTCGACCCGATGTGCGGCAGCGGCACGCTGCTCACCGAAGCAGCGATGATCGCGATGAATCTCGCGCCCGGCGGGCAGCGGCCCTTCGCGTTTGAAAAGCTTCGCGCTTATGATGCAGTGGCGTTCGACGCCATGCGTGCTGAAGCCGCTGCCGAAGCCAAGCCGCTCGCGCCCGGACTGCTGTTCGGTAACGACGTCAGTCTGGAGGCCGTCGAAACCACACGCCGACATCTGCAAAACATTGGCGGAGACGCCACCGCTGATGCCGTGACGCTCACCAACCTGCCGATGGAGCGCTGTGTCGCGCCTGCTGCAAGCGGCTTGCTTCTCACTAATCCGCCCTATGGCGAGCGGCTGAACGAATTGGCCGACCTTAAGGCTTGGTATCCCCACGTCGGCACCTGGCTCAAAAAAACCATGGCTGGCTGGAGGGCTTGTTTCATCACCGCAGATCGTGCGTTACCTAGCGGCATCGGCTTCAAGCCCTCGAAGAAAACGCCGCTATTTAACGGCGCGCTGGATTGCCGTCTTTTTGAGTTTGAGCTTTACGCGGGCACTCGACGCGCGGACAAGTTGCAGGGTGCACCCGAGGAAAAGTAGCCTCACTGGCCCTTAAAGTGTCCAAACGCCTAAAATTCACTTAATTCACGCACTTGTAGAGCCCACCATGTACGAATCCGAAATCACCCAATTCATTCGCGATCTCAAAGCTGCCCGTCCGCATCTCGAAGAAGATCAGCGCAAAGGCCGCGCGATTTGGTGGGACAAAAAGCCACTTGACGTCACGGAGCGCGCTGAGCAAGACGCTGCACGCGTGCCGCAAAACGCCTACCCCTACGCCACGAAGTAGTGTTGCTCTCGTAGCTCGGGCTGGCCCGTCTCGCGCGCAACCCGCCCAACATATCGTTGCCGTCGAGTGAGTGCTTTTCCCCCTTGCGCACAATGGAAGTTTCTTCTCACGCCGCAGACCGTATTGACCTAGAGCGTGCTTTTGGCGGTGTGATCCGCCTCTACGGTCGCGATGGCTTTGCGCGCATTCGTGCGGCACACGGCATCATTGTGGGCATCGGCGGTGTCGGTTCGTGGGCGGCTGAAGCGCTCGCCCGATCGGGGCTCGGTCGCATCACGTTAATTGACATGGATGTCGTCGCCGAGTCCAATCTCAACCGCCAAGCCCACGCAACGCTCAGTACGCTCGGGGCGAACAAAGTTGATGCGATGCGCGCGCGGATTCAAAGTTTCGCGCCCAACGTGCAAGTGGATGTCGTCGACGATTTTCTAACGCCAGACAACGTCGCCGCGCTCATCCCGAGCGACACCACGTTCGTCATCGACGCGGCCGACAAAATGCGCGCCAAAGTCGCGATGGTGCTGCACTGCCTTAGTCAGAAAATACCACTCATCACCTGCGGTAGCGCCGGCGGAAAGTCCGATGCGTCTCGACTCAAGGTAGACGATCTAACCTTTACCGAGCAAGACGCCTTGCTGGCCAAGTTGCGCGTGGACCTACGCCAAAATCACGGTTTCCCGCGTGGCAAAAAGAAGTTTCACGTCGCCGCTGTGTTCAGTCCGGAACCTCCGGCCGAAGCACCCATTGGCGGCGGTGCTGGACTAGCCTGCGCCGGATACGGCTCGGCGATGCACATGACGGCAAGCATGGGCATGCTCGCGGCAGGCCATGCGCTCAAATTGACCGCTTCGGCTCGCGCAGAGGCAATGCTGGGTGACTCGGGGGCGTGAGACGTGCGCTATGGGGGCCGACGTACTAAACGGCAGACGCAATCAGAAAATTTTACCAACAGCTTTTTGCCTTAAGCGACCGGCCTGCGGCGTTTGCGACCTGTTTTTTGTTATATCGACAAATCGAAAAAAATACCGCTGAACGCCGCGTGGCTGTCGCTAGCGCGTAAAAGTTGTATCCACAATCTACAGCCCATTTGCGATGAAATCCCACGTCAGGCGCATCGTGCTCCGTCGCGCCGAGTGCATTTTGGGAGCAATTACGTCAGCGAGCTACTTTCGCATTGCGCGCTTCCTCAACGGGCCGCTTCGTCTCTCCGCTGGCCAGCCCAATCGGCAATGGCAACGAACGCTTCGCAGCTGAGCTCTTCCGCGCGCGCTGTTGGCGCGACGCCGATGGCCTCCCAGCCTTCGGGCGTTACCCAGTTGGCTAGGCTTTTCCGCAGCATTTTTCGCCGCTGACTGAACGCTTCGTTCACGATTCGAGCGAACAGCATTTCGTCTTTCGGGCGTAGTCGATGTTCACCCAAGGGCGTTAGACGCACGATGGACGAGTCGACCGCTGGCACGGGCTTGAACGCGGTCGGTGGCACGTCAAATCGTTTCTCGATTTTGAAGCGATATTGCAGCATCACCGAGAGCCGCCCGCGCGCGTCTTCGCCCGCCGCTGCGGCCATGCGATCAACGACTTCTTTTTGCAACATGAAGGTCATGTCGCTGATCCGATCTTCGTATTCGCAGAGGCGAAACAAGATCGGCGTCGAGATGTTGTACGGCAAATTGCCGACGACCCGCAGCGGTGACGGCAGCGTCGAAAAGTCAAATTCCATCGCGTCGGCTTGATGCACGCGCAGTTTTTCGACCGGGAATTCATGCGTCAGCCGCGCCACTAAATCGCGATCAATTTCGATGGCGTCAATCGAGCCATTCGAGCCAAGGGCGTGAATAAGTTTGCGCGTGAGCGCGGCTTGCCCCGGCCCGATTTCGACGATGTGTTGACCCGCGATTGGATCAATGGCGTCGATGATGCCGTTGATGATGTTTTGATCGACCAAAAAGTTTTGGCCGAAGCGCTTTCGGGCGCGATGGGGGGTGAAGTCGCTCATAACGGGAAGAGGGTCCAGTGCTTTTGCTGGTCGTTCCTGCGAAGGCAGGAAACCAGCGACTTCCGTGATTGACGATAGAACGTGACACGGCCACGAAAGACGCTCGGCCCCTGCCTACGCAGGGGCGACGACAATGGATGCGCTCGGGCGCTCATCATGGCGTCGCATCCAGTTCCGCAAGTAGCCGCGGCAACGCATCGGTCATGCCGCGATAAGCGACGATGGCCGGTGTCATTGAGCGAAGCGTCGCCGCTAATTCTGAGGCGCGGCCTGCACCAACCGAAAGCACATCCAGCAGTTGGCACATCATCACGCGAATGAAAAATACAGCGCGCTGAAATTGCGGCAGCGGCCATGTCGTTTGCCGCTCCACGCGAAAGTACAAGCGCGGCAACAGCGGCGATGCATCAGCGATGGCTTCCGCCCACCACGCTTCGTTTTTGTCTGGATGTTGATCTAGGCTCGCGCTTGGGCTGATGAGCCAGACGTGACGAAGCATCGGCTGTTTCATGAACGCTAGCGTCATGAGATTTGGGCCAGCGGCTTGCAGTAATTGGTTGTCAGCAACGGGCGCATGGATAGCCGAAAAGTCGAGCCCCAATTTTTCTCGTGGGTCCCAGCGCGAGGGAAAGCAGACCGAGAGATATTCGGTGTGCAGTGTTTCGGCTTCCTGTTTGAGGATGACGAAGTCTTCTTGCAACGCGCTCGCGCCGGCCGCCGCGCCTTTGGATTCGCCCGTGGTCGCGAGCGCCCGAATGCGTGCGAGGACCGCTGCGTCAGCCTGTCCCACGACCGCCCGATCTGAATGCGTCGCCAACACCTTTGAGCGCTCACGCAGATAGACGTCGGCGAGTTCATCGCGCAGCAACAGCGCTGGCGTTTGCACGTCGAGTTTCTCCAAATTCGGCCGCATGCGAAACGGCGCTTCCACTGGCCACGGCATGCGCGCGGCGGGCGTGAGCCAATCAATCGCGGCAGAGGTCACGCTGCCGTCCACGCCGCCAAATATTCTTTCCAATGCGTCGCGTCGCTAGCGCCCAGTTTGTCGCGTAGGAGCGAAATTTCGGCATCGTATTCGGCAGGCACAAGATCGCCGCGCATCGCCATAAAGCGCAGAAAAAGAAGGTAAGTGTTGGCGACGTCCGTCTCGCAATACGCGCGAATTTCCGCGATTTCGCCGCGTTGAAACGCGGGCCATACTTGACTGCCATCCATGCCGAGTTTTCCGGGAAAACCGGCGAGCTTCGCCATCGTGTCGAGCGGTGCATTAGCGCGCGCCTGATACATCGCAAGAAAGTCCATCAAATCAAGATGGCGCTCTTTGTAGCGGTTCAGATAGTGGTCGAAATTGAACGAACGATCATTCGCGCCAGTCTCCAAAAAGCGCGATGCGTTCACGCCCAAAATGAGCCCACGCTGCATCAAAACCGGCAGATCAAAGCCACCGCCATTCCAGCTTACGAGCTGCGGTGTGCGTCGTTCGATCAGCTCGAAGAATTTCTGCACAATGGTCGCTTCGTCGTCGTCGGGTTCGCCGAGGGTCCACACGGCGAGCTTGTCGCTGCCTTCGCGAAACGCGCATGAAATGGCACAAACGCGCTGCAAGTGATGCGGCAAAAATTCAGTGCCGTTTTTGAGGCGCTGCTGCGCAAACGCCCATTTCGCGACCTCGTCGTCGGAAAGCGCAGCGGGCAAATCATGCAAACGGCGAATCCCAGTAACGTCGGGAATCGATTCAATGTCGAAAACTAGGGTGGGCAGCATGTTCACATTGTAGGAGTGGCCCTTACGGCGGGGCTAATCGATAGCGAATTGGGCCTCGAATAGAAACGCTTGGCCTGCGCGCTTCGCCGCCCTGCGTGATCACTATTTTTCCCGCCGTCGCTAACGCGAATCCCTCTGCGCGTACCTCGCTCATATGCGGCTCCCAATCTGTTAGCCAGAGCGCTCGCGCCACCTCCGACGGGCAGATACTGCGATCAGGAGCACGCGCCTTACATTGGCGCAGAATTTCCCTTGCGATGTCCGTCTCGCCTGTCACCGCTCAACCCGGAAACACGCCGGTCGACAAATACCGATCCCCACGGTCACAGACGATGAATACAAAGGTGGCGTTTTCCACACTCTTTGCGAGCCGTAACGTAATTGCAAGTGCACCTGCCGCGCTGATACCGCAGAAGACGCCTTCTTCCACCGCCATGCGACGCGCCATGTCCTCAGCGTCGGCTTGCGAGACTTCTTCGACTTGATCAACGCGCGCCTTCTTGAAGATCGCTGGGCGATACGCCTCGGGCCATTTGCGAATACCTGCGATGCTTGAGCCATCCGTCGGTTGCGCGCCGATGATCACGATGTTTTCGTTTTGTTCTTTGAGGTAATTGGAGATGCCAGTGATGGTGCCGGTCGTGCCCATTGCACTCACAAAATGCGTAACCTTGCCGCTCGTTTGTCGCCAAATTTCTGGGCCAGTGCCGACGTAATGCGCGAGTGGGTTATCGGGGTTGGCGAACTGGTCAAGCACGCGACCTTTGCCTTGTTGCTCCATCTCCACCGCCAAATCGCGTGCGCCTTCGATGCCTTTATCTTTCGATACCAGCACTAGGTCTGCACCGTACGCTTTCATCGCCTGCCGTCGTTCTATCGACTGGTTTTCGGGCATGATCAGCACCATGCGATACCCGCGCATCGCGGCGACCATCGCCAGGGCAATGCCTGTGTTGCCGGATGTGGCCTCAATCAGCGTGTCGCCCGGCTTAATGGTGCCGCGCTTTTCCGCCTCAACAATCATCGAATACGCTGGGCGATCTTTCACGCTGCCTGCGGGATTATTGCCTTCAAGCTTGCCGAGAATGACGGTGCTGTCGGGCACGCCGAACAGTTGTGGCAGACGTTGCAGACGAATGAGTGGCGTGTTGCCGATGGTGGAGTCTATGGTGGGGTAGGGCATGGCGTGAGCAGTGAAACAGATGTTGCTTTGATTATGCGGCACAAACAAAAAACCCCGCCGAAGCGGGGTTTTTGTCGAGGCTAAAGAATTACTTCTTTGGCTCTTCTTTCTTAGCGTCGGCCTTGGGTGCGTCAGCTTTAGCTGGTGCGGCTTTGGCTGGAGCTTCTTTAGCTTTGGCAGCATCAGCTTTTTTCTTTGCATCAGCGTCTTTTTTCGCTTTTGCGTCGGCTTCTTTCTTGGCTTTGGCTTCGTCGGCTTTTGCTTTCTTTTCAGCGGCCTTCTTTGCCTTTTCGTCAGCTTTTGCCTTCTTGTCGGCTTCTTTCTTAGCCTTGTCAGCAGCGGCTTTTTCGTCTTTGCTCATTGGCTTGTCGGCAGCCTTGGCAGCTGCTGGGGCGGCAGCGGCAGGTTTTGCAGCAGCAGCGGGTGCTGCGGCGGCGGCCTTTGGTGCTTCTTTAGCAGCGGTGGCGGCTGGAGCAGCGGCTTTGCCAGCGTCAGCTTTTGGAGCCTCTTTAGCGCCAGCAGCGGCAGCAGGAGCTGCAGCTTTTGCGTCGGCGGCTTTAGGCGCGTCTTTTTTCCAATCGATCTTGGTTGGGCCCGACGTCGAAACTTTGTCTTTCATGTCGGCAAAGTTCTTGTCGCCCACGCCGTCGACTTTTTTCAGGTCGTCAGCCGACTTGAACGCGCCGTTTTTGGTGCGGTAGTCGATGATGGCTTGCGCACGAGCAGGGCCGATGTCCGGCAGCGCTTCGAGTTCAGCTTTGGTTGCGGTGTTGATGTTGACCGCAGCGAATGCGGAGCCAGCAACCAAGAAGGCGGCGAGCAGTGCGTAGATTTTGTTCATGTTCAGGGGTTCCTCAGTGTGAATTCCGGCGCTGCCGGGGTGACGTGTTTGACTAAGCTGGGTAGTCGGTACTACAGCAAAACACCGCCAGCCACAGTGCGCCGTTTAAACGTTGGCATTGTAGCGGGCGTTGACAAATCAGTAAGTTCTGAGCATCCGGCTGGGCGGCGGCCTGATTTAGATCAAATAATTCGTCGTGCCACGCGCGCGGTCACAGCCGTGAGCAGTTCGTACCCAATCGTCCCCGCCGCATTGGCGACTTCGTCTACAGGTAATTGCGCTCCCCACAGTTCTACGGGCGTTCCGACGCGGGCCAGCGGTATGTCCGTGATGTCGACGGTGATTTTGTCCATCGATACCCGGCCGACGAGTCGCGTTCGTTGCCCGCCGACGTGGATGGGCGTTCCCGTCGGCGCGTGACGCGGATAGCCGTCGGCATATCCGGCGGCGATGACGGCGACGCGCTCGTTTTTTTCCGCGACATAAGCGCCACCGTACCCGACTGCTTCGCCGGGCCGTAGCGACTGCACGCCGATGATTTCGGTGGAGAGCGTCATGGCCGGTTTTAGTTTGAGCGACGCAGCACTTCTGCTGTCATGAGTAAAGGGCGTTGCGCCATACAACATGATGCCCGGGCGGACGCTGTCGTGCCCCATGCCACTGGGCGCGTCGGAGGCGACGCGCTCAAAATCAAAACACGCCGCTGAGTTCGCCAGCGAGCGTGCGAATGGCAGGCCTTGGGTGCCATCATTAAAAAGTTTCAATGCTTCCAGATGGCCGTCTCGCTCGTCGGCGCGCGCGAAGTGCGTCATTAAGGTGATGTCGCCGGTGCCAGCTTGCATCGTTAACCGCGTTGCCACGTCGCGCGCTCGGTCAATCCGAAAGCCCAGCCGATTCATCCCTGTATTGAACTTCAGATGAATGTCGAGTCGGCGCGACAGCGGCGTGGCCTCAAATTCGCTGAGTTGCTCGTCGCAATGAATAACGCAGCTCAACCGATGTTCGGCGGCGGCATGCCAGTCCAGCGAGCCGTAGCAACCTTCGAGCAGCAAAATCGGCTTTTTCCACCCTAGATCACGCAGACGAATCGCGTTCTCAATTTCGATTAACGCTAGGCCGTCGGCGTTGGCGAATGCCTGCATCGCGGCTTGGACACCGTGACCGTAGGCGTCTGCCTTAATCACGGCCCACGTGCGCGCGCCGCGCGTGAGTTGTTGCACGACGCCGAGGTTGTGCGAGAGTGCGGCGCGGTCAATCTGAGCGATGAGAGGGCGGGGCATTGGCGGTTGCGGTCACAAGAACATTCGGAGGCCTATGCTACTCTCCACAACGAGGTTGGCGTAGGGCTAGTGTCAGTTGTTTGATGCGTGCCTTACGGCGTCGGAAGAGGGACCGCGCACCACCCATTTGTCGCCAAACACGGCGACCAAAAGATTGAGATGGAGGCGCATGCAGCGCGGGTTTTACACAATCATGGCGGCGCAGTTTTTCAGCTCGCTCGCCGATAACGCGCTCTTTGTTGCGGCGTATCAGCTACTTCGTTACGACGGGGCTCCATCGTGGCAAGGCGCGGCGTTGGTGCCGCTGTTTGCGTTTTTCTATGTGGTGCTTGCACCGTTCGTTGGCGCGTTTGCAGATCGCTACCCAAAGGGGCGCGTGATGTTTATGTCGAACTCGATCAAGGTGGTCGGCTGCCTGATGCTGCTGTTCGGTTCGCACCCGCTGATCGCTTACTCGGTTGTTGGTTTGGGGGCGGCGGCGTATTCACCCGCAAAGTACGGCATCTTGACCGAACTCTTGCCGCCGTCGCAATTGGTGAAGGCCAATGGTTGGATTGAAGGGTTGACGATTCTGTCGATCATTTTGGGCAACGTGCTCGGTGGTGTGCTGGTGGGACCGAAGGTGGGCGACTGGTTGCTCGACCTTGACTTCCCTATGTTTGACTTCGACATCGCGACAGCCCCCGAAGCGGCGATTGCCTGCATGATCGCCGTCTACGTCGTTGCGGCGATTTTCAATCTACGAATTCCACACACCGGTGTGGCGATGCAACCGATTCCGACACCGACTCATCTGCTGCCGGATTTCTGGCGATGCAATACGCGCCTGTGGCAGGACAAGTTGGGCCAAATTTCCCTGGCTACGACCACGCTCTTCTGGGGGGCGGCGGGTAACCTGAAAGTGATCGTTATCGCGTGGGCTGCGACGGCGCTCTCGTACAGCGTGACTGAGGCGACAGCCTTGGTCGGCGTCGTTGGCATCGGTACGGCTGCGGGCGCGGTGTACGCATCGATGCGCGCCACGCTTGATCGTGCGACGAGCGTGATTCCGCTGGGAATTGGCATGGGTGTCGCCGTGGCGTTGATGATCTTCATCACCAAGCTTTGGATTGCCGTGCCGTTCCTGATTTTCCTTGGCGCGATTGGCGGCTATCTTGTGGTGCCAATGAATGCGCTGCTGCAACATCGCGGCCACATGCTCATGGGCGCGGGCCGCTCCATCGCCGTGCAGAACTTCAACGAGCAGGCGGCGATTCTCGCGCTCGGTGGGTTCTACACACTGATGACGAGCCTAGAACTTTCGGTTTACGCGTCGGTGGCGTTGTTCGGCTTGCTCGTTGCGGGATTTATGTACGTGATCGGACGCTGGCACAAATCCAACACGATTCATCATTCCGCGGAGCTCAATCGATTGCTCGCGATTGCACGCAGTGAGAAACACTAATCTGAGATCGAGTACAGCTTTTCGCGTTAAACGACTGGCCAGCGGTCGTTAGCAGAACTTTTTACTAATAGTCGATACTTATCAAAATGAAGCGCAAATGGCCGCATCGCTGTCGTTTTACGCATAAAGCTGTTAGTCGCTGCGTCCCGATGTTTGAATCATTCCACCGTCAGTTCCTCGTCTTACCGCTTGCACCGCGTCAATGAGTTGCGCCGCTGGCACGGGCTTGTGCAGTAGTCGCGTGCGCGTCGGCGCGGTCGACGTGTGAAGGGCCGCGTCAATCCGCGTTAAATCGCGAATCGCGGTGTCGCCGGTCAGCACAATCGCGCCGAAGTCCTGCTGCCACGCACTGCGCAGCTGACGCACTGCCTCCGCACCGTCAAGCGCGCCGCTGAGCCGGTAGTCCGAAATCACGACCTCCGGCGCTAGCGTTGGTCTTGGCTGTGACGGCTGTGATGGCACGGAAGCGAGCGCAGCCTCCGCCGTGGCGAAAAGTTGCACGCCTGCACCCGCCCGGGTGAGCAAGTCCAGCAGCGCGTGTGCGACCTGCGCATCGTTTTCGATAAGCACAATCGAGCAGCCGGTCAGGGCGTCCACGGTCGTGTCCGACTCGATACTCTGGGCGACGGGCTGCGCCTCTTCGTGGTGATCGCCAGTGACGGGAGTATCGAGCGCTGTCACGCCAACCCAAAACGTAGACCCGCGTTCAGGCGCAGACACCAAACCCACCTCATGATGCAGCCGTTCGCCCAACCGACGCACAATTGACAAACCAAGCCCAAGGCCGCTGGCGCGGTCGCGCCCCGGATTATCCACTTGAAAGAATTCGTCGATGATGCGCTCATGCTGCGCCTTGGCAATACCCACTCCACTGTCGCGCACTTCGATGCGTTCGCGCGCGCGCCTAAGGCCGACCCACACTCCGCCGCGCTCGGTGTATTTGATCGCGTTGCCCACGAGATTGGCGAGCATGCGCTCCAACGCATCGGGATCGCTGTGCACCGCGCGCGGTGTGGCGGCGAAGCGCAGCCACACCTGCTTCGCCGCTGCTTCAGCTGCGAAGCGCGCCTCAAGTTTGTCAAACATCGCTTGCAGCGGCACCGCCTGTGGCGCAATGGGCAGAGCGCCCGCGTCGATGCGCGAAATGTCGAGCACTTGATCGAACAGTTGACGCAGCGCACCTAGGTTGCGCTCGGCGTCATTGAGCAGTTGACTGCGGCGCTCGTCCGAGCGCGCGAAGCGCAGCGCATGAAAGGTCAGCATCACGGCTTGCAACGGTTGGCGAACGTCGTGACTTGCGGCGGCAAAAAAGCGCGACTTCGCTTGGTTCGCCGCCTCAGCCGTGTCGCGCAGGCGCTCTTGTTGCGCCAACAGATCTTGCACTTCAAAGCGCAGCACAATCACTTGCTGTAGCTGCGCACTGTAGCGCTTCCCGTACCCCCAGAGACCGAGGATGAGAGCAAACAATAGTGCAGCGAGCAACCAGAAGACAGCCTCGTCGCTAGTGGCCAACAAGAGTCCTTGGCTTCCCAATACCACTGAAGAAAAAACGCGTACCAGTGGCAGGTGAATAAGTGTTGAAGTGCACGCACCCAGCACGTAGACGAGCGCGAGTACTGCGGCGATCGCTGGCGTTGCGGGTCGATCAGCAAAGTGCAGCACCGCCAGCAGAAGCGCCATGCCCAGGCTTAGTGCAACCGCCATGGCCAGTGCACGCTGCAAAAAGGCACGCGACGTCCGCGCTTCGCGCTGCTGCTCCGTCGGCAGCTTGCTCCACGCGCTACGGTTCCACGCACTTGCCAGCTGCAAGCACGCCCACAGCGCCAGCACTGAATTTAGCGACGTGCTCGGCACCACAGCGCGATACGCCCACCAAATGAGCGGGATGGAAATTAGATTCATCAGCACGCCGACGGCGGCGTTGCTGTAGAGCAGCGCGACTACCTCCGCGCGCACGCGTGGGTCGGTGAGCGCTGCCTGCGTGGCGGTCATAGCAGCCAATCGCGCGTTAACGCAACGGCCTCGATGCGGCCGCGTACGCTGAGCGCCTCGTACAAGCCGTGTAAGTGACCTTTCACTGTTGTTTCCGCAATGCCTAAACGACGCGCGATCAATTTGTTTGGCAAACCCTCGTGCAACAGGCGCAGCATGTCGCGCTGGCGATCGCTCAGGCCATGACTGCCGTGCGGATTTTTTGTAGCGTGCGCGTGTTTCTCGGGTACACGCGTTTCAACAGGTTTCGTCTCGGACCTCGCGGCGGCCAGCGCACGATGCAGCACGGAGAGCAACTCCTCACCGGACGCTTCTTTGGACACGACGGCCGAAGCGCCGAGCGCGATTAACGTCGGCGTCAACCCAGGGTCGTCCAACCCGGTCACCACCACCAACGGCGTTGACGGGTTGCAGCGGCGAAATTCGGCAAAGCTTGCCGCCCCACGCATGCCGGGCATGCGCACGTCCAACAGCGCCAAGTCAGGCGGCGGCAGCTGCACCAGCGCCGCAATCGCGCTGCGTTCGTCGCGTGCCTCAGAGAATCGCGCGTCGGGCCAGTCCACCTGAATCAAGCTGCGCAACCCATCACGCACCATCGCGTGGTCGTCGGCGAGTAAGACATGCAGCGGCGGATTGGGCATGCGATCAATTCTCGCAGTAACTGCGCGCCCTGAGAACCCTCCTTCCGGTCTGGTCGTTGGCGCACGAAAGAGGTCGCACCAGTCCTTTTGATCTAGTGCATTTCGCGGCGACGTCTGGGAACATGGTCGCGTTCCTATCACGCCTCGAATTTATGAATCACCACCGCTTAGTGGGTCGTGCCCCGCGTTCGCTCACACGGCTCAACGCGGCAATCCTGGCGGCTACGACCGCGCTTATTCTGCTTCCGCGCGACGCGGTCGCCGCGTGCGCGACGAGCGCAAGCGTGATGACTTGTACTGTGACCACCACTAACGACACAGTGGATACGACAGGATTGCCCGCCAACGCGGCCAGTCTGCGCGACGCGATTATTCAGGTGAATTCGGTGGCGCCGCCGCCCTCGGGGCAGACGCACATCATCAACCTACCCGCGAATTTTGTCGGCGCATCATTCAAGGTCACGCTATTCAAATTTTTGCCACCGATATGGAACGACGTGACAATTAATGGCAACGGCAACACGATTGAGGGTAACAACGTCGCGATCACGGGTACGGGGTTCGATACACGTCTGTTCATCGTTGGTTCGAACGGCGACGCGACTGGGCAGCCGTACTTCGCTCCTGGCGCGCGCATTAAGTTTGCCCTCAACGACCTCACACTTAAGAACGGTGTCGCACGCGGCGGTTCAGGCGGTGGCGGTGGTATGGGCGCGGGCGGGGCGATTTTCGTGACGGCGAATGGCGACGTCATTGCTCATAGCGTTCACTTCTTAAGTAACCGCGCCATCGGCGGTGACGGGATATCGGGCACTGAATATTGGC
>JBEBJR010000033.1:0-52012 GCA_040079845.1 Casimicrobium sp. | reverse complement strand
TCGCGGGCAAGCCCGCTCCCACGGCTTTGCTGGCGTGCTCGCTCACGCCACCAACAACGCAACCGTTTCGCGATGTGCAAATCCGTTGTCGCCCAGCCATTCGAACACCAACGAGCCGCTCACGTCTGCGCGCAAATTGAACGAGAGATACGGGTTCGCGGCAATCGCGGCGTGCAGCGTCGCTGCGAAAACGAGTTCGCCTGCTGTGTTAGCGGCCGACGGCGCGGCCGTCACGAAGCGACACGAGAACGTGCGGATCAAATCGCGTGGGAGCATCGCGCCTTCGGCAGACCGACGATAGCCCGTCTCCATCGGGTGTTGCACCAGCGCGCGAATCTCGATGACATCGCCGCGCTTTGCGCCTTTGGGAACGGTGATGAGGGTTCGCGCGGCCATTCGCTATTCCTCGATGCAGGAGGTTGTCGTCACCAACACGTCGACCGTGTGTGTCCAACAACTGCCGTCGTTCATTTTGGCCACCACCACGAGCTGCTGAGAGCCCGCGAGCCGAATGCGCGTGGCCACACGAGCCCGACCTGACAGTGGCGACAGCGTGAATAGAGCGACGTCGTTCTGCGGATTTTTCTCGTTGAAGATGGCGATGCCGGTGACGTGTTGCTCGCGTGTCATCGGACTTTCAACGGTGATTTCGACAGGCACGCTGTTGCCGTTTTCAACCAACGGGGAGATGTCGAGCTTCACTCGGCCCTCGCGCACTGTTGCGCCTGCGGCGTACTGCGTGACGAGCGGCGTCAGCACGCTACTTTGCACCGCCGCGTTAGCCGAACGCACGAATACCAACGTGGCGATTGCCGCGCTGCTGGCGAGAAATTCGCGGCGCTTCATTTGAGTGTTGCCAACCATGCGACGACATCTTCGACTTGCTGCGCATCGAGAATCGGCTTGTTGCGCCATGCCGTTCCAACGCGCGAAAGCCCCTCAGTTTTGTGATACGCGGGCATGACTGAATCGGCATTCAACCGCCGCGAATCGACGACGCGCAAGCGCAATTGCGGCACGCTCCAGCGTGCGCCCGCACCCGCAAGCTGCGTTGCAATGTCGCCCTGAAATTTGTCGGACGACTTGGGGATCGTGTGGCAGAGGATGCACATTCCGATTTGGCGACTCGACGCAATCTCGCGGCCGCGATTTGCATCACTCGGCTGCGTCGTGAGCGGCGCAGAAATTCCGTCGTTGGTGACGTCGTACGGCACCGTTTGCGCCGCCACCACAGCGCTGCAAACCGCGAGCGCGAACAGAGCGACGCACCGCAGCACCGCGGTGCCTCTGTAGGCGCGGACTTGGCCGCGCGCGCCACCGCCGAGCGACGCCAAGGCGTCGCCTGCGGAGCTAGCGTGAGGTGTGGGCGGGCGCAACACGTTCGACAGCGCGTAGCGTTACGCTTTCAAGCTGTGGTTCTTAAGCGGCAAATCGCGTATGCGTTTGCCGGTCGCAGCGAAAATCGCATTGAGCACTGCGGGTGCGGCCACTGCAATGGTTGGCTCGCCGACGCCGCCCCAAAATCCGCCCGACGCGACCACGACGGTTTCAACCTTTGGCATGTCCGCCATGGTCAGCGTTGGGTAATCGCTAAAGTTGGTTTGCTCAATGCGGCCGTTTTTCACGGTGCATTCTTGAAACAGCGCAGCCGACAATCCGTACACAAACGAGCCCTCCACTTGCGCCTCGATCTGCTGCGGGTTCACCGCGTTTCCGCAGTCGGTCGCGGCGACGATTCGATGCACTTTTAGCGCGCCGTCTTTGCTCACAGACACCTCGGCGCACGCGGCGACATACGAGCCAAACCCCATCGTTTGCGCGAGCCCACGGAACACGCCCGTGGGTGCCGGTTTGTCGTAGCCGATACGTTCGGCCGCTGCGTTGAGCACCGCCAAATGCTTCGGGCTGTCCTTCATCAATTTGCGGCGTAGCGCGAGCGGGTCTTGCTTGGTCGCGTGTGCGATTTCGTCGAGAAAGCTCTCCAAATAAATTGCGTTTTGATTCAAGTTCACGCCGCGCCAAAAGCCCGGTGGAACATGTGGGTTGCGCATCGCGTGGTCAACCAGCAGGTTCGGAAACGTGTAGCCAATAGAGGCTTCCGGTCCCGGTGGGTTGAGCCCTTGAAACACCACCGGATCTTTGCCGTCTCTAATCGCTTGCGGGTTGACGAAAGAGAGAATCGACTGACCGCTGATACGCATCGTCAAGCCGGTAATTTCACCTTTCTCGTCGAGACCCGCAACCATTTTGCATTGCGTGACCGGATGGAAGCGTCCTTGCGCCATGTCCTCTTCGCGCGACCAAATCATCTTGATTGGCGTGCCCGGCATTTGTTTGGCGATGGCGACCGCGGTGCGAATGAAGTCCGTCGCGCCGCGTCGACCGAAGCCGCCGCCGAGGTGAATTTTGTAGACCTCGCACTCCGCGGGCTTTAGGCCCGCCGCTTCTGCGGTGGCCGCCAACGCGGCCTCACCGTTTTGCGTCGGCACCCACACCTCGCAACGATCCTGCGTCCACTTCACGGTCGCGTTCATCGTTTCCATGCATGCATGATTTTGATGCGGATATGAATACACGGCTTCGAGCTTGCGCGCCGATTTCGCGATGGCCGCGGGGGCGTCGCCCACGCTGTTACCCACCACGGCGTCTTTGGCTTCGAGCCCTTCTTTGAGGGTTGCAGCGAAGCTCGCAGTCGATGCGTTCGCGTTTGCGCCTTCGTCCCATTCGATCTTCAACGCGTCCAACGCGGTTTTCGCGCGCCACCACGTATCGGCCACGACAGCGACGGCGTTGTCACCGAGGCGAAGCACGCGCTTGACCCCCGGACGCTTTAACACCGCTGCGTCATCGACCGTCTTGATTTTTCCGCCGAATACAGGAGAGGCTCTCACCGCTGCGTTGAGCATGCCGGGAAGCTTTAGATCCATGCCATAAATCTGTTTGCCCGTGGTCTTCTCGACCGTGTCGAGGCGCGCTAAGCGCTTGCCCAAAAGCTTCCAGTCTTTCGGGTTCTTCAGGGGCACGTCTTTCGGCACTTCGAGCTTTGCGGCCGCGAGCGCGACCTTGCCGTAAGTCGTGGTGCGTTTCGTTGGCCCGTGCGTGATCACACCTTTAGCCACGGCGCATTCGGATACCGGAACGCTCCATGCGTTGGCTGCCGCTTGTAGCAATGCGATGCGCGCTGCTGCGCCGCCCTTTCTGACGTATTCGTGTGACCCGCGAATGCCGCGGCTGCCGCCGGTTGAGAAATCGCCCCACACGCGTTGCCGCGCGAGGTTTTGGCCTGGCGTTGGGTATTCGGTCACGACCTTCGCCCAATCGCATTCCAGTTCTTCAGCCACCATCTGCGCGAGGCCGGTCAGCGTGCCTTGGCCCATCTCGGAGCGGGCAATGCGCACGATGACTTTGTCGTCAGGTTGAATGACAACCCACGCGTTGACTTCAGACACTGCGCCCGTCGTCGTGCCGCCTTGAGCGCGCGCTTCCTGTGTGAGTAGCGGAACGTAGAACCCGATAACCAGTCCAGTGGTGGTTGCGGCGCTGCCCTTGAGGAACGCGCGACGCGAGGTGCCTGCTGTTGCTGTGGACGAAACAACGGTGCTCATGCTTTGCCTCCGGTCGTGTGGTCAATGTTGAGTGCGCTCTTGCCGATTTCTGCAATGGACTTCGCTTTGGTGCCCGATTTCGAGGCGGCCATTTCGCGTGCGGCGATGTGGATCGCGCTGCGTACTCGGTTGTAAGTGCCGCAACGACAGATGTTGGTCATTGCTTCGTCGATATCTTTATCGGTCGGGTTCGGTTTGTTCTTGATGAGCGCGGTGGCGGCCATGATCATGCCGGACTGACAGAAGCCGCATTGCGGCACGTCGAGCGCTTGCCACGCACGCTGGATCGGATGCGACCCGTCCGTCGATAGCCCTTCAATCGTGGTGATTTTCTGCGCGGCCTTCATTGCCGAGGCGGGCATCACACACGAGCGAACCGGCACGCCGTCGATATGCACGGTGCATGCACCGCACGCTGCGACGCCGCAGCCGTACTTTGTTCCGGTGAGTCCGAGCTGTTCGCGCAACACCCACAGTAGGGGGGTGCCTTCGTCGGCTTCGTAGTTGAGCATCTTGCCGTTGACGTTCAATTGGGGCATGGCGCACTCCTGATAAATCGAAGCGCGATTATGGGTCTTGCGCGTGACAAAGTGCGTGCGGGTTGTTCCGAATTGAGACGAACGTAAACGAATTTTTCGCAACGAAGGATTGGCCTGGCGCGGCGGTGGCGGGTGCGTTGCACTATCCATATGGCTTTTATGCGCTATCGACAGCCAGGCGGTCGTTAGCGCTTAGTTTGTAGTGAAGTCGATAAGTGGATAAATACGCCTGAAAGTAAATCACGGCTGTCGTTCGTGGCTTAAAGCTATACGGTGTAGATTAAGCGACACTTGACGCCGTACCAACTGGTTGGTATGGTTGCTGCTCGTTTACACATTGCATCGATAAGTCCACACTTCATGATCGCGCCTGACACCGTTGTTCCCGCCAAAACCCGGCTGTTAGACGCTGCGCTCAAGGTCATTCGCACCAAAGGCTATGTCGCGACGACGCTGGATGATTTATGCGCAGAGGCAGGCGTGACCAAGGGCAGCTTCTTTCATCACTTCAAAAGCAAAGAAGATTTGGCTCTCGCGGCCATCGAGTATTGGAATACGTTGACCGGCGGGCTGTTTGCGCATGCGCCGTACACCCAGATCGCGGACCCGCGTGATCGCGTGCTCGCCTACATCGATTTTCGGTCGGCGATTTTGCAGGGCGAGTTACCGGATTTCACTTGTCTGCTCGGTACGATGGTGCAAGAAACCTTTGAGACGCATCCGCGCATTCGCGATGCGTGTGAACACGGAATTACGTTGCATGCCCGCGTGGTGGCGGCTGACATCGCTGCCGCGAAGGCGCAGTATGCGCCCGACGCAGCGTGGCAACCCGAGGACGTGGCGCTGTACACACAGGCCGCAATCCAAGGCGCATTCATCTTGGCGAAAGCGCGAGGGAGCGCAGAGATTGCGGCCAATTGCGTCGTGCATTTACGGCGTTACGTGGCGTCGCTGCTCGGCGTCGTGCACGACGCCGCACCAACGCAATCTGCGCTGGCAGCGCGACGCGCGAAACCAACTGAAACGACGACAACGGTGACAACGAGGACTGCCACCGCAGCGACAGCAACGACAGCAACCAAGAAATCTACGAAGAAGCGGTAGTAAGCCGCCGACACACACGCAAAGCAACCTTTGCACGAATCCACACACTCTAAGCAAATACAGGGAGAAACCATGAATACGAGTACAGAAGTCAAAGTTAAGGCCATACCCGATGGCATGCATTCGCTCACGCCGCACATTACGTGCGCTGGCGCTGCAGACGCCATTGCGTTCTACAAAAAAGCGTTCAACGCGGTTGAGCTCTTTCGCATGGCCGGCCCCGATGGAAAACTGATGCACGGATGCGTGAAAATCGGCGACTCACAACTCATGCTGGCGGACGACTTTCCGCAATGGGGAGGGTTCGATCCGCATGCGTTGAAGGGCTCGCCGGTCACCATTCACTTACAAGTGGAGGACGTTGACGCTTCGTTTGCGCAAGCCGTTGCCGCAGGCGCGACCGTCGTGATGCCGGTGACGGACATGTTTTGGGGGGATCGCTACGGTCAGCTCACTGATCCGTTCGGCCATCGCTGGGCATTAGCCACTCACAAAGTGGATTTAACGCCCGAGCAAACTCACGCTGCAATGCTGCAAGCGCTGGCGGACGCACCGGAGTGCAAATAATGAACTACGTTGATGGATTTGTGTGCGCAGTGCCCACTGCCAATCGTGACGCGTACGAAAAATATTCGCGCTCAAGTGCCGCGCTGTTCAAAGAACACGGCGCGTTGAGCGTCGTCGAGTGTTGGGGCGACGATGTGCCGGAGGGCAAGATTACGTCGTTTCCGATGGCGGTGAAGTGTGACCCCAATGAGACAGTCGTGTTCTCGTGGATTACGTGGGCGAGCAAAGCCGCGCGTGACGATGCGTGGAAACAATTGATGACAGACCCACGCATGTCGCAGCAAAACAACCCGATGCCGCTCGATGGAAAGCGTTTGATCTATGGCGGCTTTCAGGTGCTGGTTGCCGTCTAATTTTTTAAAGGAATCTATCCATGTCCTGTGTATTCCCCCCCGCCGACGGCGCGCACGAACTCTCGCTCACTCGGCTCATCGACGTGCCACGCGAAAAGCTATTTCGCTGTTGGACCGAACCTGCGTTGATCACGCAATGGTTCACGCCTCCGCCCTGGAAAACGATTCGCGCCGAGACCGATGTTCGTGCGGGCGGATCAAGCAACATCGTGATGCAAGGCCCGGACGGCACCGAGATGCCCAATCGCGGCATCTATCTCGAAGTCGTGAAAAACGAAAAGCTCGTATTCACCGACGCTTTCACGGAAGCTTGGGTGCCGTCGGGCAAAGCGTTCTTCGTGTGCATCCTGACCTTCGAGGACGAGGCTGGAAAGACCCGTTATACCGCGCGTGCACGCCATTGGAGCGCCGAAGACTGCAAGTCGCACGAGGACATGGGCTTTCATGAAGGCTGGGGCGTCGCCACCGATCAACTCACGGCCCTTGCGGCCACGCTTTAATCGAATCGCCGGAGCGCAGGATGATGATTCAACCGCGAAACAAGGTCACCCCGTTTTTATGGTTTGACAACAACGCAGAGGATGCCGCGAATTTCTACGTTTCATTGTTCGCTGATTCGAGAATTATTGATGTGGCGCGCTGGAGTAAAGGTGCGCTATTCCCCGAGGGCTCGGTCATGAGCGTGACGTTCGATCTCGCGGGGCAGGAGTACATCGCTTTCAATGGCGGGCCGCACTTCGCGCTAAATGAGGCGTTCTCGCTGTTTGTGAGCTGCGAAGATCAGGCCGAGGTGGATCACTATTGGACGGCGTTGACTGCTGACGGCGGCGAAGCGAGTCGTTGTGCGTGGTTGAAAGACAAATTTGGTGTGTCGTGGCAAATCGTGCCACAGGCGCTGGGCCGCGCGCTCGGCGACCCGGATTCGGTGCGCGCGGGACGCGCCATGCAGGCGATGTTGCAAATGGGGAAGATTGATGTGGCCGCTTTGGAGGCGGCGCTACGCGGATAGGGCCATCGCAGTGTCACGGAACAATTCCGAACCATGGCTGAGTCCTGACAGGAAGGGCAAGTAGCATGGGGTTCACTTATAAGGAGGCTTCATGCGTCGTTTTTCACGTTCTACTGCTGGTTTGATTGCTGGCTCGATTGCCGTGGCGTTGTCGTGCGTCGCGGCAACTGCGTCCGCACAAAATTTCGCCGGTAAGACCATTCGAATCATCGTGCCGTTCTCGCCGGGCGGCACATCCGACATCTTGGCTCGCGCGTTGTCCGGGAAGGTAGGTGAATCGCTGGGTGCGACGGTCGTCGTCGACAATAAGCCCGGCGCCAACGGCGTGCTGGGCAGTGACCTTGTTGCGAAATCTGCGCCCGATGGTTTGACGCTGTTATTGGCGGACGTCGGTGGAATTACTAGCGCGCCGGCGCTCGGCGCAAAGCTGCCGTTCGATCCACAAAAAGACCTAGCACCGGTCACCATGATTGCGTACTCGCCGCATTTGGCGGTCGTGAACGCATCGCTTCCCGCTAAATCGCTGGCGGAATTGGTAACAGCGTCGAAAGCGAAGGCCGGAAGCTTCAGTGTGGCGACAGTGGGCGCGGGTAGCGCACCGCACTTAGCCGCCGCGCTGTTCGCGGCGCGCGCTGGCATCGAGTGGGTCTTTGTTCCGTACAAAGGCGGATCGCAGGCGCTCACCGACGTAGTCGCGGGGCATGCTCCCGTGATGTTCAATGGCATGCTGGCGACGATGCCAATGGTCAAAACAGGACAACTGCGATTGCTTGCAGTGTCTAGCGATAAGCGATGGCCAACCCTGCCTGATGTGCCGACCGTTGCCGAATCGGGCTACCCCGGATTCGTCACCGGATCTTGGCAAGGCCTTCTTGCCGCTGGCGCAACCCCGCCCGACGTAATCGCAAAGCTCAACGCTGAATTCGGCAAAGCGCTAGCTATCCCTGAAATTCGTGATCGTTTGCTCGCGCAGGGCGCAGAGCCGCGCGCGATGTCGTCACATCAGTTTGCAGAGTTTCTCGGAGCCGAAACGGCGAAATGGCGTGCACTTGCGAAATCCGCAAACATCAAGCTCGAATAGCGACGCTTCTCTTTGCACGCTGACAACAAAAATGCCCAGCTAGTCTGGGCATTTTGTTGGGTAGCAAATCGGCGTTAGTCGACGGTTGCGCCTGATGAAGCCACTACTTTCGCCCATTTCTCAGTTTCGGACGCGATGACTTTGCCGAAGTCTTCGGGTGAACCTGCGATCGGGCTGCCTCCTAGGTCCGCGAGGCGTGAACGAATTTTTGGGTCGGCAAGCGCACGGTTGATAGCCGCATTCATTTTCTCGACGACATCGCGCGGCGTGCCTTTCGGCATGCCGACGCCAAACCACGCAGTCGCTTCGTAACCCGGCACCGTATCGCCGACGGTAGGCAAGTCGGGGAAGGATGCGACGCGCGCCGTCGAGGTCACCGCGAGCGCGCGTATCGAGCCCGACTTGATGTGGCCCGCAGACGACGGTAGATTGTCAAAAAACACCTGCACTTGTCCGCCGATTAAGTCAGCGAGCACTGGTCCAGCGCCTTTGTAGGGTATGTGCACCATATTGCAACCCGTCATCGACTTGAATAGCTCCCCCGAGAGATGAGTAGAGGTGCCACTGCTACTAGAGGCCATGTTCACTTTGCTGGGGTTGGCTTTGCAGTACGCGATAAATTCTGCAACCGTTTTTACCGGCAGACTGTTGGTGACGACCATCACATTCGGTGTGCGCACGAGGCCCGCGACCGGAGCGATATCGCGAATGAAATTAAACGAGAGTTTTTTGTACAGTGAAGCGTTGATGCCGTTGGCAGGATTCACCAAAAGCATGGTGTAACCGTCGGGCGGGGCGTTAATGACAAACTCCGTACCGATGTTGTTCCCAGCTCCGGGTTTGTTCTCAACGATGACTTGTTGCCCGATATTTTCAGTAAGCCACTGTGCAACGATGCGCGCCAATACGTCGGTTGTGCCAGCTGGCGGGTACGGCACAACCCACTTTATCGGGCGTACCGGATAGTCCGCTGCGGACGCGACACCGAGCGTGCCGAGCAGCGCAAACATTGCGGCAGCGACACGGCGTGTAAACGACTGAAGTCTCATAACTCTGCTCCTAGCTTGTATCAAAAAAAGGGTTGCTTAGCGTGCCGCGCGAGAGCGCTGCCTCGCCGTCATTATGAGGACTTGAATTTGCGATGTTGCTCCGAGGGTTCGAGATTGAGAACGCTGCGCCACACGAAGAAAAAAAGCCACCGCAAGGTGGCTTTTCAATATGTGCTCGAAGCAGGGCTGCTGCGCGCTTTACCGTGTTTGAAATTCGGTCAGCGCAAAACGCTCAATGCACCGCTGACCATCGAGCGCATCGTGGACATCATCACATCAAGCACCCAACGAATGAACTGCTCAGTGAGTGACACACCTTTGGCTGCGGTGCGGCCAATGAACTTCAAAATTATCGCAATCAACGACTGCACGTAGCCCGAGATTTCGCGAGAAATTTCAACGGCGCGTGTGAGCAAATACGCGAGTTGGTCGAGCATCGTGATGGTGCCGCCAATCGCCGCTTGCAGTGCGATTACCATCGCCGTCCCGCATTGACGCAGTATCCAGTCGAGTGCAATACCAATCATTTCGTAAACGCGAGCATTCCACGACAACACGCCGCCCTTGGACGCGCGCGTTAACCATGCGCGAATTTGTCGATCAGTCAGCGTTTGTGCGCCGTTGCTTTTGAGTTGGCCCCACGATTTGCCGACCATGCCCTGCACGTAGGAGTCCCGCATCGAATGAGCGCTCGGTGCGATTCGCGTCGTTTCGCTCGTGGCGATTGCCAAACCGCCTTCGCCTTTCGGAACGTGTGCAAAAGGCCACAATGGCACCATCGGCACCGGGTCGGCCGGATGGTAGACGCGATGAATACGTGTTGACGTCAGCCGTTCGCTGACGCCGCGCGCAAACGCGGGCCCGCCAGTACGCGGCGAGCCAAATGTGTATAGCTCGACCGTAGCGCCGGTGTTCGCGCTTAAGTAGTCCGCGGCGAGCGTTGCTAGCGCGCCGCCTAAGCTGTGACCAACGCAATGAATGGTTGTCGGTCGGTGTGACTTGAAGTACGCCTGTATCTCAGTTGCGAACGACTGGTACGTGCTGTTGAAGCCCATATGCACGGGCGTTCCGGTGGGGCCGCTCGATACGCCGATTGTCGCGTCGGTGAGCCAGTCCGGCACGATATCTGTCCCGCGAAGCGCGACTAACGCTTCATTTTTATACGCGCCCACCCCTTGCGCAATGTAGCCAAAACCTGTGAGCTGCTTGAACATCGGAACGCCGCTCGTTCCGTGCAGCTGGTCTTGATCGTTGGCAGAGAACATGTCTTTGATGCCAAGCAGGTTGTCGCCCTGTGCACGCAATCCGCTCGAAGCGGTGGTGACGCTAGAGACCGTTCGGCTTTTCAGCACATAGGTGCCAAGTGCTATCTCGGCGGCCTGTGAGGGGGTGAGTTGCGGCATGGTTATCCTACGGTTCCATCGAGTAACGACCCACGATATGTTCGTGCGTGACGGCTTTGCCAAGCAGATCGAATCGCAATGGCTTGGGTTTTCCTTTGAGTTCGGAATCTGCGTCGTAAGAGAACTTGTTCCCAGCCCAAATTTCGTAATTTTGGGTGCCCACATAGACCTCGATATCTTGATCGATGTTGGCTTGATGCGGCAGCCAAGCCGACATGGATTTTCCGGTGATTTCTGGGAGCGAAAAGCGACCGTTTTTATCGGTAACCGTCTCATCGGTGGCTCGCTGATTTCCCCAATGCCAATCGTATCGACGCACCACGCGCGCGTCAGCCACGGGCGCGCCGTTCATCACGATGGTTCCGGACATTGCTGAACACAACACATACTTAGCCATCGAGGACTCCGCGCAGGCGACGAGAAAGAAGAGGGGAAAAAACAACGCGATCAGCCGCGCGCTGCGCCACGAAAGGGCGTCTGAGCGTCTGGCGGCGGGTGTGCGTGAAATTGAAAGCATGTTGCGAGCGTAGCTTTGAGGCGAAAGGGTGTCAATGCGGCGCGAATTTAATGCGCATAGAACGATGGACGGATCGGGTGACGCACAAGTGACACGTTAAAGAAAATATTTCTTGCGCTAAGTACTTTCTTGGTTAGCAAAACTATTTGTGTCAATCGTCTCGCGTCGTTGAGCCACCGCCGCATCACGCCTTCTCGCCATCACGCCGTCACTTTGGCGGCGCGCAGAACACGATGCCTTCGTTAGTCCAACCTCGCGCAACCACATCGTTGATCCCACTCAGACTTGTCGTGAAACGATGATTGCCGTCGCGATTGCGCGTCACGCCGTTGTTATAGGCGCGATACACCGGAATCGTCTCAGCGGGGCAAGCCCCGTTTACCGTCGGTGTCGTGACGAAATCAAGTCCTTCGTAGTTGAGCCGTTGCTGCGTGGCGGGTGTGCTCGCTTGTAAGCTCTTGAGCAGATCGCACTCGGAAGGTATCGCCGTGTAGAAGTGAGAATTCGGCCCCGGCGACTGGCTGCCGTAGAAGCGGCAGACTGGTGCCGTACCGCCTTGCTTGAACCACTCGCCCGTGCGTGACCAACCTGCCGCCGGCGTGCTGTCTAAGAGTGCAATATGCGCAGGGTTGGCGGTGATGAAATACTGATCCACCGGCGCAAAGTAGTATTCAACGACCGCACCCGAAGCGACAGGCCCGCCGTTGAGGGCGACGCGCTTGCCCTCGCCCGGAGGCAAACAGGTGAACGTCAAGGGTTGACTCGCGCTCGCCAGCGCGCGCAACGCTGTGTCGTCAAGGATGTTCCCGGCGCGCATTTGCCACCGACCATCGCTCTGCATGAGGCCGCTGTGCGCTGTGCCATCGACCGTGCCGCGCACCAACAGATCGCACGCAGCGCGCGGCGCGGTAATGCGCGCTTGCTGTTTCAAAAGCGTAAGCCGTGCTTCATCGCTGCTGCTCGCGCCCGGACGCCAGGTCATTTGCTGGCCGACGATGGGCAAATATTCGCTATCCATTGCCAACATAAATGCACCGACTTGGTCGCGTGCCGTCGCAGCAGGCGCCGGGAAATTGAATACGGGATCGCTGAAGAAATTCGCAAGCGTGTCGATGCCGCCGTCGTTTGAGTAACCGAATCCACGAATTTGTGGACCGCGATTGGGCTCACCCGTGTTTCCGCTAAAGCCGAACATGCCGAGCTTTTGATACATGTTGCGAAGCTGTGGCACTTTGAAATTTTCAGTGATGCGGAAGCCCTCAAACGACATCAGCCCGCCCGTGCCAAACTTGCCAGCAGCTGGACTGAGCGTGTGGCAGTGATTGCAACTGCCCAGCAGTGTCATATTGTTGTTATTGAAATAAATATTGCGGCCTGCGGTTTCCGTGGCAGTCAACGAATCGTCGAGCGCGCGTACAGGGTTGGGTGGCATTTTTAACGCTAACGCGAAATCAGTAAACGCCTGCATTTCGGCATCAGTCAACGGGGTTTGGCGGCCAACTAATCCCACAAACGCAGGGTTGAATTCTTTGAACGATGCCGACTCAAGTGCCTCGAGTTTTCCATTCACGATTTGCCGGCTGGTGCCCGTGCGGTCGCCACGCCAATGCGTCGGGCCGTTGCCCGTCATGCCGCGCAGCGTTTGCGTGGTCATTGGACCTTTCATCGGGTGAAAGCGAGGTGTCGTCTTTGGGCTATTCGAAACATACGCGTTCGGATTAGTCTTCGGTACGTCATCGGGGTTGCCTAAGTCCCACGCCAGTTGATCGAGATCCGCAAAGGTGTGGCATGAAGCGCAGGCCGTCGTCCCGTTGCTTGACGTGAGCGTTGCGTCGTAGAGAAATCGTCGCCCGGATTTCACCTGCATGCTGTCCGGCGTGAACAGTAGCGTGGAATTGGCCACTGCTTTTGTGGCGGTATTGACGATGCTCACGCGGTGGGCCGTGTGTGAATAGACGAACAAGCGCGAACCATCTGCATTGATCGCCAACCCCGCCGGGCCATCGGCCACGTTGATGTGTTGGCTGCTGTCGGCGCTGAACGCTGCGCTGGTGACGGAGGACGTTGACAACGCAGCGATTTTGTTGGAGCCCAACGCGGCAACGTAGAGCGTGTTGCCGTTCGGGCTGAACACGAGCGCTGTGGGTTGCGAAAGTGAGCGCGCTTTGTCCGTCGCGCTGATCGCCTTCCCCTCGGCAAGGCCAAAATTCACGTGCGAATTTAAGTGCACTGCGTCCACGCTTTTGGTGGCAACATCGACCACGCTCACGCGACTGTCGGCCACGTTTCCGCGCACTGTGCTCGCGCGCGTGCCTGGGCCCTCGAAACGAATGTGATTGCGAGCCTCAGTGTTGCTCACATAGACCTTTCCACTTTGCGGATGCACCGCCATGTTGAAAAGTGTCGTGCCCACGCCGCTGACTTGTTGCGTCACCACTGGAATTGCCGCGCCCGCGTTGATCGCAAATAAATCGTTGTCCGGCAGCGAAAATTTCACTGCCGCCGACCAGTCGGTTTTGGCTTCGTCGCGCCAAGCGGTGCCATCGAATTTCACGATGAGTCCGGTGTCCGGCGCGAGCGTGCCGTCGGCGCTGTTGGTGGGCGCGGGTTTGCGGTTGATGACGGCGTCACGATGCAGCGTAGTGGTGCCGTTGCCAGAAAAATGCGGCGCAGCGTACACCGTGTTGCCGTCGGGGCTCACTGCTAACGCGCGTGGTGTGTCGGCAAACAAAGTGAGGATAGTGAGCGGGTTGCCGTTCGTGCTTTCGTCTAAATTTGCCGCGTCAAATACCCACACGTCGGCACGGCCTTGGCCATTTTTCAACAGATTGGTGGAATCCGCGCCCGGCCGGTTTTGCCCGCGCCACGCGGCGGTGATGAAGGCGCGATCGCGGTTCGATCCCGCGAACACGATGTCGCGCGGCTCGTCGCCTACTTGCAATGTGCGCAGCACGCGCGGCGTACCATCCAATCGCACCACGCTCACCGAGTCCGAGAGATGATTCACCACCCAAACTTCATTGCCGTTCCGCTCGGCAATGGCTACCGGTTCAAGCCCCACCGCGACGGTACTCGCGAGCGTCAAAGTGTCGCCTGAGACGGCATAAATTTCGAGACAATGCGCGGGCCGATTGGTCACATAAAGTCGTTGCCCATCGGCCGACAAAGCGATTGGCCGAACCGGGCCGCTCTCAAACAACGACACCGTGCCCGGCATACCGTCTGCGGTCGCTGCATCGGTGCCGGTGCCGCATTGAAATACAGGCCGCTGCAATGTAGAACCCAGTACTTGTTCAATCTCACTTTTGCTTGCCGCTCGGCCGGTCTGCGACGATTGAAATCCGAAAACTGCCGCAAGCGTCGCCAACGTGAGCAATACAAAATAAGAGATCAGACGCATGGTGTGCTTTACAAGGTTCGTTGGCGGTTCGGTTGGCGTTAGACACGGGCGCAATCCGCACTGTTCTTTTGTGTGAATCGAGATATCGCCTACAGCTCGCCATCCCAATAATCAAGATCAGAATCAACGCGGTGCATGCGACCATCTTGTACCAACGTGCTGGGCCCGCCTTTGGCGAAGGCTAGATATTTTCCGGAGTCGGGATATTCGCAAATCTCGGTGTCCGAGCGCGTGCTCGCGGACAGATATTTCAGCGGTGCGTCGGAGGTATTAAGTAGTTGATGCGGGTATTCAGGGCCTGCCGGAATGAAGATTGCGTCACCCGCTGTCACCGGAATCATCTCGCCCGCAACGCGCAGTGTGCCGCTGCCTTCGAGGATCATGAACATCTCTTCTTCCACGTAGTGAAAGTGATACGGGCACGAGCGTTTTCCCGGTGGCACGATATCGACCGACAGCCCCATTTGCTTTGCCGCCGTGCCGTGCGCAAGACGCTTGCCAACCGCACCGTCGTAATGCGGTGCGCGATCCGCCGTTTGCCATGAATCGTCGGGCTGCGCGAAGCTGCGGACGAGTTTGCTTTTGAGATCGTTGGCTTTAGTCATCTAGTCGGCCTTGATGCCACGTTCCCGTACGACTTTCGCGTTCAGCGCGGATTCGGTGCGGATGAATTTGGTGAACTCGGCTGGGCCCATGACAGCGGGCACGTTGTCGAGCTTGATCAATCGTTCGGTCATGTCTGGCGTGGCAATTGCCTTTGCGATTTCGACGTGCAGGCGCGCGATGATTTCGGTGGGCACTTTCGCCGGGGCGAACACGCCAAACGTGGAGGTCAGGTTTGCCTCCGGGAACCCCAACTCGGCGAGCGTCGGCACATTCGCAAAACTAGGCAATCGTTGCGGCGCTCCCACTGCCAACACGCGTAGCGTGCCCTTCTGTATTTGCCCGTTCGCGGCGGGGCTGGGGTTGGTCGTGAAGAGTTCGAACTGGCCGCCAGCCGCGTCGGTCACGACTTGGCCGCCGCCTTTGTACGGAACGTGAATTAATTCCAATCCGCTCTTGGCTTTTATTTGCTCGACCATGATGTGCCCCAGCGTGGCGATGCCGCTGGTCGCGACACGAATCGCGCCGGCTTTGGCTTTACTTTGTGCGACCACGTCGGCAAACGTTTTGCCGATGAACGCAGGCGTGGCGAGTACGTAAACAGGCGAATACATCACGCTCGCTACGGGCGCAATGTCGTTGACCGCGTCAAACGAGAGCTTGCCCAAATGCGGCAGCAGCGTGATCGGGCTCACAGCGGAAATTGCGAGCGTGTAGCCATCGGGCGCCGCCTTCGCCATCGCGTCCATGCCAATCGCGCCGCCCGCACCGCCTTTGTTTTCGACGATCACGGTTTGGCCGAGTTGTGCGGTGAGCTTTTCGGCAAGCGAACGCGCCACCGCGTCCGTCGTGCCACCTGCGGGGTAGACCACGATCAAGCGCACTGGCTTTTCAGGATACGCGGCGTGCGCGTTTGCAACGAATGCGCAACTGGCCGCAGCGATCAGGCGGGTGAAGATTTTGGATAGTGGGTTGGCGAGCATGACGTTCCTTGATACGTTATCGCGCAGCGGGCCGTGCCGCCCGACGATGTCTACGATTATTCGGCGGCGGGCATGAATTGCGAAATTTCTACGAGCACACGCTCGTTCGCGTCGGAAAACCAAATCTCGCCGTCTTGAATCATGCACTGCAAATCGAGCGCGCGATCTGCCATCGCGGCGAGGGCTTTGCTGCATGTGGATGACACCGATTTCACGGTGAGTTTGTCTTGACGTAAGAGGGCTTCGCGGTTGGCTTGCCACCACATATCTACCGTGCGACCGCCGCCGTAGGCGAGAAGCACCACGGCGTCTGAGCGGCCGCATGCGCGGCGCAGCAGCTTTTCATCTGGTATTCCCACCTCAATCCACTGCGTGATGCGCCCCGTGAGATCGCGCTCCCACAGCGCTGGTTCATCGTCGGACGAGAGCCCTTTGCCGAACTCCAGCGGCTCCTTGGCGTGGCTCGAATACAGCGCAAACGCCAAGACGCGCGTCATCATGCGCTCGTTGGTTTCGGAGGGATGCCGTGCCACGGTCAAAACGTGATCGGCGTAGTAGCCGCGATCAATGTCAGAGATATTGAGCGCCGCGCGGAAGATAGTTGATTTAAGAGCCATAGTTTGTATTGTCGCCGACGCGGCGGCGCGTGCGCGGCGAGGTGCGATCGCTCAGGAAATACAGGTGACGCGCGCTCAGCGCTTCGCACGTTAGCGTGATACAGCTTTTTGCTTACAGCGACTGCTAGGTGGTCGTTTCGAGAGGATTTATATTACTGTCGACAAGTGACAAAAAGCGGCTGAAACGTCCATACAAGAGTCGCTTATCGTAAAAAGCTGATAACGCTAAGCGCCTTCGTAAAACTAACCCATGACGTAGCCTCGATGGAGCAAAGCGAAATCGAGGAAACTCAGTTGACGAGGGGATTTCTATTGACGTTGAAGCCCTTCGATTTCGTTTCACTACATCGAGGCTACGGCGCTAAAACGTTAGCGTCACCACGAGCGAGTCGGTGTAGAGGCCTGCGGGGATTGACCATTGCCCTGCGCGAATGACCAGCCAGATTTGCGGCTCGATCATGGGGCGAACTGGCACGCCGAACAACGTCAACGGCCCCACAATCACCGCAGCGCTTGTGCTGGGTGCGTCGCCCCACGGAACCGTCGCGCTAGCGCTGGAGTAGAGGTTGTATTCGAGTCGTGCGCCGTTCGGTCCCATCATCGTGCGCACGGTGCTGGACGGGCTGCTTCCGTTTGAAATGCCGATGAGCAAATTCACGGATGCTCCAGGCGCATCGAGCGCGTCCGCCGCGCACGAAACGTTAAGTCCATATTGAGCCGAAACGCTGAAGAGATCGGCGGCGGAATACCGTGGCACATTGATCGAGGTAACCGGCGACACGTCGCATGTCGCGGCTTGCGCCGACCCACCGAGCGCACCCCAAACCGCCATCATCAACGCCGTTTTTACAGTGGCCGTAACTCGCATGTGAGCGCTCCTAAGTAAGGTTGCAGCTCGCCGCGTGGCGGAGCGGGGATCGAGAAGTCGCAGCGCGAGCCGTTTTTGCGGGCGAAGGCTGCGCCGCCGTTGCCGATGTTTTCTACGTAAACCAAACCGTCGAGGCCTACTTTGGTGGTCGCACCGCCAAAGTGAATCACAACGCCCGTAGGCATCGCTTTGCCCTGGCGGTCAATCAACGTGAACGTGGCCGGCGCAGTGCGTGTCGCGGCGAGGCGAACCACCACGCCAGATTTGGAGCGCGTGGCGGTGGGTGGCGCGTTGGTCACGGCCGACATATCCAACGGAATCGATTCCGAGTCCAGGCCCACCGTCACTTGATCGTACGCGCTAAATCGCGTGAGCACCGCCACGCCGCGCGAATTCAAGCGCACGCCGCGGCTGCCATTGATGGTCAGCGGCAAGCCCGCCGCATCAGCCGATTTCACCATGATCGCGCTGTCGTTGACGTAGCGACCGAGCGCAGCGCTTCCGTCCATCACCACCAACGAGCCACGCGCGCCAACGCGCAGTGTGTCGGTGCCGCCGCCGGTGAATTCGCTCGCGTAATTGCCGGTGAACGCCGCGTTCGTCGTGAGCCATTCCGCGCCAACGCGCCCGCGCGAACGGTTGGCAGACGCGTCCCAGCTAAAGCCTTCGTAACCATTGCTGCGCGAGCCGCCGGACACGGTTCCGTCGAATTTGTGCGTTGCGCCGCATGGGCCGTCGCATTGCGCGCTCGCCGTCGTGCTCGCGTAATAGCCGTTGCGTCCCAACCAGTTGAGCCCGATGTAGCCCGACTGTGCGGTCACTGCGCCGCTGGATCGGTTGTACGCCATCGACAGCCGCCATTCGGGCGACAGCGCCAGCGAATATGAGGCCGACGCGTAGCGCGAGGTTGAGCCGTTGATCGCTTCGCTCGCGCCGTAAATTAAACCAAGCGAGCCGTAATCACCCAAACGCACGCCCAAGTTGCCAAGCAGGCGCGTGGTGTACGAATTGCCATCGAGCGTGGTGCCGATCAGTTGGTAGAAATCGTTGCGCCGCTCGCCCTGCAAGCCCACGTTAAACCACGTATGCGTGTATTGATACGCGAGGCTCGCAGCGGTGCCCGTTTTGCCCGCACTGCGGCTCACGCCACCCGACGCGGTGATTGCTTGCCTGGCACCGAGCGGCAACAAAATCGTTGCGCCCGCGCCCGTGGGGCCGTCTTTCTGCGTCTCGGCGCGCGCTTCCACCGTGAGGCGGTTGCTAATGCCGTAGCGCCACAAGCCCGCCGCGAACGGCGAGCCGTAATCGTTCGACGTAACGCCAAAATTGTTGCGCAGCCAACCGGCCGAAACGGAATAGCGCGAAAGGCCTGCACGCAGCTGATTAGGCAAATTAAAGAACGGCTGCTCAATCACCACTTCGCGCCCGAGCAAATCGCGCACCACCATGCGCGCCACGCCCGCGCCTGTCACCGTTGGAATGTTGTCGATATTGAACGAACCGGCCGGCACATTAAAGCGCCGCAAATTGCCCGAGTTCATAAACACATCCACACTCGACGGCACGCTCGCGGTGCCGTTGAATCCGACCGTTGGCAGCGTAATCAAACGCGGGTCCAGCGTGTCTTCGGTGCCGTACTGAATGCCGCCGAAGCGCGCGGCTGGGCCGTAATTGCCAGGCGCGGTCACGCTGTCGCCAATGCGCAAACGTGCGCCGGTTTCGGGAAAGTCGCGCTGCGCATAGGTGTCGAGCCGCACGGCCTGCGTCGCGCGGCGCGTTTGCCCGAGCGTGGTCGCCACGCCGGGGATCGACGCGTCCACCGTGGAATTGGTAATCAGGTGCTGCGACACCACACTACCCGCTTCGGCGAACGCGACCGCCTCGACGTACGCCGAGCTCGTGATCTGACCGCCTATCCGCGCGCTCGATGCGTCGTAATTTACATACGCGCCGGGCGTGACTGCCGTCACCACGGGTTTTGAGCGTGGCACTTCGAGGGTGGTCACCGGCAACACTGCTGCCGACGTTTGCAACACCAGCTCCAAGCGCGAGCGATCAAGCACCACACTGATGCCCGGCGTACGCGACAGCGCCACTAGATCCGCGTTGCCTCGCTGCACGATGCGCGGCGTGACTTTAATGAGTTTCAAAGAATTGAACGCGGGCACCGTGAGCAACACGCCGAGGCCGTTCACCTCTAAAACCTCCAAGCCCTCCGCAATCTCCACGCCATTGAGCATGACCTTCACCACCAGCTCTTGCACCAACGGCGCTTGCACGCGTGCGGCGCTTTGGGTTTGGGCGTTTGCAGATGAAACAGGCGTTACGCTGAGGAGGGCACCGATTGCGCAAGCCAGCAACGTCGGCACCATCACGCCGCCGTTGCCGCGACGTCGCGTACTGTCGGTCGCATCGCTCAGGGCGATGTGGGCGACGGTTAACGCTGGCGTACGCATCGGGATGGAGGACGGTCAGTCGATTACGGAATTCGCTGCACTGGCACGTCCAGCGCGACGGGGCCGCGCGACGTGACCAGCGCGACTGGCAGAGACGCTGCGGGCGCGGCGCTCGCTGTCCACGGAAGCTCCACATTGCGCTCACCACCGGGCAGCACGTAGAACATCATCTTCACCGCATTGCCGTCGGGCATTTTCACTTCGGTGACTTGCGAGTGCGCACTTCCGGCGTTGCGGAACGCGAGCACCAACGCGGCGGGCGCGGCGCCTTTGCCTTTGCCGGCAGGGCGAAAGGTTGCGGTTGCCGAGAGCTTGGCTTCGGGTTTGGCGGCGGTTGGGGCGATGAAAACGGGAAGGCTGAAATTCAGCAGAAACTTTACGCCGGTTTGATTGCCGTCTTTGTCGGTGGATGGCACTTCGCGAAGTAGCAAACGATATGACAGTTCGCGGTCGGCTTGGGCGGGGGCTCGGAGGGCCACGCGGATGACCTGCTGTGCGCCGGGAGCGATTTCTACGAGTGGCGGCGCGGTCAATATGTCGCGAGTAGGCTGCTGCTTTTCGGCACCGTTGATTTGCTGCCAAGTCACTGCACCGGGCTGCAAAACAAGCGTGCGCTCCGTGTTGTTACCCACCGTAACCGAGGTGCTGGTTTTGTCAGCGGCGAACTCCACGCGAATGGGGAACACCGATATTTGCTGCGCTGATGCCACCGATGCAGTGAGTGCCACGACAAGCGAAGCTAAGTAAGGCGCAAAAATTGTTAACGTAATGAATCGAAAGTTCATCGCAAATGCTTGAATTAAAAAAGAAAAAGCCGGGCGAACCCGGCTAATTCTAGGACTAATCGGAAGGGATTAGTAGGTAATCGTGATGACAACGGTATCGCTGTAAGTACCGGTTGTGGCAGCTTGGTTGGCCACGCTAAACGGAATCGTACCGAAAGCGCGTGCTGGGTCGCTAGCGCCTGTTCCCGTGCGCGTAATTTTGTTAGTTCCCGTACCCCAATTCAAGCCGGTGTTCGTATTGGTGGCTGATGGGCGGGTAAGCGTGTACTCAAGAAATCCCGAGCCGTCGGTCATGCGGCGGGTGCTGCCCAGCGCGTTTGCGCCCAGATCCAACTCAACGTCGTAGCTCAGACCGTTATTGCAAGTGATGTCGATGTCCGCGGAAGCTGTAACTGCTGCGACGGTGGGGTTGAACGTCGGAAACGTCAACGTTGTTGATGTGCTCGCGAAGGTGCAAGCGGCAGCAACTGTTGCAGAAACGTTCAAGTTGCTGGTCGCCGTCGCCGCATGCGTCAACCCAACCAACCCCATCGCCACTGCCGCAGCAAGAATTTTTTTCATTTCAAAAGTCTCCCAAAAATTGATAAATCTGAATCCCACATTGCTGCGTGCCCCGAAAACGCGACCTCGCAATATGACGAGTGCATATTATCTATGAATTGGCCTAAGATTAGTCTCGCCATATTTCAGTGGACGAGCGGTTTATTAGTGCGGATGAGCGGTAGCGAAAAGTTTCAGAACTGTCGGTTTCGCACAACAACGCTGCCGCCGTTATAAACGGCGTCACATCAATTAAATCTTAAGCAGTTGAATTGCGAGTTTCATATTGCTGTCATGCCCGCGAAGGCGGGCATCCAGACCGGTGCGCTAGAAACCAGGCGGTAACAAATTTCTGGAGACTCTCGGCCTGGATTCCCGCCTTCGCGGGAACGACAAAGTAGCCTGACCGGAGAAATGCAACTAACTAGGAATCTTTATGAACAGCGTCACCAGCGGTTCATCGCCCACTTGGCGGCTCCAGTGGCCGTGGATCGCGGGGTCAAAAGTCGCACCTTCGGGCAGGGTGTCGTTGGACAAAAACCATTCGCCCGCTTTGAAAATGCGCGAGGTGCCGTCTTGCAGACCGATTTCCATTTGTCCGCCCAAAACGTAGAGCCACTGCGGCGCGCCGGTGCAATGCCACTGGCTTCGAAACCCGACCGGGCTGTGGCGCAGTTGGTAGCCGGTCGCCGCCTGAACCGGCGAGAGCATGGATTGCGGGTTTCCTTCGGTGAGCGCAATCGTTTCATCGCGAAATTTTGCGCCGCCGTCGGTGTCGGTGAAGAGGATCGTTTGTTTTAGGTGCACGGGTGGGCTCAATCGTGGTGTTTAGTGCGGGGTTTGGCTTTTTTGGGGGCACGCTTCGCGGTGACCATTTTGCCGCCGGGGAGGGTGTTGAGCGCCGTGCGCGGACGCGGCCGGGCGCGCGGCTTGGGCGGCTCCATTCCGGGAAAGTGCGTTCCCATGATCGCCAGCGCCGCGGGCATGGATTTGGGCTTGGGCGCTTTCGGTAGTTTTTCCGGCTTTGGCGGTTTGGGTTCGGTGCTTTGGTGCACATGAATCGAGACGCCGGGGGCTTTCACCAGCTGGCCGGCACGAATCTTGGCGCTTTTGCGCAACTCTTGCGCACTGTCGACGGTCACCACGCCGGTAGCGACCAGCGCCTTGCCCGCCGCGCCGCTGTCGGAAACGCCCATGACTTTGAGCAAATTGTGTAGATCAATAAATTCGTCGTGCAACGCGAAGTGCAGGACTTGGATGGGGCTTTTTTTCATGGGGCGAAGTATGGCATTTTGGGCGGGCGGGGCTGCGGTGGCTGGCGTGGCCGTATGCTTTGAATAGGTTGAGGTTAGGTTAACGGCTTTTTAGCGCTAACGACCGGCGGGTGGTCGTTATACGTGCTTTTTATTCATTGTTGACTAAGTGAATTATGTGGCTCTAACGCCCGCTGGGCTGTCGTTATAGGTGAAAAGCTGAAAGCTATATGGCGTTGTACACAACGTGGGCGGATATGAGGATCGTGGATACGTTGTGATGTACCTGACGCGCCTGTTGTCGCCGCCATTCTGGATTCCCGGCCTTCGGCCGAGAATGACGCCGCGGAGGTTGAGAACGCGGATGCGACATGGCCCTAGGGCAAGAGTGCGCGCCGTGTGGAACGTGAAAACCACGTTGCCCCTGAGCGCGCAAGTTCGTCCTGTGCGCTAGTGGTGTAAACGGCGTTACCGACCGTGGCTGTCGAAGCGTCGAGCGCAACGATTTTGCGCTATCGTTCCCGCATGTCCACTAACCCCCATGATCCGTTTGCGTCGCTGCCTATTGGCGAACCTGCTGCGGGCGCGTCGCTTGCCGCAGCGGATGTGGATGCGAAAGTCGAAGGCGACGAAACGTCGGCCGCCGAAGTGGATGCGTCGAGTCCGCTGACTAAACCCGACGAGCCAACCGAGCCAACGGAGCCTCCGCGTGCCACCGAGCCTCTGCCAAGCTCACCCACCTTACTCGCCACGTTCGCAGCCTATCTGCGCGCATCGATGGATGTGCTGCGCTTTCGCGCGCCGACGTGGTCGCAGTTGCCGGTGCCGCGGCCGATGCTCGTTTTGCTGGTTTGCGTCGCGTCGCTGGCGCTGGATTGCTTGATGGGTTGGCTGGTCACAGCAAGCCCGGCGACGTTTTATTCACAGGCCATGACATCGCGTTGGTTCAATGCGTGTACGGTGTTGCTCGCCTGCTGGGCCGTTTGTTTTAGCGATGCGCGACGCGAGCCAACCCACCCACACACTGAGGCGAGGTATTGGCCCTCTACGCCGGAGGTTTTCGTCCTAATGATGCTGTCGGGCACCGTTGTAGCTATGGTTTCCGCGCTGGTCTACTCGCTGCCGCAAAACCGTGGCGCGTTCGGCGACGGCGAAACCTGGACGCCGCAGTTGGTGTTGCAGTGGGGAGTTTGGTTGCTGCTCGCGTTGTGGTGGCTTTGTACGGGCGTTTGCTTGCTGATGCGCGTGACTCGCTCGGCGGCAGGTAGCACCTTCGCATTGCTACTTTTAGTTGCTGCGCCAGCGCTTCAAATTTGGCAGCCGCCACCGCAATTTTGGTACGCCGACGCGTCCAATTCGGACGACGAAACGCGCGCCACTCGCAACGACAAATCCTACCTAAAGCCCGCCACGCTCATGCAGCAAGCGGGCACGCTCGACGCGGCGCTGGCTGAGCTTCCGCCGCAGCGGCCTGGCGTCGTAGACACGTACGTGATCACCTACGCGCCGTATGCGGGCGAAGACGTTTTTTTGAAGGAAGGCGAGGTGGTGACTCGCGTGATGGCGGAGCGTTTCGGCACGGGTGCGCGAACTTTGCGGCTCACCAATCATCGCAGCACGGTCGCCACGTTGCCGTGGGCCACGCCTGAGAACTTAAAGAAAGCGCTCAATCACGTCGGCAAACTCATCGATCCGGCCGAAGACATGGTGTTCATTCACTTCGCGTCGCACGGCGGTAGCGACGGAAAATTGGCAACCGAATTTTTTCCGTTTCAGATGGAGGCGCTCACCGCCACCGAGGTGCGTAGCGCCCTCGACACAGCCAATATTCCGGTGCGCTTAATCTCCGTCTCAGCCTGTTTTTCCGGTGCTTGGATCGCGCCGCTGCGCACCGAAGGCGCGCTCGTGATGACCGCCTCCGACGCCGATCACACGTCGTACGGCTGCGGACATAAATCCGAGTTGACGTATTTCACGCGCGCCGTGTTTGCCGAGCAACTTGCCACCGAAACACGCTCGTTCGAGCAAGCGTTTAACAACGCACGACCAATCATTCAGGCACGCGAAGTCGAAGGCAAAAAGAAAGACGGATTCTCCAATCCGCAAATTTTCGTGGGTGACGTCGCGAAGGCGCGGCTGCGGCGATGGCTTGGGGAGTTGGAGTCCGGCGTGGCGCGCGACTAGCGCGCAACGCCACTCAAGTGGACGTTGCGGTTTCGCGCGCGTGGTGCCGCGTTTAGGGACTTCGCTTAGTACTTCAACAACAGTTTGTCGAGCTGTTCCTTGGTGATGCCCGGAACGTCACCGCGCTTGGCCCAACGATTGAGATTCCACGCGCCTTCACCGACCCACGCCTTAATCAGCTTGAGGTTGGCCGCACGTTCAGAGTCGGTTTCGCCTAAGTACTTGTACATGTTTCCGGGCTTCTTATCTGCCGTGTTGGTTCCGTCGTCCAAGCGGCGCATGAACGCACCGGTATCGGTGTAGACGATCAATTGCAACAAGTGTTCATACGAATCGGTGCGCGGGCCTTCTTTGGCCTTGGTGTACTTTTCTTCGGCAAGCTTGAACTCAGCCAGCGACGGTGAGGTACTGCCGTGGCATTCCACGCAGAGCGATTTGATCATCGGGGCGATCTTGGTTCGGTAGGTCACAACCTCCTGCGCAAAGGCAGGTACGGCCGAACCTACGACCGCTAAGGTGGCGATAAATTTCAGTTTCATAGTGGCTCCATGTGTGGGTTTGAAATTTGAGCGTGGTGCGTCGCTGGTTAATTAATGACGCGGTTGGCCAACCTTTAAGTCTTGCGGACCCGGGCCGTCGGGTTCTTTGTGCGCAATCCCAAAGTGACAGTCGATGCAGGTCAAGTTTTCTGCCTTGCCTTTGGCGTGTCGCGCCTGTGCCTTGGGTGACTGCAGCTCGGTGCTCATCTGGTCGGATTTGTGGCAATTTCGGCACTCCAGCGAGTCGGTCTCCTTCATGCGGGTCCAGACGCGTGTCGCCATTTCGTAGCGATGTTTCTCGAATTTTTCTTTGCCATCGATCACGCCGGTGACGAAGTGTCCGTACAGCTCAAAGGTCGCAGCGATCTTGCGTTTTAGCATCGGGATAGGCTCGCGCGGGACATGACAATCCGAGCAAATCGCACGAACGCCGGTACGATTTTTGTCGTGGATGGTGCCTTTGTACTCTGCGTAAACGTTGTCCTTCATCTCGTGACAACCAATGCAGAATGATTCGGTGTTGGTCCACGCCAAGCCAGCCGCGCCACCCGCGAGTAGCAAGCTCGAAGCGACGAGCCCACCAAAAATTAGCGCAAGAACCACGCGCCACCGCTTACGGGGAGTTGTCACGTTCGACATGATGAATTCCTGTTCTCCGCGCGGCGTCTATTTCGCCCAACGGTCTTTTAGACGGTAAGGGATTAGCGCGTGAGAATCCAGCGAACGAGATTTCGAATTTCAGATTCGTTTTTCGACAATACTTTCTGATGCTCTTCCTCGACACCGTCAACCTTGATTTTGGGCGCGGTGGTGATGTGCTTAAAGAGTGTCGCCTCAGCGTCGGCTTTACCCTTGTATTTCGCGGCCGTCTCTTTGAAGGCGGGGCCATCTTTCTTTTTGTCGACAGAATGGCATTTCAAGCACTTGCTACTTTTAATCAGCGCCTCAGCGGATGCGGTGTCGACGCCGGATTGTGCGAAGGCCGTGGTTGCGCTGAGGATCGCGAGCGTCGCACTGGTGAATGCAATTGTTCGCGCGGTGGAGAAGATTGTTTTCATTTTGAGCCCCTGTGCAATGAGTGGATTTCTTGTAACTCAGCATAGGCGCACGCAACGGCTTCGGGTGAGCGAATGACATTGAGTTGACGCGTGTCAAACGAGACTGTTGCGCGGTGGACGGCTAACGCGGGGAGGGCTGCATCGCAGCGCCGGCGCAAACCGCACGAACGGAAAGGCGCGCAATGCATTACATGCGTTGCGCGCCCGTTGGAATCAAACGCGAGCCGCGAAGCTCAACGTGCGGCTCCAGATCGGCATTTAGTTCATCTTGCAAGTGTTGAATTGAAACATCGTCTACCGCGGGCACCCGCTGAGCGCGCCATTGGCGAGCGGAACGACGGCGGCACTGCGCCTACCGCAGCTCAAACGTTTCGACGTAAACGACCTCGCAGGCACCGGGGCCGTTATCGTCGCGCGTTAACGACGTGTTGATTGACCAACCGGTGGAAGAGCGAACGTCGACCAGTTGGCCCGAGAACGCAATGACCTGACCCACGCGTGCCCGCAGAATTGCGTCGCGCACCCGATCGTTGGCGGGGATCAAGTGCATGTTCGCGATGGAGGTGTTGATCGCCTGCATATCTGCGTCGCTGGGGCGTTGTTCTGTTCGCCAAAACGCGAAACGACCACTCTGCGAAATTTTTACGCGTTCGAGCGCTGTCGTGTCTGACATGCTGGCCCAACCAAACGCGATATCACGCGGCATTAGCGCGGCACCCGCGTCGAGGCGGTAACGCTCGGCCGCTAGGACGCGCGCGGTGGCGTCAAAGCTCGCGCGTGGCGTGAGCGTGTAATCGGCGTGAGTGAATGGCGCACCGGCGTTGATCAAACGCTGGGCCGGTGGATCTGGGGCGAGCACCCCAGGCGCGCGCGCGAGCTCTCGCATTTGCCAGCCGTCGAGCGCCCCCCAAACGCAGAGCGCGCCGAGGGCGATTTTCAAGAGCCGCATTGTCGCGGCGCGCGCGTTACTTCGCTTTCAAAAAGCCGCAAAGCGTAGCGTCGTTGGCGAGCGCTACATTGATCGACACCGTGTCGAGCTTCGCTGTCGCGGGGGCGCGCACACTGTCGAGTTCGAGCTTTACCGGAATCGAGGCCGGTGGCGAGGTCAGGCCGTGTGCTTTCATGTATTCGCTCACAACTTGCGCCGTGATGGGATACCAAACGGGCGCTTTACCGTTTTTCGCCGTGAACGCTGAGCCGCCCGCCGAGAGCGTGGTTGGGTTGGTCAACAATATTTTGCGCATCACTTTGTTGTCAACGGACAGCGAGAGTGTTGCCTGAACACCCTTTGCGGAGAGGGCAGAGCCGCTCGCGTTTTTCAGTTCCACTGAGACTCCGCCCATGTAGGCGGTGCCAGCCGGTGCGGGCCGGCACTGAGCCTCCATCGAACGTGCAGAGATCATGACCGAACTCTCGCCCGACGGCGCAACGGTCGCCGCATTGCTAAGACCCACGACCTGGGCGTTAACGCTAAGCGCAGAGCCCGCAAGCGCTGCCGCGACAGCAGCTACACGGAAAGAGGGCGCTGAAAAACGTGAAGAGGCGGCGAGCGAAAATTGCATGAAATATCCTTTGAGTGTAGCGGTCATCGCGCAAGTGAGCGCTCAGAAAATTGCAAGTGAAAATTCAGGGTCTGCGCGGCGCGAAACGCTGCCGCCAGAGTTGTGCCAAGGTTGCGCCGAGGCGCTTTCTGCCTTGATTCTAACGATGTAATGCGGCTTCGGAAAGCGTCGTCGAGTTATGCCAACGGAATAGTTTTTCTTGGCTTTTCTGCATGTCAATTTGACACTTTAGGTCGCGCAATGACTATGCTTCGGCTATGAACCTTTTGATCCTCGGCGGCACCGGTTTTATTGGCACACATCAAGTGCGTTACGCGGTTAATCGCGGGCATTCGGTGACGCTATTTAATCGCGGCCAGCGTTCGCGCGAGATGATCGACGGCGTGACTTATTTGCTGGGCGACCGCGACAAAGGCGATTACCACGCGCTGGCGGGTTTGCATTTCGACGCGTGCATTGACAACGCGGTGTTGGTGCCGCGCTGGGTGCTCGGGGCCGCGGCTGCGCTTCGCGGCAACGTAGACCATTACACGCTGATTTCCACGACCTCGGTTTACGCCAGCGACGCGGCGATCAACGTCGATGAATCGGACGCACGTGAGTCGTATGCCGAAATTGATGTCATGAGCAAACTGCCGGCTGATGTGCGCGCCGATATGTCACTCTACGGCCCACTCAAAGCGGCGAGCGAAGACGAGGCGATGCGCCAATTCAACGGCATCACGGCAATCATTCGTCCAGGCTTAATCATCGGACCGGGCGACGAATCGGATCGCTTTACGTACTGGCCTGTGCGCATGGCCACAGGCGGCACCGATGGCCGTATGTTGGTGCCGCCGCGTGAAGATCCATTGCAATTTATTGACGTGCGCGACTTGGCGGAGTGGACGGTTCGTGTGGCCGAAACGCACACGACGGGTGTGTTTAACGCGAAGGGGCCGGACTATCACTTGACAGTCGGCACGATGCTCGACACGGTGCACACGGTGTCGAAAAGCGAGGTCGTGCTGTGCGAGGCTTCGCACGAATTTCTCGCGGCAAATAACGTGCAAGGTTGGACTGAGTTGCCGGTGTGGATCGCGCCGGTGGGCGAGACTGCGGGTTCGCATCGGCGCAGTGTGGCCCGCGCTGTGGCGGCCGGGCTCACCTACCGACCGCTGGCCACGACCGTCGCCGACACGCTGACGTGGTGGCATTCGCTGCCCGATGCGCGCCAGGCCGCGCTGCGCTGGGGCATGAGTACAGCGCGCGAGCGCGAGTTACTTCACGCGTGGGAGCGGGGCTGAACTGACCGCTGCGCAATCGTGCTTCGGTGATGCGACGCGGCCGCAGTGCAGAATTGAGCCTATGACTTTATCGCCACCGCCCGCAGCAACACCCGTTGCCACCGCATCCACTGCACAAAATAAAAATCCGTTGCACGGACTCACGCTGGAGGCCATCCTGACCGCGTTAGTCGCGCACTTTGGCTGGCCCGAGTTGGGCGAGCGCATTCCGGTGCGCTGTTTCACCCATGACCCGAGCATTGCGTCGAGCCTCAAATTTCTGCGCAAAACGCCGTGGGCGCGCGACAAAGTGGAAGGTTTGTATCTCTTTATGCTCAGAGACATTCGCCGGGAAAAAGACGCGAACGGCAGCTTGCGTTGAGTTACAGCTTTTTAGGTGTATCGACTAGCCCGCGGCGGTTTTCGCGTGAAAAATACAATAGTCAACAATTATTAAAATGTGGCTGTAAGCCATATACAGCTGTCGTTAAGGCTAAAAAGCTATAAGTCATGTCATGAAGTTCGTGCGTGTAGAGACGAACAGCGACGTAGTTCGGTGGCGCAGTTCGGTGGATTGGGGTGGGCATTGCCCGACTTGTAATCCGACTGAAGGCGAGCGACGCCATCCCCGCGGCTAGTCAATAATGCCGCACAGAAACCGATCCAGAAGAATTCACTATGCAAGCACCTGACCAACCCATTTTGAGAGACATCGTGCTGGTCGGCGGCGGCCACAGCCACGTCGGCGTGCTCAAAAGTTTTGGCATGAAGCCGATTCCCGGCGTGCGGCTCACCGTGATTTGCACTGACATGCACACGCCGTATTCCGGCATGCTGCCGGGCTACGTGGCGGGACATTACGACTACGACGATGTGCATATCGATCTCAGTCGCCTCGCAGCATTTGCCGGCGCGCGCCTGTATCGCGACGAAGTGATCGGCGTTGATCGCGCTAGCAAAAAAGTGCTCTGCCGAAATCGCCCGCCGGTGCCGTACGATCAACTGTCGATCAATATTGGTTCCACGCCGCAATTGCAGCCCGTGCCCGGCGCGGCGGAACACGCGGTTGCGGTAAAGCCGATTCGCCAGTTCAACGACCGTTGGCTCGCGCTGCTGGAACGTGTGAAAACACACGCGGGCAAAACGACGATTGCGGTGGTCGGCGCGGGTGCGGGTGGCGTTGAATTGTTGCTGGCGATGCAGTTTCGGCTGCGCAATGAGCTCGTCAAGCTCGGGCGCAGCTCCGACGAAGTCGCGTTTCATTTGTTCACCAACGTTGCGGATATTTTGCCGACGCACACTGCGCGCGTCCGCCGTCGATTTGATGAAGTGCTCGCCGAGCGCGGCGTAGTCGTGCATCGCGGCTCGGCCGTCGAACGCGTGAGCGTTGGCGAGCTTAAAACCGCAAACGGCGACACGTTTACCGCCGACGAAATTGTCTGGGTCACCAGCGCAGGCGGCGCGCCGTGGCTGAGCCAAACGGGTCTTGCGCTCGACGAAAACGGTTTCGTCATGGTCACCGACACATTGCAAACCGTGACTGACCCGAGCATTTTTGCGGCGGGCGACATCGCACACATGACGAACTACACGCTCGAAAAAGCAGGCGTGTTCGCGGTGCGCATGGGGCCGCCGCTTACCGAGAATTTGCGCCGTGCGGTGGGCGGCGTGGCGCTCGAAGCGTATCGCCCGCAAACGAGTTGGCTTGCGCTTATCAGTACGGGGGACAAATACGCTGTCGCCTCGCGCGGTTGGCTCGGTTTTTGGGGCGCGTGGGTGTGGCAATGGAAAGACTGGATTGATCGTCGTTTCATGACGAAATTTCAAGAATTTCCGGCGATGGATACACACGCGCCTGCGCCATCCGCAACGTCGCAAAATTCAGTCGCGCTCAATCAAGAAGAATCGCTGCAAGCCATTTCGGCGATCGCCATGCGTTGCGGTGGCTGCGGGGCAAAGGTGGGCGCGACCGTGCTTTCGCGTGCGTTGAGCAATTTGCATCCGGTAGATCGCGATGACGTCATCATCGGCTTGAAAGACCCGGACGACGCAGCGGTGGTGCGCGTGCCGCCGGGTAAAGCGATGGTGCATTCGGTGGATTTTTTCCGCTCGTTTATTGACGATCCCTACATCTTCGGTAAGGTCGCTGCGAACCACGCACTCGGCGACATTTGGGCGATGGGTGCGGAGGCACAGTCCGCGACGGCGATTGCGACGGTGCCATCGGGGCTCGAGGCCAAAGTGGAAGACGTACTGTTCCAGATGATGACCGGCGCGCTCGAAGTGTTGAACGACGCGAACTGCGCGCTTGTGGGCGGCCACACGGGCGAGGGCAAAGAGCTCGCGCTCGGCTTCGCGGTGAACGGGTTGATCGACGACGATCCCGCGAAAATTTTGCGCAAGAACGGCATGCAGCCGGGGGATGTGCTGATCCTCACCAAACCCATCGGCACCGGCACGCTGTTCGCGGCGCACGCACGCCTCGCCGCGAAGGGACGTTGGATTGATGCCGCGCTCAAATCAATGGTGATTTCAAACCGCTTGGGTGCGCGTTGTCTGACTGAATTTGGCGCGACGGCGTGTACTGATCTCACAGGCTTTGGCTTGCTTGGACACTTGGTTGAAATGACGCGGCCTTCGGGCGTAGACGCAGAAATCAATCTAACGAATTTGCCGCTCCTAGACGGTGCGGAAGAATGCGTCGCGAAGGGCATTGTTAGCTCGTTGCAGAGCGCCAATGTGCGCTTACGTCGCGCACTCCGTAACCAAGAAGCGATGGTGAAACATCCGCGCTATCCGCTCATTTTTGATCCGCAAACAGCCGGTGGTTTGCTCGCAAGCGTGCCTGCGGATCGCGTCGATGCGTGCATCAAAGCGTTGCGTGAATTAGGCTATGTGCACACCTGCGCGATTGGCAAAATCGTGGCGCAGGGCGAAGCGCTGGAGCCGATTGTGTTGACGGTTTAGGGTACGGGCGCGGCAGGGGCAATGCGCTGCGACGCCATCGCGGCGACGCTCTCAGCGATGATGTTTTCTAAAACACGAACATCCACGTCGCTCAGGCGTTTGATGTAGAGACAGACCTTCGCGGTTTTGTGTTTGCCGAGTTTCGCCAGTTGTGGTGCGTAGCGCTCGGTGCCGGGCATTAAGTAAATCGTTAAGTCGTTCTTGCGCGGCGAAAACGCAGTCACGGGCCACGGCGCTTCGCGACCATCGGCATACTTCATCGTGTAACGGCCAAAACCCACGATGGCCGCGCCCCACATGACAGCAGGCTCGCCGGTGGCGCGCTGCATCATCGCCGCGATGGCGCGGCAATCTGCGTGGCGCTCGGTGTCGACCAAGGTGACGAGAAATTCGTCTAGCGAAACTGCGGTGGGTTTTGTTTTCGCTTCAGCCATTGATGCGCTCCGAGCGCTCTGCGCCCGCGTTTTCGCGCTACTTAATCATGCCCAGTTTTCGCGCCAGCGGCAGCGAATTCTCGGCCCGCTTCTTTAGGAACTCCGGGATTTGATCGTAGGTAATATCAATCTGCTCAAACCCGGCGTCGGTCATCTGCTTGCGATGCTCTGGGTCTTTGTTGATCTTCGCGAACAAGTCTGACACCTGCTTGCGCACCGCCTCTGGCGTCGATTTCGGTACGGCAATGCCGCGATAGGCGCCGTCTACCCAATCGTATCCAAGCTCTTTGAACGTTGGTGCATTCGGAAACTGCGCCAGGCGATTGGGGGTACCGACGGCGAGTACGCGCGTCTTTTCTTTATTGGCGAGCGCCAAGGTGGTGAAGGTCATCGCCGCGTCCACATGGCGACCCAAAAGCTGCGTCACGATTTCGCCGGTTCCCTTGAGTGGGATGTACGTTACTTTCAAGCCGCCTTGAATATCGAGCCGCGCGGTGGCCATGTGTGCAGGCGAGTTGGTGGCGCTGCCTGCGACGTTGAGTTTGCCGGGATTGGCTTTCGCTGCGGCTGCAAAATCTGCGAACGTCTTGTACGGCGAATCCGCCGCAACGACTAACGCGTCTGGCGTGAAGTGGAAGAAGAAGACGTTGACGATGTCTTCAGTTTTGTAGGTGGGCTGCGCCTCTAGCGGCTGTAACAAAATATGTGGCAAGTTGGTGCCCATGACCGTGTAGCCGTCGGCGGGCAGCGAATTCAACTGTGACCACGCCACCGCACCACCCGCGCCGGGTTTGTTTTGTACAACAAATTCTTTGCCCGTAATTTTTGTCGCCACTTTGCCTTGCAGGCGCGCGGCGATGTCGCTCTCACCGGCCGGTACAAACGGAATGACGTAGGTAATCGGGCGCTCGGGGTACTGGGCAAATACGCTCGCTGCGCTGAGTGCGCAGACGGCGGCGGCTGCGGTTGCAATAATTTGTTTCATGTGATGACCCTCCTTGTAGGTGGCGCAAAGTGTAGAGGGGCGACGCCCGCTCGCTACGCGGTTTAACCCGCATATGAAACTGTGCGGTGACGAAAAATGAACCTCGACGCCGACGTTGACTGCGCTAGGCTTGCGGTTATCGGGTTTGTTTGTGAGGCGTTTATGAAATGTTGTCACTTCTCAATGGTCGCCGCCATCGCGGTGTGTACCTGGCTCTTGGGCGCCGAATCGGCGCGCGCGGCGGAGCGCTCTGTCGACAAGGAAGTTACGGTCAACGCACCGCTGGACGCCGCGTGGAACGCGTGGACCACACGCGAGGGCATCACCAGTTTTTTTGCTCCAGACGCGGTGGTTGACGCTCGCGTCGGCGGTGCCTTTCACATTCACATCAACCCGCTCGCAGCCGCTGGGCAGAAGGGGGCCGACGACATGCGCTTTCTCGCGGTGCAACCGCAGAAGATGATTTCGTTTGATTGGAACGCGCCGCCGCATCTGGCCGAGGCGCGTGCGCAACGCACATTTGTGGTTGTTCGTTTCGCGGCTGTTGACGACAAGCACACGCGCGTCACGCTGCACCACACGGGTTGGGGCGACGGCGGGGAATGGGACAAGGCCTACACCTACTTTGATCGCGCGTGGGGCAATGTTCTGGGCAACATGAAAAAGCGCTTTGACACCGGCCCCGTCGATTGGACCGAGTGGATGGCGCAGCTCAAAAAGATGACTGACGCTGCCGCGGCGAAGAAATAGCGATTGTTTCCACCCGAAGTGTTTGGTTCTGGGTGCGGTGATTTACGGACGGCGCTCGAAACTGATCGTCGCGATTTCTGTTTGCCCTGTGCTGGTTACGCTACCGTGGTCTTTCACGTTCGTGAACGCGCCGCTCTCGCGGAAATTTTCTAAGGTTCGCGTCGCCTGCCCACGCGCGCTTACGCGAATGGCGATCGAGTAGCCGCGCATTTCTGAGCGCATACTCACAAACGTCGCGCCCGCGTCAATCATTTGTCGCACCAGCGTCTGAAACTGCACGTCGTTCATGCTTGATCCGCCATCGTTTTCGCGCTCGTAGCTCTCGCGTTCTAGTCGGCTCATCTGCGCGATTTCGGCTTGTGTGGCTTTGCCCGCCATAACCGTTGCGCTGAGCATGCGCGCCGATGGCCAATGCGCCCAATGCGTTCGTGTATCGCTCCAATACGGAATGCCTGCGCCTGTCTCGGCCCACACCGACAACACGCGATATTCGCGCGCTTGAACGCGAGCCACTAGACCACCGTTCACGTCGCGGCGAAAGTGCATGGCCGTATCGGCCACACTTCGCGCGCCTCGGTATTGCACATCGCGGTGAATCGCGTTTTGGCTAACTGTGCGAATCGACAAATCCGCTTTCGGCGTCACCAGCCAACCGTCCTCACAGGTGTAGTGCGTACCGTGCAGCAACGTTGCTTTCTTTGTGTCGGGCGACATCGGCACGCCAGACAGCGCCGGTCGCGGACGGCTGTAAGTGAGCGTGAGCGAAACGCGGGCGTCACCCGAAATAGCCACGCTTTGCCAAGGCCACTTTGCATCGCGCGCAACGTTTCGGCCGATGAACGTTGACTCGCTGCCAAACGCTGAATCGTCGGCGTCGTTTTCTACGGTGTAGTTCCCGCTGATGTCCGGGCACTGTTTGCTTTGTGTGGCGACACGTTCAAGTTTCGGCCAGTCAGGCGGGTAACGTCCGGCTGAACCGTCGTTGCCGCAACCGATCAACCCGCTAACCATTATTGCAAGCACCGGCGTGATGAGCCAGCGAGCCGCGCGCGTGCTCGTGCGTTTGCCAGATGCAGGCAGACGCCGAGGACTGCGGTGTGGGGAGGAGAGCATGAAAACGGTGCGCGTGTACGAGCGTCGAACTCTACCCGATGCACCCACAACGTGCGCGATTTAGTTCAACTGCAAATTGCCCTTGCGAATCACGTCGGCCCACTTGTTGACTTCCGTGGGCACTCGCGCTTGGGCTTGCTGCGTTGTGCCGCCGACGATCACGATGCCGAGCGAGGCGAGCTTCTCGACCACCTCCGGCATTTTCAACACAGCGTTGGTTTCGCGATTGAGTTTTTCAATGACATCAGCGGGCGTGCGCGCTGGGGCGAACAGCGTGTAGTTGGTCGCGGACTCGTAGCCCGTGAGCCCCGCTTCGGCCATCGTCGGCACGTCGGGCAATGTGGCCGAACGCATGCGGCTCGCCACCGCCAGTGCACGCGTTTTTCCAGCGCGAATGTGCGGCAAATGCGCCGGAAGACTGTCGATGGCCATCGGCACCCGACCCGCCAACAAATCGGGCAGCAACTGCGCCGTGCCTTTGTACGGAACATGCACCAGATCAACGCCCGCCATCTGCTTGAACATCTCCGCGTTTAAGTGTTGCAATCCGCCCAAGCCCGATGACGCGTAACTCAGCGAGCCCGGCTTCGCCTTCGCCAACGCTATCAACTCCGACACATTGCGCGCCGGAACGTCCGCGTTGACGACCAGTACGACGGTGCCAAATCCAACCTCCACAATAGGCGAAAAATCGCGCGCCATTTCGAACGCCAAGCTCTTGTGTACATGCGGCGCAATGGCGTAGTCGACGATGCTTCCGAGCATGATCGTGTAGCCGTCGTTCGCACTGCGCGCCAGCGCCGCTCCGCCCAAGGTCGCGCCAGCGCCGGGCTTGTTGTCCACGGTAATCGTCTGCCCAATACGCGGCCCCAAGCGCTCTGCAATCATCCGCGCCACCACGTCCACACCGCCGCCAGCGGGGTAGGGCGCAATCATCGTAATCGGCCGCGCAGGCCAAGCTTGCGCATGGGCGAACGAGGGCAGCGCGAACGAGGCAGCGGCGAGCAGGATCGCGGTGACGCGGGCAACTGTTTGGCGGCGTACTGATGCTTGAAGAGGTGGATTCATGGCGAATACTGTTGAGGTGGAAGCCTGACGGAGTTTATCCGTTGCATCCTAGCGAACGGAATTCCAAATGCAGGTAGTGAACCGAGTTGCGATAGAGGCGGCACTCAGCACGACGAAAAAAAGCCACCTCCACACGACTAACCGAAATCGAGGTCATCTCGCAATGGTTTTTAAACGGAATGCGCGTCGATGAGGCGCATCCCATGAGCCTCGCACGCAATCATGCGACTAACACGCGCCGAACAGATGGCCCGTGCAGCAATCGGGCCATCATCGCCGACAGCGGTGGCTCGCTCCGCTATTTATTCTGTGTTGCACCGTCCGTTGACAACAGGCCCTGAATGTTTAACTCTGCGCCACGTTTGCGGATAACCATTGACGATGCGCCGTCGCGAGCCGCTGCTTCGGTCTTCGTGCGAGGGTCGAGCGCAGTGCTTGTCTTTGACGGAGAAGTTTTGTCGCCTGAACTTGATTTCGCTGAATTCACCGTAGCCGGACTGATCTCCGTCGAGCTGGCGTCATTCCCGGCACCGACAGCCAGCGCGGCCACAGCGTAATTGCACAAGAGTTTCAGTTGATCGAACACCACTTTGTCGTTTGCATGGCTAGCTTTTAACCATTCCGTGGCGTCAAAACATTTTTCGAATGCGTGTGTTGACAACATTGCGCCAAACGCGATTTGGCGAACGCGTGTCGCAATGGATTCCGCCACGTCACTGGTCATGACCGCCTGATTTCCGGCGCTTGGGCTTTCGGACGAAACGCTCGACAACGACGACGCGCTGGTTTTCAAAAGATTGCCCTTGACGCTGACCGCTTTCGCAAAGTAGTCCACCGTGGATTTCGCAATATTGGCGTCGGTCTGCGCAGACGCCACTGCGGTCTCCGCCGCAGCAGATTTGGTTTTCGCGGATGCAAGCGCAGTGTCCAAATCGGCTTTGTTCGCACAGGGGGCAGCGCAAGCGTTGACCGCCTTTAACGCGGTGTCTTCGGACTGTTTTGCTGCGGCTAATTCAGTCTTCTTTTGACTCAACGCTTCATCTGCCGCAGCCTTTTCTTTTATGGCTTCAGCATATTTTTCTTGCAAAGTCGCGAGAGCGTCAGCCGTTTCCGCCGCCGATTTCCCACCCAATGAAACGGCGCGCGGGCTCACCGTTCCCGTCAGTTGTTCGATCGACAGCAGTGCCAACATGACTGTTTGGTAGCGCTGCTGAAGGTTAGCGAATCCCGTGTCGTCAAGCGCTCCGGACGCGTATGCCTCACACAGGCGATACATACCGTCGCGCAGCAGCTGGATAGTTTGCGTGCGCAGTCCGATCGACGCACCAGACTCGGCGCGCGACAGTGCGGCTGAAAGTGACGCGGAAACGTCTTTTGACCCGCCTAAAACTCTGTCAAGCCCAAAAGTTCCAGTCATCGCGGAACTTAGTACGGACAACGTGTCAGGACTAGGCTCCGCGCACAGAACCTGCTTTGTTGCCTCCCCATTTTTTCCTGACGCGCTACGTTGATTTGAAATCAGAAATCGCTGCTTCGCGTCGACGGAGGTGGTCGGTGTGACTGCGGCAGTTTCGTGGCGGTAATGAATTGCATTGAAATTCGCGCCGCATCCCGTGAGCAGCACTACCATCACACTTGGGGCAAGTAAACGGAAAATTGAGTGCATAGTGAGTCTCCTTATCATTCATTCAGGAGTGGTTACTGTAGGACAAGACATTGTGCTTCGCGCTACCCGAACGCGTAGGAGCTGTCGCGCGGTTGCGCTATCGCTGCCACACCACCATCTGATTGTTCGCGGGCATAGCGAAATCACTCACAAGCGATAGACCTTGCGCCTGCGCTAGTGAATCGACCCATTCAAAATCCCGGAGGCCGCTGAACGGGTATTGCGCCTTGAGTGACGCATCGAAATCGGCGTTGCTTTGCGTCGTGAATTCGCCGTTGTATTTGAATGGGCCGTAAACGCACAGACGACCATTGGCGGCCAGCGCTTTGCCGAGGCCCGCGAAGAAATGTTCCACGGCAGACGCCGGCATGATGTGCAGCGTGTTGGCGCTGAACACGCCGTCGAACGTGTTCGCGACCATCGCGTCAAGTGGCCACGGGTTCATCGTAACGTCGAGCATCACTGGCGGCGCGATGTTCCCTAACCTGCACTCGGCGAGGGCCTCGACGAGGATCGGCATGTTCTCCGCGATATCGCTGGGTTGCCAGCGAACGTTCGGCATCATCTCCGCGAAAAATTCAACGTGCTGCGCCGTGCGCGAGCCGATTTCGAGCACCGTTTCGCCCGCGGCGAACACGTTGTGCAGGCGCGCAAGGATCGGGTGCTTGTTGTTTTCGCAGGCTTGGCTGAACGGTTTGGTCATGTTTGTTGCGGTCGCGAGTTTGTATGAATCGAGCATAGCGTCACGGCTGCGCAGGGGGCTTCATCTTTTTTGCTGTAATGACGGTCCGGCGGTTGTTACAGGCCGAATATTGAGAATATCGACATACCGTGAAAACAGCCGCTAACGACGGTAAGGAGGTCGTTGGCAGTAAAAAGCCAATAGCGCATGAACGCGGCGGCGCCTGCGGTGCGCGCTGCGCCCTAGGCGCTCTCTGGCGTCGTCCACGCGCCAAAAACGTCTTTTCCCTTGCCTCCACTCTGTCAAGCGCGAATGCCATGAACACTTTCTCACTGTCCCGCGCCATGTCGTTCTACGGGTTGAGCGTCGGACTCGCCCTCGCGTGCGTCAGCGCCGCGAATGCCCAAATTGCCGGAACGTTTGATACCACGTTTGGCGCGACGAACGGATTCGTGCCCGCGCTGGTGGTCGGCAGCAACAACGATGACCGCGCCAACGCGATGGCGCTGCAATCCGATGGCAAGATCGTCCTCGCGGGCAAGTGCGACGGCGCACTCGGCAACTTCTTTTGCATGGCGCGGTTAAATCCAGACGGCTCCGTCGATACCAGTTTCGACGGTCCCGGCACGCCGGGCAATGGAAAGTTTTTGATGACGGTCGCGGCCTCGCTAAGCGCGGGTGCCGATGCCGTGGCCGTGCAGCCAGACGGCAAGATCTTGGTGGCTGGGACGTGCTCCGGCAAATTTTGTATCGCACGGCTCAACGACAACGGCTCTTTCGACGCAAGCTTCACCGGAATCGGTGGCACGAGCGCCGGACACTTCGCGCTCACCATCGGCACGTCGACGGATACGCTCACGGCAATGGCGTTGCAGGCCGACGGCATGATCGTGCTCGCGGGCTATTGCGACGATGGCACGGGTAACTCGCGGTCACAATTTTGCGTTGCACGGCTCACGACAAGCGGCGACTTTGATACCGCCTTCGATGGTCCGCCTCCGGTGTCGCCGGCCAACGGCCGATTTCTGATCCCGCGTATCGGCACAAACACGGCTGTGCCGGAACGCGCGCAAGCCGTTGCCCTGCGCACCAACGGCAAAATTCTGCTGGCGGGCCGCTGTGCGAATGGGGCTGCGATGTTTTGGCTGGTGCAGCTCAACGCGAGCGGAACGTTTGACTCTACCTTTGACGGCGCGAGCGGCACTGGCAATGGCAAAGTCTTACTCGAGATGGGTGGCTCCGGATTCCCAAACACTGCTACATCCATTGCCTTTCAGGCGGACGACAGCATCGTGCTGGCGGGTACCTGTGGCACCGTGACCTGCGTAGTACGCACGACGCCTGATGGCGTGCTGGATGCATCGTTCGGCGGCAACCTGACAAGTAGCCTTTACGGGCCCGGAGTCGCAGACAGCGGCATCCAGGTCCCATCCGCGCTGCAAGGAGCTGTTGCCTTCGATGGCCGTATTTTTGCGGCTGGTCCGCCGTTCAAAATCTCACGCCTCAACGGCGACGGATTCGCCGACAAGACCTTTGACGGGCCGTCGCCGTCAACCGCCGACGGCTTTGTCACTCTTTCGATTGCTGCGAGTGTCCAGGTGGTACAGGCAATGCGATTGCAACCCGACGGCAAGATATTGATGGCAGGGTACTGCCGGAGCACCGGCACCTCACCCTATACGTTCTGCGTCGCTCGCCTCAACCCCGGTCCCTCCGGCGCACGCAACTGCACGCCTGACATCGACGGCGACGGGCTCACCACGGCCACCGTCGACGGCCTCGTCATGACCCGCGTCATGCTCGGTCTCACCGGCACCGCAGTCACCGGCGGGATCACGTTTCCCGTAGCCGCGCCGCGCAAGACGTGGAGTGCAATACGCAGTTATCTGGTTACGCACTGCGCGATGAGTGTGGGGCCGTAACGCGGCATATTTGCCGTGGTTCGGTCGATTCGCTACCATGGGCGGCGTGATGCCTCTGGTATGCAGCAACCGTTCGCGCCAAGCCCAGCCAATATCGAAACGACTACGGGGAATTCATGAACACAGTCTTGGTCGCAACGACGCGCAACGTCGCGAGTAGCACAGTGTCGCCCGCGCTTTTCAGTGCGCTTTGTCGAAGCTTTCGTTGGGCCGCGCTGGCGCTCAGCGCGTTTTTTTCAGTCGCGCACGCCGCGATCCCGGCGAGTGAGCGCGCAGTGCTGTTAGCGCTCTACGCGAGCACCAACGGCGCGTCGTGGGGCAATAGCGCAGGCTGGAATGGCATCGCCGGATCTGAATGCACGTGGGCAGGCGTCGTCTGCGCGCCGGGTGATGTCAACGTGACGGCGCTAAACCTGTCGGCCAACAACCTGACAGGCTCGCTGCCCGCGACGCTGAACGATTTGACGCAGTTGCGCACGCTCTCCGTGAGCAACAACCAGCTGACGGGCAGCATTCCGTCGTTCAGCGGTATGACGCAGTTGGTGAGCCTCGGGATGCACAACAATCAGTTCAGCGGTTCCGTGCCCGCGCTGTCCGGCGCCCCGGGACTGAGCTACGTCACCCTCTACAACAACCTGCTCACCGGCTCCATGCCGTCGCTCGCGGGTTTAACGCAGCTTCAATACTTCTACGCGGATCGCAACCAATTTTCTGGTGCATTGCCGTCACTCGCCGGGCTCACCCAACTCGTCGTGTTCTACGCGTACGGCAATATGCTCACCGGCACGCTACCCGCGCTCGACGACTTGACCGCGCTGGAATCTTTCTACGTCTACGGCAACCAGCTTTCCGGATCGATTCCCGCGTTCGTTAACGTGCCCGCGCTGCGCCAATTTGACGTCAGCGCGAACCAGCTCACGGGCGCGATTCCGTCGCTTGCAGGCGTGGGCGCCTTGCGCGGTTTTCGTGTGCAAGACAACGCGCTCACCGGTGCTGCGCCTGCCGTGCCTACGCCCACGAATTTGCTCGATCCGGGTGGCTCGCGACTCTGCGCTAACCCGCTCACGCCCTCGGCGAACGCTGCGTGGGATCTGGCCACCGGCTCGACACCGTGGAGCGTCGGGTGCGGTGCGCCGTTCACCGTCTCGCAAACCTCGAGCTTGGATTTTGGCGTCGTCAGCGTGGCCACGCCGGGCGCTGCGCAAGACGTCGTGTTGACCAACACTTCCGCTAACGCCGGGTCAATTGTCAGCTGTGCGTTCAGCGGAACCAACGCCTCCGAGTTCTTGTATGAAGCGCCCGCACCGACGTTTCCGATTGCGCTGGGCGGCGGTCAGTCGGTGAACATTTCTGTGTACCCGCTTGCGACTGGTATCGGCGCTAAATCGGCTGCGCTCACGTGCACGCTTTCTCCGTTTGGAACCCTCTCCGGCGGACCCACGGCCCTCATCGCCAACGCGCCAGTGCCGACACTGACACAAACCGCAGCGCTTGCGTTCAATACGGTCAACGTCGGCATCCCGTCGCCCAACCTCAACGTTGCGCTCACTAATTCGTCGGCCGTCACCGCGCAAGTCGCGAGCTGCACAATCGGCGGCGCGAACGCGAGCGAATTTGCATTCAATCCTGCGCCAAACTTTCCGATGTTCATCGGTACTGGCGCAACGCGCAACATCGCAGTGAATATTTTGGCCACCAGCACCGGCGCGAAATCGGCCACGGTGACCTGCGTGCCTGCTGCGCAAAGCGTAATCACCGGCGGGCCAACCTCGATGACCGCTACGGCTGATCCGCCGCCGGTATCAAGCATCACGCAGAGCAGCGCGCTTGCGTTCGGCACCGTATTCATCGGCGTGCCCTCCGTCGCGTTGAACCTCAATTTCGCCAACAGCCCGGCCGCGGCCGGCGCGATTCAGAATTGCGTTTTTGGTGGCGCGAACGCGGCCGATTTCGCGTTCTCGCCGCCGCCAAGTTTCCCGGTGCAGATGACCGCAGGGCAGACCATCAATTTCTCGGTGAGCGTGCTCGCTTCGACCATCGGCTCGAAGGCGGCGACGATCACCTGCACGCCCGTTGCGCCCGGCAGCTTGTCCGGCGGTCCGACAGCGCTGACGGCGAACGCCGCGAGCATCAACCAAACCGCTAGCCTCGCGTTTGGCACGGTCGCCGTGAGCGTACCGTCGCCGAATCTCAACGTTGTATTGATGAACCCCACGACCACTGCTGCCTCGGTTCTGAGTTGCAGTATCACCGGCGTCGACGCAACTGATTTTGCGTTCAACCCCACGCCAACCTTCCCGCTGGTCGTACCGCCCAATGGCGCTTCGGTGAACCTGCCAGTGCGCATCACCGCCGCGAGTCCGGGCGAAAAATCGGCGAGCGTCGTTTGCACGCCCGCCGTCGGTGTGCAGATGAGCGGCCCGACGGATCTCACCGCGTCCACTGATCGCGGCTGTCTGGACGCAGACGGCGACGGAAAAATTCTCGCGCACACGGACGTGTTGATGCTCGAACGCGCTGCGCGCGGGCTGACTGGAACGGCGGTCACCAACGGTGCCATCATCGGCTCGCCCCCGCGAAACACGTGGCCGCTCATCCGCGCGTATTTGAACTCGCGTTGCAACACCAACTACGCGCCGTAGACCATGAAAAACCGCATCCAACACGCGTCATCCGGAGCATTCATGAACACCCTCGCGATGCTGCAATTGGCGTCCTCTCGGTTCGCGACGTCGCTCGCGGTGATGGCCGCGCTCGGCGTCGCATCGTTGGCCACGCCAAGTCACGCCATCAGCGCCACCGAACGCAACGTTCTAACCGCCCTCTATACGAGTACAGCGGGCGCAAACTGGTTCAATAAAACGAACTGGAACGGCGGTGCGGGTACCGAATGTACATGGGCTGGCATCACCTGCAACGGCGGCAACGCCAACGTCATTGGCATCACATTGCCCGGCAACAATCTGGTGGGCACGCTGCCGTCAACGCTCAAGAATTTGACCGCGCTACAAACGCTCATCATCAACGACAACAAGATCGGCGGCTCGATTCCGTTGCTGACCGGAATGACCGCGTTGCAAACATTTCATCTTTACGGCAACCAACTCAGCGGCGCGCTGCCTTCCCTCAGCGGTCTGGTCGCGCTACAGTCGTTTAACGTCAACGGCAATCAACTCACCGGCTCGATCTCGACGTATGCCGGACTTAACGCGCTGCAAACCTACTTAGTCGGCAGCAACAATCTCACGGGAACCATTCCGTCGATGAGCGGCTACCCGGCGTTGCAACGCTTCGGTGCGGACACCAACTCGTTGACAGGATCGATTCCGACCTTTAGCGGACTGACTGGCCTGCGTGACGTTTTCTTGGCGAACAACCAACTCACGGGTGGTATCCCGGCGCTCGCGTCGTTCACGCAACTGCGTAACTTCGTCGCGTACAACAACCAGTTGACGGGCTCGATTCCGACCCTCAGCGGCTTGACGGCGTTGCAAGATTTTTCGGTCTTCAACAACCAGCTGATCGGCGTGCTGCCGTCGCTCGCCGGGCTCTCGCAATTGCAATATTTTCGCGTTGAACAGAACCAGCTCACTGGCCCGGTGCCTGCGGTGCCATCGCCGGTCAACGCGCTGCTGCCTGGCGGGTCGGGGCTGTGTTTCAACCGCCTGAGCCCATCGATCAACACCGCGTGGGACGCAGCCACCGGATCGACGCCGTGGAGCGCGGGCTGTGTGCCGCCGTACGTCGTGACGCAAACGTCGGCGTTGCCGTTCGGCGGCGTCACGATCAACACACCGTCCGACACCTTGAACGTCGTGCTCACCAACACCTCCGTCGATACCGGCACCGTCACCAACTGCACGTTCTCTGGCACTCACGCCGCTATGTTCGCGTTCAGTCCCGCCATCACGTTTCCCGTTGCGCTGGCCGCGTCGCAAGCGCTGAACCTCCCGATACGCGTGACCGCCACCAGCACGGGCGCCAAAACGGCCACGCTGACCTGCACGCTCGGAGCAGGGGGCAGTCTCTCGGGGGGCCCCACCGCGCTCACCGCGTTCGCGGGCTTGGGTTGCCTCGACGCCGACGGCGACGGCGACATTGAGGCCGCGAGCGACATGGTCATTCACGCGCGCGCCGCGCTAGGCTTCACCGGTGCACAAGTCACCAACAGCGCCATCACCGGCACACCGCCAAGAAATACATGGACACTCATTCGCGCGTATCTCAACGCGAAGTGCGGGACAAACTACGCGCCGTAGCGCGGGGCGCAACGGTTGGGTTTTGTGGTCATCTACTAAATATCAGCTTTTTAGCGCTAACGACCAGCGGGTGGTCGTTAGCGGCGAAAAAGTGAATTTGTCGATAAACAGATAAACGTGGATCAAAGCGCCGCCCGCTGGTCGCTGAGGCAATAAAGCTGTTAAGGCGGCGATCGCTGACTGGCCGGTCGTGACGGCGTAGGTAACCGGTCGCAGCGGATGGTGGATGACGCGCCGCGCATCCGCGCCGGATCACGACGGACGTGGCCGTCGTCCAATTAGAACGAACACGACCAGCGCGACCAGCGCTGCGCCCAGCCAGAGCAAACCACCGGTTTGCCACCATTGCACTACTCCCGCCACGCACAACATGGCGAGGAGTATTTTCAACCACCGCATTACTTACCTGAGTAAGACAGCGATTGCAGCGCGGTGCGCGCGCCAGCTTCGTTCACGAGTTCAAAATTGGGACGACCAGCGAAGAGACCCATACCAATCGAAACTTTCACGTACTTCGACTCACCCGCGGCCAACGCGAAACTCACGCTCTTTTCGACCTCTGTCGTCGCAGAAATCTTGTACTCGCCCGGAGCGCGGTCAACGTAGAAAAATGAATTTGCCAACGAGCGGCCAGACTCCACGCCATTGACGTAAACCGCTGGCACCACAGCTGCGCCAAACACCGAATCGCGGTAGACGTAAATGCGGCCTTCGCCTGCCTTCATCGTTGGCATTTTTGATTGCATCTCAGAAAACTTGGGTCCTGAGGCGCAGCCTGCGACGGCAACGATGCAAAGTGCCAAAAAGACACGACGGGTATTTTTCATGAAGTTCTCCTGTTGAAAATTATTTGACACTAAATTCGATGCTCAATGCGGGCTCAAGCGGCGACCAAGACTTCTCGCCGGGCAAGTAAAACCCAACGAGCTTGTTGTCTTTGATCACGAGATACGCTTCGTGCGAATTCGCGCCCTGCAAAAAGAAAACTGAATCTCTAGAACGGTACACGCGACCATGCGAGACCTCCCCCGCAAGCGCCCAGCGCGTGCCCACGAATATCTTGTTGCCCGCGCCTGACCAGTTCGGCACCGTCAACGACTGAGTGAGTTGAATGTACTCAGTCGAACCGGCTTTTTGAACGTACGGAATCGAGCTCCGAACAATTTCCGGCGCACAACCGGAGCACAGCGCACTGACCCATACAATCGCAACTACATTGACCCACGTACTTCGCATGAAACGATCCTTTTCTTATCAGTTATCTCTGCTCGCGCTTGTGTCGTTACTGACTGCATGCGCGTCGGCGCCTAGTTCAATTCCGACAGCAAGTGTATCTGACGAAATTTACCGATCGATGGATTGCCCGGCGCTGGACGCTGACCGGGCGCGCGTGGTTTCAACGCTGGAGGCCGCATCCGGCGACCAGCAATCGAGAGCTACACGAGATGCGATTGCGATCGGTGCTGGTCTCGTCGTGCACGGAATGTTTTCGCTACTGTTGACCAATTCTTACGCGGTTGAAGTGGAGGTATCACGACTGAAGGGCGAGGTACAAGCGATTGATCGCGCGCTGCTTGCTAGGAAATGTCCATCTGCGACAGGTAAGTAAGTTCGCAGACGTGCGATGTAGTGATGCGCGTCGCGCGGCGATTTGGCGGGCGCCCTCGTTCGCATACGCTGCCCAATCTAGCCTTCCTTCTTCACATGCGCCTTGTCCAGCATGATCCAGTAGAAGCGCGCGGGCCGATCTCTGAAATTAGGAACGACGACATAGACGTCGTCTGTTTCTTCCACTAAGAAATACTTCGTCGGCTGCTCGGTGTTCGGGAGGCGCAGCGTAATCGCGGGAAGCGTTTCTGCGCTGATTACCGATTGCAGCGCGCCGCTCACGTCGCGCGCGATCAACGGTGCGAGGCGGTTAATGGCCGTGACGGACGACTCGCGCAAAGAGGTTGGCCCCGGTGACGTCAAGCTTCCTTCGCCCACGAGCGCGCGATTCGGAAAGAGCGGGTACGCGTAGTCGCGGCGAATCTCTTTGTCTTCCGGGCCCGGGAAACGTGTTTTTACGCCGATGGACACTGAGAATTGGCCTTCCGCTTTCTGCGGCGTTAGCCGTGCGAAAACGCGCACCTTCGCGCCCGGTTCGTCAGACGTTCCGACGGTGATCTTGTATTTGTCTGGGTTGTCGCTGGCGAGCTTGCCGAGGGCCGCGTTCATCTCGTTGAACCACTTGAGCTTCAGCGCATCCGCGACGGTTGCCGTGCTGCCTTTTGCTGCGGTCTGTGCTTGTGCGTTGTCGATGGCCGAGCCGAGCAACGCGCCGAGCGCGCCGCCCACCATGCCGATAGTGCCGAAGAGCTTGCTTTGTCCGCCAGCGGGCGCAACGATCACGTGGCTGCCTTCAAGCAGCGTGTCACCCGCAGGGGTTTCCGTCATGGTCGACAGCGCCTCGTCGACGGCTGTGATGCGCAGTTGGGCGTGAGAGAACGGGGCGCACAGCAAGAGCAGGGCGGCGAGCAAGTGAGCTGGAACGCACGAGTGATTTTTCATAGCGGCGATTTGGCGCGAAGCGTATAAGAGGGCGGGGGCGATTGATCAGAGGGCCCTGTAACTGCGCCGTAAAGACAAGGCGTGCCATGGCTTTTCGGCTAAAGCGACTCCCAGGCGGTCATTGCATGCCAATTTTATAGGAAGTCGATAGTATGAAAAAAGTACTTAAAACGACGGCCCGTTAGTCTATGGAGCAGAAAAGCTGTATTCGGGAGATTCAGGTAGCGCGTGGTGTTGGGGCCGGGCTTGGCGCAACTAGTGTCTGAACCCAATTACGCCACAGTTACGCCATGTACATCCGTGCCATAGATCCGCTGCACGATCTCCGGATCACGACAAATGCGCGAGACGTGGAATGGAAACAAAGAGCGTTCGGCGCGCGCCTAATCCGGGCTACGGCGCTATTTGGCAAAGGAGTCACCGGCACTGGCAGGCACCGCTCCAGAGTCGAACCGGAATACGCAATCCGCAAGGTACTCACGTACTTCATCCCAAGATGCGCCCCGACTCTGTAACAGGCGAAGTCTCTGTCCAGCGTCTACCACGTCGGGTTTGATGAGGCGTCTGTGCTTTTGTGACGCATCGGCTGAGTCAGCGTCTTTGTGTTTTTCATGATCTTGGTTCGCGTACGAGTGAAACTCGACAATTGACCCGAATGCAGGTGACGTACCACCAGCGCACACCTGGCCAAGCACAGGTTCTCTGCGTTGAACATGGCCTTCCGCGAAACTGTCTTGAACTACATGCAGCAGACTGCCGAATGCAACTTCACGAACGTGCCCACGCAGCCACGGTCGCCCGAGTGTTAGCAGATCTTGCACATTCTGGCCGTTAGAAAAGTGATCCTGCCATTGCGGAATCGTTATCGTCTTGAGGCCGGTTTCAAGCCCGTATTTGCCCGTCGTGATGCCCCACGTGAATTCCGCCCACATCAAAATTTTTGCAACGGTCTCGGCGGGCGTTTCTCCCTCTGTAGCGGCCATCGCGTGGAGGAACTGCATATCACCGAAATGGGATCGCGATAGGTAATTGCCGGATCCAGGCTTCAAGAAGTAAGAGGGATCGAGCTGGCTTTTCCGCTCCGCGTCACGAAACAATTCAATCCAACATGTGGTTTGTGTAACGAAGCTAATTGTGTCGCCCACCTTGCAGGAAAGTCCTTTCGCTTCACCGGACTTCAACTGAAAGACGGGATCATCGTTCCATCTCACACCGGCGATTACATACGGCCCGGCCCATTCGAGATCGGGATCGGCGCAATCGGTCCAGTTGCCCGCGCAGCCGAAGATCAATTGAGTTAATGTCTCGTGCACAGGAGCCGCGAAGTTGTGGAGCGCCTTTTCTGCAACGAAAATTTGCGCACGTATCGTCACTCCCCAGCGTTTCGCTTCTCTTCGCTCGGCTGCGGTGCCTTCAGGAGAAAGTTGAAACGCGAGCGCCGAATTGCACAGCCAGAGACAAACAACGAGAACCAAATTTTGAAGCGAAAAAACATTCATTTCTCTACCTTTTGTTGAGTCGTTGTTGTTTCGAAACGATGACCAGTCCGTTTGGTTACGCAACCCAAAACGCTCCGACTCAGATTTGTGGAGATATCGTAGTTGAAGAGCCGTTTTTTGCATCCCACTTGCGTGGGTAGGACTGGTTGAGCAGTAATTCCGAAGAATGGCAATTGCCGAACGAACTACGTTTTCGAATGCGACGAGGGTAAGCCTTGTGATGCGCGCCCGCCCTCGCTAATCCGGGCTACGGCAGCGCGGGCAGCGAAGAAAGCGTTGGTGTGGGGGCCACGAGAGGCGGATCACGCTTCGCGTATCCGCCCTACCTTGCTACGTCGTTTGCTTCGATAGTGCTGGGCACGAGTGATCTCCCGTAGAAGTCTCCGAGAGATGCCAATTTTTTTGGTAGTTGCCTGTACACGTTTGTGTTGCGACTCCAGCGCAATGCACCGTAACCTGCAACAAGTCGATGGCCAATCCACCGCGTATCGACCACGGGTGGGTCGCCTGGGAAGTTGGCGAGCAACAGCTGGCCCATAAACTGCTGCCAATCCTGATCCGTCAACAGCCGCAAGCCATAGCCATGAAATGATCGCCCAGTTGCGTATATGTCGATATGTAGAAACACGGCTCTGTCGACCCATTCTCCGACGGCCAAGGATTGATCTGCAGACGAGGCAATGAAGTCAATCATCGGTATGTGCAAGTAACTCCCGTCGTGTAGTTTTACGCGCGACTGCAGCGCTAGTTCCTCGGTTGGCGCTAGAGACGCTATTTCGTTCGTTAACCAATCATCCGATACAACCTGGGCATCGACGCTGAAAGTTTTCCTTTCATCACGCCTCGATTGCGGGCGGTATACGTACTTCGCAAACTCGAAGGATGACAGACGTGGATTCGCGTCGCGAATAGTCTCGAGCGTTCTAATGGGGTGTTGTTCAAAATGTTCCACTCAGCGTTACCTTTGGTCAATCCGTATTCCTTGCAGTTGTTGGTAAGTCTCCAACGCGAATCCATCAGTCATGCCGGATACACAATCCGTGAGCAGGTGGCACCGATGAAACCATTCGCGGGCTCTGTCTTTGGGTAGACCTCCGATGGACGTCACCGCTTCTCGGTAAACTCGAACGTGCTTGCGCGGAAAAAGACACATCAGATGCGCTTCAACGCTTAGGGACCGTCCGTTTATCGTGTTTGATCTCCCGTTCAGTAGTTGGTCGAAGTCTCCGCGCGACAATTCCAGCAGCGGTCTGAAGTGATCGAGAATGCCCGAAATTGCTTTGAAGCCTGTTAACTCTAAAGACCGAATTGAAGCCGTGTTGTATATCTTCGCTCTAGCAAAGTCTTTCGCTAGATTAAGAATACCTGTCAACGTTTCGTCGGGGCACTCCTCCAAAAGGGAACAAGCCTCGCCGTTATACACAGCCGTGTGTTTCGACACATACGTCTTCGCAACCGCCGCGCACAATAAATTAGTGAGCGTCGTCTTGAACGTGAGCAAATTGGCGACGTCATTACTTTCTGATGTTTTTGCCAAAATATTATTTAACGTAGTGGGATCATTGGGTGCATTGGCCACTAGATATTCACGGAATGTCTGAAATGACGCCACGCGCTTTTCGATGGCATCTTCTATGTCGCTGAGGCAGTACGCAATGTCATCAGCCGCCTCCATGATGTACGCGAGTGGAAAGCGACGATGGGGTTTGAGGTTGACAGCCTCCCACATCTGAGTGGCGATATCTTCTTCGGATACAAAGTAACCGGCTTTGTGCGCAAACTTGACGCCGGAAAATTTGTTGTCCGAGCCGCGTGAAATGTCACTTGTAGAACAAACATATTTCAGAAATGTCGCCATCTGCGTGAAAGTTTGGTTCAGGCCAAATCCGTCGGTCTCGGATTGCAAGCGCGAAACGATTCGAAACCCTTGACAATTCCCGTCAAAGTAAGTGAAGTCTGGCTGCAGGTTCACAGAAAAGTGAGAAAACGCAGTACCACACTCTGTTCCTAAGTCTGCGTGTGAGAGTTGGAACATGCTAGAGGCGTTGTTGTTAAACCAGCGTCGAATTGCGGATTCACCGAAGTGACCGAATGGTGGGTTTCCGATGTCGTGCATGAGACATGCTGTCTCTACAAACGTTGGAAAAACCGGATTTAAAGCTGCAAATAGGCTACTTGCCGCAGCGTCCTCCGCGACTAACTGCGAAATGTACCGTCCTATTTGCGCGACCTCAATCGAGTGAGTCAGTCGCGTCCGAACTTGAGCATTTCGCTCGAGTGGAAAAACTTGGGTCTTCTGTTGTAGTCGTCGAAAAGGGCCGCTAAAAATTAGGCGGGCGCGGTCGCTTTCCGCGTTTGATAGCAAGCTTCGATCTCCGCCCACTGCGGATTGGCGCCTACGAGTGTCTCGAATGAGTAAATCGTACATGCCCACGGCTGTCTCCAGTGTTTAAAACTACTCCCAACTCAACGCCCCACCCGTCTGATACTCAGTAACCCGAGTTTCAAAGAAGTTTTTCTCTTTCTTGAGATCCATCACTTCCGACATCCATGGGAATGGGTTTTCGGCTTTGTCGAACAGTTGGTCGAGGCCGATTTGTTGGCAGCGACGGTTCGCGATGAAGCGTAGGTACTCTTTGAATTGCGTGGCGTTGAGGCCGAGTACGCCACGGGGCATGGTGTCTTCGGCGTAGGCGTATTCGAGTTCTACGCCGCGCTTGATGAGGGCGGTGATTTCGTCTTTGAACGCTTCGGTCCAGAGCTGTGGGTTTTCGAGC
>JBEBJR010000054.1:0-9856 GCA_040079845.1 Casimicrobium sp. | reverse complement strand
CTGACGCCCGACGGCGCATTTACAATCGATGGCGATAATGAGCGGACTTATGGTGTAGCGGAACTTTTGTTGAAGCAACGCAAAAGCTGAAAGCGGTGGCTCGAGCAACCGTAACCGCGTGCCGTGCACACCAATATGGTGACCCTACGGGAATCGCGTAGGTCTTTCAAGATATTGATGTTACGTTGATTTCTCAGAGAGTTGGTAACTTATACCCTCAGATATACCCCCGTCAGTTTGAAAAATTCGCATCAAGTGTTTGTCAGCGTCCGTATCAGTCCGGTGATTTCCGAAGCGAGATTCGCGTGCCTCGCTACCCAATGTTGACGGAGCAGTTCCGAAGGCACGAATTCATCGAATTTCTCGATGACAAGGTTCTCCACGAACGGCCCCAACTCCGCGATGGGCGGGCACCCCCCGATAGATGCGAGCACATCGCGGGTGTCATCCAGCGACGCACCGGTTACGGTTACGCCAACATCGAATGTTTCGCACGCTATCCCCGTTGACGTCAGCAGGACGGCAAGCACTGAGTTGATCGTTGAACCGCGCCATGTCAGCACATGGACATCTTTGTCGCCTTGCAAAAAAGCGTTGCTCCCAAGCCCCAATCGGCGAAACGCGGTGCGGCCTTCTATAAGGCATTGTTGAGCGGTGGCATCCAGATACTCGGGAACATCATCGGCAGCAAAAACGCGCAGCATTTCCTGAGCGAGCCGGTCGTGGACAGGTTCGCCAGAAATGCGATCAAATTTGGGTATGCGACCCGCAGGATGAGCGATGACGTCCACAACTTTCGCGCGATCATCGACGGCGGTTACCCGCCACCGACGACCTGCAAAACCAACTATGCTCCCGACGCCAAAAGCGTTGATGAGCGGGATCGTCCCAAGGGTGCGGCCCTGATTGACGATCCGCCATTCTTCGTTCGACTGGAAATTGGCATAGAAATCGCGGCTTGACGTAATTCGTTCACCCATAGGGCCGAGCATGATTGTGCCATCTGGTGCCTGTTCCAAAAGCGGCTCTTCGCCGCTTGCCATCCCTTTCAGCAGTGATGCAAAATCGCTTGGCGATACTTGGGCAAAAGGTCCGGGGCAGCAAAGCCCTCGATACAGCGTCTGCGCCTTCGCACCACCAGACCCCGCGATTAACGACAGGACTTGATGAACCGATACGGAAAACAATGACGCATCAGGTTCCGGTGGCTCGACGAATCGATCAAGTAGCAGCCGAATGGCCGCAACCGCCTGAATCGTGGGTAGCCGCAACGTGTCCAGCGGATCGCTATCGTCGGCAATGTAGCGTTCGCGCACATAGTTACGGAAAATTGCGCTTGCGCCTTCCCGTCGGCCAGAGCGTCCAAGGCGTTGCTTAAGCGAGGACAGCGAGCGCGGCGGCCCATATTGGGCGACCGAACGGACGGAGCCAATATCGATGCCGAGTTCAAGTGTGGTCGTAGCAATGGCGGTCGTTGGCAGCCGGTTGTCTTTCAAGCGCGTTTCAAGCTCTTCGCGCAATTCGCGTGAAAGGCTGCCGTGATGCGGGAAAAACTCGTTCGGAAGTCTCTCGCGCTCCGACCTTTGCCTCAGCCGGTCGGCCAATGCTTCGACATTTCTCCGCGACCCGGCAAACATCAGGTTGTTGTCGCCCCGCAACACGCCGAAGGCATGATCGGCAATCTGGCTCAAAGCGTCTTCGGGATTTTCATCCCCCAAGTCGGATTCGTCGCCATCGTCCTTAGGAGGATCAATGTAGCCCCGAACCTGCAATTTGAGTGGCGGGCCTTTCCCTTCCACAGCCAAGATTTCCGAATTCGCTTCGGCTGTGCTGCTCAGCCACTTTGCGGCATATTCGAGATCGCCCACCGTGGCCGACAAACCGATGCGCTGCGGGCGTCGGTCGTTGAGTAATTCAATGCGATGCAGCAAGCTGGATAAGTGCAATCCGCGCGGGTCTTGCAAAAATGCGTGGAGTTCATCGACTATGATTGCGTCGAGCTTGCCGAAAAGTGCTTCAGCAGAAGCAGGACGACGAATAAGCATCGCTTCAATTGACTCGGGCGTAATAAGCACAATGCCCGACGGCTTTTTAAGTGTGGCGTTTTTTGGGCCTTGTGGCGCATCGCCATGCCAGCGGACGACCGAGGTTTCCAGCTTCTCACACAACGAACCCAATCGCTTGAATTGGTCGTTTATGAGGGCTTTCAGCGGAGCAACATAGAGGATCGAAACGCCCGCGTTATTCCGAGCGGCAGTTTTCCCCAAGAGTGGAAGAAATGCAGCTTCTGTCTTTCCTGCTGCCGTCGTTGCAGAAATCAAAAGGTCGCGGTTGCTGTTCGACAGATGTAGGATGGCTCTTTCCTGCACCTCACGCAGTTTCGTCCACCCTTGATCCCGAACCCACTTTTGGACAGCAGGATGCAATAGCGAAAATGCGTCGTCGGGCTCAGAGGGTGAGCGAAGCGAGTTCATCGTCGTCGGCATCGCCGCCTTGCTCGATTTCCGGCTCATCCTCATCGATGGAAACCGATCCAATGATTTCGGACCATTGAGCCGATGGATTCTGTTCCAAGATGGAAAGGAGCTGGACGAACGCTTTGATCGTGTTGCGCGGTGTCCTGAAATACGCTTCGCCGATACGCTGGTTGCAGTGCGCCATGAATGCCGCGAGTGCTTCGTCCGGTACCAAATGGCGAGCCGGATCGCCCAGCGCGAAAACTGAACGAATATTCGCTAATAAGATCAGCAATTCCTCTGGCGACAGGGATTGGAGCCGGATAACAGGCCCGGACATATCAATCAAACCTTGTCCGGCAAATTGGTTTTCTGCGAGGCGAGATTGCAGCGCCTCATAGCTGAATAGGCCACGTCGGCTGTCCATCAGAAATTCCGGAGTTCCGCCGAAGATGAAGCCGACACCTTCGGAGTTCCCTTGGAGCATATCGTTCACGACCCGCAGAATTTGCTCATAATTCTGATTTCGAGCCTGCGCGCTTTGCAGCTTGTAGAGGTTCACCATTTCATCGAAGACGATTACAAGCCCCGAATAGCCTGCAAGCCGGACGAACTGCGCCAGCAATTTAAGACTGTCATACACGTCGGCATCGTCAATAATGTTACGAACACCAAGCGCCTGTCTGGCTTCGGTCTTGGTGCTGAATTCCGCCCGAAGCCATCGTAGCGCCGAAGCCTTTAGTGCCTCGTTGCCGTCCTCGCTAGCCTGCCAATAGGCTTTCAGCACCGTTGCGAAATCATGTCCGCCAACCAGCTCTTGCAGCGCAGCAAGCCGCTTGTCGATAACGGCCTCAACGTCTAGCCCTTGTTCACTCGCTTCCTTCACGCACTCGGTAATGAAACGCTCGACAACGCTAGGAAGTGCACCGCCTTCCTGCTTGGTTCGCGTCGCCATGTTTCGCACGGCTTCGGCATAGAGACCACGAGCCTGCCCGCCGGTTGCATGGATTCTCCGATCAGGTGCCAAGTCGGCATGAATGGTGACACAGCGCCTTTCCAAGGCAATTAGTCGCATCAGGCTCAGAAAGAAGGTTTTGCCCGCACCATATTCACCGATGATGAAGCGGCAGGAAGACCCGCCATCGGCGATACGGTCAATATCCTTTACAAGCGCCCCGACTTCCGCAGCCCGACCAACTTGGATGTGGTGCAGGCCGACACGCGGGACGACACCAGCGACAAGGGCTTGAATAACGGTATCGCGTTCGCGAGGCTTGATTGGGTTCATTGCAGTTATATCGCTTTTCTAATTGCTTTGATCGGTTCGATCAGATGTTCTTGGATACAGATCAATTCGCCTTCCTCGATCGCATAATCATCGACGGCATCGAACGCCCAATCGTTGATGGTCTCGATTGCCCCACTCGGCAACAATTTGTGATTGCGGCAAATAGCCTCGAATGCGTCGCTTTCCATTGGTGCTTCTGTCAGTCGAAGCAGAAGGATTGAATGCGCGGCGTCTAGTCCGGCGAACTCCGCTTCGGCGGCAGGGTTTTCTTCTGCGGTCTTTGCGGGCGCTTCTTCTTCCTTAAAGATCGACGCGAGCATTGAAGAAACTGCCGAAGTTTCCTCCTTGAGCCGTGCCAGCTTCTCGTGGTCGATTTCGGTGCCAGCGCCTTCGCGACCCGAATTGTATGTGGAAGGGAGCGCCGACTTGCTTGCCGGTTTGCTTACGACTTCCCCGCTATGCAGCCGTGAATAAACTTCGTCCTGGGGTAGCCCCAGCGCCTTATACAGCCCTTCAAGAAAGCGCACTTCGCTTGGCGTTATACGTTGGTCGGCCAGGACCGCACGAACAGCAGAGGCCAATGCAGCTTGCCGCTGCATTTCGGGTAACTCGCACAGCCGCTTCGTCGCGGCTTTCAGTTTGGACGGATTGGCCAGCAGCGCCATTGCATGAGCGCGCAACCGCGCGCGGTCCAAATCTGAAATTTCGGGGAAGGAAACGAGATCAGCGGTGATCGATGCGATTTCAGCATCCACTACGATATCGTCAGCGCGAGCTGCCAAGGCCGCAATCTCCGCCATCGTTCTTGCCGCCAGATATTCCGGCCTGTTGGCGTTGACAGCACCACCTCGCTCGGCCGGGAATACGCACAGTTTCAGATCTTCGCTGAGGCTTGGAGCAGGGCCGAACCGCTTGTCAGGCTCAAAGCCGAATCCGGCGGCGTCGAACAATTCCGCCAACCGCTTCAAATGTAATGAACGTCTCTCGTCAGGCTTTCCGGAATCCGGAAAGCCGAGCTTTGTCATGATTTCAGGAATGCCAACTTCAGCAAAGCCAGTCCGCGCACAAGCAGTTCCGACAAATTGCGAAAACTGACCAAATGTTGATTCCCCGCCATTCTCCCGAAGTGGCTCAGGCAAAAGCGCGCCAGCAATCGCTGCGTCCTTTTCCGCCGGATTGCGACCGAGGAACCGGCTCAGCGGATCAAGCTCATCGCTGCACGACCCCAAGAGCAAATCAAACTTGGAAATCGGCCCGCTAATCGCTCCGACATCGGGAAGGTCATCAACGGTTGCCGTCGCGTTGAATTCTGAGCTGGCCGAACGATATTGAAAGTTCAATCGCGTTTTGGGTTCGCGGACGGTCAGACCTTTCGGGAATTGCTCGTCGAAGCGAATTTTCCAAAGCTCGCAGAACTCCGCGAAACATCGGGTGACGGGCGTGCGCGGATAAAGCGTCGGATGGCTTAGCGCCCAACATAGGGCGTCGTTTGAATCGAGGGTCTGCCCCGCCGCGACCTTCTTGCCGAGGTAAACGCGCAATCGGATCGGCAATTCCCAGCTATAGCGGTTATCTAATGTTGGCGTTGGGGTGTCTTGCACATCGCCAAACAGCAGCTCACCCATTTCCAGCAGCGCCGAGCAATAGTTCTTGAAGGAGTGGTTATCGCCATAAATTGTCAGCAGCCGACGCAACTCGCCGATGATCGCGGGCGCGTCGGATTCCGCACGATCCTTCACCAAACGGCGTTCGAGGCCGTAGAAATATATGAACACGTAGCCGATGGGGGTATCGGGATCGCAGCGACCGGACGACAACCATTCGAGGTAGGAGCGTCGCGCTTCGGGTCTAAGCTCACTGTAATTCGGCCAGTATGAGAAAGTGGGCCCTTGCGGATCGCGGCCATTCGACACGTCAAGATTAGGGTCAATCAAAGAGCGGTGACGCTCATATTGCTGGCGATTAGGGCGCGTGCCGAAATAGACAAGGTAGCCTTCAAACTGGACGCCGCCCGCCGACATATTCGTGGGGGTGGCAACCCAGTGTTCTGCGACGGTCTGCTTCTTTACAGACGACCCAAGGCCAAAGAAGCCCGACCGCTTCTCGTTCGCCGGTGATGGCTGCGGAGGCTTCGGAATCGGAACGAAGGATAACGGAGACACCGAGCGTTCCGAATGTCCGACACGATCATTCCGCCGTTTTGCAAAGCTCAGCGCCTGTTCGAGTGAATTAAATGTGTAGCCGCCACAGCTAAATCTGCCATTGCCCGCAGGCTTGACATCGGCAGGCAGGTAAGACGGCATTTCACCTACAGAAGCCTCATTAGCTTCCCGTTCGTCATTCTCAATTGGCACGGTCGCGGTTGAAGTGCTTGCGTCGTCTGGTTCCTGCTGAGCCAGTAAATCGGCAAATTGGGCACCGCGAGCTTCTTCAATTGTCCAAAAGCTATTTCCTCGATAATAGCAATTTCCATCCCTTCCAAAATGAATGCCTGCCTCAATCTCGTTGAAAGCAAGAGCTGTCCCGTCGGACTGCGTCTGTGATACAGCAGGCATCGCGGCGATGCTTGCCATTGCTAATGCCCGCCGTTGGCTATGCCATTCTGCCTCTTCCCGACTGTAAAAAATAAACCCGCCGCATCGGTAATTGCCGTTGTCTAGCGACTGCACATCATCTGGAACATGAATGGGCATGGCATCCTCCGATGACGTTGGCGCGTTCCTTGCTGAGTTCTGGCTGCCAAATGAGTCTGCATCAGCCATCATGAGTGTGTCCGGCGCTTGCATTTCTCGTTGCTGCTCTGCAACATCCGATTGCGCTTCCGGCGTGGTCAGGTTTTCAGTGAAGGTCGGGGCAACCGTTTCGACATCAATAAGCCCTGCTTCGGCGGGCGGTGAGTCTTCCTCAACGGTTGCGGTCTCATAATCTTCAACCGCGTCAATCGGCGGTCCAAAGCGGTTCTCAGTTTTCTCGCCGGGAAGTGCCATCAAGGCCATTCCAATAACGAATAGAAGTGCAGCCGGAAGCATCGCCCCAAACCCGACCGCTACATACCCGCCAACGCTAACAAGGCTTAGCCAGCCGGATCCCCCCTGATCGTGAAGCCTGCGAACTTGAACCGCAAACCAAGGCACGATGGAAGCCAGCCACCAGAACAAATAACCAATTGCCCCAGCAGGCGATGCGTTTGCGCCGGGCGTTTTCGGCTGCGTCACGGTCGAAGTGTCAGTTGATAAACCTGTCGCGATAACGGTTAAAAATATCACCGCGACACTCAGCCCAAAAAATGTCCAAAATTCCTTCCGGCCCGACCGGCCTCTGAAATCCGCATAGCGAAGGAATGGCATCACCAGCCAGCGCATTAAATCGGAACCCCCTTTTCGATTGTTGTCCTGTGTCCCTGATTGGTGGTCGAGATTCAAGCGTTGATTACTCCAATGCTCGCCTTTCATTGACGTCAACTTGGGTGAATTTATCAGGCTGTCGCCGTTACGCTCGAATAACAGTTGTGGACATGCCCGGACTTTCAGTTTTACTTGCTTAAATCGAACTGTAGCGAAGGTTAGCGGACGCCGTTTCAATCAGAATTTGATCGCCAGATAAAAGGGCCGCCGTCGCTAGGGATATAGGCGATTGAATTCTCAACAGAATATGCGCCGTCGGGCGAACAACGCTTACGGCGCTTTTGGCTGATAGTTCAATGATTTCAATGCTGAATGCGCTGTCGCATTGCTTTTTTTTGCGGATTTCCGTGGTCGGACATCGTCCGGTAGGAAAGCGGCCAGCCGAGAGCATCCATGTATGAATTTGTGAGTAGATTGCAGGCTATCAACCTTCGCTCGATATCCCGCGATCACGCCCACCGGACGTGGATCGGCACACGTCAATATGAATACAGCGACGGACTTGTGTGGACGTCTTTCATCGCCTTAAATTTTCGCAGTGTGGAGGGCATTCGGCGGCAGAAATTGCCGGAATTTTCGAGGGCAGGATAAAGGGAGACGATGTGCGAGGCCATCTTTCCCCGGTCGTTTCGTGGTTTTCCAACGGCTTAGCCTTGCACCCCGCGAGGTGCGAAAAAATGGGGCGAGGTGCCAACTGCTCGTGACACAAGGATTGAGGCAGGATTGTTGCACCTCGCGGGCTTGGTGCCGCAAATTTTTGCGGACTTCCAAATTTCATGCGAAAATTGCGGCACTGTAAGCGTTCCGAATATTCTTCCTCTGCCATCCATCCACGTCACTGGTCATCATCCAGAACCGCTTGTGCCATGTCGTGGAGTATGCGGCGGGAGCGCAGAATTGTCATGTTCGTTTGCTGGCGCATTTCGGCGATAATCGCAGCCGGTGATAGTCACCAGCCTGATTTGACGGAGTGCGCCATGACGAAAAGAAACGACCCAGTTGCAGCCAAGCGGACCCCGCCCCTGTTTGCAACGATGCCTTTGCCGTTGGAGCCGTTCTCGGTGCGTATTCCGATTGCGATCCAGTTGACCGGAATCGGGCGATCCAAACTTTACGAGTTGATCGCGACGGGCGAAGTCGAAACGGTCAAGGTGGGAACTTCAACGTTGGTGACGGTTGCCAGCCTTCGCAGCCTGATCCAAAATCGGCGACGCGCATAGCGCGCCCTTACCGGCTCCCAAAACTCCCTGTCAGGATAGTGGCACCATCACGCAACTGGTCGAGATAGTCAGACCAATGCTGCATCATCGCAACCCGCTCATTCCAGTATTCACCCCGCGTATAGGCCCGCCGCACCGCATTGTTATCCGCATGGGCCAACTGGCGTTCAATCGCATCGGGGTTCCATTTCCCCATTTCGTTGAGCAGGGTCGAGGCCATCGCGCGAAAGCCGTGGCCGGTCATTTCGTCCTGAGCATAGCCCATTCGACGCAGCGCTGCGTTGATCGTGTTTTCCGACATGGGACGGCGAACGGAACGTAGCGAGGGAAACAGGAAGGGGCTTAGCGCTGCGTCCGTCTCAATCCCGGCGATGATGTCGAGCGCTTGGCGCGACAGCGGCACCGAATGGGCGCGGCGCATTTTGGTCTTGTGTGGCGGGATCGTCCATACGGCCTTGTCGAGATCGAAATCGGCCCATTCGGCATACCGAATCTCGCCGGGGCGCACGAAGACATGCGGGAGCAATTTGAGCGCCGCACAGGTCACGGGATGGCCCTCAAATCCGTGAATGGCTCTGAGCAAGCCTCCAGCTTCCAAAGGCGTTGTGATCGCCGCCCTGTGTGTAACCTTGGGGACCGTCAGCGCGCCCTTGAGGTCAGCCGCTACATCTCGGTCAGCTCGCGCCGTCGCAATCGCGTAACGGAACACTTGGCTGCACGTTGCGCGAATCCGTTTGGCGGATTCGTGTCGGCCCCTCACTTCGACTGTGCGGAGGACGGCAAGCAATTCGTGCGGAGATATGTCGTCAATCGGACGGCGACCGAGTGCAGGGTAGGCAAAGCTCAAGAGCCAACGGTTCTTTTTCAGGGTGACGGGTGACAGGTCTTCACGTTCGATTTTGGCGAGCCATTCGTCGGCGACCGCCTGAAACGTGTTTGCAGCGGCAACACTGGCTATGATCTTATCCTGCTTCAATTGCTCGGACGGATCGATGCCCCGTGCCAACAATCGCCGTGCCTCGTCTCGCTTGGCCCTTGCATCGGCCAGCTCGACTTCGGGCCAAATGCCGAATGCCAATGTTTTGTATTTACCGAGGTAGCGATAGTTCATCCGCCAATAGCGCCCACCAGACGGCAGAACGAGCAAATGCAGCCCGTCAGAATCGGTCAGCTTGTATTGCTTGGCGCGGCCCTTCGCCGCCTTGATCGCTACCGCCGTCAGTCCCATGAGGGTATCTCCTCAAACCGGATCAGCGAGATACCCTCAAATATACCCCCCGAATGTGGGGATGCAGAGACACCTCGCCGTATCGCTACGGACGTTATAGCATCAAAAATGCAAGGAAAACAGCCATTTACTGGACGTCTCCGCACGTCGGCGGACACAATTTTGGTGACCCCTACGGGAATCGAACCCGTGTTTCAGCCGTGAAAGGGCCGCGTCCTAACCGCTAGACGAAGGGGCCATCGTAGGATGGAAGCGCGCCT
>JBEBJR010000008.1:0-165791 GCA_040079845.1 Casimicrobium sp. | reverse complement strand
ACCCCAACCCTCCCCGGCGAGCGGGGAGGGGGAATTCATCGCCCATTCTCGCGCCAATCCAGCGACAATACCCCCCATGATTCCGTTCTCCATTCTCGACCTCGCCCCCATCGTCGAAGGCAGCAATGCGGCCGAGGCGCTGCACAACTCGCTCGACCTCGCGCAACATGCCGAAACGCTCGGCTACAAGCGCTTCTGGGTCGCCGAACATCACAACATGGACGGTGTCGCCAGCAGCGCCACCTCCGTACTCGTTGGTTACCTCGCGGCGGGCACCAAGACCATTCGCGTCGGCTCCGGTGGCGTCATGTTGCCCAACCACGCGCCGCTCGTGATCGCCGAGCAATTCGGCACGCTCGCCACGCTCTACCCCGGCCGCATCGACCTCGGCCTCGGCCGCGCGCCGGGCACCGACCAGCTCACCATGCGCGCGTTGCGCCGCACACTCGCCACGCAACACGAAGACGACTTCATCGGCGACGTCGTAGAACTCGCGCAATATTTCAAACCGCCAGCCGACGCGCACAATCCCGTGCGCGCCATTCCGGGCATCGGCTGCGACGTGCCGATCTGGTTGCTCGGCTCCAGTTTGTACAGCGCGCAAGTCGCCGCGCACCTAGGCTATCCGTTCGCATTCGCCTCGCACTTCGCGCCCGCGATGCTCATGCAAGCGCTGGAAATTTATCGCGCGCGATTCAAGCCAAACGGCCTGCCCGGCGCGCTCACCAAGCCCTATGCAGCCGTCGCCGCGAACGTAATCTGCGCCGACACCGATGCTGAGGCGAACGTGCTCTTCACGTCGATTCAACAACGCTTCCTAGGCATGCAACGCGGCCGCCGCGGCCCGCTGCCCAAACCCGTGCCCGCGATGGACGGCCTATGGACCGACGCCGAACGCGCAGGCGTAGAACAAATGCTCGCCGTCAGCGCCGCAGGCTCCCCCGCCACAGTACGCGCCAAACTAGACGCCATCATCAACCAAACCCGAGCAGACGAACTCATCATCGCAGGCGCAGTGCACGACCACGCGGCGCGCAAGCGGAGTTATGAGTTGGTGGCGGGGTTGCGGTAGGCGGGTTAATTATCCGGTCGCGTAACTCAGCGCGCTGTCGCGAGTTTCCACTAAACTGCGACGAGCGTTGAGGCTACGCAACTCAGCCCGATAATATCCAACATAGGTGCAAACCCCTTGGCATATCAGAGCACTACCGAACGCCACCCCTTCCGACCGAAGGCTCGCCTCCTCGTGTTGCTTGGCGATCAACTCATAGGCAACGCGCGGCTTGCCCTTTTCGAGCTTGTGAAGAACGCCTATGACGCCGATTCAACAAAAGTAACTGTAGAGCTAAAAAAGTTGGGGACCGACGAAGCTCGCATCGTCGTACGCGATGATGGATGCGGTATGTCGTTCGAGGACATTCGCGATATCTGGTTGGTGCCGGGCGCTGATCATAAGCTGAAAGCCAAGCATGCACTCCAGCGAAGCGAGCGCGGTCGTCTTCCCCTCGGTGAAAAGGGGCTGGGGCGCTTCGCAGTTCATAAGCTTGGCGAGCGCATAACGCTGGTCACACGGAAAAAAGGGGAGATGACTGAGTCTTTGGTTCGAATCAATTGGAGCGAACAAGCAAGCAAGCCCTTCCTTTCTGACACATCCGTCGAAATCATGAGACGGGAACCGCAAATATTTCTTGGTGACAGCCACGGAACCAAGGTAACGATGAAAGACCTGCGCGAACAGGACTGGTCGCGAGGTGAGTTACGGCGGTTGTATCGTCAGGTGACATCCATTTGTTCGCCGTTTGATGGGCCGGCAGACTTCGCCGTCGATTTGACGGCCCCCGGTCGTGACGATGATCTCAAAGGCATACCCAGCTACGAAGACATATTGGAGCGCGCACTTTGGCGGTTCAAGTTTGAGGTCGACGCTAACGGGCTGTTCTCGTGGAACTACCAATTTGTGAATGGACTCAAGAACGTTCAACTTGAGGGGCGCAATGCTGAAGCCGCTCAACTGCGCCTCCTGCTTCCCGGTCGGCAACGAGACATCCTTGGTGACTCCTCCGTTAAGCGGGAGAGCAAGGTAATTCTTGATGCCGATTTTCTGGTTGGCATTGGTCCAATCAAAGGCGAGTTTTATGTCTTTGACCGCGATAAAGAAGTACTGGCTAGGATGCCGGAAACTCAGTTGATACGTACCTTCTTGGACGAAAGTGGCGGGATTCGTGTCTACCGAGACGGGGTGCGCGTGTACAACTACGGCGAGCGGGGCGACGACTGGCTCGGCTTGGATTTGAGACGCGTGAATTCGCCTGACAGGCGAATTAGCCGCAATATTGTTGTTGGGGCTCTTCACTTAGACCAAGCTACCAGCACCGCCTTACAGGAGAAGACCAACCGGGAAGGCTTTGTCGATACGGACGCCTTGAATCGGTTTAAGAATGTCGTCTTAGCTGCTTTGACAACATTTGAGTCAGAGAGAAAGCTCGACAAAGACCGTCTACGCATTGTGATGGGCAAGGCTCCTCAGGCTCGGCGACCGGTTCAGTCAGACATCGAAGCGCTGAGACAACTTGCAGAATCACGTGGCTTGCTGGCAGAGTTTGAGCCGACCATTCGACGAATCGAATCCGAGCTGGTTTCGTTCCAAGAGACGATGCTTCGCGCCGGTTTTTCTGGACTTGGATTGGCGGTCGTATTTCACGAGGTGGAGCGAGGTGTACGCGGTTTGAAGGATGGGCTAGTCAAAGGCACCCCTGTTGAGAGCCTCATTGAGCAGGCATCGTCCTTGACAAAGTTGTTTGACGGTTTCGCTGGGTTGCTGAAAAGAAATGAACGTGTCGATCTCAGCGCGAAATCTCTGATCCGCCAAGCCCGCGACCTCAATATTCTTCGCTTCCAATTTCACAAGGTACAGTTGGTTTGCCCATTCCTCGATGAGGATGTTCCAGACTTCACCGTAAGCGCGTCACACAGCCTGCTACTGGGTGTGCTTAACAACATTCTTGACAACTCGTTCTATTGGCTTCGCGTTCGTTACCCCGAAGTGCGTGGCGAAGCGCCGCTCGAGCAACGCGCGGTCTTCATAGACGCGGCTCGGATGCCCGACGGTTCGTGCGCGATAGTCGTTGCAGACAACGGACCCGGCTTCACCGACACGCCCGAGTCGCTCGTACAGCCGTTTGTTACGCGCAAACCAGATGGCATGGGCCTCGGCCTTTACTACGTCAATCTAGTAATGGAGCTTTCTGGCGGGCAAGCGTTGTTCGGTGACACAGATATTTTTGACGTCCCACCCGCCTTCGACGGCGCCACCATTACGATGACCTTTGGTGGTCCCGTACGCAAAGGAACGTAGCAGTGATACCAAAAATTCGAGCCATCGCGATTGATGACGAGAAACCTCACTTGGACGGAATAGTTGGAGCCGCCACAGCGCTGGGGATAGGATGTCTACCACTACTGCACCCGAGCGAAACGCAGTCCATGCCAACACATTTGTTCGACGACATTCGGCTCGTGATCTGCGATTTGCACTTGGAGCCCGCTTCTGCTCTGTCGAACAACGGCCAGCAGTACCACTTGATCGCTGCACAGCTTGTCGCGATGAAGCTGAAGCGCTTTACCCCGTACGCATTGATCTTGTGGACTAGTTTCCCAGCCGAGTGCGAGGCGCTAAAACAACTGCTCTCGACTCGTTTGCCTATTGAAAATAGACCAATGGTTATAGTCGCGCTCGACAAATCCAAATATGGTTTCGGAAGCGGTTCTACAGCGACCAAAGGCTGCAATCTTTGGGAGGATTTGCGGACGAAGATACGTGAGTCCAGGGGACTCAACGCACTACTTCAATGGGAGGGCGAGGTTCATGCCGCTGGCGGAAACACAGTGTGCAAGCTAGTAGAGATTTGCCGTTCGCGGGCGGGGAACGAGCAACTTTCGCTTGATGATCAAGTCGACTGGTTGCTTAGTTTGATCGCTGTCGAAGCGACTAGCGCAAAAACCGCGGCTGCCCAACCGCGTCATGCGGTTTTTGAAGGCTTACATGCGTTGCTACTTGACGAATTGCAGCACGTGGCGACGACGGCAGAAACTCAATCAACCTGGGAAATGGCTCTGACAAAACGTACGCAGAAAAAAGCGAAGTTCGATTTGAAGCATAACGAGGCAGCGAAGCTCAATGACGCCTTGCTGATTTCCCAAACGCCGGCGACGGGCGCAACTCGTGGCGCAGTACTAACGTGCTGGCTCGACGACGCAGGTTTCGAGACTGCATTTGGATTGAAGCCCCAGCAAGTACTCGAAAAGATGGGCGTTGCAGATACAGGAATTTTGCCGAAAATCACTTGGCGTTTTTTACAGCTTGAAGGCGATTGCGATGCCGTTCAGAATAAGCCCGGCGTCGTTCCATTTGCCTTGGCGGCAGAATTGGCTAATGATGACAAGTTACGAGAGCAGCCACCACAGTCTGTTGTGCTTACTCCGTTATTTTTCACAGATAAAGGCGACAAGAAACTGTTAGTTTCATTTCGATTCTTCGTGACGCTGGCAAAAGAGTCCGCTGAAAAACGAACGGCACACTATAGATTGCGAGAACCTCTGGTGAATTGGCTAGCTACACAATGGACGGGTTATCTGAATCGGCCCGGTTACGTGTCATTTCAAGCCGACTCTTAGAAGGCTGGTCGCGTATCGGGCGTCGTTGCTCGCTGTCGATTCCGATAGCAATTCGACCTTTCACTAGGTCTTGCCGCCGACTGCGCTATCACTGCTTAAGAAGTGAAGCTACTTGAGCCGCGATTTGGTGCGCTAGAAGGGCTGGAACAGCATTTCCAACTTGGTGATATTGCTGGGTTCGATTGCCTTGTAAAAAGTAGTTATCGGGGAAGCTCTGTAAACGTGCCGCCTCGCGAACAGTCAAGCTACGGCATTGTGAGGCGTCCGGATGGATGAAGTAGTGGCCGTCCTTTGCGATATGGCTGGTAATAGTCGTGGCCGGCTGGCCGAACAGTTGCACTCGGAATCGATCCTCAAACTTGCCTGTTTTCCAGTTCGCGTGATTCGGAGATAAACCGCTCAAGTCAAAATCAGTGTGCCCTTTGGGCGAGCGCGCGAAGTGCTCTGCAAAGGCCGCGGCGTAAAAATACCGCCCCAGATCGCTGGCCATGTGAGAACGCGCTTCATGGTTTAGCCACACTTCCAAATTTGAGTCTTGTACCCACTGCAAATAGGCCGAGTCCGTATGCGTCTGGCCGTATCCGCCCACCCGGATGTTGCCAACCGGAAGTTCTCCGGATGCGTGCTTAACCCTTTTTGAGAGATATTCGCCAAGCATCGATACTTCATTTCGGGAGGCGTCGGCGGCCTGCTCTGCGACTAATTTTTTGATCGTTCGCTCCCACAGCGCCGCACTGTCGTCGGTACTGATGCGACTTCTCAGCCGAGGGAGCCCGCCAATGGCATCTCGCACGGTAAGCTGTGATTGAGGTTCAAGGACCGCCCCGCAAAATCGCGGTACATCATCGCGTAATCCAAGAAGAATGACGCGGTGCCGCGCCTGCGGAATGCCATAGAGTTCAGATCGAACAACAAAGTCGCTGACATTGATTGATTCGGGGTCTGCGCCTCGCTCAAAGCAGGTTGGGGCTACCAGCGAATAAATTCGGTAACCGGTGCCCTGCCTGACGAGAGGTCGACGCAGCGCTTTTCCGGGGTGAGTCAAGTCACAGAGTATGTCGTGGAAGACTCGTCTACCAGCCACTCGCGAAGACAGGATGCCCTTGACGTTTTCCATCACGAAGGCCACTGGCTGCACAGTGTGCAGGATGCGGAGGTACTCACGATACAAGTAATGCCTTTGATCGTCTTCCGCGACGTAACCAGCCGTACCTTGATTCTTCGAGCGCCCAACCAATGAATACGCCTGACACGGTGGCCCACCGATCACGATCGTATGGTCAGGGTTTACGCGCTTACCCTCAATGATTTGATCGAGCGTCGCGTTGTCTCGCTTCTCGCCTAACGTCAGCTGCCGCGCTTCGTCTTCCGAGACTTTCCATAGCTTCGGACACGCATCGCGAGGATGCTTTGCTTCGGCACTGTTGCAAAAGTCATAGTAGGCTCGCATTGCTTTCGAGTCCCCCATTGCATGCCGGTAGAAGCTTCTCAGCGTGAGCGTTTGGTGCGCACTTGCTTCCATCTCAACGGATACCGCGATTTTGAATGCGCGCCCTTCGTCGAGCGATGCGAATCCTTCGCCAAGTCCTCCCGGTCCGGCAAATAGATCAATTACGTCGATAGCCATTTCATTCGTCTACTTGTGTGATTCGGATTTGAGCGCACTTTACCAGGTCGGACGCGCTTCCGCCTCTGGCCACGATTTGCATAGTTCGCGTGACATCGAAGCCACGGCACATGTTTGTGTTGGCGCCCGGCGTCGGATGGGTCACAACTTACGCAAAATCACTCGAATTTGTGTAAGTTGTGACCCATCCTTGTGCTGCTTCGCCGACCAAGCCGAGGCGGGCGACTCAATGCGGCTCGTCGCTGACCGCCATCAAGCCTGCACTAAGCCAAGCCACATATCATTGATGCGTTCGACCAACGTAGCGCTTCGCCCCATGCCCCTCTCAAATTTCCCCCCCGACACCGACGAAGACTCTCCGATTCCGGCGGCGGAGCGCGCTGCTGCTGCGTCGCGCTCTACGTGGGTGAGTGTCGTAGTGAACGTGTTGCTTTCGACTGCGCAAATCGTGGTGGGGGTGATGTCGAAGTCGCAGGGTTTGATTGCGGATGGTATTCATTCGCTGGCCGATTTGGTGTCGGATTTTGTGGTGTTGCTGGCGAACCATGCGAGCCAGAAAGACGCGGACGAAGATCATCCGTATGGGCACCATCGGTACGAGACGGGCGCGTCGATGTTTCTGGGTGCGGTGCTGCTGGCGGTGGGCGTGGGGATGTTGTGGTCGGCGGCTGTGAAGTTGCAGAACCCGGAGTCCATCGCGCAGGTGCACATCATTGCGCTCTGGGTGGCGCTCGCGGGCTTGGCGGCGAAGGAGATTTTGTTTCGCTATATGTTGGCCGTCGCGAAGCGCGTGAAGTCGAGCATGTTGGTCGCGAACGCGTGGCATGCGCGGTCGGATGCGGCCTCAAGCTTGGTGGTGAGCGTGGGCATCGTCGGCAACCTGATGGGCTACCCGATTCTTGACCCGATCGCGGCGCTGATCGTGGGCTTTATGGTGGCGAAGATGGGCTGGAGTTTTGGCTGGGACGCGCTGCACGATTTGATGGATCGCGGCGTGGACGAGGTGGAGGTGACCGCGATTCGGCAAACGCTCGCCGAGACGCCGGGCGTGGCCAACGTGCACGATCTGCGCACGCGAAAGATGGGCGACATGATCATCGTCGACGCGCATCTGGAGGTGGACGCGACGCTGACCGTGGAGCAGGGGCACGACATTGCGGTCGATGCGCAGAAGCGCGTGTTGGCGCGGCATCGGGTGTTGCATTTGATGACGCACGTTGATCCGTGGCGGCGACCGGATTTGGATCATGTTGCGCCGTCGCCCGTGTTGACGGTACCTCCAACACAATAGAAAACTTATCAGCTTTTTGGCCTGAACGACAGCTAGGTGGTGCATGCAGCCCGATTATGTCTCTAGTCGACTTTAGACAATAATTTGCTTAAACGACCGTCTGGCAGTCGCTGAAACGATTTTTTGCATTAAAGCTGTTAACGCAAAACGGGCGAACGTTACGCGCCGATTCGGCGTGGCTCAATGCTTGATGGGTAGGCGACGACTAGGCGTCGCTGGGTGACCCGAGGAGCGCGGCCAAGTCCGCGCCTATCGAGTCGTTGATACGCGCGGAACCCGCAGGCCGCGCTAGGCCATTTCGTTGGGCTTAACCCAGACCCAGTCTGAGCCTTCGCTCACAATTTCCGTGGCTTCGAAGCGCTTCGAGGTGCCGGCGATTTCGTAGATCACGCCGGACTGAAAGTCAGCGGTATTCAAAATCCACGTTGGCCCCATGATCGGCCGTCCGAAGAACGAGCTTTTCAGGCGAATTGCCTTGAACACGACGCTCGCCACCATCGTCGATGCGTTGTCGCGATAGAGGCCTTGCTTCGAGCGTAGCGTGCGCAGCTCGATGGTGTCGGCGTCGCGCGAAATGACTTGCAGGCCGAGCTCAATGTGCCCGGCCGGGAGCTTCAACAAACGCACGATAGTCGCGACTTGCCAGCCTGCGGTCGGTGCCTCTTCGGTAACCGCCACGATGTCGCGCAAACGCAACTGCTGGCGCGACGTGTTGGGCATGACGCAACGAAACCCGGTGTCGCTGCGATCACGCAGATGCCAAAACTGCAAATCGAGTGCCGTTGCGTTCGGCGGCAAATCGCGTTTTAGCCGCTTCATCGTCGAGGAGCGCAACGCGCCGAGGGTCTCGATTTCTTGCACGTCGGTGTACTCGTACGCGTCGCCCTCGAGCCCTTCGGCGATTTCTACGGCGTCGTACGCGATAACCGTTGCAACGCGATTGACGCCATGCGTTGCGACGACACGACCACGATCATTGTTGCGCTGGCTCGCGCGCGCTAGCGGTTTGAACTCAGGGTCAATCCGCAACACCGCGCTGCGCAGACCGAGCAGCGGATTTTGCGATAGCGATCCGCCCAGCGTCACATTGCGGCCGCCGTCCTCGGACTCGACTTGATCGAGCCACGCGAGTGCGCGTGCGTGTGCTGCTGTCGTGTCGCAGTACAAATATTGCCCACCCGCCGCCACCGCGTGGCGCGGCACCAGCCCTTCAGAGCCTGCCAGGTTGATCGCAAACCCGCCGTCGACGCTCGGCCGCGCTGTGAGCCGCACGTCGTGCGAAAACTCGTGCAATTTGCGCGACAACGCGTGTATCTGCGACGGCGTGTAGCCGCCGGCGTTGCCTAGACGCATCAAAAGCAACGTCACAAACGCCCGCGCGGGATAGGTGCTTTGACCTTCTTGCTCAATATCTGGCACGACGACGTGATCGACGCCAAGGTCGCACGCCTTACGAAACACCAAATGCGATTCCGCCCAAATGCCCGGAATCCATTCTTCGTGGCGATACAAACGATAGCGATACGCCATCGAGCGAAACCAGAAAAATCGCGCTGCAACCCGCGCGAACTCAGTCGCCGCGCGTCCAGCGACAGAGTTGGTCGCACGACTGAGCGCAACGCGGTGCGCATCGGCGTAGCGCATGGCCCAGTCGTAGCCCGCGTCCCACAAACGGTCACGCAACGAATGCGATTGCAACGACGCTGCGAGGTAGTCGCGCTCTAATCGCGCGGTCATCGCCAGCGTGCGTATGTCGAGTTCGAGCAGCGGCGCGGCGGTGGAGGATTCGCCGTGTTCGGCGTCGCTCACGTACGAGCGCAGCTGCGTGCACACGGCGTCAGCCGCCGCGAAAATATCCCTATCGAGCGACGACGCGAATTTACGCGCGCCGCCCGTCGAACCGAGTGGTCGGGAGTCGGTCAAACTGGAGAGCCAACGAAGCATTCTGTTCCGGTCTTACGCAATCGGAAAACCCGATGCACTTTCATCAATACGTAGAATAGCGCGCCGGACAATTCCCAGCAAGCGAAAGCGGGATTGTGCGCCATCGGCGCGTGGTTCGCGCGCTGTTTTGGTCGCGCCCGTCCACCATAACCGAGCATCGGTCGTTTTCTAAGCGCGGTGCGCATGCTCACGCAAGCCGTTAAGCGGTTATCGTTCAGGCTTCCGGCATCAAAACCGCTCGCATTCCCACTTTTTTACGTCTCTGTCTCTACCCTCAAAAAATCAGCCCATTATGAAAATTAGCCACTCTCTCTCGTTCGTTGCGTTGGGCGTTGCCGCCTGTCTGCCGCTGTCCGCGTCGGCACAAACCGGCATTGCACCGACCAAACCGGCCGCTGTCGCCAGCGTTGCGCCCACCAAGCTCACGCTGGTCGACCGCAAAGTCGGTGATGGCGCGCTTGCCGAAAACGGCTCGCCTGTTGCCGTGCACTACACGGGCTACCTGTGGGACGCGACCGCTCCTGACAACAAGGGCAAGAAATTCGATTCGTCGATTGAACGCAAGATTCCGTTTGGTTTCATGATCGGCGCGGGCCGCGTCATCAAAGGCTGGGACGAGGGCGTCGCCGGCATGAAAGTAGGCGGTCAGCGCACGCTTATCATTCCGCCGGACAAGGGCTACGGCGCACAAGGCGCGGGCGGTGCGATTCCACCGAACGCCACGCTGGTGTTTGATGTTGAGCTGATGGCAGTTGTCGGTAAGACCGCAAACGCGAGCGCCGAAGCCTCCGCGTACGTTCCCGCCAAGAAATAACCCGAGCGCCTATGAAACACCCCGAGAATGCGGTGATCCGACGGGGCGATTACCGCGCTCCGGGCTGTTGGGTAGACAAGGTCGACCTGACCTTTGACCTTGATCCGACGCACACACGCGTCGCGTCCACGCTCACGTTGCGACGCAATGCCGCAGCCGATGCCGCCGACAGCTTCACGCTGTTCGGCGACGGCATAACGCTCGAATCAATTTCGCGCAACGGCGCAGCGCTCGGCGCTGATCGCTACGCCGTGACGGCCAACACGATCACATTCGCCGCCGACACGCTCTGTGCAGCGGGTGAAACAGTCGCGTTAACTATCGTCACCACGTTTGACCCGTCCGCGAACCTCGCGCTCGAAGGGCTCTACGTCACCAACGAAACGTTCTGCACGCAGTGCGAAGCTGAAGGCTTTCGGCGCATCACGTTTTTCCCCGACCGCCCGGATGTGTTGTCGGAATACCGCGTCACGATTCGCGCAAACAAAGCGCAATTTCCGGTGTTGCTCTCAAACGGAAACCTCGTTTCGGAACGCGCTCTTGATAACGGATTTCACGAAGCCGTATGGCACGACCCGCACAAAAAGCCGTGCTATTTGTTTGCACTCGTCGCAGGAAAAATCGACAAACTGCAAGACCGTTTCGTCACCGCGTCGGGCCAAAATGTATTGCTAGAAATATATTCGACTACCGAGAATTTGCCGCGCTGCACTTGGGCGATGGAATGCCTCAAGGCCGCCATGCGCTGGGACGAAGAAGCGTATGGCCGCGAATACGATCTCGATCGTTTCATGATCTACGCGGCAGATGACTTCAACATGGGCGCGATGGAAAACAAAGGGTTGAATATTTTCAACTCGCGTTATCTGCTCGCCGACAAAGACACCGCGTCCGACGCCGATTTTCAGACAGTTGACGCCATCGTCGCGCACGAATATTTTCACAACTGGAGCGGCAATCGCGTCACCTGCCGCGACTGGTTTCAGCTCTCGCTTAAAGAAGGTTTCACGGTTTTCCGCGAGCAGCAATACACCGCCACGCGTGGCTCGCCCGCCGTTGTGCGCATCGAAGAAGCAGCGTTCATGCAATCGCGCCAATTCGCGCAAGACGCAGGCCCGATGGCGCACCCGATTCGCCCGGACGAATACGAAGCAATTGACAATTTCTACACGGTCACCGTGTACGAAAAAGGCGCAGAGGTCATCCGCATGCTGCACACGCTGCTCGGCGCAGAGACTTATCGCAAAGGCTCTGATCTTTACTTCAAACGTCACGACGGCACCGCCGCCACCTGCGACGATTTCGTCGCGGCAATGGAGGCGGCCTGCGGGCGCGAGCTCACGCAGTTCAAGCGCTGGTATAGCCAAGCGGGCACGCCCGTGCTGGATGTCACCGATGCGTTCGACGTTGCCGCAATGCGCTACACGCTCACCGTCGAGCAAACCGTGCCGCCGACGCCGGGCCAACTCGTGAAGCAGCCGATGGTGATTCCGCTATCGATGGCGTTGGTGCAATCCAATGGTGAAGTGACCGACGCGAGAGTGTTGCAGGTCACCGAAACCTTGCAGCAGTTTCATTTTGACAACGTAGCCGAACGACCCGTGCCGTCGCTCTTGCGCGGATTTTCTGCGCCGGTAAAAGTGAACTATGCGTACACCGATGCGCAGCTTGCCATGCTCGCCGCGCGCGACAGCGACGGCGTGGTGCGCTGGCAGGCGATGCGCAGCTTGTTTGTGCGTTCGGTGAATGCTGTGGCACGCGGCGAATCGTTGTCGCCCGCGTTGCTCGATGCCGTCGCCGCGGTGTTGGCGGACAATGCAACAGACCCGGCGCTCATTGCGCACATGCTGATGTTCCCAAGCTGCGCTGAGCTTGCGGATCTGGCCGTAGCGGGCGAACCCATTCACCCGATCAAAATTGCTGATGCGCGCGACGCTCTGATTGGGCGCATCGCGCAGAGCAACCGCGCCGCCATTCTTGAACGCCACGACAAAGAGCGCGCTGCACTGAGCGTCGGTCACTACGCGATTGACGCAACCAGCACGGCCCATCGCGCGCTGGCGGGTGCGTTGCTCGCACTTGCCAACACCGTAGCCGATGCAGACGCACAACAACGTGCGCTGCAAGTCTGGGAGCGTGCTGACAATCTCACTGACCTGACCGCCGCGATGGCCGCCCTGCGCGACCAACCGGGCGCGGCGCGCGACAGTATTTACACAGCGTTCCACGACCAATGGAGCGACGATCTGTCGATGCTCAACCGCTGGTTTCAACTCGAAACCGCGACTGAACGCACCAACGCGGCGGCGCATGCAACGGCGCTCCTCGCACATCCAAAGTTCGACGGCAAAAATCCCAACCGCGTGCGTGCCATCGTGCAGTTTTTCGGCGATCAAAACTGGCGCGGCTTTCATGCGGCAGACGGCTCGGGTTACGCGTTCATCGCCGATCAAATTTTGCGTTTCGACGCTCAAAATCCGTCGCTCGCGGCGCGCTTTTGTGAAGTGTTTTCGCGTTGGCACAAATGCGCCGAGCCGCAGCAAAGCTTGCAGCGCGCGCAGCTAACACGCATAGTCGCGCAGCAGACGATCTCGCCGAACGTGCGAGAAATTCTGGAGAAAACGCTGAAGGCCGGCGGCGCTGCGCAATAAAATTACGCAATGACCTCCAAAGCCTACCCCTCCGTTCGCATGCGCCGCATGCGCCGCGACGCCTTCAGCCGCGCGATGGTGCGCGAGAACTCACTCTCCGCCGCGAATCTGATTTGGCCGGTGTTTGTGATCGAAGGCGAAAATCGCACGCAGACTATCGCGTCGATGCCGGGTGTGGAGCGTGTCTCGATTGACATTCTCGTCACGCGCGCAAAAGAAGCAGCGGCGTTGGGTGTGGGCGCGATCGCGTTGTTCCCCGTGATCGAAGACTCAAAAACTCCGCTCGCCGAAGAGGCTTACAACGACAACGGTCTCGCGCCTCGCGCGGTGCGCGCGTTGAAGGCCGCCGTGCCGGACATCGCCGTTATCACCGACGTTGCGCTCGACCCGTACACGTCGCACGGGCAAGACGGCTTGATCGACGATTCCGGCTACGTGATGAACGATGAAACGGTGGCCGTGCTCATCAAGCAAGCACTCACCCATGCGCGCGCGGGCGTCGATTTCGTCGCGCCGTCGGACATGATGGACGGCCGCATCGGCGCAATCCGTGCGGCACTCGACGCAGACGGCCACATTCAGACCAAAATCATTTCGTACAGCGCAAAGTACGCCAGCGCCTTTTACGGCCCGTTCCGCGACGCGGTCGGCTCCAGCGGCAACCTCGGCAAGAGCAGCAAAGAAACCTATCAGCTCGACTACGCCAACAGCGACGAAGCGGTGCGCGAATGCGCGCTCGACGTCGAAGAAGGTGCGGACATGCTCATGGTGAAACCCGGGTTGCCGTACCTAGACATCCTCGCGCGCGTCAAGGACGAATTCAAAATGCCCGTCGCCGTCTATCAAGTCAGCGGCGAATACGCGATGCTAAAAGCCGCCGCCGCCAACGGCTGGCTCGACTACAAAAAGTGCCTCATGGAAACGCTAATCTGCTTTCGCCGCGCGGGCGCCAGCGCGATCCTGACGTACGGCGCGGTGGACGCTGCACGGTGGATGCGCGAGGGCGAATAGGAACCTTTATTTCGGCGCAGTTTGCGCTGATCGCGGACGCGTGGGCCGCGCGCGTGAGCTGTTGAATTCAACCACTTTTTGCCAGCGCACGGTGCCATCGGCATCTACAAAGTCGATCATAAATTGACGTAGCAACTCTGCCTGCTTTTTGAGAAGCATTGCGTCAAACTTCGCTTTGTGGATCGTGGCGGGTTTACTGATCGCGTCCGAAATTCGCACGTAAAAATCGGGCTCCCCTGTTAGTAGTTCCCAGAAGTCCTGTCCCGCTTTCTTAATCACCGGCGTGGCAACCTTCGTTGAGGATTGTCGCCCGTAGCCAAAGCCAACGACTTTATGAAATGCCTTCTTCAATTTCTTCAAGCGCGCTTCTAGTTGATCGAACTCGGCTTTTTGCCCTTTGTCGCTTTGCGAGTTGAAAATATTTTTGCCTGACTTCACGGAAATCGCGAAGTACTCCGTCCCTGATTCGATAGATATGTCTTGGCCCGCGCCTGCACCAACTGACACTTTGCGGCCCGGGATTTTCGCTTGCTCTGCAGCCCAAAGCGCGAGTGGTTCAAAGAACTCGTTGCCGAAAATGGTTTCGTCTGAACTTGAAATGCGTGCAATGAGCAGGCCATCGAGAAAATGATCGGGGCGCTGGATGCCGATAGCACGATACAGATACGGGTTTTTGTTTAGCAACATCGTCAAGGTCAACGCTTGGAGTTGCGCTACGCGTCGCACGTATAAAACGTCAAGCAACTCCGCGACTTTCGCATCAAGTTTCGACTTAGCAATCATTAGACTAACTGCCGGCTAGCGACAGCGACATTTGTTTCATGGTGTCATGCACAGAAGTGCCGCGCATACGCTTCACACGAACTTCGGAGTCACCCAACGCCACCGACATCAGCATTTGCCCGAGGGCGGTACCGAGCGGCACTGGAACCGCGTTACCAATCTGGCGATAGCTCTCGGCCGTACTGCCGCTAAAGTGCCATGAATCCGGAAAGCCTTGAATGCGTGCATATTCTTTGACGGAAAGCGGTCTCAGCACTCGCGGATGACAAAGTAAGGTGGCTTTTTGGATGGGGCTAGTCACGAGTGTTGGCGATGGCTCCCAAAACGCCAGCCGTCTGTAGAACCCCACTTTGCCACCGCCTGATTCGTACGCCCCGCCCATCGCGTCGGCCGTCAGATGTTGCGGTAGCGAACGCCAATTGCCGCCTTCCGGCACCATGCCGAGATACTTCGTGATGTTGGGCGAAAACTTCGCACACGGCCCCGGTGTTTCCTGCAAATCAGCGATGGCACTACCAAGCGTGCGCCATCGCATGTCGGGGTTCTGATGCATATGAAAATGCGTCGGTGATGGCAAAAAAATTGGCTCATTATCTCGGCTACCAATTATTACCAGTCGCTCGCGAAATTGTGGTGCGCCGTAGTGAACAGCGTCGAGCACGCCATGCACTGTGTGATACCCAAGCGCGCGAAATCGCTCAATGATTACTGACAAGAGGGTTCGCGACGAATCGCCCGAAGCGGGCATCGAGGCGAGCCCTTTCACGTTTTCCATTACAAAAAAACGCGGTTTGACAGTTCTTACGACGTGAATAAATTGTTCGTACAACGTGCCGCGCACATCATCAACCCCCAGCCGCTTGCCGGCGGTTGAAAACGACTGGCACGGCGGTCCACCAACGACTGCGAACACATCGCTCGCGTTGAGTTTCGCAGGGTCTAGCAGAAAGCGGCATGATGGGTCAGCGTCAATCAGCGTTCGAATGTCGCCTTGGACGCCAACATGGCCGTTGGACGCAATCGTCTCGCAGCACCACTTGTCAAAATCCTGCGACACCGAGACGTGCATACCCGCTTTGGCCAAGCCCAAGTCGAGCCCCATCGCGCCCGAGAAAAGCGACACGACCGGAAAGGCCGGCGCACCCGAAAGTTGTCTGACGTTTTTCATGTTGGACTGGTGTTGCGATTGGCATGTATGTTAATCCAGTGCAACGAGGCCGTGATCACGAATCACTCGCTATCGCATGCGTTGCGGGGCGTTACCTTGGATGAGCAAATTGTCGTGCGTGGGCTCGAGCGCGGGTGGCGCGACGTGAGCGCCCGCTTCGCCTGCATCCCTCAAATTCTCGTCGCTATCAGCTTTTATGCTCGAACGACCGACAGGCGGCGCTTCGATGGCAGAAAATAGGTCTTGTCGATCACGGTCGTTTTTATGGCTCAAAGCGCCGCCTGGCGGTCGCTGGAGGCTTAAAGCTGTTGTGTTGGGTGTAAGTGCGTGGTTCGCGACGTGGGTGGAGACGTGCTCCAGCAGCCGGTAGGGGACGTCGGCGGCGATCTTGAACGCGGCGTCGCGGTTGAGCCAGTCGAGCGTGGGCATTTAGATTTTCCGCCCGCGCGCGGCGGCGGGCTCAAAGGTGGAGGCGCTTGCGTTTTGTTGTTCAAACACGGCGAGGAAGGGTTGGTAGCGAAAGACGCGGTTGCGCGCGTTGCCGGTGATTTCTTGCAGGATACCGGCGGTTTCGAGTTCGCGCACGACGTTGTTGGCCTTGACGAACGAGCAGGCCATGATCGTTGCGGCTTGTTTGACGTCGACGTAGGGCTTGGCGAATAGGCTGTCGAGCAGCGCGAGCGCGTAGGTGTTGCGCGAGAGAAGGTTTCGCTGCGTTTCGCGCATGGCGAGGATTTTGCGGCCGGTTTCGGTGGCTAGGCGCGCGGTGTCGCTGACGCCGCGCAGGAAGAAGCGCAGCCAGCCTTCCCAGTCGCCCTTCATGCGCACGTTCATGAGTCGGTCGTAGTATTCGCTGCGATTGGACTTGAGATAAATCGAGAGGTACAAGAGCGGCAGCGTGAGCACCTTGGCCTCGACCAGCATGAAGGTGATGAGCAAGCGCCCGACGCGGCCGTTGCCGTCGAGAAACGGGTGGATGGTTTCGAACTGTGCGTGCGCGAGGGCGCAGCGCACGAGCACGGGCGTGTCGTGCACGTGGTCGTGGATGAAGCGCTCGAACGCGCCGAGCGCGTCCATGACGACGTGCGCAGGCGGCGGAACGAAGGCGGCGTTGGCGGGCGACGAGCCGCCGATCCAGTTTTGTGAGGTGCGGAATTCGCCGGGTGACTTTTCTTGCCCACGGACGCCACGCATGAGTTCGGCGTGAATCTCGCGCATGAGCCTCAGCGAGAGCGGGAACTGGTCTTCTTCGAGGCGCTTGATGCCGTGATTCATAGCGCGGACGTAGTTGACGACTTCGCCAACGTCGTTCGGGCGGTGGTCCGGCGTGTGTTCGGCCTCGAAGGCGAGCACGTCTTCGAGCGTGCTTTGCGTACCTTCGATTTGCGAGGAGAGCACAGCCTCTTGCTTGACGTACATGGCGACAAACAAGTCGGGGTTGGGCAGCAGGGTGGCGAGCGCGTCCAGCCGCGCGAGATCGCGGTCGGCGTCGGAAAGGAGGTGCTGCAATTCGCCGTCGTTGTCGTATCGAATCGGGGGGTTGGGCGGCAGCGGCTCAGGAATGTAGGCGCGATAGCCCGTGGGCTGCTGCACGTAGCGGCCCGCGCGACGCGTCAGGTCGGTGGGCGGCGCGGCATCGTCGATGGTCATTGTGGATGGCCCGCTGATGAAATTTTTGTTTAATAAGAGCGCGATACTAGCGCATTAACAAACAAAAGTGCTGTTTTGTGAATTAATGAGTTTGCTTTTGAAACTTGTTAAGCGGCGATTCAATAGTGAGCGCAACGTGGAGCGCACGCGGACAGGCATCTGTCGATTCGGTTACGCGCGAGCGAGATCAGCGACAAGTTCGCTGCCTGCACTAAACTGATTCGCTGAGAGTTTTCTTTGAAAGAGCCCACCATGTTTAGCCAGCGTATTGCGCCACTTCTTTGCGTGTTGATCGCGTCGTTTTCCTCGCTTGTTGCGCCGCCGATATTCGCGCAAGCCGCCAACGCGGACGCCGCCGTTGCCAAGCTCGCCGAAGCCGAGCAACCCAAACTGCTCGACACCCTCAAGGCGCTGGTCAACATCGAAACGGGCAGCACGCATCGCGATGGGCTCGACACGGCGGCAGAATTCATCGGCGCACGACTCAAAACGCTCGGCGGCGAGGTGGAGATCGTTGAAGCACCGGCAGCTGACATTTACCAGCTCGAAGGTTTGCCAGATCGCATCGGGCGCGCGGTTCGGGCGACGTTTCGCGGCAGCGGCACTAAACGCATTTTGCTGATCGCGCACATGGACACCGTGTATCCGGTGGGCATGCTCTCCAAGCAACCGTTTCGCATTGACGGCAATCTCGCCTACGGCCTCGGCATTGCGGACGATAAGCAAGGTGTGGCCACGATCATCCACGTCGTGGCGATGTTGCAGGCGTTGAATGCGCGCGATTACGGCGTGCTCACGGTGCTCATCAATGGCGATGAAGAAATCAGCTCACCCGCATCTCGCAAGCTCCTCGCGAAGCTCGGCAGCGAGCACGACGCCGTGCTCTCGTTCGAGGCGTCGCGTCACAACAGCGACAAACTCTCGCTCGCCACCAGCGGCATCGCGATGGCCACGATGACGGTCAAGGGCCGCTCGTCGCACGCAGGCGGCGCGCCGGAGCGCGGCGTCAACGCACTATACGAAATGGCGCATCAGCTGCTGCAACTGCGTGACCTTTCGGTGCCCGAGACCGGGCTCAAAATGAACTGGACGGTGGCCAACGCGGGCGTCGTGCGCAACATGATTCCGCCAAGCGCGCAGGCATGGGCGGACGTGCGCCTGCTGCGCGTGAACGATTTACAAGACTTAGAAAACAAGGTGAACGCGCGCATCAAGAACAAATTGCTCGCGGATTCGCAGGTGTCGGTGAAATTCGAAAATCGTCGTCCGCCATTGGAGGCGACGCCCGCGTCGCGCGCGCTAGCCGCGCACGCGCAAACCATTTACCGCGAACTCGGCAAATCGTTGGTCGTGGACCCTGCGCCCGAAGGCGGCGGCACCGATGCCGCGTTCGCGGCGTTAAACACCAAAGCGCCAGTCATCGAGCGCTTCGGCCTGCAAGGATTCGGCGCGCATTCGACCGATGCGGAGTACGTGCTCATCAGCTCAATCCAGCCGCGTTTGTATCTGGCGGTTCGCATGGTGATGGATATCGCGTCGGGCAAAGCACCGTAAAGCGGTGCGTTCACCTAGCGGCGAGCGCAGCCACAACCGTTACCAAAGCACATTCACACCATAGTCTCGAAACACGCGGTCGTTGCTCACCAGAGCCATGCTTTCTGCCTCCGCTTGCGCCATGAGCATGCGGTCGAACGGGTCGCGGTGCGGGCCGGGCAGTTTGCCCGCGGCGAGCGCGTGGTTGAGGCCCATCGGTAAAACTTCGAAGCGTTCTTTGCGGATGTAGCTCTCAAGATTGGCAACGATGTCGCCTGCTTCAGGGAGCTTGCCGATTTGGTGCTTGATTGCGATTTCCCAGGCGCTGGCAGCGCTGACGCAAACGCGACGTTTGGCGTCGCTGATGGCAGCTCGGGCGGGGTCTGAGAGCTGCGGATCGTCAAGCAACCACCACAACAGCGCGTGCGTGTCGAGCAACACAGGCTGCGCGGGCAACCAATACGTGCCCGGCCGCTCGCGGGCGCTGAGCGTTTCGAGCGGTGTTGGCGTTGCGGGCGAGGACATTATTGAATTACTCACCGTTCCACGCGCCAAGCATGTCATCCGGCAATGGCTCGAAGAACGCATCGGTGAGTCGCGCTTTTCCCTTGGCTGCGCCGGGCGTGCGCACACTATCGGCGACCGAGACGAGACGCACGCACGGCGCACCAGCGCGGGCGATGATGATTTCTTCGCCCGCGAGCGCCGCGTCGATCAGGCGCGAGAGCTGAGTTTTGGCGTCTTGAATGTTGATTTGCATGGCGACCAGATTAAATGACCAGACCAGAAGAATTAGTCTGAGTATATTGCGTCTTTGTGTGGCGCGCTGGTTAATTGCGCACTAACTCGCGTGCCATGCGGTTATGTCGCTCGATCAAAGGCTGCAATTCGACCGTCGCTAACTGGCCTTCGCGTACCACGACACGACCATTGACGATGGTGTACTGCGCCTGTGGACTCGCACAAAACATGAGCGCTGCGATCGGGTCGTGCACTGCGCCGCCTGCCATCGCTAAAGTATCGATACGAAATAGCGCAAGGTCCGCCGCCATGCCCGGAGCAATCGCACCGATGTCATCACGCCCGAGCACGCCTGCACCGCCACGCGTGGCGAGTTGCAGCGCGTCGCGCGCGGAAAGTTCGCGTCCACCGTCGTCGCAGCCGTAGGGTTGTAGCGAACGCCCCACGCGCGCCAAGAGCATGGCTTGGCGTGCTTCGTTGACCATGTGCGCCGCGTCGTTGCTCGCGCTGCCATCAACGCCGAGGCCCACGCGCACACCGCCGTCAATGAGTTTGCGAATCGGTGCGATGCCACTGGCTAGACGCATATTGCTGCACGGACAATGCGCGATGCCGGTGCCGGTTGCGCCGAAGCGCGCGATGCCGTGCGCGTCTAATTTCACGCAGTGCGCGTGCCATACGTCGTCGCCGAGCCAACCGAGTTCTTCGGCGTATTCGGTCGGCGTGCGGTTGAATTTTTCACGCGAGTACGCCACGTCGTGATCGTTCTCCGCGAGGTGCGTGTGAAGGCGCACGCCTTGGCCCGCGAACGAGCGCGCAAGCACAGCGGACTGACGCATCAAGTCGGTGCTCACCGAGAACGGCGAACACGGCGCGAGGCCCACGCGGACCATCGTGTAGCGCGCAGCGTCGTGAAATTGTTCGACGACGCGCTGCGAATCTTTGAGGATAGCGTCCTCGTTCTCAACGACGGAATCAGGCGGCAAACCGCCCGCCGATTCGCCCACACTCATGCTGCCGCGCATCGCGTGAAATCGCATACCGATTTGCGTCGCGGCGGCGATGGTGTCGTCGAGCTTGCTGCCGTTGGGGAACAAGTAAAGATGATCGCTCGACGTGGTGCAGCCCGAAAGCAGTAGCTCGGCCATCGCCGTGAGCGCGGAGGTGTGCACCATGTCCGGCGTCATGCGCGCCCAGATCGGATACAGGCCTTTCAACCACGTAAAAAGCTCCGCATCCTGCACGCCGGGAATAGCCCGTGTGAGACTTTGGTACATGTGGTGATGCGTGTTCACGAGGCCCGGTGTGACGACGCAGTTTGCTGCGTTAATCACTTCGTCGGCCGTTTGCGGCAATTCACTCGCGGGCCCCACAGCTTCAATCACGTTGCCACGGATGAAGATCGACGCGTCGCGCAGCTCACGTTCCACCTCGTCGAAAGTTGCGATGGCGTGGGCATTTTTTATTAGGAGGGTTTTCATGTTGCTAATCTAAAGGTGTCATGTGGCAAACGTCGCACGGCGCAGCGGGATCAGGCTTGCCCGCGATGAACCGTTGCCCAGCGGCACGGCAACGAATCACACCGCCCATCGCGGGCAAGCCCGCTCCCACAACCCGTTCGTTTCGCGCACAAAAAAGGCCGCACACGGCGGCCTTTTTTTCGCGAACTACAGACTATTTCCCGTCGCCCGGCACTTTGCCCTCAACGCCCTTGACGTAGAACTTCACGCCACCAAGGAATTTGTCGTCGGCAACTACGCCTTTGGCGAGCACTTCTTTGCCCGCTTGGTCAACGATGGGGCCAGTCCATGGGTGGAAGGTGCCGGCTTTAAGGCCTGCTTTCACTTCGTCAACCTTCGCTTTTGCGTCGGCCGGAACGTCTGCAGCGAGCGAGACCATGTCGATCGCGCCTTCTTTCACGCCCCACCATGCGGCACCCGTCGCCCACTTACCGTCGAGCGCGTCTTTCGTGGCTTTGATGTAGTAGGGAGCCCAGTTGATGATCGCGGAACCTAAGTGCGCTTTCGGGCCGTAGGCCGTCATGTCGCTGTCCCAACCGAAGGCGCGTTTGCCTTTCTCTTCGGCGGTCTTCAATACAGCCGGTGAGTCGGTGTTTTGCATCAGGATGTCAGCACCGCCGTTGATCAGCGCGGTGGCTGCTTCGGTTTCTTTCGGTGGGTTGAACCATTCGTTGACCCAAACCACTTTGGTCTTGATCTTCGGGTTCACGCTTTGCGCGCCCATCGTGAAGCTGTTGATATTGCGGATCACTTCAGGAATCGGAATCGAACCGACCACGCCGAGCGTGTTGGTCTTCGTCATCTTGCCAGCGATGATGCCAGCCATGTACGCGCCTTCGTAGGTGCGGCTGTCGTAAATGCGCATGTTGTCGGCGGTTTTGTAGCCGGTCGCGTGTTCAAACTTCACGTCCTTGAAGTCAGGCGCGATTTTGAGCATTGGCTCCATGTAGCCGAACGTCGTACCGAAAATGAGCTTGTTGCCTTGACCTGCGAGGTCACGGAAAACGCGCTCTGCGTCGGCGCTCTCTGGCACTTTTTCCACAAAGCTGGTGACGACCTTGTCGCCAAATTCTTTTTCAACGGCCTTACGCGCGTTGTCATGGGCAAACGTCCATCCGCCGTCTCCCACCGGGCCGACGTAAGCAAACGCGATCTTCAACGGAGCTGGCTTTGCGGCAGCGGCAGGTGCCGGGGCCGGTGCAGCCGCTTTCGGCTCTTCTTTCTTTCCGCAACCCGCCAGAACGGCGAGGAGCGCTGCGCTCACGCCAACGGCGAGCAAACTACGCTTGGTGTTCATAAGATTCCCTCTTGTAAGTGTGTGAAAAGCGAACGGTGAAACAGTGACTAAACGACTACTTGTGTGAATTCTAAGACCCCGGATAGAACGGCTTGCCCACCGAGGCGGGCATATTGATGCGAATCCAGGTTGGGTTACGCGAAATCAGTGCCAGCACGACGATGGTGGCCACATATGGGGCCATCGAGAGGAACTGGCTAGGAATATCGACGCCCTGACTCTGCAAATGAAACTGCATCATCGTCACGCCGCCAAAGAGATACGCACCAAAAAGCACCCGCATAGGCCGCCAAGTGGCAAACGTGGTCAGCGCCAGTGCAATCCAGCCCTTGCCCGACACCATGCCCTCAACCCACAGCGGTGTGTAAATCACAGCAAGATACGCGCCTGCGAGGCCGCACATTGCGCCGCCGAACATCACGGCCAGCAAGCGAATCCGGCGCACCGGATAACCCAACGAATGCGCTGACTCTGGGCTCTCGCCCACCGAGCGCAACACGAGCCCCGCGCGGGTTCGATACAAAAACCAAATGATCGCCGCCGTCAATACGAACGCGAAATAGACCATTGGATGCTGCTTAAAGAGCGCCGTGCCAACAAACGGAATGTCCGCTAATACTGGGATAGAAAAATGCGCGCGCTCCGGCAGCCGAGCTTGCACGTATTGCACGCCAGCAAACGCGGAGAAGCCCGCACCGAAAAGTGAAAGGGCGAGGCCGGTCGCGTACTGATTGGTGTTGAGCCAAATGACCAAAGCGCCAAAGAGAGCCGCGAGAAACGCGCCTGCAGCCATGCCGGCCACAAAGCCAAGCCAATCGTTGCCGGTGTGCACGACCGTCGCGAAGCCCGCAATCGCGGCGCAGAGCATCATGCCTTCCGCGCCGAGGTTGACGATGCCCGCTTTTTCGTTGATGAGCAAACCGAGCCCTGCGATAGCGAGCACTGTGCCTGCGTTGAGTGTGGCGGCAATGAGTAGTGCGATTTCGTTCATACCTTTTTCCCGACGCGTGCGATGCGATAAGCGATCAGCGTGTCACACGCCAACAGGGTGAACAACAGCAAACCTTGAAACACGCCGGTCAACGATTTTGGCAAGCCCAAACGCGATTGCGCGAGTTCGCCGCCGATGTAGAACATGCTCATGAGAATCGCGGAAAACACGATTCCGACCGGATGCAAGCGCCCGACAAACGCCACAATGATCGCCGCGAAACCGTAGCCTGCGGGCACATACGGCGTGAGCTGCCCAATCGGCCCGGCCACTTCGAGTCCGCCCGCGAGCCCCGCCATGCCGCCAGAAACCAACAGCGCGGTCCACAGCGCGCGACGCGACGAAAAGCCCGCGTAGCGCGCCGCTGCGGGTGCAAGACCACCGACTTGCAACTGAAAACCGATGAACGTGCGGAACATGTAAATCCACATGCCGAACACACCAAACAACGCGATCAGCAGTCCCACATTCATGCGCGTGCCGTCAAACAAACGCGGAATCTGCGTGACTTTTTCAAAATTTTTCGTCTGCGGAAAGTTGTAACCGTTGGGGTCTTTCCACGGGCCGTACACAAGGTACGAAAGCACCAAATCCGCCACGTAGACGAGCATCAAGCTCACCAAAATTTCGCTCGCGTTAAATCGGTCGCGCAGCAGCGCAACGATGCCCGCCCACAGCATGCCGCCCAACACGCCCGCCAGCAAAATCAGCGGAATGATCCACGGCCCAGTCGTTTTGTCCGCGAGCAGCGCGACGCCACCCGCAGCAATCGCGCCGAGAACAAACTGGCCTTCCGCGCCGATATTCCATACGTTCGCGCGATAGCAAACGGCAAGACCTAACGCGATCAGCAACAGCGGCGTCGCTTTCACCGCAATTTCCGAGAGTCCGTAGCCTGACTTAATCGGCTCCCAGAAGAACATCTGCAAACCCTTCATCGGGTCTTTGCCCATCAACAAAAAAATGCCGACGCCGATGATGACCGTGATGACGAGCGCGAGCAATGGAGACGCGATGCTCCAGAACTGAGAGGGTTGAGGGCGGGCTTCGAGCTTTAGCATGCGAGTGCTCCCGCGCGACCAGCGCGCTCTGTGGCCGCGCGGGGCCAGTGGGAATTCGTAGGGTGGGTTTCAACCCACCGCAAATTGATACCAGCCAACGTGTTTTGTATCGCCACCAGCGCGCTCTGTGGCCGCGCGTGGCCAGTTACCTTTTTGCTTCGCCAAAAAGGTAACCCAAAAAGGCGCCCCCGACATTCGCCCTGATCCTGCGGTGCTCGCAACAGTCGGGACCAAAAAAAATCGCCCGATGGCGCGCTGCCGCGCGCAGTGAGCTCATGGGTTTTGGTCTTGGACCGCCTGTTGCTCCGCTCCTCGGGGTCGAATGCACGGGGGCCCCAGCGAACCAACATTTGATCGCTTCGCGATACAGATATTTCTAGATTGCGCTCGCCGCCCACGTAGCCCGGATGCTCGCATCCGGGTTCCTCAAAACGTATCGCGAAGCGATCAATATTCGATCTGAACGCCCCGTCAGCCCGCGCCGAGGAGCGGAGCAACGGGCGGTCGTAGACCCGCACCATGAGCCCACCGCGCGCGGCAGCGCGCCATCGGGCGATTTGTGCGGGTCCCGCCCGTTGCGAGCACCGGAGGAAACAGCGGGGTTCGGGGCTAGCCTTTTGGTTACTTTTGGGCAATGCCAAAAGTAACTGGCCCCGCGCGGCCACAGAGCGCGCAGGTGCCACTCCATTCAACTGGGTTGGTATCAATTTGTAGTGGGTTGAAACCCACCCTACGGGGTTTACGCAAGGGGCGCTCATGCCGCCACCTCCGCCGAGGTCCAGAGACCACTCATCCATTCCCCAATTTTCTCAACCGTCGCCTCACTCGTCGCAATCGACGGCGACAGCCGTCCCTTCGCGATCACATGCATGCGGTCACAAATTTCAAAGAGTTCGTCGAGCTCTTCGCTGACGACTAAGAGCGCGCAGCCCGCGTCTCGCAGCGCGAGGAGTTCTCCGCGAATTTGCGCAGCAGCGCCGACGTCTACGCCCCACGTCGGCTGCGACACGATGAGCACTTTTGGCTTGGCGCTGATCTCGCGGCCGACGATGTATTTCTGTAAGTTGCCGCCGGACAAACTTTTCGCCGCCGCACTGGGGCCGCCGGCTTTCACGTTAAAGCGCGCGATGATGCCTTGCGCCATGCCGGCCATGGCGGCCGGAGAAATCCAGCCGAGCGGTGGATTGCCGACGAGTTCTAGTGAGCGCGACAAAAGCGTGTTTTGCGCGAGCGACATCGTAGGCACCGCGCCGCGACCGAGTCGCTCTTCCGGCACAAAATGCAGCCCTCCGCCGCGGCGAATTCGCGGATTGCGCTTTGAAATATCGTTGCCGAACAGCGTGATGCTGCCCGCTGGAGCGCGCGTGCTCTCGCCGGAGAGCGCAGCCAAAAGTTCCTGTTGTCCGTTGCCCGATACGCCCGCGATGCCGACGATTTCGCCGACGCGCAGGTCAAACGCAATGTTCTCAAGCGACACGCCAAACGGATCGTCTGCGGCAAGCGTCAAGCCGTTCGCGGCAAATGCCACCGCGCCCGCTTGCTGTTCGCGGTGCTGCAATTTCGGGGGTTCTGCGCCGATCATCAAGCGTGAGAGCGACGCGTTGCTTTCGTTTCTGGGGTCCACATTGCCCGTGACTTTGCCGCCGCGCAGCACCGTGCAATTGGTGCACAGCTCGCGAATTTCGTCGAGCTTGTGGCTGATGTAGAGCACGCTGCAACCATTCTCGGCGAGCTTACGCAGCGTGACGAACAAGCGACGCACCGCTTGCGGCGTGAGCACCGATGTGGGCTCATCGAGAATCAACACTTTCGGATCGGTGAGCAGCGCACGCACGATTTCGACGCGTTGCCGTTCGCCCACGGAGAGCGAATGCACGGGCCGATCCGGCTCAACATCCAACCCGTATTCCTGCGCCTTTTGCACGGTGCGTTCGCGCACGGTGGCGAGCGTTAGCGATTTATCGAGCCCGAGCCAAATGTTCTCGGCGACGGTCACCGTTTCGAAGAGCGAAAAGTGTTGGAACACCATGCTGATGCCCAACGCGCGCGCCTCTTGCGGGTTGCGGATTTTGCAGAGCTTGCCGTCGAACAAAACTTCGCCTTCGTCGGGCTTGACCGCGCCGTAGATGATTTTCATGAGCGTCGATTTGCCCGCGCCGTTCTCGCCGAGGATCGCGTGAATTTCGCCGGGTCCGATGGAGAGGCTCACGTCGTCGTTCGCAACGACGGCAGGGTAGCGCTTGGTGACGTGGCGGATGTCAAGGCGAGGTGGATTCATGCGATGGCGTCCGCAGCTGTGGGAGCGGGCTTGCCCGCGATAAGCCGTGGGAACAGGAAATCGCGGGCGAGCCCGCTCCCACAGAAATGTATGCGCATACGGCTTTTGCGCTCAACCGACAGCCAGGTGGTGTTTTCCGTGACATTTAATGAATAGTCGACTAAGCTCATATTTGACCTTTAACGACCGCTTGGCGGTCGTTAACGCCATAAAGCTGTCTACGTTCAATTAGGTCTGCTGCTACGCCCACTGCGATCACCCCCGGATGTTTGCTGTTCAATGCCGCCAGCCCAATGGGGCAAATCATACGAGCAATCTCGGTGCCAGAACGGCCGCGCTGTTCGAAACGCTTGCGAAATGTCGTGGCTTTGGTCTCGGAGCCGATCACGCCGATGTACGCCAAGTCGTCGCGCGCGATGAGCGCCGCACAAATCTCCAAGTCCAGCGCGTGCGAATGCGTGAGCACCAACACGTCCGCGCCAGATGGAATATGGCGCACTTCATCGGCAGGCGAATCCGTTTCGATGATCGCCGCGTTCGCGGGTACCGTGGCCGGAAACTGCGCATCACGCGAATCAACCCACGTCACGGCGCACGGCAATGCACCAAGCACGTCCACAATCGCCTTGCCCACATGCCCCGCGCCAAATACCCACACATGCCACGGATTAAAAGTCAGCGGCAGAGCAAGCTCCGCGCCCGTGTCGAGCGCACGACGCAGCGTGAACGTACCGCCGCTGCGTTCAATTTCGCTCAGTTCGCCCAGCCAGGCGCGGTCGCTGTCAGCAATGGGCACGAACGCGATTTCGACCGCGCCGCCGCAACATTGCCCGAGCGCTGGGCCGAGCGGAAATTGCCGTACGGTCGCATGACCCAAGGTCAGTGGCGAATCCACTCCCGTTCGCCCTGAGCGAAGCGAAGGGTTTGATGGATTGACCATGGCATCGAACCCTTCGCTTCGCTCAGGGCGAACGGAGACTGCGTCGTCGCCAACGCATCGAGCAATCATGCTGCGCGCGATCTCGATGGATTTCAATTCAAGGTGGCCGCCGCCGATGGTGCCAGTCGCGCGCTCCGCTGAGACGATCATCCAGGCGCCCGCTTCGCGCGGAACGGAGCCTTTGGCGTTGGCAACGACGACGAGCATCGTCGGCTCGCCCTTTGCGGAGCAATCGATCAGTTGCGCCGCGAGAGAACTCATGGATTCGCCCCAATACGGCCGTTCGCCACATTCACCGCCCGCAAAATTGCTTCGGCCGACGCTGGCGCGGCAAGATCAACTGCATCACGATAACCGCTCACCGCGCGCACGGCATCCGCAATCGCGTGATGCACAGCGAACGCGAGCATGAACGGCGGTTCGCCCACCGCTTTGCTGCGATAAATCGTGTCTTCGCGGTTCGGCGAGTTCTCGACGAGCCACACGTTGAACGTTTCCGGCACATCGGCGGCAGTGGGGATTTTGTAGGTGCTCGGCGCGTGCGTAGCGAGGACGCCTTTGCTGTTCCACACCAGTTCTTCACCCGTCAGCCAGCCCATGCCTTGAATGAACGCGCCTTCGACTTGGCCCTTGTCGAGCGCTGGATTGATTGAGCTGCCGACGTCGTGCAGCAGGTCAACGCGCTCCACTTTCATCTCGCCGGTCAATGTGTCAATCGCGACCTGCGCGCAGGCTGCGCCGTAGGCAAAGTAATAAAACGGACGGCCTTTGAACGTGTCGCGATTCCAGTGAATCTTCGGCGTTTTATAGAACCCTTGCGCCGAGAGCGAGATGCGCGCAAACCACGCGTCGTGCACCAAATCGTCGAACGCCCAGTGCTGGGTCGCACCGTTCACTTCGGCTTCGACACCGTCGTTCGCGAAGCGCACCGACTGCGGATGCACGTCCCACTTCGACGCCACAAAATCTGCCAAGCGTTTGCGCAGCTTTCGACATGCATCCTTCGCCGCCATGCCATTCAAATCCGTGCCGCTGGAGGCCGCCGTCGCGCTCGTGTTCGGCACTTTCGCGGTGTCGGTCGCCGACATGCGAATCCGCTTCACATCAATGCCCAATTCCTCGGCCACGACCTGCGCGACTTTCGTGAACAAGCCTTGTCCCATCTCGGTGCCGCCGTGGTTCACGATGACTGAACCATCGGAGTAGACGTTGATCAACGCACCGGCTTGATTGAGGTGCGTCGCGTTGAACGAAATGCCGAACTTAACCGGCGTCACCGCGATGCCGCGCTTGATGATCGGGCTCGTCGCGTTCTGCGCGCGAAGCGCCGCACGGCGCGCGCGATAGTCGGCGCGCGCTTCAAGCTCCGGCACGATGTCAAACAAAATATTGTCGTCAACGGGTTGGCCGTAGTGCGTAACGTTTCGCTCCGTCAGGCCATAGAAATTTTGTGTGCGCACGTCGAGCGGATCTTTGCCGAGCGTGTGCGCAATTTCGTCCATGATCTTTTCGATCAGGAACATTCCCTGCGGCCCGCCGAACCCGCGAAACGCGGTGTTCGACACCTTGTGCGTTTTGCACATGAAATTCCGAATGCGAACGTGCTCCAAGAAATACGCATTGTCAACGTGACAAATCGCGCGCGCATTCACCGGCCCCGACAGATCGGCCGAGTAGCCGCAATCCGACGCGAGCATGAAATCCGCACCGACGATGCGCCCGTTGTCATCGAAACCCACGTCGTATTCGAACTGAAACGGGTGCCGCTTACCCGTGATGATCATGTCGTCATCGCGATCGAGCCGCAGTTTCACAGTGCGTCCGAGCTTCGACGCGGCGATGGCGCACAGCGACGCGAACAACGCGGGCTGCGATTCTTTACCGCCGAAACCACCGCCCATGCGTCGGCACTCAACGCGAATCAATGCATCGGGCTTCGCCATCGCGCGGGCAACAATGTGCTGCACCTCGGTCGGATGCTGCGTCGAGCAGTGAATATCGATCTGACCATCTTCTCTCGGCGTAGCGAACGAAACGTGGCCCTCAAGATAAAAATGATCCTGCCCGCCGTGCGCCGCTTTGCCGCGAATGCGATGTGGTGCGCGGGCGAGCGCAGCATCAGCGTCGCCGCATCCCGTGACGACAGGGTCGAGCACGTAGCTCTTCGCCGCAAGCGCGTCATCAACGCTCAAAATCGGCGTTCGCAATTCGAGTTCGTACTTCGCCAATCGCGCGGCCTTGCGCGCGAGCCCGTGCGTTTCGGCTATGACGACAAACACCGGCTGACCGTGATATTCGATCAAGTCCGTCGCAAGAATGGGATCATCAAGTTTGATGCCGCCGTAGTTGTTCACGCCGGGAATATCAGTTGCCGTGAACACCGCCACAACGCCCGGCGCAGCTCGTACTACAGTAAGGTCAACCGACCTTAGCAATGCGTGCGCTGCGGGCGCGTAGCCAATCGCGGCGGAGAGCGCATCACGCGGCAGTGGAATGTCGTCGGTGTAGATCGCTTCGCCCGTAACGTGCAAATGTGCCGATTCGTGTCGAGTTGACGCAGTAACCGTGTGATGCGACATGTCGATGGAGCGTTGCGTCATGGCGCGCTCCGCAACACATCGTAGGGCGGGCACTGCCCGCCGTCGCACACAAGGCGGGCAATGCCCGCCCTACGAGAGAAGTCGAAGCTCATCAAAACACTCTCACCGACGCAGTGTTCGTGGCACCCTGCGACTCAAACCAAAACCGTAGCAAATGATTTTGGGCCACTTGCATACGATATTCGCTGCTCGCGCGCATGTCACTCATCGGTGCGAAATCATGAATCAGCGCAGACATTGCAGCGCGAACCGACAACTCGTTCCATACTTTGCTAAGGAGTGCATGCTCCGCATGCGCGGCCCGCTTTGGAACGCCCGCCATGCCGCCATACGCAATGCGAATATGCGCAACCACGCCGCGTTCAAGTCCCAACGCAATCGCACAAAACACCGCCGAAATATCTTGTTCGTTGCGCTTTGAATTTTTGTAGCTGGCGATTTGCAACGCGCCGGGTTCGCGACGCGGCACGATGATCGCTTCGACCCATTCGCCGAGCTCACGCGCCTGTTTTTTGTAGTCGACATATAGCGCTTCGAGCGGGATCGTTCGCTGCGAATCGCCACGGCGCAGCACCACGTGCGCGCCAATGGCAATCAGCGCGGGCATCGAGTCGCCAATCGGCGAACCGTTCGCCACGTTGCCGCCCAGCGTGCCACTTGCGCGAATCGGTTTTGATGCGAAGCGCGTCCACACATGCGCGAGCTCTGGGTACAAACGGTTCATCGCGCGAAATGCGGGCTCTAGCGCAACCGCTGCACCGATGCGCAAACCAGCGGCCGTCTCATCGATGCGTTTGAGTGCGTTCACTTCGCCGGTGTAAATGATCGTGGTGCTGGTTTGCAGCGCTTTGGTGATCCACAAGCCAATGTCCGTTCCGCCGCCCAAAATCCACGCATTCGGATGCGCCAAAACGGCTGCCGAAAACTCGTCTACGCTATGCGGCGCGATGAACGCACCTGCGCTTGATTCAATCCGAAGCGCGTCCGAATGCGCCAACGCTTTGAGCCGCGCGGCCAACTCCGCTTCGCCGGGCAATAGCGCATCGCCTTCGGTCGCGGGCGTAAACATCCACTTAGAAAGATCGTCACAGGCGCTGATCGCGGGCGAATCCGCAGCGCGTTGATACATCACTTGCGCCGCGTCAAGTATCGGGCGATAGCCCGTGCAGCGACATAGGTTCCCGGAAATGGCCTCGCAGGTTTCGTCACGTGTTGGGCTTGCGTTGGTTTTGAAGAGCGCGAAGAGCGACATCACGAACCCCGGCGTGCAAAAGCCGCATTGCGAGCCGTGACAATCCACCAACGCCTGCTGCGTCGGGTGCAACGCACCGCTAGCGGCCTTGAGCGATTCAACAGTGAACACCGCTTTGCCATCAAGCGTCGCGAGCAAGCGAATGCAAGCGTTAATCGGTGTGAGCGAAACGCGGTCTTGCCCCGCACCATCTTGCGTCAATTCGCCGAGCACGACGGTGCATGCACCGCAATCGCCCTCGTTGCAGCCCTCTTTGGTGCCTGTGAGGCGGCGCTGTTCGCGCAAAAAATCCAACAGCGTCTGATGCGGGTCGAACGCGGTTTGCTCAACCAGTTCGCCGTTCAACAGAAAACGCAACGTGCTCGCCATATCAACGATCCAAAACGCAATAGTTGCCCACTATAGCGGCTGCGATACGATGCGCTGATAAGCTAAGCATTATTCCAATCATTACGAGAGCGGCAACGCCCGCCCTACGACGCGTTGCAGCGTTCCGTGAACGGACCAAGAGGGAGATACACATGGCAGAACCGCTAGACACCCATTTGCTGCGTGTGCTCTATCTTGTGCTGCAAGAAAAAAGTGTGTCCCGCGCGGCAGATCGCCTGGGCATCACGCAACCCGCTGTGAGCAGCGCGCTGAAGCGCCTGCGCGAAATTACCGGCGATGATCTGCTAGTGCGCACCCGAAACGGCATGACGGCGACCGAGCGCGCCGAAGGCTTGATTGGCCCCACGCGCGCGGCGCTCGACGCTATTGACAGCATTCTGTTACAAGCCGAGCCGTTTGATCCGGCGAAATCAAAGCGCGTGTTTGGCGTCGGTGCGCCTGATTATTTCGATGCGTTTTTTCTCTCGAACTTGATTGATCGCTTCCGTGCAAAGGTGCCGAACGGACGCCTCAACGTGCGCTCGCTATCGCTCGACATTGATTTCGAGCGCTTGCTGGAAGAGGGCGAGCTTGATGTGGTTGTGGGCAACTGGCCGAATCCGCCGGAATATCTGCGCACGACAACGCTCTTCGACGATGAAGTCGTGTGCATGGTGGGCGAGCGGCATCCGTTGGCGCGCAAGGCTGTGTTCACCGCCGACGATTACGTAGCGGCCAAACATCTCGCACCCGTGCGCTACGCCGGCGGCGTGCGCGGCGCGATTGACGACCACCTGCATAAGCTTGGCATCAAGCGCGACATTCGCGTGTCGCTGCCTTACTTTCATGTTGCGCCGTATGTATTGATGACGACCGATTTGGTCTTCACCACTGGCCGTCGCTTCGCTGCGCATTACGCCAAATTTTTGCCGATCAAAATCATGCCCGCGCCGCTGGATTTTCCGCCGCTGCGCTTCTATCAGCTCTGGCACGAGCGCACGCACACCGCCGCGCCCGCGCGTTGGTTGCGCGAACAGGTGGCGGCGGTGGCGGCGGGCTAAGCGCCGCTCCTACATTGGTTGCCAGTTTTGAATCCTGTCAGCAGGCACGTTGATTGCTCTGCATAATCATGCACACTTCGGTCAGAGACGCGCTCGTAGGCCTGCGCCGAACCTAATTTCTAAACTTTCGGGAGATACCCTTGAAGCCTCAGTTCACCCCCTTGTTCCGTCCGTTGTTGGCCGCTTTTGGCGCATTGGCACTTGTCATGAGCGCGCCGAGCGTCGCGCAAACCGCGCTCGATGACGTGATGAAAGCCAAAACAATCAAGATAGCGATTCCGAGCGACTTTCCGCCGTACGGCTTCGTCGGCACCGATTTGAAACCGCAAGGCCTTGATGTGGATATGGCCAACTACATTGGCACCAAGCTCGGCGTGAAAACCGAACTCGTGGTGGTCACCAGCGCCAACCGAATCCCGTATCTGCAAACAAAGAAGGCCGACCTGGTGATCTCCGCGCTGGGCAAAAACGCAGAGCGCGAGAAAGTGATTGATTTCACGGCGGCCTATTCGCCGTTCTTCCAAGCCGTGTTCGGACCGAAAAATGTGAGCGTGAAAACAGCCGCTGACCTCGTCGGAAAATCCGTTGGCGTCACGCGCGGCGCGATTGAAGACATGGAGCTCACGAAGATCGCGCCCAGCGGCGTCGACATCAAGCGCTTCGAAGACAACAACGCCACCGTGAGTGCATTTGTGTCGGGCCAAACAGTGCTGCTGGCTACGGGTGCCTCGGTCGCAGGCAACATGATGGCCCGCAACCCGAACCTTTCGGCTGAATACAAATTGCTGCTCAAAGATTCGCCAAACTTCATCGGCGTGGGCAAGGGCGAAGACAAATTGCGTTTGAAGGTCAACGAGATTATCGCCGCCGCCAAAGCAGCGGGCGACCTAGACAAGATGGCGCAAAAGTGGCTTGGTCGTCCATCGGGTGACTTGCCGAACTAATTCTCCTTCGTTGCTTGATCTTCGGGACGCGCAATGCTCGCGCTTCCCGAGCGCCGTCGACCGAAAAGGCGGCGTCATCCTCGCGCAGCGGGGATCCAGAAAATCGGCCATCGCATCATGAAAATCGAACTCGACTTTCTAGCCGTCCTCGCACAATGGCCGCTTTTGGCGAAAGGCGTGGTGTGGACACTTGCGTTGACCGTGCTCTCCGCGGTGCTCGGCGGCGTCGTGGGCGTGGCCTGCGCGTGGATGCGTGCTTACGGCGCGAAGCCGCTCGCGTGGATCGCGGCGACTTACGTTGAATTAATTCGCAACACGCCGTTCATCGTGCAACTTTTTTTCATCTTCTTCGGCTTGCCCGCGGCCGGCGTGAAGCTCACGCCGGAGATCGCGAGCATCATCGCCATGGTGGTGAACCTCGGCGCTTACGCCGCTGAAATCGTACGCGCGGGGCTAGACGCCACGCCGCGCGGTCAGTTCGACGCGGCCAAAGCGTTGGGGCTCGGGCGCATGCAAATGTTTCGCCTTGTCGTGTTGCCACCAGCACTCGCAAAGGTATGGCCCGCAATGGTGAGCCAGATCATCATCGTGATGCTTGGCTCCGCCGTGTGCGGGCAAATTTCGACCGAGGAGTTGAGTTACGCGGCCAACCTAATTCAGAGCCGCAACTTCCGCGCGTTCGAAAGCTTCATCATCGCGGGTGCGATTTATTTGCTGCTCGCCATCGCCGTGCGGAAATTGCTCGATTGGGTGGGGCCGCGATTTTTGTTTGGCGCCTCGGCGAAGGCGGGGGCGCGATGAAACTATGCCTTGCCACCCACACAAACCGGGGAGAACGCAATGGTTGAATTCTCCCTCTGGGACATCGCGCGCAACCTGCTGCTGTCCGTGCGCTGGACCGTCGCGCTCTCGCTCGTTGCCTTCATCGGCGGCGGCGTTGTGGGTTTGTTGTTGCTCTACGCGCGGCTCGGCGGTGGTCGCGTCGCGGGCAAACTTGTTGGCGGTTACGTGCAAGTGTTTCAGGGCACGCCGCTGCTGATCCAGCTTTTTCTCGCATTCTTCGGCATCGCCGCGCTCGGCGTGAATGTGTCGCCGTGGATCGCGGCATCGGTCTGCCTCACGCTGTATTCGAGCGCGTACCTCGCCGAAATTTGGCGCGGCTGCGTCGACGCCGTGCCCAAGGGCCAGTGGGAAGCGGCCAAGAGTCTTGGCCTCTCGTTCGCGCAACAGCTGCGCCTCATCGTGTTGCCACAAGCCGCGCGCATCGCCATCGCGCCGACCGTCGGTTTCATGGTGCAAGTGATCAAGGGCACCGCGCTCGCGTCGATCATCGGCTTCGTAGAAATCACCAAAACCGGCGGCATGATCGCCAACGCCACCTTCCAACCGTTCCTCGTCTACAGCTTCGTCGCAGCGTTCTACTTCGCGCTTTGCTTCCCTCTGTCGTGGTGGAGCAAACGGCTGGAACTCAAGATGAGTGCCTCGGGGCGATAGGTTATTGGCTTTTTGGCGAAAACGACAGCTGGACGGTCTTTGCGTGGATTTTTTAACGTAAGTCGATAGTTGGTTTTTTTACGCTCCAACGTCCACCCAGCGGTCGGTGGAGCCATAAAGCTATTGGCCACACGTTCATCTGAAAATCTTCACACATCGTCACGCCTCACTTCGGCGGAATAAATTCCTGCTTGATGCTTTGAAACGCAGGCAACGCCTCAAGCTTTGCTGCGTGCGCGCTCAGTGCCGGATAGTCTTGCATCGACACTAAACCCGCGTGCGCTTCGCTAACAAAGCGCAGCATGGTTGCGACGACGATGTCGACGTGACCAATCGCGCCGCCAAACCAGTAGTCGCTTGCGCGCGTTTTGCGATCAGCCTCGAGCACCGTGAGCGTCGCGTTAATTTGTGTTTTGCAGCGATTGACCCATACGTCGGAGACGTGAGCGTGCAGGCGCTGCTCGTAAAACAAACTCACCGCTTTTTCTGCAAGACCCGTGGCGAGCGCGGCGATTTTTAGCGCTTGGTGACGCGCGGGTTCTTCGCGCGGAAACATCGCGCGCTCGGCGGGCACGAGACTGTCGAGGTAATCAAGAATGCTGTGGCTTTCGATGAGCGCTTCGCCGTTGTCGAGCACGAGTGTTGGCACACGAATCAGCGGGTTGAATGGCGCAATTTTTTCAGCATCTCCAAACACCGACCAAGGCCGGTGCTCAAACTCAATGCCATAAAGAGCGAGCGCGATGCCAACGCGACGAACAAACGGGGAATCGTATTGACCGATGAGAATCATAGGGCTGCGCTTAGTGAACGATGCAGCCCAAACAATACCGCAGTCCACACACCGCGGCGCGAAGCGCTACACCCGCACCCAATCCATAAACCAGTTGTGAACCCAGGTTTTGCCGCCGTCGGTTGACGTGGATTGATGCCAACGGCACGATGTCGGCGTGATCCGATCCCATACGCCGCGTGCTTTGATCGGTTTGCCATTGTCTTCGTCGTCGGCGATGAACGTGCCTACGCCGTCTTTGAAGCTGCCCATCATTGCGTCATTCACGACACCGTTTTTGCCGCTAACCCAATGGTCTGCCCATAACTTCTTTTCGACGTGAAACACGCGAATACCCATGCCGTAAAAGCCACGCGAGGGAATGCGTAATTCCTCGATGCTCGCCATCCCACCGAGCACTGAAAAAACCGTAGCCTCGCCTTCAAACACATCCCATTCTTTGTCCGTGGGTTGCTTCAGTCGGCGATTACTAATCTTCCATTGTCCCGAGAGAAAATCGAAGTCACCGCCCGCGCCGGGTTTTGCAGCCGCAGGCGGAATTGGTTTGGCGACGCCTGCGGCAGGCGTTGTGGTCAATGCTGTACTGGCGTTCGCGTGGTGCGCCGTCAGCACCATTGCAATGCCTGCCGCAGACTGTAGCAACTCGCGGCGTTGTTGATCTTCGGGCGGGTTTGACATGGTTGACTCCTTTTGTGTGTCGTTAAATCGAATGTTCACAGTGCGCTAGGTCGTTTCGGGTCATTTCCATAATCCAGTTGACCTCCCAGGTTTGGCCTCGATCGACCGAAAAGGCTTGCTGCCAGCGTGCGCTCGTATCGCTGATATGCGACCAGGTGTAGCGCACGCGAATAGGTTTACCGCCGAACACGTCATCCGCCTCAAAGACGCCGACGCCGTTCTGGAATTCACCGACGACAGGCACGCTCAGCGCTCCGGTCGCGGCATCGATGCCGCCATCGCGATTGTTGAGCCAATAAATGCTCCAGCGACGGGTTGTAGGATTGAAAATCCGCAGCGACATACCGACGTAGCCCGGTCGCCACGACTCGGCGATGAAGTTGTCGTAGTTACCGATACCGCCGGGCAACGGCTGGCATCGCTGCGTCGCCTCAAACGTCTCCCACGCGTCCGAACCTTCCAGCGGATTTGGCAGACGTCGGTTGCGAACGATCCAGTCGCCAAACAGGAAATCGAAATCTTGCCGGCCGTCGCCTAGGTGTTCGAGGGTGCTCATGCCTGAGTCCTCAGATGAGATTGCCGCAACGCCTCCGTCGCTTGCTCGGTGAGCCAAAACACGGCATTCGCGTCGTTCGCAATGCAGTCGATCACCGCAGCACGCGGCCCATCTCGCCACACGTCGCTCGCGTAGAACGCGCCCTGCGAGGATTGCAAGTGTTTCGCATCGTCAAACGCACGAATGAGGAAATAGCCATCCGGGTCATTCACCGATTCCCCGAACGCGATGACGTCAATGTTGGCCGCAGCGAGCAGCGGTGCGCTTTGTTGCGACACGAGCGCGTGAAAGGATTCTCGGCGGCCGCGTTTGATCGTGTAGGTGCGAATTTCAATGAGTCGTGGCATTGGCGAGCGGTGTGGGTTCGAAGTGCATGAATGATGCGCCGCAAATACTGCCATCGAGTGTCATGAATTTCCGCTACGATGCGTTGCATGCGTTCCAGTCGCTTGCTTTCAATATTGATCCTGTTGCAGCTGCGCGTGCGGCTCACGGCGGAGGCATTGGCGCGAGAGTTTGAAGTGTCGGTGCGCACGATACATCGCGACATCGACGCGCTCTCTGCTGCGGGCGTGCCCGTGTTTGGTGATCGCGGCCCCGGCGGAGGCTTTCAGTTGCAGGCGGGATACCAAACGCGATTGACCGGGCTTGCGACCGATGAAACTGAGGCGATGTTCATGATCGGCTTGCCCGGCCCGGCGGCGGCACTTGGGCTAGGAGCAGCGGCGGCACGTGCTGGCAATAAATTACTCGCGGCACTTCCGCGTGAGGCAAGCGCTGAGGCGGGCCGTCTAAGTGCGCGCTTTCACCTCGATCCGGTGGATTGGTATCGCGCGAGTGAGTCGGTGGCGCATTTGCCGTCAATGACGCGAGCGGTGCTCGATGCGCGGGTCGTGACGATGACCTATGAGAGCTGGACAGGCGTCAAACCGTGGACCATTGAGCCGCTGGGCTTGGTGCTCAAAGGCAGTGCGTGGTACGTCATCGCAAACGCACTCGCGAGCGGTCAACGCGCGAAGAATCTGCGCACATTTAAAGTCACGAACATCATCGAAATGACCGTCACCGCCGGGTCATTCACGCGCCCGCTGAAATTTGATCTGGCGACGCATTGGGCGGCGGAGTTAGTCCGCTTCGAGGAGAGCTTGCGGCCAGGCATTGCGCTGTTGCGAGCAACGAGGCTCGGTTGTGAACGACTGTCGGCGTTGGGCGCGTACGCGCAGGAGGCGGTGCGCGCGGCCGAGACTGCGCACGCAGCACCGGATGGCGATTGGATTGCGGTTCGCTTTCCAATTGAAAATATCGAACACGCTGCGCTTCTGATTCTCGGGATCGGCCCCGAGGTGAAAGTCGACGAACCGGCAGCGCTTCGCGAACGTGTGCGGGCGCTGGCGCTGGAGGTGGCGCGACACATGAAGTAGCTGCCGGTTAGCGCGCATCGAGTTTGCGCACTTCGGTGCCGATGGCGTACGCGACGAAACGATTGTTGTTCTTCGCGTCAGTCGGCACGATGCGAATCTTGTTCACTGTACGACCCATCTCGACGAAGTTCCACGTCTTGCCACCGTCGCTCGTGTGATAGCCGCCCTTGCCAGTGCCCACCCAACCCGTGTCGGCGGTGACAAAGCCGACTCCGAATTCGCGGTCTGCAACGTCGTTCGCCATCGGTACTTCGCGCCATGTGCGACCGCTGTCGGTGGTCTTCGCGACATAGTGCCGCGTGACCTTCGGGTCGGGGTTGTACTTCTGAATCGTGGCGTAACCAACCTCGCGCGTCGGGAAGCTGAGCTTCCACGTGATCTCGTACGGGCGCGTCGACTCGTACGCCGTTTTCCACGTTACGCCGCCGTCGTGCGTAACGATCAAGCGCGCATGCGACTTCTCGGTGTCAGTGTCACTTGCACCGGCAATTACGCCGTTCATTTCATCGAAGAATTTGACGTCCATGATCATCGCGGTGTGCGCCGACAAATCCATCGAACGCCACGTCTCGCCGCCGTCGAGCGAGCGCATGAGAAAGGCTGGGCCGCCAACGCGACCCGCTGCGTGCACGATCACGCGCTCCCGCAACACGCCGGAGTCGATGAAAGAACGCCGCAAAATGTCAATCGCGCAAATGCCTTTCACCGTTGGGCCTTGCATGTTGCTCACGGGCTGCCACGTCGCGCCGCCGTCGCGCGTTCGGTACAGCGGTTTCGGATCGGTCACGCCGGGAAAGTAGTCAATGCCGATGTTGCCGAGAAATCCGTTGTTGGCGTCGATGAACCCGAGCGCGCGGATGAAGGTGCCGGGCATATTCGCGCGCTCAGCCCAGGTCGCGCCGCCGTCGGTCGTTTGGTAGAGTTTGCCCGCGCCGTTGCCGTACCAACCGATGTCCGGCGTGACAAAACTGATGTCGTCTTGCTTGCCTTTGAACGCCTCGGTGTCGAGCTTTTTCCAAGCGAGCACTTTTTCCGTGATCGTGGGTTTCGCGGCCGGATCCTTGCAGAACTGAGCGAAACCTTCCGACGTGTTTGCGAAGTTTTCCGTTTTCGCCAACTCCCACGAGCGCTCACACTTTGCTGTGCGCGCGCACCACTGGTAGCCCGCCGCTGGAAGACATCCGTGCGCGTCGCGGTCGCCGCCGATGGGTCTGGGGGACGTGGTCGCGGAAGCGCACGCAGCGAGGGCAATCGCGGAAACGGTGGTGACAAATGCGAGTGCTTTAGAAATCATTAGGGTCAATTCTCCTACTGTGGCAACGGCCCCACGCACGACACGTCAGGGCGCTATCGTTGACAACGCCAATGAGCACTTTCGGAGCCTCATTGCATTGAATGGCACAGCCACGCTAATACGGCGACTACCGAGAGGCGCGCGTGACGCGTGCACCCGGCGGCACCACCATCGCGTCGAGCCCGGCAGCGAACCATTTGCCCGGAAACGGCCCGCGCAACGTGATCTCGTCACCACGCACGCGCAGCCAATCGCCCTCCGGCAAACCGAACACCGGCATCGTCGGGTTCATCGCCACAAACTCCGCGAGGCGCTGGTCGCGCGTTTCACCCATCCAACCTTCCGGCACAGCGTTGGTGTAGTGCGCGTTCAATTGAAAATCGATCACACCCAACGCATCCAGCCCCGACGGATCGATGATCGGCATGTCGTTGGTCGTGCGAATCGTCGGCGCGCAAATCGCCGAGCCGGCACTCCAACCGACATACGGCTTGCCCGAGAGGATCTGAGTGCGCAGCGGCACAGTGAGCTCATTGCGACGCAAATGACGCAGCAGGTTAAACGTGTTGCCACCGTTGACCATGATCGCGTCTGCCTCGGCGAGCGCAGTTGCTGCGTTTTTGTACTGATGAATCGCTGTGATTTCTATATCCAGCGACGAAAGCGACGCGCGTACGTTCGCAGTCGTCGCGTCCCACGCCACCGCCTCGCTCGGGATCACACTGGCGTATGGAATCAGCACCACGCGTTTCGCGCCGCCAATCGTTTCGCGAATCGCCTCCACGGCGTGCTCAAGATAGCCCGTTGTGGGCATGCGGGAATTGGAGAGGAGGAGAAGGTTTTTCATGGAGGAAGTCTACGACGCACGGCGTGGCGAGCAGTGCGTCGATGTGAAATCACGCCTATAGCTTTTTCGCATGAACGACTGCTGGACGGTCGTTCAAGGCTGCAAAATATACAAGTCGAGAATGTTATTTTTGCGGCACAAACGACCGCTATACCGTCTCTTTAGCCAAAAAGCTGTTGTACAAGAACTTCCTCAAGTGCGTCGGAGAACGAAGCAGCGCGGCAATGTCTCTTTTCCGCGCGGTATCTCGTTCTCCCTATGAAGCCTCCACATCGCGAGCCACGGATCGGTGACCCACCCGACGCTCATGTGTGCCTCACTTTTGACTCACGCGAATCATCCATGAAAACACAGCGACCATCTCTCCCTTCACGATACTTGCCGTGGCGGGCTCTGTCAGCCTGCGTCGTGCTGCTGTTGGCGTCGCTCACGCCAACGGTGCATGCGGCCTGCTCGCCGATCTTACCGCCGCCGGTGCGCTACGTTGGACCCATGGGTGTGGGTAGTCAGTGCACGGATGCCACCATTCAAGAGGCAATCGACAACTCGACCTGCGCATACGGGACCACAATCTATGTTTCTCCGTATGGCCTCGGCGGAACGCGAACCTACTCTAATCAGCATCTGACGATTTTTAGCAAGAACGTGACACTGATCGGCGAGAGTGGCACTTATGGCTGCGGCTCGCCGCCGCCATACTGCGGCGAGATGTTTTCCGACCCAAACAACTGTCTCAACGTGTCAGGACCGGTGATTACGCTCGATGGCAACAACGCAGACTTCAACGTAGTCAAGATTCTCGGCAACAGCAACGTGTCGATCAAGTATCTTGAGATCAAACGAGGCAACGTGTTTGGCAACGGCGGTGGCATCCGGTTTTTTGGTGCCGGCACCTTGTCACTTCTTAATTCCAGTGTGCTTTCAAATCGTGCGACCTACGGCGGCGGCATCGACGTTGAAACGTGGAACGGCGACGCGACGCTAAATTTGTACGACAACGTGGCGATTGGGTCGAACACCGCGAGCGAGTCTGGCGGAGGCGTGCGCATTCAGGGCAGTAGTGGCCACACGGCGTTTCTCAATGCGTGGTCACCCAACTTGGGAATCGTCAACAACGAAGCAACCAACAAATATGGTGGTGGCGTCGAAATCGTTGGAAAAGCCACGGCCAACATAGGCGCGTCGGGCACAGTGATTACCGCCAATCGCGCCGTACACGGCGGAGGGATTGCGGTTCTGGCAGGACAAAACGCAGGTGAGAACGCTGCGCTCAATCTGTTTTCCACGAATGCGAACGCGCCGGTAGGGGTTACCGGGAACACTGCAACAAACACGGGTGGCGGTATTTTTCTCAAGCCGTATTTAACGGAGGCTTTTGTCTCGTCTGCTGGGGCAAGCGCCAATCTGTGGGATTTCAAGATCGATGGCAACGATGCGCAGAATGGCGCCGCCATTTATGGCGATGTTTATGACACAAGCGTCTTAGTTCCCAGCGCCGAAGGGGTCGTTGTGAAACTCAATCGAGGTGCACGCCCACCCGGCGGCGTAGCGTGCACCGAATCGAGCTCGTGCAACTCGATCAGCGGCAATCGTGCAGTAGATGCGAACGGAAATCGCACCGAAGGCTCCGTGCTGCTCATGCAAGATGAGTCCAGCCTAGATGCGTCACGCTTTCGTCTTGAAAACAACATCGCCGACCACGCAATTCATCACCTCAATACGTCAGGCAGCCAAGTTGGCACTCATTTATCCGAATGCCTGATCGCCAACAACGACTTGGCCAAGAGTTCCGTACTGCGGTTTGCGGGGGCTGGTGTACTTCACCCACCCACGGTGACGGGCTGCACGATCGCCAACAATGTGATCGCGGGCAATACGCCTAACACCTATGTCCTGGACGTTACGGGGACGGACGCGAGTGGAAACGGCGTCTTGGTTGGGCTATTTGCCAATATTTTCGCCCAACCATCGGTCAATACCAAGTCGTTGCGCCTTGATCGCGAAACAGCGAATGCCACGTACAACCTCGCCCGCGAAATCAGCACGCTGGGCAGTGGCATTGGCAACTTCCCCGGTAACGCGACCTTCGTCAATGCGGCGGCTAGAAACTATCGCCTGTTACCGGGCTCGCTTGGCGTGGATTTCGCACCGGCCGTAGCAGGCCTTGATCTGGCAGGCAATCCGCGCGATACTGACCTAGAAGGCGTGTCAAACCTGTACGGGTCGCGCGACCTCGGCGCGTTTGAACTTGGTTGCCAGTCCTCGTACTTCGCGGGCGCGCTGTGCAGCCTCGACGTGGACGGCGACAACAACCTTGAGACCACCGACGCGCAGATGATGCTGCGACGGCTGTTTGGGTTCAAGACGGTGGGCCTACGTGATGGACTACCGCCCGCAGGAAGCTGTGCGCAGCGAACGAGCGTGACCGCGCTTGAGGCGTTTGTGCAGAGCCAGCTCGCCCCGCAGCTGGCGTTGAGCAATCGCGCCGCGTGGGACATCGACGGCAACGGCAAAGTTGAAGCACTGACCGACGGCCTGCTCGTGCTGCGAGCGGTTTTGGGGCTCACCGGCACAAGTGTTACCAACAAGGCGATTGGAAACAACAATCCCGCCCGGTCCGACTGGACAAGCGTGCGAAGCTATCTCAACGGAACCTGCGGAATGACTTTGCCGTAGCACAGGCGACGAGGCAAATGCTGTAAGTACACGTTACGAATCCGGAACACTCTCGCGCATCGCAGCCACAAAAAAAGCCGCAGAGGCGAAACGCCGCTGCGGCTTCTTTGCACTAAGCGCGTGGCTTAGAACGTGTGGCGAACGCCGGCTTCGATGCCGGTTGATTTGCCGCCAGCGGTGACGGGCTTGATGCCGTCAGAAACGCCAAACGTCTTGCCAACGCCCTTGTTGTCCACTTGTGACGCGTCGGCGTAGATCGCCGTGCGCTTCGACAGGTTGTGAATCACGCCGAGCATGATCTGGCTTGCGCCGTCGCCGCCCTTGACGCGTGCATCGGTGTAGCCCAAGCGCAGATCGGTGCTGCCCAAAGGAACGGTGACGCCCACGTGAACGGCTGAGTTCTCAACGGCTGCCTTTTTGTTGCGTGCGTATAACGCGGTCAACTTAGCCATGCCAAAGTTGTAGCTCGCGCCTGCGGTCGTTTGCGTTTGGTCGCCTGCGAGGTATTTCACGCTCGCGGTGCCCAGGCCAACCGACAACGGCCCAGCGCGGTAACCGACGCGGCCACCGACGTAACGACCATCGGAGTTGCCTGCGTTTTCGCCGAGCGCGTAGTTAATGTGCGCGTAGAAACCACCCATCGCCGGCGTCAGGTAGCTGACGCCGTTAGACGTGCGAACGTGGGTTTGGCTAGAGAAAATTGGGTAGAACAGGCCACCAGCGTTGCCCGTGCCGTTGGTGCCGAAAACGCTGAACTCGGACAGATTGTTGAACGCAGGCGTCAGGTCACGGCCTACGCGAACTTCGCCGAAGCCGCCCGCCAGGCTAACGGTCGAGCGACGACCAAAAACGCCCGCAGCGGAACCGGTCGATTGGTTGTTGGTGTTGGTGTTGGCGATCGCACCCGTGTCAGAGGCGAACGAGCCTTCAAGCCAGAACGATGCCGTGAGGCCACCGCCCAACGATTCGGTGCCACGAAGGCCCCAACGCGTGGAGGTCAGGCCATCGGAACCGACTTTGGTGACCGACGCAGCGCCCGACGCGCTGTAGCGCTGAACGTTGGTGTCTACCACGCCAAAAAGCGTGACGTTGGCGGTTTGAGCAAAGCTCGTTGCGGCGAGTGTTGCGGCCGCGACGGCGGAAAGTTTCGCCGTAAAGCGTAGTGAGTGTTTCATGTGTCCCCCAAAATGAACTGCGGAAAAAGCGCTCTCCACCAGCGGTGAGTCGCTTTGCAGCCGAGACTGTAGCGAGACGGTCTGTCGGCGGCCTGTCGAATTTGTCAAATGTAAGAAAAAACTGTACGGCACAGCTTTTTATGTGCAGCGACAGTCGCACGGCGGTTTAATCATGTTTTAACGATAAGTCGACAATCAACAAAAACGCGTGTAACGACCACTGGCTGGTCGTTAGGGCTAAAAAGCTGCATATTTGTTGCAGTGTTGCTTTTGCACCACGCTTTCTCCCGGTTTGCGCCAAAAAATTCGCATCGATTTAAGCCGCGAAGGCGCGTAGTGCAATGCTGGAAATACGCACAGTGTTTTCGCAGAAATCGCTACACTTCAGTTCGATTTCATCAGTGCTTTTCCGTCGATGCCCACTTCCAAATCACCGCGTTCTACTGCTCCGCGTGCGAAAAAATCCGTAGCGCCCAAAACGCCGGCACCCGCAGCCAGCACCGACATCCGCATTCGTGGCGCGCGGCAAAATAATCTCAAGAATCTTGACGTTGATATTCACACTGGCGAACTGACGGTGGTGACCGGCGTGTCGGGCTCGGGCAAGTCTTCGTTGGTGTTCGACACCCTCTACGCCGAAGGTCAGCGTCGCTACGTCGAAACGTTTTCGCCGTACGCGCGACAGTTCCTCGACCGAATGGACAAGCCACAGGTAGACCGCATCGAGGGCATTCCACCCGCCATCGCGATCGATCAAACCAACCCGGTGCGCACCTCGCGCTCTACCGTGGGCACGATGACCGAGGTGAACGATCACCTTAAGCTCATGTTCGCGCGGCTCGCACAACTGCACTGCGAAGGTTGTGGTGCGGCGGTGCGTCGTGACAAGGCGGATTCGATCTACGTTGATTTGAAATTGCGCGCTGCAAAGGCCGACGATCCGCGCGTGGCGATCACGTTTGCCGTTACCGTGCCGGAGAATTTCAAAGAGGCGGAAGTCGAGCAGTTTCTGTCGGCGCAGGGTTACACGCGCGTGCATTCACAGGAGAAGCGTGAGGGCGCGGTCGTCTTAAACGTCGTGCAAGATCGCATGCGCGTTGGCACCGCTGAGAAAGCGCGCGTAATGGAAGCGCTTGAGGCGGCACTACTGCACGGCAAGGGTCGGGTGGCGGTGTTTGTGTTGGACGGTACGCCGGACGGCGAGGGCGCTTGGCGTTACTCATCCGATCTGCACTGCGCCGCCTGCGATATCACCTACAGCGAGCCACATCCGTCGTCGTTTTCGTTCAACAATCCGCTCGGCGCGTGCGACACCTGTCGTGGCTTCGGTCGCGTGATCGGCGTCGATCTTGGGTTGGTCATTCCTGACGAAAACAAGACGCTCGCGGAAGGCGCGATCAAGCCTTGGCAAACCGCGAGCTTTAAGGAATGTCAGGACGATCTGAAGAAATACATGACGGCACGCAACATCCCGATGGATGTGCCGTTTCGCGACATCGGTCCGAATGACAAGCGCTACATCATCGATGGCGATCCGACGTGGCGCTCATGGGAAAAAGACGCGAATAAGCGCTGGTACGGCGTGCGTCGCTTCTTCGATTGGCTGGAGAGCAAAGCCTACAAAATGCACATTCGGGTGTTGCTCTCGAAGTATCGTGCGTACACGCCGTGCGGCGCGTGCGAAGGCGCGCGCCTCAAGCCGACGTCGATCAATTTTCGATTGGGCTCGAAAGCGAATGCCGACGCCGTGCTGCCGCCATCGAAGCGATTTTTTCCTAGGCATTTCAAGTTTACGCGTGAGGTGTTGGAATCACTGCCGGGGTTGACCATTCACGACTTGATGCTGCTGCCGATTGATCAGTTGCGACGCATGATTAACGAGCTTGATCTGTCGGCTTACGGCGCGGTGCTCGACGAAGCCGCGGAGTTAGTGCTCGGTGAAGTACGTGGTCGGCTTGGCTACTTGTGCGACGTTGGGCTCGGCTATCTCACGCTGGATCGGCAATCGCGAACACTCTCGGGCGGCGAGGTGCAACGCATCAATCTCACTACCGCGCTCGGCACATCGCTGACCAACACGCTCTTTGTGTTGGACGAGCCATCGATTGGCCTACATCCGCGCGACATGATGCGCATCATCGGCGTGATGCAACGGCTAAAAGCGGCGGGCAATACGTTGGTCGTTGTCGAACACGATCCGCAAATCATGTTCGCAGCGGATCGTCTGCTCGACATCGGACCGGGGCCGGGCGAGCGTGGTGGCGAGATCATTTTTGACGGCGCACCGCGAGCGCTTGCGCACACCAAAGATTCGCGCACTGCGGCGTATTTGTTGGGGCGTGAACGAATCACGCGGGCGCGGCGCATCCTCAACACCAACCGTCCGCCCAAGGCCAAAGCCGGCGTTGATGTCGGCACTGACGAACTCATTCTTACCAACGCCCGCGAAAACAATCTCAAGGGAATCACGGTCAGTTTTCCGCTGCGTGGCTTGGTCACCGTTACCGGCGTGTCGGGTTCGGGCAAGTCGTCATTGGTACAGGACATTCTCGTACCTGCGCTGTACAAAGCGAAAGGCAAAACTACCGACACGCCCGGCGCTTACGACTTGTTGCTCGGCCACCAAAACATTGACGACGTGGTCTTCGTCGACCAATCGCCGATTGGAAAATCGTCGCGCTCCAACCCCGCAAGCTTCGTTGGCGCGTTCGACGCGATCCGCGCGATTTTCGCGAAATCTGCAACGGCCGCAGAGCGCGGCTACACGGCGGGAACGTTTAGCTTCAATGCGGGCAACGGCCGTTGCGCGACCTGTTCGGGCTCAGGCTTCGAGCACGTTGAAATGCAGTTTTTGTCGGACGTGTATTTGCGCTGCCCAGACTGCGACGGCACACGTTTCCGCTCAGAAGTGCGCGAAGTGAAGGTCATGGAAAAGAGCATCAGTGATGTGCTCGACCTGACCGTGAGCGAAGCGCTGCTGTTTTTCAGAGACATCAAAGGCGGCGCGGAAGTGCTGCGCACGCTACGTCCGCTCGCCGATGTGGGCCTCGATTACGTGCGGCTCGGGCAGCCGGTGCCCACGCTCTCTGGCGGTGAGGCGCAGCGCTTGAAGCTTGCGGGGCATCTCGCGGAAAGCGTGGAAGGACGGCCGATTGCCATCCTGCCTAAACGCATTAAGCCTGACGATCCTAAGCGTCCGCGCGGCAAGCTCTTTGTGTTCGACGAACCGACCACGGGTCTGCACTTTGAAGACATCGCGAAGCTTTTGCGTGCGTTCGACAAGCTCATTGACGCGGGCCATTCGGTGATTGTGATTGAACACAATCTTGACGTGATTTCAGCGAGCGATTGGTTGATCGACCTCGGCCCTGAAGGCGGGTACGCCGGGGGTGAAGTGTTGTTTGAGGGAACGCCTGATTCGATCCGCACACATAAGCCATCGCACACGGGGGTGGCGCTCAACGAGTATGAGCGCGATCTCGCGACACTCGCTGAGTCATCGCGCAGCTACAAGGTCGAGGAATCAGTCGCCGGATTGGGCTCGTATCTTTCGCGGGCACAATCGCGCTCAATCAGCGTGCTGCACGCGCGCGAACACAATCTGAAAAACATCAGCGTTGAAATTCCGGCGAAGGGTTTTACTGTGATTACAGGCCCCTCGGGGTCCGGCAAATCAACGCTCGCGTTCGACATTATTTTTAACGAGGGCCAGCGCCGTTATCTCGAATCACTCAACGCGTACGCGCGGCAATTTGTGCAGCCCTCCGCGCGGCCTGATGTGGATGCGATTCATGGCATTCCGCCGACTGTGGCGATTGAACAGCGTGTATCGCGTGGTGGCCGCAAATCAACCGTCGCCACGCTCACTGAGATTTATCACTTCTTGCGCTTGATGTGGATGAAGCTTGGCACGCAGTATTGCCCGACGTGTGACGTACCTATCGAACCGCAATCCCTCGATGCCATTGCCTCACGTGTGATGCGCGAATGCAAAGGTAAGAACGCAACGGTACTCGCACCGTTGGTCATCAATCGCAAGGGGCTCTACACTGATCTCGCCAAGTGGGCGAAGGGCAAGGGCTTCGCGCACTTGCGCGTGGATGGCGAGTTGATTCCGGTTGCGCCGTGGCCGCGTTTGGATCGTTTTGCGGAGCACAATATTGAGCTACCGATTGCGACGATTGGCGTAACCGTAAAGCGTGAAAAGGAGCTGCGCGCCGCGCTCACGACGGGCCTTGACTACGGCAAAGGCGTCGTGCAAGTGCTGTCGTGGAAAGAAGGCAGCGGCAAGGCCGAACTCACGGTGTTTTCCACCAAGCGCGCTTGTCCAACCTGCGGAACCAGTTTCTCGGAGCTTGACCCACGCCTGTTTTCGTTCAACAGCAAACACGGCTGGTGCGCTAGTTGCCAGGGTACTGGCGAGAGCGTGAAGGGCTTCAAGCGCGACGACCGCGCGAGCGAAGAATTTGCGGATCGCGAGCTGGACGCTTTTCTGGATGCGAAAGAGGCGTTCGAGGTGTGCACCGCATGCGATGGCGCGCGGCTCAATCCGATTGCGCGCAATGTGCGCTTCCGCGAACACAGCATTCACGCGCTAGTCACGCAATCGGTGATTGCTGTCGAGCAGTTCATGAGTGCGTTGAAACTCGGCGCGCGCGAAGAAGAAATCGCGCGCGACATCATCGCTGAGGTGAAATCGCGCCTTGAGTTCTTGCAGGAAGTCGGGCTTGGGTATCTGACGCTTGACCGCTCGGCGCCTACGCTTTCAGGCGGCGAGGCGCAACGCATCCGATTGGCTGCGCAACTCGGCTCGAACTTGCAAGGTGTGGCGTACGTTCTCGACGAACCAACCATCGGACTACATGCGCGCGACAATCGTATCTTGCTGGATGTGCTCGAAAAGTTGCAGGCGAAGGGCAACACGTTGATCGTGGTGGAGCACGATGAGGACACGATCAAGCGCGCGCACCACATTATTGATCTCGGTCCCGGCGCGGGCGTACGCGGCGGCGAAATCGTGGCGCAAGGCACAGCGGACGAATTGAAGGCGAACCCGCTGTCGATCACCGGCAAGTTTTTGCGCAATCCGCTCAAGCATCCACTACATATGCGAGCGCCCGTTGGCAAAGCGGATGCCTTCGTTGAGGTCAAAGGCGCTTCGCTGCATAACCTTAAGAAAGTCTCAGCGCGGTTGCCGCTCAGCCGCTTGAGCGTCATTACCGGCGTGTCCGGTTCAGGCAAATCCACGCTTGCGCGTGAAGTGATTCACGAGAATTTGGAAATGCTCGTGAGTGCGCGTAATAACCGCAAGAAACCGTCGACGCTAACAGGTTGCGAATCACTTGAAGGCTGGCAATCAGTCGACCGTGTGCTTGAGGTTGACCAAACACCGATTGGCAAGACACCGCGCTCGTGTCCGGCGACCTACATCGGCTTTTGGGACAACATTCGCAAGCTCTACGCCGAAACCAGCGAAGCAAAAATGCGCGGCTATGGCCCCGGCCGTTTCTCATTCAACACGGCCGGTGGGCGCTGTGATGCGTGCTCTGGCGCGGGCGTTGTCACCATTGAGATGAATTTTTTGCCCGACGTGAAGTTACCGTGTGATGTGTGCAACGGCGCGCGTTTCAATAGCGAAACGCTCTCGGTGTTGTGGCGCGAGAAATCCATTGGTGATGTGTTGGCGATGAACGTCGACGATGCGGTTGATTTTTTCTCGTCGATGACACTCATTCATCATCCACTCAAGCTGATGCGTGATGTGGGCTTGGGTTACCTCACGCTCGGCCAGCCCAGCCCGACGCTTTCGGGCGGTGAAGCGCAACGCATCAAACTCGTGACCGAACTGGCGAAGGTGAAGGAAACGTTCCGTCTCACGGATAGCGCCGCGCCCGCCAGCACGGCAAAACTGACCGCCAAAGCGAAAAAACTCGAAGCAGCAGCCGAGGAAAAGCGTGCAGCCGCTACCGAGAAAACACCGGGCCAACGCAAGCTCAATCCGCACACACTCTACGTCCTCGATGAACCCACCGTTGGCCTGCACATGGCCGACGTCGAAAAGCTTATCCACGTATTGCATCGACTCGTTGACGCCGGTAACACGGTGATTTTGATTGAGCACAATCTTGATCTCATTGCCGAGGCCGACTGGATTATCGATATGGGCCCGGAGGGCGGCACCGGCGGCGGCAATGTGGTTGTAGCGGGTGACGTGCCTACGGTGCTCAAGGCACGCACAAAATCGCACACGGGTGCGGTGCTGGCGGAGTTTTTGTAGCGTTAATTACAAACCTTGCGCGCCGCACATTGGCTAGGGGAAATTCGCTTTGGACAATGCCATTGTCATCTTTACAATGGCTCGCTCGTCGGCCAGCAGTTGTCCGACGTCGTGGAGGTTTCAGTGAATTCAGATTTTCAATTGCCCGGTGCGGCACAGCGCCAAACGACACGCGCGCTCGGCTTTCTCGCAGCCGTTCTTTTTGCGTCCGCAAGCACGACCGCATTCGCTACGCCGGACATTGAGGCAATCGTGCCGCCGGGCACCAGCTCGTCGCGCTGCGATGTGAAGAGCGAGTGGACATTCAACTACCTGTCCGATCTGCTCAAGTTGGATGGGCCAACGCTAGCGCGCGTCAAGCTCTCGCGCAGCCTATCTAACGTTGACCTTTGCACGCTACCGGAGGCTCGTCTGCAACGCACGATGGTGCGGGCACTGCAACCCAAACCGGATCATCCAGGTGAACTGGCCACGTTTAGGGAAGAGCAGCGCAGAGGTAGCGACGGCACCGTCGATCCGCTAGGTTTAAGCAACGCAATGGCTGCTCGTGAGCAAATGATCGAGGCGCAGCAAATGCTTACGCCGTCGACACAAAGTGCGCCGCTTGCTCCATTAGATGCCGGCATCAATTCAGCTTCTTGGACAAGCTTGGGGCCAGGCAACATTGGCGGTCGCGTCCGCGCCATCGCAACGGTGCCGGGACAACCCAACACGCTTTACGCGGGCTCGGTCGGTGGCGGCATTTGGAAAACTACGAACGGTGGTGCGGCGTGGAACCCCGTTGCTTCGTTCGGCGCGACGATCAGCGTATCGTCGATTGTGATTAACCCGCTTGATCCAGCCATCATGTACGTGGGCACAGGAGAAGGCTTTTATAACTACGACGCAATTCGCGGTGCAGGTGTGTACAAAACGACCAACGGCGGGTCTTCGTGGTATCAGTTAGCGAATGCCTCGCCCGTCGCGAGCAGCAATTGGTCGTATGTAAACCGGCTCGCGATGCATCCGACCAATCCGGCAATTATTTTTGCTGCCACTGGCGGCGGTATTTATCGCACCACCGACAGCGGCACGACGTGGACCAAGCAAAGCAGCACCCGTGTGCTCGACATCAAAATCGATGCCACCAATCCGCTGCGAATCGTGGCCGGTCGCGCCGATGGTCGCGTTGAGCGAAGCATTGACGGTGGCGCAACGTTCGCGACGATACTTGTTCCCGCTACTGCGGGTTCGTGGGGACGTGTCGAAGTGGCCTGGGCCCGCTCAACGGGTCTCTTGTATGCGGCGATTTCGACGTCCGGAACGTCAACGCAGGACGGCAGCATCTTTTCTTCAACAGACGGGGGAGGCACATGGACCGCGAAAGCTACGCCGTACCACCTGTCCGGCCAGGGTTGGTACAACAACGCACTTTGGGTCGATCCGACCAACGAGAACATTGTGCTTGCGGGTGGATTGGAGAATCACCGCAGCAATGACGGCGGCGCGACGTTCATTCGAGTCAATCGCTGGTTCTGTGCGCCCACGCAAGCGCATGCGGACAACCACGCCATCGTGGAGTCGAGCGACTTCAACGCATCAACTGTGCGCACCGTCTATTGGGGCAACGACGGCGGCATTTACAAGGCTGCCAACATCGACGCACTGGTCGCGCAAACCAGCGGCTGCCCGTCGTCCGGTTGGACAAACTTAAACAATGGCCTCGGCGTCACCCAATTTCTCGGCGTTGGCGCGAATGCAACTGTTGTGTACGGAGGCACCCAAGACAACGGTTCGCTGAAATGGTCGGGCAGCGGCACCAATTGGTCGACGGTATACGGTGGTGATGGTGGCGCATCGACAGTTGATCCGTTGGATGGAAATTACCTGTACGGCGAATACGTTTATCTCGCCATACACCGCTCCACCAACGGCAGCTTCGCCAATTCGATTTGCAACGGTATCGGCGATGCGTACAGTGCCACCGTCGCTAACGGTGGGTGCGGCGGCAATAGTCAAGCCAATTTCATTTCGCCGATAGCGCTTGACCCAAACAATTCGTCACGACTTTACGGAGGCGCTCGGCGTCTTTGGGTGAGCAGCAATGTAAAGGCCACCACGCCCACGTGGAGCGTCGCACGCGTTGCATCACCCAGCAACAGCAACATCAGCGCCGTCGCCGTGGCTCCAACCAATTCTGAAGTGGTGTACGTCGGCCACAATGATGGTCGCGTTTACAAATCTAGCGATGCGATCAGCGGCGTACCGAGTACATGGACTGACATTGCCTGCGCCACTTCGAGCCCCGCGTATCCGGTCGGACGTGCGGTGCTGCGCATTTTGGTCGACCCCAACAACGCCAACATCGCCTACGTAGGCCACGGTGGCTACAGCAGCAGCAATTTTTGGAAACTCGACACCACGAGCACGCCGGTGTGCAGCAACATCGGAGCTGCATTGCCCGCAAGCCCGGTGCGCGGCGTCGCACGCCATCCGACCAACGCAACGTGGCTCTACGCGGGCACCGAAGTGGGTCTCTTCGCGAGCGAAAATCTCGGCACGACATGGAAGGCGGCGACCGATGGCCCAGCCAATGTTTCAGTTGAAGATTTGGTCTGGCAAAACGGCAACACCCTGGTGGCCGCCACACACGGCCGAGGCGTGTTCCGCGCGACTGTCGGCACTGCGCCGGCGTGCTCGTTTTCTGTAACGCCAGTGCCAGTTGGCGCGCCTAGCAACGCCAGCACCGTTACCGTTGATATTTCATCCACGTTGGCAAGCTGTGCATGGGCGGCTTCGTCGTCTACGCCGTGGGTCACACCCGTCACGACTAGCGGCAGTGGCACCACACGGCTCGCACTCACCATCACAGCCAACGCAGGCACACCGCGTGCCGCGACAATTACCGTTGCTGGTACGCCCGTGCTCGTTGAACAAACGGGTACGCCACTGCAATGCTCGCTCGACATCGACGGCGACACGGCATTCAACCCCGCCATCGATGGCGTGCTCTTAGTGCGCTACGCGCTGGGCTTTCGTGGTGGCAGTCTCACCAATGGCCTGACGTTCGCGGGCGCAGCAACCCGCGTGCTGCCCGCAGACATAGTGACTTACATGCAAGGCAAAAATTTCGACATCGACGGCGACGGTTCCCTCACCGCCACCGATGTGTTGCTAGCGCTGCGTGGCCTCAATGGCATCACAGGCGACGCATTAGTCGCCAATGCGTTGAGCAGCAACCGCACGCGTAGCACTGCGCAAATTCAAACTATCGTGGCAGAGTGTTTGAAGTAGTGCGGCGTGCGTGTTGGTTGTTGGTCGCTTAGGTGCCGATGACACCACCGTCGAGCTTAGTAATTACAACCGTAGCGGAGCGTGGTCTCGCCTGATCGGGCCACGATGAAATGATCGATGGTGCATCGGGATTGCTGCGCTCGCTGGCGGTTTCGCCTGGGTGCTGAATGTTGATGAACATCGTGCGCAAGTCCGGCGTGGCGATACAGCCAGTGATTTCGCAGCCCCGAGGCCCCACCAGAAAACGGCGCATTTCACCCGTTGCGACGTCCGCAGCGAGCATCATGTTGTTGCTCATGCCTTGGTAATCGCCTTTGCCGAGAACGCTCGTGGAAATGTCAGTCTGCACCCACAGCACGCCGCGCGTGTCGCACCACAAACCATCGGGACTGCCAAAGCTGTCGCCGCGCACATTGCCTTTCGCGTCGGCGCGTGTGAGGGTTGGGTCGCCCGCCATGACGAAGTGGTTCCAGCTAAAACTGCGTCCATCAAAATCGCCGTCTTCCTTCCAGCGAATGATGTTGCCCATCGTGTTGTCCGCGCGTGGATTGGCGGCATCTACGCCGAGAAAACCCGGCTTGCCGCGGTTGCTGTTGTTGGTCAACGTGCAATAGACCCACCCCGAATTTGGATCGGCGGTAATCCATTCGGGTCGGTCCATCTTCGTCGCGCCCACTAGATCTGAGGCCTGACGCGCTTTAATCACCACATCGCCTTGCGTGGCGAAGCCCTGCTCCGCGCCGAGCCCGTTTCGCCCTTGACTCAGTTCAACCCATTGACCGCGACCGTCGGCCGCAAATCGGGCTACAAACAGCGTTCCGTGATCGAGGAGGTCAGCGTTCGCCTTGGCACCGCCTGACCGCACAGCGTCGCGGCTGACAAATTTGTAGATGTATTCGAAACGCGCGTCTTCGCCCATGTAAACCACCACGCGCTTGTCTTTGGTTTGCGTGACACACGCACCTTCGTGCGCGGCACGACCGAGGGCCGTACGTTTAATCGGCGTCGAATCGGGATCGGCGGGATCAATCTCGACGACCCAGCCAAAACGGTTGTACTCGTTGGGATGTTTGGCCACGTCGAAACGCTCATCGTGCTCATGCCAGCGATATCCCGCGCCGCTCTTTTTCAAACCCCAGCGCGCTTGCGTTGCGTCGGGTTTGTCCGGGCCGTTGAAGTACCCGTTGAAGTTTTCTTCGCAGGTTAGGTAGGTGCCCCACGGGGTGTAACCGTGCGCGCAGTTATTGATGGTGCCGAGCACTACCGCGCCCGAGGCGTCGTCGCGTGTGCGCATCATGGCGTGGCCGCGCGCGGGGCCGGTAATCATCATCGGCGTTGTGGCGGTGATACGTCGTGCGTAGCGCGAAGGACGCACGACCTCCCAGCCCTTCGCGCCCGCGACCACTTCGATCACTGACACACCCATCGCTGCCTGCGCCTTCGCGACCTTTTCCGCGCTCCAGTTTTGCATGCCGCCCACATGCAGCAACCCGTCGTCGGTGTATTCGTGGTTCATGGCGAGCAGGCCACGTCGGTTGCCGTCCAACGGAAAGTAGTGAATACCGTCGTGGTGCATTCCGGCTTGCAACGCTTGCTCAGCAGCGCTGTTGCTGGCGTCAGGTTTGTAGGTGGGCATCTGGCCCGCAATACCGACGGCGTCGCCCCATCGGTAGAGCACTTGCGCGCGATAGCCTTCAGGAACTGTGACGGTGTCGAGCGTATTGAGCGGAACGGACTTAAAGCCGAGCACGGAGCCAGACGACGCACCGCCCGTAGTGGCGCATCCCGCGAGCGACGCGACGCCGATGGGCGCGAAGAGGCCGGCGATGGCGGCGGAGAGGCCGCCCTTGAGAATGATGCGGCGCGAAGGATACGACACGTCATGAATGCTCGAATTGGTTGATGCGTTGCTGTGCTCCATCGTTGTGAAGTCTTTTGCCATGATGCTGCTCTTAAATGTGAAATCGACGCAGCAATCGTTACATCCGCACACTGCATCCTTGTGACACCGCAAACCTCCGACGCCTGATTGGATTGTTTACAACTTTAAGCGGTGAGCGACCGCTAGGTGGTTGATTCAGGGCATTTTTGCCACTACTTGACTTACCTATAAAACGATCTGCATTAACCGTACAGCCGTCGCTGAGCGCATAAAGCTGTTACATGTAGCGGTAGTCTGCGCGCAGATGCGCCACTGCGATGCCGCTACGACAGGAGCGACAAGCGAAACAGGCGTGACTGACGGAGAACGGAGCACAGACCAGTTTCGTTCGTTGTCACAGCGACGTCGCATCGCACGGGCATCATCGCTAACCGTGGTTCGAAATCAAATGAATGTCTTCAATAAAGCGCAGCCTTGTCTCGGCGTTGCTGGCGGTCGTGGCGTCGGCGCATACCCCGCTGCTGGCGCGGGATTTTGTGGTGGGGCAGAGTCTTGATCTCTCCGGGCTCTCCAACGTTGGCAAAGATTTCTCGAACGGCGCGCGCACTTATTTCGACTCGGTGAATGCGCGTGGCGGCGTGCAGGGTCGAAAAATATCATTCGTGCAACTTGACGACTCCGGGCGCGCGGCGGAGGCAAAAGCCAACACGCAAAAATTGCTGCGCGAAAACGGTGTTGATGTGATGCTCGGCTCGACAACAGCCGAGTCGCTGCTGGCGGTGTTAGCAGCGACCGCCGCGCTGTCGCCACGAGTGCCGGTGCTGGGCGCGCCGACGGGCGTCGAGCTCGACCCGGCGGCTGTGATTGCTGCGTTTCCGACGCGGGCGAGCTATCGCGACGAAGCGCGTGCGCTGCTCGAGAGTTTGCGCATCTTCCACGACGGCCCGATTGCGATTGTGCAAGGCGACGGACCCGATGCGGCGGCGACGCACGCTGCCATCCGCGCCGAGGCGCAGGCGCGCAGTATTTCGGTCGTGTTTGAGGGCAACGCCGCGCAGTGGCAAGCGCGAAATGCGCGCGACGCGAAGGTGGGTGCCGTCATCATCAGCGGCGACGCGCTGGGCGTTGCGCCGGTGGCACAGCACACCCGCAAGGTGTCGCCGCAATCGTGGCTGCTGGCGTTCTCAACAGTCGATTACCGCAATCTTTTTGAGCTTGCAGGCACAGCGGCCTCCGGAATGTTTATCGCACAAGTGGTGCCGCCACCAGGCAAAACAATTCATGCGTTTCAGCGCGAACATCGCGCGCTGATGAAGCAATTTCGTGACGAACCACCGTCACAGCACACCCTCGAAGGGTACGTCGCTGCGCGTGTGTTGACCGCCGCGTTCGCACAGGTTGAGGGCGACCCCACCCCCGCAAAAGTGGTGAAAGCGTTGCGCGCGTTGCCCGCGACCGACTTCGGGCCGCTGCGCGTGTCGATGCAGCGTCCGTCCAACGCGGGGCGCGCTTATGTCGACGTCACGGCAATATCGAGCAAAGGCGCGTTACTGGAATAGTGAAGCAACACGCCACGCGACGACGCGCCATCAATCCGGCGCAAGTCCCACACGCATGTCGCGAAGCGTTTTTTCAAATTTTCGATGCGTGCGAACACCCATCACGGCGATCGCCACCAAGGAAATTACGCCACCACTGACTGATGCTATCGTCACCCACATGTCACACTCCTGCAATATGCTCTGTGTTTTGAGCGCTGATAGCTAAGCGTATGGGCCCCAAGTGACAGTACGAAGACAACAGGAAACGCAACCGCTCGCAGCCGTTGATTTAGGGTCAAACAGTTTTCGACTGTTGATCGCGCGCGAAGAGGGTGGCCAAATCGTGCCCATCAGCACCCATCGCGAGGGCGTTAGACTCGCCGCAGGACTTGATCGCGACGGTGCGTTGTCTCAAGAAAAAATCGATGAAGCCTGCGAAGCGCTCACGCGCTTTCGCGAGCGCTTAGCGTCAATCCCGCCCGAGCGCGTCCGCGCCGTCGCGACCAGCACGTACCGGGTAGCGACCAATCGCGACACGTTGCTTCGCGCGTCGGTTGACGCGCTAGGTCTACCCATAGACATCATCTCTGGGCCAGAAGAAGCACGGTTGATTTATTTGGGCTGCGCACACACGCTTCCGTGGAGCGAGCAAGAGCGTCTGATTGTGGACATTGGTGGCGGCTCTACGGAATTTATTGTTGGCCGACGCTACGAGCCGGAGTTGACTGAATCATTCCAGCTTGGTGCGGTCACCTTGTCGCAACATTTTTTTCCCGGCGGCACCGTCACAGCCGGCGCGTTTCGCAAAGCCGAAGTGTTCGTTCGATCGCGACTTGAAGTGTTGCAGGCTCGCTACAAACAAGGCTGGGATGTTGCGTATGGCTCATCAGGCACGATTCGAGCAATCTACGAAATCATTACCGAAAACGGCTTCGGTCAGAGCATTACTGTGGAAGCGATGCTTCGCTTAAAAAGCGCGTTGATCGACGCGGGCCAGATGCATCGAATTGAGCTTTCAGCGCTCAAGTCAAGCCGCGCGCCCGTACTTCCTGGCGGTCTCGCGATATTGCTGGGCTTGATGCAAGAGCTCAATGTCGAAACGATGGAGCCGTCCGAGGGCGCACTGCGGCTCGGCGTGGTCTACGACATGCTGCATCGAAGCGACGCGCCTACGAGTGACGATCCGCGCACGATCACGGTTCAGCGCCTACAACGACGCTATGGCGTTGACGTCGAACAAGCGCAGCGCGTGAACGCGTTGGCGCAAACATTTTGGCGGCGAGCGGATGGCAGAGACAGCGCTGCGCCCGACGCATTGCTCTCGTGGGCGTCGTCGATCCATGAAATCGGCATGGCCATCGCCCATGAGGACTATCACCGGCATTCAGCCTACGTGATCGAGCATTCCGACATTTATGGGTTTTCTGAACAAGAGCGCGACGCGCTTGCGTTACTGGTATTCGGACACACGGGTTCGCTCAAAAAACTTGACCGGGCAGCGCTGTCGCGAAAGCAAGTTGGGCGTCTAATGTGCATTCGCCTTGCCGCGCTTTTTTGTCACGGTCGCGTTGAGCAATCACCCATCGCAACCCTAGACGCAGGGAACGATGCGTTTGAACTTCGCGTCAGCGCGTCGTGGCTGGCGGAACGGCCCTTGACTGCGTATTTGCTTGAGGAAGAAGTTGCGCGCTGGGCAAAATTTGGCGTCTCGCTCACGCTCGCGGTTCGCCCGTCCTGAAAAAAATGGCCCGCGTCATGCTTGAGGCGGGCCAAACGAGAGATTTCAGGAAGTAGCGGCAATGCCTCCGGCGTGATTGCCGGACGCACTACGCCTTCGCTACAGAACGAAGGCCGCCAACCCATGCGACGCTTGGCAACGATTCGTGCGAAGCGCGGCCGGATGAGACACAAACCACAGCTCGAAGCTTAGTGCGGCTTCGTTACGCGTTTGTGACGTCGCGTGCGCGCATAGTCACAAGGTTGCATTGGAAACGTCACGCGTTTGTAACGGTGTGTTTCTACATTGGGTGCGTCTTCACACGGAGTCGTGCCCATGCTACCGATTGCAAATATGTCTGATGCCAAAGCGGCATCCTTTGTTGCCACCCCAGCGGCTGTCGGCAAATCAACCGAGCCGCAGTTAAGTGTGCGTCTGGCCAATTGCGCAGCGGATGTCATTGCCGCGCAGCGTCTACGCTACAAGGTTTTCTGCGAAGAAATGGGGGCCGACTTGCACCGTCATGACGGACGTGATGTAGACATGTTCGACGACGCCTGCGAACACTTGATTGTGGTTGATGACAATCTTGAAAAAGTCGTCGGCACTTACCGAATTCTGCCGCCCTGGGGTGCTCGCGCAGTAAAGACGATGTACTCCGAAGGCGAATTTAGGATCGACGGCTTGCGACCCATTGCCGACGACATTTTCGAGGTCGGTCGCGCCTGTATTCACCCAGCGTATCGCAGCAGTGGCGCACTCGCGCGACTGTGGACTGGCCTTGGTGCCTACGTACGTGACCACAACGTAAAGTACTTGGCGGGCTGCGCGAGCGTGCCGCTTGACAGCGGCTCGTTGAACCTTGGCGCGCTTCGGGCAGAGCTGATGGCGAAGCATTTGGCACCCGTAGAGTTTCGCGTCGAACCGATACGTGGCTTGCAATCACTAGGCGATCCGATGGGAGCGCGCCCCACCACACCACCACTGCTCAAGGGCTATTTGCGTTTGGGTGCGTGGGTGTGCGGCGAGCCGGCGTGGGATCCTGATTTTGATAGCGCCGATTTCCTAGTGTTGCTACCGATTGAGCGCATGGCACCGCGTTACGCCCAACACTTTTTGGGCGCACGCACCGAACAGTAATCAATAGCGATTTCAGCAAACGTGCGATACGCCGTGCAATCCGCCTGGCTGTCGGCACATCTTCTTTTCTAGTGAGTAAAAAATGGCAAAACAATTAGACGCGTCCAACGCAGTAGATTTCAATAACGACGACTCAAACACGAGCGCTAATCCAACGTTCGATTCAATCTTTAGCTCGCGCATGAGCCGACGCAACATGTTGCGCAGCAGTGCAGGCCTTGCTGTGACGGCTGCCATTCCAAGTTTTGGTCTGGCCGGGTGCGGCAGTGATGATGTGGCGGCTCCGCCCGCTGAACGCTTACTGAGCTTTACTGCCGTCGCAAAGAGCTTGGCTGATCGCGTGAGCGTTCCCGTCGGCTACAGCGCAACGGTGCTCTACGCGCTGGGTGACCCGCTCTTCGCCACCACCACCACGTTTAAGAACGACGGCACCGATGCGGATTTTGAAAATCGGGCGGGCGATCATCACGATGGAATGGAATGGCTGGGCTTGTCTGCGGCGGGAACACCGTCAGTAACGGCAAATGATCGCGGCCTGCTCGCTATTAACCACGAAGCCACCACCGACGAGACGCGGAGCTCGTTCTTTATCCATGCCAACGGCGGCACGACCGAGCTTCCGCGTCCCGCAAGCGAGGCGGACAAAGAAGTCGCGTTGCACGGGCTGTCGATCGTTGAGACGCGATTGGCTGGGGACAAATGGGAATACGTCAAGGGCTCCAGCTTCAATCGCCGCATTACGCCATTGACCGACATTGAGATCAGCGGGCCGGCGCGCGGCAATGCGTTGCTCGTTACCAAATTTTCGTCGGGTGCCACGAAAACACGCGGCACCCTCAATAACTGTGGCACCGGAAAAACACCGTGGGGCACCGTGCTCACAGGCGAAGAAAACTGGTTCGGCTACTTCTCACGCAGCAGCGCCGACAATGCCGCACGCGGCAACGACAAAAGTGTCGTGTCGCTCAATCGCTACGGACGCGCACAAGGTGCCGCGAGTCGCCACGGTTGGGAGAGTGCGGGCACCGAGGATCGCTTTGCGCGCTGGAACAATAGCAAGCTTGGCGGTTCTGCAGACGGCAGTGATGACTACCGCAACGAGATGAACGGCATGGGATATGTCGTTGAACTTGACGCGTACGACAAAACGAAAGCTATCAAGAAGCGTACTGGCTTAGGTCGCTTTGCCCATGAGAGTGCGGCTTTCAGCAAGCTGGTGGTCGGACAGCCGCTCGCCGTTTACATGGGAGACGACTCGCGCAACGAGTACATCTACAAGTTTGTGTCCAACGCGAACTGGGATGCGTCAGACACCAACCCCGCCGATCGAATAGCGACAGGCGACAAATACCTTGACGCAGGTCGTCTATACGTCGCGAAGTTCAACGCCGACGGCAGCGGGCAATGGGTCGAACTCTCGATCAGTAACCCCACAGTGAGCGGATATGCGAACTACAAGTTTGCGGATCAAGCCGACGTGGTTGTAAATGCACGCCTTGCGGCCGACGCGGTCGGTGCGACCCGTATGGATCGCCCGGAGTGGAACGGCGTCAATCCCGCCAACGGCGAGGTGTATTTCACGTTGACCAACAACAGCAATCGCCGCGCTGAGCCAAGCAGTTCCTCGCAGTCCGCGCCTGATGCGCCCAATCCGCGCGCCTACACGGACAGCAAAGGCACCGCGTCACAAAGCGGCAACGTGAACGGTCACATTTTGCGAATCAAGGATGCAAGCAACGCGGGTTCTGCATTCACCTGGGACGTGTACGTATTCGGGGCCGAGTCCGGTGCAGCAGCGGGCACAGTGAATCTTTCGAGCCTGACCAGCGATCAAGATTTTTCGAGCCCAGACGGTCTGGTGTTTAGTCCCGCCACCGGCATTTGTTGGATTCAAACGGATGACGGCGCTTACACCGATGTCACTAACTGCATGATGCTCGCCGCGATTCCCGGTCGCGTGGGCGACGGAAGCACACGAACGCTAACCTACCCTCGGGCAACGGGTGGCGATTTAGTGGTAACCACTCGCGTGGGCGCCACGCCGACAGCTGACACATTAAAGCGATTCTTAGTCGGCCCTGCTGGCTCTGAAATCACGGGCCTCTGCGAGACTCCGGACGGGAAGACAATGTTCATCAACATTCAACATCCGGGCGAGGGAACAGCGCAGGCCAACCTTTCGGACGTCTCAAAGTACCAGAGTCAGTGGCCGTCAAACGCCGGTTACGGCGCAGGTAAACGCCCTCGATCTGCCACGATCGTTATTCGCAAGGACGACGGCGGACGAATCGGCTCCTAGTCGTCATCGGTCCCAGCGGGGGCGCAAAGATACCCCCGCTTCTTCTCGCGCAACGATGTGAACGTAGTTCACGTCGTTGCCCTATTTCTGGCGCGCGATACGCCCAATGTTAAGGACGACGCCTCGCCCGTAGCGCGAACCCAAGTGCCACGACTGTAAATGCCGCAACGAACGCTGCGACGATCCAGAATCCATAGGAGTGCTGGGCAAGCGGCACACCACCGACATTCATGCCCAGCAAACCAGCGATGATATTGATGGGTAGGGCGAACACAGTCACCATCGTGAGCGTGAACAGACTGCGGTTGTTCTCTTCGCCTGCGCGCGCTGCGATTTCTTCCTGTAGCAACTTTATTCGCTCTTGAAGCGTGGCCATATCACGTAGAACCACTGTGAATTCTTCCGTTGATTCGCGAAGCGCTTGGACATCTGGAGCGGGCATCCACTGGGTTGGATTCTGCAAGAGACGAAAGAGCGCGGCGGGCTCCGGCGCAAGTACCCGCTGCAACCGCACCAACAGTCGACGCAGCGCACCCAGTTTTGCGCGTTGACCGACATCCGGGAGCCCTTTGAGCAGATCATCCTCAACAGCGTCAATGCGTGATGTCACGCGACGAACAATATCCACCAAGACATCTGCTTGTGCATGCAACAAATGCGTTAGCAGCGCTACGGAGGAAGCAATTTGTTCGCCACTTCTTACGGCCGTTCGAAGGTTATCAACGCTACGTAAGGGGCTGCGACGCGCTGTGACCACCAAATTCGAGCGGGCACATATCCAGAGCGCCGCCAACTCGGAGGGCTCGAATGCGAAGTCAAAATGAACATCATTGAAAACGGCGATTAAGGCGTCGCCCTCGCGTTCAATGCGCGATGAATGCAGGCCTTCGGCCATCGTGTCGAAGAACTCAGCCGGCAACTCCAAATTGGCCTGCATCCACTTTGTGGCATTCGCATGCACGAGTGAGAAATGCAACCAAAGAAACTCCTGCGTCGCCGCTAGGGGGATGTTTGCTGGCTCGGCAACATGGCTGTCGAGCCAGGTCAAAGCATCACGCGATGTGATGGCTTTTGCCATGCCATCTGACCGGAAAAGATAACCGCAAATTAGCCCTGCATCATCCGGGCCAAAATTTTGAGGTGTTGCATTCATTGTCATCGCTTCCAAGCTCTACAGTCCCGCATCGGCAACACTTGTTGGCTGTAACCGCGACCAACTCGTCACATGCTCGCTAGATGGCAGCGCGCAAAACCGGGGTCATGGCTATTGTTTGAACTGACCCGCGTCGTAAGCGGCGGCATATTGCTTCCATGCCTCGTGATTCTGCGTCGCGCACTGTTCGGCTGCCGCAATAATTTCGTTGCGCCACGACTTGCCGCGTTCGCCGAATTCCACCAACCGATCGGTGGATGCCGCGCCTTGTTGCCCTGAACTTCGTAGTTGCGACCACGCGACGATACGGCCCATTTGCGCCACTACGCTTTGAATGTCCGAGAAGTCGACGCCGTCACCGTCGAGGGAAACACGATCCTCGCTGGCTTGTAAGCCGCGCAGCACGTATGACTGATGCTTTGCATTGAGCACTTCAAGAAAAGCCATCGGCACCGCTTGCATTCGCGTTTGCGTTGCCACGATACGCTGCGCATCCGAGTTCCAGCTTGGTTGCTGAATTTGCACATGTTTGCTCAGCGACGACTGCGGAGAGGCTTTGATGTCGAGTAAGTAATTGCTGTCTGACGACCCCTTACCCTTAATCAGCACAATGTAGCGTTCCGCACCCAAGCTGCCCACGCCGGCGATTCGTCGTGCCACGTCAAGTACGTCAAAGAATCCGCCGTCCTTTTGCGTATCCGCGTAGGACTGCACCCACTTTTCCACGGCTTTTCGAGCCTTCGCCGCAACCGGTAGCGCGCGCTCGCCGTCGCATCGAATAGTTCTGCGCTTCTTGGACAACTCGGTGAATTTATCGAGATGATCCCCGCGATTTCGATCACGCAAGTCGGCAAGCAGCGCGTGTATGAGGCCTTGAGCGGTATCGCGTTCTACCCAATAGGCCTTACCGCCCGCAAGGGCCTGCGTGTATGCCGCGAGAAACGCTTCGCACAAGGCAATCACTTTGCTACGGCCCGCTTCGAGGGTGTCTTTGGCTGCGAAAATACTGGTCAGGAATCGCACGATGTCCCATGTCACGGGCGCAAGAATCGATTCGTCGAAATCGTTAATGTCGAAGTAGGTCAGGCGGTTGCTACCTTTGTAGCTTCCGAAGTTTTCTAAATGCAAATCGCCGCAGATCCACCCCGATGGCGCGTTGGAGGGCAACGCATTTTTGGCGAGCAGATCATAGAAGAGGTGGCAACTACCCCGCAGAAAAACATACTCGTTGGTACGCATTTTTTCGTACTTTATTGCGAGTCGTTCAGGATCTCGAAGTTGGTTGAACGCGCGAATGTTTTCGCGGATGCCTTGCATGAATTTTCCTGTTCTCGGCCCACTTGGTCGGGGCCGAAGATTTGGCTTGTTAGCGTTGTGCCGCGCAACTCGGCGATCACTCCACATAACTACAGCTGTGTTGCTAAACGGTCAAATTGAAGTCAATTTGCCTAAGAATAATAAACAGTAATACAATATTATTGTTAGCAATCTTAAATGTTTTAATCATGCCCATCAAATCTCCTGTCAAAACCGTACGCGCTGCTGCAACCAAAAAAACAGCGGTTCCAGCAAAAAAAATCGTGTCGAAAGCTGTCGTCAACGCCGCGCCTAAACCGGCCGCACAAGTTGCTAAGGTAGTGAAGGCAACCCAAGCCCCCAAAGAAACGAAAGCGATTGAAGCCAAAGTGCCAAAGGTAGTGCGCGACAGTTTCACCATGACGACGCAGGATCACGATCTGCTCAAAGGCTTCAAGAAAGAGGCGGCTGCGGCGGGTCGCATCAGCACGAAGAAGAGTGAAGTCGTGCGCGCTGCGTTACAGCAGTTCGCAACGCTCTCTGTGGCGGCGCGCGCTGCGGCCATTCAAGCCGTTCCGCCGGTAAAAATCGGTCGCCCGAAACAGAAGAAGTAACGGCTGCTGGCGTTGGCTGGGGTTGGCTGGCATGGGCTGGCAGTGCACTAGCGATCAAATCGTTTGCTTTGGCCTAATCGTTTTCGACCCGCGTTTGGCTCGGAAAGGCTGACGAGCCCTAAAGAAGTTCCGGCGTGGCCACGGCGCGGATAATGACGGTTGCTTGGTCGCCTTCGCCCTTGGATTGCAACCACCACGCCGCGCCTTTGCGTACCGACAGCGGTGCGGACGCGCCATTGAGCAGCCAGTGAATGCACTCGCCCATCCACGGCTGGTGCCCGACAACGACGACCGGTTCGCTGTGTGCGCCCCAACCGGCCGCAGCGAGCACTTGCTCCGGCGCGGCATCTGGATTGAGTTCGCTGAGCGTTTTGAATTTTCGCGGCAGGCAGCGTGCGGTTTGTTGTGCACGCCGTGCTTCGCTAGAAAATACCTTGCAGTGTTGTGGCAGGTTTCTGTCTAGCCAGAATGCGACTCGTTCGGCTTGACGTTGGCCCTTGACCGTCAGTTTCCGCTCAAGATCGCTTTGGCCTTCGTTGGCCTCCAACGCTTCAGCATGTCGCCAAAAAATGATTTCGCTCATGCTGCGTCGGAGGCTGCGGGCTGTCCGAGTTTCGCGGCCAATTCTTCCTGCGCGATGCTCGGCTTTTGTTTGCCGGTCGGCCGGAGCAGGCGATACGCGCCGTTCCGCTGCAATTCCCACGCTTGCGAATTGTCGCGCATGGCAACGTTGAGGCCTTCGTCAATGACGCGAGCACGCAATGCGCCGTCAAGAATTGGCGTGGCCACTTCAACGCGACGATCAAGATTTCGGCTCATCCAGTCGGCGCTAGAAATATAGACATTCGGTTTGCCGCCGTTTTCAAAATAGTAGATGCGACTGTGTTCCAAAAACCGGCCGACGATCGAACGCACTCGAATGTTTTTGGTACTCCCGTCTACGTCCGGGCGCAGACAACACGCCCCGCGCACGATGAGATGCACGCGCACGCCAGCGCTCGACGCTTCGCACAATGCGGCCATCACGTCTTCATCGGTGAGCGCGTTCATTTTCGCCATGATGAAGCCTAGCTTACCCTCGGCCGCGTTTCGCGTTTCATTACGAATCGCGGCGATCAAGTTGTGCTTCATCGTGTGCGGTGCCCACCACAAATGTTTGAGCCGCGGTGGCTGCGATAGGCTGGTCAGATGATGAAAGATCGCAGCAACGTCTTTGCCAATCTCTTGGTTTGCGGTGAGTAAGCCGAAGTCCGTGTAGAAGCGCGCGGTGGAGGGGTTGTAATTACCCGTGCCGATATGCGTGTAGCTGCGGATCGCGTTGCCTTCTTTGCGCAAGACGAGCAACATCTTCGCGTGTGTTTTTAGACCCACCAAACCATAGACGACGTGCGCACCCGCTTGCTCTAGCTTGTCGGCCCAATTGATGTTGGTTTCTTCGTCAAATCGTGCCTTGAGTTCGAGCACGACCGTGACCTCTTTTCCGCGACGTACCGCTTCGATAAGCAAGTCCATCAGTTCGGATTTGGTTCCGGTTCGGTAGATCGTCTGTTTAATCGCGATGACTGCGGGGTCTTCCACGGCGCAGCGCAGAAATTGCACGACCGGCGCGAATGACTGGTACGGATGATGCAGCAGCACATCTCTTCGCTTGAGATCAAGAAACGCGCGCTCGTTGGCAACCTCCGGCAATGAGGGGCCGGGCGTAAACGGCTTGAATCTCAGCTCGGGGTGGTCAACCGCTTCGGTGAGCGCTTGCAGACGGGCGAGGTTGACCGGTCCGTTGACGCGATAGATCTCGTACGGTTCGAGATCGAAGTGCTCGGTTAGCAACGTGGTAATCGATTCGCTGCAATCGGCATTGATCTCTAAGCGAACCGCTGCGCCAAACGGACGACGCCGAAGCTCGCCCGCGAGCGCGTGGCGCAGGTTGGTCATCTCCTGTTCGTCGACCCACAAATCGCTGTCGCGTGTGACGCGAAACTGCGAATCGCTGACCACTTCGCGGCCGGGGAATAGTCGGCCTAATTCGGTTTCGATCAGCGTCGAGAGCAAGATAAACGAGCGTCGTGTCGTCGCGGTTTTGTCTTTGATTTCGAACAGGCGCGGTAGGCTGCGCGGGACTTTTACGATAGCGATGCTGTTTTTCTCTGCGCCACGTTTGGAGCGCAGTTCCACGATGAAATGCAGTCCCTTGTTCGCAACGGCCGGAAACGGATGCGACGGATCGAGCCCAATCGGCGTGAGCACTGGCGCGATTTCGCGTGTGAAGGTCGCCTGCACCCAACGCCGCTGCGAAACCGTCAGCTCGGAACCGCTCACGAGATCAATGCCCACTTCGCGCAGGCTCGGCAAAATTTTGCTGTTGAGTAATTCGTATTTGCGCTCGACGAGAATTTTGGCGCGCGTCGAAACCTCTTCAAGCATCGTGCGCAGCGTCTCGGCCTGCGGCGAGCGTTGTGCGATCAACGCGGTGAGCCGCTCCTTTTGTTCTGCGACACGCACTTCGTAGAACTCATCGAGATTGGCGCTCACGATCGTCAGGTAGCGCAGGCGCTCCAGCGCAGGCACCCAAGGAAGTTCGCATTGCGCGAGCACACGCTCGTTGAAGGCGAGCATCGAAAGCTCGCGATTGATAATGGGCATCATGCCGTGGGGTCCCGTCGCACTCAAGATAGTTATCCGATGAGTGTGCGAGCAGCGTGTGACCGGATGATGACAGCGACCGCCGACGCGCGGATCGAAATAGCGGACGATATGACTTTTTATAGAACAGCTTTTTGCGCTTAGCGACTGCCATGCGGTGCTTTCGGCCAATTTACTGTGTATGTCGATTATTAGATAAATGCGCCTGTAAGCGCCGCCTGGCTGTCGCTTAAGCATAAAAGTTGTCGCTAAGAAAATTCCGTAGCGATGGACGTTGGCCGCGTCGATGCGGCACGATTACGACAATCAAACGGCTCGCTATTCCAATTGTCACGAAATGGTCATTGCACTGCACAAAAAATGTGAAATATTCAAACATTCGCCTCCTCCAACAAAACCGGGAAAGCCATGTACACCGTGAAATCTCCGACACTGCCACGCGTTAAACACATCGCGCGCGCCGTGAGCCTCGCCCTCGCCAGCGCCGCCATCTCTGGCGCATTCGCCCAAACCCCAGTCGCCGACGACAAAGACTCGCCGCGCGCAAAGGACGACGCCGTTCGTCTCGGCACCATCACCATCGTGGGCCAAGGCGACAAGTTGGGCGCAGGCCAAATGCTCAAGGAAGACGCGGTTAAAGCACGCAGCACCGTTACCAAGGAAGCGACCGAGAAAGATCAAGCCACGAGCAATCCGTTCCAAGCCATTTCGCTGCTCCCGAGCGTCAATACATATAGCTATGACGCCACGGGCCTCTTCGGCGGCGGCATCTCGATTCGCGGCTTCGGCGCTGACCAAATCGGCTTCACGATTAACGGCGTGCCGGTGAACGACTCCGGCAACTACGCTGTGTTCCCACAGGAATACATCGACCAAGAAAACTCATGCACGCAGAGCGTCGCGCAGGGCACGCCCGAAGTCGAAGCGCCGCACATCGGCGCAACCGGCGGCAGCGTCAGCATCGTCATGTGTGACCCCGAGAACAAGCGCCGTTTCCGCGCGGCGCAAACGCTGGGTAGCAACAGCCTCACGCGCACTTTCGTTCGCGTCGACTCTGGTCGCTTCGCCAACGACAAAGCCAAAGTGTTCTTGAGCTACTCGCACAGTCAGGCCGATAAATGGAAAGGCCCAGGCGAAGCCAAACGCGATCACATTGACGCAGCCTTCTCGTACGACATCACGCCCGAACACCGCATCCTCGGCTCGGTCATGTACAACAAAGCCGTCAATAACAACATCTATTCGATGAGTAAGGCGCAGCTCGACACGTATGGTTACTACCGAGATCACTTCGACACGTTCACCACGCCTTCGGAGGGTCGGGCGTACTACAAGCTGTCTGTCAATCCATTTGAAAACGTCATCGCCTCGGTGTCAGGTTCATTCAAGCTCGCCGAGAACACTTACTTCAAAGTGCAGCCTTACCTCTGGTATGGCTACGGCACGGGCGGCAATCAGCAAAAAACACTGTCGGAGAGTCGTTTCCTCAACACCGCCACCGGCAAACTCGACGCACGCGTTGACCTCAACGGTGACGGAGACACCGCTGATCAAGTCACCGTCGCCAACAGCAACGTCACTCGCACTATGCGTCCCGGCGCTACCGCCGAAATCAGTCACACCCTGGGTGCACATCAGCTCAAGTTGGGCCTTTGGTTTGAGCGCGCCGAACACCGCCAATTTGGTCCAGCGGTTGGCGTCGATGCCAACGGCAACCCTTCGGATATTTGGTTGCGCGACGGTCGCATTTTGCGCCCCGACAGCTCCGCCTACCAGTCACGCGACTGGCTCACGGTCAGCCCTTCGTACCAGGTTTACGCCGCGGACAGCTTTAGCTTCATGAACGATCGCGGCTTGTTGTCCGTCGGCGTCCGCGCACCGAGCATCACCCGCAAATTCACTAGCTACCCAAGTGAGGCCAACGGTTCGCAGCTCGGCTACTCATTAGAGAAAAAGTTTAGCGCCGTATTGCCACAAATCGGCGTGCGCTTTTACTTAGATCGTGAGCAACAAGTCTTCGCCAACACCGGCAAAAACTTCCGTGCACCACCGAACTTTGTGTTCGCGCCTGGAACCAACGTCGCCGTTTCGTCCACTGGCGTCCCGCTTGTGACCGGCAATGTCCAAGCGGAAACGTCCGTCAACACCGACGTGGGTTACCGCTTCCAGGGTAAGACCATCACGTTCTCGGCAACGGCCTTCAATACCGACTTCAAAGATCGCCAAGCCACGGCCTTTGACACGAATGAGAACAAGAGTTTCTACACCAACGCGGGCCGCGTGCGTAATCGTGGCCTTGAACTCGAAGTCGGTACTGCGCCAATCAACGGTTTCACCGCCTACGCATCGCTGACGGCGCAGAAGAGCCGCGTTTTGCAAGATACCCAGGTCAGCTTGACCAAGACGCTCCCAACCTACGGTAAGCAATTCCCGCTTACGCCGCAGATGTTGGCTGGCCTTTCGGTGCAGTACTCAAACGGCCCGTTCTACGCACGCATCAAGGCGAAGAAAACCGGCCGTCAGTATGCAACGATCATGAACGACGAGGAAGTACCGAGCTACACGACGGCAGACTTCGCTGCGGGCTATACGTTTGCCGACATGAACTTCATCAAGAGCCCCAAGCTCAAGTTCAACGTCAGCAACATCGGCAACACCAAGTACCGCACACCAAGCTCTGGTAGCGTCGTAAACGCGCAAGCGGTGGGAGCCATTCCCTCCAGCGGCACCGTGTTCTATTACTTGGGCGCACCACGTAGCTTCTCCGTATCGCTGAGCGCGGACTTCTAGTCTCACCATCACGTTACGGCACATCAGGCCGCGCACATTTCTGCGCGGCCTTTTTTATTTTCGAGGTGACCCGTCATGAAGCAAACTCCAAGCATCCTCCTTTCAGTAGTGCTACTGACGGCGATAGCCGCGTGCACCAACGCACCCACTTCACCAATTGCAAACACTGCGCCCACCTCCGCCGCACCGCGCGTCGCTGATGGCGTCCGCGCAGAACTCGCGTTGCTCGAAACCACCGACCTGCACACCAACATCCTCTCCTACGACTACTTCAAGCTCGCGGAAGACAGAACAGTCGGTTTTGAGCGGGTTGCGGCGCGCATCACTGAGGCGCGTAAGCAATTCGCCAACACGTTGCTCTTTGACAACGGCGACACCATTCAAGGCACCGCGCTGTCCGACTATCAAGCACAGGTCAATCCGCTGCTATGCAGCGAAACCCTAGCGATGTACAAAGTGATGAACGAGCTGGGCTATGACGCCGGCGGCATCGGTAATCATGAGTTCAACTACGGACTGTCGTTTCTCTCGCAAGTCACGGGCAATCGCTTCAATGTGAACCTGCGCACCGGCGAACGCCCCATCCCGGCGCAACCCTGTGCGGGACCCAACTTTCCGCTGGTGTTGGCCAACGTTTTGTCGGTCAAAGATCGGCAACCTTTGTTCAAGCCGTACGTGGTGTTAGAGCGCACGTTGAAGGCCACCGCTGCTGATGGAAAAGCGATTTCTGCACCACTCAAAGTCGGTGTTATTGCGTTTACGCCACCGAAAATTCTTGATTGGGACAAACGCTGGTTGGACGGCGTGGTCTACACCGATGGCATCAAAGAACTCGCCGAAAAATACGTCCCAGAAATGAAGGCGCAAGGCGCGGACATCGTGGTTGCCATCTCGCACGGTGGTCTCGATGATTCGCCATATACGCCGTCACTCGAAAATGCCAACTGGCATCTCGCGCAGGTGCCCGGCATCGACGCGATGTTGATCGGCCACTCGCACCAAGTGTTTCCAAATCCAGCGAGCACGCTGCGGCAATTTAATCTTCCCGGCGTCGACAAAACAAAAGGCTTGGTGCACAACGTTCCGACCGTAATGGCCAATTTTTGGGGCAAAACACTGGGCGTGATTTCGCTTAACTTAGTATCGAAAGACGGACGCTGGATCGTCGACAAATCGAAGACTACGGTGGAAGCGCGTGCCATTCAAAACGCTGACAAATCATTCGTCGCGCCGCTACCGAGCATCGCAAAAAGTATCGCTGCTGAGCACGCCGCAACGATCAAGTACGTGAAGACACCCATCGGCCGCAGCGACTTTCCGATGACATCCTACTTCGTCGATGTCGGCGACACGTCGGCACTGCAAATCGTCAATATGGCGCAAACCGATTACGTCTCGAATTATGTGAAGGCCAACTTGCCGCAGCTGGCCACGTTGCCCGTGCTCTCTACGGCCTCACCCTTCAAAACTGGTTTCGCGGGCGGCGCGGATTTCACCGACGTCGCGGCAGGTGACATTGCCATCAACAACGCGGCGGATTTGTATTTGTTTCCGAACACGCTCTACGCCGTAAAAGTCACTGGCGACGGACTCAAAGCGTGGCTCGAAGCGGCGGCGCGGCGCTTTCGCCAAATCGACCCGAAGCTCACCACCGAGCAATCGTTAGTGAGCACCGCGCCGGGTTACACCTTTGACATGATTACCAGCAAAGACTTCCGCTACGAAATTGACGTGACGCAACCACAGGGTAGCCGCATTAAGAACCTCGCGTACAAAGGCGTGCCGGTTTCGCCGACCGCAGAATTCATCGTCGCCACCAACAATTACCGCGCCGGTGGTGGCGGCAGTTTTCCTGGCCTCGACGGCACCAAAACTGTCATCGCGTCGCCCGACACCAACCGTGACGTACTCATTCAATACATCAAAAAAACGAATGCACTGACGCGCAAAGATCATGGTTCCGCGCACAGCTGGCACTTCACGAAAGTGACGACGGCAGGACCGATCACATTCAAATCGGCGCAGAACAAATTGCCCGTCGCGCTCGCTGCGGGATTAACCAATATCAGCGTGTTCAAAGCCGACGATGGCAAAGGGCTCGCGGTGTATCAAGTGGATTTATCAAAGTAGGGTGCCTACGACGTGTGTTTTTCTTCCGTTCGCCCTGAGGCAACGCCGAAGGGTTTGAAGCGTTGCGCGGCGATAGGCTTCGCTTGCGCCGTGTACACCTCTCTTGCCGCCGTAGCAGCGACGGCAGCGCCATCAGACCCTTCGGCGTTGCCTCAGGGCGAACGGGTCGGTGGTCAAACGTCCCAACGCGCGACAACCTCTCCCGCGCACATCGACCGCCTGCGCATGCACGCGGACGCGGGCCGCGACGCAGGTGCGCTGGCGGCATTGCTGACGGCGGCGCAAAGCGGCGAGATTGACGCGCAACGCGCGGTCGGTGAATTGTTGTTGCGTCGTGGCGATGTGAGTGAGGTAAAGCAGGGCTTGAATTGGTTAGAGCGCGCGGCACAGCGTGGCGACCAGCGCGCCATGCTCGCGTTGGGCAAAGCGTGGCTGTTCGGTGCGCGTGACGTGCCGCCGAACCCCACCAAAGCACGCGGATGGTTTGAACGCATCGACTCGCAGAACCCTCAAGCGGCCTATTACCTTGGCTTGATTGATCGCGGAGACAACGGCGGCACCACGAATTACGAGCGCGCAATGAAACACTTCCGATTTGCGGCCGAACGCGGCGTCCCTGAGGCGATGTATTTGCTAGGCAATGGTTACGCCCACGGAGAAGGCGTAGACCACGACCCACGCGAAGCCATGCGCTGGTACATGCGCGCGGCGTACCTCGATCACCCGCTTGCTATTCAAGAACTGGCCTACGCATTCGCCCGAGGCGACACGCTTTTGCCGCAGAGCGACTTACAGGCCGCCAACATGCGTGCAGCGATTGCGCACGCGCTACGACACCCGAAGGCCGCGCCGTAGTGCCGAGCGACGCCAAGTCGTCGCCTACCAAGCCCGAGGCGTGCCCGCAGTACCTTCGTGCCACGCTGAAATATCCCTGTCACAAATCCTTGCCAAACTTCCGGATGTAGAAAAAGGAAGGGTTCACCTTCTCCTCCTCCCTCTGAGAAGTCACACAAGGATTTACATATGAATTTCTCGTTCAAAGTGCTTGCTAGCACTGCGCTTTTGGCCGTTGCTGCCTCCGCCGCCGCGCAAACCACCATTACCGGTGCTGGCGCGACATTTCCGTTCCCCATTTACGCGAAATGGGGCGATGAGTACAAAAAGGCCACCGGCGTGGCCATGAACTACCAATCGATTGGTTCTGGCGGCGGCATTAAGCAAATTCAGTCGAAGACCGTTGACTTCGGTGCAAGCGACATGCCTTTGTCGGCAGAAGTGCTGGCCAAAGACGGGCTCGTACAGTTTCCGGCCATCATCGGCGGCGTTGTTCCAGTGACAAACATGGATTCCGTCAAACCGGGTGAAATGAAACTGACCGGCCCCGTGCTGGCCGATATCTACCTCGGCAAAATCAAAACGTGGAACGACAAAGCGATCACCGATCTGAACCCTGGTCTCAAGCTCGAAGGTCCTATCACGGTCGTTCGTCGTTCGGACGGATCAGGAACAACGTTTCTGTTCGTAGACTATCTGGCTAAAGTTTCGCCCGAGTGGAAAAGCAAAGTTGGCGTAGGCACGGCCGTTTCTTGGCCTGAGGGTGTGGGCGGAAAAGGTAACGAAGGCGTTGCGCAGTACGTGCAGCGCATCAAGGGCTCGATTGGCTACGTCGAATACGCGTACGCCAAAAAGAACAAGCTTGACCACATCGCGATGAAGAACAAAGCGGGTCAGTTCGTACAACCGACTGAAGGCGCGTTCGCTGCGGCTTCCGCTGGTGCCGATTGGAAGGGCACGCCCGGAATGGCCGTAGTGCTTACCGAGCAGGCCGGCGAAAAATCTTGGCCTATGTCTGGCGCGTCGTTCATCCTGATGCACGCCAAACCTGCAAAGGTTGACTCTTCCCGCGAAGTGTTGAAGTTCTTTGACTGGGCACTGAAAAACGGCGGCAAGTCAGCCTCTGAGCTGGAATACGTACCACTGCCACCTGCAACGGTGTCGCTGATCCAAGCCGAATGGAAAAAGATCACGGACGCTGGCGGTAAAGCGGTGTTCTAGATTCGCATCTGTGGCGCTGTGAGCCTTTGCGCTTACAGCGCCGCGTTCTTTTAGCTGTGCACTCAGATCGTAGTGTGCAGCTAAAAGAGCCGGAGAAAAAATGACAACCGATACGGGCAACACAGGCAAGTCCAATACCTTTGCCTTTCAGGACAAACTGTTTGCGCGCACGACGCAGTTTTTCGCGCTACTGGTCTTAGTGACATTGCTGGGCATTATTGGCTCACTCATCATGGGCTCGTGGCTCACGATGACGCAAACGGGGGCCAAATTTTTGGTGACCGACGTGTGGGATCCTGTGCGGAGCTTGTTTGGCGGCATGGCCCCGTTGTGGGGAACGATCATCACGGCAACTATCGCGTTGGTCATCGGTGTACCGGTGAGCTTCGGGATTGCGGTGTTTCTGACCGAGATGTGCCCGCCTGCGCTTAAGCGGCCATTGGGCACTGCGGTGGAACTGTTGGCTGCAATTCCGTCGATCATCTACGGCATGTGGGGCCTGTTTATTTTCGCGCCGTTGTTTGCCGAGACGTTGCAGCCTTTCATGATCAACACGCTTGGCAAACTGCCGATCGTGGGGCCAGTATTTCAAGGAACGCCGAACGGTTTCGGCGTTTTCACCGCCGGTGTCATTCTCTCGGTGATGGTGATTCCGTTTATCGCGTCAGTGATGCGCGACGTGTTCGACACCACGCCGCCGATTCTCAAAGAATCTGCCTACGGGCTCGGTGCCACAACGTGGGAAGTGGTGTGGAACGTTGTATTGCCTTACACAAAGACGGGCGTGATCGGCGGCATCATGCTCGGTCTGGGCCGCGCGCTGGGCGAAACGATGGCGGTCACGTTTGTGATCGGTAACGCGTACAACATTTCTGCAAAACTCTTCGAGCCGGGCAACTCCATCGCGTCTTCGCTGGCAAACGAATTTAACGAAGCTTCTGATCCGGCACACCTGTCTGCGCTCATCACCTTGGGGCTCACGCTGTTTGTGCTTTCGTTCATCGTGCTGGCGTTATCCCGCTGGATGCTTTCGTCGATGTCAGCAAAGGAAGGCAAACGCACATGAGCGAATCATCACTAGCCACGCCCGACAACCCGATTTATCGCCGCCGCGTTTGGCTCAATCGTTTCAACTTAGTGATGTCGGTCGGCACCATGCTGTTCGGGATGACGTTTCTACTTTGGATTTTGTTCGCGTTGTTTAGCAAAGGCCTCGCCGCATTTGGGCCTGCGATGTTTACGCAGATGACGCCTCCGCCGGGTTCTGACGGCGGGTTGGCCAACGCCATCTTCGGTAGCCTGATGATCGTTGGCGCGGCGATTTTCGTGGCAACCCCCATCGGCATCTTGGCCGGAATTTACTTGGCGGAGATTGATCGCGACAGTTGGGTTGCAAAGACGACTCGCTTCGTCAACGACATTCTGTTGTCTGCGCCGTCGATTGTGATTGGTCTGTTCGTTTACACCTTGATTGTGGCTAACGTGAAGCACTATTCGGGCTGGGCCGGTGCCGTCGCGTTAGCGATCATTGCGGTGCCAGTGGTCGTGCGCACGACCGAAACGATGTTGCTGCTGGTTCCTAACAGCATGCGCGAGGCCGCTGTAGCGCTCGGTGCGCCGCAATGGCGCGTAGTGACCATGGTTACGCTAAAGGCCGTCAAGGGCGGCATCGTTACCGGCGTTCTGCTGGCGTTAGCACGCATCTCCGGTGAAACCGCGCCACTACTGTTCACGTCGTTGAACAACCAGTTTTGGAGCACCGACATGAACGCGCCAATGGCAAACTTGCCCGTGGTTATTTTTCAGTTCGCGATGAGCCCGTACGAAGAGTGGCAGCGGTTGGCCTGGGCCGGAGCGCTGCTGATTACGCTGGCGGTGTTGTTACTCAACATCGTGGCTCGAACCGTGTTTAGACAAAAGGGACACTAAGCCGCGGCTTAGTTTCTCGACAGTTCAATTCGCGGCCTTGCCGCCTTAAAGAAAAACATTTGTATGGCCTTTCAAGTCAGTCTGGGTGAAACCGAAGTCGCGGAAGTAGCTGCGACCAAAATCGGGATTCGCAACCTCAACTTTTTCTACGGCAGTTTTCAGGGTTTGCGTGACATCACTTTGAACATTCCTGAAAAGCAGGTGACCGCTTTCATCGGCCCGTCCGGATGCGGCAAGTCCACGCTTTTGCGCACCTTAAACCGCATGTATTCGCTCTACCCCGGCCAGCGCGCGGAAGGCGAAATTGTGATTAACGGCACTAACGTACTCAATCCTAAGCAAGACTTGAACGCGTTGCGCGGACAGGTCGGGATGGTGTTTCAGAAGCCCACACCGTTTCCGATGTCGATCTTCGACAACATCGCCTTTGGTGTGAAGCTCTACGAAAATCTCTCGAAAAGCGAGATGACGGACCGCGTCGAATGGGCGCTTCGCAAGGCCGCGTTGTGGAACGAGGCGAAGGATAAACTCACCCAAAGTGGTCTGTCGCTCTCGGGTGGGCAACAGCAGCGCCTTTGTATCGCGCGCGGCATCGCTGTGAAGCCCGAAGTGTTGTTGCTCGACGAACCCACCTCGGCGCTAGATCCAATTTCGACCGCGCGTATCGAAGAGTTGGTGAGCGAACTGCGTAGCGACTACACCATCGTGATGGTGACGCATAACATGCAGCAAGCCGCACGCGTGTCGCAGCACACGGCGTACATGTATTTGGGTGAACTCATTGAATTCACGCCGACCGCGCAAATATTTGTGAAGCCGCAAGACAAGCGCACTGAGGACTACATCACCGGAAGGTTTGGTTAATGGAACATACGTCAAAGCAATTCGAACTCGAACTCGAAGACCTGCGCAGTGGTTTGCTCGCGATGGGCGGCATGGTAGAGGCGCAACTCGAACGTGCGCTAGAAGCGATCGCGTCGGGTGAAACCGAGCTGGTCGACGTGGTGATTCGCGAGGAAAAGCGTGTCAACGACAAACAGCTTGAGCTCGATCGCAAGAGCATGGAGATCATCGCCAAGCGCCAGCCAGCGGCGGTCGATTTGCGTCAGATTGTTTGCACCATGCAGGCCGTCAATGATCTAGAACGCATCGGCGACGAGATCAAGAAAATCGCGTTACGCGCGAAGCAGTTTCAAGCGTCGGAGCGGTTCCAGTTGTTGCGATTGAACGAAGCCAAACAAATTGGTTTGCTCGCGCAAGACATGCTCAAAGAGACGCTCAACGCGTTCGCGCGGCTCGACATCATCTCAGCCGGCGAGGTGATTGGCAAAGACGTGGCGGTGGACGAAGAGTTCGAGCGCATCATGCGCCTGCTGGTGACCTACATGATGGAAGATCCGCGCACCATCGGTGCCGGTCTTGACGTTGCGTTCTTGGCCAAGGCCATCGAGCGCGTCGCGGATCACGCGAAGAACATCAGCGAATATGTGATTCACATCGTGCAAGGAAAAGACCCACGGCACGGCGGCTGATCCTGATCGGACGGTCGCAAGCTAGCGACCTCGCAAATTTTCGATAACAGCTTTCATGCGCGAACGACCGTTGTGCGGTCGTTCGCGCTTTGTTTTATTTACTATCGATTAGTGCACTTTTAAGCCTGAAAGCGCCGTCTAGCTGTCGCTAGAGGCAAAAAGCTGTAAGCGATCTAAAGCGGGCGATGCTGCGTCGCCCGCTGTCGCGCGACTTACTGCTTAATCATCCGTTCTGCTTTGGGCGCGAGATAGGCGCTGTCGAAAATGTCGTCCGCCTTTGGCTTGTTGGTGTATTTGAAGCCTTCGCCGATTTGGTCGATGCTGCGCGTGAGGCGCTTGGCGTCCACGCCGCCGAAACCGTTGGCCACAACTTCCGGCGTCATCACGTTTTGGTCAATCGCCATCTTGAGGCGCACAAATTCTTGGCCGTCGTTGAGGATGTTGTTGCGCTTCATGAGCGAGGCCATCGACGCTTTCGGATCGCGAATCGTTTCTTGCCAGCCTTTGATCGTCGCGCGGATAAAGCCTTGCACGATCTTCGGATTTTTGGCTGCGTAGTCGGCGTCAACGATGATGCCGTTGCCGTAGAGTTCGAGGCCAAGGTTACGCATGAGCATGACGTTGATGTCGTCTTGCGCAATGCCGCGTCCGCGCAGATTCATGTACGACGAAAACGAAAAGCCAGTGATCGCGTCGACCTTGCCTTCAACGAGCATCGGTTCGCGCACCGGAAAGCCCACGTTTTCGATCTTCACTTTGCTGACGTCGATGCCGTTTTTCTTCACGAACGCGGGCCACTGCGCGTATGCGCCGTCGGCTGCAGGCGCGCCGAGCGTTTTGCCTTCGAGATCTTTGGGTTTGCTAATGCCGCCCTTTTTAAGCGACACAATCGCGAACGGTGGCGCGTTGTAAACCATCAGCACCATCTTGAGTTTCTTGTTCTCCGGCTTGTCGCGAAAGCGCACCAGCGTGTTGATGTCGCCGAACACAAATTGATAGGCACCTGAGGCCGCGCGATTGATCGCCTCGGTGGAGCCGTTGCCGGTGTCGATCGTGACGTCCAACCCTTCGGCTTTGTAGTAGCCCTTGTCGAGCGCCACGAAATAGGGCGCAGCGGGACCCTCGAAGCGCCAATCGAGTGCGAATTTAATGGGGGTTTGAGCCGAGGCGGCAACAGCCGCGCACGATAATAGGGCGGAAAGCCAAATTCTTGTTTTCATGGGATTAGAAAATTCTGTGGGTTAGAAAAAGCGTTCGAGATTCACAAATGGGTACGCAAATTGCGTGCCGTAGCCATATTCTTGGACAGACGCACTTTTACAAGGGATGAACCGATGACACAACCCGGAGCGCCGCTGGTCGTGCTTGACCACGTCAGCATGACGTATGGGCAGGGCGTGAACGCTGTCAAAGCGGTAGACGATTTGACACTCACGATAAAAAAAGGCGAATTTATCGCCGTGGTCGGCCCGTCGGGCTGCGGCAAAAGCTCGATGATGAAACTCATCAGCGGCCTCAAACCCACGTCGGCGGGCACGCTCACGATTGAGGGACAGCCCGTGAAGGGCCCAATCAACAAAGTGGGCATGGCGTTTCAGTCTTCGAACTTGTTGCCTTGGCGCACGGCGGTAGACAACGTGTTGCTGCCGCTCGAAATCGTCGAGCCGCATCGCTCGCGTATCGGCAAAGAGAAGGCGGCGTATCGCGAAAAAGCGCGCGCGTTGCTGGAGTCCGTGGGGCTCGGCGGCTTCACCGACAAATTTCCGTGGCAACTCTCTGGTGGCATGCAACAGCGCACCAGCATTTGCCGAGCGCTGATTCACGAGCCAGAAATTTTGATGCTCGATGAGCCGTTCGGTGCACTCGATGCGTTCACGCGCGAAGAGCTGTGGTGCATGACACGAGACATTCACCAAACGCGCGGCGTCACCGCGATGCTGGTCACGCACGATTTGCGCGAAGCGGTGTTTCTCGCGGATACGGTGTACGTGATGAGCGATCGGCCGGGCAAGATTGTGAAGGTGCAGACCGTTGATTTGCCGCGTCCACGCGACCTAGAAATCACCTACGAAAAACCGTTTCAAGATTTGGTGCATGAGCTGCGTTCGTACATTGGGAAGCATTGATGGGTCGGCGACGACTTGGTTTCGCTCGGAGCCACGCGGAAGCGCGGCCAAGTCCGCGCCTACAGATAACAGGCAAATTCATTTCAAAGTGAACACATGAAAAACTGGAAAGAAAACATCCTCGCACCATTCGCATTTACGGTGGTGTTGCTGATACTTTGGGAGTTGGCCTGCCGCGTGTTTAGCTTGCCAGCCACTGTGCTGCCAACGCCAACCGCAATCGCCAAAGCAATGGTGCAATATTGGCCCGCGATTTGGGAGAACAGCTTGCAAACGCTGATGACGACGCTGCTCGGCTTCGCGCTGGCCATCGTGTTTGGTCTCGCGCTTGGCATCGGCATCGGTTGGTCGAAATTTATCTACGGCGCGCTCTATCCGGTGATGATCGCGTTCAACGCAATACCGAAAGTAGCCGTCGTGCCGATCCTCATCATCTGGTTCGGCATCGGCACCATCCCCGCGATTTTCACTGCGTTTCTTATCTCGTTCTTCCCGATAGTGGTGAACGTCGCCACGGGCCTCGCCACCACTGAGCCTGAGCTGCAAGACGTGCTGCGCGCTCTCGGCGCGAGCAAGCTCGACATCGTGCGCAAAGTGGGAATCCCGCGCTCGATGCCGTACTTTTTCGGCTCGCTCAAAGTCGCGATCACGCTCGCGTTCGTGGGCTCGGTCGTGTCGGAGACCATTGGCGCGAACTCTGGCCTAGGGCAAATGATGCTCGCCGCACAAGCGGGCTTTAACGTCGAGCTCGTGTTCGCGGGCGTCATGGCGCTCGCGATCCTCGGCATCGCGCTCTACGCGATCACCGCACTGATCGAAAAGCGATTTACCGGCTGGGCGTTTCGCGCAGAGGGTATTGGTTAAGACGCTGGTAAGTACGGAGCAATGTTCTTCATCGCAAGCGCAACGTACTCATCCTTTTCGCCGACGGGCGCGACGTAGTGCAGCGCTTGTCGCGCTGCTTCTTCCCCCTCGGTGCGCGCGATGATCCATGCGGCGAGGTAAGGCGACGCAAAGCAACCACCCGCGGTTGCCACATTACCTTTCGCGAAGAACGGTTGGTTCAGCACTTCAACCCCCGCTTCGAGCACCCAAGGCTTCGTGGTGAGGTCGGTGCAGGCGGGCACTGCGCCGAGAATGCCCAATTTGGCAAGCACCAACGTGCCTGAGCATTGCGCAGCGAGAAGCTGACGGCTCGGGTCAAGCTGCAACTCGGCCATGAGCGCCGCATCGTTCACCACTTCACGTGTTTTGATGCCGCTACCGACGATCACCGCGTCGGCGGTCCGCGCATCTGCCAACCGCGACTGCGCATGCACGGTCACACCGTTCATCGACGTCACCATTGGCTCCGGGCAACAGATCGTGACCTTCCAATCGGGCTTTTTGATGCGGTTGAGCAGGCCGAGCGCGATAAACGAATCAAGTTCGTTAAAGCCTTGGAAGGTTAGGATGGTGATGTGCATTTGTATTTCGGAGTGCTGGTCAGTGCTATTTCGCACCAAGCGGCTTGTGCGGTTGAATGTTGTTCGTCTCGTTTGCCAGCTTCTTCAAGTAGCTCGCATAGTCGGACAGTTTCGCATCGGAACTAGATGAAATGGCTCCCGCCAGTTCTGAGAGGTATTTGTCGCTGGTAGAAATGTCCCCAAAATATCGCGTGTAATTCGCCGCTAAATATAGGTATTCCAGCTTTTGCTCAGTCGGCAACTTCCCGGTGAGTTGATCAACGATATCGTGGAATGCAGCCTTACGCAGTTCGCTTGCTTTCGGCATATCGTCTAAGTCTTGGTGCCATCGGGCAAGAATGCGCAGCAGCCTATTCCTGAACCGACGATCCTTCTCGCGTAACTTGTAGATCCGCTCAAGTAGTACAACTTTATCTCGAAAGCTCGTTGGCCTCGATTCGCGTTTCAGCGCGGACGTGATTGACGCTATTTCCTCTTTCGATAAAGACTCCATGTCGCCTATGAGCGCAACGAAGCCGGACGTCTCGCAATACCAAATTGACGCTTCATCCGTGAAGGGAAAGAAGACTTGGTCGTACTTCGACGGCCATTGGTAGATATAGCTCCCGTAGCTGTTGACCATACTTACGGCACAAGTCTTGGACGAGTCCAACGGGTCTTTGACCACCGTTGTTCCCCATGTAGTCGCGTCAGCGAAGGCGCTACAGAGAAAGAAGCAAATAGCAGTGATGTCGCGTGCGAATTTCATACTTTGTCATTTCTTTAGCAGCAGCACCCCGAAAAACTCTGTCACAGGATTGGATTGAAAAGGCCGATCTTGCCACGTGGTGCGGCAAAGATTGCCTCACGCCCTATCCCAGCCTCGAACAATAGTGATTCACTTTCTTATCCAACTGCCACGCCATCACGACGCGTGTCGCGCTAATTTCTACCAGCTGCACACTTACGTAGCTGCGACCGTCGGCGAGTAGCAATTCGGTAGCCGACGCAAGTTGAAAGTTGCCCTCGTGGTTTGACCACTGCGTGTCGCCCTTTCGCGCGCGCGCGCTGAGCGAGCCGTCTTCGCGGAAATCGTATTGCGTTTGTGCGGTGGACACGCCACCCGCGTGGCAATTCCACTTTCCGAGCAACAAGCGGCGATTGTTCTCCCCTTCCGCGCTGAGGCTTTGCCGTGGCCTGACTACCTCGGGCATGCCGGATGCTGCCGACGAATCGGGGATCAGCGATTCCATGTTGCCGTTGCGCTTGGGCAACAGATCAATCCAGTCGGCGGGCACGGCGAAATTGAGGTTTTGCCCGTTGCGCGACTGAAAGGTTGTGATGCCGATCAAGCGGCCACTCGCATCGAACAATCCGCCGCCGCTGGAGCCCGGCGAAATCGCGGCGTTCGTTTGGATGAGCTTTGAGTCTTCAAAGGTGCGAAGCGACGCAACAACGCCGTCGGAGAGCGTGAGATCAAGCCCTTGCGGCGCGCCAATGGCATAGACGCGCGCGCCCACGGCCACGCTCGAAACCGGCGCACGCACAACCGCAGTTGTGCGCAAACCGGGCACCGAGAGCTGGCACAAATCATGTCCAGAATCGCGAAAGCGCACGCGCGCAGGCAAGCTCTTGTTGCCTGCGATGACAACGAGATTGTTCACGCCTAACGCTACGTGGCAATTCGTGACGATTTCCGCGTCGGCCACGACAACGCCGCTGCCTTGAGTGGTGCCGCGACCGTCTTCGCGATTGCCGCGCACGACGACGATGCTGTTTTGATTGCGCTTGAACACTTCGGCGGCGGAGAGTTCGGCCGTAGCGCTTGCTGCGTTCGGACTGGGTGAATTGGCCTGTACTGGTGTTGCAGGTTCCACTGGCGCATCGTTGTGCTTTCCCGGCGGCGCAACACGTTGCGTAGGCGCGGCCGTCGCAGCAACTGGCGCAGGCTGTGCCACGGGTGTTGACCGCTTTTGCTGATAGAAAGCGTATGCACCCGCCATCGCCGCAGCGCCGACAGCAAAGAGAATCCAATGCGTAATCGGCGTGCTTCTCGACGTAGCCGCGACGGGTTCGACGGCTACGGTCGAAAGGCGTTGCAAGGATTGATCGTACTTGGCGCGCATCGCCGGATCAGACAACGTCTCGCGTGCATACGCGATGATTTTGATTTGATTCGCTCGGTCTTCCGAGTGCGCGGCACCATCGCTTTGCAGGCGCTCCAACAACGATGCAGCGCGCGCTTTTACTTGCTCGGTTGTAGCCGTTGCATCAAGTCCGAGCGCGTCGTAGAGCGTTTTGGCAGGGCGCATGGAATTGAGTGTGTTCAGTCCGATTGGCGGTTGATTGGCGCATCATAGCGAAGCGCTAAAACAACCCGACAATCTGCCCGTCGTCATCGATATCAATACGCTCGGCGCTTGGCACTTTTGGCAAACCAGGCATGGTCATCACGTCGCCGCAGACCATGACGATGAACTCTGCACCTGCGGCTAGGCGCACTTCGCGCACGGTGAGCGTGTGGCCGGTCGGAGCGCCGCGTAGCGTGGCGTCGTTTGAGAACGAGTATTGCGTTTTTGCGATGCAGATCGGGAAGTGGCCGTAGCCTGCGCTTTGCAGCGCTTCGATGGCGGCACGCACCGCGGGCTCCGCGTCAACGTCTGCCGCGCCGTACACTTTTTGCGCCACGGCGCGCACTTTGTCCCACAGCGGCGTGGGGTCGTCGTACGCAAATTTCAGCGCGGATTTCTTTTCGCATAGCGCGAGCACTTCACGCGCTACGTCGACCGCACCTTTGCCGCCGTCGGCCCAATGCGTGGCGAGATGAATCGGCACGCCCATCGCTTCCACGCGTTGTTTCAGCAGCGCGATTTCAGCGGGCGTGTCAGCGTCGAAGCGATTGATCGAAACAACACACGCGAGGCCGAACACGTCGCGCATGTTGCGCACGTGACGCTCAAGATTCTTCATGCCCGCATCGAGCGCGACGAGATTTTCTTCAGAGAGATTTTCGCGCGCAACACCACCGTGATATTTGAGCGCTCGAATGGTGGCGACGAGAACAACGGCGTCGGGTACGAGGCCGCTCTTTCGACATTTAATGTCGATGAATTTCTCGGCACCGAGATCCGCGCCGAAACCTGCTTCGGTCACGACATAGTCGCCCAGCTTCAACGCGGTTTGTGTAGCAAGCACGGTGTTACAGCCATGCGCGATGTTCGCAAACGGGCCGCCGTGCACGAACGCTGGGGTGCCTTCGAGGGTCTGCACGAGATTGGGTTTGAGCGCGTCTTTTAACAGCGCCGTCATTGCGCCTTGCGCGTGCAGATCGCTCGCAGTGACTGGCTTTTTATCGCGCGTCGTACCGATCACGATATTGCCGAGGCGACGCTTGAGTTCTTTGAGCGAATCCGCAAGACACAAAATCGCCATGACTTCGGAGGCAACGACGATATCGAAACTGCTCTCCCGCGGGAAACCGTTGGCCGGGCCACCGAGCGCCACCGTCACGCGCCGCAACGCACGATCATTCATGTCGACCACGCGCTTCCATGTGACGCGGCGCACGTCGATGTCGAGCGCGTTGCCGTGATGAATGTGGTTGTCGATCATCGCTGCGAGCAGATTGTGCGCAGCGGCAATCGCGGCGAAGTCGCCGGTGAAATGCAGGTTGATATCTTCCATCGGCACGATCTGCGCGTAGCCGCCGCCCGCCGCGCCGCCTTTCATGCCAAACACAGGCCCCAAGCTTGGCTCGCGCAAGCACACCACGGCGCGCTTGCCGCTGCCCGCGAGCACGACATTGAGCGCATCGCCCAAGCCCACTGTCGTAGTCGTTTTGCCTTCGCCCGCAGGCGTTGGGCTGATCGCGGTGACGAGAATCAGCTTGCCATTGGGCCGCCCCGCAAGCGAGGCTAAACATTCGTATGAAAGCTTCGCCTTGGTACGCCCGTAGGGCTCCAACTGCTCGGGCGTGAGGCCCAGCGTGCGCGCGATGGCGTCTATGGGTTGCAGGATGGCGTGTTGGGCGATGTCGATGTCGGTGCGCATAGATGAAGTGTAGCCAGCGGTCAAACCAGCGTTAACAAACCCAGTAACGGTTCATAAGAAAAAGGGGCGCGAACGCCCCTTTTGTCATGTTGTTCCTACTACTTGTAAAGCACGCTCGGCAACCACATTCCGATTCCCGGGAAGATGTAGAGCAACGTTAGCGCAACCACTTGAATGGCCATAAACGGCAACATTCCCAAAAAGATTTGGTTCAACGTAACGTGCGGCGGCGACACACCCTTCAAGTAGAACGCGGCCATGGCTACAGGCGGCGAGAGGAATGCTGTTTGTAGATTGAGTGCGACCAGAAGCCCGAAGAACAACGGATCAATATTGAAGTGCGGCAGTAGCGGAATGAAGATCGGCATGAAGATCACAATGATCTCGGTCCACTCCAACGGCCAACCCAACAAGAAAATAATGGCTTGCGCGAGGAGCATAAATTGCACCGGCGTTAAGTCCATCGAGAGCACCCATTTGTTGATGATTTCCTGTCCGCCCAAAAGCGCAAATGCTGCCGAGAAAATGCTCGAACCGACGAACAGCCAACACACCATCGCGCTGGTTTTTGCGGTGAGGTACACCGATTCGCGCACCACACCGATGTTCAGTCGTCGATATGCGGCGGCAAGCAACAAACCACCCATCGAGCCCATCGCGGCCGCTTCGGTGGGCGTGGCGAGGCCAAACACGATCGTACCGAGCACGGCCATGATGAGCACCGCGAGCGGGAAGAACGAGCCGAGCAGCATCTTGAAGATTTCGAGCCGCACAAAGTTAAAGATCGCGTAGAACGCCAGCAGCGCCACCGTTCCCAAACCAAGCGTGATCCAGAATGCGGTAGGTGCCGGCACGCGTTCGCCCGTTGTGGCCTCGGTAGCGGAAGCTTTCGGTTTCGCGGCTGCGGCTTGGGTGGCCGGGGCGGGTGCTTTCACAGCCTCCGCTGCGGGTGGCTCCTTGAGCCCGCCTTCCGGTGGTGGCTCTTTCAATCCGCCGTCGTCAGCTGGCGGCTCTTGTAAGCCTCCGCTTGCGGACTTGGCTTCGTCGCTGGAGAACCCAGAACCCATTTGCACCGCGTCCGTGGTGACGGCTTCAATCGGCGCGGTCACCATGCGATAGCTCAGACCCATCGCTGCCGTGAACACGATCGCGGGCAGAAGCGCGATGGCAAGCTGCGACATCAGTGTGCGGCTCGGCGCATCGGTTTTCACTTTGCCCTGAACGCCTGCGACTAGGCCGCGCACCACGTTATTACCAAACGATGCAGTAATTTTCTCGGCATAGTCCGGCAACGGTACGTGGCGATCCGCCTCGGCCAGTGGCGGTGCAAGCTGCGGGTTGAGTTTTGCAACGACCACGATGTAGCCCACGTACAAACCGGCGAGCATGATGCCGGGGAAAAAAGCGCCAGCGTAGAGTTTCACGACGGAAACACCAGCCGTCGCGCCGTACACGATGAGCAGCACCGAAGGCGGAATCAAAATGCCTAAGCAACCGCCGGCCGTAATCGCGCCAGCCGCGAGGCGGGTGTTGTACCCGGCCTTGAGCATCGCGGGCATGGCCAGCAAGCCCATCAAGGTCACCACGGCGCCGACGATGCCGGTCGCGGTCGCGAACACGGCACAGGTAATGACCGTCGCCACCGCGAGCGAACCCGGCACGCGCGCCATGGCTAAATGCAAACTCTTGAAAAGCTTTTCGATCAAGTTCGCGCGTTCGACCAAATAGCCCATGAACACGAACAGCGGAATTGAGATCAACACGTCGTTGGACATTACGGAGTACGCGCGCTGCACCATCAGGTCGAGCGTTTGCTGCACGGCCAGGTTCGGGTTTTGACTTCGAAACGCGAGCCACGCGAAGATCATGCCCATGCCCATGAGCGTGAAGGCTGTCGGGAAACCCAACATGATCGCCACCACAATCAGGCCAAGCATTAGTAGGCCCAAATGTCCGTTGGTCATCTCCGACGGGGGCGGCATCAACACGAACACACCCACGACCACGGCAATCAAAATAGTGAGGCCGAAGTAAATTTCTTTTCTCATTTGTGCGCCCCTTCTTGTGCGACGACTAGCGCGTCAAGCTTGGCAATGTCTTCGTCTTTTACGTTGACCATGTCTTTTAATTTCTCGACGTCGACTTCTTCCACGTCATCAGCGCGGCGCGGCCATGCGCCCGTTTGTAGGCACACGATGCAACGCAAAATTTCTACACAGCCTTGTATCAACAGCATCGCACCCGCCAAAGGAATAATCGTTTTGAACGGATAGATCGGTGGTCCGTCGGAGGTGATGTTGGAGATTTCTTTGATCGCCCACGACTCGGACGCGTAACCGTAGCCCGCCCACGCCAGCGCGATCACGCCGGGCATGAAGAACAACAGATAAAGCGCCAAATCAAGCCCGGCCTGCAAGCGCGGCGGGAAGAAACCGTAGAGCACGTCGCCACGCACGTGGCCGTTCTTCGATAACGTGTAGGCGCCGGCCATCATGAACATGCCGCCGTACATCATGATCATCACGTCGAACGCCCACGGATGCGGATGGTCGAGCACATAGCGGGAGAACACCTCCCAGGTAATCAACAACGTCAGCGCAAGAATCAGCCACGAAAATGCGTGGCCGATTTTGGTGCTCACTTTATCGACGAATAAAAACAACTTCTGCATAGCGTCCCTCCGCTCAAAAAAAAGACCATCCGAGCATGGCTCGGATGGTCGTTGTGCGCTACTACCGCTTAGGCCTTGGTGCCGAAGAAGTGATTCACGGCCATACGGCGATTAACCACCGTATCCTGTTCCCACTTCACAGCACGCGAGGCGAACGCTTTCTGTGAAGCCACAATTTCTTTGAACAGTGGATTCTCAGCCGATTTCTTAACGAGAATTGCTTCCCACAGCTTGAGCTGTTCTTGCAACACGGCGTCCGGTGTTTTGTAGAACTTCACTTTGTCTTTGTTCTGCAGCTCGATGTAATCCTTGGAGTAGCGATCGATCGCTTTCCACGACATATCGGCAGAAGCGGCTTCCACGGCACCGGCGATGATGGCTTTCATCTTGGCTGGCAGCGCATCGTACTTCGGTTTGTTGAACATGATTTCAAACGTTTCAGCGCTCTGGTGGTAGCTCTGCAGCATGCACACTTTCGAGACGTCCGGGAAGCCAAGCAGACGATCAGACGTTGCGTTGTTGAACTCAGCACCGTCGAGCAGGCCGCGCTCTAGTGCTGGCACGATTTCGCCACCGGGCAGTGCGTTAACCGCTGCGCCCATCGCCGTGAACAGATCAATGGCGAGACCGTTGGTGCGGAATTTCAGGCCCTTGAAATCTGCCGCTTTGGTGATTGGTTTCTTGAACCAGCCGAGCGGTTGCGTGGCCATCGGACCGTACAGGAACGACTGCACAGCGGTCATGCCGATAGAAGCGTAGAGCTTCGCGAGGAGTTCCGCGCCGCCGCCGTATTTGTGCCACGAAAGCAGCATGTTGGCATCCATGCCAAACGCGGGGCCGGAGTTCCACAGCGCGAGCGCGTTTTGTTTGCCGTAGTGGTAGCCGAGCACACCGTGGCCGCCGTCGAGCGTGCCTTTGGAAACGGCTTCAAGCAGACCGAACGCAGGAACCACCGCGCCGGCAGGGAGCACGTCAATGCGCAGGTCGCCGCCGGTCATGTCGTTGACCTTCTTGGCGAAGTCAAGCGCGTATTCGTGGAAGATGTCTTTCGCGGGCCACGTGCTTTGCCAACGCATGGTGATCGGGCCTGCTTGGGCGCTGGAGAGCATCGGCGCGGCAATCGCGGCACCGCCGACGGCTGTTGCCGTGGCTTGTTTTAGAAAGCTGCGACGCGTGGAAATCTGCTCGGGCGAAGTCTTAGACATAGTGTCCTCCAATGAATTTTTTGATGACGCCAACTGAACGGCAAATTATGGTTAGCCTACAAAGATTGTGTTTAGTGCAAACCCTTGCAGAGCGCGCGTCATCGCAGCGTGCCGTGCGTTCGGCGCTTAAATCGAAACGCGAAGCCAACGCGCTCGCGCAAGATTCACCGAAGCAACTATTGCGATCAGCTTTATAGCTCCGACGACTGCTGAATGGCGGTTACAGCCTGTTTTTATGTGCTGTCAACATACCCATGAATCGCGCTCTGTGCTCAATCTGGCGGCCGATGCCGACAAAAGCTGTAGCGCTGGATGGTTCGCGTGATTGACGCCGTGGCGTGTTTTCCGCTCGCAAATCGTTCCATACGGGCGGCTCGCGCTTGTTGCGCCGCTGTGGCGGTTCGAGCGCTTACACGCCATCCCGGTGCGCGCGGCACCGCCCCTTTACGTCAACCTGTCTGGAGATATCAATTGATGCGTGATTTGTGCAATCTCATCGTCGGCCGCGTGCTGCGTTGGCTACTCTTGGTGCCGATGCTCGCGGCGTTTGCGAGCGGGGTGTTCGCCCAACCCGTCAAGATTTCCGGCGGCATGGTCACGGGCGGCGACGTCACAAGCTATCAATACTCGCCGAACGGCGACTTTGTGGTGTTTCTGGCCGACAAGGACACCGACGGTCGAGACGAGCTTTATAGCGTTCGCCTTTCGTCCGGTGTCATCACGAAACTTTCAGGTGCACTCACGACGGGCCGTGACGTCAAAGACAGCTTTCAAATCAGCCCCGACGGCACTCGCGTGGTCTTCCTTGCCGACAAGGACACGGATGAGGTGTTCGAACTCTACAGCGTGCCGATCGGGTTCGAAACCCCAACCAAACTCTCCGGAGCGTTGGTGACGGGCGGCAACGTCTCTTTTTTTAACATCAGCCCCGACAGCGCCGGCGTGGTGTTCACCGCCGACAAAGACACCGACAACGTCCCTGAGCTCTACAGCGTGCCGATCACCGGCGGAACCACGATCAAACTCTCTGGGACATTGGTCGCGGGCGGCGCCGTCGTCGCCTCTCGAATCAGCCCCGACAGCACTCGCGTGGTGTTCACTGCCGACAAGGACACCGATAACGTCACCGAGCTCTACAGCGTACCGTTCGCGGGCGGAACCCCGACCAAGCTCTCGGGGCCGCTGCTTACGGTCGGCGACGTCAATAGTTTTCAAATCAGCCCCGATAGCGCTCGCGTGGTGTTCTATGGCGACAAAGACGCCGTCACCGTCGTTGAGCTCTACAGCGTGCCGATCACGGGCGGAACCCCGACCAAACTCTCTGGGACACTGGTCTCGGACGGCGACGTCAGCAGCTTTCAAATCAGCCCCGATAGCACTCGCGTGGTGTTCATGGCCGACAAGGACACCGTCCTGGTCTTTGAGCTCTACAGCGTGCCGATAGCGGGCGGAACCGTGACTAAAGTCTCCGGTGCGCCCGGCACAATCCGGAGCGTCAGCCCCTTCTATCAAATCAGCCCTGACGGCGCTCGCGTGGTGTTCCGGGCCTACACGTTACCCGACACCAGCTATGAGCTCTACAGCGCGCCGATCGCGGGCGGAACCGCGGCCAAACTCTCCGGGACGCTGGTCTCGGGCGGCGTAGTCGCCTCTTTTCGAGTCAGCCCTGACAGCGCTCGTGTGGTGTTCATTGCCGACAAGGACACGAATGGCGTGGTCGAACTCTACGGCGTGCCGATCACGGGCGGAACCCCGACCAAACTCTCCGGAACGTTGGTCACCGGTGACAACGTCGAAGGCGGTCATCAAATCAGCCCCGACAACGCTCGCGTGGTGTTCCGGGTCTCCGAGAACACCAACTTCGTATCGGAGCTCTACAGCGTGCCGATCACGGGCGGCACCCCGGCCAAACTCTCCGGGACGCTGGTCACGGGCGGCACAGTCTTCAACTTTCAAATCAGCCCCGACAGCACCCGCGTGGCGTTTCGCGCAGACAAACTCGCCGACGAAGTCTTCGAACTCTTTCGCGTACAAATCGGTGGACAAGCCCTAACGATGGACCTCGACGGGGACGACCGAATCCTGCCGACGACGGATCTGTTGATGTTCTCGCGCTACCAACTGGGGCTACGCGGTAGCGCACTGGTGAGCGGCGCGCTCAGCAGCAACGCCACGATCACCAGCTCGACCACCATCGAGAGCCGCATCCGCGCCGCGCTGGCCGCACCGGGAACGCCGTGAGCTTTGCGCCACCCCCGAGAGCGAGTGGCGCGGATTTGCGTGGCTACAGCTTTATGGCGTCAACGACTGCCGGGCGGTCGTTTGCTAGAGTTTTAGACCATTATCGACAAATAGATAAAACGAGCTGTAACTCTTATGCAGCTGTCATTTGCGCCATAAAGCTGAAATACGCAAAGCAAGCCGTTACGGCGTGAACGTGGTGCCGCAGTTGGCATTGAGCCATTCGCGGATGTTGTTGTTCGCACCGGCGGGCGTATTCCACTGACTGCGCGGCGCGCCAGCGGCGACCGCGCCGTTGGTGACCGCCGAACCGCTCAATCCGAGCATCGCGCGGAGTGTGACAAGCCCGTCGGTGGTGAACACGGGCGTTGTGCTTCCGGTGACGGCGACAGTGGCTTTTGCGCTGGCGGTAAAGAGCGACGATGCCGATGTGTTCAGCGCGCAGGTGCCCGCGAGACCCGCGAACGCTCCACTGCCTACGCCGAGGTAGCGACGCAACATGGCCGCGCCGTCGGTGGCGGCGTCGAGAATGCCGTTGCCGTCCACATCGAGATTGCAATTCGGAAACGCGCTGTCGAGCTGCGCGGTGAGGTTTTTCGTCGTCGCGGCAACGGCCAACGGATTGGGGACGACCGCCGCCGGAATGCGATAGCCCGCCGCGCGTGGGTGGATCGATCCGGTCCAGCCGGCCGGGCCGCTGCAACGATAGGTGCTGTTCGTGGTCGTGCAAAGAATGTCCGGGCTCGACGTACACAAACTGAAACTGTTGACCGGCGTTGCGCCTTGTACGATGGTGCCGGTGACAGCCGCGTCACGCCAACGCGACACTTGGACTCGCACGTAATTCAATCCGCGCGCGCTGTAGGCGCAGTCAGCGTTCGTTGTGCAAGTCGCAGCCGCAGCGCCGCAACCTGCCGCGCTGCTTGCGCATACCTCCAGTTGCGGCGCGTCCAACGGCGCAACGCCCGCAATCGTTCCGGACACAAGGCTGAGACCGCACGAGAGACCGTCCGGCGAGATGCGAATGCCCGGATGCGAGTAGCACGCCAAATTTCGATTCACGTATGCGATGGACATGATGTCGCCGTGCGTGGGCATGTGACAGTATCCATTCGGACAGTTGGGCGCGTTGTGGCCGTAGCCGAAGCCGAACCCGTAGGAAACAGGCGGTGGGAGCGCGCCCGGTGAATCGACCAGGAGGCTCGGCCGATCATGATTCATCCCCATGATGTGACCGATCTCGTGCGAAAACGCGGTGTCAGGACAGGTGCCGCCGGTATGACCCGGTTCGTCATCGAGCCCCTCGCTAAACACGCCGTACGCCCAGCCTTCATAGACGTCCATCGGAAAGCCAACAGTGCCGTTTCGATTGGCCATGCCGCAGGCGGCGTGTGCGTTGCGGCGAAACGGGCGGACCAACATCACGATATCGGCTTGACTCGAATTGCGTAACGGCGCGACGTTTTGCAACGTCGCGGGCGTGATGACCACTCGATTGAACGGCGGCCCGATTGATGGCGTAATGTCGTTAAGCGCAGCGCCATCACTCGTCGTCTCAGAATATGTCGTGCGCAGCGTCGCGACCAGCCGCAACGTGATTGCCACCTCGCTGTTGAGATACGCGGTATTGGATTGCGCCACGAGATTGTTGAGCCGCGCGAGCACGCCGTTTTCTGTACCGAAACGCGTCACCAGCGCCTCGGTGTAGACGATCAACAGATCAATCACGCTTTGCGGCGCGGGCGAGGCGAAGGTGTTGATGTCGCCACCGCTGCTCGCCTTCAGAGAATCGGGAAATGCGCCAGGCAATGGCAACGGCGGCACCACAAAATCGTTCGCGGTCGGCGGTGCGAGTGTGAAGCCCGCGGCTTTCTGATCGCGCAACATGACGTTGCTTTTTTGCGTGTCACCGATCAAGTCATACACCGTGTCCGACGCGTAGAACGTGCCATAAATTGCGCCGCGATACTCGGTCACAAACACGTTGTGTTCGCTATCACCGTCACGGTGCATGCCCACCCAGGTGCGCGCGCCGTCATGTCCTTCAAGTGTGCGCAACGTCGTAAGTGCGAGCGTTCGACCCGCGTTGACTTCGATGGTTTGTGTTTCGCCAGCGCCTTGTGCGAACAACGCGGTCACGTCGACGCTTACGGGCATAACTGCGGCGGAATGGATTGCGCGCTTTTGAGTATCTTTGATGGGGACGAGCCACGATGCGTTTGCGACGCTCGCACTGATCACCAAGACTATACCGGCTAACCAAGCGATGGTTCGAAACCTACCCATTGAGACACCCCGGAAATTGACGGCTGACGAAGGTTGCAATTTTGCCGCGTTGCGACGCGGGCTGCGCGTCTTTTTTTGCACTACATACGTGCAACGACGTCCGTGCGACGCGGTGCCCCGATGCGTCCGCCAAACACCTCGCACTTGAGGCTCGCGGCCACGCACGCGAAGCGCGCGGCCTGTTGGGCGGTCATGTTCTCAGCCAACGCCAACGCGTACGCGCCGTGAAACACGTCACCCGCACCGAGCGTGTCGACCGCGGTGACCGATAGGCCCGATGCGTGTTTTTCAGCACCGTCTTCAAGCCAGAAGAAACCCTCCGCACCGCGCGTCACACCGAGAAATTTTCCCGGCAACTGCGCTTGCGCGCGTGTGAGTTGCTCGCGTGGTGAAACCTCGCCGACATGGGCCAAGAGCCCCGTTTCGCTATAGAGCACATGCGTCGCTTTTGCCGCAAGCATCGGCAAAACACCGGGCGCGCCGACTTCGGCGTCGAGTATCGCGGGGATGCCCGCTTCGCGCGCTGCGTCCAGCACAGCCGCCGCGCCCTCTGGCCAGCGCACCTCTGTGAGCACGGCGGAAAATTCGCCGTTACGAATTCGATCGAGTGGCAACCAATCCGCGCTCGTCGGCAGCATCGGGTCATGCCGTGGAATCACAATGCGCTCGCCCGCCGCGTCGATCACCACCGTGCAAAACGAGCCCTTCACGCCACTGACAAATCGAATAGCGCCGCACTCAAGTCCGGCTTCGGCGAGCGAGTCAATCGCAGCGCGGCCATTGGCGTCATCGCCCACACGCGACCAAAACTCCGCGCGACCGCCCAACCGCACCACCGCGCAACCCGCGGACGCGCTCATGCCGTCGCCGATTTGAATCGCCTGTTCCGGCATGATCTTGGCTGAGCCTGTGGGCAATTCGGTCACCCGAAAAATCGTGGTCCACGCGCATGCACCCACGCAGAGAATCGGCTTGGTGTTCGTCGTCATTTCGCCTTGCGTCCTTGCCACGCTTTCCACGTCAACGCGACCCATACCGTCACGGTGATCGCAGCCAATACAGCCGCGATAGGTCGCTCGAAGAATGCAGTGAAACGACCGTCGCTTTGCATCATGCTGGTCAGAAATTTTTTCTCCAACATGTCACCGAGCACGATGCCGAGAATCGCGGGCGCAATCGGAATGTCGTTGGCCTCCATCATCCACGCGACGATACCCGCAGCGAGCATGATCCAAATCGCAAACGCATTGTTGTTGATCGCAAAACTACCGACCACGCAGAACAACAAAATGAGCGGCAGCAGCACCGCGCGTTGAATCACAAGCACTTTGGCCGCCACGCGGATCGCGGCGATGCCGAGCGGAATCATGATGATGTTGGCAAGGATGAACGCGATGAACAGCGCGGTCATCTCAACCGGTTTTTCAGTGAAGATGTCCGGGCCTGGCTGGATGTTTTTCATCTGCAACATGCCGATCACGACCGCCGTCACACTGTCGCCCGGAATGCCGAACACCAACGCCGGCACCCACGCGCCCGCAATTGCCGAGTTGTTCGCCGCACCAGCATCGACCAAGCCTTCTTCGGAACCCTTGCCAAACATCTCGGGATTTTTCGAGAATTTTTTTCCGACCGAATACGAAATCCACGCCGCAATATCCGCACCCGCACCGGGCAAGATGCCAATGGCCGTGCCGATGATATTGCCGCGCCAAATGTTGAATTTGTATTTCTTCAAGACCGGCCACAAGCCGTGGAAGAAGCTCTTGAATTTCGTTTGCGCAAAATCAGCCTCTCCCGCGTTTTCAGTCACGCGACGCATCAGCTCGCTGACCGCAAACATGCCGACCATTGCGGGGATGAAGTCCACACCGGAGAGCAATTCTTTGATCTCAAATGTGTAGCGCGGGTGGCCCGCTGTCACGTCTTGGCCAACACATGCAATCGCAAGCCCCACAAGGAGCCCGATCATGCCCCGGAGCAGGTCATTACCGGTGACGAACACGGCGCAGGTGAGCCCCAACGTCACCAACCAAAAGTATTCGAACATCGAAAACTTGAGTGCAAAATCCGCGAGCGGCGGCGCAAGTAAGATCAAAACAATCGTGCCGAAAATTCCGCCTATCGCGGAGGTCACCAAACAAATACCGAGCGCTAATTCGCCTTTGCCTTTTTTGGTCAACAAATACGCGTCATCGGCGTAGGCCGCACTCGCGGGCGTGCCGGGTATTCGCAGCAACGCGCCGGGAATGTCGCCAGCGAAAATCGCCATTGATGTACTCATCACAATGGCGACCAGCGCGGGCACGGGCGGAATGAAGAACGTGACGGGAATTAAGAGCGCGACGGCCATGGTCGCGGTGAGGCCCGGCATCGCGCCAACAAACAAACCGAAGATAGTGGCCAGCAGCCCCACGCCCAGCGTGTATGGATCGAACACCAAGGCCATGGCTTGTGGAAAAGCATCAAGTAGCGCGCCCATGCTCTACCTCACCATTCCGTTGAGCAGGCCCGGCGGAAGCGGCACGCGCAGCCAATACGCGAAGAGTAGGTAAGTCACTGCGGTGCCCAAAAAAGCGGCGAAGAGCGTGGCCCGCCAAGACGCGCCGAGGCGCTTCATCAACACCACCATCGTGGCAAAAGTGGTGAGCAAAAAACCCACGCGCTCGACCAGCAATGTGTAGGCCACGATGCTCCCCAGCAGAATCGCGAGATTGCCGCGACGACCCGGCTCGCGCCACCAATCAGGCGTCACGATTCCGAGCTTGATTTGCTTGGCTTTTGCAGCGCGAAGGATGAGCACGACGGCGCACAGCGCGAAGCCCGATGCAACGAGATTTGGAAAAAGTCTCGGGCCGAATGCCTGTCCTGGCATTGGCGGGAAGCTTGCCGCGCCTACGGTCATGGCCACAGCAAGCGCGAGCAGCATCAGCGCTAACGTGAAGTCAGTAACTTTCAAAATTGTCTCCCCTTGTTGGGCACCAACTCTAGCGGAAGTCGCCGTCAAGTCCTGTCGACGTTTCGTTTCGAATTGGTAACTATTAATGCGGCCAAGGCGCTGGTAGACTGAATGTTCAGACGCCGACGCAGTTGTTTCGTCACGGAACCATTCAGGCGCGAATTTCATTAACAAGGAGGTCAGGATGAAACATCTTTTTCGTAAAGCGCTCGCACTAGGCGCGGTCGCAGCGTTTGCGGCGACGGCATTCGCGCAGTACCCCAATCGCCCAGTGACGATTCTCGTTCCGTGGGGGCCGGGTGGAGGCACCGACTATCACGCGCGCACGATGGCCGCGATGTTGGAAAAAGAGCTCAAGCAGCCGTTCACTGTGGTCAATCGCACAGGCGGCTCGGGCGTCGTGGGCCACAGCGCGATCGCAGAAGCTGCGGCCGATGGCTACACCCTCGGTACGGTGACGGTTGAGATCAACATGATGCACTGGATGGGTTTGACCAAACTCACGCACGCCGATTACGCGCCGATTGGCCTCCTCAACTTTGTGCCCGCGGGCGTCGAAGTTGCTGCCGACAGCAAATACAAAACGCTTAAGGACGTGCTCGATGATGCGCGCGCCAATCCCGGCAAGCTCAAGGCCTCGGGCACCGGACAAGGCGGCATCTGGCACCTCGCGCTCGCGGGCATGCTGATGAAAGCCGGGATGAAGGCCGATCAAATTCCGTGGATTCCGTCGGATGGTGCAGCCTCGGGTTTGAAGGAGCTGGTTGCCGGTTCGATTCAGGTTTCGACGGTCGCTCCTGCCGAGGCTTCGACGCTGATTAAGAGCGGCAAAGTGCGCCTGCTCGCCGCGATGACGCCGCAACGCATCCCTGCGTTCCCGGACGCGCCGACGCTCAAGGAGCAGGGGCTGGATTGGGAGTTGCAGTCCTTCATTTCGTTGATGGGCCCAAAAGCGATGCCGAAAGAAGCGGTCGCAACCCTCGAAGCCGCAATGAAGAAAATTCAAGCCTCGCCTGAGTGGAAAACTGCAATGGACGCGCGTGGCTTCGGGCTCAACACCATGAGCTCGGCAGACCTTGGGAAGTTCGCCGCGAAGTCGAACCAAGACTTAGGTGGCGTGATGAAGGCCATCGGTATCGCGAAGTAGTTCAGCGCCGAGCTTTACCTGTCACGACTCTGAAAACGCTCCGTCAGCCTGTGCTGACGGAGCGTTTTTTTTCGCGCTGCCATCCAACGCCGCGAAGCGACTAGTCTGGCGTGGTGATGGCGGCGGCAACGCAGTTGCGACCGTTGCGCTTGGCGCGATACAGCGCTTGGTCGGCGTGCTGCATGAGTTTGGAAAGTGTGAGCGCCTCCGCGTCGTACGTCGCCACACCGATGCTGACCGTGTGCGGTCGCGTATGGCCGAGCGTGATTGAGGCTTGTGCAAATTCGACGCGAAGTGCTTCGGCGGCGGCGAGCGCGTCGGCCGGGTTAGCGTTGGGCAGCAGGGCGCAAAACTCTTCACCGCCCAAACGCGCGAGCACGGCGTTCGCGGGCAAACTCGTTTGCGCGCAGCGCGCGAAGAGCGCGATCACCCGGTCACCTTGTTCGTGACCGAAGTCATCGTTTACGGATTTGAAATGATCTAGATCGAGCATCAGTAGGCTGCTGTTTTCGAGCGAAAGCGCGCTCACCGCTTCTTTGAGGCCGCGTCGATTGAACAAACCCGTGAGCGAGTCACGCAGCGCAAGCGTGCGTAAATCATGGGCCATTTCATCAACCAAAACCAACACCATGCCGATCAGCAGCAGCAAGCGCGCGGCCAGTCCAACGGCGTAGGCGAATACGATCGTTCGCGTTGGCCCGCCCGGCGGAATCACCGTCGGCGTCGCACTAGTGAGCGTGGCGATGGTGTCTGCTGCGCGAGCCAAAAATACGAAGCCCATGATGAACAGACCGAGCACCATGATGGCGTGCGGTAAGCCAAAGCGCTTGTGCTTCACGTCTCTGGCATTGGGTCGAAGTGAAGAGCCCGCCAGCATCGTCCACGCATGCCAAAGACAGATGCCTGCCGTCGGGATCGCCACCAACAAAATGCGCGCGACGAGTTGATCTCGAAGCGCGACGAACGCGAGCAACAGCAGGGCAGTCATCACCGCGAGCGCACGCATCGATAGCGCGCGCTCAAAGCGGTACTCGAAAGTACCGTACGCACCGAGCGCCGCACCGGAAACAATGAGCACATTCGAGAGCATGATCGAAAAGAACGGCGGCAACGTGCCCTGCGAGGTGTTGAGACCAATGCCAGCAGCGACCGCCAAGGTGCTCCACAACCATTGCTTCGCGCCACGCACGCGCGCACCTTGACGCAGCGTCAAGAGAAGCATCAACGCCATAAAGAAAAACAGCGCTGCGGCTATGTAGCCCAGCAGCTTGATGTACTCATCCATTCAAAACGACTCCCTCGATACGCCGCATTCCCGGCGCAGACGTATTAAGCGCGCGCTTCGGGACTGTTCAGAATTCTTATAGGACACATTTTGCGCGAAAGTAAGCGCTGCGCCTGCACGCCGGCGGCGAGGCACAGACGTCGCGCGACGACAGTTTTCCGAGATACAGCTTTTTGCCTTGAACGACTGCCAGTTGGTCGTTGCAACCCAATTTAGTGAGTAATCGATATACGCATAAATCTAGCTCAAACGACCGCCTGGCGGTCGTTTACTGCTAAAAGCTGTGCATGCGCTAATGGCCGTTGTTGCGCTATTGCGGCAACCCGCTGTGCGTCGCGAGATGCGCCTGAATCGCGGTCGTGTCGCGCGATGCGCAGGCGTTCACCGCGTTGGCGACCAGCGCGCCGTTGCGCAATCCGAGCAGGTAGCGCACCACCAACAGCCCGTCGGTCAGCGCGTCCACCGTACCGTCGCCGTCAATGTCAAGCGTCACGAGTTGCGGTGGCGGAGCCGCGCACACCGTGACCGTCGTTGGCATCGACGACGTGTGAAATTGGCACATGAAATAGTAGACGCCCGGCGTCAAGAAGGTCCTCGTGTATGAAGCGCCGCCCGAAGAAACGGTCGCGCCGAGCGTCGAGAACGTTGAGTTGGCGAGCGCTACAGGATGCGCGCCCATACCACCACTCTGACTACCGTCCCACGTCACGCTCTCTCCGGCAATGATCTTCACCTGCGTCGGTGTCGGATTAAAGCCCCAGGTAATCGTCGCGTTCGCAGCCAATGCCGAACCCGTCGGAACAAAAAGACTCAGCGCCGCCAACAGCGCAAAAGCAAACGAGCGGCGGGCGAATGCCAAGCGCGCGGGGCGGAACGCGAAAAAAAGCGAATTGTTTGGCATGGCGATGGCCCGGCGATTCAAAGGAGCCAAGTGTCGTACGGTTGCACCCGCAACGCAATGGCGATTTAATCGAGATGCCCAGCCCCCATGAAGCAACAGCAGATTGGCTACGTGCTGTCGCAGCAAAACTCGCTGCCGCGTCGTAAGTAGCGAGCAGCTGGCGCGATGTTTAATCTCAAAACAGAAATGGCATCACCGCAATCTCGCACAAACGACCGCGCTGTCGTGCGCGTATCATGATGAGCGCCGCTTTGCTAAGTCTTCCACTGCTATGAAACATTCCACCCCTCGCGCGCTGATCGCTGCGAGCCTCGCAGCTCTTGCGTTCTGTACGCCCACCCTCGGCGTGTCCAGCGATGCGGATACAGCTGACGCGGCCTTTCTGCGCAACGATTACGCCGCTGCGCATGCGCTCGCGCTACCCGCAGCGGAAGCCGGCGACGCGACTGCTCAATACCGTCTGGGCGTCATGCTGCGCAACGGGCTCGGAGTCGAAAAAAGCACCGCTGCTGCCGTGCTGTGGTTCACCCGCGCCGCAGCGCAAAAGCATGGTGCTGCAATGAACGATTTAGCGACGCTGTATCAAGACGGCGATGGCGTCGAAAAGGACACCCTGCGCGCGGCGACTCTCCTGACCGACGCCGCGAATCTTGGCAACGCAACAGCGCAATTCAAGTTAGGCGAGGCGTATCAGCATGGCAAAGGCGTCTCGAAGAGCATGATCCACGCGCGATATTGGTATGAGCGCGCCGACGCTCAACAAGCCTCTGCGGAGCAACGAGCGATGCCTCCAGAACCGGGGCGCGTTGGCGGGTTCAATTCGCTTCCCGAGGTGTGCAGACCGAAGCGTCCACCCGTGCACGCGATGAACAGGGCGAGCGTCAAAGAGCTCTCCGGCGTCATCACCGCTTATCTAGACCGCGAAGGACGCGTTCGCGGCGTCACCGACAAAACCATCAGTGAAGCGGAACTCAAGTACGTCGCCGTCGCATGGTTCAGTGAAACGCTGCGCTCGCCCGATTGCGTGATTCCGAGTGAGCGCCGCGGCTACTGGTTCGCGATCCCGTTTAAGTTTGTGCTTCGGTAGACGTCCGTGCCGCGTTTAGGCGCGGCGCACGGCGCGTGCCTAGACGCTTCGTGTCTAGCGACGGCAACATCAACGCCGGTTCTCAGTCGAGCTTGATGTTGGCGTCCTTGACCAGTTTGGTCCAGCGCGTGCCTTCATCATTCAGAAATTTGCTGAACTCTTCTGGCGTTCCGCCTTCGGCAAATGCGTACGCTTTGCGCAAGCGCTCGATGACGTCCGGCGACTTCAGTGCCGTGTTGATTTCGTCGTTAAAACGCTTCACGATGGCTGGTGGTGTGCCCACTGGCGCGACGAAGCCGAACCAACCCGAACCACCGAGCACGTCACCAAAGCCGCCCTCGGTGAGCGTGGGCACGGTGGGTGCGTCGTCGAGTCGTTTGGTGGAGGTGACCGCAATGGCTTTGAGCTTGCCCGCTTTGACGTGCGGCACCAGCAGCGCAGGCGCACCGATAAACAGTTGCACCTGTCCGCCGAGTACATCGGTGATGGCCGGCGGTTGGCCTTTGTACGCGACAGGCACGATATTGAGGCCGCGAGACACCTTCAAAAATTCAACAGGCAGGTGATTGGTGGAGCCCGCGCCCGAATGTGCGTAGTTCAACTTACCCGGATTCTTTTTTGCCATATCTACAAGCTCCGCCATCGTCGAAGCAGCCAGCGACGGCGGCACGACCGCGATATTGGGAGCGGTAGCAAAGAGTCCGACCGCCACGAAGTCTTTGCGCAAATCGTATTTGAATTGTGGGTTGATGAGCGGCCCGACTGAGCCAGTAATCGTCGCCACCAAAAAAGTGTAGCCATCAGGCGCGGCGTTCGCTACGGCCTCGGTGCCGATCAATGCTCCCGCGCCGGGTTTCGCGTCAACGATGATCGGCGAGCCCCAATTCGCGGCGATTTTTTCGGTGACTGCGCGCGCCAGAATATCGACGATGCCGCCCGCCGGAAACGGCACCACCACGCGCACCGGTTTGGCTGGATACGTTTGCGCATGCACGGGTGCCGCTGCTACGAGCAAGCTGGCCGAAACGAGCGCCGCAATATGAGTGATCTTCTTCATTGTGTGCATGAAACCTCCGCAGTGGGGTGAACCGGGACGAAATGGAGTAGGGAAACAGGGTCTGGGTGCGCCTTGATGCGCTTAGACTTTTCGCGGTGTGTCAGGAGGCACGGTCGGCACAAACGGAAAGCGCGCTTTCGCTTTGGTCGCCGTCGTGCTGGTGGTCGCGGAGCTGCGCACGTACTGCTTCGATGCGTCCTTATGCACCTGATAGTCCCAAGGCGTGTGCGCACCTTTCATCAGCGTTGAATGCAGGAACAAGCGACGTCGTTGACTTGCGAGCACATCACGCTTGACTTTTGCGGGGACAAATCGCGTTTCGATCTCGTCAGACAATTGGTTGGCGAGCGAATCGAACGCTGGCTCTCTACACAGATTACGCAGCTCGTGCGGATCAGCCTGCATGTCAAACATCATGCCGGGATCGCCCTCGCAATACACGTACTTGTACTTGCCCTTGCGCAAAATGAACGCTGGCGAATACACACCTTCGCTGGTGAACTCGATGAGCGCTTCGTCGTTCCACGACGCATCGGTGCCGTGCAGCCAGCCGCTCAAGCTGTGGCCATCGCAATGATCGACCAGCGCTGGCGGCTTGCCGCCAGTGGCAAGATCAAGCATCGTCGGCAGCAGGTCGACCAACCCGCAGTTTGCGCTCACGCGCTGCCCGGCTTTTGCACCCGGCGCGCTGATGAAGAGTGGCACGCGGATTGAGTTTTGGTAGGGGTTGAACTTGTACCACATGCCTCGTTCGCCCAACATGTCGCCATGATCGGCCGTGAAGACGATCACCGTGTTGTCAATCGCGCCGGCTTTTTCGAGCGCGTCGAGCAACATGCCAACCTTCGTGTCGAGGTAACTCACCATGCCGAAATACGCGTGTCGAGCGGAGCGAATGTGCGCGTCGGTGACGATATGTTCGTCTTGCCGGATCAGTTTGTAATAGCGCTGGCTCCACGGATCGCGCTGATCAAACGGAATGAACGGTACCGTCGGCATTTCGATATCTGCGTCATCGTAGAGGTCCCAAAATTCCTTCGAGATAGTGAACGGATTGTGCGGATGGGTGAACGATGACACCAGCAAAAACGGTCGATCGTCCGCTCGACGCGCGTGATCGAACAACCACTGTACCGACTGGTTGGCCACGTCGTCGTCGTAGTCCATCTGCAACGAGCGTACGCAGAGCCCCGACTCAACGATGCCGCGCATGCTCATCTGGCTGGGCGCGTACGGTTCGACCTTCTTTTCCCAATCCGCCGTCCAACCAAAGTCCGACGGATAGATGTCGGTCGTCACGCGCTGTTCGAAGCCGTGCAACTGATCGGGGCCAACGAAGTGCATCTTGCCCGACAGGCACGTGGCGTAACCGAGCGAGCGCAGGTAATGCGCAAAGGTCGGCACCGCTGCCGGAAACTCCGACGCGTTATCGAACGCACCGATGCGCGACGAGTATTGCCCCGACATCATCGCGAAGCGCGACGACGCGCAAATGGGGTTCGGTGTGTACGCGTTTTCGAATACCGCGCCCTGTGCAGCAATGCGATCAAGGTTCGGTGTTTTGACGAGCTTGTGACCGTACGCGGATAACACGCTCGCGGCCAATTGATCAGCTTGGATGAACAGTATGTTCGGGCTTTTTTTCATGTCGACTTCCGATTTTTCAGGCGCATTACGGCGCGATTTCTCGCGCAATATGCCTATCATTCTATGTTTAGACAGTTATGTCAATTGCGTTTGCCCGACTGTCCTTCGGCAAAATAGCGTCGACATGCCTAAATACTTTGAACACAGCGCCAGCCCGCTCTACGCACAAGTCGCCGATGCGATGCGCGAACGCATCGTCAAAGGCGTTTGGCCGCTTGAAGCCCAGATCCCGACGCTGCCTGCGCTGGCGCAGGAATTTGGCGTTGGCTTAATCACTGTTCGACAAGCCGCGCAGTTGCTGAAAAGCGAAGGGCTGCTCGCACCCAAACAGGGGCAGGGCACGTTTGTCCTGCGCAAGCCCGAAACGCACCCGCGCATGCGCGTCGAGAGCTCGTTGAGCAAACTGGCCGAGCTGTACCGCAAACAAGCACCGCGTTTGATCCCGCTGGATGAGGGCTTCGCGATGCCTCAGCTTGATGCGGAAGACGGAACGCTAGCGCCGAAATATCGATTCTTGCGCCGCATTCACGCCAGCGAACGGCAATTTACGTCGGTCATCTCCGCGTATATCGACGAGCGCGTGTTCAAGCTCGCGCCAAAACGATTCCGCAGCGAGACCGTGATTCCGGTGCTGATGGATCTCAAGGCCGTGAAGATTGGATCGGCTCGGCAGATACTCACGATTTCCACGGCGGGCGAAGACGCCGCCAACGCGCTCAATATTTCCGTCTCAGCCCCCGTCGCCGAAGTCCGGCGCGTGATCTGCGCGCCCGACGGCACGGTGATTTATCTCGCGGAGCTGACCTATCGCGGCGATTACATCCGCGTGGACATGGACTTGTTGGCGTAGCGTTGGCTTAGTTCACGCAGAGAAGCGCGGATAATCAGGCGCGTCGCCTGATACCGACGAGAGCGACGAGAGCGACAATAGCGTTGAATGCGAGGTGCAAAGTGCGTGAAACAAGACGATGCTTTCGATTTTCCGGCGTACTGCTGGGCTGGCTCATGTGTCTTGCTGCGGCAGTCGGCGCGTCAAGTGCCTCAGCACAGGTCACCCCGATTCATGACGTTCAGGGCAGCGGGCTGACCTCGCCGCTGGTCGGGCAAACGGTCATTGTGCGCGGCGTGGTCACCGCCGTTCGGTCAAACAACGGCTTCTTCATTCAAGAGCCGGACGCGTTGGTCGACGCCGACCCGGCAACGTCGGAAGGGATTTTCGTTTTCACCTCGTCGGCCCCGCCTTTCGCGGTGGCTGTCGGCAATCTGGTTCAAGTGACCGGCACGGTGCTGGAGTTCACACCGATCGGTGATCCTTCCGCGTTGTCGGTCACGCAAATTTCGTCGCCGACCGTAGTCATGCTCTCCGCAGGCAACCCGTTGCCCATCCCAATTGTGCTGACGTCGGCGGAGCTCAGTCCGTCCGGCAGCGTTGCGCAGCTAGAGCGCTTCGAGGGTATGCGCGTCAGTATCCCGTCGCTCACCGTCGTCTCGCCGTCCGAGGGCAATATCGCTGAATCTTCCGCGACGGCCACGTCTACCGGGATATACGACGGCGTGATTACGGGCATAGCGCGTCCGCTGCGCGAACCGGGTCGACACGTGCTCGACGGAGTTGCGCCGCCGGTTGGCGTCACTGCACCGCAATTCGACGGCAATCCAGAAGTCATCCAAGTTCGCAGCCGTGGGCAAGTCGGCGCGACCGCGGTTGACGTCACAACGGGGGCGACCGTCACGAACCTCGTGGGGGTGCTCGACTACACGCCGCGTCGTTATGCGCTGCTGCCCGATGTGGGTAGTGGCAGTATTTTTTTGGGTGGAGCGACGCCGCGGGCGGTCACGCCGCCAACTGCTGACGAGGTAACGATTGCGAGCGTGTCGCTCAGCCGGTTTTACGACGAGGTGAACGACGGCAATGGCGGACCAACAATCACAGCGGCCGCGCTCAACAAGCGACTCACCAAAGCGGCGGCGGCCATCGGCGACTACGCACGCACGCCCGACATCATCGCGGTACAAGACGTAGAAAATCTTCGCGTACTCGGTTTGCTGGCCGATCGGATCAACAGCACAGTAGCGGCCGCTCCGCAGTACGTGCCCTATCTGGTGCAAGGCAATGATGTTTCGGGGCTCAACATCGGGTTTCTTGTCAGCACGCGAACGGTGGGTGCGACGCTTCCGCGCGTGGACGTTCTGGAAGTTACGCAACTTCTCAAAAACACCGTAATCACGAATCCGGACACCTCGACGTCGCTGCTTTTCGCGTTTCCCCCGTTGCTCTTGCGCGCAGTCATTCACTTCTCGGCAACACAAAACTGGCCGGTAACGGTTTTCAACGCGCAACTGGACACCAGCTCCGGGCAAGACAACCCTATTTCCGGTAGTAACGGCTGGGCAACGGAGGGCGATGGCATCAGAGCGCAACGCCAGGCGCAGGCCGCGCAGCTCGCGACGTTGATTCAGTCGCGCCAGGCCGCCAACGCCAACGAGAACATCGTCGTCACGGGTGACTTTAAGTCGTTTGAGTTCAATGATGGCTATGTTCACCCGATGGGCGTTGTCGCGGGACTGCCCGCGCCCGACACGACGACGTTCGTGCCGGGCGATGGCGTCAGCCCCGTGACGCCGCCGCTCACCAACGTCTCCGCGCTCGTCGCGAGTGCGGAGCGTTACAACGTCAGCGAGCAAGGCAATACGCAGCTCTTCGCGCACGTCCTCGCCAGCAACGCCGCCATCGCCTCCACTGCCGCGAGACGAGTGGAATTCGCCCGCGTGAACGTGGACTTCGCGGCCAGCAACTACAGCACGGCGGGAACAGCAACGCGTTTCGCGACACAGGACCCCGCGGTCGCGTACTTTCTGCCCAAAGCGCTCGCGACACTCAACGTCGACGACAGCGGCGCGAGCACGCGCTATCACGCGCTCACGGATGGGCTCACGGTATTGCGCTACTTACGCGGCGAAACCGGCGTCGCGCTCAGCACCGCGCTCGCGAGTGACGCTGTTCGCACGGATGGCGACGACATCAAGCAGTATCTCGACGCCATGGGTTTGCGGCTCGATATCGACGGCAACGGCGTGAAAGACGCCGCCACCGACGGCTTGCTCATCCTGCGCTACTTGCTCGGCTTTCGCGGCGCGGCGCTGATTGCAGACGCCATCGCCACGTCGCCGCCTGCAACGAGAACGTCAGCGACGGATATTGCGAATCATCTTGCGACGCTTGCGCCGTGATGTGACGGCAGAGGAAATTCGCCAACGTACGCTATCGCACGGATAAGCGTGGCCGTTACGCGCATGCTCTCGCGCGTAACCTGCGAACACTCGTTCGCAACAAAGAGAGAGCGCAACATGAAACGAAACACCGGACTGTGGATTGACCACAAAGAAGCATTCATCGTTTTTCTGAGCGCCGACGCTCACGGCGAAGCGCTCACGAAACACATGGTGTCTGGCGTTGAAAAACACGTGCGCTTCGGCGGCCATTCATCAGAGCAGGGCACCGCGGAAGACCATCGCGATCGTCAATACGCGGGCCATTTGCAGACGTACTACGACGACGTAATTTCGCAACTGCACGACGCGCTCGCCATTCTCATCATCGGCCCCGGTGAAGCGAAAGGCGAACTCAAAAAGCGCTTGATCACTAAAGGCTTCGGTGAGCGCATCGTCGGCGTAGAAACCGTCGACAAACTCACCGAACCGCAAATCGCCGCGAAAGTGCGGGAGCATTTCCAGCAACAGTAGGCGCCGCGCGGCGTTGGCCCTCCGCGAGCCTTGCATCTTGTCTCTGGGCAAAGTCTCAGCCCGCGTATGAGAGTCCAACGCGCAATGACAGCGCCTGTGCTATCATTTTCTTGTGAGAACGGTTGTTATCGACACCAATGTGCTCGTTTCGGCGCTGCTTGGCGGCGGTGGAATGTCGCGCCGCGTGTTGCGCGCCTGCCTTGCGGGCGAGTTGCAGCCCGTACTCGGGCCTGCGCTACTTTCCGAGTATGAAGACGTTTTTTCTCGCGCTGCGTTGTGGGATGACGCGCTGGTTTCGCAGGCGGAGCGCGATGCGATACTCGATGCGTTTTTGTCTCGCTGTCGGTGGGTTGAGGTGTTTTTCGCGTGGCGGCCCAACTTACCCGACGAGGCTGACAACCATCTGCTTGAACTCGCGTTGGCGGCGCAAGCCGAAGCGATCGTCACTAAAAATTTACGCGACTTGACCCGAGGCGAATTGCTATTTCCCTCCGTGCAGATATTGACGCCGAAAGAGGCATGGGAGCACTTGCTATGTCGACACTGACCATTCGATTACCCGACGATAAACACAGCCGTCTGAAGGCGCTCGCCGACAGCCGCAAAATCAGCATGAATCGCCTTGTCGACGAACTCGCCACCGTTGCGCTCGCAAACTTCGACGCGCGCACGCGCTTCGAAGCCCGTGCAGCGCGCGGCGACGCGGCTAAAGCCATCGCTGTGCTGGATCGCTTGGGGTTTGACGGCGAGGCTTAGACCACGGCAGCGCGCCGCCCGTTCTACTCGCCCTCGCGCAACCTCGGCGTCAAAAACTGCGCGCGGTTTTCCCAGCTGGTTCGCGTTTCTTTCTTGCGGCTCACTTCGGGGGGTGGGGCGAGTTCGTACACACCCCATGTGGTCACCACACCTTTTGACAGCGCGTCAACATCGGGGATGCGTTCGCATTGATCGAGGAGCTTGTCGCGCTCTTCGTCGCCGAGGCAGAGCAGCGCCAGCGGGTCGTCGGGCTGGCTGCGTTGTGCGGGGTGGAAGAAGCGCAGCAGACCCTTCTTGTTTTCGAGGCGGATGAAGCGCTCGACGAATTCCGCGTCCATCTTGCCGTCGGTCATGTCGAGGAAGTAATCGCCAGACTTCTCGCGGTTGACCTGCTTCGTGCGCTTGTTGTAACTACCGTGATAACCGAGGACTGCGGTGATCTTGCCGTCGGTGAGCGCGAACTGCCGCTCCTTGCCGCCGAGAAACATATTCGCGCACGCCGACGAGCAGCGCCCGTGCACCACCGTCTGCAAATTGCGCTTGCGAATATCGTTCCCGATGCGCCGCCCCGCCAACGAATCGCCACCGCCCGAATCATGCAGCGCCACGATCTTGATGTCCGCGCCGAAGCGCTTCATCGCCTCTTGCCACGCGTCCCAGTCCGAGCCCACCACCGGCCCACCGAGGTAGAGCACTGGCGGCGACAGCGTGAAGGTCATCGCTTGCGCGGTCGTGGTTAGGCAAAGGGCGGCTAGGGCGAGAATGCTGCGGTATAGCTGCGACTTGGAGTGCGTCATTCCTTCGACCATTGAATCCATTCCTCACGCTGGATCGCACATGAACAGAGTAGCCAAGTCGAGGATCAAAGCATCGTGCCAAGAGCCAGAAGACTCAGCAAAGAGTCTTGTCTTCATAGAAAGCACGGACGGCATCGATTCAGTCAACTCGCACGTGTTGACTCAAGCACGACGATCGGGGCTGAAGCACACGCGACAAGCAGACGACGTCCCAAGCGCTGAAACTTGAATTGGCGGATTTCTCCAGCCTCGAACGTGCAGGCAACCCACCCGCGGTAACCGTAGAGTGACGAGTAAGGAGGCGAGCACGTGGGGTTTCGGCCCCATTGGCACAATGACAATTTGTTTCCGCCGATCTTGTACGGTGACTCGCTCGCACAACAAGCGAAACGTCTCACCCACGTCCTCCAGTGGCAACAGCAATGGGGCATCGCTCATTTGGGTAATGAGTTCGGCATTTTCTTGCCTGACTTTGTCTTCGGTAAGCCCTTCGCGGTCAGCTGGACGCGCTAAAAAATAGTGCGCATCGTCTGGTTCGATTCGATCGAACACAGCCAGACTAGCAAACTTGTCCAAACCAAGTCCAAACAACGCCACCGTCTCTCGCATTCCGCTCGCCAATCCAGCAAATCCTGGTTGAGCAACGATTTCTGTCACCGCCATAGGACTGAACTTTTCTTGGTACTTGCCATGCGCGTAGACAAAGTCGATTTCTACCGCATTTGTACGATCCACGTGTCGGAAATAGGAAAGAACAGCTCCATACCAAGTCCTTGTCATCGCTGAATAGTCAACGAAAACTCGAATTAATCTATTCGGATCAGCTGTAAGCTCAAGCGACCGAAGCGCTAAAAGTATCGCCTCGTGATCTCCCGACGCCGAGATGGTCATTTCGTCATCACTGAATATGCCTTTAAAAAAGGCATCATTCGCTGGCCGTGACAACAAATCCGTGTCCTCTGCAAATAGGATCACGCGGTTCTTGCGAGCACGTGGTCGCATGTGCTCAGCCACAAATATTGATCGCGCTTCAAACCCAGACGCATAAAGAGCAAGGTCGTACTCAACAGTCGCGTTCAAATCTACGGCAAAAACATTGCTAAAAATCACGATGCACCATCATAAATCGAGAGTTGACTGCTCGCCGTCGTATTGGCATTCTCGTGCTTTAGCATCGTATGTATCCGTGCCGATTTGTGGCGTCGCGGCAAGCATCGGAACAACGGAGCAAATACAAACGCCAAATGAAAAACACCATCCAGCGCAGCAACCGTTGCGGGAGTACCGTCGCCTCGGGCTGGAATGAGGTAAGCAAGTTGGACGGCCTGTCGAACGAAATCGTGAATTTCAGCAGGGTCGCCAACTCGAACCTCGATACCTGAAATTTGATCTGCTGAAAGGCGTCCGGTCGAAAACTTTTTGCCCATGTACTCACCAATTCGCTGCAACAAGACCTTGCTCTTCGACCCTTGTATGTCTTCGCCGCTTAAGCGGTTGAGGTATTGATTTGCAACGAGAACGAAAGTGTCATTCTGTACGCCTGCTTCGATCGGTAGGCTTCGATGTTGTTGTGCGGCCTTTACTAGTGCATTCACTAGCCTGAGGAACCGTCGCATGTTTCCGTCTGAGCAGCGAATGAGCATCGCTTCCCCGCAGTAAACGCGCATCTTGTTGTTGCCTTTTTGCTCAGCGATTGCCCTCCGCAACAGTAGCGCTCCGTGCATTTTTCGTTGGATACTGGACTTGTATTTGTCAGTCCCCCGAGAGTCTTCCGCTCGTAGAACCGTACGTTCGCTAGCAAATTGCCGGACGAGCTCAAAGAAGGCTGCTTCGTCATGCGGATCCTTTATGTCCTTAGGATCCAATAGTGGAGATCCGCCGAGCAACTGAAATAAAGACACATCTTTAAGGCTTTCTACTTTGGCAACACGCTGCTTAAAAATAGCGCGGGCAAAGCGCCGAAACGTCTTACTGCTATCTTCGCCCGTAACATCTACTGGATTTTGATCAACCGATACGTATTCAAAATCCTGACCTTCAACAAGATCTACGCCGATGTTTGTTTGCAGCGTGTGATGCGCAAATGGCATCGTCGCGATCTTGTAAACCACATTGCCGGACGAAGCTCGCATAAGCGTGTTTAATGCGCGGTGGTGCGCTACAGTCAAGTACTCCGCCTCGTCCACGCAGATAAGCCACTGACATGCGCTGGGAGCGCCCTGTAGGGTTTCCAATTTTTGCAACGCGTGTTTCAGCGGCTGAAAGAGCTCGCAGTCAAAGTAGTCATTCGGCGTGATGTTGATTGCAAGTACTCGCGCTCGCTCGAGTTCTGTTAACTTGATGGCCTCAATATCTAAGATCGCATCGCGAAGCCCGCTCAACGTATTTTCTTGCCGCGTTCCGTTCGTCCACAAATTTGATAAGGCGCGACACAGCCGAGCTTCGACACCCATGCGATCGACCTCGTTCGTGACGTACAAGTCGAGGCAACTGCGCATTATCGCGATCGCCGACGCGCAGCTGTGAATATTCATTCGCCATTGAAAGAAATGCTCGCCTGCAACCTCGTTTGGCCAAATTTTGGTGGCTAGGCTTCCGACAATACCGATGTTTGCAGGGATGTAAACACCTATCAATTTTTTAGCCAACATCTCCGTTGCTGTTGCAGAGCCTTTCGCTGCAGCCAGGACGACATGATCGTGCGCGAGCATCCGCACCCACGTTGTCTTTCCGGACCCTCGTGAACCTAAAAGGACGTGATTCTTCCGCGACATCAGTCGCTCGAATCCCGGGGGCACGACAAAGAAATTGACGGTATCTTCTCGATCCAAGTACTTCGCGTTATCCTCCTCAAACACTTGAACAGGAAGCGTACGCAAGAGCGAATCCCGCTCTTCAAGACTAGAAAAATTGGCCTTCCGAATCGACGCCAGACTGCGCGGCGTGCGGGGTTCGGACGTCGGCTTCGCTTTCTTAATGCTCTTGCTAGTCATGTGGCCGCCTTTTCAAGAAAAAGCCATGGTTTTCGCTCGTTCGATCCGCCAACCTCTCCCACGAAATCTAGCTTCAAATTTTCAGCGGCGCGCCTACAAGCTCGCACTAGCAATTCATCGTCGCAGTATTCCAAGTCCGCATCCGTCGACTCGAGAGTTGAGAATCGAATCACGGGCTTACCGCAGTGGGAAGACAGGTGTTGTTCTATCCTTGATACCAACTCGCATTCGCTACGACGATCGCCAAAGCGCCTAACGGCGTGTATTCCCAAGTCCTGAGAGCTAGGCTTCCAACCGTTGAGGGAGTCATAGGCCCAAGAAAATACGCGACCACCGCGGCCTACAGCCTTGGTCAATGTGTTGCACTCAATAACGTGAAACTGATTACTCACGTTGCCTGTCCATGGGTTTTCGAGGGCCGCACAAAAGCTGCCAGCTCCTAGTATTCCGATCGGGTGTCCGCCGTTTCCGTCCATACGGAACGTCCACTGGGGAACATGCCGGTGGCCGTGAACCAGAATTTCCACACGATGTTTCGTGAGTACCGAGAGAAGTTTTTCCGCGTTCTGTAACGCGCTGAAATCTTTCCCGTTGCGTGTAGGGTTCTCATACTGAAGCGGGTGGTGGTGCACCAAACATACTCTACGCAACGTCGAATCGTCATCGAATTGCGCCAAGTTTTCGTCGATCCAACTCAACGTTTCAGCTGAAATTGACCCATGGTGCACATTCGGTTCATCAGGGCCATCATGCGCTGCGGTATTCACTCCCAATACAAGCAACGCGCCTTGTTTTCGCAAAATCGCGTACGGCTCGTCATGAAATTGACCGGCTGCCCCCTGCGCCATCGTCGATGAGATAAAGTGATTTGCCTTTGCATGTAACGGTTCATAACGATACCTTCGCCAAAAGTCTCTTGGCTCTAGTTTGGCGACTGGCCAAAATACGTCATGATTTCCTGGAACAAGAAAGGTCTGATCCGCACCGATTCCAAGTCGCGCCGCAATAAAAGCCATCACCTCGGATGCTCTCGCGTGCTCGTTCGCGTGGCCGCTATTTGTAATGTCTCCCGTGACAAACAGTGCGTCAATTCGGCCAAGCGCCAGGAAATTTTCGCTAGAGGCGAAGCGTTGGAACGCATCCAAAAACTTCTCATCACGCGACGCCATTAGCGTGTCGCTGAGCGTTAGCGGACACAGCTCGGCCGCTCTTGCCTTAGAACCGATGTGAAGGTCACTGATGACGGCAAACCTCAAGATCGGCGGATTACTCATAGATTGGAAATCAACACTTCTGTGGCAGGTTGCCTACGCGAGGCGGTAGCGGCAACAGTTCTGCGAACCTGCACGCGCTCACAACCCCATCGATTCACCAGCGCAGCAATCTCTGGACAGTCGGCATACGAAATCACGAACGTAGCACCAATTGAGTCGATTTCCGACGCCAAAACTGCCAACCTTTCAATGTCCCCCGAGCCGAAAACATCTGGACCGTACTGAAAATCCAAAGACTTATTCCTGACCGCATACGGCGGATCAAGATAAACAAAGTCTCCTTTTCTCAAATTCTTCATCACGGCGGATTGGAAGTCTCCGCACACGACGGTGGTCGTTCGTAAGGTCAACGACGCCTCCGAAAGGTTCTGAACGCTGGGTAAGCGGCCAGACTTCCAACCGCCAAAGGGTACATTGAAGTGACCGGCGGCATTCGTTCGATACAGGCCGTTAAAGCAGAGTCTGTTTAGATAAATGAACCGAGCCGCTCGCAACGCTGGTTCAAGATGGTCCGTATCAAAGGCACGAACACGATAGTACGTGTCCTCGTCAGGGGCAAACCCACTAAGTGCCAGCGAAACGCGGCGCGGTGACATTTTTACCTGCTCAATACATTCGACAAGCGCGGCGTTACAGTCGATTAGGAGACCTTGTTTTGGTCGAACGGAAAAAAACAACGCCGCTGATCCACAAAATCCTTCAACGTAACGCGAACCGCCATCTCTGCGACTCGCGGCATACCAAAACGACGACAGAATTGGAATTAACTGTCGTTTGCTGCCTGCCCATCGAAGAAAAGTCATGCAACAACTTTACCTGATATTCGTCAATATGCTCTCGTTCGCCAGCATCCTGCGCTCGCGGCTGTCGCGCGACAGTCAGGCGTCGCAGAGAACTCCTTGGCTTGTGATGAAACACCTTTCAGGCCGCCGCGACTACTCAGAGGTGAAGGGAGCCCTCTTTTCCGCATAGTCGACTTATATGGAAAATCGTCGTAAATCGCTGCTGGCAAGCCGCTAAGGGGCAAAAGCTGTTACCGTCGGCTACACTCTGGGCATCCCCGCTTTGCGCCTTGTGCGCACAAAACCTTCGCGCGATGAAAACCTCGTCTGCTGCTGTGATGCCCTTGTGTTTGGCGATTCTGCGTGAGTCGGCGGGGGGCGTGTGGGTTCGGGTGGGGTCATTCTTGGGTTCGGGTTCGTTGTTCGATCCTTCGACAGGCTCGGGATCGCCACGAACGGACTGGGGGCCATCAGACCCTTCGCTGCGCTCAGGGCGAACGGGTTTTGATGTTTTTCCTTGGCTGCGACAGGCCGCTTTCTGGATTCCCGGCTGCGCCGAGAATGACGCCAATATGTGGCGGAGGCTCTTTTGAATAAACCACCGCAAAACGACGCGGCTCGTCCGGCTCGCTCGCCTGCGCCTGCGCCTGTGCGTGCGGGTGCGGCAGCGGGTGCAGCGCCTACGGGGCCGGCGCTTTCGTTGGTGCAGCGGCGCGCGGGTGAGGCTGTGTTGGCGGTGCTGGCGGGCAACAATGCGGAGGCGGCGATTGCTCGGGTGGATACGTCGGCGTTTGATGGCGCGACGCGTGCGGCGTTGACGGATTTGACTTACGGCACGTTACGCTTTTTGGGCGAGCTGCGCGGAATCGTTCGCCAGTTTGTGCACAGCAAACCGGAGCCGTTGATCGAGGCGATCCTGTGGATTGCGGTGTACCAGCTCTCGCACGGGAAGACCGAGCCGCATGTGATCGTGTCGCAGGCGGTGGCGGCGGTGGAGACGGTGAACCGCGGGGCGAAGGGCTTTGCCAATGCGGTGCTCCGCAATTATCTGCGCGCGCCGGAGGCGGCGATGGCGAAGGCGATCACGACGGACGAGGGACAGTGGAACCACCCGACGTGGTGGGTCGAGCGCGTGCGCAAGGAGCAGCCCGAATGGTGGGAGGCGATCTTGCGCGGCGGCAATGGCCACGGCCCGATGACGCTCCGTGTGAACCGTCGGCGCGCGACGACGGAGACGATTCTCGCGGCGTTCGAGGCGAAGAAGATTGAGGCCGAGGCGTTGTCGGACAGCATGATCGTGCTCAAGCGACCGCGCGCGGTGGAGCGCCTGCCGGGGTTTCGCGAGGGGCAGTTTTCGGTGCAGGATGCGGGCGCGCAGTTGGCTGGGCCGCTGTTGGGCGCGAAGGACGGGATGCGCGTGTTGGATGCGTGCGCGGCGCCCGGTGGCAAGGCGGCGCATGTGTTGGAGCTTGCCGATTGCAAGCTCTTGGCGATGGATGTGGATAGCGAACGCGCGAAGCGCGTGAGCGAAAATTTTTCGCGGTTGGGGTTGTCGGCCGAAGTGCGCGCAGCGGATGCGGCGGTGCCGAAAACGTGGTGGGACGGCGTGCCGTTCGACCGGATTTTGCTCGACGCGCCGTGCACCGGCTCGGGCGTGGTGCGGCGGCACCCGGACGGCAAGTGGTTGAAGCGCGACTCGGACGTTGCGCAGCTTGCCGCGCAACAAAAACGATTGATCGACGGGCTGTGGCCGACGCTCAAACCCGGCGGGCGGATGCTCTTCATCACGTGTTCAGTGTTCAAGCCAGAAAACACGTTACAACTCGAGGCGGCGCTGGCGCGACACGCGGATATGCGTCGTATCCGCATCACATTGCCGGGCGATCCGGCGAGCGCGAGCGGCCAATTGTTGCCCGGAGGCAACCGCAAGACGCACAATCACGACGGGTATTTTTACGCGTTGTTAGAAAAAGTAGCGTTGTGAGTTTCGGGCGTTCTTCTTTGTTGCGCAGGGTGTTTCGTGGCGCGGTGACGGCGGTCACGGCGCTGGCGTTCGTGTTTCAGGTGAGCGCAGAAACGATTGCGGTGAAGAGCGCTGTGGTGCGCGCGCAGGACGACGCGTTCGTGATGGACGCAGAGTTTGATTTTGCGTTGACGACGCCGCTTGAAGAGGCGTTGGTGCGCGGCACGCCGCTGTATTTTGTGTTGGAGACCGAGGCAACGCGCTCGCGGCCGTATTGGTTTGATGAGCGTGTGCCTTCGCCGTCGTTCGTGCGGCGCTTGACGTTTTCGCCGTTGACCAACGCGTATCGCGTGGACACTGGACGCAGCGTGGGCTCGGCGCAGAACTACGCGACGCTGGCCGAGGCGCTGCGGCAGGTGCGCCTGGTGCGCGGCCGCACGCTGTTCGAGAAGCGCGAACTGCGCAGCGGCGAGCGCTATGAAGTGTCGCTGCGACTCAAACTCGATACGACGCAGTTGCCGAAGCCGTTGCAAGTGAACACGTTGGTTTCGCGCGAGTGGACACTGGCGTCGGACTGGTATCGCGTGGTGCTCACGCCGTGAGTGCGAGCGACAACGCTTCTGGCTTGATCGATCCGCGAGCGGCCGAAGCTGCTGATGCGGCGGTGGGTCTGTCGCCGCCGCGCTGGATGCGCGTGGCGTGGTGGATTTTGGCGGTGGCGGGCGCGGTGTTCATCACGGTGCTCGCAACGGCGTCCGCAAATTCGCCGCTTTTCACGCGCTATTACACCGAGATCATTGTGGCCAACGCGATGATCGTGACAGGGCTCGCGGGTTTGGTGATTTACCAAATCGTGCTGCTGTTAAAAGCGCGACGCGCGGCGGTGTTCGGCGCGAAGCTGACGACGCGCATGATGATGTTCTTCGCTGTCGTGGCGGTGTTGCCCGGCGCCCTGGTCTACGCGATTTCAGTGCAGTTTTTGGCATCGTCTGTTGAGAGTTATTTCGATACACGCATCGATAAGGCGCTCGAAACCGGCTTGCAGCTGGGCCGCACGGCCCTGAATCAACCGTTGAAAGAACTCACGCGCAAGACTGAAGCCATCGCGGCGTCGCTCGCGGCGCGCGAGCCGTCCGAGGCGCGCGCTGCGCTGGCCGTGCTGCGCGAACAATCGGGCATCGCCAACATTTCCCTCATGACGGCCAACGGTGCGTTGGTGGCGCAATCAACCGAAAGCGTGCTCGCGTTGCCGCCGATTGCGCCGTCGGCCCTTGAGCTGCGGCGCGCGCGCTCGATGGAAACCGTTTCAGCGGTGGAGCCGGTGGGCGAGGCGAGTTTGCAACTGAAAGTGCTCGCGCCGGTGAGTGCGCGCGATGCGTCGCCGCTTCGCTTGTTGCTGGTGACGCAGCCGGTGCCCGCGCTGCTGCGCGAGCAGACGGAGCGTGTGGAGGCGGGCTTTCGCGATTACCAAGAGCTTTCGTATCAGCGCGTAGCGTTAAAGCGGTTGTTTGCGTTTACGTTGACGTTAGCGCTGATGCTTGCGCTACTCACGGCGCTGGCGCTAGCGTCGGTGTTTTCGCAGCGCTTGGCGCAGCCGTTGGCGCGATTGGCCGAGGGCACACGCGCGGTGGCGGACGGCGATTTTTCGCGCAAGCAGCCGGTGGAAGGCAACGACGAGTTGTCGGTGCTCACACAGTCGTTCAACACGATGACAGCGCAGCTTTCCGACGCGCGAAATCGTGACCAAGCCAACCGTCGCGAGATTGAAACGAGCAATCTCTATCTAGAAAACATTCTCAAGAATTTGAACGCCGGCGTGTTGGTGCTCACGGATGATTTCGTGCTGCGCGTGGCGAACGCGGCGGCGGCGGTGATTTTGCAATCGCGCATCGATGAGCGCGTCGGTGAATCGTTGTCGGTGTGGGCGCGCACGGAGCCGAGCTTGGCGAACTTTGCGGAGATTGTGTCGCGGAACTTTGCGGCCTCCGGCGAGAACGATTGGCAGCGCGAGCAAGAGTTGATGGTAAGCGGTAACGCGCGCACGTTTATTTTGCGCGGCGCGCGGCGCGTGGTGGCCGACGTGGGCGCGCGCATCGTGGTGTTTGATGACATTACCGAAGTGTTGCAGGCGCAGCGCGACACGGCGTGGGCCGAAGTGGCACGACGTTTGGCGCATGAAATCAAGAATCCGCTGACGCCGATTCAGCTCTCGGCCGAGCGTTTGGAGATGAAATTGGTGCCCCGATTGGGCGAAGCCGACGCGGAGATTTTGCGACGCGGTACGCAGACGATCGTGAACCAAGTCACGGCCATGAAGAACATGGTGAATGATTTCGCGATCTACGCACGACGCCCGCGCCCCGGCAGTTTGCAGGCGGTAGACGTGGAAGCGTTGCTTAAAGAAACGCTGGAGCTTTACGCTTCGTATCCGGTGAAGTTGACGCTCAATTGGGACTCGCCGGAACGCATGATTCGTGGTGAGGCGACGCGCTTGCGGCAGGTCGTGCACAACCTGATGCAGAACGCGGTCGACGCTTGCGTTGACCGCGCGGATGGACAGGTCAGCGTAGAGGCGAACTTGCGCGCGATCAACGGACAAGAGGCTGAACGCGAGCTGGTGCTGCGATTCTGCGACAATGGCGGGGGATTTTCGGATGCCGTCAAGCAGCGTGCGTTTGAGCCCTACATCACCACCAAACCCAAAGGCACTGGCCTCGGGCTCGCGATTGTGAAGAAAATTATCGACGAGCACAAAGGCCGAATCAGCGTTGATAACGCTGCAACGGGCGGCGCGGTAGTGACCGTTGTGTTCCCTTTATTGACCGAAGAGAAAACAGAGATTTGATCGCTTCCACAGAAATTCTCGTTGTTGATGATGAAGTCGGCATTCGAGAGCTGCTCCACGAAATTCTCGAAGACGAGGGCTATGTTGTGCGCCTCGCCGAGAACGCGGCAACTGCGCGCGAGCTTCGCCGCAAGCACAATCCTTCACTCGTGTTGCTCGATATCTGGATGCCAGACGCCGACGGCGTGACGCTGCTCAAGGAATGGAAGGCGGCCGGGTTGTTGACGATGCCGGTGGTGATGCTGTCCGGCCACGCAACGATCGAAACCGCTGTGGAAGCTACGCGCATTGGCGCGTTCGATTTTTTAGAAAAACCGATTGGTTTGCAGAAGCTATTGTCGACGGTTCAGCGCGCGCTGAAAGTGGGACAAGCCAAGCGCTCTAGCAGCATCAATCTGGCAGATTTGGGCAAGAGCCCGGTAATTAACGAGCTGCGAGTTCGCCTCGAATCCTTGATCGCGGAGCGCCGCTCGGTGCTCCTGACCGGTGAGGTGGGTGTGGGTTTCATCGAATGCGCGCGCGCATTGCATGAGCCGAACACGCCGTGGTTCACCATCGAGAGTGGCCAGCGCTTGATTAGCTCGCCACTGGAAATTTTGGAAAGCGCACGCGGAGGCACCTTGTATTGCCCCGAAGTCGCGCATCTTTCGCGCAGCGAGCAGCGCTCGCTCGCGTTCATGATCGGGAAAACGACGACTTACGGCGTGCGCATCATTTGCGCAAGCAGCGAGCCGCTGGGCCAACTCTCGGGCGAAGGCCGCTTCGATCCGAGTTTGTTTGCGCTGTTGTCGTCGAGCACGGTAGTGATTCCGCCGCTGCGCTCCCGTCGGCCGGATCTGTCGGATTTGATTGAGCGTTGCGCCTTAGCGTTTTCGCCCGACGCGCCCGCGCGCTTGTCGCCGGAAGTGCGACAGCTCCTCGAATCAGCGCCGTGGCCCGGCAATTTGATTCAGTTGCAGAGCGTGTTGTCGAGCTTGTTGCTGTCGAACAATGACGACATTACAGTCGATCATTTGCAGGCGATTTTGGGTGATTTGCGCGACACGTCCGCGCCCGAGCGTCCCGCATTGCCACCGGAATTTTTTGAGCTGCCGCTGCGTGAAGCGCGCGAAGCGTTCGAGCGGATTTATTTTGAGAATCTGCTGGGCCGCGAGTCGAGCAACATGAGCCGCGTCGCCGAAAAAGCGGGCCTTGAGCGCACGCACCTTTACCGAAAGCTTAAACAGCTCAACATTCGCTTCCCACGCCGCGTCGCCGCGGTCGAGTAGCGCCTCTCTTTCACCATTGAAACTGGGCGCTAGCGAACTTTCGCGGCGCTCCGAATAGTCATGTCTCGTCGAAGCTGGTTTTTGTTTTTCATTCCGGTGTTGATCTGGTCCACCACTTTCTATGCAATCACTTTGCAGCTAGGAAGCGTGACCACGCCGACCTACGCCGTGGCGCTGCGCTTTGGTGTGGCCGCTGTGTTGCTGTTTGCTTGGTTGGCGATTCGTCGTGAGCCGCTCGCGCTACCCAGCAACGCGCAGGCTTGCGCGGCGGCCTCTGGCGTGTGTGCCTACGGCATTAGCTATGTATTGACCTACGTCGCCGAAGAGACGATTCCGTCGGGCATGGTGGCCATCGCGTTCACGTTGATGGTCTTTCTCACGCCGACGCTTGCACGCTTCGCCTACGGCACACCAACGACGTCGCGCACATGGATTGGCGGCTCGCTCGGGGTGATGGGCGTGGTGCTGTGTTTTTTGCCGGATGCACTGGCCGCACTCGATAAACACAACACGGCGGTTTTGTTTGGCGGCATGGCAGCGATGGCGTTGGCGGCGTTTGTGTCGAGCGTGGGCGCGATCTGCTCGATCAAACTTAACGAGCGCAAGGTGCCGGTCGTGACTTACAGCGCGTGGGCGATGGCGTACGGGTCGAGCGCGACGTTTCTTTACGGCGCGCTTTCTGGCCAAGCCTTTCACCTTGATCCACGACCCGGTTTTTGGGCGGCGTTCGTCTATTTGACGGTCTTGGGCACCATCGTTACGTTTCTTTGTTACCTCACATTATTGAAACGCGAAGGCTCGGCGCGCACGATGTACATCTCGGTGCTCTCGCCGATTGGCGCGGTGATCGTTTCGATTCTGATTGAAGGGTTGAAACTGCAAGCACTCACTGCGCTTGGAATGGCGTTTGCACTGGCGGGTGCGTGGATTACGCTCTTGAGTAAGCGATCCTAACTTCCGGCTTTCTGAAAGCGAGCTCACCGCCAAAATTGCCTGTGGATAACTGTGTCGTTCAGGCATGAAATCGCGGTAAAATGGTGGGTTGGGACCAGCGTAAATGGGCGAATTTTTTAGTCTTTGCAGACTGAGGTTTTGCTTGCGGGTTTCGCCGTTCGGGGTTTATTTCACTTAGGGTCGTTTGTGGCATTTGCTTGCCGCGTACTATTTTCATGTCAACGTTCTGGTCGCACTGCCTCAATCACTTCGAAAGGGAACTTTCGTCGCAGCAGTTCTCGACCTGGTTTCGCGTACTGAGCGCGGAAGAGAGCGATTCGGCAATTACGGTGGTCGCGCCTAACGCGTTCATCAGCAAATGGGTGCGCGACCGTTACCTCGGCACGATTGATTCGTTGGCCACGGCGTATTTCAACGAGCCGCGCGCGATTCACTTGACCGTGGCGAAAGCGGGTGCCGCAAAACCGGTTGCGCCTGCTGCCGATGACAAACCGGTCAATCCGATGGTTGAGCGCAATGACGTGACCAGTCTTTTCGGCGAAGCAATTGAGAGCGCCGTACGCATGCCTGCGATGATGTTGCCGCCGTCTGCGCAAAGTATCGCGCTTGCCAATCCGCCGCGCGAATCGACACTGAACCCAACGTTCACGTTCGACAGCTTCGTGACCGGCAAAGCAAACCAACTCGCTCGCGCAGCCGCGATGCAAGTAGCCGGCAGCCCTGGCAACGCTTACAACCCGTTGTTCATCTATGGCGGCGTGGGCCTCGGCAAAACCCATTTACTGCAAGCCATTGGCAATGAGCTGCTGCGCGAGCGACCGCTGGCGCGTGTGCGCTACATCCACGCCGAGCGTTATGTTTCCGACGTGGTCAAGGCCTATCAACACAAGGCGTGGGACGCATTCAAACAAAGCTATTCCACGCTCGATTTGCTGCTCATTGATGACATTCAGTTCTTCAACAACAAGAGCAGTACGCAAGAGCAGTTTTTCTATCTGTTCAACGCACTGACCGAAGGCAAGAAGCAGGTGATCATCACTTGCGACACGTACCCCAAGGAAATCGAAGGCATTGAAGACAGGCTCAAGAGCCGCTTTAGCTGGGGCCTGACGGTGCAGATCGAGCCGCCAGAGACCGAAATGCGCGTGGCGATTTTGCTGGATAAAGCAAAGCAAGTCGGCGTAGCGCTCGATGAGCAGGTCGCGTTTTTTATTGCGAAACACATTCGCTCGAACGTGCGTGAGCTTGAAGGCGGATTAAAGCGCGTGATCGCGTATGCGGGTTTTCACAATGTGTCAATCACGCCGCAGGTAGCCAAAGAGGCGCTGCGTGACTTGCTGGCGGTGCAGTCGCGGCAGATCTCGATTGAGAACATTCAAAAGACTGTAGCTGACTATTACAAGATCAAAGTCAGCGATATGCATTCGAAAAAGCGCTCGCGTATCGTGGCTCGGCCACGGCAGATGGCGATGGCGCTAGCGAAAGAATTAACGCCGATGTCGCTGCCTGAAATTGGGCAAAACTTCGGTGGACGAGACCATACGACGGTGCTGCATGCCTGCCGACAAATTGCGTCGCTGCGTGAAAGCACCCCCCAGATACAGCATGACTTTGCGTTTTTATTGCAAGTTTTGCGCAGTTAGATTGATACGATTTTTGAGAGTTTGAAGCCGTGGAGGCGGTGTTGAAACGTTGTTGATAAAGCAATAGCAAATGTGGATAAGTGGGCAAAGAGTGCGCCTTCAGTTTCTCATCCACAACTTGCTTGCAAATCTTACAACACAGTTAACACCACTTTGTTTTCTCGCAAGTCTTTGAATTTATTGTTTTTTTTCAGTTATCCACAGAAACCGCCGCGCATTATTAAATAGGATTAGGTTTATATGCAATTTAAGAACATACCTCGCGATTTAGTGTTGAAACCTTTGCAGGCGGTTTCCGGCATCGTCGAACGTCGGCAAACCTTGCCGATTTTGGCCAACGTGTTGTTTGAGCACAAAGGCACCACGCTCACCACCATCGCCACCGACCTCGAATTGCAGATTTCGGCCAAGGTTGAAGTGCCGGATGTGGGTGATCAATCGATCACGGTGGCTGCGCGCAAATTGCAGGATCTGCTGCGGGCGTTGCCCGACCCCAGCGAGATATCGCTGGATGCCAAGGATGGAAAGATGGCCGTAAAGGCCGGGAAAAGCCGCTTCAGCCTGCAAACGCTGCCTGCGGCTGACTACCCCCGCCTGACCATGAGCCAAGAGCAGCTACAGAGCTTCTCGTTGCCGCAAAAACTATTGAAGGCAACGCTTCGCTTGGTTGAATTTGCCATGGCGCAGCAAGACATCCGCTTTTATTTGAACGGCATGCTCTTCGTGCTCGAAAAAGATCAGCTGGTTTGCGTGGCCACCGACGGCCATCGCTTGAGCTACGCGGTGATGCCAGTTGAAGGCAATTTCTCGAAGCAAGAAATCATCGTGCCGCGCAAAACGGTGATCGAGCTTTCGAAGCTGCTTGCCGATACAGACGAGCCTATTTCGATTGATATTTTGGCGAACCAAGTTCGCTTTAGCTTCGGCAACATCGAACTCACGAGCAAAGTGATCGACGGCAAATTCCCGGATTACAACCGAGTGATTCCGTCGGCACACACCAAGCTCATCACGGTGGATCGTCTGCTGCTGTTGCACACGTTGCAGCGCGCTGCGATTTTGTCGAATGAGCGCTTCCGTGGTGTTCGCGTAGGGCTTGTACCCGGTGCGTTGAAGATCGCGTGTACGAACAACGAGCAGGAAGAAGCCGAAGAAGAAATCGAGGTTGCATACGAGGGCAACGCGATTGATATCGGTTTCAACATCAATTACTTGCTTGATGCATTAGCCACGTTGTCGAGCAACGAAATCACCATCGCGTTACAAGATTCCGCCGCGAGTGCGCTGTTCACTGTACCCGGTCGCACCGATTTCAAATATGTTGTGATGCCGATGCGCATTTAGCGTTTTTCACCGCGCCGACCGCCGAGTAAGAAAATTTAAGTAGAAAAGAATTCATGTCCGATACCGATAAAAAGCCCTCCGCTGCACAAGCCCTAAACCAGGAATACAACGAAGACTCGATCCGCATCCTAAAAGGCCTCGATGCTGTTCGTAAGCGTCCCGGCATGTACATCGGCGACACCAGCGATGGTTCCGGTTTGCATCACATGGTGTTTGAGGTGCTCGACAACGCGATTGACGAATCTCTCGCCGGCCACTGCGACGACATCAAAGTCATCATCCACACGGACAATTCGATTTCGGTGTCTGACAACGGCCGCGGTATTCCGACGCAGATCAAGCAAGACGACGAGCTCAAGCGCTCCGCGGCTGAGATCGTGATGACCGAGTTGCATGCCGGCGGAAAGTTCGATCAGAACTCGTACAAAGTATCCGGTGGTTTACACGGCGTGGGTGTTTCGGTGGTGAACGCGCTCTCCGATTGGTTGAAGCTAAAAATTTGGCGCGAAGGCAAAGTACATGAGATGGAGTTTCGCCGTGGCGAACCGGTTTCTCCGCTGAAAATCACCGGTGAAACGCGCAACCGTCGCGGTACCGAAGTGCACTTTTTGGCTTCGGTTGAAACGTTTGTACACGTTGAATATCACTTCGAAATTCTGGCCAAGCGTATTCGTGAACTGTCGTTCTTGAATCGTGGTGTGAAGATTGAGTTGATCGATCAACGTACGGGCAAGAGCGAAAACTTTGCGTACTCCGGCGGCATCAAAGGCTTTGTTGAGTACATCAATAAATCGAAGTCAACGATTCACAAAAACGTGTTCTTCGCGAGTGGCGAAAAGGCTGGTATTACCGTTGAAGTGGCGATGCAGTGGAACGATAGCTACGGCGAAAACGTGCAGTGTTTCACCAACAATATTCCGCAACGCGACGGCGGTACGCACATGACCGGTCTGCGCGCCGCGATGACGCGCACGATTACCAAATACATCACGTCCAATGAGCTTGATAAGAAAGCGAAAGTGGAAGTGGCGGGCGACGATTCGCGCGAAGGCTTGACGTGTATTTTGTCGGTGAAAGTGCCGGACCCGAAGTTCAGCTCGCAGACGAAAGACAAACTCGTGTCGAGCGAAGTGCGTCCGGTCGTTGAAGAAATCGTCGCAGAAAAACTCGCGGACTTTTTGCTTGAATATCCGAGTGACGCGAAGATTATTTGCGGCAAGATTGTTGACGCGGCGCGTGCGCGCGAGGCTGCTCGTAAAGCGCGTGAAATGACGCGTCGTAAAGGCGTGCTCGATTCGATGGGCTTGCCAGGCAAGCTCGCGGATTGCCAAGAGAAAGACCCCGCGCAGTGCGAACTGTATCTGGTGGAGGGTGACTCCGCAGGCGGCACCGCGAAGCAAGGCCGCGACCGTAAGTTCCAAGCGATTCTGCCGTTGCGCGGTAAAGTGTTGAACGTTGAAAAAGCGCGCTTCGATAAAGTGATTTCGAGCGAGCAAATCGTGACGCTCATCACCGCGATGGGCACTGGTTTCGGCAAGGATGATTACAACGTTGAGAAGCTGCGCTATCACCGCATCATCATCATGACTGACGCTGACGTGGACGGCGCGCACATTCGCACGTTGCTGTTGACGTTCTTCTACCGCCAGATGACGGATTTGGTTGAGCGTGGTCACATCTACATCGCGCAGCCACCGCTGTACAAAGCGAAGGTTGGCAAAGAAGAGCAGTACCTGAAAGACGATCTGGAATTGAAGCAATTCCTGTTGAAGATTTCGCTCAAAGGCGCGGAGTTCAAGCCGTCGGCTGATGCTGCGCCGTTGTCGGAAACGGCGCTCGCGGATCTCGCACGGCAATACATCGTGGCTGACGCAGTCATCGAGCGCAATGCGCGCACGATTGATCGCCGTGCGTTGGATGCACTGTTGCTCGGCGCGAAAGTGTCGTTGGCGGATGAAGCTTCGTCGGTTGCGGGTGCTGCCTCGATGCAGTCATTCATTACCGATCCGGAGTTAAACGTGACTCCGTTCTATGACGAAAAAGCCGAAGAGTGGGTGATGCTTTTGAAGCGCACACACAACAATCGCACGACGCAAACGATTCTTGCGCCGAGCTTCTTGGCCAGCGGCGACTACACGCAAATTCAAAAGGCAGCTGATCTGCAATCGATGGTCGGCGAAGGCGCGGTTGTGTCGCGCGTTGATGGCAAAGGCAATCGCGACGAAGCAGCGATGCGCGGCTTCAAGCAAGCGCTCGATTGGCTGCTCGATAAGGCGCGCGCCAATCTCTCGATCCAGCGCTACAAAGGGCTGGGCGAAATGAATGCCGAGCAATTGTGGGACACCACGATGGACCCGAAAGTGCGTCGCCTACTCAAAGTGCAAATCGAAGACGCGATTGCCGCAGACGAAATCTTCACCACGCTGATGGGTGAAGAAGTTGAACCGCGCCGCGCGTTTATCGAAGGCAATGCTTTGGGTGTGCGGAACTTGGATGTGTAGTTTCGTATGAGTCGATACTTCGCATGAGCTGCATGCTTCGAGCGTCTGGTGCGAACTTTGACGTAGATTTATTCCTTAAGGATTGTGGTTTGGAGCCGGTTCGCGTTTGGCACAAAGGTGAACGTAAGGCTCCAAACAGCGAAACGTACCTGAGGATATCAGCGGCATCGAGTGTGAGTTTTGAGGTCAGCGACGCGGACTTCTCGGAGTTGAATTTACAGTTTGCCGATGCGCAGATTTGGTTGACGATGAATCGCGATGAAGTGATTCGTTTGGTTCAGTTCCCAGGGGTAGAGGGCGTATCGGTAGATTTCGGCGCTGAAATACGTCCGCCTGGATGGAGTTCGTTCTCTGTTCCTCCTGCGCTCACGTCGCTGGTCGGAGCGTTGGGAGTGGATCTTGAAATTTCTGTTTACCCGATAAGCGATGAAGCCGTTTCGTAGGGCCGGCAACTCGTTGCCCACGGAAACGTTCCCGTAACGCAATCGCTTGGTGGGCAGAGCCTGCCCACCCTACGCGTCCGCCGTCATACTCGCCGCAGGCGTGTATCCAGTTCGCAGCCTGGCACTGATGCTTGATTGACGGATTTGTGTGTGGCCATTCTGGATTCCCGCTTCGCGAGAATGACGCCGGTGGGTGCTGCGAGCGTCCCGGATAGATCGTTATAGGCGCGGACTTGGCCGCGCTGGTTGCCACGGAGCGACGCCAAGTCGTCGCTTACATTGGGCGTGCCTCGTGTTGGTGGTTCACGACAGAACACCGAGCCGCACTATTTGACCGCGCTAAAGCAACACACCATTCACCGACGCCGGCGGCGTTGCCGCTGCTAACGCCGTGGCGAGCGCGGTGTTCCATGTGCCTTGTGATTGTGTGTTTTGGCCGTGGTTGGTGCTGTTGTCGTATTGAATGTTTAGGTTCGTCAGGCGCGGCAAATGTGCGGCTTGGGCGTTGCTGGGCGAGGTGCCTTTGGTGATGTCTCGCTTGATGCGTCGGGCGACGAGGATGCCTAGATCGAGGTGACCTTGTTCGTGGCGTAGCAGCGAGGCCGTTTGCGTGGTGTCGCTCTCGACGCGAGCGGTGTGTTGCACGTTGATTTCGACGGAGGCGGACGACCAGCTTATCGAGATGTTTGCACCCGCTTCGGCGTCGGCGTCGTCAATGTCGTCCTCGCCCACGACTTCAAAATCAGCCCATGTGAGCTGGTTGGTGGAAACGGTGATGTTGACCGGGCGTGCCATGAGAAATCCTTGTTCATTTCGCTTGATCGCAAGGGAACAGACGCAAGGCCTCGGCGCGTTGCGCCAACGAAACGACAGAACAAATTTGCACCAACAGCTTTTTGGCGCGAACGACTGCTATGCGGTCGATTCCGCTACTTTTTATGTATTGTTGATTTATCGATATTTGTTGCTGAAAGCACCACGGGCTGGTCGCTAATGCTAAAAAGCTGTATGCGCTTTTTTGATCCGCGAATGATTTAATAATGTTTTCAATAAACATTGCGAAATTTATCGATAAATAGCCATTAGTGTTTGTTTTTATTGAGAAAATAGTTTGCATAAACGTTGCGTTTTGTGGTGACGAGCGGTAGGATGGTTGCCTTCTAGTTTGAGGCTGCCTGTCCGGAAACCCGCGTTTCGAGCGGCGGACGGGTCGCGAAGTCCCGATACACCCATGGCCACAAATCCACTGACCACACTAATCGATGCCGAAGGCGAGCAAAGCGCCATCGCGGCGGCCGCGCGCCTGAACGTGAGCGCGAGCACGATTACGCGCTATGCGAAGGCGGCGGGCGCAGCGATCATCGTGCTCGGCGCGGGGCAACACACGCGTTATGCGCGGCCGATGTTTGCCTACGGCGACGTGGCGCAGTGGCCGCTGTACTGGATTGATGAGGCGGGCACCGCGACGCCGTTTGCGCTGGCGAGTTTGACGCAGCCTGGCGTGGTGTCGGTCTATGGCGCGGGGTTGAATTTGCGCTCGGAAACGGACTTGACCTGGGCGCTGACACCGCTGAATTTGCGCGGGTTTCTGGGGCGTGAGCAACGCGTTCGGTTGGGTGCCGTAGCCGCCTCATGGGATTCGCAGACTGAGCGCTGGAGTGTCTCGCAGCGCGTGTTCGCGACGCAATCGGCAGTGCTCGATCATGCGGGGGCGATGGTGTTTGGCGATGCGGCGCTCGCAACGGCGAATGCGGAGGCGCAGCGCAAGGGGTTCGCGGACGACATTGAGCGGCTGTTGCCGGCCTACGAGCGCTTGGCGAGTGAGGCCACGGCGGGGCGCGTGACAGGTTCTAGCGCAGACGGCGAGCAGCCGAAATTTTCCACGCGCATAGCAGATGGTGAGGGAGTGGTGCGCGACGTGTTGGTGAAGTTTTCGCCGCCGCGCGACACGCCGTTTGGCGAGCGCTGGAACGATCTTTTGCGCGCCGAAGCGCACGCTGCGAACGTGCTCGCGGAGAACGGATTTTTAGTGCCGAAAACGCGGCTCATCGCGAACGAACGGCGTACGTTTTTGGAGTCGGCAAGGATTGATCGCGTTGGCGCGCATGGGCGGCGGCATCTGCTGCCGTTGGGCGCGGTGCATGCCGCATTCGTAGCAGGTGCACCGCAGAATTGGCCGAACACCGTGGCGCGTTTAATCGCGCAGCGCAGGCTGCCCGCGACGGCGCTCTCGATTACGCAAACCCTATTTGCCTTCGGTCAGTTGATCGGAAATACCGATATGCACTTCGGCAATTTGGGGGTGATTGCCGATTCGCCGCGCTCGTTAGCGCGCGGGCAATTCACGCTCGCGCCGGTGTACGACATGTTGCCGATGCGCTTTGCGCCGGGTGCGCATGATGAATTTGGCTACACAGCGTTTGTGCCGAACTTAAGCGCAGCAACACCCGACGAAGTGCGCGCTGAGGCGCAGCGTTTGGCGAAAGTGTTTTGGCAGCGCTGCGCAGAGGATGCGGGCGCGAGCGCGGCGTGGCGGGTATTTGCGGCGGGGCGGGCGCTGTCGGCGTAAGCGACGACTATGTGGGAGGGGGCTCGCCCGCGATAAGCGTTGACCGCCGGGGAATCGCGGGCCAGCCCGCTCCCACAGTTAAGTGTCCGCCAACCCGCTAACTAAGCCGCTAACGCGAGCGCGCTGTTGTCTACAAAGCGATGCGCGGCGTGTTGGTAGTACGACGAAAAATCGTTGAACGCGGCGAGTGATTTTTCTACGCTTTGATCGTCGCGCAGTGCGTACGTCGTGAAGCCCGCGCGCGACATCAAAAAGATTTGATCGCGTTGCACATCGCCGACGGCGCGCAGCTCGCCTATGTAGCCGTAGCGCTCGCGCAAGAGCGTGGCCGTGGAGTAGCCGCGACCGTCGGTGAACGCTGGGAAATCGATGGCGATCAGCGCGAGTTTTTCGAGATCGTTTTTAATGAGCGCAGGGTCGTCCGCGGGCGAGAGGCGAACACCTAACGCGCCGTGGCTGCCGACGTGCTTCTGCCATGTGCCTGCGAATTCACGAAATTCGGTGAGCGGCAGCAACACTTTTGCACCAGCAGGAATCGCACCCGCGTCGCCGGTGTATTCGATCCATCCATCGGTGCCGTTGATTGCGTCCACCACGCCATAACGGTTAATTAGCTTCGGCATATACGCGCTCCTTGAAGGGTTCGATTCCGGTGCGGGCGACGACATCGACGAAACGTTCGTCATCGCGTTCGCGCAGCGAGAGGTAGGTTTGAATAAGAGTCTCAATGACGTCTGGCACATCCGCGCGGGCAAACGATGGGCCAATGATCTTTCCGATCTTGGCGGTGCTGCGATTGCCGTCGACAGCCAGTGTTTGTGCGCCGCCGATGGTGATTTGGTACCACTCTTCATCGTGTTTATCGACGCCGAGGATGCCGATGTGGCCCACGTGGTGGTGACCGCAGGCGTTGATGCAGCCCGAGATATTTAGGTCCAATTCGCCAATGTCGAACTGGTAATCAAGCGATTCAAAACGCTCGTGAATCGACGCGGCAACCGGGATCGACACGGCGTTCGCCAAGTCGCAGAAATCACCGCCGGGGCAGGCGATGATGTTGCCGATGAGGCCGATGTTGGGTGTGGCCATGCCGAGCGCTTTGAGCTCTGCGTACAGGGCGGGCAGTTGGCTGATTTCAACGTCGGAGAATACGAGGTTTTGCTCGTGGGTGACGCGCAATTCGCCTTGGTTGTACTGATCAGCTAACGCGGCAACGCGATCCAATTCATCAGCCGTGATGTCGCCCGGCGGTACGCCAATGCGCTTGAGCGAGAGTGTGACGGCAGCGTAGCCACTCACGCGATGTGCGTGCACATTGCGGCGCTGCCAGCGCGCGAAGTTGTCGTTCGCGGCGGCGAAGGTGACGGTGCCTGCGTCGTCTGCGGGGAGGTCTTTGTAGACCGGCTGCGTGAAGCGCGCGGCGACTAGATCAACTTCCGATTGCGAGAGCAGCGTCGCGCCATTTTTCGTAGCTTCGAATTCAGCTTCGACCCATTCGGCGAATTGCGCTGGCGTCGATTCTTTGACCAGAATCTTGATGCGCGCTTTGTATTTGTTATCGCGACGACCGAGGCGGTTGTAGACGCGTAATACCGCTTCGAGATAGGTGACGAGGTGCTGCCACGGCAGGAAATCGCGGATCACGGTGCCGACGATGGGGGTGCGGCCTAGGCCACCACCGACGATCACGCGGAAGCCGATGCGGCCAGCGTCATCTTTCAGCGCGACAAGACCTATGTCATGCACCAAGGTCGCGGCGCGATCTTTCGTCGAGCCGCTGATGGCGATCTTGAATTTGCGCGGCAGGTAGGCGAATTCGGGGTGGATCGTGCTCCACTGACGAATGATTTCGGCCCACACCAACGGGTTGACCACTTCGTCCGGCGCGACGCCCGCGAATTGATCGGTCGTGGTGTTGCGGATGCAGTTGCCGCTGGTTTGGATCGCATGCATTTGCACCGTGGCCAAATCGGCGAGGATGTCGGGCACCCGGCCAAGTTCCGGCCAGTTGTATTGAATGTTTTGGCGCGTGGTGAAGTGCGCGTAGCCGCGGTCGTATTTGCGTGCGATGTGCGCGAACATGCGCACTTGTTTCGTGTTCACCAAACCATAGGGAATGGCGACGCGAAGCATCGGCGCGTGGCGCTGAATGTAGAGCCCGTTTTGCAGGCGCAGAACACGAAAGTCGTCAGCCGAAAGCTCGCCCGCCAAATGGCGTTCGGTTTGGTCGCGAAACTGGGCAACCCGTTCGTCGACGATGCGTTGGTCAAATGCGGTGTATTGATACATGCGAGCATTGTGGGTGCCCAGCGTGCGTCGTTACCAATACGTAATGGAATAAACTAATTCTTATTTGTCAGCGCGCGAAATGTAGGCGACGACTTGGCGTCGCTTGGTGCAGCGAGGTGGCGCGGCCAAGTCCGCGCCTACAGAGCCACTTTGACGCAAACAATTTTCATGATCCAAAGGCTAAGCACATTTGCATGACCGTTAGCGCGATGACTCACCGCGTCACCGGCTTCCCGCCGCTCGTCGCGCCCAATGCAACGCGCCTCATTTTGGGCAGCATGCCGGGCGTGGCTTCGCTCACGGCTGGGCGGTATTACGCGCATCCGCAGAACGCGTTTTGGCGGATCATGGGCGCGGTGGCGGGCTTTGATGCGGCGTTGCCGTATGACCAACGTGTCGCGGCGCTTTCTCACGCGGGCATCACGTTGTGGGATGTGTTGGCGGCGTGCGAGCGATCGGGTAGTTTGGATTCGGCGATTGCGCGCGATAGCGAAGTGGCAAACGATCTTGCAGGGTTGTTAGCGTTGCATCCGCAGATTACGCGTATTTACTTCAATGGCGCGACGGCAGAAGCGGCATTTCGGCGGCATTGCAAATCGCTCGCTTTGCGCACCGATTTGCACTTCACGCGGCTGCCATCCACCAGCCCAGCGCATGCCTCGCTGCGCTTTGAAGAAAAGTGTGCCGTGTGGCGCGACGCGTTGGCGTTGTAGATGTGGCGCAACAACAGGCGATCAGTTTTTTCTGCTTACGCGTAGCGCACAGAACGGCGCGTGAGTGCGGTGCCAAAATTCGTCCACACTTTTAACAACACGCTTGTTCGCGGGGAATCTCATGAAAATCACATCTATCCTTTTGGCCTCTTTGTTCGCGGCGGTTGCCGTTGCGCAGACGCCAGCGCCTGCTCCGGCCCCAGCACCCGCCGCTGCGCCTGCTGTCGCTGCGCCAGCCGCTCCAAAGGTTGAGGAGAAGAAGGCCGCTGTTGGTTCGGCAACTGTTGGCGACGTCACCACAGGCAAGGCCGCGTGGTACGGCAAGAAATTCAATGGTCGCAAGACCGCGAGCGGCCAGCGCTACAACGCTGCGAAGCTCACGGCTGCGAGCAACACGCTGCCGTTTGGCACACTCGTTCGTGTGACTAACGTGAAGACCAAGAAGAGCGTTGTCGTTCGCATCAATGATCGTGGCCCAAAGCAAGCTGATCGCATCATCGACGTGTCGCGCGCAGCAGCGGCGAAACTTGGCATGTTCAAGGCAGGTTTGATCGACGTTGAACTCAAAGTGGTTGGCCAGTCCAAAGGCAAAGGCGCGCGCAAGGGCGGCAAAAAAGGCGGTAAGAAAGCTAAAGCGGCCTAATTACCCGGCTTGGTTCTGAACATAAAAGGCACCTTCTGGTGCCTTTTTGTTTTCCCCTCCCCCGCTCGCCGGGGGTGGTTGGGAGGGGGTATGGCCGTGGCTTGGAGTGCCGGGGTTGCTGCTGCTGTGCACCTACCCCACCCCAGCCCTCCCCGGCAAGCGGGGAGGGGGCTCGTTAGCGCTTTAGAACAACGTCGTCTGCTCCGGCACACCCGCTTCGCGCGGTGGCGTGAACTTGGATGAGTCCAACTCCGGTAAGTTGTGAACCCCCAAACCTAAGCGCGCACAGCTCTTGCGAAAGCGCTGCCGGATGAGCTCGCCGAAGATGCCTTGGCCGCGCATGCGTGCGCCGAACTCGCTCACGTTTTCTTTGCCACCGCGTAGGTCGCGGATGCGCTCCATCACACGCTCGGCGCGATCTGGGAAATGCGTGGCGAGCCAGTCTTTCCAGATGTCTTTGAGTTCGTAAGGCAGACGAATCACGGTGTAACTCGCCGCGACCGCGCCGTGGTCTTTCGAGGCGTCGAGTACGCGCTCGATGAATTCGTCGTTGATGAACGGGATGATCGGTGCGACGAGTACGCCCGTGGGAATGCCCGCGCTGGAAAGCTCGCGCACGGCGCGCAGGCGATTGGCGGGTGTGGACGCGCGTGGCTCCAAGATACGCGTCAGATCGTTGTCGAGCTGTGAGATTGAGAGGAACACGGTCACGAGATTTTTCGCAGCCATCGGCGCGAGCAAATCAATGTCGCGGCAGACGAGCGCGCTCTTGGTGATGATCGTGATCGGGTGATTGCATTCGGCGAGCACTTCTATTAGCCCGCGCGTGATGCGCTCGGTGCGCTCGATGGGTTGATACGGATCGGTGTTGGCGCCGAAGTTAATCGGCGACGGCGTGTAGCCGCGCTTACGCAGTTCATGGCGAAGGAGTTCAACCGCGTTGCGTTTCGCGAACAATTGCGTTTCGAAGTCGAGGCCCGGCGAGAGATTCAGGTACGAATGCGACGGCCGTGCGTAGCAATACACGCAGCCGTGTTCGCAGCCTCGATACGGGTTGATTGATTGCTCGAAGCGAATGTCCGGCGATTCGTTCTTCGAGATGATCGACCGCGCTTGCTCGATGTGGATCACCGTTTTCGGGCGCTTGGCTGCGCGCTCGATCGCTTCGTCTTCGCCCCAACCGTCGTCAAACCACTCGGCAGAGCGCGACTCAAACCGCCCCGCCATGTTGAGCGTCGCCCCACGACCTTTTTGTGTGAGCGGCGGAGAAGGTGGGGTGTTGCGCATACTGTAATTATGAACAGTTACGCGGCGAACATCCAGCGCGGCGCGGAGGAGTGGGTATCCGCGCTTCAACTCTTCGAAATTGCTTTGCGTACTCGACTCAATCGTTCTAGACTTCGGATTCTCAAATTTCTTACAGAGTAAGTCTATGAATCGTGCATTGTGTTCAGTGTTGACGTGCGTCGGATTGGGCGTGGTGGCGGGGTGCGCGAGCGAGCCGCCCGCCGCCAATGCCGCCGCCGCTAAAGCGGGCGCGAAGGACGAGCGCTGCTACGTGACGGGCAGCAATGTGCCCAAGCGCAACTGTACGGGCGACGTGACGGTGCTGCCGCCGGAATCCGTTGAGGTGGTGATGCCGGTATTGCAGGGTCGGGGTGGGCCGCCGCCTACCCGGTAAAGCCTCGGCCTAGCGTGCTTACGTCACGACGGCTGAAGGTACGCCATCGTTCAGTGCCTCAAAGTGATCTGAGTCAGCTTTTATGCGCTAGCGACCAGCAGGCGGCGGTTCAAGCGCTTTTTATTCGTATGTTGACTATCAATAAAAACGGGCTGTAACGACCACCAGCCGGTCGTTCGGTGGGAAAAGGCATTGAGGTGCGTTTAGGCCGAACGCTTGATTCGGGTTCAGCAGATCGCTTGGGTCGTCATCACAATCCGACGCCGTCATTCTCGCTTGGGTCACGCGTACCCACGCTGCAATGTGGCAGAGCTTGGTTAGCTTAGCTCTAGCCCTGTGAGTTTGAGCGCTTGTTTGAGCGCTACGCGAACGGTTTCCCAGTCCGTTGGATTGTTGTACGTTTGCGTCTTAACGTATTGCGAAAGCGGTATTGCTCTATCTTCCAACAAGCGCTTTTCGTCGAAATCAACGTCGGTGCGGATGTTCGGTTTGAGTGCTCCCGCACGAACAAGCGCCAGCTGCCTAGTCATCGCGTTAAAGTAGCGATCACGAAAGTCCTGCACTTCCGCGAGAAAATCGTCGCGCTTATACGCTTGGATTCCGAGTGAAGCCGTCCATACCGGGATGCCATCCACCAATCGGTCTCGATTGTCCCAATTGACGAAAACTTCCGTTTCGTTTGACCAAATACGGATACGTGGTTCCTGAACCAAGCAATCCCAGTTTAATAGGCGACCAGCGAAGGCATCACAAATCTTGTCGGCGAGCAGGGAGCAATCGATGACGGCCGTTTTGTCCCAGGCTTGCGAGCAAAGTGTGCCCCAACGATCGCCATGTGCGTTGTGTTGCGGCATCATCCACCAATGCAAATCATCCGGAATCGGTTCGAGAAATCGATTCAACCCGTCGGTGAGATCCAGATGAACACGCCACATCATTTGGTCTGCAAACGGGGGAGTTTTCTCGAAGGCTAAGCCGTCGAGCGCGGCGAGCTTGTTCCAGTGAGCGAGGATTGCTGGCGAGTATTCAAATAGCTTCTGGCCGCCGACGTTGAAACAGAGAGATGCTTGACTCAGGTGGCCATAGTCAAGGTGGGGGTCATTTCCGTCGATGCCGAGCCATGGGCGAATTTTCGACGGGTGAAAGAGTTCGAATTCGAACAACGGAGGATTTTGCATGGCGAAAATTATGACGCAGTAGAAAAAGCCGGGCGAAGGGGCCAAGTTCATTTACGAGCGACATCCCGAATGACGCCGTGCTGCGCGATCTGCCTGCATCGGCTGCAGGTCCACGGAATGCTGTTGCTTTCCGAATCCCGCTTCCTGAACAGTTTCCGGCGTTGATACGAGGCGGAGCCGCAAGCGTTCCACCCTACACCAATTTTGTGTGTGAAGACGTTTAGCGAAGCCAGCCGGTGATCGCGGGCAGGTCCGTTCCTAAAGATTGATGTGGCGATTTCCAGCCGGATGCCGTAAATTAGTCAGACAATTCTGTGTTGCAGGCGGCATGTTGACCGCGTCGAGACATGGTTTGGGGAGTGGCGGGCATGAGTATTCAACCAGCGTGGCGCGGGGTCGCCGCGTTGTATTTCGTCGTATCTGTCGCGTTGATCGCTTGGACGTGGCGCGGCTTTGACTTGACCGCGACGGCGATCATGGTGGCGACGCTCTTGATGTTTGCTTCGTGCTTTTGGAGTGCGTCGCAGCTTTTCGGTCGGCCCGCGGCGTGGCAGTTTGCCTTGCTCGCTGTGCCTATTGGTTGGTTTGCCGAGCAAATGGGTTCGTCGCACGGATGGTTCTTTGGCAGCTACACATACACGACAGTGCTTGGGCCCGCGGTGGGCAATGTGCCGATCGTGATTCCGTTGATGTGGTTTGCGTTGTGTTTGATCGGGCTGGTGCTGGCGAATTTGGCGTTGTGGCAGCGGCCGGTGGATACGTCGCCCGAACGTGGCCGCGTTTTGTTTGGCGTGGTGGTTGCGGCGATGTTTGTGACCGCGTTTGACTTAGGCGCTGATCCGTATTTCGTGTTCGTGCTGAAGGCGTGGATCATGGAGAAGAAAGACGGCGGCTGGTTTGGTGAAACCTTGCAAGGCTTCGCGGGTTGGATGTTTATCGGCTCGGTGATTTTGATTTTGTTTCGCGTGTGGTCACGCCCGCTCATTGCGCCGCCGGTTAACCGTACGACGATTTGGGCGGTGCGGATTCCGATCTTGCTCTACGCAAGCGCCGTCGTGTTTCAGGTGTGCTTGGGGCATCCGATTGAGATTCGGGTGATTGCGATTTTTGCGATGGGTTTGCCGTTGTTGATTGCTGCGAACGCTTATCGCCAGTGGGCGAGCGCAGCAGATATTGGGGGCACTAAATGACACTGACCGACGCCGAGCTTGATGCTTTCACGCGCATCGCCGATCCGCTCGCGGACGATACGGCGGAGGCGATTATTGGGCCGTGGGCGGCGGACGATGCGTTGCTTGGTTGGGCCGAACGTGTCGCTCGCGTGGGCGCGGCCAATCGACTGGTCGCGCAGTGGACGAGCAATGGCATGCTCGCTAATTGGCCGGGGCCGGATGTGCAGGGCGACCCGGACGTGCTTGCGGCCATGCAACGGTACGTGGCCGAAGCGCGCGCGTTGCCGGCGTGGGCGGATGCGGCGAAGGTTGCGCATGCCGAGACGCTGTTCATGGACTACGGGCCGCTGTCGTGCACGTTGCTGTTTTGCGCGAGTTTGCCGGAGTGTTATTACCTGCCCGATCTCGCGGAGGTTTTGCACATCACGGGGCAACTGGAAAATAACACGGATTACCGCGTGCGGCTCACGGCGGCGATGGTGTTTCCGGTGATGATGAAGGGCGGGCTGACGACGCCCGACGGCGGCGGCATCGCGCAGGTGCTCAAGGTGCGGTTGATCCACGCGATGGTTCGCAACCTGATTTTGCGCGGTAATCCGTCATCGTCGTCGGGGCTTGTGGCGGCCTTGCCGACGGCGGCGGCGACACCCGGTAATGCTGAAGCGCGCGGGATTTTTGATGCGTTGCTGCGGCACGGTTGGGATGTTGAGCAGCAGGGGCAGCCGTGTAGTCAATTGCAGCTGGCGTACACGTTGTTGACGTTTAGTTTCGTGTTCCTGAACGGCATGCACACCTTACGTGTGCCGCTCTCGGCGAGCGATGAAGAAGCGGTGTTGCATGCGTGGAATGTGTCGGCGCATTCGTTGGGTGTGCAGCGCGAGCTGATGGTGGAAAACATGGACGACGCGCGGGCGCTGTTCGAGCGCATGCAGGCGCGATACGCGGCGTTGCGTACGGGTGCGGAGGATGCGCGTCCGGCGTTGGGTGGTGCGTTGATGGACACGTTGGCTGCGACCATCAAGCTGCCGGTGGTGCGCTATTTCCCGATTCCGATGGCGCGGTTGTTGTGTGGTGGCAAGACGGCGCGCGCGGTGGGCATTAAAGCGCGCTCGACGATTGTTGCCGACGTGTTTTTTTGGGTAACGCTTTCGGTCGCGTGGATGATTGACGCCGTGGTTCGGATTTTTTGGCCGCAGTTTTCGATCACGCGCATGATCACTCGGGTGGTGGGTTATCACTTGATGAGCGAGTTTTTGATGAGTCAGACGCGACCGCTTCGATTGCCCGGAACGCTCAACGCACAGATGCTGGCGACGATTCAGGCGTGGAGCGACGACCCGAAAGCGGCGTCGTGGCTCAACCGCATCGAAGACAAACTCACCACGCGCGGTGTGTGGGGCGGGGGCACGCAATCGTGACGCGCGCAACCGGCATCGTGACCCAGCGAGCGCGCGCACGCGCTGCGTTGGTTTGGATCGTGTCGGCGGTGATGTTCATGTTCGCGCCGCTGGTGGCGTTTCCAGTTGCCGCGCAAGGCTCCGTTGCGCAGATCTCGGGTGCCGCGCAATCGTTGCCGTTGTGGTCCGCCGTGCGGGTGTTGCGCGATGTGGAGCGCAACAAAACTATTGATGAAGTGCGGCGCACCCCCGACGCGTTTACCGCGCCGACCGGAGCGTTTGCTACTTTAGGAACGGCGTCGGGCGTGACGTGGTTGCGCATCCCGCTCGCCATTGCGCCAGAGGCGGCGGGCGAGTGGGTTTTTGATGTGGACTATCCGCCATTGCAGCAGCTCGACGTGTACGAAGTGCGCGGCGACGCGGTGGTGCAGCGCTGGCAGTTGGGCAGCTTGCGATCATTTGCCGAGCGCCCGCTGCGAAGCCGCAGTCACGCGGTGCCGTTGACGTTGACGGCGGGCGAGCAACAGGTCATTTATGTGCGCGCAGCGAGTGATGGCGCGCTGGTGTTGCCGGTGCGATTGAGTCGGCCGGCGGCGTTTCATGCGGCGGCCTTGCAAGAGCAGATGGTGCAAGGCGTGTTGATCGGTGTGGCGTTGATGCTCTTGGCGTACAGCCTCATTCAATGGGCGCTGCTGCGCGAGCGTGAGTATCTTTCGTACGCCACACTGGTCCTTGGCAGTGTGTTGTTTTCGATGTTGCAGTTTGGCACCGGTGCGCAGTTTTTGTGGACCGATGCGTTTTGGTTTCAGCGCCACGCGGCAGGCATCGGTTCGCTGATCGCAACGATCGGCGCGTTTCTGTTTTTCTATCAAGTTTTGGCGGACGCGAAGTCGCCGCGCTGGTTTCGTGTAGCGATGCCCGGCGGCGCTTGGTTTTGCGTGGTGCTGTTGTCGGTGTATTGCTTGGACGCGTTCGACAATCGTGCGTTGGCGGCGATCATCGCGGTGTTGGGGTTGGTGCCTGCGTTGTTGGCGCTTCCGATTGCAATGCGGCGCGCATGGCGACGCGATGAGGTCGGCATCGCGCTGGTGTTGGCGTGGGTGGTGTACACCATCGGCACCTTCATCATCACCGGCGTGATTCGCGGCCAGATGGGCGCGAACTTTTGGTCGCTGCACGCGTTTCAGATTGGCGCGACGCTCGACATGCTGATGTTCATGTATGTGCTCGGGCAACGCACGCGCTCGATTCGGTTGGCGGCGCAACGCGAGAGTTACGAGAAAGAAATTTTGCTGTCGATGGCGTACACCGATGCGTTGACCGGGCTGGCCAACAGGCGCGGCCTGACCGACGCGTTGAGTGCCGCGATGAAGACTGCGCAGCCGAATTCGATGGTGGGATTGTTTGTGCTCGACCTGGATCGGTTTAAGCCGGTCAATGATCGTTATGGTCACGATGTCGGCGACGATTTGTTGCGCGTTGAGGCGAAGCGGTTGCGCGCTGCGGTTCGCGAGCACGACACGGTGGCGCGTGTGGGCGGCGATGAGTTCGTGGTGGTGGTGACGGAGTTGCGCGGCGAACTTGAGGCCGATCAGATTGCCAACACGTTGGTGACGGAGCTGTCGAAGCCGTTGTCGCTGCATGCGGTGGCCGACGGCCCGGTGATGGTTGGCGTGACCGTGGGCTACGCGCTGGCACCGATGCAGGCGACCGATCCGCATGCGCTCATGTTGATCGCCGATCGGGCGATGTACGAAGGCAAACAAGGCGGGCGCAATCGGGCGGTGAAAGCGGTGGAGTTGGCGTGATGCGGCGCGAAGCGAGTGGCGAAAAACGCCTTGATGCGAACGGTCAAGCGGCTTTTTGGCGCTAACGACCGACAGGCGGTCGTTTAAGCCAAAAAGTTGTTGCGTATATCGAGCCAACGTAAGCGAACGACGCATTAAGGGCTTGCAGTAGTGGTGCAGAGGTCTTCGTCTGTGCGTAGTAAAACGCCGTATGGCACTCAGCACCGAAGAACTCACCGAACTCGCGCGCGTTGCGGACGCATGGCCTGCCGCGAGCGAGGCCGGGCGTGCAACGATGCGGGCTGACGCCGCCGCGCGGGGTGACGTTTTTCTACGTGCGTTCGATGCGATGGCGCAGCAGTTGGTCGCGGAAAACACGGCGGTGGTGTCGCCGACGCTGGCCGACGACGCGCGCGACGCGGCGATGGCTAGCGCGCCGATGCGCGAGCACGCGGACACATCTGCGGATGCGCACGAGGCGCGAACTACGGGACAACTCGTCGGGCCCTATCGCTTGATTCGCGAGATTGGTCGTGGCGGCATGGGCGTGGTGTGGCTCGCTGAGCGAGCGGACGGCCAGCACACGCGGCAGGTGGCGCTCAAGATGCCGTTGGTTGAGCATTTAACGTGGGTGCTCGCAGCACGATTTGCGCGCGAGCGAAATATTCTTGCGAGCCTGGAGCACCCCGGTATCGCGCGGCTTTACGACGCTGGGGTTGACGCCGAAACGCAGCCCTACATCGCGTTGGAATATGTGGTTGGGCAACCGATTACGCACTATGTGCGCGAGCAGCGATTGCGGCCCGAGGCGACGGTGGCGTTGTTCATTCGTGTGATCGAGGCGGTGGCGCATGCGCACGCGCAATTGGTGATTCACCGCGACATTAAGCCGGCCAACATTTTGGTGGACGCCAAAGGCGAGGCGCATCTGCTCGACTTCGGCATCGCCAAACTGCTCGATGACGACAGCGTCGACACTGCGCACGCCACGCAATTGACGCGGCTGGCCGGTCGCGCGCTGACGCTCGACTACGCCTCGCCCGAGCAGGTGAATGGCGCACCACTCGGCACCGCGAGCGACATCTATTCGCTCGGCGTGGTGCTCTACGAACTCCTGACCGGCAGCGCTCCCTATCAGCCCAAAGGCACATCGCGCCGCGATCTCGAATCGGCGATTCTCGAACAAGAGCCGACGTCGCCGAGTGACAAACTCATGGCGACGTCGAGCCACACTGGCGACACGGAATCGAGCCGCACGGCGCGCCGTTTGCGCGGTGATCTCGACACGATTGTGCTCAAAGCCTTGCGCAAGGAGCCGCGCCATCGCTACGCCACCGCACAAGCGTTTGCCGAAGACTTGCAGCGCTATCTCAACGTTGAGCCCATCGCGGCCAAACCCGACAGCGGGTGGTATCGCGTTAGTAAATTTGTGCGACGAAATCGCGTGGCAGTGAGCGTCGGCGCGGTTGCGGCGGCGGCCACTGTTGTGGGAGTCGCGGGCGTGTTGTGGCAGGCCTCTGTGGCGCGCGAACACGCGGCGCGCGCAGAGCGTGTGAAGGATTTCATCGCCGCGATTTTTCGCGATGCGCGGCCACGCGAAGGCTCGGGTGGCGTGGTGCGGGCGAGTGATTTGCTGGCGTCGGCGTCGCAGCGTATTGAATCGGAACTCGGGCATGACCCCGCCGTGGCGGCCGAGTTGGGCTTAATCGTGGGCGAAGGGTTTAACCATTTAGGCGTGCCGCAGGAGAGCATCGCACCGCTACGCGCAGCGATCAAGCGCGCGGAGCAAACACTTGGCGACACGCATGTCACGACGCTGGGCGCGCGCGTGATGTTGGCTGATGCGCTGGCACCGCTGGAGCTTGAAGAGACGCTGCGTCTGCTCGATGACGTCATCCCGAAATTGCAGGCGACACTCCCCGCCAGCGCGCGTCGGTTGGTGCTCGCGCTACAAACGCGTTCGTATGTGTTGGCGAAGCGTAACGAGCGCGAAGGGAGCGTCGCGGCCATGAAGCAGGCGTACGACGCGGCGGAAAAGCACTTGGGGCCCGATCACGAAGACACAATTTATACGCTCGGTTTTTTGGGCAACACGTATGCGCATTTTGCTGATCGCGCGGCAGCGTTGAGCACATCCACCGAGGCGTTGGCGCGTGCGGAGCGGGTGCTCGGCAAGGGTCGTCCGAACGTGACGCTGTCGTCGATTGAGCGCTGGCATGCGTCGGCGTTGAGCGCGAGTGGAAAGCCGGATGCGGCGATTCACTTGTTGCGGCGTGTGCTCGCGGATCAGCGCGCGCTCGACGCAGCGGATACTGAGCGCGTTCGCCATGCGATGTTGCAGCTCGCGCGCTCGTTGGGCGCGGCGGGGAACGTTGCCGAAGGACTTGATCTGACGCGTCGCGCCATTGTCCTTGAGCGTGCGCAAAACGCGAGCGTGACTGACGACCGGCGCGTGCTGGTTGAACTGTTGTTGACGCAGCTGATGCGCGCCCGGCGGGCTGATGAGGCGCTGGCGATGTGGCGCGACGAGACACCCGCGCTGGCGAAGCTGCCGCCGGCGTCTCAAGGCCCGTTGGCAAACGCCGTCGTGCTCGCGCATCTGCATGCATTCGTCGGCGACTCTGACGGCGTGAAGCGCCAGACCGAGGCGGCGCGCAAACTGCTTCCCGCAGGCAAACCGCTGCCGCTCAGTTTGACCCGCGCCATCGCATTCGACGCAAGGGTTCAGGGCAAAGTCGCGGACGCGGCTGCGCTGTTATCGCCAGAATGGAACGATGCTGGCCGTCCCAGACAACAAGCGATTGCGCAGGTGCTGCTCGGGGCAGACTATGCGACGTGTTTGCTGGATTTGGGCGATGTGACCAAAGCCGCAACCGTGTTGTCCGAGGTCGATGAAGCCGCGCGCAAGGGCGGCATCGGAGCGACGATATTGGTCTCGAACTGGACGCTCGCGCAGGCGCGATTGGCGTTGCATCGCGGCGAAGTGGCGCAGGCCGTTGAGACAGCAAAGCGGCTCAAACCGCTGGAGCAAGCGTGGCGCGAAGTGAACGCTGATAGCGAATGGCACGGCGAAGCGCTTTGGTGGCTAAGCCGCGCGGAACAAGCCGCAGGCGAGTTGTCGTTAGCCAAGCAGCATCATGACGTCGCCCGTGCGTTGCTCGCGAAAAGCCGTTTGCCAGCGCTTCGCAAATTAGCCGCGAAGTAGCCGCAAAGTAGCACTAGGCCGCGCCTACCGCTCACGCATGAGCGTGGATTTGCCGAATAGGCTTTCGATTAAGTCGACGGCGAGTTCGGCGGTGCGGTTTTTGACGTCGAGCGCGGGGTTGAGCTCCATCACATCAAGTGAGGCCAGCGCGCCGGTGTCGGCGATCATTTCCATGCAGAGTTGCGCCTCGCGATAACTTGGGCCGCCGCGCACGGTGGTGCCGACGCCGGGGGCGATGTCGGGGTCGAGAAAATCCACGTCGAAGCTCAAGTGCAAATGTGTGTCTTCGTTGATGCCGTGCAGTGCTTGTTGCATCACGGTGCGCATGCCCAGCTCATCAATTGAGCGCATGTCGAACACCTCAAGCCCTTGCTGATTGACGAATTGTTTCTCGGCTTCGTCCACGCTGCGAATGCCGATCTGCACGATCTCGTCGCGGCGCAAGGCGGGCGCGGGGTCGGCGAGATTAACTAAGGCGCGCGCGCCGAAGCCAAAGAGGGTGGCGACCGGCATGCCGTGAATATTGCCCGAGGGTGTTATCGCGCTGGTGTTGAAGTCCGCGTGCGCGTCGAGCCACAACACCATCAAGCGTTTGTTCTTGCGGCGGCAATGCGCGGCGACGGCCGCAATCGAGCCAATTGCGAGGCAGTGATCGCCGCCGAGCAGCACCGGAAATTCGCCCGCGTTTAGCGAATGGGTGACGGCGTCGCGCACCGCTGTGTTCCACGCGAGCGCTTCGGGCAGATGACGATAGCCGTCACTCGGCGGTTGCCACGGGTTCGGCGGGCCGATGAGATTGCCGTCGTCGATGATATTCAAACCACGCGCCGCGAGCGCGGTCGCGAGCCCCGCCACACGCAGCGCCTCCGGCCCCATCGATGCGCCGCGCGAGCCTGCGCCAATGTCAGTCGGAGCGCCAATGATGCGAAGCGTGGGATGATTTTTCATGGCGGGATTGTAGGGCGCAGCGCGGGCGTTTCGCTTGCCTGCTTGCGGGGCTGGCGAACTTCGAAGTGGAAATACGTTTTAGAAACATCCACCAGACGAGCGCCCGCGATATGACTTTAGTTTTCAACCCCCACACGCAGGAGCCTTGCGTGCGACATCGGGCGCTGGCGTCAGGTGTGGCTTTGATAGTTACATTTGTTTTTGCCGCCGCCGCCATCCACGCCGCGCCGGCCAAACTTTCTGGGTCACTTGCCGTTGGCGGCAACGTGACGTTTGCGGCGATTAGTACGCCAGCGAATGCGTTCAATGCGCGCGTGGTGTTTGTGGCCGACAAGGACACCAACGGAACGCCAGAACTCTATAGCGTGCCCATCGGGGGCGGCACCGTGACCAAGCTCACGGTGTTGCAGTCGTTGTCGGGTTTCACGCCATTTCGCGTGTCGCCCGATGGCATGACGGTTGTGTTTCAGGCGACTGGCGGCACGCCTGCGCTGACCGGGCTTTTTAGTGTGCCGACGGCGGGCGGAGCGACGACCCCAGTGTCTGGCGCGTTGGTGACGGGCGGTAGTGTGTCGAGCTATGCGATCAGCCCTGACTCAACGCGTGTGTTGTTCACGGCCGACAAAGACACACTCAACAAGAAAGAGACGTACAGCGTACCTGTCGGCGGCGGCACAGTGGTAAAGCTCTCGGGCACAACGGTGACTAACGGCAATACGTTGCTCGCGAAATTTACGGCGGACTCAGCGCGCGTGTTGATGTTGGCCGACAAAGACGTGGATGGTCTGTTCGCGTTGTTCAGTGCCCCGAGCATCGGCGGCGCGGCGATCAAGCTGTCTGGCTCAATCGTGACGGGCGGCAGAGTCAATTCCATCGGCGGTTCGGCAGGCGGGCGCGTGCACTTTGTCGCAGAGAAAGACACGGTAGGAATGGAGGAGCTCTACAGCGTAGCCACAACGGGTGGCGCGATAGTGAAATTGTCAGGCACATTGATCGCGGGCACGTCGGTTGATTCGGCTGTGCGGGAGAGTGCGGACGGTTCGCGCACTGTGTTTGTCGCGCAACGCGATACGCTTGGTGTGAGAGATCTCTACAGCGTTCCGTCGACGGGTGGTGCAGCCGTCCGTTTGTCCGGCGCGCCGACGACGGCGTGGCCGGTGTCGTTTCTCAATCAACTCATCAGCCCGGATTCGTCGCGCGTGGTGTACGTGGCGGACAAAGATACGGACGGCGTGTTTGAGCTTTACAGCGTGCCGTTCACCGGCGGGACGCCGACGAAATTATCGGGCGCGATGGCGGCGGGTGGTAGTGTGTTTAGCAACATTCAGATCAGCGCAGATTCGTCGCGCGTGGTGTTTCGCGCCGACAAAGATGTTGATGCGACGACCGAGCTTTACAGTGTGCCGATTGCGGGCGGTGCGGTGACGAAATTGTCCGGGCCGGTGGTGAGCGGTGCGTTTATTTCGCAGTTTGTGCTGAGCGCAGACTCGTCGCGCGTCGCGTTTGTAGCGACCAAAGATTCGGGTGCTGCGACGGAGCTTTTTAGCGTTCCGATTAACGGTGGCATAGTGACGAAACTCTCGGGCCCGATGGTGGTGGGCGGCAACGTCGAGATTACGGTGTCGTTGAGCCCAGATTCGACACGCGCGGCGTTTATGGCGGACAAAGAAATTGATGCGGTGACCGAGCTCTATAGCGTGCCGCTCAATGGCGGTGGCGCAGCGCTCGACATTGACGGCGATGGGCTGGTCACGCCGACGATTGACGGCTTGCTCTTGATGCGTTGGCAGCTCGGGGTTCGCGGAAGTGCGCTGCTCGGTGGCATCGCGATTCCGGCGTTGGCGTCGCGCAGGTCCGTGGCGAGCATTGAGAATCATCTACGCCGCTTAAGCGAAACCGCGATGGCGTGGTGATGCGTTTCGCGCTTGGAACGACGGATATGGCTTTTTGCAGTTAACGACCAGCGGGCGGTCATTAGCGTCTATTTTTATGTATAGTCGATAACAGCATTTTTGCACCTATAACGACCGCTTGGCGGTCGCTGGAGCCTAAAAGCTGTTGCGTAAGATTTACGGTGTTGAGGCGAGAAATTGGGTGGCGGCGACGACGGCTTCGGTGCGGTTGTTGACGTTGAGCGTGCGAAAGATCGCGAGCACATGTACTTTGACCGTGCCTTCGGAGAGTGAGAGTTCGCGCGCGATGAGTTTGTTTGGCAAGCCTTTGGCGAGCAGGCGCAGCACTTCAATCTGGCGCTCGGTCAAGCTCTCAAGCCCTGTCCCGCCAGCGGGTGTGCGCGTGGCCGACGCGTCGTCGGGCGAGAGCAGGCGCACGGGGGCATAGGTGCCGCCCGCGAGCACGAGGCGCATGGCGTGCAGGATCACGGCGGCTGAATCGGTTTTAGGAATGAATCCAGCGGCACCGACCGCGAGCAGTTCGCGCACAATGTTGGCGTTTTCCGCGCCTGACATGACGACGATGCGCGTCGCGGGATTGGCGGCGATGAGGCGCTTGAACCACGCCACGCCGTCCACGCCCGGCATGCGCCAATCGATCAACGCGACGCGAAGGGCGGAGCCAAGGCTTTGCGCATGGCTCAGCGCCGTCTCGGTGCTCGCGGCGTCGTCGGCCTCGGCGACGATGAGTGTTTCCGCCAGCGGTTGCAGCGCGTGGCGAAGCGCCAAGCGCACCAGCTCGTGATCATCTGCAATCAGTAGCGATATGCTGTCGGACATGAAGCGTCTTTTTGGTGTGAACAGGCGGTGTCGGTGCAATCGAGTGTAGCGCGAGCGCACGTCGTGGCGCTGGAGCAGGCGGCGTGGCGCGCGCGTTTTCGTGATCCGTCGGAGTTGAAGCGTGCTTCGCAGGCGCTCGCCGCCGCGGCGATGCCCGACGGTGTTGAGGCCGGGCTGGGTGAGTTTCACTGCGCGTGGTACAGCTTGGCGATGTTTGAGCATGCGGACGCTTGGGTGCGGCATGACCGGGCGTATGCGCACTTTGAGCGCAGTGGCTACGGCCTCGGGTTGGATCGATTGCGCGCGGTCAAGGCGTTGCTGTTGAAACGCGAGGGACGCAGTGGCGAGGCGCTGCAAGGGTTGGATTTGCCACGTCATGCCGCTGAGGAAGAAACGCTTGCCGAAGCGCGCTATATCGCGCTCAATTTGCGTGCGCTGTGCCACGGCGATCTGGGTGATTTAGATGAGTGTCTGCGTTATTTCTCGGCGGCACTCGCGGTGGCGCGGCAAGCGGCGTTGCCGGCCTTTGAGGCCAACGCGCTGGGCAATTTGGGCGGGTTTCACGCCGACATTCACAACTTTGAAGAGGCGGAGCGCATGTGTCGGCGCGCGTTTGCGTTGGCCGACGAAGTGGGCGCGCGCGGCGCGTGGGCCACGTCGGGCACTAACTGGATGCTCGCGCTGTTTTACTTGGGCCGATTTCAGGACGCGAAGGCCGTGGCGCTGCAACTCTTGGCGCGCGAGCATTGGATGTTGCAGGCCAAGCGCGGCGCGTACTACACCAAGTTTGCAGCGGTGTTTTTGCATGCGGGCGAGTTGACGCGTGCGGTGGCGTTTTTGGCCGAGGCGAATGCTGCGATGGACCCGGCTGTCTCCGTGCGCACGGTGGAATGGTATTGGGTGACGGCGGAAATTTTGAATGCGCAATCACGCTTTGCAGAGGCCGAGGCGATGTGCCGCAAGGCGATGCTCGAAGCGTCGGACTTCACCGAAGTGTCGTTGCCCACAGATTTAATGCGGCTCTACAACGCGGCGACGTGTGCCGCCGAGGCGTTGGGGGATTTTCAATCGGCGTTGCGCTACAAAAAGGAGGCTTTTGAAAAATACGAAACTCTGGTCGGCCAGAGCGCGCGCGCGAAGCGCTTAACGTTGGAAATCGAATACGAAATTCAGCACGCCGAATGGCAGCGCGACCAGGCGCAGCAAGAACAGCGCATCGCCGAAGAGGAGCAGGTGCGCGCCACCGAACTCAACCGTGCGCTGGAGGCGGCTAACGTGGCGAAGAGCCGCTTTCTCGCGGCCGCGAGTCACGATTTGCGACAGCCGGTGCATGCAGTGGGACTGTTCGCTGATACGTTGGTGGCGTTGTGCGAACCGGGTGAATCGCGTGAGTTGGTGACGCGCATCCAACAGAGCATGCGTGCGATGAACGGCATGCTCTCCGAACTTCTAGATATTTCAACGTTAAACGCGGGCACGACGCGTGCGGCGATTGTGGCTTTGCCCATCACGCGCGTGTTGCTGCATATTGATAATGAATTTGGTGCGGTGGCGCGCGCGCGCGGGTTAGATTTACGGTTGACCGCGCCGGATGCTTGGGTGAGGAGCGACCCGGCGTTGCTGACGCGGGTGCTGCAAAACTTGGTGGCTAACGCGTTGGCGTACACCGTGCGCGGCGGGGTGTTGGTGACTGCAAGGGTGCGCGGTGATACGGTGTTGCTCGACGTGTGGGACACCGGTGTCGGTATTGATGAGGCGCACTTGCCGCGCATCTATGACGAGTTCTACCAAATCGGCAATGTGTCGCGTGATAGACGCAAGGGCATGGGGCTGGGGTTGGCGATTGTGCGGCGTTTGGTGGATTTGCTCGGACATCCGCTGGAGGTGCGCTCGCGCGTTGGGCGAGGGACGCGTTTTCGTGTGACCTTGCCGTTGGCGAAAGCCGAAGCCGCGCCCGCGCCTAGTTCGGCGCGCGCGGTGATGGATTTGAGCGGTAAGGTTTCGTTGGTGGTGGACGATGAGCCCGACATTCGGGACAGCATGGCCGCAGCACTCGCGGCGCGCGGCTGTCGCGTGTTGGTGGCGGCGAGCGCGCGGACGGCCTGTGCGACGCTTGCGGAAACATCCATGCGTCCAGATTTTGTGGTGATGGATTACCGCTTGGAGACGCAAACAGGTTTGGCGGCGCTAGCCGAGATTCGCTCGTTTTTGGGCGAGCATGTCCCGGCGTTGATTGTGACTGGAGACACGCTGGCCTCCGACCTGATGCAGTTTGCGCAGGCTGGCGAGGCGTGGTTGATTAAGCCGGTGTCGGTTGATGATTTGCAGCATGCGGTGACGGCATTGCTCATGCCGTCACCCTCGCTTTCGATGCTCGCGCGCGACGGCGGTCAAGCATGACGACGGTGCAAGCGCGCATTGATGCGCTCGATCACGCAGCCTGGCGATTGCGCTACAGCAATCGCGACCAGTTGCGCGTGGTGGTGGATGAAATGTTGCGTATCGCGCCGCCAGAATCACGCGAGGCGGCGCTAGCGCTCTATCACGAGGCGGTGTGGACATGGCAGGCGAATCGACGTGACGAGTCGCGCGTTAAGCGCGAACAAGCGGCGCAAGTGTTTGCACGGTTGCGGGACGTAGCGGGGATTGCCAATTGCCAAGATTTGGCGTCGCTTGATGCACGCTTGTCGGGTAACTTGGATCTCGCCGAACGCTTGTGCATCGAGAATTGTGCGCTGCCAGAGAGCAGGCGTTTGCCGGCGGAGCATTGTGTTTGCTACACGGGTGCGGGCGCGGTGCAGTTCGCGCGCGGCCTGCATGATGATTGTCAGCGGACGTGGTCGATGGCGTTAGCTTATGCACAAAAGGCGGACAACCCCGGACTTGAAGTCTCGACGCTTTGCAATCTTGGTGGCTGGAATATCTCTGTCTGCAATTTCGAAGACGGTCGTCGTTTGAGCGAGCGTGCTTTTGATTTAGCGCAGCGCATTTTTGAGCAAACGGGCGGGACTGAGGTGACCACCGGCTGGATCAATAGCGGCATGAATCTTCTGGTGGCGCTAGATTGCTTGGGGCTGCACACGGAAGCGATGGCGGTGTTCGAGCGGGTTGTGGTTTGGGAGAAGGCGTTGCCTCCGACGCAGCTCGCCAATTATTACGTGACTTTTGCCAGTGCGTTGCTGCATGCGGGCGATGCGACACGCGCCGAGCATTACTTGCGGGCGAGCTTGGTGGGGGAATGTAGTACGACTGATTTTGCGTTGGAGCAGTCCATCGTGCAGGCGGAAATTTGGAATCAGCGCGGGGAATTTGAGGCGACGCGTGACATTTGCGCGCGCTTATTGCGCGACAGAAACGACACGGCGTCAACGCGCGATGTATCGGCACATGATTTGATGCGGTTCTACAACGCCGCGACGCTCGCCAATGAGTCGCTTGGGAATTTTGAAGCGGCGTTGGAGCATCAAAAAGCCGCATTCGAAAAGTACGAAGAACTCGTCGGAAAGAGTGCGCGCGCACGGCGCTTGACACTGGAGATTCAAACCGAGCTGCAGCGTACGGAGTGGCAGCGCGATCAAGCGTTTCGCATGCGTCACGCTGCCGAGCGTGAGCGCGAGCGGTTGGCCGAGCTCAATATCGCGCTCGAAACGGCCAGCTCTGCCAAAAGCGGTTTTCTAGCGGCTGCCAGTCATGATCTGCGGCAACCGGTACATGCAGTGAGTCTGCTGGCCGATACGTTGGCGCAACGCCTTGCGGGGAATGCGCGGCAAAGCGAATTGGTGTCGCGCATTGCCCAGAGCACGGCGGCGTTGCAACGTCTCTTGAGCGAGCTGCTCGACATCTCGGAGCTGGATGCAGGCGCAACAGCGGCACACATTGCGGCGCTGCCGATTGCGGATTTGATGCTAACGGTTGACGGCGAATTTCGTGATGCAGCGACCGCACAGGGCCTTGAGCTAAGAATGGTCGCGAACGATGTATGGGTCAAGAGTGACGCCACGCATTTGCTACGCATCTTGCGCAATCTGGTCGCCAATGCGCTGGCCTATACCCAGCAAGGCGGCGTGTTGATTGCCGCGCGTGCGCGCAACAACGAGCTGCTATTGGAGGTGTGGGATACGGGGATGGGGATCGAGGCGCGTCACTTGCCGCAATTGTTTGAGGAGTTCTATCAAGTTGGCAACCACGCGCGTGATCGGCGTAAGGGTTTAGGGCTCGGCTTGGCAATTGTGAAGCGGTTGGCGGATTTGCTGGGTCACCGCGTCGAGGTGCAATCGCGGCCAGGCCGAGGTACGGTGGTGCGTGTGGTGTTGCCGTTGGCGTGACCCGCGCACTTCGTAGGCGACGACTTGGCGTTGCTAGAGTCGCTAGATGGCTAGGCGAGTAACGTCGCAAACCGCGCGAAATCGATGTTGCCACCCGAGAGCGTGATCGCAACGCGTTGACCGGCGAATTGCGCGCCGTTGTGCATGAGTGTGGCGAGCGCACATGCGCCGGAGGGCTCAAGCACAATTTTCATGCGCTCAAACGCGAAGCGCATCGCCTCAATCACCGTCGCATCGGGCGTAGTCAGCACGTCGGTAACGTGCGTACGAATCACCTCGAAGGGGTTCGCGCCCACGGCTTGCGTTTGCTGGCCGTCGCAAATGGTTTTCGGCACATCGATGGTCACGACCTTGCCGGTGCGTAGCGATTGCTGCACGTCGTTGCCGGCTTCGGGCTCCGCACCGTAGACCTTGATGTTGGGCTGCGTCGCTTTCGCTGCGACCGCGCAGCCGGAAAGAAATCCGCCGCCGCCGGTGCATACGATGAGCGCGTCAAGGTTGGCAACGTCTTCACAAATTTCGAGTCCGCAAGTGCCTTGTCCGGCCATCACCGGCAGGTAGTCGTAGGGCGGAATTAGCACGGCACCGCGCTCGTCGGCGTAGCGCTTGGCGAGCGCCGAACGATCTTCTTTGTAGCGGTCGTAGGTGATGACCTCAGCGCCGTAGCCGCGTGTGGCGCCTAGCTTCATCTGTGGCGCGTCCGACGGCATCAAGATGGCCGCTTTGCAGCCGTGCAAACGCGCTGCGAGCGCAACCGCTTGCGCATGATTGCCCGACGAAAACGCGAGCACGCCGCGCGCGCGCTCCTCGTCGGTCAATGCGTTGATCGCGTTGTAGCCACCACGAAATTTGAATGCACCCATGCGCTGAAAATTTTCAGCCTTCATGAACACCTCACACCCAAGCATCGCGTTGAGCGTGGAGCTAGTGAGGATCGGCGTGCGATGCGCCACGCCTTTGAGACGCGTGGCGGCGGATTGGATGTCGGCGAATTGCAGCATGTGCGAAGGGTAGAAATGTGCGAGATAGGAAGTGTGATCTGCGTTAGCTCACTTCGGGCAGCACAGGTGCTGTGCTGCCGCGAATGATAAGTTCGAAAGGTAGCACCGTCTGAGTGCGGAGTGATTGGCCAGTTAGGGCCGACAAAACCTCTTGCGCGGTCACTCTGCCGAGTGTTTGGGTCGGCAGGCGCATGGTGGTCAGGCCAGGGTTGAGTGCTTCGGCGAGTTCTTGGTCGTCGATGCCGCAAATCGATAGCGTTTCCGGGACGCGCAGCCCTTGGCGCTGTGCTTCCAACAGCGCACCAGCCGCGAGCAAGTCGTTGCCACACATAATGGCTGTTGGCGGTGTGCTTGCTTGCATGAGTGCACGCAGGCCAGCGCGTCCGCCGTTAAGGTTGAAGCTTTGTTCGGTCACCGCGTCTTTGTTCAGCTGTAGGCCGGCGCTTTCCAGCGCTTGGCGCACACCTTCGTTGCGGCTGCGGGCGCGATCGTTGTTGCGCGTCACGCCCGAGATGACGCCAATCTGGCGATGGCCCAGCGTGAGTAAATACTCCGTGGCGGCGCGTGCGATGGCGACGTTGTCAAAGCCAACCGAGGGAAGGCGTGGGTCGCAAGACCAAGTGAGAAGCGCCGGCTTATCCCATTCGGTGATGAGCCGCCAAAGTTCGCGGTTGTGGTCGGTGCCCACGAGCACTAAAGCATCAACGCCGCGTTGTTGCAGGCGCTTGACTACGGCAAATTCAGTGTCGAGGTCGTATTCGTGACTCGCCACGAGAAGTTGATAGCCAGCGTCCGCCAGTGTGGTTTGCAGTGCTTGCGTGCTGCGGGCAAAAATAGCGTGATCCAGTGTAGGTATGACGCAGCCCACCGAATACGAGCGACGTGATGCCAGCGTGCGCGCGGCGGCGTCTGGCTGATAGTCGAGTCTATTGACGGCCGCGCTTACCCGTTCGCGAGTGCTGGGCCGTACTAGGTCGGGCCTGCTCAGCACGCGCGAGACCGTCGCGGTCGATACGCCGGCGAGCTGCGCGACATCTTGCAGAGTGCTTTTTTGGGTCATAGACGCAGCATGCCACAAGCGCGTTGTTCAGGCTTCGGTCGAAGGTTTAATGGCGGTGCGTACGATTATCGTTGGTGCTGGTGATGACCCTATTGACAGGCGAGTGTGTTTGTAAGACATTAAATGCAAGCGCTTGCATTTTGCAAGTGGCAACGGACAGCGGGAGATTTTCTTTGGCTTGGCTCGGTGGCAGGAAAGCGCGGCAGGTGGGTGTCGGACTGGGCACGGTCGTGATCGTGGGCGTGCTTTGGCATTTGTCTACCGGCGTGCTCGGTTGGATTAGTCCCGCGCGCTTCCCGCGCCCCGACGAGGCGTGGAAAGCCTTTCAGTTCATTCAGGCGGAAGGCTATGGCAACGGGCGTTTGCTGCAGCATGTGCTGCACAGCTTGATGCTGGTGGCGAAAGGCTTTGCGGTGGCGGTGGCTGTTGGCGTGCCTTTGGGTTTGCTCATGGGATATTCGCGCCGCGCTGAGGCGTTGCTGAACCCGGCGTTTTTGCTGTTGCGTCCGATTCCGCCGCTGGCGTGGATACCGCTGGCGATCGTGTGGCTGGGGCTGGACGACGGCTCCAAGATTTTGGTGATTTTTGTAGCTGCGTTTGTGCCGTCGGTCATCAACAGCTACACCGGAGTTCGCAACATCGAAACGCCGATGATGGAAGCAGCAAAGATGTTGGGCGTGAAGGGCTGGCGGCTAGTCAGTGAGGTGCTCGTTCCCGGCAGTTTGCCGATGATTTTCACCGGTCTTCGGCTGTCGCTACAGGCGAGCTGGACTACCTTGGTGGCGGCAGAGCTGATTGGCGCGCTGTATGGTTTGGGCAGCATCTTGAACCAAGCGTCGCAGGATATTTACCCGGCGATGATCCTGGTGGCGATGGTCTGTGTGGGCGTTTGTGGCGCGGCAACGACTTGGCTGCTCGGGCAGATTGAGGCTCGGGCCATGCCTTGGCGGAAGGGTCGGGTGGCGGCATGAACGAGCGACTCTCACGCGCTGAGTTTTGGCGGTTGACGGTGCTGGGCACGCTGGCATTTTTGGCGGTCTGGTATTTGGCGCGGGTGTTGCATCTCGCGCCACCGCAGTTTTTGCCGATGCCACATGAGGTGCTGCTGCGCCTCATAGATTTGTTCCACACCCCGTTTGCCGGACATGTGTTGGTGGATCACATGCTCGCCAGCTTGGGGCGCTTCGCGATGGGCTTTGGCTTGGCCGTGCTGGTCGGTGTCCCGCTTGGGTTGATGATGGGTTGGTTTGGCTGGCTTGACGACATTGTGTCGCCGTTGTTTGACAGCCTGCGCTTCATCGCGCCCGTGGCGTGGGTGCCGTTCGCCGCGCTGTGGTTTGGCACGGGAATCGGGGGGCCGACCTTAATCATTTTCGCTGGCGCATTTCCGCCGTGCTTGATCAATGCTTATCGTGGTGCCAAGAATGTCGACATTCGTTTTCTGGAAGCCGCGAGCATGCTGGGGGTGGGGAATTTCCGCACGATCTCAGAAGTGCTATTTCCTGCGGCGGTGCCGTCCATCATCGCCGGTCTGCGTATTGGCGCGGGCTTGGGCTGGATGTCCTTGGTCGGCGCTGAGTTGATCGTCGCCAGCAGCGGCATGGGTAACCTCATTGTGCGGGCGCAGAGCGCGGTGGCCACGGACATCGTTATGGCGGGCATGATTGCCATCGGCGCAGTAGGCGTGGTCATCGATATTTTGATTCGTCGCGTTGAAACCAAGTTGCTTAAGCACCGCCAATCTTGACGTGACCCCCGCCGAATTGCGCTCCCACATTTTCGTATTCACCCGTTCAGCAAAGCGCCTCGCCCATGGCCACTATTGAGTTCACAGATGTCTCTCGCGTTTTTCAGCGCGACGGCAAAGATTTTCTGACGCTCGACAACATCAATCTGACGGTTAAGGATCAGGAGTTTGTCGCTATTGTGGGGCCATCGGGGTGCGGCAAAACGACCTGCATGCGCATGGCGGCTGGGCTCGAATTCCCAAGTGGTGGCACCGTGAAGGTCAACGGGGTTGTCGTGAAAGCGCCGGGGCCGGACCGGGCGGTGGTGTTCCAGCAGTTTGCGCTGTTTCCGTGGAAGTCGGTGTACGAAAACATCGACTTCGGCCTGCGCAGCAAGGGCATGGCGCTGGAGCAGCGCCAGCAAGTGATTGCCGGTTATATCGATTTGATGAACTTGAAGGGTTATGAGAGCGCCTATCCGCACCAGTTGTCGGGCGGCATGCAGCAGCGCGTGGCGATTGCGCGAGCGTACGCGCTGGATCCACAGGTGTTGCTAATGGATGAGCCGTTTGGAGCGCTTGACGCGCAGACTCGCGTTGTGATGCAGGAGGAGCTGGTGAAGCTCGCTCGCAAAAATCCGCGCACGGTGCTGTTCATCACGCACGCGGTGGAAGAGGCGGTGTACCTTGCCGATCGCGTGGTGGTCATGACTAGCCGCCCCGGCAAGATCAAAGAAATTCTCGACGTCAAAACCATTCGCGAACAAGAAAACTGGGATCGCCACGCCAAGATTGAAGACGTGATGGACTTGGCGAGCTTCGTTCACCTTCGCACCCGCATCTGGAAATCACTGCGTGAAGAGCACGCCGGTACAGATCACTAAAACACCATAAACCCAAGGAGATATTGACATGAAAGTAACCCGCCTCGCTGCCGCATTGAGTATCGGCTTCGGCCTTATGATGGGGGGCGCCAACGTGGCCTCGGCTCAGGCGCTCACGCCGATCAAGATTAGCTACCAGCCCTCGCTGTATTGGGCGCTGCCGTTTCACGTCGCGACCGAAAAAGGTTGGTGGAAAGAGGTCGGTTTGGTTCCCGAGTTCTCCACTTTCCCCGCAGGCGTTCCGCAAATCGCAGCTTCCGCTGCTGGGTCGTGGGACGTGGGGGGAACCGGCTCAGTGCCGGCCGTGCTCGGACATGTCCGCTTTGGCATCAAAACCATCGGTCTCACCAACGATGAGTCGGCCGCGAACGGTTTAGTAGGCAGTGGCAAAGCCGCCGCCGAATTCGCTAAAGGCCCCGCCGCCGCGCTCAAGGGGAAGACCATTACGTTGACCCAAAACTCGACGGCGGACTACGCGGTTCAGGCTTGCCTGAAGAAGTACGGACTCAAGAAGGCCGACGTGGTTATGAAAAACATGGGTCAAGCGGAAATTATTTCGGCGTTGTCGTCGAATAACTCTGACCTGGCTGGCATGTGGGCACCGAACACTTACACGGTGGAAGAAAAGGCCGGCGCGAAGATGCTTTGCAGCGGCAAAGACAGCGGCGCGTTCGTGCCGGGCGCGCTCATCGCGCGTGGTGACTACGCCAAGCAAAACCCAGAAAATGTCGCCAAATTCTTGGCGGTGTTTCTGCGTGCCCAAACCTGGATGAATGCCAATCGTGCGGAGTCAGTGCGCATGATGAAAGACTTTTACGCCAAGGGCGGTGTCAGCATCAGCGAAGCTGCGATGAACAAAGAGTTCGATTCGCGCCCCACGTATAGCTTGGCGCAGCAACTCGCCGCACTCGATCGCAAGGGCGCGCAAACCTCGCAGATGGAAACTTGGTTTAACGATCTGTCGGCGTTCATGCGTGAGACCGGAGCGGTGCAGCAGGTGCCGAATGCGGCCGATTTCGTCACCGGCGAATATTTGCAACGCGTCCAAGCCGATCCGAAGTTGCGCGCCATGGCAACCGCCGCGAAGTAGCGTATTCGCCTCCGCATCGACCCGAGCCGGGTCGATGCGGGGCAAAGCAGCGTTCTTACTGTTCATTGATGTGCAGCGGCAGCCCTCACGCGCCGCAGCATGCGAACTTTTGCCCATTCATCCCTTCTCTATTGCTTACTGTCGGAGTCAAACGTGGCGATTACTTACCTAAAAAAAGCGGCTAAGACCCCTGAAACTGAAACGGCCACCGCCCAGCAAGTGGTCACCACTATGTTGGCCGATATCCAAACTCACGGTGAGGCCGCTGTGCGGCGCTACGCGTCGGATTTGGATAAATGGACCGGCGCGATCATCGTCACCCCAGAAGAGATCGCGGCCAACGCCCGCGAGGTGCCCGCACAAGTCAAAGCCGACATCGATTTCGCTATCGCGCAGGTGTCGCAGTTCGCGCAGGCGCAGCGTCAGTCGCTCTCCGAGTTTTCTACCGAATTGCATCCCGGTGTCGCAGCGGGACAGCGCGTGATTCCGGTTAACGTGGCCGGTTGCTACGCCCCGGCGGGTCGCTACGCCCACATCGCCAGCGCCTACATGGGCGTGGCCACCGCCAAGGCTGCCGGCGTGAAAACCATCATCGCCTGCTCGGGCCCGTTTCGTGGTGGCCCTATGCACCCGTATCTGCTGTACGCCTTCAACAAGGCGGGCGCGGACGTGATCATGACGTTGGGCGGCGTTCAGGCCATCGCCAGCATGGCCTATGGCCTCTTCACCGGCAAACCGGCTGACGTGATCGTTGGGCCGGGCAACAAGTTTGTGGCGGAGGCCAAGCGCACGTTGTTTGGCAAGGTGGGCATTGACGTGTTTGCGGGCCCATCCGAAATCGGCATCATCGCGGATGACTCGGCCGACCCAGACATCGTCGCTAGCGACTTAGTCGGCCAAGCCGAGCACGGCCATGAGTCGCCCGCGTGGCTGTTCACCACCAGCCGCTCGATGGCGGAGGCAGTGATGCAACGCATGCCCGCACTCATCGAAAAGCTGCCACCCACCGCGCGTGACGCTGCGGGTTCGGCGTGGCGCGATTACGGCGAAGTGATTCTTTGCGACAGTCGCGAAGAGGTGGTTGAAGTGTCGGATCGCTACTCCAGCGAGCACTTGGAAGTGCACACGTCGGAGCTTGATTGGTGGCTTGCGCGGTTAACCTGCTACGGCTCACTGTTCTTGGGCGAAGAGACGACGGTGGCTTATGGCGACAAAGCCAGCGGCCCTAATCACGTGTTGCCGACCAAAGGCGCGGCGCGTTATTCCGGCGGGCTTTCGGTGCATAAGTTTCTCAAAACGCTCACCTGGCAGCGCATGACGCGCGATGCCGCGCGTGACATTGGGTTGGCTACTGCGCGCATCTCGCGGTTGGAAGGCATGGAGGCGCACGCCCGCACCGCTGACGACCGACTCGCCAAGTATTTCCCCGGCGAACGCTTTGATCGCGGCACGCCGGTTGAGGTTTAACGTGGAACTCTGCAAGGGTAGGCGACGACTTGGCGTCGCTCGATGCAACGAGGAAGCGCGGCCAAGTCCGCGCCTACAAACTGCTTAGGCGAACGTGGCAACAATGAACAATGCGCATTCAGCGAGCGGCAGTTCCTTTGACCTGAGCGGCCGTACGGCATTGGTGACCGGCGGCAGTTCTGGGCTGGGTGAGGCGATGGCGCTGGCGCTGGGGCAGGCCGGCGCGCGGGTGCTGTTGTTGGCTCGTCGCGTAGAACAGCTGGAGGCGGCCGCTGAGCGGCTGCGGGCTCGCGGCGTCAGGGTTGACGCCTTGGCGTACGACTTGGCGCTTCCCGCTTCGGTGCAGGACGCCGCGCGTGAGGCGTTGGCGTTGGTGCCCGTCGACATATTGGTTAACGCGGCGGGCGTGAACTTGCGCCAGCCGTTCGCGGAGGTCACGCCAGAGACTTGGGCCATGCAATTGCAGCTCCATCTCGGGGCACCGTTTTTTCTGACGCAGGCACTCGCGCCGACCATGAAAGCGCGCGGCTGGGGCCGCATCATCAACATCGCGAGCTTGCAGAGCTATCGCGCGTTTGCCAACAGCGCGCCCTACGGCGCAGGCAAGGGCGGCATCGTGCAGCTCACGCGCGCCATTGCCCAGGAGTGGGGGCGCTTTGGCATCACCTGCAACGCGATCGGGCCGGGTTTTTTCCCCACGGCGCTGACCGCGCCGGTGTTTGCCGACCCTACGTTGGCGCAGCGTCACGCCGACCAAACCTGCCTTGGGCGTAACGGCGATTTGGTTGACATTCACGGACTGACCGTGTTTCTTGCTAGCAATGCTTCGGCCTACTTGACCGGACAAACCATCATGCTGGATGGGGGATATACCGCCAAATGACCACCGACAACCAACACGACGCGTTTTGGATGCCGTACACGCCCAATCGCCAATTCAAACAAGCGCCGCGCATGCTGCACTCGGCCGAGGGCGTGGCTTATCGAGACGCCGACGGCCGCGAGATTCTCGACGGCACCTCGGGACTCTGGTGCGTAGGGGCGGGTCACCGTCACCCGCGCATCAGCGCCGCGCTAAAGCAACAAATCGATCAGCTCGATTTCGGCTCGAATTTTCAGGTCGGGCATCCGGGAGCGTTTGCGCTGGCGGAGCGCATCGCGTCCGTGGCGCCCGCGGGTTTAGATCGTGTGTTTCTGGTCAACAGCGGTTCTGAGGCGTGCGACACCGCGCTGAAAATCGCGCTCGCCTACTGGCAGGCGCGCGGGCAGGGCGAGCGCAGCTTGTTTATTGGACGCGAACGCGGCTTTCATGGCGTGGGCTTTGGCGGCATTTCGGTGGGCGGCATGACCAACAACCGCCGCGCGTTTGGGTCTGCGATGTTGCGAAGCGACCATCTGCGCAGCACGTGGGACCCGTCGCAAGCCTTTATTCGTGGCCAACCCGCGCACGGTGCGGACATGGCCGACGAGCTGGAAAATCGAATCATCGCGCTGCACGGCTCGAACACCATCGCCGCCGTCGTGGTTGAGCCGATGGCCGGGTCGACCGGCGTCTTGGTGCCGCCCGTGGGTTACTTGCAGCGGCTCCGAGATATCTGCGATCGGCACGGGTTGCTGCTTATTTTTGACGAGGTCATCACCGGCTTTGGTCGCCTCGGGCATTGGTTTGCGGCGCAGCGCTTTGGTGTGGTGCCCGACATGATTTTGTTCGCCAAAACCGTGAGCAACGGCGCGGTGCCGCTGGGCGGCGTGCTGGTCAAGCGCGAGATTCACGACACCCTTATGCGCGGGCCGTTGCATCTCGCCGAGCTGATGCACGGCTACACCTGCTCTGGTCACCCGCTGGCCTGTGCGGCGGGCTTGGCCATGATTGACCTACTCGAAGACGAGCAGCTGATCCAACAAGCCGACGCGTTGAGCCAACCGTTTGAAGACGCAGTGCACGCGCTGAGCGCCGTGCCGGGCGTGGTCAGCGTGCGCAACATTGGCTTGGCCGCCGGCATCGAGCTCGCACCGCTGCCGGGTCAGCCCGGTCTGCGCGGCGCGCAAGTTCAGGAAGCCGCGTTTCACGCTGGCCTACTCACCCGCGCTCCCGGCGACGCCGTGGTTCTAGCGCCACCCTTCATCAGCACACGCGAAGATATTGGCCGCATGGTGGATCGGCTAGCGCACGCCATCAGAAGTACGCATAGCGAGGCCGCGGCGGTGTAGCGTGCTTGGACTGGCGCTCCGACCACGTTCTGTCCGGTAACTTTCGTTTGGACAGCATCTTTACGCGTCGAGCGACAGCCGCACGGGGCTCACGGCCGTATTTTGGCTTAAGTCAATATTGGCTATAACTGATCGCAAAGCCAGCTTAGTTAAGGGTTTGCGCGTGAAAGCTGAACCGCCAAATTTCTATGTCTTGCGCGGACATTTCGCCTCACAGGGCAGCGCGAAGATGCGTCGCGTCGATTTGCGAAGTCACTAATTCGGCGCGCACAGCTTCACACCCTCGCCATCCCACCCCTGCGAAACCAATTGGTTGTAGAGCGTGAGGCTGGTCGTGAAGCGATGGTTCGGGTCGTCTGGGAAACGAGTTTGGCCGCGAAATGCACGATACACCGGCACTTGTCCCGCAGCGCAGCTACCGCCGACGCCTTCGATGACGGGCAGGAAGGCGTAGGAATCGATGCCTTCGAAATACGGCAAGCGTGGAGAGGCTTGGTTGTTGGGATTGAGCGCGGCTAGCGCGATTTTTTCGCTATCGACCAGTGTGTAGAAATGACTGCCACGCGTTTGGCTCATGGCGATTTGGTCGAAGTAGTAGCGGCTAATGCCGAGCGCGCCCGGGTCAGCAAAAGAACGTGCAGAAAACGATTGCCCCGTACGAGCCCAGCCTGGCAACGCGTCAAGCGCTGCCTTTTCAGTGTCGCGAGAGGTCAGAAAGTAATAGTTCAGCGGGTTATAGATGTACTCGGTCAGCGTTTTAGGCGTGTTCGGGCCACCGTCGTAACGGGCGAGACAAAAATCGTCATTGGTGCCGTTGGAGCAAAAGCCTGCGACGACGATCTTGCCGTCGGGCTGGAGCGCGGCGCTGTTGGCGACATCGTTGCCGCTGCCGATCGCCGTGATGACTTTGCCGGTGCCGCCAAAGCTCGTGTCGAGTGTGCCGTTGGCGAGGTAACGGGCGAGACAGAAATCAAAGTTGGCGCCGTTGGAACAATAACCTGCAACGATGATCTTGTCGTCGGGCTGGAGCGCGACGCTATAGCCGTAATCGTCGCCACTGCCGATCGGTGTGATGACTTTGCCGGTGCTGTTAAAGCTCGTGTCGAATGTGCCGTTGGCTAGGAAGCGAGCGAGACAAAAATCGGAATTGGCGCCGTTGGAGCAAACGCCTGAGACGATGATCTTGCCATCGGGCTGGAGCGCGAGGCTGATGGCGTAATCGTCGCCAACGCCGATCGGTGTGATGACTGTGCCGGACCCGTTAAAGCTCACGTCGAGCGTGCCGGTGGCGAGGTAACGGGCGAGACAAAAATCGTAAGTGGTGCCGTTGGTGCAATAGCCTGCTACGACGATCTTGCCGTCGGCCTGGAGCGCGACGCCGCGCGCGACATCGCCGCCACTGCCGATCGTCGTGATGACTGTGCCGGTGCTGTTGAAGCTCACGTCGAGCGCGCCGCTGGCGAGATAACGGGCGAGACAAAAATCGGTATTGGTGCCGTTGGAGCACCTGCCTGCGACGACGATCTTGCCGTCGGGCTGGAGCGCAACGCTATAGGCAGCATCGGTGCCGCTGCCGATCGCCGTGATGACTGTGCCGGTGCCGTTAAAGCTCAAGTCGAGTGCGCCGCTGACGAGATAACGGGCGAGACAAAAATCGTAAGTGGTGCCGTTGAGGCAGGAGCCTGTGACGACGATCCTGCCATCGGGCTGGAGCGCGAGGCTATAGGCGCCATCGTTGCCGCTGCCGATCGCCGTGATGACTTTGCCGATGCCGTTAAAGTTCGTGTCGAGTACGCCGTTGGCGAGGTAACGGGCGAGACAAAAGTCGTAATCGCTTCCGTTGGAGCACGTGCCTGCGACGACGATCATGCCGTCGGGCTGGGGCGCGAGGCTGTAGGCAACATCGGTGCCGCTGCCGACCGGTGTGATGACTCTGCCAAAGCCCGAGCCAAAGGTGGCGTCCGGAGCCCCCGGGAACGCGGCAGCAAGGCTGCTCACCACGAGCCAGAGCACGGCAACTGCGCGCGCCGTGCCTGATCGAAGGCGGGAGGCTGCCTCTAGGGCAGGGATGACGGCAATCATGGGAACCTCCGGCTGAAGGGTTGATGGCCAACATTGGGTAACGCAATGATAGGACGCTTTCTCGCCAAATCAAGCTGCCATGCGGTTGGCGTGGCTGGCGTGGCTCGCCTTCTGAAAGCTGCTTCGGCCGCCGCGAAGGCGCATTCCACGCGACGACACTAAAACTCAATAGGCAAGATGCATATCGTCGCGTCGCTAAGTTACTAATTCGGGGCGCAAAGCTTCACGCCCTCGCCATCCCACCCCTGCGCAACCATTTGGTTGTAGAGCGTGAGGCTCGTCGTGAAGCGATGATTCGGGTCGTCTGGGAAACGAGTTTGGCCGCGAAACGCGCGGTATACCGGCACTAGTCCCGCAGCGCAGCTACCGCCGACGCCTTCAATGACTGGCAGATAGGCGTAGGAATCTATTCCTTCGTAATAGGGCAATCGAGGAGATGGTTGGTTGTTGGGATTGAGCGCTGCTAGGGCGGTTTTTTCGCTATCGACCAGTGTGTAGAAATGGCTGCCGCGCGTTTGGTTCTTTGCGATTTGGTCGAAGTAGTAGCGATTGATGCCGCGGCTCCCCGGGTCTGCGAACGTGAGAGATGAGAACGATTGCCCGGTGCGAGACCATCCAGCCGTCCCGTCAAGCATTGCCTTTTCTGCGTCGCGTGATGTTAGGAAGTAGTAGTTGAGTGGGGTGTAAACGTACTCGGTGAGTGTCTTGGGTGTGTTTGGTCCGCCTTCGTAGCGGACAAGGCAGAAGTCGTTGTTGATGCCGTTGGAGCAGGATCCGGCGACGACGATCTTGCCGTCAGGTTGCAGCGCCAA
>JBEBJR010000053.1:0-10256 GCA_040079845.1 Casimicrobium sp. | reverse complement strand
ACCGTTCCAGCAGCAGAACGCCAAGATCTGTTTGATAGCTATTTCCGGATATTCCCTTGGGATAGTTTGCCCGAGAATGCCGTAGGCTTTGACGCCGGTTGCGGCTCAGGACGCTGGGCTATGCTTGTCGCACCGCGCGTTGGCCAACTGCACTGCGTGGACCCTTCGTCCGCCATTGACGTTGCAGCCCGAAATCTTAAAGGCCTTTCCAATATAACGCTTCACCGCGCGAGCATCGATGAATTACCTATGCCCGATGGATCAATGGATTTCGGCTATTCGTTGGGCGTTTTACACCATATCCCTGACACGCAGGCCGCGATGATATCGTGCGTTCGCAAGCTTAAACCCGGCGCGCCTTTTCTTGTCTATCTCTATTACCGTTTCGACAACCGCCCCACATGGTTCCGTTTGGTGTGGAAGGCGAGCGAGTTGCTGCGCGGCGTAATCGCGGTGCAGCCTCATGGCGTGCGGTATGTATTAAGCCAAATTGCGGCAGCGACAATTTATTGGCCAATTGCGCGCCTCGCCAAGCTTACAGAAAGTTTGGGAGCCAACATCGATAACTGGCCGTTATCGAGTTATCGCAATAGAAGCTTTTACATGATGCGGACAGACGCGCTTGATCGTTTTGGCACAAGGCTTGAGCAGCGCTTCACCCGCACCGAAATCGAAGCGATGATGCGCGCGAGTGGCCTTGGCAATATCTGTATTTCGGATGACTTTCCGTATTGGTGCGCGGTCGGCGAGAAAGTCGCTTAGGCCGCTTTGACCACACGGTCGCCAGTTCCACCCTCGCCGATCACCTTTGCCGGAACACCCGCCAGCGTTAGCCCTGCTTGCGGGAAAGATTTCGTAACAACCGCATTGGCGCCGATCACGCAGTTATCGCCGATCACGATTGGCCCATAAAGCTTTGCTCCCGGGCCGATATAAACGTTGTCTCCGACACGCGGAGAGTATTTGTGGACTTCGGCTGCGTCGACAAATTGGGCAGCACCGCCAATATGGCTGCCAACATGAATGCGGCAATTCTTGCCAATGCGGGTTGTTGGATCAATCACGATTGTACCGTAATGTACGATAGCCAGACCAGGCCCAAAGATATTTGGCCCCATGCTAAAGCCGAGCCGAACCGAAAGGCGACGAAACCATAACAGAAAGACATACCGCAGCAGTTTTGGTTTGCCGGTGTTGAGCAGCCATTCGTCTAGCCGCATCAAAATCTGGAACCGCAGTACAGGATCAAAAACGATATTGCGCAGGCTGATCGGCGATCCTCGGCCGGTCGCATCAGCGTGAACATAGCACCTAAAATCGCTCCAGCTGCCGATCATCCGCGATTATCCTTTGCTGTATCGAGTTCGATTGTTCAATTCTCCAGCGAACCCAAAAACGCGTCTTTGTCCGACAATGCCGCGCGCAGCGTGCCCCAAAAATCCTGATTAAAACTCAGCCCCATTTCGGTACGGATTTTGTCGTTGGAAACGTCAAACTCCATGATGTCGCCGATCAACGGATCGCCATGTTCCACCTCCAGCTTGCCCTCTGGGTCGAGGATGTCGAGCATGCCTTTGGCGAGTTCGTTGATCGTCACGCGGATACCCGATGCGGTGTTATACGCTTGGCCGGTCGCCGCCGCATTGGTTGCAACCGCAAGGTTGGCCGCGACCAGATCCTTCACATAGGTAAAGCTGCGCACCTGTTCACCATGGCCGAACACGATGGGGTTCTTGCCCTCGGTAATGCGGCGCAGAAAGATCGAAACCACGCCGCCAAATTCATTTGATTCCTGCCTTTGGCCGTAGACATGGAAGTAACGCAGGATGGTGGTGTCGAGGCCATAGAGCCGGTTGAACACATCAACATAACGCTCCCCCGCCAGCTTCGACACGCCGTAATAGGATACAGGCGTGAACGGATGATCTTCCTTTGTCGGGAAAATGCTGGGTTCGCCATACACTGACCCGGTTGAGGCATGGACGAATTTGCGCACGCCCGCATCCATCGAATGCCGCAACAGGTTTAACGCGCCGCCCGCATTGACATCCAAATCGCGGCCCGGATTATCAAGGCAGATGTTCTTTTTCGACGCGGCATTGTGGAAAACGGTATCGACGCCTTTGAACAGCTCTTTCATCTCGGCATCATCATCGCAGATGTCTTTATGCGCAAAGGTGAAGTTGTTGTGACCAGCAAACAGATCAACATTGCCGCGCTTTCCGGCGGACAAATCGTCCATACAAATGACGTGAGCGCCAACTTCGGCAAGACCTTCGCACAGATGCGATCCGACGAAACCAGCGCCGCCGGTAACGATAACTTTGCGTCCGGAAAGTGATTCGAGTGCAGGCTGAGTCATGGAATGTCCTTAGAAAATGCGACGATAGTGTATTTGCCGCGCCTTTGCGGCAAGCGTGCGACAAGGTCAACCGGCTTGCAACGGGCCAATTGCGCATTAAAGGGGCGGCATGACTGAAACCGAAGGCAAAGCTTCGCTGCTGGTGCTCGATGCGTCCTATACGCTTGAGATGATCCGCGAACGCGGGATGGAGAACTCTGTCACCTGCCGCGATCTTGACGGATTTTTCCGTCATGTGTGGAGTGTGCACCCGTTTGCGTCGTTGCTGACTAGTGATTCATGGTCGCCGCGTTTCGGCCAGCCGGTTTGGTATAAACTGGGTGAGAGGCACACATTCATCGAAGGCAAGGCCGGTCGATTCAGGTCGCTTTCGTTTTTGTTTCCGCTCAACTTTCTCATCGGCCAAATCGGGCTGTTCTTTAGCCTTTGGGCGCTGATCCGCCGCGAGAATATTCGCGTGGTCCGGGTCGGTGATCCGCTTTATTTGGGGCTCTTTGGGCTGGCGCTAAAAGCCGTCACTGGTGTGCCAATGTTGATCAGAATCAACGGCAACAATGACAAGGTCCGCGAAAATACCGGACGCCCTGTCTACCCCCGTTTTTTCCGCACTGTTGCGATTGAAAAAAAAATCGAACTGTTCGTCATGCCGCGCGCGGACATCATCGCGGCCCCCAATCAGGACAATGTCGATTTTGCCATATCGGGCGGGGCGAAACCCGAAAACACGACAATTTTCCGCTATGGGAACCTACTCGCGCTTGAACATTTGATGCCGCCAGAGAACCGTGGCACCGACGGCGAATTATTCTCACGACTGGGAATCGAGCCAGGACGCTTTTTGTTGTGCATTGGGCGCTTAGAACCGGTAAAGTTTCCTGATGACGCCATCCACATCCTTTCAATTGCGGTGAAGGCAGGGCATGATACCAAGTTATTCTTTGCAGGCGACGGCGATATGCGCGCCGCGCTCCAGGCGTTGGGAGATGAGCTGGGGGTTGGCGACCGAATCGTCTTTGGCGGAAACCAGAACCAGAAATCACTGTCGCAACTGAACGCCCACACTGCTTGCGTCGTTTCGCCGCTGACCGGTCGCGCTTTGTCAGAAGCGGCGTTAGGTGGGGCACCGATAGCGGCCTATGATCTCGACTGGCAAAGCGATCTAGTGGAAACCGGCAAGACCGGAGAATTGGTTCCGTTTCGCGATGTCGCAGCGTTTGCAACCGCTGTCTGCAAGATGCTGACCGATCGCAATTATGCCAAAGCAATGGGGATGGGTGCGCGGGAACGGGCACGCGAAATGCTGGACCCTGCGGCCTTGGATGCACATGAGCGCGCTGAATATACCAAGCTGCTTGCCCGCTGAGCAGCAATCACCGATGCTTGTAATTCAGCGAAATACTGTCCATTGGCCACATCTGATGGCGTGTTTGCATCGATCCGCGAAGGCCAATCGCACAGTTTTCTGCCAAAGCAATATCCTATGAAAATTATCCACATCTTACCCGCGTTTACAAAGGGGGGCGGCGAACGGGTGGTAATTGATTTGGCGAATGTCCAGATCGCCAATGGCCATGACGTATCGGTCATCGCCGGACTAAAGGTTGATCCGCATTTGCTGCAAAACCGACTTTCGCCAAAAGCCAATGTGACTTTCTTGAGCCGCCAAGCAACATCGGTGAAATCGATCTATGCTTCGATACCGTTTTGGGTGTGGCGAAATCGAACACTCCTATTTGCGCAGGATGTCCTCCATTGCCATTTGACTTTTGGTTCGATCTTTGGCGCATTCGCGTTGCTCGCTCGAACGGTTTCGCGGGGACGTTCACCGGTTATCGTTGAGACCTATCACGCCGTTGGCATGGCGATTCCCAAATATCGCCGATGGATTGATTCGATGCTTTTGAAAAAGCGCGATGCGCTGGCTCTGATGGCGGAAGATTCCTATTGGAACGAATTTTTAGCGCGCAATCCAAAGCTTTTGTTCCGTATTATCGAAAATGGCGTCGACACATCGTCGCGATCCGCAAACGATCCCAAAGCGGCGCGGCAAGCTCTTGGAATCCCTGTCGGCTGCGGATTGGTCGTTGGTACAGTTAGCCAGCTGCGGGCAGATCGTGAGCCTTGGAGCTTTATTCCGGTCTTCAAGCAAATTGCAGATGCAATCGGCCCGGATGTGCAGTTTGTGATCGCCGGGGAAGGGCCGGAACGCGGCAGAGTCGAAACTGAAATCGCTCGTTATGACATGGGCGGGCGCGTTCACCTTCCGGGCCAAGTCGATTCCGCCGCAGATGCAGCATTGGCAATGGACCTTTTTTTGACTCTGGCGGTTGGTTCACGCGTAGGCATCGCTGCGCTTGAAACTGCGGCAACAGGAAAGCCGGTAATTGCGCGACAACTGGACCACCAATATTTACGGCAAGACCATGACTTTGCGTGGTCAGATCGCGATCCTGTGGTCTTGGCCAATGAGGCTATTCGAATTTTGCGGTCGCCCGTTCAGCTGGCAAGTCTTGGGACCGATCAGAAAATGGTCGTCGAATCGCAATTTAGCGCAACAGCTATGGCCAACGCCTATGATTCGCTTTATGCGGCGGCGCTCTCGGCCCGATCCGAAGCGAACTAAAAAGGAAGTTCTATGCCGCTGAACAATGTGACGCTGGGTCATGACGTTAAGATTTTTCAACCCGACCTTGTTAATCTTTATGGGTGCACCATAGGTGATGAGACGAAAATCGGGCCATTTGTGGAAATTCAAAAGGGTGCCAATATTGGCGCACGCTGTAAAATTTCGTCGCACAGTTTCATTTGCGATGGGGTGACTATTGAAGACGAGGTTTTCGTCGGACATGGCGTGATGTTTATCAACGACCTTGCCCCGCGCGCCGCCAATCCGGATGGCTCGTTACAAACCGAGGACGACTGGACGCTTGTTTCGACACGCATTTGTAATGGCGCATCGCTTGGATCTGGCAGTGTCATAATGGGTGGAATAACCGTTGGTAAAGGCGCCCTTGTTGGTGCTGGGGCAGTTGTGACGAAAGACGTGCCAGAAGGGGCGACCGTCGCAGGGGTTCCAGCGCGGTTAACGCAGCGCCGGTAATTGCGGCTTGAATTTTGATGTGCCGCAAATCGACTGCGGCAAAGGCTTTAGGAGCATACAATGATTAATGTGGGCGTGATCGGATTTGGCTATTGGGGCCCAAATCTTGTGCGAAATTTCATGGCGAATTCAGCAACCAACGTTTGTTGTGTCGCTGATCGCGACGCATCGAAGCTAGCGAAAGTTGCGGCATTATACCCTGGAACGCGCACAGTTCAGGACGCCGCTGACCTTATCAATGCTCCGGATGTAGATGCGGTAATTATTGCGACGCCCGTTCATACACATTTCGACCTCGCGATGGCAGCATTACAGGCTGGCAAACACGTTTTGGTAGAAAAGCCAATGGCCTCGTCCGCTGAACAGGCCGAAATTATGATCGCTGAGGCCGCAAAGCGCGACCTTGTTCTGATGGTTGACCACACGTTCGTCTATACCGGCGCAGTTCGCAAAATGCAGGAATTGATCGATAAACCTGAATTCGGCCCAGTGCGTTATTATGACTCGACACGAGTCAATCTTGGCCTGTTTCAACCCGACGTCAATGTGCTGTGGGATCTGGCAGTGCATGACTTGTCGATCATGTCTTACATCATCAAGGAAAAGCCCCAGATGGTTTCCGCGACAGGCCGTAGCCAGATGGCGGGCCAGCCGGAATATGTCGGCTTTTTAACCGTATTTTTCGAAAATGTTATCGCGCATATCAACGTCAACTGGCTTTCGCCTGTCAAAATCCGGCGGACGCTGGTTGGCGGGGCTAGCCAAATGATCGTCTATGACGATCTTGAGGTCAGCGAGAAAATCAAGCTTTACGACAAGGGCATCCAAGTCACCGAGACCCCAGATGATGTCCGCAAATTGCTTATCAGCTACCGCACGGGTGACCTATGGGTGCCAAAGATTAGCGATGCCGAAGCGTTGGGCGTTGAAGTGTCGCATTTCGCCAACTGTATCGAAGGCACCGAAACGCCGATCACCGCCGGTGCAGAGGGGCTGTTGATGGTCAAAATACTGGAAGCTGCCAACCGTTCGCTCGAAGGCAATGGCGCGCCGGTTAAGCTTTAAAAACTCATCTGAAAATAGAAAAACGGAAATCCCTATGACCATTAAATTTCTCGACCTGCAGGCGCAATATCGCTCGATAAAGGATGAAATCAATGAAGCTGTCCTGAAAACGCTAGACAGCGCGGCTTATGTCCTTGGGCCTGAAGTTGAAGCGTTCGAGAATGAGTTTGCAGCGGCGCACAACGCGAAATATGGCGTCGCCGTTAACACGGGAACTAGCGCATTGCATCTGGCGTTGCTCGCCGCAGGCGTTGGCCCGGGTGACGAAGTTATCACCGTTACGATGACCTTCACCGCAACCGCCGCAGCCATATCGTATTGCGGCGCAACGCCGGTCTTTGTTGACGTTGATCCGGCATCAATGACAATGGATCCAGCCCAGGTCGAGGCGCGGATTACGCCCAAAACAAAAGCGATTATGCCAGTGCATCTTTATGGACAGGCCGCGGATATGGATGCGCTTATGGACATCGCCAACCGCCATAATCTGCCACTGATCGAAGATGCCGCGCAGGCGCATTTAGCGCAGTATAAGGGCACACCCGTTGGCGGCATCGGTGCTGTTGGCTGTTTTAGCTTTTATCCCGGCAAAAATCTGGGCGCCTATGGTGAGGGCGGCATGGCGATTACCAACGATCCAGAACTTGCAAAGCGGATGCGGTTGTATCGCGATTGGGGTCAGACCAAGAAATACCATCATGAAATGGTCGCTTACAACTACCGGATGGACGGCATTCAGGGCGCTATCCTGCGCGTCAAATTGCGTTACCTCGACAAATGGACCGAAGCGCGACGGGAACATGCGGCGCAGTATCAAAGCTTGCTCGGCGATGCGATCCAGCATTCCCACGCTCTACCCGACCGCAAACATGTCTTCCACATCTTTGGTGTGTTCCATGACGAGCGCGACCGGTTGCAAGCCTGGCTGAACGAACAATCGGTTCAGACCGGCATCCATTACCCAATCCCCGTCCATTTGCAGCAGGCCTATGCCAATCTTGGGCACAAAGTCGGGGATTTCCCCGTGACCGAAGGAATCGCTAGCCGTCAATTGTCGCTTCCGATGTTCGCGGAGCTAACCGGCGATGAGATCGAACAGGTGGTGGAGCACGTTTTGGCCTTTAGCTAGGCTGAGCGTGCTGCGCGATGCACCTAATCGTGCATCGCTGCAACAATATCGACGATCGCCGCATCGCTCAAATACGGGTGCATCGGCAGGCTGAAAACGCGGCTGGTCAGGTCTTCTGACACAACAAAATCACCCGTTTGATAGCCCAAATTGGCAAATGCTTTTTGCAGGTGCAGCGCCTTTGGATAATAAATCATTGTCGGGATGCCTTTGGCGTTCAGGCGCTGTTGGAACTCGGTGCGTGCCGCTGCATCGCGGGCTGTGACGGTATATTGCGCCCAAGCGCTGGAATGATGCGCTGGAATGACAGGGGCAATGACATCGATGCCTTCGCTCGCCAGTGCAGCGGCATAGCCACTGGCGACACGCTGCCTCTGATCCATCTCATCATCGAAAATGTCGAGTTTAGTCAGCAATACTGCAGCCTGCACCGCGTCAAGCCGGCCGGTAATGCCCATACGGACATTTTCATATTTGTCGTCGCCTTGGCCATGGACACGGATCGAGCGCAGGATATTATCGAGCGCATCATCATTGACAAAAATCGCACCGCCATCGCCATAGCAGCCTAAAGGCTTGGCCGGAAAGAACGAGGTGCAGGCGATTTCAGCCAGCGAACCCGACCGCGCATTATTGGCACTAGCGCCAAAGCTTTGCGCCGCGTCCTCGATGACAAAAAGGTCGTTGGCGGCGGCAATCGCATTGATTGCAACATAATCCGCGGTCAGTCCGAACAGATCAACCGCAATCACGCCTTTGGGCTTCAGCGCCTTTAGCTCGGCGTCTGGCAAGCGCGGCAGCGGATGAATCGAAGGATCAGCTTTCGCGAGCGCCTCAATTGCGCGCGATAACGCCGCTGGATCCATGTTGAAGCTATCCGCCTGGACATCAACGAAAATCGGCGTCGCGCCGACGGTCGCAATCGCTTCTGCACTCGCCATAAAGGTGAACGGAACGGTAAAAACCGCATCGCCCGGGCCAACGCCCTTGGCCATCAACGCCATGACCAACGCATCGGTGCCAGACGCGCACGAAATGCAATGCTTTGCGCCTACATAATCTGCCAGCCGCGCTTCAAGTTTGGCGACCTCAGGGCCGAGAATAAACTGGCCGCTGCGAACGACCGCCAGCATCGCTGCTTCGACGTCTGTTTGGATGCGGGCAAACTGGCTTTTTAGATCGATAAAGGGGATCATCGGTTTTCTGTATTCCATTCAGTATTTAAGGGTAGCGGCCTGCCCGCGCTGCTTCCATGAATTGCTTGTATGTCCTGTTTATGACGGGGCCGATAGCAGCTTGGCCAACCCCGTTCAATGGTGTAGGGGCAGCGCGCTTGAACCGGTTAGTTCTAAGGAAAACCAATAATGTATCCCGGCAATCACCGCGTTTGCACCCGCTGTATCATGGACGATACCGCAGCTGACATCGTGTTCAACGACGAAGGCGTGTGCAATTACTGCACCGAGTTTCTGGTGCGGCTTGATCACTTTGTCGATCCCGATCCGGTGGCGCGGCGACGCAAGCTGGATGAACTCGTCGTCAAGGTTAAAGAAAATGGTCGCGGCAAGCCCTATGATTGCATCATCGGTGTGTCGGGCGGCGTCGATAGCAGCTTCACGCTTATCAAAGCCAAGCAGCTCGGCCTGCGCCCGCTGGCTGTGCATATGGACAGTGGCTGGAACGCAGAGGTTGCGGCCAACAACATCGCCAATCTGGTGCGCGGACTGGATGTCGACCTCTATACGCATGTCATCGAATGGCCCGAAATTCGCGGCCTGATGGAGGCGATGTTTGCAGCCGATGTCCGCGATGTCGAGGTTCTGTATGACAACGCGCTTGCCGGTGTCGTCTATACCCAGGCGGCAAAATACGGGCTGCACTATATTCTCGCTGGTTCCAACATGGCGACCGAGGGGATGCGGATGCCCGGCGAATGGACATGGCATAAGCTGGATAAGCGTAACATTGTCGCCATTTCCAAGAAATTCGGTGGTCCAAAAATCAAGACATTTCCCGCCATCGGCACATTGAAATACGCCAAACACCTTCTGATTGACCGTGCGCATTGGATCGCATTTCTCGATTATATCGATTACCGCAAAGATGATGCGATTGCCGAGTTGCAGCGTGATTATGGCTATAAGCCCTATGCTTATAAGCACTATGAATCGGTCTTCACGCGGTTCTGGCAGGGGTACATGCTGCCGCGCAAATTTGGGTATGATAAGCGCAAGCCGCATCTGGCGACGTTGGTGATGACTGGGCAGATGTCCCGCGACGAAGCGATGCAGAAAATGGGCGAAATCGCCTATCCCAGCCAGCGCGATTTGGACGCGGACAAGCAATATTTCCTAAAGAAAATGGGCTGGAGCGAAGAGAAGTTTGAGGACTATCTCGCCCGCCCCGAAGTGCGCCATGATGCCTATCCGTCCGAATGGGCATTTTTTGAACGGCTGTTGGGGCTTTACCGGAAACTCGGCCTAAAATTTGGTCGCGTTCGGAACTAGGCCGTGAACTCATAAACGGGATTCCCAAAGCGGTTTAAGTTTGATTCAATGCTTCTGGAAGGGAGCGTTGGATGAGCCGATACGAGATGACCG
>JBEBJR010000007.1:0-168812 GCA_040079845.1 Casimicrobium sp. | reverse complement strand
TTATCTACGGCACAGGATTAGATCCTAAGGGCGGAATCAAGCTCTCTTCGCTTCTTGTAGCAGACGCTATCCACTACAGTTCTAAAGATACAAGGGCGGCACGCTTGCGGTGCCGCCGAATGCGGTGGCTTGACGAATCGGTCTTTTGAACAGCCTTCGGCAATGTCACGAGGCGGGACCGCGAGCGTCCCACCCTACTCCGTCACGACGCTTTGGCACGCACGATTGTTCGGGACTCATGCCAACGGTCGCACACGCAGCAAGCCACGAAAACCAAAACCGCCACTGCGCGCGACCGGTGCATGACGCTTCGCGTATGCACCCTACAGCTCTATGCCACCAACGACCAGCGGGCGGGCGTTTCAGGCGTTTTATTGCATTTATCAACAATCGCTATAAATGCCCTACAACGACCACCTGGCGGTCGGTTGATGCGAATAGCTGTATCTGACAGCGACAATCTTACTTTGCAGTGGCAGTGGCTGCGTCTGCCGTCGCCAGTCGAAATGCAATCGTGGCTTCGACTAAGCCCACGCTGTTTTTGACTTTGCTGTTGAGTGTGACCGTCGTCAGCGCGGGGTCGACCTGCATTGCTTGCAGTGTTTCGGCGATTCCGGCATCGGTGTCGCTGTAGATCGTGAACACGAAGACTTCGCTGTTTTTCAGCAACGGGCCGGGCAGCACGCCTGCTCGCAGGTGTCCGCGCGCGAGGGATTCGACCGAAGACACGGACGGTTCAACTACGGCATTTTTCTCCACCCCGACTGGTGTGGCGTCGAGCGACCGTTCAGCGACGGGCGTGACCTGCTTCCATCGCGCCCATTTCGGTGCGATGTAACTGCCGTATGGGACGCTGATCGCCGAACCTTTGCTGGTCGCGTATCGCAAGGTTTCGCGTGCATCCGCGCGCGCCACCAACGCGCCGTTGATGTCTTTCCGGAAGTGGCTGGGCAGCGTGCCCGCGCGTCGCCTTGTGCGTTGATCGAGGTCCGACGGCGTTGGGTAGAGGAACACGGGTACGGGCGCGCCAACGAGCCAGCCCGCTTCGCAGTGATAGCGTGAACCGTAGGGCACGACCGCGACGGAGCGGGGTGGCGCTGCACTGCCGAGAGGAACGTCACGCTCGAACGTCAGCGTGAGCCCTCGGCCGGCGATGCCGCTGACGGCCACGGTGCGCCACGGCATCTGCGGATCGGTATCGAGCGCATCGGCAAGAAACGTCGAATGCTGGTCGAAGCCGCAACAGGTGTCGTTCGACGCGTGCAACACATAGGTGCCGGTCAAGTCCGGACAGTTGGGCCCGTTCGCGCCGCCACGCGCAACATCGGCCAAGGCGGGCCAATCGGCAGGATAGGTGTTCGCGCGGTACTGCATTGCGGCGAACGCGCACATCGCCACCACGAGCGCGCCAAGCGAAAATTTACCGAAACGCGAACGCGCGAAATCCGTCGCCTGCGTACGGACGTGGTGGGCGTTCAACACGCGCGTCGGCTCTGCGGCGCTATAGCTGGGTCGCCGTCTCGATGACTTTTATGAGTTCCGGCGTGAGCTTCGGGACGACGGCCAACGCTTTCATGTTCTCCGCGACTTGGCTCACGCGCGACGCGCCGGTGATGACGGTCGATACGTTCGGGTTTTTCAGGCACCACGCGAGCGCGAGTTGCGAAATGGTGCAGCCCAAATCACCCGCGATCGGACGCAGTTTTTCAACAGCGGCAAGCTTTGCGGCGTCCGACACGCGTTCGGCAATCCACTCGTAGCCCGGCAGTGCCGCGCGGCTGTCGGCTGGCACGCCGTTTTTGTATTTCCCGCTCAGAAGCCCAGACGCCAGCGGACTCCAAATGGTGGTGCCGAGGCCGATGTCGGCGTAGAGACGTGCGTATTCCTTCTCTACTTTTTCGCGCGCGAAAAGGTTGTATTGCGGCTGCTCCATCACGGGTTTGTGCAAGTGATGCCGCTCGGCGATCTCGTACGCGGCGCGGATTTCGTCGGCCGTCCATTCGCTCGTGCCCCAGTAGAGCACTTTGCCTTGCGTGACCATGTCGCTCATCGCGCGCACGGTCTCTTCAATCGGCGTATTCGGGTCGGCACGATGGCAAAACGCAAGATCGACGTAATCGAGCTGCAATCGTTTCAATGAACCATCGATGGCCTGCATTAGGTATTTGCGATTGAGCGTGTTTTTCTCGTTCGGGCCGTCGTTCAAGCCCCAGAAAAATTTCGTCGAAACGATCACCTGCGCGCGTCGCCATCCAAGCTGCTTGAGCGCGCCGCCCATGATGGTTTCCGACATGCCCTTGGCGTATGCCTCGGCGTTGTCAAAGAAATTGACACCCGCGTCCCACGCCGCAGCCATGCATTCCACCGCAGCCTTGGTGTCTACCTGCGAGCCGTAGGTAACCCACGAGCCGAGCGAGAGTTCGGAGACTTTAAGGCCAGAGCGGCCGAGACGACGATATTGCATATTTTTTGCCGGTGAAGAATGAGCGATAAACAGACAGCAGGATTATGTGCCCTGTGTTGCAGACTTGCGCGCACGCAGGTCAATCCGATTGTCGCCGCGTTGCAAATTGAAAATGACGAAGCGATTGGCGTCACGAATTGCGCGGCGAACATCGTCCGGCGACTGGACGTAGGCGTTGTTGATGCCTAGCAAAATGTCGTTGTCGCGCAGGCCAATTTGATAGGCCTCGCTGCTCGGTGGTACGGTCAACACATAGACGCCGCGTTGATTGAGTTCTTTCGGAATGCTCGCGAGTTCTACACCGGGAATGTCGTCAATTTTTTGCGGGCGCAAACCTTGTGCACGCGCCGGTGTTTCGATGGTCACACGCACATTCCGTGTGTTGCCGCCTCGAATAATTGTGAGGTCGAGCGCCTGACCAATCGGGATGAGCGCCTGTTGGTTGCGAAGGTCGTAGCCCGTACGCACGGCGCGGCCATTGGCTGAGACGACGACGTCGCCTTTCTTCACGCCGGCCTTGTCGGCGGGACTGCCGGAAATGACGGTGTTGATGACTGCGCCTTCGATGGCAGGCAAGCGTTGCTCTTTTGCGATTTCTTGATTGACTTCACCCACTGCGGCGATTCCGATGCCGCCGCGCTTTACTTCGCCGAAGCGGGCTAGCTGATCCATCACCCGCATCGCCATGTTCGTGGGCACCGCAAATCCAATACCGACGTTGCCGCCGGACGGTCCGATGATCGCGGTGTTGATGCCGATGAGCTCGCCACGCAAGTTGATGAGCGCGCCACCGGAATTGCCGGGGTTAATCGATGCGTCGGTTTGGATGAAATCCTCGAAGCCTTCTATGTTCAACCCGGCACGTCCAAGCGCAGACACGATACCCGAGGTCACCGTCTGACCGACACCAAACGGGTTGCCAATCGCGAGCACGTAGTCGCCCACTTGCAACGCGTCCGATTCGCCCACTTTCACCGCGGTGAGCCGTTCGGCGGGAATTTGCAGCAACGCGATGTCGGTCGCGGGGTCGGTGCCAATGAGCTTCGCGGTGAGCTCACGCCGATCACGCAGCGTGACGACGACTTTGCTCGCGCCTTTGATGACGTGATGGTTGGTCAGGATGTAGCCTTTAGCCGCATCAACGATCACGCCAGAGCCCGAGGCCTGCGCTTCACGCGGACGATCCGGCACGCCGAAAAATCGCTTGAAGAACGGGTCGTTGAACATCGGATTGTCCGCATCGCCACCGCGCGAAAGCGTGGAAATATTCACTACACCCGCAGCCGTTTGATTGACGATTGGCGCAAGGCTTGGGACGGCACCATGCAGGCCCGGCGCGGCTTGGCGTGGCAAAGGCGCTTGCGCGGTTGCGGCAGGCGCGAAGCCGAGCACGCCGAAAAATGCAAGGAGGGAGATGAAGAATCGAGTCATGGTCTTTGCGGTTATCTACAAAAACGAAAGGGGTGTGAACCCCACCCAGCGACGTTAGCCAGTGACTACGAGATTATCCCGGTGAATGAGTTCATCATCGTCCACGTAGCCTAGCACCGCTTCGATTTCAGATGAGGGCTTTCGCATGATCCTCAAGGTCTCGCTCGCGCTGTAGTTGGTCAGACCGCGCGCGAGCTCACGGCCCGCCTCATCGATACAACCGATCACTTCGCCGCGCTCAAAATCGCCGGAAACCGCGATCACGCCAATCGGCAGCAAGCTCTTGCCGCCGTGCAGCAACGCTTTGGTCGCGCCCGCGTCCAGCGTGACGCGGCCGCGCAATTGCAAGTGATCGGCGAGCCAACTTTTGCGTTTGGCGAGGCTTGGCTCCGGCGCGTAGAGCAGCGTGCCGATGGATTCGCCTTTGAGCAGACGTTGCAACACGTCCGGCTCGTGACCGCTGGCAATCACGGTGTGGATGCCGGTGTTCGCCGCACGTCTCGCCGCAAGAATTTTGGTGAGCATGCCGCCGCGTGAAATGCCGGTGCCCGTTCCGCCAGCCATTGCCTCGTACTGCACGTCGTCGGCGCGCCCCACCGCGATGAATTGTGCGGCCGGGTCCTTGCGCGGGTCGGCGGTGTAGAGACCGCGCTGATCAGTGAGCAGCACCAACGCTTGCGCATCAACCAGGTTAGCCACCAGCGCACCGAGCGTGTCGTTATCACCAAACCGAATTTCGTCGGTAGTCACGGTGTCGTTCTCGTTGATGATTGGAATGACGTTGTGTTTCAAGAGCGCGAGGAGCGTTGAACGCGCGTTGAGGTAGCGCTTTCGATCAGCCAAGTCTTCGTGCGTGAGGAGCACCTGCGCGGTGTGTAACCCGTGCGCGGCAAACGCTTGCTCGTACACATTCACCAAACCCATTTGCCCCACGGCGGCAGCAGCTTGAAGCTCCGGCATCGCCTTGGGGCGCTCGCTCCAACCTAGGCGTGCCATGCCCTCGGCGACGGCACCTGACGACACGAACACCACCTCAACGCCACTGGCGCGCAGCGCCGCCACGTCAGACGCCCAGCGCGCAATTGCGGAACGGTCCAGCCCCGCGCCGCCGTTGGTGACGAGCGCGCTGCCAACTTTGGCGACGACGCGTTTGGTGGATTTCAGAAGGTCAGTGGAGGACATGTTCGTCGAGATCGTTTGTGTAGGGCGGGTAGTGCCCGCCGTCGTGCACAACGCGGACAGTACGCGCCCTAAGGCTATTTGGTGGCCGCGACTTTTGAAGCACCCTTGGCCGCGTTTTTCGCAGCGATCGCGGCGGTAGCAGCAGCCAAATGCTCGCCAATCGCGTGCACCAACACCTGCGTGCCGGATGAATTCAGGCCGCTGATGGCGTACCAAGGTTTGGTCCAGCGCAAGCGACGCAGCGCATCTTGAATGCGGGTATCGGCTTCGTCTTTTTCGAGCATGTCGACTTTGTTGAAGACGAGCCAACGCGGTTTGTTAAACAAAACGCTGTCGTATTTTTTCAGCTCGGCGGCGAGTGCGCGTGCTTCTTTCACGGGGTCCGCGGCCGGATCGAAAGGTGCAATGTCGACCAAATGAAGGATCAATTTTGTGCGTTGCAAGTGGCGCAAAAATTGGTGCCCGAGGCCAGCGCCTTCTGCGGCACCTTCGATCAGGCCGGGAATATCGGCGATCACGAAGCTGCGACCGTAATCGATCCGAACTACGCCTAAGCTCGGCGCGAGCGTGGTGAACGGATAGTCCGCGACCTTCGGTTTCGCTGCGCTCACAGAGCGCACGAGCGTCGACTTACCCGCATTGGGGTAACCCAGCAAGCCCACGTCTGCGAGCACTTTTAGCTCAAGCTGCACGCGGCGTTTTTCGCCCTCTTCGCCATTGGTTTTTTGCCGTGGCGCACGATTCGTACTCGACTTGAAATGCAAGTTGCCGAGGCCACCTGCGCCGCCTTTGGCGATGAGTTCGCGCGCTCCGTGGTGCGTCAAATCGGCGAGTACCGTGCCGGTTTCAGCGTCGGTGATCACGGTGCCAATCGGCATGCGAAGCGTTACATCGTCCGCGCCCGCGCCGTAGCAATCCGCGCCGCCGCCGTTGCCTCCTTTGTGCGCGCGGTGAATACGCGCGAATCGGTAGTCGATCAGCGTGTTGATGTTTTCATCGGCTTCGGCGTAAATGCTGCCGCCGCGTCCGCCGTCGCCGCCGTCAGGTCCGCCGCGCGGAATAAATTTTTCACGACGAAACGACGCCATGCCGTTGCCGCCATCGCCAGCGACTAAATCAATAAAGGCTTCATCAACGAATTTCATGGTGTTTTGGCCTTTTCTATGCCTTGCGAGATGGGGGACTTCCCGTAGAGTTCGAACGCCTCGGCATTATCGCCGGGACGGTTGCCCCGAAAGCGCAGCGTGTATTCGGGAGACGGGAGGGAAATCGGATCACCGCGATAGCGTTGCATCAAAATGAAATCACAGGTGGATTCCGATGCCGCGTCGATCGGGTCGATTAGCAAACCAGCGTGGTAGCGCAGCATCGCAGCTTGTGAGGTGGAAATCTCGATTGAATTCACGCAACCGGCGCTTGGCCAATGCTTGGCAAGCTCGGTGAAGACGCCACGATAGCCCTTGATGTAGTTGCCCGGCGAGATTAGCAGCGCTTGCGCCACAATCCACAAAAACGTGACGCAACCAGCCCAGTTGATCAACGCGCGGCGCGCATGCTGATCCGCCGGTTGAATCAATGCAATCCAAATCACAAACGCGACCAACACCACGCCATAACCCACCCAAGGCGCGTTGCCCTTGAAGCCCGGCACGTAGGTCATGATGAGCCAATCAGCCATCATCGGCGGCCATCCGAAGTACAGCGCGCACGCGACCAACACGACGGCCACCGCCGTTATGCCCAACACCAAAATGCCGAACCAATCGATCAGCGCGTACCACGTGCGCTTGAGCGTATCTACGCCAAACGCAGCCAACACGACGAACGGTGGCAAGAGGTAGAGCGTGTGCGTCGCGCGTGGCTCGGTGAGGCTCGCAATCGCGACGTAGCCACACAGCAAAAACACCACCGGCCCAATCACTTCGCCGCGCTGCCAACCGCCGCCAAAGCCGCGCGCGCGCAGGCTCACAAGCCACACCGCGATGGGCCACGCGGGCCAAGCAAACCACAGCAATGTGCCCAAATAAAACGTAGGGCCGAACGCCTCACGGCCCTCCAGCTTGAGCCCAAACGACATGTCACCCCACGCCGCAAAACCCTCGGCGTCGCGTAGCGAAAACGCAACCAGCCACAACGCACAAATCACGCCACCAAATATCAGCGCGCGGACGATCGCCACGCGGTGCATCGAATACACCGGCACAAAACACAGCGCCACGAGCGGTAGCGCGATAACCGTAAAACCCAACGCCGAGCGCGCGGCAAACGCTGCGACGATGGCCGCTGTAAACAACGCTGTCGCGCGGCGTGGTGCGTCGGCCAAACTCGCACAGCCCAAGATTCCGATGGCGACGGCAGCAAACACGGTGATGTCCGGCACGTAGCTATGTGCGCGGTCGTATAACCCGACGCAGCCAATCGCAATGATTGCGGCGAGATACGAAATGTGCCCGCCGCTCCAGCGTCTTGCTGCAAACGCCAGCGACGCCACGCCCAGTGCAGCCCACAATACGGAGCTGACACGCGCGGCTTCGTGCAGCGGAAGTAGCGTTTGCGCCAGCAAAATAAATGGCGCGTTGATCCAATGAATCAGAATGATTTCGCCGTCTTGCGCCTCACCCGCGACCGCTGGCCGCCACCAATCCGAGGCGTCGGTCGAAAGCCCCGTCATCGCATCAAGAAGGCTTTGCAATATTCCAATGTAGATCGGCTCATCGGGCTTCCACGGATCGCGCCCCATGATGCCCGAGAGCATCCAAAACCCAATTAGCGCAAACAGCGCCCATGACTTCCAGCGCGCCTTGTTACGGTCGGTGGGTTGGTGGGCGATGCGGGCTTGCATGAGTGACGATTGGCGAGCGGTCAGTGAGGGCGATACGGTGTCAATAATGACATCAATGCGGCGCAATAAGTTTCGCAAACAAAAAAGGCAGCGCGCGGCTGCCTCGTTTGCGAATCACTGACGAAGAACGGGCTATTAGGCCGTAGCTTTCTTCGCGTATTTCTTGTTGAAGCGCTCAACGCGGCCGGCGGTGTCGAGAATACGCTGCTGTTTGCCCGTGTAGAACGGGTGCGAGGCGCTCGAGATCTCAAGAATGACCAAGGGGTATTCTTTGCCGTCATCCATCGTGATTTTGCGGCTGGTGTGCAGCGTGGAACGGGTCGTCCATTTCACGTTGGCAGCGGTGTCGTGGAACACAACATCGCGATATTCTGGGTGGATTCCGGTTTTCATAGATATTCCTTCGGTTTTCACGGCGCCCCGAGCTGGTGATTTGCGAATTTCTGATGAATTTCGCGCCGAGCCGAGATACGTGAAAGGGTGAGCGGTGGTTGAAACTACGCAGCAAGCCACGCAGCAAAGCACGAAATTATGCCAAAAAACAAGCAGTTACACAAGGACAGCGGCTCGCGACCGACATCTAGCGCGCGTTTGCGTGAATCAGGCAGCTTTTTGCCTCTATCGACTGCCCTGCAATGCTTCAAAGGCCGTTTTATCGCTTATCGACTATTGCAAAAATAAGCCTCTAACGACCGCCAGGCGGTCGCTCGGTACGTAAAGCTGCTTTAACGTTAATCTTTACTCACACGCCCAACACCGCTCACAGACGTCGAAACGTCTGTCGCTGCGCCTTTCCAGCTGAGGCTGCCGACACCGCTCACGTCCGCGCGAATCGACTTCTCTGCGCGTACGGTGCCGCTGCCGACTCCCGATAACTGCGCATCCACCTTGTCCGCAACCAAATGCTCCGCGTCAATGCTGCCGACGCCGGAAAGGTCCACCTTCAACGACTCCACCCTGCCCGCGAGGAGCGTGCTGCCGACGCCGGAGGTGTCAATCTTGAGTGTGCCGCCGTTAAATCCGCTGGCGTCAATTGACACCGTTCCGGAGTTCTCGATGCGCTGAATCGACTTGGCAGTGACTTCATAGACGATGTCATTCTTTGAATGCACCGCCGACGTCGACGAGAGAATCAGCACGCCGTTTTTCACCTCAGATTTAATCTTCGGCAACAAATTATCGTCAGCCGTAATCTTCAACCCTTCGGCGTCACCGACACGTAATTTAAGACTACCCACACCGGACGCATCAATCGCGGTAAACGCGGCAACGGCGCGCGACTCGCTGGCACGAACGCCGCTTCCAACGACCGCATTGGGGTCACCAAACGAAATCGAAATATCGCCGCAGGCGGAGAGCAACAGTGCGCCACTTGCAGCAACGAGTATCGCGGTGCGACGAAGCGAACCAGTAGCGGGCGGCGTCAACGCGCGAAACGTCGTCTGAACTGTAGTCATAGTGTTCATGTCTGATTCCTCGTTTGAAGGCAGTGAATTTCGTAGGGCGGGCACTGCCCGCCGGGGGTTACAAGGCGGGCAGTGCCCGCCCTACGCAGCCCCGCCCACGGCCGCCGGTTAGGGCTTTTGCAGCTTCAACACGCTCGTAGCGGTGGTGACCAAGCTTGCAATGTCCGCCATGTTTTGCGGCACGACAATCGTGTTTCCGACCTTGGCGATGTTGCCCAATGCGGCGACGTACTGCTCCGCCACTTTCAAATTCACAGCTTGCAGACCGCCCTGCGATTCGATGGCCATTGCAATCTTGCGGATAGCTTCCGCGTTTGCTTCGGCCTTGGCCAAAATTGCCGACGCTTCGCCTTGCGCTTGATTGATGTTGGAAATCTTTTCGCCTTCGGATTTGGCAATCGCCGCTTCTTTTTGGCCCATCGCGATATTGATCTGCTCTTGCTTGCGCCCTTCGGACGCCGCGATCAACGCGCGCTTCTCACGCTCAGCCGTAATCTGCGCTTGCATCGCATGCAAAATTTCTTTTGGCGGCGTCAAATCTTTGATCTCATAGCGCAGAACCTTCACGCCCCAGTTCGAAGCCGCCGCATCCAACGAATTCACCACCGCGTGGTTAATCGTGTCGCGCTCTTCGAACGTCTTATCGAGCTCAAGTTTGCCGATGACACTGCGAAGCGTGGTCTGCGCAAGCTGCGTAATCGCCACGATGTAGTTCGATGAACCGTACGTCGCAAGCTTCGGGTCGGTCACCTGAAAATACAAAATGCCGTCGACTTGCAACTGCGTGTTGTCCTTGGTGATACACACTTGGCTCGGCACGTCCAGCGGCACTTCGCGCAAGTCATGCCGCGCCGAAACGCGATCCACAAACGGAATCGTGAAGCGAAGCCCCGGCTCAAGGATGCGATCAAAGCGCCCGAGCCGCTCCACCACCAACGCGCGCTGCTGTGGCACCACGCGAATCGCCTTGATGACAAAAATGATGCCGACGATAAAAATCGCCAGCGGAACAATCGACCCAAACAGACTATTCATGATGTCTGACTCCCCATTAAAACTATAGTTGGTCCCGTTGATAGAGACGTATTTGCTGATACCTAAAATTTTCAGAAACGCGTAGGTGGCAACGCCGCCAATCGCCAACCTCTTGGCGATCTTCACCACGTCCCACTCTGGACGGTCAGGCTCTAGGCCGTGATGCGGTGTCGGAACGGCCGTCGTTACCGACGCGCCCGCCTTGCTCGCCGCACTCGACATATCACCGCCGTCGCCCATGGCGGGGGCAGATCCGTCCGCGCTTGTGGTCGCGCGCTTGCCCGATTTCTTGTCGGCCGCCGCCTTCAGACGGGCCGCGATCTGCGCTCCCGCCTCTTTCATGAGCGCATTAAATGCGTCTCCACCGCCCGGTTTGTTCGGATCAGCCATGCTTATGCCTTCCGCAAAACGATGTGAAGTACATGCGCGAGATTCATATTGCCACCGGCCCGAGCACGAGCAGCGCACCGCGCATGTCGACAATCACCATTTGTTCGCGCCGAGGCGTTGACGGCGATTCGAGCACCGCGTCCCATTGCGTTCCACGATACGCCACGCGTGCGGTGCCGTCCTCGTTCCACGACAAAACACTCACTTTGCCGCCGATATCGAGGTTGTTCGAGAGCTTCGGCTTAGTCATGTGCGTTCGCTTCCAGCGATTGATCGCCAGCGTGCCCAATACTTCGACGAGCGCAGCGGCTCCCCACTGCCAGCCCATGTCGTAACCGGACGCTGCGACCGCGCCGCCGGCCACGCACGCCAGCGCCACGACCAGCAAGTAAAAGGTGCCCGTCATCATTTCCACGCCGACTAAGATGGCGGCGGCGATCCACCAGAGATACTGAAGTGCCATAGTTTTGTCTCCGTCTTTGCTATGCATGTTACGGACTTAACGCCTCGGTGCCCAGCGATTTACCCGCTGCTCGGGGGCGCGTGCCCGCTGCTGGTCGCATGCGGGCGGCTTCGGTGCGCCTACACGCCCAAACGCGGACCACGTAACGCCACGAATAAACCTTCCCGCACCGCACAAAACCGGTGCCTGCGCCCGTATAATCAAGGGCTTAGCGTCCATTTTGTCTTCGCCCGACACCTCGGTTTCACCAACGATCATGCCAATTTACGAGTACGCCTGCCCTGACTGTGGTTACCAAAACGACCACATGCAAAAACTTGCCGACGCGCCGATCAAGGCCTGCCCCAAGTGCAATAGCGACAAATACTTCAAGAAAATTTCCGCAGCCGGCTTCGCGCTCAAAGGCTCGGGTTGGTACGTGACCGATTTCCGTAACGGCGGCTCCAACACCAGCGGCAAGCCCGCCACCGACAGCGCGGCCGTTTCGCCCGCGCCTGCAACGACCACACCCTCAACGACGCCAGCGGCTGCCCCAGCACCGGCTCCCGCGCCTGCCCCCGCGGCCTCCGCCTCCTCCGGCGGCGACAAGTAACGCGGCCCAGCGAGCGCATTGTGATCAAAAAATATCTTCTTGCGGGACTTCTGGTGTGGGCGCCGATTGGCATCACCATCTGGGTGCTGCATTTTTTGGTGACCACGCTCGATTCGACAAGCCACCTGCTGCCTGACATCCTGCGCCCGACCTTCCGTGGCGACATCATTCCGGGTTTCGGTATTTTGTTCTCGTTCGTGCTGCTGTTCATGACGGGCGTCATCGCTCGCCATTTCTTCAGCGCCAGCATCACCAAGGCGTGGGACAGCATGGTCAACCGCATCCCGGTGGTTGGCGGTATCTACAAAAGCGTGAAGCAGCTCACGGACCCGGTGCTCGCCGAAAACGGCCAAGCCTTCAACAAAGCGGTGCTGATCGAGTTCCCACACCCCGGTTTGCATAGCCTCGCCTTCCTGACCAACAAAGTCAGCGGCGAACTCGCGAGCAAACTCGGAGAAGAGCACGTCTCGGTCTACATCCCGACGACGCCGAACCCGACCGGCGGCTACATGCTGCTGGTGCCGAAGTCACGCGTGATTGATCTCGACATGACCGTCGATCAAGCGCTCAAGTACATCATCTCGATGGGCGTGGCCGCGCCACCGCCGCCTACTAGTGGTGAGCTGGCTCGTTGGGCAGCCACTACAGTGCCGCCTCAGCTCGGATCCAGCGCCAACTCAGGCGCTCCGCCGGACGCCAACGTCCGAAATTGACCGGGTGGGCGGCGCCCGTGTCAATCGGTCTTAGCCGCTCCCCCGACCCAAATTTTCTTGCTTTCCACCCCTGGCGTCATTCTCGCCGCAGGCGGGAATCCAGTAAGTGAACCCCGCGTAGCGCGCACTTCATCGCCTCCGCGTTTTGCATCACATGCGCTGGAACCGCACCGTCGGCATGACGCTAAACACAAATTCAATTCCAGAAATCATCATGACCATTTCAAGAACCACCTACAGCGGCCTAGTCGACAAAAAGTACCTAGACCAAATCGTCACCCTCACCGGCTGGGTGCATCGTCGTCGTGACCACGGTGGCGTGATCTTCATCGACCTGCGCGACCGCGAAGGCATCGCCCAAGTCGTGTGCGACCCGGATCGCCCCGACGCGTTCAAGCTTGCCGAAACGCTCAGAAATGAATTTTGCATCCGCGTCACCGGCAAGGTTCGCGCGCGTCCCGAAGGCACTACGAACAAAGACATGATCTCCGGCGAGATCGAAGTCTTCGCGCATGAGATCGAGATCTACAACGCCGCGCTCACGCCGCCGTTCATGATCGACGAAGAAGCCGTCAACGAAGAGCTGCGCTTCAAATATCGTTACCTCGATTTGCGCCGCCCGCAAATGGCGAGAAACCTGCTGCTGCGCTCGCGCGTGGCGACCGCCGCCCGCGAGTTTCTGAACGAGCACGGCTTTATCGACATTGAAACGCCGGTGCTCTACAAGAGCACGCCTGAAGGCGCACGCGAATTTTTGGTGCCTTCGCGCATTCACGACGGCCAGTTCTACGCGCTGCCGCAGTCGCCACAACTCTTTAAGCAACTCTTGATGGTCGCCGGTTTCGACCGTTACTACCAAATCGTGAAGTGCTTCCGCGACGAAGATTTGCGCGCTGATCGCCAGCCCGAATTCACGCAAATCGATATCGAAACGTCGTTCATGACCGAATACGACGTGCAAGACATGATGGAGAAATTCATCAAGCACCTGTGGAAAAAAGGCCTCGGCGTTGACCTGCCCGACTTCCCTCGTTTGCCATATGCCGAAGCGATGGGCAAGTACGGCAGCGACAAGCCGGATCTGCGCGTCAAGCTCGAACTCACCGAGCTTACCGACATCATGAAAACCGTGGACTTCAAAGTCTTCCGTGGTGCGGCCGATTTGAAAGACGGTCGTGTCGTGTGTATGCGCGTGCCCGGCGGCGCGAAAATTTCGCGTAAAGAGATCGACGACTACACGACCTTCGTCGCCATCTACGGCGCGAAAGGTTTGGCCTGGATTAAGGTCAACGACGTAACGAAACTCAACGAAGAAGGCCTGCAAAGCCCCGTCGTTAAATTCCTCACGCCTGATTCGCTCAAAGCGATCATGGAGCGCAGCGGCGCGCAAAACGGCGACATCATTTTCTTCGGCGCAGACCGCAAGAAAGTTGTGAACGACGCGATGGGCGCACTGCGTTCGAAGATTGGCGTGCAACACGGCACCGAACTCGGCTTCTTCGAGAAGGGCTTCAAGCCGTGCTGGGTCGTCGACTTCCCGTGCTACGAGTACGACGAAGAAAACAAGCGCTACGTCGCCGCGCACCACCCGTTCACCAGCCCGAAAGACGACCATTGGCCGCTCCTCGACACCGACCCAAGCCAAGTGTTGGCGAAGGCCTACGACGTCGCCATGAACGGCTGGGAACTCGGCGGCGGCTCAGTGCGTATCCATCGCCCTGAACTGCAAGCCAAGCAATTCGCCACGCTCGGCATCAGCGAAGAAGATCAACGCGCCAAGTTCGGCTTCCTGCTCGACGCGTTGCAATACGGCGCGCCACCACACGCAGGCATCGCCTTCGGCCTCGACCGCATCGTCACCATGATGTGCGAAGCCGAATCGATCCGCGACGTAATCGCCTTCCCGAAAACGCAACGCGGCCAGGACTTGATGGTCGATGCGCCTACGCCTGTTACCGAGAAGCAGTTGCGGGAGTTGCATATCCGGTTGCGGAACGTCGTTACCAACCTGTAAGCTAACGCTATGGACCTTAAACGCCTAAAGTTTCGCATGGGTGTCGGCGAGTGGATCGGGGTGCTCGGAATCCTGCTCGCACTCGCGTCTTGGTGGCACGCAACCAAGACGCGAGATTTGTTGTTTCGCGTCTCACCTATCGTCATTGAGGTTCTTAAGGATGGCGTAATTTCCGACCTTTCAGTGTCTTACCAAGGTAAACCCATAACTTCTGGGCTACGGGCTTATCAAATTGCTATTTGGAATGCTGGAAGAGAGCCAATACGTCACGAGGATGTACTGAAGCCGTTAAAGTTGGGTTGGTCAAGTAACGTTTCGATTGTCGAGGCCAAGATACCGAGGCAGACTCGTGAAGAAACCGGATTCTCCATCGTCTCGATTGATCGCACTAAGCGCGAAATCGCAATTGATTGGAAGATATTGGAGAACGGTGACGGCGCGATGCTGCAATTGCTTGTTCAAGGCAATGACCTTCCAGAGTTCGTTTTTTCGGGAACCGTCGTTGGACAAGATCGTATTGAAGCGACCCAACGTGCGCCTAGCGGTAAGCGTGCAGAGACAAAACGCCTTATATGGCTGGATCGAGGGCTCACCGTCCTATTTTCCTGTTGCTTTTTGTTTTTCACCCTAGCGTTGACCAAAGTCACGTACGATGCTTGCAGGGCGCGCCCGATAAAAGTGGCTCAACTCCTGGTGTTCGTTGTCATGTTGCTTTTTCTCTTGGCGATACTCGCGCTGATGACTGTCGCTTTGATTGACACTTTCAAGGCTACGTCGCCGTTCGATTTCTAGAGCCGAAGCTCGTAGCTCGTAGGGCGGGACGCTTGCGGTCCCGCCGAACGCGGTGGCACACGAACCACTTTGATGAACAGCCTTCGGCGACGTAACGCGTCGGGACCGCAAGCGTCCCAACCTACACTTCGTTATGCCTGATTTTCGTCGCCTCTTCGTTCCGGGTGGGTCGTATTTCTTTACGGTGAATCTGCTTGAGCGACGCGCAAATCGCTTGCTAATTAAACATATCGACGCCTTGCGCGAAGCAGTGCGCAAGACGAAACTGGAGCGGCCCTTTCGCATTGATGCGTGGGTGGTGTTGCCCGAGCATATGCACATGATGTTGACGTTGCCGCCCGGCGACGCCGATTTTTCGAGTCGCATTCGAGCGATCAAAATTCGTTTCAATCGGGCGATTCCTGCAACCGAACGGCGCTCGGAGACGCGCATCAACAACGGCGAACGCGGCATCTGGCAACGACGATTTTGGGAACACGTCATTCGCGATGAACGGGATTTCGAGACCCACTTCGATTACGTTCACTACAACCCGGTCAAGCACGGACACGTAACGCGCGTGGCCGACTGGCCGCATTCGACGTTTCATCGTTGGGTCGAACGCGGGTTTTATCCGTGCGATTGGACAGGTGGCGCGGTTGTGGACTTAGCCGTCGGGGAATGATGACGCGTGGAATTCTCGCGTTTGTGATTCGAGCAAGAGCGTTCGGCGGAACCGCCAGCGTTACACACTAATTTGGGGCGACAGTACAGCGCATTGTGACCGCCAGATCTTGGGCCGGCGAACCGGCCCCCAACGTTTACACGAGCCCTGTCACCGGCAGTGCCGCGCCGTGAATCGCGCGTGCGGCGTTGGAGGCCAGGAAGACAATCACGTCCGCCAGCGCTTCGGGCGCGACCCAGCGATTTGGGTCCGCGCTTGGCATGGCGGCGCGGTTTTCCGGGGTGTCGATGATGGTGGGGAGGACGCAGTTGACGTTGATGCCCTGCTCCCTGAGTTCGGCGGCCATGGCTTCTGTGACCCGAATCGCCGTAGCTTTTGACGCGCCGTAGGCGGCCATGTTCGCCGCGCCGTGCAGCGCACCGAAAGCACCGATGTTCACAATTTTTCCGCGTGTGCCGCTGGCGTCGAGTGGTTGCGAGAGCATCTGCGGAACGACGGCACGCGCGGTGTGAAGGAGCGTTTTGGCGTTGATGTCGAACAGGAAATTCCACGTCGCGTCGCTCGTTTCGTGCACCGCTTCGCCCATACGAAAACCGCCGGCGATGTTGCATAGCACATGCACCCCGCCGAAGCGCTGCACGGCGGTGGCGACCATCGCCGAGACGGCGGCTTGGTCGAGGAGATCGGCGACGACAGGAAGGATGCGCGCATCGTTGGCGAATCCGTCGGCCTGGGTCGCGGCATCAAGCGCAGCAGCGTTGCGATCAACGAGCACGACATTCGCGCCCTCGCTCGCGAACGCACGCACCACCGCGCGACCGAGGTTGCCGGACGCGCCGGTGACGATGACGCATTTGTCGTTGAAATTCATACCGCGTGACCTTCGTTTTGTGGATGCACACTGTTATACAGCTTATACCGTTAACCGACCAGTGGGTGGCGCTTTCAGGTCATTTACTTAAATACTCAACTATATATATTTTCAACCTGAAACGACCGCCTGGCGGTCGATAGGGCCACAAAGCTGTATATCAAAGCACAGACTAAGTCGCGGAACGTTACTCCACTTTGATACCGCGCTCATTGATGACTTTTCCGTAGCGCACGCGGTCTCGTTCGATGATGGCTTTGAGTTCAGCGGGCGTGGTGGACTGCGGCGTCGCGCCTTGGCTGATGAGTTTTTCACGCACGTCGGCGGCGGCGACAATTTCTTTGATGTCGGCGGCGACTTTATCGATGATCGCTTGTGGCGTCCCGGTCGGGGCGAACATGGCGATCCACGAGCCGGATTCCGAGCCGGTAACCCCTGCCTCGGCGAGCGTGGGCACGTCCGGCAGCGCAGGCGAGCGCACGGCGCTGCTGACGGCCAAGGCTTTGAGTTTGCCGGCCTTCACGAAGCCAGAGCCTTCGAGTACAGACGCGAACAAAATGTCCACGTGGCCCGCCATCAGGTCCGTCATGGCGGGGCCGCCGCCTTTGTACGGAACGTGCGTGAGCTTGGTGCCAGTGGCGGTCTGGAAAATTTCGGCGGTGAGATGCGGTGAGCCGCCCTGGCCCGAACTGGCGTAGGTGCGCTTTCCTGCGTCGGCCTTCGCGAGCGCGACGAACTCACGCGGCGTTTTGGCCGAAACCGACGGCCCGGCGAGCATTACAAACGGCAGCTCGGCGATCATCGAAATCGGCGCGAACGCGGTGTCGGCGTTGTACGGCATCTTGACGTAGAGCGACTGGTTGATCGCTTGCGTACCGACGTTGCCGACGAGCAGCGTGTAGCCGTCGGGCTTGGCCTTCGCCACCAAGTCCGTACCCACCAATCCGCCCGCGCCCGCACGGTTTTCGACGATCACCGATTGGCCCCACTTCGCCATGAGCTTTTGTGCGATCAGCCGTGCGCCAATGTCCGTGCCGCCACCGGGGGAGAACGGCACGACCACCGTCACAGGTTTGTTCGGAAACGCGGGCTGTGCGAGCACGGGCAACGCCATGAGCGTCAAGGACACGGCCAGCGCGGTTGCGGTTTTATGGATTGCGCCTGCGACGTGGCGAACGGGTTTGAGAGTTATCACGGGTTGAATTCCGATACGAGAGACGGCGAGACGGTGGAAAGGTGTTTCACAACATGAAAATGGTAGCGCTGTCATTTGGAGTGTAGGACGCCTCCCGCGACGCGTCAATGCGGAGTTTCGGCAATCACCTGCGCCGTCCTGCCGATAGACACTTCTCGCTCGCTCATGGCAAGACACAAGAGACGCCGTAGCCTCGATGGAGCGAAGCGGAATCGAGGGAGCGCTAGCGAGAGAGACGTGACAGGTCCTCGATTCCGCTTCGCTCCATCGAGGCTACGAGGAGGTTGCGCTCCTCAGCGGATTGTTTGTACCCAAATGACAAACTCGATTCAAACGCCCGCAAACAAAAATACCTGAAATCTCACCTTGCTCACCCGCAATGTTAGCGCTATCATTTTCCGCAACTTCCGACCATTCCTACCGCTCGCGGATCATTCCAACCATGACTCAACCCCCACTGGTTACGCCATTTAACCGACTGCTGCTAACGGGTGCTGCGGGTGGTTTGGGCAAAGTGCTGCGCCCTCGCCTCGCGACGATGTGCAAGACATTGCGCGTTTCGGACATTGGCGCGATGGACGCCGCGGCGGCGCACGAAGAAGTGGTGACCTGTGACTTGGGCGACGCGCAGGCCGTGCATTCCCTCGTGGCTGGCGTCGACGCGGTCGTTCATCTCGGTGGCGTGTCGGTTGAAGGGCCGTGGGGGCCGATACTCCACGCGAACGTAATGGGCATTCACAATTTGTACGAAGCTGCGCGCGTTCACGGCACCAAGCGCGTGATTTTCGCGAGCTCGAATCACGCGGTGGGTTTCTACAAACAAAGTGATTTCATTGACGCTGACGCACCGACCCGACCCGACGGAAACTACGGTTTGAGCAAAGTGTTCGGCGAGCAAGTCTCACGTTTCTACTTTGATCGCTACGGCATCGAAACCGTGTGCATCCGCATCGGCTCGTCGTTCCCCAAAGCGCTAGATCGACGCATGATGATGAGCTGGTTGAGCTACGACGATTTGACCGAACTCATTCGCTGTTCACTGTTCACCCCGAACGTTGGCCACACGATCGTTTTCGGCGCATCGGACAACAAAAGTCCGTGGTGGAACAACGCCAAGGCTGCGCATTTAGGCTGGACGCCACGCGATTCGTCGGAACAATTTCGCGCGGAAGTCGAAGCACAACCACCCGTTGCTGACGGCGATCCACTGATGATTTATCAAGGCGGACGCTTTGTGGCGCAGGGGCCGTTTTGATGGCACAAGGTTTCGACCCACACAATGCGCGCGCCCAATTTAGGCACGTCGAAGGATCGACAGCGCGTCGACAAGCTCAGTGCGAACAGAGAAAACGCACCTGCCACACGCCGTTCGCGGTGAGCCCGTCGAACCATGAACGCTGGATTTCGAGGCCCGCCGCATGAACTGCGCGCTGATCGTCGACGCGAAAAACGCGGTGGGCGAGAGCCCCGTGTGGGTGCCGGAGCACAACGCGCTGTATTGGGTAGACATCCCCGTCGGCACGTTGTGGCGTTGGAGTGCAGCCGACGGCAGCACCACAACCTGGCAACTACCAGAAATGGTGGGGTGCGTCGCACATGTCGGCGATGACCAGTGGGTCGGCGGATTCGTTCGCATGGTGGCTGAGTTCACTTTACTCGCGCCCGGTCTGACGGCGGCGAACCCCATCAAATTGCTGCCGTCAATCACGCAAGGTATGCGTTTCAACGACGGGCGCTGTGATCGTCAAGGTCGTTTGCTCGCGGGCACGATGTTCATGGACATGTCCGCCGCGAAACGGGTGGGCAAAATCTATCAATTCGATGGACGCGCAACCGCTCGCGAACTCCTCGACGATTTCATTACGCCCAATGGCATGGCGTTTAGCCCCGACGGACGCACGATGTATATCTCGGATTCGCATCCGAGCGTGCAGACCATCTGGGCGTTCGATTACGACACCGACACCGGTACGCCGTCGAATCGTCGCGTATTTGTCGATATGCACGACTTCCCCGGTCGCCCCGACGGCGCAGCGGTCGATGCCGACGGTTGTTACTGGATTTGCGGCAACGACGCCGGGCTCGTGCATCGCTTCACGCCGACCGGCAAGCTCGACCGTTCGCTCGCGGTTCCGGTGAAAAAGCCCGCGATGTGCGCCTTCGGTGGGGTAAACCTTGATGTACTGTTTGTCACATCCATACGACCATCGGACACTGATCTCTCGGACCAGCCACTGGCCGGTGGCATGTTTGCACTAGAGCCGGGCGTACGCGGGTTGCCGGAGCCGAAATTTAAGTTCAGCTGAGACGCGTCATTAGGCGGCGTACGTCGCAATGGCACATCTCGGTTCACATAAGACCATAACCGTTACCAACAAGGAGAGACTATGAAACTGAAAGCGAAAACAACCCTCAACGCCGCTTTGGCGCTAGCTGTCGGTGCCGCACTCGCAACCGGCGTAAGCGCCACCGAGTTCCGCTCGGCCGAGGTTCACCCGGACGATTACCCCACCACGCTCGCCGTGAAGCAAATGAGCGAAACGCTCAAAAAACTCACCAAGGGCAAACACAGCATCAACGTGTTTTCTGGCGGAAAACTAGGTAACGAAAAAGACTCCATCGAGCAGACCAAAATTGGCGCAATCGCGATGACGCGCATCAACGTCGCGCCGATGAACAACATTTGCGCACCGACGATGGTGCCGACGATGCCCTTCCTGTTCCGCAGCCCAGAGCACATGCGCAAAGTGCTCGACGGCCCTATCGGCGAGGAAATTTTGAAGAGCTGCGAAGCGCAGGGATTCATCGCGTTGGCGTTTTACGACAGCGGTTCACGCTCGATCTACTCGGTCAAGAAGCAAATCAAAACATTGGCCGACGTGAAGGGCATGAAGATTCGCGTGCAGCAATCCGACCTCTGGGTTTCGCTATTGGAAGCGATGGGCGCGAACGCGACACCGATGCCATACGGCGAGGTTTACACGGCGCTGAAAACAGGCCTCGTCGATGCGGCGGAAAACAACTACCCTTCGTACGACAGCTCCCGTCATTACGAAGTCGCGAAGTTCTACGCCAAGACCGAGCACTCGATGGCTCCTGAGATGCTGCTCTTCTCGAAAAAGATTTGGGACACCCTCTCGGCCGACGATCAAAAAGCACTTCGTCAAGCCGCAAAAGAATCAGTGCCCTACATGCGCAAGCTCTGGGACGAGCGCGAAGCAAAATCGCTCGCCACGGTGAAGGCTGGCGGCGCAACGATCACTGAGGTCGACAAAGCTTCGTTCCAAGCTGCGATGAAACCGGTCTACGACAAGTTCATCACCGACGCCAAACTCAAAGATCTGGTTAAGCGGATTCAGGAAACGAAGTAGTTTGTCGTTCAACCGTGCTGGCTGGGTCAGTGCGTAGGGTGGGCACCCCGTGCCCACCCGCTGCCAGCGTAACAACGGCTTGCGCATAACCAATAACGGTTGGGCACGGTGTGCCCAACCGGTGCCAGACCTCTCTCTACCTCAAAGGTAAACACCATGTACACCGAAATCTGTCGGCGCATCGCGCGCGCATGCATGTGGCTCGGCATCGCAGGCATGATCGCCTTGATCTGCGCAGTGACATGGCAGGTTTTTGGCCGGTACGTGCTCAACAACACACCTACGTGGGCCGAGAGCTTAGCGTTGCTGCTTGTGCTTTACGTCACGATGCTGGGCACGGCCGTGGGGGTGCGTGACGCGGGTCACATTGGCCTTGAATCGATGCTGGTGCTCGCATCAGAATCAGTGCGCTTGAAAATGGAATACGTGATTCAGGCGCTGATCTTTGTTTTCGGTGCCGCGATGGCATGGAATTGCGCGGTGCTGGTTGAATCGGTGTGGGCCTATCGACTGCCGACGCTGGGTATTTCTGAAGGCTGGCGCTATGTACCCGCTACGCTGGCCGGCGTACTCTTAATGATGTTTTCGGTCGAACACATCCTTGCATTAGCCAAGGGCGTTGACGTCGTCCCGGCTTGGGAATAAACGGAGCCCGTATGACAATCCCTCTGCTCATTCTCAGCATCAGCTTCGTTGTTTTTTTACTGCTTGGCGTGCCCGTCGCGTTCTCGATCGGACTGTCCGCGCTGTGCACGCTACTCTATGAAGGCATGCCGCTGGCGGTGGGCTTTCAGCAAATGGTCTCGGGGATGAATATCTTTTCGTTCCTTGCCATTCCGTTTTTTATTTTCGCGGGCGAACTGATGCTGCACGGGGGTATCGCCGACAAAATTGTCGACTTTGCGCGCGCGATGATCGGCCATGTACGCGGCGGATTGGGCATGAGTAACGTGCTCGCCTGTACCCTGTTTGGTGGCGTATCGGGCTCGCCCGGCGCGGACGTCTCAGCGATGGGTGCGGTGATGATCCCGATGATGAAGCGCGAGGGCTACCACGCTGACTATGCCGTGAACGTGACCACGCACGCAGCACTGGTCGGCGCATTGATGCCCACGAGCCACAACATGATCATCTACACGCTGGCGGCGGGCGGTAAAGTTTCCATCGCGGCACTCATACTCGCGGGGCTGCTGCCTGCGTTGATTCTGACTATCTGTAATCTCGCCGCAGCCTACGCCGTGGCGGTGAAGCGCGGCTACCCATCGGGCACTTTTCCTGGTTGGTCGATTGTGGCACGCACCTTTGCGGCTGCGCTGCCCGGACTCTTCGTTGTCGCGCTGATTCTGGTCGGGATTTTGTCCGGCGTGTTTACGGCAACCGAATCGGCCGCGATTGCCATTTTGTACACCCTCGCCTTGACCGTGTTTTTGTACCGTTCGCTCACGTGGGCGCATTTCATGAAAGCGGCGACCAAAGCCGTTAAAACCACCGGCACGATCTTGCTACTGATCGGTATTTCGGGGACTTTTGGCTACCTAATTAGTCTCTATGGCGTCGCAGAGTTGACGGGCAAAGCATTGGAGAGTTTGACCACTACACCTTGGTTGATTTTCTTGTTGGTGAACCTGATTCTTTTCGTGCTGGGCACGTTCCTGGATATGGCGGCAACGATCTTGTTGTGCACCCCCATCTTTCTGCCCATCTGCATGAAGTTCGGCATGGATCCAGTGCAATTCGGCATGATCCTACTTATCAACTGCGCGCTCGGACTCAACACACCTCCGGTCGGTACGGTGCAATTTATCGGCTGCACGATTGGCGGCGTGTCGGTCGGACATGTGATGAAAACAATCTGGCCGTTTTATGGCGCGCTCATCGCCGCCTTGCTGATCGTCACCTATGTGCCAGCGTTCTCGATGTGGCTACCGGGTTTAGTTCTGGGCAAATAACGCGCGCGCGTCACTGGCTACTGAACACCGTATTTGTTCGGTAGCTTTACGTTTTCTTTCATGTACTGATTCATCGGCAATTTGAACGCGCCGCTTTCGAACCATTTGGCGTAGAGCGGCCGAATTTTGCCTGACACAAATAAGTCCGATAGCGCCACGTCTACGAGCTTGGCGAACGCGGGGTCGTCTTTACGGTGCATGATGCCGTAGGGTTCCACCGAAAAAAACTTACCGACGAAGTCGTACGCTGCGGGGTCCTTCGATTTCGTTGCCAACCCAATGAGCAAGGCGTCGTCGTTGGCCACGGCGGCGGCTTCGCCTGCCTCCATGCGCTTAAAGCCTTCCGCATGATCCTTGGCCGTGAGAATCGTGATGCCGAGATTACGCTCGGTATTGGTTTGTCGAAGCACCGCCTCGGTCGTCGTTTTCTCGGTGACGATGACCGATTTACCGCGAAGGTCGGTCAAGTCTTTCAAACCAGCGCTTTTCTTGGCGAGCAAACGCGCACCGGCGACAAACGTTGTGTAGCTGAACGCAACGTCTTTTTGTCGCGCAACCGTATTGGTGGTCGAGCCGCATTCGACGTCCACCCGACCATCCTTGACGGCGGAGATTCGATCGGCTGGCTTGAGCGGCACAAATTTCAGTTTGATGTCGCTGCGCTTGAGTTCTGTTTTCACTTGCTCATAAATGCGCAAGCAAATATCCACGGAATATCCCGCCGCACCACCGCCTTCGTTCACAAACGAAAACGGCGACGAACTTTCTCGGTGGCCGAGCAAGAATTCGCCGCGCTCTCGTACCGACGATAACGTATCGGCATGAGCACATGCCGTAGACAAAAAAATGAGGGCGAACACCGAAGACCGAAGGTCAAACATTGCTATCACGACAAAGGCGCTCCAAGAATGTGCTTTGCGGTGCAGAGGCGATTGGCTTGTGGTCAATTGCACCCGAACAAAGCGGAGGAAGGGGTGACGGCATCCTTGCGGCAGTCCGTGCGGTATTTGAGCGCATTTCGCGCGCTGCATGCATCGGGTTAACGCATAGTCCATGCCAGTAACGGCATTGGTAGCCACGCGCCAATGCGCCTACAGTTCGGGCTTCTCAAACCGACCGCAGAATTGCATATGAGCATGACCACGCCCGGACTCTCTTACGTTCCGAACAACCCACAAAGCCCTTGGCAGATGTATCTGCAACAGGTTGACCGTGTCACACCGCACTTGGGCCATCTTGCGCGTTGGTCAGAAACGCTCAAGCGCTGTAAACGCGTGCTGGCCGTTGACATTCCGATCAATAAAGACGACGGCACGGTGGCGCATTACGAAGGCTTTCGCGCGCAACACAATCTCTCGCGCGGCCCCGGCAAAGGTGGCGTGCGCTTTCACCCAGACGTATCCATTGACGAAGTGATGGCACTTTCAGCCTGGATGACAGTGAAAAATGCTGCGCTCAATTTGCCCTACGGCGGTGCAAAAGGCGGCGTGCGCGTTGACCCAAAACTGCTCACTCGTGGCGAGCTTGAGCGTTTGACGCGCCGCTACACGAGCGAAATCGGCCTCATCATCGGCCCTGACAAAGATATTCCTGCGCCAGACGTGAACACGAACGATCAGATCATGGCGTGGATGATGGACACGTATTCGATGAACGTGGGCGCGACGGCAACCGGCGTCGTCACCGGTAAGCCAATTGCGCTGGGCGGTTCGCTCGGACGACGCGAAGCCACAGGGCGCGGCGTGTATATCGCGGCACGTGAAACCGCACGTTCGTTGGGTTTTGACATTGCAGGCTCGCGCATAGTGGTGCAAGGCTTCGGCAACGTCGGTGGAATCGCGGCGAAGTTGTTCAAAGCCGCTGGCGCGAAAATCGTCGGCTTGCAAGACGCAAGCGGTTCTGTCGTAAACGAAGGAGGCATTGATGTTGATGCGGCGTTTGACTACGTTGCGCTCGGCGGCAAGCTCACCGAATTCAAAGGCGTGACACCAATTACCGAAGGCGAATTTTGGGCGCTCAAGAGCGACATCTTTGTGCCCGCCGCGCTGGAAAACCAACTGACGGAAGCGCGCGCAAAAACGATCTCGACGCGCCTTGTGGTCGAAGGTGCGAACGGCCCGACCACACCGGCTGCGGACGACATCTTGCATGATCGAAACATCATTGTGGTTCCGGACGTCATCGCCAACGCTGGCGGTGTGACCGTGAGTTACTTCGAATGGGTGCAAGATTTTTCGAGCTTCTTTTGGACCGAAGCCGAAATCAATGACCGCCTTGAACGCATCATGGTCGAAGCGCTCAAAGCCGTCGTTGCCGCCTCCGAGAAACACAACGTGTCACTGCGCACGGCAGCGTTCATCATCGCCTGTACCCGTGTGCTCGCCGCACGAGAATTGCGTGGGCTGTACCCATAACCGACGCGTGGTGTCGTGCGAACTTTTCGCACGACGCATCGGCGGAGTAGCGTAGCTTTATGTCACCGAAAGTACACGACGCTGCTCCGGCTTAGGCCCAGTGAAATCGCATCAAAATCGCAGCAATACGGTAATTTTCGGCACGTTAAAAACACGTTTTCACGCCATCTTTTGCGCTAACCTTACGGCTACATACGGCGCGAACCGCGGGTTTACGTCGTCAACTTATTTCGCGCCTGCGCAACAACACCGCCGTGCCTAACGTCACCATTATTTTCGCCCCGCAACTGCAGCGTCACGTCGTGTGCCCCGCACAGCAAGTCGCGGCATCTACGTTGGGCGAGGCACTGCATGCGGCCTTTCGCGCCGCGCCGTTGATGCAAAGCTACGTGCTCGACGAACAAGGCAACGTGCGTAAACATGTCGCCGTCTTTATCAACCAACAGATGCTCGTTAACCGCTCCGATCTCAATGTGCCTCTCACGGCTGACGATGTAATCACCGTGATTCAAGCATTGAGCGGAGGTTAGAAAAACGCAAGGAGGAACGCATGGCAACGCCCACCCTTTTGATCGCCTCGCGCAAGGGCCTATTCACCGCCAATCGCTCGCCGAAAGGTGCCTGGGAAATTGCATCGCATCACTTCCACGGAGAGCCTGTGACGCAGGTGCTTTCCGACCCGCGTGACGGTACGTGGTACGTCTCGCTTCGCCTCGGGCACTATGGCGTCAAGATGAAAAAAAGCGTGGATCGCGGCGCGACATGGACTGAAATTCCAGCGCCCGTCTTTCCTAAAAAGCCGGAAGTAGGCGCATGGGCTGACGACACAACGCCCTGGACGGTGGAACTCGTCTGGTCGCTGGCGGCAGGCGGTGCGACCCAACCCGGCATGCTCTGGGCGGGCTGTATGCCAGCGGGCATGTTTCGCTCGAACGACGGCGGTGCGAGTTGGAATTTGTGTGAAAGCTTTTGGTTAGACGAACGTCGCAAAGCGTGGATGGGAGGTGGGAACGATCATCCGGGTCTGCACTCGATTAGCGTTGATCCGCGCGATGATCGCCGCGCCACCATCGCTATTTCGTGCGGCGGCGTGTGGCGCACGCATGATTCCGGTGCGACGTGGCAACTCATCGGCAACGGCCTCGACGCGCAGTACATGCCCGCCGGACTCGCGGCTGACCCCAATGTGCAGGATGTTCACAGCCTCTCGGTGTGCGCAGCAAAGCCGGAGGTGATGTGGGCGCAGCATCATTCAGGCGTTTATCGAAGTACGGACGGCGGCGAAAATTTCGTGCGCCTCACCGCACCTATGCAAGGTGATTTCGGCTTCGTCATCGTTGCCGACCCGGCAAACCCTTTACGCGCATGGGTCGCGCCTGCGCTCTCCGACATGTATCGCTACGCCGTCGATGGCGCGATGTGCGTTGCGCGCACAGACGATGGCGGAAAAACCTGGCAACTGTTTCGCAATGGCCTGCCACAAACGCACGCGTATCACCTCGTGTATCGACATGGCCTTGCGCTTGCGCCGACCGTCGGCGCAGAGCGCCTGCTAGCGATGGCCAGCACGACGGGCGGAGCCTGGGTGAGCGAAGATTCCGGCGAGAACTGGATGACTATTGATGCTGCGCTGCCACCTGTTGCGGCAGTGGGGTGGGCTGCATCTGGTTCGGCTTGATTTAACTTCTAAATCAATACGACACGCAGTCCAGAGCTGTCGCCACAGACCGCCTTAACGAATTTTTCGCGGCGGCAACCCCGTGTGTTGCGTGAGCACGCGACCTTTGCGCGGAGCGGCGGGTGTTGAGTTCTTGCGCCGCGCCGTTGTGTAGGTTCCGTCCACCGCAGGTTGCCAGCGCGGAATCAAGTGATGCGGGCCATCACCGATTAAGTCCGCACGTCCCATTTTTTCCAAGGCTTCGCGCAGCAACGGCCAATTATTCGGGTCGTGATAGCGCAAAAACGCTTTGTGTAAGCGGCGACGAATATCGCCCTTCACCACGTCCACTGCGTCCAGCGGATCACGCACGTAGCGGCGCACTTTCCGGAGCGGATTTCGACCGCTGTGATACATCGCCGTGGCGGTGGCGAGCGGGCTTGGGTAGAAGGTCTGCACCTGATCGGCCTTGAAGCCATTGGCCTTTAACCAGATCGCGAGATTCATCATGTCCGTGTCGCTGGTGCCCGGATGTGCCGCGATGAAGTACGGAATCAGATATTGCTTCTTACCGGCCTCGGCGCTGTACCTCTCGAACAAACGCTTGAACTTGTCGTAGCTGCCGATGCCCGGCTTCATCATGCGCGTCAGCGGGCCTTCTTCGGTGTGCTCTGGCGCAATTTTTAGGTATCCGCCGACGTGATGTTGCACCAGTTCACGCACGTATTCCGGGCTCTCGACGGCGAGGTCGTAACGCACACCCGAGCCGATCAAAATTTTCTTGACGCCTTTGAGTTTTCGGGCGCGTTGATAAATTTTGATGAGCGACGAATGGTCGGTATTGAGGTTGCCGCAAATGCCCGGATACACGCAGCTTGGCTTGCGGCACGCGGCCTCGATCTCTGGCGTTTTGCAACCGATGCGATACATGTTTGCCGTTGGGCCGCCGAGGTCAGAAATCACGCCGGTGAAGCCTTTCACCGAATCACGAATCGCTTCAACTTCGCGGATCACGGAATCTTCGGAACGGCTTTGAATGATGCGGCCTTCGTGCTCCGTGATCGAACAAAACGTGCAGCCGCCGAAGCAGCCGCGCATGATGTTCACGCTAAAGCGAATCATTTCCCACGCCGGGATTTTGGTCTTGCCGTCGTGGCTGCCTCGCTCGTCGGCGTAGCGCGGATGCGGGCTGCGCGCATAAGGCAAATCAAACACCCAATCCATCTCAGCCGTGGTGAGCGGAATCGGCGGCGGGTTGATCCACACGTCGCGCGAGGTCACACCCTCGCCGTGCTGCTGCACCAAAGCGCGCGCATTGCCCGGATTGGTTTCGAGGTGCAGCACGCGGTTGGCGTGCGCGTAGAGCACCGCGTCGTCTTTCACCAACTCGTAGCTCGGCAACCGAATCACCGAGCGCTCGCGCGGCGGGGCTTTGGCTTTGCCGTTAAGGCTAACAAGGTTTGGGTTGGGGACAAAGCTCAATGGCCGCACCGATTGGTCGCGGCGTGGCGTCGGCGAAGCCGCGTCAAGCTCGCCTGCGTCCACCGCGTTCTCGCCCTGCACACACGCGCCGCCCTGCTCTCGCGCGAGGTCCGCACTCATCAGATACGGATTGATTTTCGGCTCGATCACGCCCGCAACGTCCACCTCGGTCGAATCAATCTCGAACCAATCGCGCGACGATTCATCATCGCTTTTGCGCACGAACGCCGTACCGCGCACGTCGGTGACTTTCTCGATGGGTTCGCCGCGCCCGAGTCGATGCGCGATCTCCACGACCGCGCGCTCTGCGTTGCCATAAAGCACGATGTCGGCCTTCGCGTCGACCACGACCGAGCGGCGCACTTTGTCCGACCAATAGTCGTAATGCGCGATACGCCGCAGCGACGCCTCGATTCCGCCAAGCACAATCGGCACGTCTTTGTACGCCTCGCGACAGCGCTGGCTGTACACAAGCGCTGCGCGGTCCGGGCGTTTGCCGCCGACGTCGCCCGGCGTATACGCATCGTCGGTGCGAATTTTTCGATCAGCCGTGTAGCGGTTAATCATGGAATCCATGTTGCCGCTGGTGACGCCCCAAAACAAATTCGGTTTGCCCAACGCCTTGAACGGGTCCGCGCTCGTCCAATCCGGCTGCGCGATGATGCCCACACGAAAACCTTGGCCTTCGAGCACGCGCCCAATGACCGCCATGCCAAAACTCGGGTGATCGACATACGCGTCGCCCGACACGACGATCACATCACAACTATCCCAACCGAGCGCGGCCATTTCCGCACGCGTCGTCGGCAAAAATTTGGCAGCAGGCCGCACCGCGCGAAACGGTGTGTGGCTCGTAAGCGGCGTGGCATCGCGCGGAAACAGCGAAACGTCGGCGTACGCAGGTACGTCGGCGGCGGATGGGTGTTGAGGGCGGTCCAGAACGTCGGACGTGGGCATTGGCGGGTTGCGGGTGAGGCTTTACTGCTGAGGCCGTATTTTACGGTGCGGTGCGGGACGCAAAGCGTCTGTTTGCGGAGGGAATGCCGGTAGGCGCGGACTTGGCCGCGCTTCTTCGTGCCACCAAGCGACGCCAAGTCGTCGCCTACAGGCGTCGCCCTAAGACACCTTACACACATGCCACTTCCGACACGCATCGCCAAACGCGCCGAAGAGCCGCATTGATACATCGTTTTTCTCGGGCTGCCATTCGGGGTGCCATTGCACGCCTAACGAGAAACCGGGGTGCGACGGAATCGACACCGCCTCGACCTGCCCGTCCGGCGCGACGGCTTCTACGTGTAGCGCGTCCGCCACGCGATCAATGCCTTGGCCGTGCACCGAATTCACAATCACTTCGTCGGTCGCGAGAATCGCCGCGAGACAGCCGCCGCCCTCAATGCGAATCGGATGCGCGTCGGCGTAGCGCTCATGCGGCTCGGCGTCTTCGCGGCCTTGCGCGCCGCGATGATCTTGCCGGCCGTCCACCTCTTCCACCGCCTGATGCAGCGACCCGCCGAGCGCAACATTGATCTCTTGAATTCCACGACAAATCGCGAGCACCGGCATGCCGAGCGCGATCACGCGGCGAATCAGCGGCAGCGTAATCGCGTCGCGCGCCGGGTCGAGCGGCAGCTCTGGGTTATGCACATCTGCGCCGAAATGCGACGGGTGCACATTCGAAGGCGAGCCCGGCAGCATGATGCCGTCGGCAATCGCGAGATACGCGTCGATGTTCTCGTTGCCGGTGCACGGCATCGGAATCGGCAAGCAATGCGCCTGATCGCGCACGGCGTCGGAATAGCGCTGGTAGAGGACCTGCATCGGCACGCCATCGACCAGCCGGTTGTCGCACGGAATCAGCACCACCGGTTTTCGGTGCGCGGCGGCGGGCGCATGCAAATTCGGCGAATCACGGTCAAGCGGGTCTAGTTTCATAGCGGACGAACGGTGAGTTAGCAAACTAAGCATCGATTGTCACACGCTTGTCACGCGCGCCCTATTCGGTTTGCGTACGCGCTTAGGCCGGGAACGCATAGGGTTACAGCTTTTTAGCGCTAACGACCAGCGGGTGGTCTTTTCGGGCGATAAATGTTATTTGTCAACAATGTGCTTTTTATGCTCTAAACGACCGCCTGGCAGTCGCTATGGCATAAAAGCTATACAGCGTTTATTGCGCCACGGTTCATCGCGGGCAAGCCCGCTCCCACACGGAAGCGCCGAGTGCGAGACGACGTGGCTTAAGCGATGTAGGCGACGACTTGGCGTCGCTCACTACCGCTGTAGCCTCGATGAAGCGCAGCGCAATCGAGGGAGCCTTTGCGTTGCAAGCAACTGCGAATACGCCGCCGACGTTCCTCGATTCCGCTTTGCTCCATCGAGGCTACGGGCATCGTCGCGTGGGCACTCATTCCGAACACTAGCGCCCTTCAGGCGCATCGCGCGCCCGAGCGCCGCCCTGCTACGGTTTTGCCAGTGCTTTCTGCGCCATCAACCACGCGACCTTTGCATTCAGATCGCTCAGTTGCGCGAGTTGTTGCTTTAGCTGCGCGATTTCTGCGCCTTGCGCGCGAACTTTGGCGGCTTCCGCGTCCAGACGACGATGCAATTCCTGCGTCGCGGAGACGTTTAGCATCGCAATCGCTTCGTAATCCACCGTGCGGAAATCGTTGACCTCGCGGCCATAGACGAAGATCGTGTCTGCGTCTGCCTTGAACGCGGTGCGGAAGCGCCCGTCGGCCACTTCCAACACTTCATGCACGCCTTGGGTGGCCTTACCAATCAGGCGCACGCGGTCGCCGTTCTTGAGATTCGCCTTTGTGGGGTCTTCGAGGGCAATCCAGCCGTCTTTCACCGCCGCGCGCTGATAGATGTCGGGCACCACGTCGGTGATTTTGTTCACCGCTTGCGGGAAGACGGTTTCCACCTGCTGCGCGATCACTTTCTTGTGCGCCTTGTCGCCGCGCTGTGGCGTGTCGATGTGGGTGTAGTCGGTGATTTCGATGGCGGCGAGTGTCGCGAGATCGCGTGCTGCGTTGGAGCGGCCAGTAATGCGTTTGATGCGTTGGTCGGAGAAGGCGACAAAATATTCAGCCGCGACGCCTTTGGATGCATAAAGCGAAAGATCGGCCGAAGAACCTGCGCTGGCAAAGCCCCCGGTTGAGGCCACAATGTAGGTAGACAAGAATGCCTGCGTTGCAAATCCCGTGATCTCAAGCTTCGCTTTGGTCGGCAGCGCGGTGCCGATACCTACATTGCCGCCTGCGGCTAGAAAGAGTCGCGCATCCGACTGGCCAGTTTCAGCAAAGTTGATGCCCCCAGAGAGGTTATTTAGGTGCCATTTCGTCGCGCCAGTGCCATTCTTGAAGCTGATCCATTCGCTACCGCTACTAGAGGTATCCGCCTGAATCGTTATCGGTCGATCAACCGCCGCTGGCAACGTGTTCGCGCCGATTTTCGGAGCGACCACTGTGGTCGCGGAAAGCGTCGATGCCGTGGTGATCGCACCCGTGGCAGCGATAGCGGCTGTGTTCACCGTGCCCGACAAAAAAGTTCGTGTGTGACTGCCCGGTGTGCCAAGGCGGATGGTGTCGGATTCAGCCGCGACGCCTTGGTTGCCAATCATGATGTTGCCGCCGCCAGTGGTGAGGTTGAACCCAGCGCCCGCGCCTAATCCGATGTTTTCGTTTGACGTCGCGTTGTATAACGCCGAGCCTCCCACCGCTGTGTTGTTTTGGCCAGAAAGACTGACCCTCAGCGCGTCGTTGCCGATAGCGGTATTGCTGGCCCCGGCAGTAACCGCAGCGGCCGCGCTGAAACCTATGGCCGTGTTGGCGCCTCCTGTCGTCACCGCCGATAATGCCTCCTGGCCAACGGCAGTATTTTGCTGGCTCGTCAGCGTGAAATTGCCCGCTTTTTCGCCCAAAAACGTGTTTAAGACGCCGTAGTTGTGCATGAACCGATTGCCGTTCTTGAACACGTTGCCAAGCGTCGCCGTGGAGCCGCTCAGGTAGAGATTCCCGCCTGGCGCGATGTTTTCTGCGGTCACGGCGTAGGGCGCAGCGCTGAGCGGGCGGCGCGGCGTCATCTCGGCGGTGTCGGGTTCGACGGTGACGCCCAAAAAGTACTGCTTGGTGAACGGAAGCGTGAGTGGCGCGCCGTATCCAAGTAGCACGTTAAAGACGCCGTTGGCGACACTCACCGACTGCGTTTCGTCGTGCAGTGCAGTGCCGCCGGTCACCGCGTCGTACAGCTTGAGCCTCATCATTACATTGCTGTTTACTGCCGCCCCGCTCGGCGTGGTGAGGTAGCCCTGATAGTTGATCGTTTTTGGGACTTGCGCGTGGACTGACGCAAACCCGAGCGCGCAGAAGAGCGCGAAGACATTCAGCAAAGCGGTGAAACGCGTTTTCATAGAGCAGCTCCGGCGGGTCGAATTAACGTATTGATACAGGTAGGCGCGGACTTGGCCGCGCTTGGGTAAAGGGGTGAGGCGTTGTGACGGCTAGCGACGCCAAGTCGTCGCCTACAGCGTTGCAGGCTACGGCGCAAAATTGCCGCCACATTCGGAATTCAAGTACGCGCGAATGTCCGCCCAGGTGCGAGTGGTAACGCCCTGGGTGACGGCGCTTCCGGTGTAGCCGAAGAGCGCGCGCAGCAGGAGCACGCCGTCGCTCGCGGCGGTCGTGTTGCCGTTTTGATCGAGGTTCAGCGCGGCGAGGTGAACGTAGGGCTCGATTTGTGCCCACGTCGTGCGCGGCGCACCCGGCACAGTCGCGCCTTGCGTGACGGCGGTGTTGGTGAGCCCAAGCATCGCGCGCAGAATCATGAGGCCATCCGACGTTGCAGAAATCACGTTGTTGCCATCCACATCGAGCACGCAGCCTTGCGTGGCCCCGATCACCGCGTGCCAGAAACCGGGCGCGAGCAGACGGCCTGATTGCGGATTGAGTCGCGCGGTGAACGCGACATCGCCCACCGACGACGCGAGCTTGTAATTGGTCGAGGTCATGTCCGCGATACCGTTGTTCACCGCATCGAGCGGCATTCGATAACTGGGACTCGTCGCGACTTGTGCGGTCGCCGCACCGGAGGTAATCGCCGCCGCGAGTGTGACCATGATTGCGACGGCACCGAGCCGCAACGCGCCGAACGCGGTTGTCGCGCTTTGCACGAACGCAGCGTGCGACGATTTGAGAAAACGAGCCATGTGACGCTACCCCTAAGATTTGTTCCCGTTCTGGGCGTAACTGTAGGCGATGAACCGCCAATCGCAAAGGCTCAAACATTGGAGAAGCAGCTTTTTGGCGCGAACGACCGGTGGGCGGTCGTTTGGGGCGAAAAAGATGCTTTATCAACAATTCGACTTTTGTGCATGTAACGACCGCCTGGCGGTCGCTGGAGCGATAAAGCTGTGTGGGATTGCTCTGGCACACGCAAGCGCGGCCAAGTCCGCGCCTACATTTCGTTGTAGGCGACGACTTGGCGTCGCTTCGTGGCTCGTTTGTTCGTAGCCGTAGGCGGGCAGCGCCCGCCCTACAACGTTACGAAACTAGAGCATTTCGAACCTACTGAAACGCCGTGCCGCAATGGGCGTTGAGCTGATCGCGGTATGCCAGCCAGTCCGCGACGCCGGTGCCTGCGATCACCGCATTGCCGCGGATGCCGAGCATCGCGCGCAGCAGGATCAGGCCCTCGCGGTTGGCCTGCAGCAGACCGTCGCCGTTGGCGTCGAGACTACAGCGGATGCGCGCGTTGCCCGTCGAGGTCACAAACGGGAACGCACTACCGCCGGTGATCACATTAGTCACTGCGCTCCCAGAGGGGAATGCGGCATAGTGGCGCACGGCGATGTAGTCGCCCGAGAGCGAGTCCCACGGCCCTGGGAACCAGCCGGTGGCGTATCCGCCCTGCGCCGCACACTCGAGATTGGGGTCGGCAAGCGTGCAGCAGCCGGGGCGGTTGGTCACGCACATTTCTCCAGGGTGCCCTGACAGATACACCGACTGATTGGTGGCGGGCGCGGGCGTGATCACCATGCGCGCCTCGTTCGACGTGCGCTGTGTCCCCGGTGGAACATTGCTTTGCGGGATGTAGACCATCGCGTGTGGGGTGCGGTTGACGGCGGTCAGGTCGGTGGAGAGCCGAACCAATATAGCGTCGTTCCCCCCGCCATAGACGGTGGGGGCGCCGGTCGCAGTTCCGGGGAAACCAGCACCTAAGGCTAACCCGGCGAGCAGCACCTCTGTGCCCGCGGCATTGAACGCGATCGCACACGCCTGCTCAAGACTCAACGTGCCAAGATAGGTCGCTTGCGCACGCACAGTGAGGTCAGCGCTGAAGCGCGCCACGAACATGTCATCACTGCCTGCTTGCGACGACTGAATGGCTCCGGCGTCGACCGGCGTTGTGAACGCGGTGCTGGAGGTGGCACCCGCGAGAAAAATTTCGCCACTGACGGGATGCACGGCCACAGCGTAGGCGGTTTCGTTGCTCGTGCCGCCGAGGTAAGTGCTTTGAGGGATTGAGGTGAGCGTCGGACTCAATCGCGTGATGAATGCGTCTACCGCGCCGGCATGGGCGGGCTGTGCCGTGCCTGCGGTTCCTGGCAGTGTCTGCGCGCCAGCGGCCTTAAACGACTCGCCCGCGGCGATGATGGTGCCGGACGCCCGATCAAACGCCAGCGCGTACACCGTGTCGTCGGCCCCCCCAGTCAGGTACGTCGACATCAGCCCGCCCGTAAGATCGCGGTTGATACGCGAGACGAAGCCGGCGAAGGTCGCCGTTTTACTGCTCTGCGCGCTGCCACTGTTGATGCCAGGCAAGTTGTTGGATGACGTAGTGCCGCCAATGTAGACGTCCCCCGATTGCGGATGAATTAACAGCGCGTAGGCGTAGTCGTTCCCAGCACCACCGAGTCGAGTGACGACGCGCGAAAATGTGCTGGGCGAAAAGTCTTGCGATACGCGCGCGAGAAAACTCTCGATGCCGCCGCCCGATGCGGTTTGCAGCGCCGTAGTCGTGGTCGGTAAGTTGGCGCTGTCGGTGTGGCCCGCGAGGTAGATGTCGCCGGTATTCGGGTGAATCGCCATGGCGGTGAGTTCATCTGAGCCCGCGCCCCCGAGGTAACTCGACAGGCGCATCGCCGAGAGGCTGGACGAGAGTCGGGTCACGAAAACGTCAGTGCCGCCGCCCGACGCCGGTTGATCGACGTAGCCCGGCGTCAAAGGAAAATCTGTAGACGACGTCTTTCCCGCTACATAGACCTCAAAATTCGACGGATGAACAGCGATTGCGGTGCCAGATTCGGTTCCGCCGCCGCCGATATACGTGGTGCGGTAGAGCGTCTTGAGGTCAGCACTGAACAGGCTAACGAAGGCGTCACTCGTGCCGCCAAGCGTGGCGTCGTAGCCTGCGGGGAGCGGCAGATTGCTGCTGAACGTGCCGCCGGTCACATAAATTTCCCCGGTGCGTGGGTGCACGGCAATGGCGAAGCCGTTATCGGATCCACTGCCGCCGAGATAGGCCGACTGCAGCATGGGGTCGATGATGAGCGGCTGACGCGGGTCGTAGTCACCGAGCGTGAAACCGTAGGTGTGTGTGGCGGCGTCTAGCGCGTAGCTGACCGCCACCGGGTGTTTGCTGCCATCGGCGGTTTCCTGAAACGCAATGGGCGCGGTGTAGGTCACCGGGCCGTTCTCGGTGTGCGCGATCAGTTCACCCTGCGCGCCAATCGCAACCGAGACAGCGCCATCGATTTTGACGTGTATTTGCGAGGGGTCTTGCGCTGGTGCGACGGTAAATATTTTCTCGACATTGGTGCCCGTGGCGCGCAGCTGCACGTTGACGCCGGGAAACACGTCGCCGAGGTTGACGCGGTCATAAGTGTTGAGGTTTGCCTGGTGTTTACGCGCATCATTGCCGATGAGGTAACTGACCTTCGATTCAGCGGGGCGATAGCCATGCGGTGTCGCAACGCGCGTCTCTCCGCTGTCGGAAACGAAGGACTCGGTCAGGGCGAGCGCGCGTTGAGTGTGAGCGTCGCGGCCGGCGCTGGCGGCGCTGGCGGCGCTGGCTGGTGCGGCCAGCAAGCTGTAAACCAGTTTGCCATCGGTGGTGACGAAAAGCGTACCGGCGAAGGTCTTCGCGGCAAACGCGGCGCGCGCGTCCCATTGCCCGGCGTTGGGCACGAATGGCGCGCTTGCGACATTGACACGCTGTTTGACGGCGTCGATGTTGGGCGCTGTGGGCACGGCAACGCTTGTCGCGTGCGCGCTTGTGGAAAGCGCGAGGCAGGTTGCGAGGCAGAGAGGCCAGAAAGGGGCGCGCAAATTGTTCATTGGAAGTTCGTCCCGCAGTAGGTGTTGAACTGGTCGCGTAGCGTCGCCCACGACGATGTGACGCCGGTGCCGGCGGTGACTGCAGCGCCGGTCAGCCCAAGCATCGCGCGCAGCAGGATCAGGCCCTCGCGCGTGGCCGTGAGGCTGCCGGTGGCGATGCTGGTGGAAAGGTCACAGCGCGTCACCGCACTGCCGGTGGAGCTGGTGAACGAGGTTGCTGTGCCGCCGATGATGAGCGTGGTCGTGGCGGTCGCTGCTTCGCCCGGCGTGTCGTGACGCAGCGCGACGTAGTCACCACTGGCGAGGCGGTACGGCGCGGTTCTCCAGCCCGTGGAAAAACCGCCGCAGGCCACCGCCGTGTTGCTACAGCAACCCGCCGTGTTGGAGATGCAGAACTCGCTGCCCGCCGCGCCGGTGATGTACGCGGGAACGTTGTTTGGCGGGTCGGGCGGCAGCGGCGTGAAGACGACGCGCGCCTCGTTGCTCATACGTTTGCTGTTCGGGCTGCCCGGCGTGAACTCGCCGTTCTGCACGAAGCTCTGCGGGATAAAGGCGTAGGCATTGGGTACGGTGTTGTAGGCCGTCAGGTCTGGCGTGAACGCGCTGACCGTCGCGTCCTCGCTACCGCTGTAGGCGGTAGGCGTGCCGTTGGTGCCGGGGAAGGACGGAGAGCCGGTGTAGCCAGCGACGAGCACAGTGCCGCCGACCGGGTGGATCGCGAGGGCGAGCGCGAACTCGTTGCTGCTGCCGCCCAGGTAGGTGACCTGCATGCGCTGCGTGAGGTCGGCACGGTAGCGCGCGACGAACATCTCGTTGGCGCTTAGCGAAGTTTGGTAGGCCTCGTTGGCGACCACCGGTGTCAGAAACGGCGTGCTGTTGCTGGTGCCTGCGATGTAGATTTCACCCGTGTCGCCGTTGATGGCGAGGCCGCGACCGCTCTCGGTGCCATTGGCGCTGCCGAGGAACGTGGATTGCGCCACGCTCGTCAGCCCGAGGTTGAGCCGCGTGATGAAAGCGTCAGTGATGCCGACGGTGCCGTTGTTCGTGTTTTGTGGTGCACCGGCTAGGCCGGGGAAGGCCGCGCCGCTGGTTGCGGCCCCCGTCTGCCCGGACACAATTAGCTCGCGCGACAGTGGGTGGATCGCGACCACAAGCGCGCTGTCGGTCGAGCCGGCACCCAAATAGGTCGATCGGATGACCGAATCCAGCAGACGATTGATGCGCGACACGAATGCGTCGGTCGTGCCATTGAGTGTGGTTTGAGCGCCGGACGCGGAACCGGGGAACCCGCTGGAGCCGGTTTCGCCCACAACGAATAGGTCGCCGCTCACCGGATCAATCGTGATGGCGTTGGCGAGGTCGTTGCCGCTGCCGCCGAGAAAAGTTGACGCCCAGCGAATATTCAGATTCGCGCTAAAGTTTGAGATGAACGCATCGCGTCCACCGTCGCCGTAGGCCGTCTGCAACGCGCCACTGCTCACCGGGAACGTGTTGCTGCCGGATTGTTGTGTATCGCCCACCACATAGACTTCGCCACTGAACGGGTGAATGGCGATCCCGTGCGCCGATTCCGTGCCATCGCCGCCAAGGTAAGTGGTGGCGCGCAACGTTTTGAGGTCGGCGCTGAACTGGGCCACAAATGCGTCGCCCGAACCCCCGCCGAAGGTGGGCTGCACGCCGGCAGACACGCCCACGGGAAAGCCGGTGGGCGATGCGGTGTAGCCCGCGATGTACACATCCCCCGTGTGCGGATGGATTGCAACCGCCTTCGCGATCTCGTGGCCGGGGCCGCCCAGATAGGTCGCGGCGACAAGGCGCGTGAGATCGCTGCTGAGCCGCGCGACGAACGCGTCGCCCGTACCGCCGTTGTAGCTGGCGTCGTAGCTACCGGCAACGCCGGTCAGGTTGTTCGCGCTGGAGTCGGTAAACCCCGCGATGTAGACGTCGCCGCTCAGCGGGTGCACGGCAATCGCGTAGGCTGCGTCGGAGCCCGAGCCGCCAACGTAGGTCGTTTTGAGCAACGGGTCGATGACGAGCGGACGCGCGCGGTCGTAGTCACCCAGCGCGAAGCCGTAAGTGTGCGTGCGGGCATTGAGCGCGTAGCTGACGGGCACGGGCTCTTTGCCGCCGTCGGCGGTTTCCTGAAACGCGATCGGCGCTGTGTAGCTTACGGCACCGCTCTTGGTTTGCGCGACCAGTTCGCCTTCCGAGCCGAGGGTGAGCGAGGTGGCGCCGTCGAGTCTGATGTGAATTTGTGAGGGGTCTCGCTGCGGGCCGACCGTGAAGATCTTCTCCACGTTGGAGCCGGTGGCGCGCAGTTGCACGTTGACGCCTGGGAACACGTCGCCCAGGTTCACGCGCTCGTAAGTGTTGACGTTGGTCTGGTGTTTCGAATTGTCGCCGCCGAGGAAGTAGCTGACTTTTGATTCGGCGGGGCGATCGCCGTGCGGCTTCGCGAGCAGCGCTTTGCCGTCGCGCGTGATGAATGATTCGATGAGCGTTTGCGCGGTGGCGGCAGCGCATGCGCCCGACGCGGCCGGGAGGCGAGCATCCTTGCTCGGGCAAACCGACGCTGGCAGTCTGTAAACAAGTTGGCCGTCCGTCGTCACAAACAACGTCCCGGCAAACGTCTTCGCACCAAACGCGGCGCGTGCGTCCCATTGCCCGGCGTTCGGAACGAACGGCACGCTCATCGCGGCGAGCTTTTGTTGTGCGGTGGCGAGCGTGGGGGCTGGCGTTTTCGATGCGGTTGCAGCGGTAGCAAGGACGAATGTGCTGAGCGCAAACACTGCGCGTTGCATGCCAGCGGCGCGCGACGATGTGAATAATCGAGCCATGTGACGCTACCCCTAAGATTCGTTCCGGTTATGAGCACAACTGTAGGCCAAGAACGACCAAATGCAAAGACCGACTTGCAACAGAGCAGCTTTTTGGCGCTAACGACCGTCGGGCGGTCGTTTAGGGCGAAAAAGATGCTTTATCAACAATGTGACTTTTATGCGCGCAACGACCGCCTGTCGGTCGATGGGGCGATAAAGCTGTGTGGGATTGCTCTGGCAAACGCAAGCGCGGCCAAGTCCGCGCCTACAGTTCGTTGTAGGCGACGACTTGGCGTCGCTCGTGTTGCACGCGACGACTTGGCGTCGCATTCGCGTAGGGTGGGCAACTCGTTGCCCACGCGTCGTCCACGGGTTGCGGTAGCGACGCGTGGCGCGTGGCTACGGGTTGATCACAAATACATTAAATCTGTGATTGCTGTTCATCGGCGCCGCGACGGTTTCCCACTGAGCGTTATGAATCACCCATCGGCCCTGTAGACAAAAGGCACCCGATGCCGGCACGCGGCTTTCGTAGAACACAGCGACCGGAAATTTGTAGCCGAGCTGATTGGTGGCGCCGTAGTCACCGCCGCTCGGCGTCACCACCAGAATTGCTGCGGGATTGTTGTTGGTCAACGGATGATCAATTGCCGTGAACATCGTGCCCCCCCCGCTGCTCTGGCACGGCCCGCTCGCGGGCACCTGATGCGTGAACATATTGGTGCCGCTTTGTTTGGCCGGATTGTCGGGCTGATTTTCGCCCGCCCCCGGCAGGCGAATGCCGCCGTTGGCGCGGATGACGAACTGGTTGACGCCGGTGGAGGTGACCAAAGCCGGCGTGTTGTCGCCCCAGACAAATGCGCCGTGGTGATTGGCTTGCGCATTTAGCCCAGCTGCGAAGCTAACGTCCCCGGCGGCCGTGTTTTGGCTACCGCCAGGCACGGTGCTCTGGGCACCGCTGGCGATGTTGCTAATGCCGCCGCCGACCGTTTGCGCAGACTGGGCGTTGCTACCCGATCCCGCAGTGTTGCTAATACCGCCCCCAACAACAGCATTCTGGCTGGTGACGGAATTAGACCGCCCTCCGCCGACGGTACCAAAAATCGCGTTGACCTGATTTGGCGCAGTGACTGCCGCTGCGGAGTTAGCGAACCCGCCCCCACCAATCGTCGCACCATAGATTCCCGCCGCGACGCTATTGACGCGACTGCCGTTGATCGTGTTCGGCGCTGTGGTCGTGCCGTTCGTCGCATACGTAATCCGCAACCCATCGTCGCCATTGGCCGGATCAACCAACAGCTTGATCGTGGATTGCGGGGCTTTGATGGTGAGTGATCGGTTGTCGTTGTTGCCGAGCACGGAGGCGACACCTGCGCCCAACGCGAACGTGTTGCCGCCCTGCACAAACGCGTTGATCGCGCCGCCGACCGCGCAACCGTTGGCGAGGAAGCTGGTGACACTCGCGGCGACAGCGGGCGTGAGGCCGAGGCCGTTGGTCACCGCTGCGCCGCTGAACCCCGCGAGGTGGCGCGCGATAACGGTGGTGTCGATGGTGTCGACGACGCCGTCTTGATTGACGTCGAGCGCGCAGCCAACGCATTCAATATTCGCCTTCACCTGCAAGGGGTCGAGGCTCGCGTAGCGCGTGCTCGCGGTGAGCGGAGCGCCGGTGATCCCGAGCGCATAGCGCGTGAGCACCACGCCGTCGTTGACCGCGTCGGAACCGCCGTTGTCGAACGGGCAGGTTTGGGCGTGGATGGAGGACGTGAAAAGTGCTGCCAAGCACGCGAGCGCCGCCAATGTTGGATGAAACCGTTGAAGCATGTATGAGCTTTCGAGGGGTGAAATGAATAGTCGCCGCAAGGATAGCGGGCTACCGACGGTTGAACAAGACAGCGTTGCGTTGCGCCGGGGCGGGGTGGCTTTCGGCGTAGCCTCGATGGAGCGCAGCGTAATCGAGGGGCCTGCGCGCTTCGAGCAAAGTCGAATAGGACGCCAAACGTCCTCGATTCCGCTTTGCTGCATCGAGGCTAAGGCGGGCGGCGGCTGGCGGCGGCTGGCGAAGGCACGGGCAAGCGCGGCCAAGTCCGCGCCTACATTTTGTTGTGGTTGGATTGCTCCGATTCACGCGAGCGCGGCCAAGTCCGCGCCTACATTTCGTTGTAGGCGACGACTTGGCGTCGCTTGACCTTGTAGGCGACGACTTGGCGTCGCTGGGTCGTGCGGAGCGCCGCTACGGGTTAATCACCAACACGTTGAACTTTTGATTTGCCAGCAACACGCCGGCTCCGTTGATGCCGTAAATCACCCACTTACCCGCGGGGCAGCCGCCGAGTCCTGTGTCTTCGTAATACACAGCGACGGGGTTGCCGAACACGGGGTTGCCGCCGCCGTTGGCGAGGCTGTTGGTGCCGAAATTTGGCGTGATCACGAGAATCGCGTCGGGCTTGCCGTTAGTGAGCGGGTGATCAATCGCGGTGCGCGATGCGAATGCACCTACGTTGCCGCACGGCCCGCTGGTAGGCACTTGGTGGGTGAACATGTTGGTGCCGCTTTGCTTGGCGGGATTGTTGGGCTGATTGTCGCCGGCACCTGGCAGGCGTATGCCGCCGGAGGCGCGAACGACGAATTGGTTGATTCCGGTGGAGGTCACGTCGCCGCCCGTGTTGTCTGCCCAGACAAATGCGCTGCCGTGATTGGCTTTTGCTCGTATTCCCGCAGCGAAACTGTAGTCGCCAGCGGCCGTATTTGAGGAGCCGCCGGGCACGGTGCTCCCGTCGCCGCTCGCGATGTTGGTGTTGCCGCCGCCCACCGTTGCCGATTCCCCGGCGCCGTTACCCGCTCCCGCTGTGTTGTTACGACCACCGCCAACAACACCTGTTTGCCCTACGACTGTGTTGTCGTGCCCGCCGCCGATGGTGCCATGATCCGCGTTGACCTGATTGGGGACGGCGCCAGCTAGTTGATCAAAGAAACCACCTCCTCCAATGGTCGCGCCAATGACCCCGCCTGCGACAGAATTCACCCGACTGCCATTGATCGTGTTCGGCCCGGTGAACGCGCCGTTTGTCGAATACGAAATGCGCAACCCATCGTCGCCGTTGGCCGGATCAACCAAGAGCTTGATCGTGGACTGTGGGGCTTTGAGGGTAAGCGGTCGGCTGTCGGTGTTACCGAGCAGCGAGGGCACTCCGGGGGCGAGGGCAAACGTGTTGCCGCCGTGTACGAACGCGTTGATCGCGCCGCCCACTGCGCAGCCGTTGGCGAGGAAGCTGGTGACGCTGGCAGCGACGGCTGGCGTCAGGCCGAGGCCGTTGGTCACCGCTGCGCCGTTAAAACCGGCAAGGTGGCGCGCGATGACGGTCGTGTCGATGGTATCGACAACGCCGTCTTGATTGACGTCAAGCGCGCAGCCAACGCATTCGATATTCGCTTTCACCTGCAACGGGTCAAGGCTGGCGTAACGCGTGCTGGCCGTAAGCGGCGCGCCCGTGATGCCGAGCGCGTAGCGCGTGAGCACGACGCCGTCGTTGATCGCGTCCGAGCCGCCGGTGTCGAACGGGCACGTCGCAGCATTGGCCTGCGCGAGCGTGAGCATGAGCGCGGTGAGCGCGAGCGCGACGCGATGTTTGAACAAAAAGATCATAACTCTACCCCTCGGAATATTCCGCGTTGTGATTGCAAGTTAAAGGCATCGCACGGGAATGTCAATCACGGACGAATGAGGTATCAGCTTTTTATGGCGAACGACCAGCCGGCGGTCGTTACAAAAGAAAAACGGCTCAAGTTGACTTGAGCCGTTTTTAGCGTGAACGCGCCGCTGGGCGGTCGTTCAATGTGAAAAGCTGTCGCTCCAATGTGAATGGAGCAACGGGCTTTTCGCGACGTAGCGTTACTGCATGTGCTGACCGCCGTTAATGGCGATGTTCGCACCCGTGAGGAACGCGGCTTCTTCGCTGGCGAGGTACGCGACGAGACCTGCAACCTCTTCCGGTTTGCCGAGGCGGCCCATCGGGATTTGCGGGATGATCTTGCTGTCGAGCACGTCAGCGGGAATCGCCATGACCATCTTGGTGCCGATGTAGCCCGGCGAGATGGTGTTGACGGTTACGCCTTTGCGCGCAACTTCAAGCGCGAGGGCCTTCGTGAAGCCATGCATACCGGCCTTGGCGGCCGAGTAGTTGGTTTGGCCGAACGCGCCTTTTTGACCATTCACCGACGAGATGTTGATGATGCGGCCCCAGTTGCGCTCGAGCATGCCGTCGCACACTTGCTTGGTCATGTTGAAAGCGGAGTCGAGGTTGGTCGACATCACGGCGTCCCAGTTCACTTTGTCCATTTTCTTGAACGTCATGTCGCGCGTGATACCGGCGTTGTTCACCAGCACGTCAATCGGACGGCCGAGGTCTTTGGTGACTTGCTCAACGCAGGCTTTGGCAGAGTCGTAATCGGCGACGTCGCACGGGTAGGCCTTGAAGCTGAAGCCTTGTTGCTTCATGGCTTCGAGCCATTCGGCGGATTTTTTGTTGCCGGGGGAATACGTGGTGACGACCACGTAACCGAGCGCGGCCATCTTGATGCAGATTGCCTCGCCCAAACCGCCCATACCGCCTGTAATTAGTGCTACTCGTGACATGTTTCTCTCTCCTTGTGTGAACGCAATATGCGCAATTGTTTAACTAAGCTTTATCCAAAACGTATTGACCCGGCGCGGTGCCGAGCGTTGATTTTTCTTGTTTGCGGGCCGCGACACGCTTGCCCGAATGTTTCGCCAACCAGCTGTACCAATGCGGCCACCAGCTGCCCTGTGTTTCTTTGGCTTTCGCGTCCCACGCGTCAGCGTCGGGCGCGGGCCACGCGCCAGTCCAATAGCTGCGCTTTTTCGGGCCGGGTGGGTTGATCACGCCGGCGATATGACCGGACGCGCCGACGACAAACTCAACATCGCCACCCCACAATTCGGCCGACGCGTACGCACTCTTCCACGGCACGATGTGATCTTCGCGCGAGCAGTACACATAGGACGGAACATCGACAAGCGAAAGGTCAATCGGCTCGTCGAGCATTTCGAGCGAACCGGGTTCGAGCAGTTTGTTGTCGAGGTAAAAATTGCGGAGGTAATACAAATACATCGGACCCGGAAGATTCGTCGAATCGCCGTTCCAGTAGAGCAGATCGAACGCTGGCGGATCTTGCCCTTTGAGGTAGTTGTTAACGACGTAATTCCAGATCAAATCGTTGGCGCGCAAGCTGGCAAATGATTGCGCCAGCTCGGAGCCTTTCATGAGCCCACCCGCGCCATCGCCGCCCATTTGCTGCGCGCGCATCTGGTATGTGCTCTCACCAAGATAGGCCTTGATGTCGCCCGGCTCGCTGAAGTCGAGAAGCGTGGTCAGGTACGTTGCGCTCTCAACAAAGTCGTCGAGCTCGCCGCGCGCGGCCAACACGCCAAGCGCACACGAGAGAATGGTTCCGCCGACGCAGAAGCCCAGCGTGTTGATCGTCTCAACGTCCGCATGCGCGCGCACTTCGTCAATCGCGGTGAGCACACCCTCTTCCAAATAATCTTCCCAGGTGAGCGTTTTGAGCTCTTCGGGAATGTTGCGCCACGAGACGAGATACACGTCAAAACCCTGCGCCACGGCGTGCGCGACGAACGAGTTTTCTGGCTTGAGATCGAGGATGTAGAACTTGTTGATGCATGGCGGCACGATCAGCAACGGGCGCTGATGCACGAGCTTTTCGGTGGGCGTGTAGCGAATGAGTTCGATGAGTTCGTTGCGGAAAACGACCTGCCCCGGCGTGAGCGCGAGGTTGTTGCCGACGGCAAACGCGCTCTCGTCGGTCATCGCGATGTGGCCGGTTTCCATGTCGTGCTTGAGATTTTCAAGCCCGTGTTTAACGCTCTCGCCATTGGTCTCAACCGCACGTTCGATGGCTTCGGGGTTGGTCAAGAAGAAATTGCTGGGCGCGACGGCGTCAAGCATTTGCTCCAAGAAAAACTTGGCGCGATGGCGCTCGCGCTCTTCGAGATCGGCATTGGCCACCAAGTCGCGCCAGAACGCAGCGGTGCGCAAATATTGGTCGCGCGTCGCCTGAAAATACGGCTGGGCGGTCCATGACGGTGAGCGGAAACGACGGTCAGACGCGGCAAGCGTCGACACGTCGGTCTGCGGCGCGAACCACTTGGTAGCGGCGGCTTGCCACGCGTCGGGCTTAACCGCCGGCAACCACCACCAGCCGGCTTCGGGCGCAGGCATCGCGCCTGGCGGGGTGAGCTGCGGCATCCCGGGAATCGACGGCATGGTCGGCATTCCTGGCATTGCGGGCATGCCCATTCCGAGCATTCCGGGCATTTTTGGCATTTCGGGCATCGCGAAGGGCGGCTGATTCATGCCGCCGCGCATCATCGTTTGCAGTGCGTCGAATCCTTCGGTAAACGGATTAGACGCTGTGCCGCCGTCTGATTTTTTTTCACTCATAACTACTCCTTAAAGCCAATGTAGCCAACGCGCATCGCACATGCAATGGCTCGCCCCACGTTTTCCGATGATTCTGCGCTTAGAGGGCGCGGAAGTAACATGCTGCACTGCCACGCAAATGTGGCTTCGAGGCTCGCAGTTCGCATGTACATCATCGCTATCGCTTGGGTTTATGTGGTCGTAATGATCGCCGTGGTTTCTGACTCATGGCTGAAAGGCATTGTCCGCTTCGTGTTTCTGGGGGCGATACCGATTGGAATGTTGATCTGGCTCACAGTGCGGCGTCGTCGCGGGCGGATGGCGAGAGAAGCTGAAGCGGCAGCTAACGCAGAACAGTCCGAGCCGTAGGGCGGGCACTGCCCGCCTCAAAACGCCGCGCGAAGCGCCTTAGCTTCGTAGCGACAGACACCACTCAATGTCCGCCGTGCAGCAACAAATGCGTGGCACTCACCGACGCAACGCCAAGCCCGATCATCAGCATTTGCTGCACAGTGTCCGACAACGAAAACTGCCGGTGCAGCGACGGAATCAAATCGGCCACTGCGACGTACAACATCGATGCCGCAGCGAACGCGAGCACTGGCGTGACGTAAGCCTCGGCGTGCGCCAACGCGAAAAACGCGATCACGCCACCGACCACCATCGACAGGCTGGAAATGAAGTTGTAGAGAAACGCTTTTTTGCGCGAATAGCCGGAATGCAGCAGCACAAAGAAGTCGCTCACTTCCTGCGGCACTTCATGCGCGATGATGGCGAGCGACGTCACGACGCCCAGATTGAAATCGGCCAGAAACGCCGCCGCAATCACCACGCCATCGGTGGCGTTGTGCAGCGAATCGCCAATCAGCACCATCAAGCCAGAGCGACCACCGTCGTGCGCGTGGCTATGACCGTGATGATGACCGTGGTGCGCATGCGACGCGTGCTCGTCGCCGCCTTCGGCGCGCGGCGTCAAATCGCCGTGCGAGTGCCGCCAGATCACGAGTTTTTCGAGGAAGAAGAAAAACAGCACACCCGCCAACACCCAGCCCATGAGCGAGGCCGGCGCAACGCCTTCGGACAGCGCATGCGGCAAGATGTCGAGAAACACGACGCCAAGCATCGCGCCCACGGCAAACGCGACCCAGCGCTCAATGGAAGCAAGTTTGAAGTACAGGGCAATCGCCGCAACGGCGGCAGAAGCCAAGCCGCCGATGACGGCAGCGACAATAATGGCGAGAAGAGTCAAGCGGACGTCTTACGTAAAAGGTGTGGAAAATGAAGTTGAGCGGCAAAACGATTAACTCATTTCGCAACTCAATTGCATTTTAGTCGTTTTACGCCAAATGCGCGCGCACCGTTACTGCGCCGCTTAGATTCGGTGCGCGCTATGGCGCATCCATTCCTTTTTGCTTTAGCAACGCCTGTGTAGCGGGCGAAAGAAACGCAGCCAACAGCGCTCGGGCCGCCGCGTCGTCGCGCGCAGATGCCGCGACGCCACCCGCATAAACCGTGAAGTTTTGCACTTCAGCGGGTATTGGGCCGACCAAAACCGCGCCCGGCACGGCCAGTATTTCGCTCACTTGGTGCACCGCAAGATCAGCCTCGCCAGACACCAACTTCAACGCCACCAAACCGCCGGGAACGAGTACGGCCTTGGGTTTCACCTTGTCGGCGATGCCCATTTTGTCCAGGAGTTGCGAAAAATAAATGCCGCTCGAACCACCAGCGGCTGGGTCGATGTAGGCCACCGCGCGGGCGTTGACCAAAGCGTCCCGAAACGCGTTAACAGACGCAATGTCTGGCAAAGGCGCTCCGCGCTTCACGGCAACACCCACCCCGACTTTCGCGAGGCGCTGCACGGTTCCCCGCACGACCTTGCCCGAAGCGGCCAACGTTTCGAGCGCTGCGGGGGACACAATGGCGAGGTCAAACGCCTCGCCGCCTGCGATGCGCTTGGCAAGGCCGCCGACCGTATCGTTGTCGACCGTGACTTTGTGTCCGGTCTGCTTCTCAAAATCGGGAACAACAGCGAGTACGACTGGTTTGAACGCGCCCGCCGTTAACACTTTAATTTCGGCAGCAGCTGCGGTGCCGCTTTGCCAAGCGAGCAACGCGACACAGGCCAAAAACACCGCGAAACGATTGCGGGGTTTACACAAATTTACGGCATTCATGGTCGTTGCCACGCTGACTAGCGCTTCCGCGCCGCGCGCTTCACCGTGCGCCCACGGGTGGCTGCAACAGCAGCTTCAGCGGTGTCCGACATCGTCTTGCTGGCGCTCTCGCTCATTTTGTTGAACGAGGCATAAGCGTCGCGCTGCATTTCCATGGTTTTAATCGACATTTCGAGCCCAGAGAGCGAAAGCTTCATCCAGGCCTCAACCGCACGCAAATCTTGAATACGCTTGTCGATTTCGACTGGATCCAGCGCTTTCATCATGTTTTGTGGGTCGAACGCGTTCGCACTACCAGCACCGGGCATGCCGGGCATACCCATCATGCCGGCGAACGGGTTCATTGCAGCCGGGCTGCTCATCATTTTTTGCATCGATTCGGCCCAAGCGGACCACGGTTCGTTACCTGCAGGCGTTGACATGACGCGCTCCTGTGAAGTGGGTTCGGTTCACTGCTAGACTGCCGTGAAGTCTACTCGTGAATATCGGTACCGCGTGGGAAAAATAATTTTCTGGATTGTAGTTTTCTTCCTGGTGTTGCTGGGATTGCGTCTGGTGTCGGTGCACCAGACGCGACGCGACGCGCGGGAACGGCGCGATGCTGAGGCAGAGAAAAACAAACGCGACACCACGCCAGCGAACGAATCGATGGTTCGATGCACGCTCTGTCAGGCGTACATCCCGAAGTCGAGCGCACTGATGAGCCCGACCGGAGCGCGTTGCAGTGACGCAAACTGCGGGCATAAGCGTTAGCTCATGTGGGCGGGGATTGCGCGTTTTTTTCGCGAGACCGGTGATGCGTTAAGCGGCACGGCGTTTCGGCTACTTCGTTTACTTGCGCTGTACCGATGCGTCGCAGCCATCGCGCTAGCCGTTGCGTCCGCCAATACACACTTCGGATCGGTGACGTACTCCGCGGCGTCGGCTTATGCCGTCTGGTCGCTGTTTAGCGTACTGACGCTGCGCCAATTTAAGGGCGGGATTTCCGGATTATTGCTTGCGCAATTGGCAATTGATCTGGTCTTCGTCACCGTCATTTACGTCGACTCGCAGAGCGCAATCACGAGCTACGCGACCTACCTCTATCCCATTCTCGCTGCACACGGCTGGTTTTTGCGCAGCCGCCTCGCCTTCGGACACGCTGCCTTGGCGAGCATCACGTTGCTGCTAACCGAGCTCTTCCTTCGTTCAGGAACCCTCCAAGCCATCACGCAAGCGGCGCTTGTCGGCATGGGGTATTTCTTGCTTTCGGCAATCGGCATGTTGCTTGGGCGCAGCGCTGAAGAATCTGAGCGCAACGTAGTGCTACGTACAGCAGACGTGCGTCGTATGGCACACATCAACCAAGTCGTTATCAGCGAGCTTGACGACGGTGTTTTAGTGGTCGGCGCGACGGGTCAAGTCGTCATGGCCAACCCGCAAGCAGCCCGTTGGCTCGGTGGCGACGAGGCAATGATGCGCCCAAACGTGGCGCTTAGCGAACTCTCGCCGACGCTGCACGCACGTTGGCAAGCCTATTTTTCCGGTCAACATACCATTGATAGTTCACCCATTCGCACCGACGGCGGCAGCAGGTTACTCGCACCGCGCATGATGCCGGTTGATTTGGAGGCGCGGGCAGGGACCTTAATTTTTCTCGAAGACGTTGAACAAACAGAGGCACAGGCGCAACAGATCAAACTTGCGGCTTTGGGCCGGTTGTCGGCGAGTATTGCCCACGAAATTCGCAATCCTCTTTCCGCAATTAAACAGGCGGCGCAACTGATCGGCGAGGACAGCGTTGACCGGCCACAAGCGCAAGCACTCACCGCGATGATCGACAAAAACGTGATGCGCATTGATCGCATCGTGCGCGACGTGTCGCTGCTTGGCCGACGCGACCGCGGCGCACCGACGGCGTTGGCGCTGGAACGCGCGTTAACTGACATCGTGGAGGAATTAAGCACGACACTGCCGACTCCGAAAGGCGCGTTTCGCATCCAAACGGTCGGCACTGCTCAAATCTTCGTCGACGTCAGTCATTTTGAAGAGATGATGGTCAATCTCCTATCAAACGCGTGGCGGCATTCGCAGAAAGCCGTGCCGAGCGTGCAAATCGTGTCGACCGTAGATGACGAAAAACAACGCGCGGTGATCAGCGTTATCGATGACGGGCCAGGCGTCCCAACTGATATCGCGGATCGCATCTTCGAGCCGTTCTTTAGCGGCAGTGGTAGCACCGGGCTCGGGCTGTATTTGGTGCGTGAACTCGCGCTTGCCAACGGCGGAAGTGTGCGCCTGGGTGCCTCGCGCGTTGGCGCACGCTTTGTGCTCGAACTACCTCTTATCCGAGAAACATAATGGCGAAGAAACTGGAAATAGCACCTCGGGTGCTGGTCGTTGATGACGAACCTGATCTGCTTATATTGATGCAGCTCACGTTAACCAAGCTCGGACTGGAAGTCGTCACCGCAGACAGCCTTGAATCAGCGCGCCAGGCGCTCAACTCGCAGCGCTTTGCGTTGTGCCTCACCGACATGCAGCTGGGCGATGGCAGTGGCTTAGAAGTGCTTGCAGACATAGCTGAGCGCGGCCTTGATCTACCCTGTGCGGTCGTTACTGCGTTCGGAAATGCGGACAATGCGGTCGCAGCGCTAAAAGCGGGCGCGTTCGATTATTTGGCGAAACCAGTTTCACTGGATCAGCTGCGCTCACTCGTAAAAACGGCGATCCGCGTGCCGGAAAAGTCTCCCACCAGTAAAACCACTGTGAACGCCGTCGGGAGCGATTCGAAGGCGAGCAGCGCAGCCGCGTTGATTGGCGATTCGCCCACGATGGAGGCGTTGCGGGAACTACTCGCTAAGTTCGCGAGAACACTGTCCCCTGTGCATATTCACGGTGAATCCGGAACGGGTAAAGAATTAGCTGCGCGCATCTTGCACACCTCCGGCCCGCGGGCTAGCGGCCCATTTATCGCAGTGAACTGCGGCGCCATTCCTGAAAATTTGATGGAGAGCGAATTTTTTGGCTACCGCAAAGGAGCGTTTACCGGTGCCGAGAGTGACCGCGACGGTTTCTTTCAGGCCGCCTCAGGAGGAACGCTTTTTCTTGATGAAGTTGCCGACTTGCCCCTGTCCTTGCAGGTGAAACTATTGCGTGCAATACAGGAAAGAAAGGTTCGCAAAGTAGGGAACACCGCGGAAGACGCGATTGATCTTCGCATCGTCAGCGCGACGCACAAAAATCTTGATGCACTGGTTCAATCCGGCGCGTTCCGGCAGGATCTGTTCTATCGCCTTAACGTCTTACAAGTGACCATGCCACCCCTCCGAGAGATCGCCGGGGACATCCCTGTCATCGCCGCTCGCACGCTGTCGCGAATAAGCGCTGGTGCGCCCACTGGCCTGACTGCTGGCGCGGTAGACGCGCTCACGCGCTACAGTTTTCCCGGGAACGTGCGCGAGCTGGAAAACGTCCTCGAACGCGCCCTCGCTCTCGCCGACGACCCGCAGCGTATCGACGCGTCTGACCTCCGCCTTACCGTAGCCGACAACGCAGTCACCCAAGCCGCCGCGGCCAATGTACCGGCCGGCGTCGGGTCACTCGCGGGCCGCACGCCCTTACAAGATTATTTAGATCGCAGCGAACGAGAAACCTTGGATCTCGCGCTTTCGCAAACACGCGGTAATCGAACGCAGGCCGCCAAACTCTTAGGCATTACGTTTCGATCCATGCGTTATCGCTTAGAGCGCCTCGGCATGGAGCCCGACGATGCGTAATCCGGAGCTAGCCGCCGAGTGGGGTCTAGGTTGGTGGCGTGCCGCCGACCGCGCGCAATGCGTTAACTACGATGCACGGCCGACGGATACCGCTCCAGAGCTTATTGTGCTGCACCATATCAGTCTGCCAGCAGGAAACTTCACCGGCACAACCGTGCTCGACTTTTTCGCCAATCGGCTGAACGTGTCGGAGCATCCTGAGCTTTCGCCACTCGCGGACTTGCGCGTGTCTGCGCACTTTTTTGTGCGCCGAAACGGCGATGTGTTTCAACTGGTTTCAGTGGACGACCGGGCGTGGCATGCGGGCGTGTCAGTGTGGCGTGGGCGCGACCGATGTAATGATTTTTCGATCGGCATCGAAATTGAGGGGGACGCGATTGCCCCGTTTGAAGCGGTGCAATACGAAGCGCTCAACCGTCTATTACCTTCGCTGTGCGCGGCGTACCCCATTCGTGCTGTGACAACTCACAGCGAAATCGCACCTGGGCGGAAAGTGGATCCCGGCCCCACCTTTGACTGGGCGCGGCTGGCCCGTCGATGGCCACTTTGAGCGGCATCTGGCGCGCTTTCTAATCGCGCGCCACGGCTTTTTGTGGCCATTGAGCCCGGTCTGCATACAATTCGGGCATGCAGTTCCTTCTTGAATACGCACCGATCATTCTTTTTTTCGCGGCGTACAAACTCAAAGACATTTATTTTGCGACCGGTGTGGCCATTGCGGCCTCAGTTGTGGCCATCGCATTTGCTTGGTTTTCGTCACGAAAAATTACGACGATGCAATGGCTATCGCTCGGCATCATCGTGGTGTTTGGTGGTGCAACATTGCTGTTGCACGACGAAACCTTTATCAAATGGAAACCCTCGGCGCTATACGGGGCCTTTGCGGTCGCGCTAGTGTTCGGCAAGCTGGTGCTAAAAAAAGACTGGATCAAGACGGTCTTTCAGCAAGCGCAAATCACTGCACCCGACTCGGTCTGGGGCAAACTCACTTGGGCATGGATCGTTTTTTTCGTGTTTATGGCGGCCCTCAATGGCTACGTAGCGACCCATTTCACGCTCGACCAGTGGGTGAACTTCAAAGTCTGGTGGGCCATGGGGCTGTTTTTCGCGTTCACCATCGGTAACGTGGTGATCCTGGCCAAGTACATCAAAGACGACAGCGCGCCTGACAAATCATGAGCGCGCTCGTCGATTTGGTGACTGCGCGATTGGCGGTGCTCGCGCCGCTCGCTCTTGAAATCAGTGATGACTCGTCCCAACATGTAGGGCACGCCGGTAATACGGGTGGCGGTCACCTGTCTGCCAAAATTGTGTCCAACGCGTTTTCCGGTCTTTCAACGGTAGCTCGGCACCGTCAGGTCTATGCGCTCGTGACCGACTTGATGCCGCACCAGATTCACGCCCTCTCGTTACAGTTGCGCTCGCCCGAAGAACTTTAGCCACTCGTTATTGTCAATCCTTATTCATAGCTATCACCGTCAACAGGAACTACAAGAATGCAACGTCACATTTCCCTCGCCACCGCCTTGTTGGTGGCATTGTCCAGCGCAGTTGTAATCGCTCAGACGCCAGCCAGAAAGCCTGCTGCTGCGGCCGCCGCGCCCGCGCAGGCCGGCGCAGACATGGTGTCACAAGCCCAACTCGAAATGATCGTAAAAGAGCGCCTTGCACAGGGACAACCCGACAGCCCAGAACTTCGCGCGTCACTGCGTGACGAACTCATCAACCGTGAACTCTTTGTCCGAGCCGCCAAAACCAAAGGTATGGAGCGCGACAACGCACTGAAAACGCAGATGCAAGTTGCTTCCGACTCGGTGCTCATCCGCGCCTACTTGGCCGATTACATGGGCAAAAACCCCATCTCGGACGACATCCTGAAGAAAGAGTACGACACGATTAAGGCGGGCTTGGGCGATAAGGAGTATCGCGCTCGCCACATTTTGGTCGAGAAAAAAGAAGACGCGGAAGGCGTTATCAAGCAGTTGCAGGCTGGCGGTAAATTTGATGAACTCGCCAAGGCGAATTCGAAGGATCCAGGCTCGAAAGACAATGGCGGCGATTTGGATTGGGCTGTTCCGTCGAACTACGTCAAGCCGTTCGCCGAGGCAATGATTGCGCTCGAAAAAGGCAAATACACGCCGACCCCGGTGCAGAGCCCGTTCGGCTATCACGTGATTCAGCTAGACGACACTCGTGAAGCGAAGGCACCGTCGTTCGACGAAGTGAAGCCGCAGCTTGCGCAACGCCTCCAAGGGCAGGTTATCGAGAAGCACCTCTTCGAGTTGCGAACAAAAGCAGGCATCAAGTAGTTCGCCGATTCGTTCCAAAAAGCCGCCTTCGGGCGGCTTTTTTCATTCCTGTGGCGAAAATGAGGACAGACAAGCGACAGTGTTGTGACCCATAATCAATAGGTAATTTTTTTGGGGAGGAGTTCACTTGAACAGTTTTTTGAAAAATAAAGACTTGATCGCTGGATTGATGTTTGTTGTCATCGGTGTGATTTTTTTTATTGGTGCCGCCAACTATCAGCTGGGTACGGCCGCACGAATGGGGCCGGGTTGGTTTCCCCGAGCGCTTGGCGGAATCATGACGTTTTTGGGCGTATTGATCGCAATCGTTGGGCTCAAAAATCAAGCCAAGTGGGCCGTAACCGCCGGCATCGGCTGGACGTGGAAACCGGTCGTGATTCTCACCACTGCTGTGCTGCTGTTCGGTTTCGCACTCCCGACGCTGGGTATGGTGATCGCGATCATCGTACTAACTATGCTTTCGGGTTTCGCTGCGCACGATAAAAACTACAAGGAGCTCGCGATGATCACGGTCATCATGTGCCTATTTTGTGCCGCCGTATTCGTTTGGGGCCTCAAGCTTCAGATGAAACTTTTCCCTTGGAGCTAAGAGAGCACTATGGACTTACTTAGCAATCTATCCCTCGGATTCGGCGTCGCACTGACGCTGACCAACATCATGTACGCGCTCGTGGGCTGCCTGCTCGGCACCCTCATCGGCGTGCTTCCGGGCATCGGCCCTGTCGCGACCATCGCGATGCTGCTGCCAACCACCTACGCGCTGCCACCGGTTTCTGCGCTCATCATGCTCGCGGGTATTTATTACGGCGCGCAATATGGTGGCTCGACCACTGCGATTTTGGTCAACCTGCCGGGTGAATCCTCTTCGGTCGTGACCGCCCTCGACGGCTACCAGATGGCGCGTCAAGGTCGCGCCGGTGCCGCGTTGGGTATGGCTGCCATTGGCTCGTTCATTGCCGGTTCGTTCTCTACGCTGTTGGTCGCCGCGTTCGCGCCGCCACTGTCAGAAGCGGCATTGAAATTCGGCCCGGCTGACTACTTCTCGCTCATGGTGTTGGGTCTGATCGCCGCTGTGGTTTTGGCACACGGTTCGGTGCTCAAAGCCATCGCGATGATCGTACTTGGGATTGTCATGGGGCTGGTCGGAACTGACGTGAACTCCGGCGTCGCCCGATTTAGCTTCGACGTGCCAGAACTCACCGACGGCATCGGCTTTGTTGCTGTCGCAATGGGTATTTTCGGTATCGGTGAGATTCTCATCAACCTCGAAAAAGGCGAGGCGCGTGAAGTGTTCACGGCGAAGGTTGGTCGATTACTGCCCTCAAAGCAAGACTTCAAAGACTGCGCCGGCTCGATCACTCGCGGCACGCTGCTGGGTTCGTTGCTCGGCATTCTGCCGGGTGGCGGCGCATTGCTCGCGTCGTTCTCTGCGTATTCGCTTGAGAAGAAAATTGCGGGACCCAATGCGAAACCTGCATTCGGCAAAGGCAACATCCGTGGCGTAGCCGCTCCAGAATCGGCCAATAATGCCGGTGCACAAACGTCGTTCATTCCGCTGTTGACGCTCGGCATTCCACCGAACGCTGTGATGGCGCTGATGGTCGGCGCGATGACAATTCACAACATCCAGCCAGGCCCACAAGTCATCACGGCCAATCCACAACTCTTCTGGGGCCTCATCGCCTCGATGTGGGTGGGTAACGCCATGCTGGTGATTCTGAATCTGCCGCTGATCGGCATGTGGGTTCAGTTGTTGAAGATTCCGTATCGCCTGCTCTACCCGATGATTCTCGTGTTCTGCTGTATCGGTGTTTACACCGTGAACAACACGACGTTTGACATCTGGATCATCGCGACGTTTGGCGTGATCGGCTACATCTTCGCTAAGCTGGAATGCGAAGCTGCGCCGCTGTTGCTTGGTTTCATTCTTGGCCCGATGATGGAAGAAAACTTGCGTCGCGCCATGTTGCTCTCGCGCGGTAGCCCGGACGTGTTCTGGACCCGCCCAATCAGCGCGACGATGTTGGTGTTGTCGATCATCATGCTGGTGATCTTGGCTCTGCCAGCAATTCGCAAAAAGCGCGACGAGACGTTTGTCGAGGATTGATTCGACAACTTTCGCTGTACGCAAAAACGGGCACTTCGGTGCCCGTTTTCATTGGTGCGAGGTATTCTGTGTCGGTATCAAAACCACAAGGAGGCATTATGAGCAACACGACCCGTCGTGACGTATTGAAATCTATCGGTACCGCTGGTGTCATCGGCAGCAGCGCAGCGATTGCTGGCTGCGCGACCGTGAACGTAAAAGTCGAGGCGCGCGCGACGCCGTTTCATGTCGCGGCACCGACCATCCCTATCGTAGGCAGCGCCCAAACTTTTCCCGTGCGTCGCATCTATTGCATCGGCCGAAACTACGCCGCGCATGCACGCGAGATGGGCTCCGACCCTACGCGTGAGCCGCCGTTTTTCTTCCAGAAGCCAAGCGACGCCATCCAGTTCGTGCCGATTGGTCAAACGATCAACCATCCCTACCCGCCGTTGACCAAAAACTACCACTACGAAATCGAGCTGGTCGCGGCACTACATAGCGGCGGACGCGATATCTCGATCAATGATGCGCTCAAGCATGTGTACGGCTACGCGCTTGGACTCGACATGACACGGCGCGATTTACAACGCGGTATGGGTGACCAAAAAAAACCGTGGGAGATCGGCAAGAGTTTTGACCGTTCGGCCCCGATTGGGCCAATACATCGCGTGGCCGATGTGGGGCATTTCACCGAGGGCAGCATTCAGTTGTTGGTCAACGGCGTGGTCAAACAAAAGGCAGACCTCAAGCAAATGATCTGGAGCGTTGCAGAGCAAATCAGCAAACTCTCCGAAGCGTTCGAGCTCATGGCTGGCGACATCATCTACTCGGGCACGCCGGAAAACGTCGGCCCCGTGGTGCGCGGCGACGTGATGTTGGGCAAGCTCGTAAAGCTGCCAGACATTTCTGTGAAGGTGGTTTAGCGCTCGCTGATTTTTTGCAACAGCTTTTTGCCTTGAGCGACCGCTGTACGGTCGTTTCAGGGCATTTAATCTATCTGTCGAAAAGTGCATTTTTGGCGCTGTAACGTCCGTACAGCCGTCGCTAAAGCAAAAAAGCTGTATTAAGCCAAATAACTAGCCGCGTCATTGGATTCTTTTGTATACTTCGGTATACATTAAATCACTTACTCGCGGCGCAACTCAAAAGCCATACGTCGCGACCCAAAAAAGGAGCGCGCATGGATCTTCAGCTTAGCGGCAAAACCGCCCTCATCACCGGCGCAAGCGTCGGCATCGGACGCGGCATCGCGCTCTCACTCGCAGCAGAAGGCGTGCATGTCGCCGTTTCTGCGCGTCGGCTCGAAAAGCTCAACGAACTCGCCGATGAGATCGTCGCCAACGGCGGCAAACGGCCGGTCGTGATCGAGTCCGACCTATACGCCGAGGACGCCGCTGCGAAGCTCGCGAGCGCTGCGGTGAGCGGTTTGGGCCACGTTGACATCCTCGTCAACAACGCGGGGGGCTCGCGCTCGTTCAAAGAGCTTCACGTCAGCGAAGAACAATGGCAAGAAGCCATCACGCTCAACTTCCATCGCCCACGCCAAGTCGCAGACGCGTTAATTGACCAAATGATCGCTCGCAACTGGGGCCGCATCATCAACATCACGGGCAAAAGCGAGCCGGAGCACACCAACGGCGCGTTTTGTGCGAAGGCGGGCATTCATAGCTGGGCCAAAGGGCTTTCACGCATGGTGGGAAAACACGGCGTCACGGTGAACTGCGTGCCACCGGGACGTATTCACTCCGAGCAAATTTTCCGCAACTACTCACCCGAATATCGTCAGTGGCAATGCGAGAATGAGATCCCGATGGGCCGCTACGGCGACCCGGAAGACATGGCAAACCTCGTCACCTTCCTCGCCTCACCGCTCGCAAGCTACATCACGGGTGCCGTCATTCCGGTTGACGGCGGTTTGCGCAAATACCAGTTCTAGGAGAATTCCCCATGCAAACTTCCCGTCGCACGCTCCTCAAAGCCTCCGCAGCCGCGCTCGCGTGCGCAGTGCTGCCGCTCGCCGCGCAACCCGCCTGGCCGAGCAAATCAATCCGATTCGTCGTTCCATTCGCGCCGGGCGGAACCTCCGAAATCGTCGCGCGCATCGTAGCCGCAGAACTCACCAAGCAGCTCGGACAAACGGTGTACGTCGAAAACAAGCCGGGCGGTGCAGGTGTAGTCGCGATGCAAGAAGTCGCCAAGAGCGCGCCGGATGGGCACACCATCATCCTCGGCCACGTCGGCACGCTGGCGGTGAATCCGTACATGCTCGCCAATCAGCCCTACGACGTGAACAAGGATTTCATGCCCGTCACGCTGCTCGCGAAAGTGCCGAATCTGTTCGTCATCCACCCGGACGTACCGGCGAAGAACTTCAAAGAATTCGTCGACTACGTGAAGAAAAATCCGGGCAAGGCAAACTACGGCTCGGCGGGTAACGCCAGCGCCGGACATCTCGCGATGGAATACTTAAAACTCGTCAGCGGCATGGACATGCAGCACGTGGCCTACAAAGGCACCGGCCCGCAGTTGGCCGATTTGCTCGCAGGACGCACTCAGGCTGCCTCGGCGGGGCTGCCCGCGCTCTCGGCGCACATCAAGGGTGGCAAACTACGCCCGATCGCTGTCGGCACCATGAGCCGCATCCCCACGTTGCCTGACGTGCCCACCGTCGCCGAAATGGGCTACAAAGATTTTGAGACGTCGCAGTGGTACGGCATCCTCGCGCCAGCGGGCACGCCCGCCGCGATCGTTAAGCGCTTGCAGGAAGAATCGTTGAAGGCGCTTAAATCCACGAGCGTGACCGAGCGTTTCGCCACCGACAGTGCGGTCGGCGGTGGCGGTCCGTCGACCGAGTTTGCAGCGTTCATCGCGCGCGAGCAAAAGACGTGGAGCGACATCGTGAAACGCGCAAAGATCAGCGCGGACTAGTCAGCCCATGCTTGACGTTTTGGTGATCGGCGGTGGTAACGCCGCGCTATGTGCTGCGCTCATGGCGCGCGAAGCGGGCGCGAGTGTGCTGCTGTGTGAGGCCGCGCCTCGTGAGTGGCGCGGTGGCAATTCGATGCACACGCGCAATCTGCGCTGTATGCACGATGCACCGCAGGACGTATTAACCGACGCCTATTCCGAGGAAGAGTTTTGGCAAGACCTGCTTAAGGTCACAGGCGGGCAAACCAACGAGGCGCTCGCGCGGCTCACAATTCGCCATTCGGCCACCTGCCGCGATTGGATGCGCAAGCATGGCGTGCATTTCCAACCGTCCCTCTCGGGCACGCTGCATCTGTCGCGCACCAACGCGTTTTTCATGGGCGGTGGCAAGGCACTTGTTAATGCGTATTACCGCAGCGCGGAGAAGCTCGGCGTGCAGATTCGCTATGACGCGCCCGTGGATCGCATTGAGCTCGATGGCGATCGTTTTGTGGCTGCGCACATTGGCAACGAGCGCATCGTGGCCAAAACCTGTGTGCTCGCTGCAGGTGGGTTCGAATCGAACCGCGAATGGTTGCGCGAAGCCTGGGGCCAGAACGATGCGGGCGAATGGCCCGCCGACAATTTTTTGATTCGCGGAACGCGGTTTAACCGTGGCGTGCTTCTGAAAGACATGATGAGCGCGGGCGCGGACATGATCGGCGACCCGAGCCAATCGCATTGTGTGGCCATTGACGCGCGGGCGCCACTGTACGACGGCGGGATTGTCACGCGAATTGATTGTGTTTCTCTCGGTATCGTCGTCAACAAAAACGCCGAGCGTTTCTATGACGAAGGCGAAGACTTCTGGCCAAAGCGCTACGCGATTTGGGGCCGCCTCGTCGCGCTGCAGCCGGGGCAAATCGGCTACTCCATCATCGACGCTAAAGCTATCGGTCGCTTCATGCCGCCGGTGTTTCCGGGCACACAAGCGGACACGCTCGACGCACTCGCGCAGAAGCTCGGGCTCGATGCAGAGAAATTTACGAACACGGTGCGCGACTTCAACGCCGCCTGCCAACCCGGCGACTTTGATCACACCACGCTCGACAACTGCGTCACCACAAATTTGTCGCCCGCGAAGACGCACTGGGCGCGGCCCATCGACACCCCGCCCTACTTCGGCTACGCGGTGCGCCCAGGTGTGACCTTTACGTACCTCGGCCTCAAAACGGATGAACACGCTGCGGTGCATTTCGACGGAAAGCCCAGCAGCACACTTTTTGTCGCAGGAGAAATGATGGCGGGAAACGTGCTCGGTAAGGGCTACACAGCCGGCGTAGGGATGTCGATTGGAACGGCCTTTGGGCGTATCGCGGGTGCGTCGGCTGCACGCGCCGCGCAGTCGCTGGAGCAAGTGCATGCCTAGCAAGATCATTCCCATCAAAATCGTTACGTCGACGCCAAACAATGCCGAGGCGGAAGTCGCGCGGCAACTGCAAATCTGCAACGCTTGCCGTTACTGCGAAGGCTTTTGCGCGGTGTTTCCGGCAATGACGCGGCGACTCGAATTTGGGCATGCCGACGTTCATTACCTCGCGAATTTGTGTCACAACTGCGGTGCGTGTTTGCACGCGTGCCAGTACGCGCCGCCGCATGAATTCGCGGTGAACATTCCGAAAGCAATGGCGACCGTACGCGCAAAAACCTACGTGGATTTTGCGTGGCCGTCGGCATTGAGCGGCCTGTACCAAAGAAGCGGCTTGACCTTGGCCGTGGCTTTGTTCGTTGGGCTCGCACTTTTTTTGGTGCTCGCGAGTGCGTTGCACGGCGGCGCTTCGTCAGCATCACTCGACGGAAATTTTTACAGTGTGTTTCCGCACAATTTGATGGTGAGTATGTTTGCGCCGGTGTTCTTGTTTGCCGCGCTCGCCCTGGGCATTGGCGTCGCACGCTTTTGGCGAATGTCGCCGCCGGGTGGCGTCACACCAGCCGCCGCATCCGAAGCCTTCGGTGACGCCGCACGATTGAAGTACCTAGACGGCGGACACGGCGAAGGCTGCCACAACGAGGATGATGCGCACACCTTGTGGCGACGCCGCTTTCACCACTTCACGTTCTACGGGTTCATGCTCTGCTTCGCCGCGACGAGCGTGGCAACGGTGTATCACTACGCCCTCGGTTGGGTCGCGCCGTATGCGTATTCGAGTGTCCCGAAACTGCTTGGCATTGTGGGCGGCATCGGTTTGCTCATTGGGCCTGCGGGCTTGTTTTGGTTGAATCTGCGACGCCATCCCGAGCATGGCGACGCTGCCCAGCGCACGATGGATCGTGGCTTTATCGCGCTGTTGTTTTTGGTAAGTTCGACCGGGCTCGCGCTGATGTTGTTTAAGCAAACAAGCGCACTGCCCACACTGCTCTCCATCCATTTGGGTGCGGTGATGGCGCTGTTTTTGACGATGCCCTACGGCAAATTCGCTCACGGTTTTTATCGTGTTGCGGCGCTGTTGAAATATGCGATTGAGCGGCGGCAACCGAACAATTTACAGCTCAAAGGCGATTGAGCGTCACTACGAAAATGCTCAACGCGCTAGCCCGTTCCGACACCGACGCCGATCTCGCCGAGCTTCCGGGTAGCGAGCGCGCGTATCAGGTGCTCATGCGCGCGATCAGCCGCGGCGAATTGAAAAGCGGCGCGCGACTTCGCGAGGCGGACGTGGCCGAGCTCACCGGCCTTTCGCGTACGCCCGTTCGCGCGGCGCTGGCACGACTGGAAGAGCAAGGCTTGGTGGTCAACGAAGGCGCACGCGGGCTCGTCGTCGTTGCGCTCGATCACAGCGCGGTGAGCGAGCTTTACGCGATGCGTGAAGTGCTCGAAGGGACAGCCGCACGGCTCGCCGCACGCCACGCCTCCGACGTTGAAATTGCGATTTTGCGCGAGATCATCGAACGCGACGCGAAGCTCACGGATGCGCGGGCGCTCGCCGACAGCAATCGCTTGTTTCACAACACGCTCTATCGTTGCAGCCACAATCGTTATCTTTTGAAAACGCTGCGCTCGCTGCAAGAGTCCATGTTGTTGCTCGGCCAAACCACGCTCGCGACGACCGAACGCGCCGCGCAATCACGCGCCGAACACTCGCAACTCATCGACGCCATCGAAGCGCACGACCCTGACGCTGCGGAGCGCCATGCCCGCACCCACATCGCGGCGGCGTTCAAAGTGCGTTTGTCGATGATGCTGGAAAGCGGCGGCGAGTAGACGTCCCGCGCCCTGCGCCCGTCGCACAACGTGCACCGCGCACCGGCACTCAACCCGCATCTAATCAGCTTTTTAGCGCCAGCGACCGCCAGGCGGTCGTTTCAACCATAAAAACTATAAAGTCGATAACGATGCAATATATGCCGTGATGACCGCCTGCCGGTCGTTAGCGGCATAAAGCTATTGCAGCGACGCAAACCACGCAACGCTCGTCGGCGCAGCGTGCTCGGTTCCCGCGTTATTCGAAATCAGGCATCGGTGGTGCGCCTGCTGGCGCGCCCGCACCTTCAGCCCGTGGGCCATTGCTAGATCCGCCCGATCCGCCCGGCCCGCGACCGCGACGGCGACGTCCTCGCTTCTGCTGACCGTCTGCGCCTACGCCTGCGGGCACAGCGCCGTCGACGGGGGCGTATCCGCCAGCAGCACCCGCTTGCGCGCCCTGCCCGGCCTGGCCACCCCGGCCGCCGCGATTATTGCCCCGACCCTGACCGCCTTGCCCACCCTGACCATTGCGGCCACGTGGTGGCCGATTGCCGCCCGCGCCCGCGTTGGGTTTGTAGCCCGGTGCGACGTTGCCGTTTACCTCACCATCAGGACCGCGTTTAATTTTGTTGCCCGGCGTGCGTTGACGCCGTCCCGTGACCGGCATTTCAGATGCGCCGCCAAAGCCCGGGAATTGCTGTTGCGTTGCCGCTGGGGGAGCGCCCGCGCCGGTGCGGAACCGACCGCCTGGGCGACGTACGCCGCCAGGCCCAGCATTGCCAGCATTGCCTTGGCCCTGCCGACGACCGCGCCCGCCGCCCATACCGGCATCGGCTGGCGCGCCGGTAAAGAGGGCTTCGTGTTCGGTCGCCGAACGCATCGGACCAAGCGGTTGCTGCGGCAAGCGATTTTTTCCGCCGAAGCGCGCGGCTTTTTCGAGTTTCTTTTTCGAACGCAGACCGACGGATTCGAGCACGTCAAACGTCTCGCCTTCGTCGAGCTGCTTAAACTGCCCACGCTTCAACCACGACGGCATTTGCACCACGCCATAGCGGGTGCGAATCAGTCGACTGACGGTCAAGCCAAGGTGCTCGAACATGCGGCGCACCTCACGGTTGCGGCCCTCGTTCAAGGTCAAGCGATACCAATGGTTCGCAGCGTCGCTATCACGATCAATTCGATCGAGCGAGAGCACGCGCGCGGGACCGTCGTCCAGCTCAATGCCGTCCATCAGCATGTCTTCTTGCTCCGGCGTCAATTCGCCGAGCACACGCACCGAGTATTCGCGCAAAATTTCATAGCGCGGATGCATAAAACGGTTCGCCAATTCGCCGTAAGTCGTGAACAGCAACAAGCCTTCCGAGTTGTAGTCCAAACGCCCCACCGCGACCCACTTGCCGTGATCGGGTTTAGGCAGACGATCAAACACTGTGTCGCGCTGCTCAGGGTCGTCGCGGCTCACGATTTCGCCAGCCTGCTTGTGATAAATCAGGATGCGCGGCTTATCGTCACCGAGCTTCACATTTACGCGGCGACGATTGACGTGCACGCGATCTTGTTCATTCACGATTTGGCCGACCACGGCCTTCACACCGTTGACCTGCACTTCGCCCGATTCGATCATCGCTTCCATGTTGCGACGCGACCCAAGGCCCTGCTGCGCGAGCACTTTATGCAAACGCTCGCCATCGCGCTCGCCCAGCTCATTGACACCGGAAACAATGACGTGTTCCGGCGCTTCAATCGGGTTGCCGGCTTCGTCGACAAACGGCTGCCCATAGGCCTGCGGCTGTGGCATGCGATCACGCGGGCCTTGCCCGACGCGAACCGGTGGCGCGCCTTTGTTGCGCTTATCGCGTTGATTGCGATTGCGCCGTGCCGAACGATCCATCGGTCGCCCTGGGTCGCCAAACGCGCCGGGGTTGGGTTCGTTGTCCAGCACCCAGTTGGTGATGACTGCCGCTTCTGTGCGGTGACCGGTGTCTTCCGCGCCAACTTCCAGCTCCACCGGAAACGAACCATCGACGTTCATCACACGTGGTGGACGCTCATTGCGTGATCCACGCTGCTCGCGCGGCTGGCGCTGGTCACGCGGCGGACGGGCCTCTCGCGGTGGACGCGGTTCGCGTGGCGGACGTGGTTCATATGGAATCGGTTGTCCATCAGGGCCGAGACGCACGGGGCGCTCGCCACCGGCGTCGCCTTCAGCGCGCACCGCGCCATCGCCACGCTCGTTGCGGCCACGGCCACCACGACGATTGCGATTACGGTTGCGACCGTTGCCGGGGCCGCGCTCACCGCCGTTGTTGGCGGGCGCGTTGTTACCGATGTTTTCTCCGCCAGATGCGTCCGCCACCACAGGCGCGGCGCTTTGCGAAGCTTCGAATGCCGGAGCTGAACCTGCGCCTAGATCACCTGAAACGCCGCCGTCCACGGCTGCCGTCGGCACCACGCGAGGCTTACGCGGGACGCGCGGTTGGCCGGGGCCACGCACGATGATTTCGACTGTGGGTTTGGGCGCTACAACGGGCAATTCCCCAGCTTCCGGCGCTTTGCCTGACCGCGGCGTACGACCGGTGCGCGGCGCTCTCGCTGCACGCGGTGCGCGACCGGCAGGCGTGTCGCCGCGGCCCTGCGCCTTGGGCTTTTTGCCGAACGACGGATCAACGTTTCCGTTCACATCACCGGGTTCATGATCGTCGTGCGCGTTGTGGTCATCGCCGCCGGGGTTATCTTGCATGGTGGTCATATTCTTAGTGGACAGTCGGCGATGGCGGTAATGTGGGGGTCACGGGGGATTCAGAATCAGGATCGGTTTCAGCGTCGCCGTCAGCAGCGAAAAGCGCCGCATCGGCGCTTTCAGGCAGCGCGCGGAGCACGGGCTCCACATACGTTTCGTCCGCGAACAACGCGGCGTCTTCTGCGGCTTCGGCCGCGTTCGCTGCGTCAGCTGCATCGATCGCAGCATTACTGCGCGTATCAATGCGGCCCTGCTCCGGGTAAATCGGCTCTTGCGGTACTTCGGGCAATTCAAGCGCGGGGTTGGCGTCCAACTCCGCCAGCGGCGGCAATTCGGAGAGCGAACGCAAACTCAAATCGTTCAAAAACGCTTTAGTCGTAGCGAACAACGCGGGGCGGCCCGGCGTGTCTTTGTGACCGATCACCTCGATCCAACCTCGGTCTTCAAGCGCTTTGAGGATGTTGGTTGAAACCGCGACGCCGCGAATCGCTTCGACTTCGCCGCGCGTGGCGGGCTGGCGGTAAGCAATGATCGCTAGCGTTTCCATCACTGCGCGCGAATACTTCGGCGGTTTTTCGGGCGTGAGGCGGTCGATGTTGGGTTGCATTTCAACGCGTGTTTGAAAGCGATAACCCGAGGCGACTTGCATCAGTTCAATGCTGCCGCGTTCCTTCCATTCGGCGGTTAGGTCGGCGAGCAACAGGCGCACCGTCTCGGTGGGCACAGGTGGGTCAAATACCTTGACGATTTCGTCAAGCGGCAACGGCTCGTGACTGGCTAATAAAACCGTTTCGAGTACGCGTTTAGCGTGGGTGAGTTCGTCCAATGAAGGCTCTACTATTTATCAGGTAAGGGCAACGGTAAACGCCGTTGCGTACGTCCCAATAAGCCGCGAAGACAATAAAGCAGAGAAAAGCGAAAGACTGCTACGCTGCTTCGTCGTTCGCCACATCAGTGCTCTGGGTGGGTGTGGCCGCAACCATCACTCCGCCGTCACCGGCGAGATGCACATAAATGGGCTTAAAGGGTTCTGTTTGCGCAACCGAGATCAATCGTTCGCGCGCTAACTCCAGAATCGCGAGGAAAGTAACAACGACCAAGGGTACGGTGGCTGTTTCCTCGAACAGTTGGGCGAATTCTACATGCACTCCGGGTTTTAGCTTGCGAAGTAGGTAACTCATGCGTGCGCGCACAGACAGCTCGTCGCGCGAAATAAGGTGCATTTTGTTGAGTTTCGCCCGCGCGAGAATCCAGCTCCAAGCCTTGCGCAGGTCGTCCGGTTCAACGTCTGGCAGGCGCGTGCTGGCCTGCTTCTCGAAGATCACATGCACAATCGCGAAATCGCGTTCAGCCTGCGGAAGATCGTCCAACCCCGCCGCCGCGAGCTTCATTTGCTCGTATTCCAGCAGGCGTTTCACCAACTCTGCGCGCGGATCGATTTCTTCGGCTTCAACCGTCGGTGGACGCGGCAACAGCATGCGAGACTTAATCTCGATCAACATCGCGGCCATCAACAAATATTCCGCCGCCAACTCAAAGCGTTGCGTCGACTTCATCTTTTCGACATAGTCCAAATATTGCCGCGTGAGCGCGGCCATCGGAATATCCAGAATATTCAGATTTTGCTTGCGGATGAGATACAGCAGCAAGTCAAGCGGCCCTTCAAATGCATCCAGAAAAATCTCTAACGCCTCGGGCGGAATGTAGAGATCTTTCGGCATTTCCGACATCGGCTGGCCATAAATCTTGGCAAGCGAATGTTCTGCAACTACGGCGGCGGTAGCAGCGGGATCGGGCGTTGAGGCTACGGCGGTTTCCATCAGGCGGCTAAACAATCAAATAAATGGCGCGATCCGTCGCACCCAATGTGGAAAATCACGCGACGACCGATTTGCGAATAATGGTCGGCCCTACGCGCGATTCAACGGCGTGCTGCACGTCTTTACGCAATCCCAACAAAAACGCCACCTCAGCCGCCACAAAAATCGGCCCAATGATGAGGCCCATGATGTCGTCCACAAACGCAGGTTTTTTGCCCTCGTAGAAGTGCCCAACAAACTGAAATATCCAACCCACTACGAAGAGCCCAACGCCCCAAGTGAGCCACGTCGATGTCGTCTCCACCGAAAGCCATTGGCCCAAACGCAAACAGCCGAGTAGAAACAAAATCATCGCAACGCCAAAGCGCCAATCGAGCTTCACGTAGTACGCGGACGTTACCAGCATCAATATCAATGCGGGTGTAACCGCCACGCCGCCGATCACGGCAAACGCGGGTCGCGACAACAAAATCACGACCGCCGCCACGATCATCGGAATGCCGACAAAGTGCGTCGCAATATTGCGGCGATCACGGTGGTATGAAGCGTACTTACTCAACTGATCCACAAAAGATTTCATGTCTTTCCTTAAAGGTGAGCAGTGATTAGTGAATGGTGAACAGTGTAAAGATGGCGCACCGTATCCTAACAAGATGGGTACAAGAAGGCGGCTACCGCGAAATCACCGTTCACTGCCAATTAAACCTTCGCCAGGCCCATCGCCGAGCGCACATCAAGCATAGTCTCTTCCGCCACGCGGCGCGCTTTGGCACAGCCATCGTGCAACACTTCTCTTACGTAATTCGGGCGCGCGTCAATTTCTTTGATGCGCGCTTGAATCGGCGCTAATTCTTCGTTAATCGCGGTGATGATCGGCGCTTTGCATTCGAGGCAACCGATACCCGCCGTTGTGCAACCCTGACGCACCCAAGCTTTGGTTTCGTCGTTGGAATACACCTGATGCAGCGTGAACACGGGGCAGTCGTCTGGATTGCCCGGATCGGTGCGACGCGCACGCTTGGGGTCGGTCGTCATGCGTTTAATTTTCTGTTCGACCACTGCTGGCGGTTCACGCAGTTCGATGCCATTGCCGTAGCTCTTACTCATCTTGCGGCCATCCAGACCGAGGAGCTTCGACGTTGGCGTCAGGAGCGCCTGCGGCTCAGGCAGAATCGTGCGCCGCGCGCCTGTAAGGTAACCCAGCAGCGTCTCTTTCTCTGCGTTCGAGAGCGAGCCCGCTGCAATCACGAGCGTCTTCGCCTGCTCCAGCGCTTCCGTATTGCCATCCTGATTGAACGCGGTTTTCAGTGTTTCGTACTGCTTGGCGACTTTACCGCCGAACTTTTTGAGCGTGGCAATTGCCTTCTCTTCAAAGCCCGGCTCACGACCGTAAATATGGTTGAAGCGACGCGCAATTTCGCGGCTCACTTCGAGGTGTGACACCTGATCGGCTCCCACCGGCACTTTGTTCGCGCGGTAAACCACGATGTCCGCCGTTTGCATCAGCGGATAGCCGAGGAAACCGTACGTCGTCAGGTCTTTTTCTTTCAGGTTTTCTTGCTGCTCTTTGTACGTCGGCACACGCTCCAACCACCCGAGCGGCGTAATCATGCCCAGAAGCAGCGAGAGTTCCGCGTGCTGTGGCACTTGGCTTTGCAAGAAGATCGTGGCTTGATTCGGGTCTAGGCCCGCCGCCAGCCAATCGGCCACCATATCAAACGTCGAGCTTTCGATCACGCGTGGGTCATCGTAATGGCTCGTCAGCGCATGCCAATCAGCGACAAAGAAATAACACTCCAACTCGGATTGCAGCTTGACCCAGTTTTTAAGCGCACCGTGATAGTGGCCAAGATGCATGAAACCCGTAGGGCGCATGCCGGAGAGGACGCGGTCTTTAAACATTACTTACTCGAACACCGACTATTGCTTTGAAGATGGCGAGAGCCGCGTCTTGCATTGGCCCAAGCACGAAGAAAAGAGCTTCTGGCATGAGAACCATCAAACCCAATACGATGAAAAAACCGTACGGCTCTAAGCGGGAAAACTTGTACGACAATGGACCGGGCAGCAACCCCGCAACAATTCGACCTCCGTCCAAAGGCAGAATGGGCAACAAATTGAACGTCATCAGCATCAAATTCCAATAAATGCCTCGCCCAGCAATTTGCCCTATCGCTGTTTCTGGCCCCGAAAATCTCAACGCTAGCGCCCACGCAATCCCCATCAGCAAATTTGCAAGCGGCCCAGCTGCCGCCACCCAGATCATGTCCCGTTTCGGATTGTGCAAATTGTTCAGATTGACGGGCACGGGTTTCGCCCATCCGAAAAGTAAGGGGCTTTTAGTGATTGTAAGAATCAGCGGCAATGCCACGGTTCCGACCCAATCGATGTGTCGAATAGGATTGGCCGAGATACGGCCCAACATTTCCGCCGTCCGGTCACCGAAAATTCGCGCGGCATAACCGTGTGCCGCCTCGTGCAACGTAATCGCAAGCAGGAAGGGAATTGCATTTAACGCAATGGAATGAATGATGTTGTCCATCAGGGCATTTTACGGGGCATGCGGGTTATCGACCGAAAACGCACCGATAGGCTCTCCGCGACAGATCCGTAGGGCGGGCACTGCCCGCCGCCAGTCCTGCGCATCGCACCGAATCAGCTCGTCTTCGGCACGGGTTACGAGGCGGACGATGCCCGCCCTACGCTTTGAAGCCAACATTCCGACAAGAAAAAAGCCGCAAAGCTTGCGCTCTGCGGCCTTAAGGTGTGTGCCTTACTGTGAGATTGTGTCTTTTAGAACTTGTGACGCAACGAGAACTGATACGAGCTTGAGTCTTTACCGCCGAACGCTGACACGCCGCCGAGGAAGCCATTGCCGCCCGCAACGACTTGTGCGTTTGCATTGTTGTTGACCTGTGTGACAGCGACATTAAGGTCGGTGCGCTTCGACAACGGATAGGTGTATGCCGCTCCGTAGGAGGTGGTGTCGGCGTTGGTCGCGCGACGGTCGTCCAGCTGCGAATAGCCCAAAGTCAGCGTGCCTGTGCCCAAAGGCACACGCGCACCGACGTGGTACAGACGCGAATCTTGCAGGAAGCGTGGCAGGATGCTGCTGTCAACGAGCACCGCAGGCACACCACCGCCGATCAGGCCGGCGCGAAGCTCGGGCGCGGTCGCACCGTTAGGCTCTTTGATGATGCCGTACATCGCGAAGAGGTTTGCAAATCCCGCGTTGAAGTTGGCACCGCCAATCAAGGAATTGAGCGACTTCAAACCCGCGCTGTTGGTGCGCTCGTTGTAGCCGATACCTGCGCCGAATCGCTCGGTTTGGTAGCCACCATTGATACCGACAAGACGGCCGTTCTTGGTTCCGGCTGCGCTTTCACCAAAGGCGTAATAGCCGGTGCCGTAAAAGCCGCGCAACTCAATGCGATACAGGATGGAATTGCTTTCGCGAATATCGACGCCAGCGGGAATGGACAACAGCTGACCCGGCGAGGCGGCCGTGGAGTTGGCGAATGCGTCGAAGCGATTGGAAATCTCGAATGCAGGGGTGTACTGACGACCCGCGAGAATCGCACCGAACGGCGTCACCATGCCGACATAGGCTTGACGGTCGAAAATGCGGCCCGGAATGTTGACGCCGAGCGTGGAACCAACGGCGCCATTCAAAGCCGCCTGTACGGCTGGTGGCAGTCCTGCGGTCAGGCGGTCGGGCAGTTGAGCGCCCGAGATTGGCCGATTGCTGAGCGCGCCGGTGTCACCCTCGAAACGGCTCTCCAACACGAACATGGTTTTGTAGCCGTTGCCCATGTCCTCGGTGCCACGAAGCCCCCAACGCGATCCTTCCATGATGCCGCTGGCCACTTGCGTGACCGAGCCGCCCTTAACACCAGTGACGTGCTGCACACCCACGTCCACAACGCCGTAGAGCGTCACGTTCGCGGTTTGCGCGATCGATTGCGACACCGCCATTGATAGCGGAATGGCGGCGAGCACCGCTGCGGTGCGGGTAAAAATCTTGCGGTCCATGGGGCCTCCTTATTGCCTGAGAAATCTGATTTATTCGACGGACAGAGCGTGTGCAATCAGTTACGGGCGCACGGCCTAGTTCGTCGTTATTGCCGAGTATTGTGCCCCTAAAGTCGTGGCTTCGGTGAACTCCTTGGTCCGGAGTGGCGCGTCCGAGCGCGTCTGTTGCGACCTCGCAACCTGCCCGCGTTTTAATCAGCGTGATGCATGAAACGATTAACGGATCGCACTACAGCTTTATAGCACCAGCGACAGCTGTACGGAATCTACAGGCCGTTTTATTGATATATCGAGTTACGCAATAATTTGGCTACATGCACCGCTTGTATGTCGTTAGCGCGATAAAGCTGTATGCCGTGGGTGGGTTTTGACGTGAAGATTCCTTGACGGAGTCCGACAGTTAACGCAACAGTGATGCATTAATGCAATAAATTCCTATAATGCAATCTGGTTGCAAATTGGAATCCACATGACTCACTCAAAAAAATCCGCGTTACCGGCTGACATCGCGACAGCAAAACCGCTGCGAGCGCTACTGGTGGCGCAATTTGGCGTGCTGGCAACACTTGCGCACGGCCAAGCCGAACCCGCTCGTTCGCCTTCCGCCCCCGTCGCCCCCGCCAGCGCGACTGCAACCGCGCCAACAGTCGTCGACAAAATCATCGTTACCGCCTCGCCGTTTGCGAACCAAGACGAGCTGCAAGCCGTGCAACCCGGCGTCGTGCTCACGCGTGACACGCTCGTCCGCGAACGCGCAGCGAGCCTCGGCGACACGCTCACCGGGCAAGCCGGAATTCAATCCTCATCGTTCGGCCCCGGCGCGAGCCGCCCGATTATTCGTGGGCTGGATGGCCCGCGCATCAAAACGACCGAAAACGGCGTCGGGTCAGCCGACGTTTCCACCATCAGCCCGGACCACGCGGTGTCTAGCGAAACGCTCGGCGCACGCCAAATTGAAATTTTGCGTGGCCCGGCCACCCTGCTCTATGGTTCCGGCGCGATTGGCGGCCTCGTAAATGTCGTCACCGACCGTATCCCGCAGTCACACACCGAGCGCACGCGCTTGCTGGGCGACGCTCGATTCTCGACCGCAGAGAAAACCCGCGACATGGGCGCACAACTTCGCACGAGTGCGGGGCCTTTGGCGTTCACGGGCGAATTTTCAGATCGCAAAACAAGTGACGTTGAAACCGCCAACAGCGGCCGCCTCGCCAACTCCGACACCGCGTCGCGCAACGCGAGCGCCGGCGCATCGTTCATCACCACCAACGGTTTCGTGGGCGTAGGCGTCAATCGCTTCGAGAGCAATTACGGTATCCCCTCGCCAGACGCCACGCGCATTGATCTCGCGCGCGACCGAGTCGATGCGCTCGGTGAATTCAGCAACGTGATGGGACTCGAACGCGTTCGTTTTAGCGCGTCTAACAATCGCTACGAGCACGCCGAAATTGAATCCGATGGCAACGTCGGAACTGTATTTAGCAATCGTTCCACGGTCGCGCGATTTGACCTGCAAACGCGCCCTGTGGCGGGATGGCGCACGGTCGTCGGCGCGGATATCGAATCATCTAAATTTTCTGCGGTGGGCGAAGAGACAATCGTGCCGCTGACCCAGACGCGAAGCCACGCAGTGTTCGCCGTAACAGAGCGCGCGCTGGGGCCGGGACGCGTCGAGATGGGCGCAAGAATCGAGCGCGTCGCACATACGCCCGAGGAAGCCTCGGCGCAGCCGCGACGCAGTTTTTCACTGGGTAACGCGTCTGTCGGCTATCAGTGGCAACTCAGCAACGACAGCGCGCTCACCGCGTCATTCACTCACGCCGAACGCGCGCCCGCGATTGAGGAGCTTTACTCAAACGGAGCACACATCGCAACGCTGACGTACGACGTTGGCAATGCGTCGCTTGCCCGCGAACGCTCACAAAATTTAGATCTCTCGTACAAGCTGCAACGCGGCGCATGGCGAGTGAACGCCTCGCTGTTTCGCAACACGGTCAAGGGTTTTGTGTACGGCGCGAGCGTGGATGAGAACAACGACGGCGTGGCCGACCGGGTCAACGAGGAAGGCGAAATCGAGGACGGCGCAGAACTACTCAAACGGGAGTTCCGTAATGTTGACGCGCGTTTCACGGGTGCGGAGCTAAGTGCCGCGTTCGCGCCGATGGACGGCTTCGGGTTTGCGGTCATGGCCGACACGGTTCGCGGCGTCATCACGAGTGCGAACGGCGGAAATTTGCCTCGCATGAGCCCGTCGCGTGTGGGCGGCAAGCTCACTTGGCGCGGAGGCACCGCCAACGCGTGGTACGTCGATCTGGGCGCGACGCACACCTTCGCGCAAAACAACGTGGCGTCGTTCGAAACCCGAACGGCGGGCTTCACACGCGTCGACGCGACGGCGCGCTACCGTTGGGCACTCGGCGCGAACCGACACGCGGACTTCTACGTCGTTGGGAAGAACCTCAGCAACCGCGACATGCGCGTGCACACGTCGTTCCTCAAGGACTTCGCACCGTTAGCGGGACGCAGCGTTTTCGCTGGCGTAACGATGGCGTATTGAGCGGCCGCGACATGTCGGCGCGCGCGCGTCGCACGGTGGCGCTAGCTCCCCGTTACGCGCGCACCGCGCTGTCTGTCACCGCGTCGACCACCGCCGAGCGCAGCCACGTCTGCGCGGCATCGCTGCGCAGGCGCCGGTGCCACACCATATCCACGCGCACCGGTGGCACAGCAAACGGAAGCTCCATGACCGCGAGTTCATCGAGCATGCCAGTGGACGGCAAAAAGTGTCGAGGCAACACAGTCAGCAAGTCCGAACTCGCCACCACTCGTCCCGCCGTAAAAAACTGATTCACGGTGAGCACAATATTGCGACGTCGCCCCAGCGGTGCGAGTGCTTCATCAATGAAGCCATACGGTCGCCCAGAAAAACTCACGAGCAAATGCCGCGCGCCGCAGAAGGCGTCAAGTGTCAGCGCATCGGCGGCGAGTGGATGATTACGCCGCATGACGCAGACGTATTCGCCGCTGTAAAGCTGTGTGTGCGCAAAGCTTCCCGTGCCGCCGGTTTGCATCGTCTGCAAATTGAGCGCCGCAACCACCGCGGGAAAGTAGCCGACCGCCAAATCCACCTCCGCTGCCTCAAGCAAGGCGCGCGGATCACGCGTGATGAGCGGCAGGACGCGCAGCGTCACGGTGGGTGCCTGCGTTTCGATGTGCCGAATGAGCGGCGGCACCAGCATGGCGGCGGTCGCGTCGGCCATGGCCAACACGAAGTTTTGCGCGGAATGCGCCGGATCGAACTCGGCCGGTGCGATGCTCGACTGCAAGCTCGCCAACGCATCACGAACCGACGGCCATAGAGCAATTGCTCTGGCGGTGGGCGTCACGCCGTAGCCTGAGCGCGTGACCAACTCGTCGCCTAGAGCCTCACGCAGTCGGCGCAAAGCATTGCTCACAGCCGGTTGCGTCATCGCCAGCGTTTCTGCGGCTCGCGTGATGTTTTGGGTGGCCATCACCTCGTCGAAAACGCGCAGCAAATTCAAATCTAAGGTGCGGAAATTCGGCATCATCGCAGCAAACCATTCACCAAAGCAATAGAAATAATCACTAACATCAATTTGCAATATATCAGGGGTTACCCTAAATTCAAGGTGTTGCCATAAGTTTCCTGGCAACGTTTTGAAAGGACACACAGATATGTTGAACACCCACCTCCCCGAAACACACGACGGGCTCGATCGCGTTCTCAACGGCGCTTCCGCTGCCAAAAGTGCCTTCTCTGACATTTTCTCGGCCAAACAAGTGCCGACCTACGTGCTCGGCATCGCCATCATGGCCGTCGTCACGCTCACCGAGCGCGCGCTCGACGCCGTCAACACCGGGTTCGCCTACGAATGGGCCGTTCTCACGGTCGTGGCGCTCTTGACGTTTGGCCTGCTCTCGCGCGCCGTCATCCGCACTACGCGCGACACGCAGTCCTGGTTAAAGACATACACAGCAAACGTACGCGCCAAGCGCGCCGACCAAAAGCTGTGGGCCACCGCCAACCGCGACCCGCGCGTGATGAATGACATCCTGTGTGCACAAGGTCGCGACGATCAGTTGGTCGACGAACTGCCAGCCAGCAAACGCAATAAAAGCCAAGCGAGCGCGATGATCGACGACGGATTGGCGCCACTCGCGCCGTGGGCGCAGGCGACCCGCTACTACTGAGTCGCAGCGACGCTCGAAGCGTCAGAGTCCGAGCCAACAGGTTAAGACCGCCACAGCACTGAACCGTCATAAAAAACGCCCCACTTGGGGCGTTTTTTGTTGTTATCCGTTCGCGAGACGCCAATCTCCGTCGCTTCGCCGTAAGTAACCATGCGAAGCACCGATTCGTTAAGTCGCATAGACAGCTTTTACGCGCTAACGACTGTCCCGCTTAGCTTATCGGCCTATTTTTACAGTTATCGACTACAACTATTTTATGCGCCAAACGACCGCCAGGCCGTCGCTAGCGCACAAAAGTTGTATTTTTCAAATAACTGCCAGAAGCCAACGGGCAACTACCGCGGCATCAGCCCTAGCGGATCCAGCGGTCGCCCTTGTCGGCGCACTTCGAAGTGCATTTTGTTGCCCGCCGTGTCGCTGACTTCGGCGAGCTTTTGGCCGAGCAACACGCGTTGCTGCTCTTTCACCTGCACCTTGTCGGCGTGGAAATACACGCTGACAGTTTCTTTGGCGTGGCTGACGACAATCATCTGCCCATAGCCGCGTGGCTCTTTGCCGACGTAAATCACTTTGCCCGTGGCGGCTGCGACGACCGCTGTACCTGCGTTTGCCGCGATGTCGATGCCTTTCATCGGCGCTTTATCGTTGAACTTGCTGGCCACCTTGCCGGTGGTCGGCCACGTCCACGCGATGCCTTCACGGTCCACGCCATTTCCGGGGCGAATATCGGCGTCAACAGGTGCCGCCGCCGGACTTACCGTAGCCGGTGCGCTGCTGCGACCATCACCCACCGGCGCGACGGGCATGGGCATGGTGGGCGACACGCCTTCGCTGCGCTGCATCGCGGCGAGCGCGGCGTCACTGTACGGCACGCGATGGGCCTTGGGCTCGCGCTTGAGCGGCGCTTCAATGGGCGTCACGCCCGGCGACGGCATCGACGCGGGGCCAGGGCCGACGGGCGCGAGCACGGGTGCTGGCGGCGCGGACGGTCCGGGCAGCGGTTGCCCTTGGATCGATGCGGTGGGTGGAATCGCTGTGACGGTTGCGCTGGTTGCGGCGGTAGCGCCCGCCACTGGCGACAAACGAAGCACCTGCCCCTCACGGATGGGCTGTGTCGTGGTCATGTTGTTCCACGCCGCAAGTGCGTTGACGTCAACACCGTTGTTGCGAGCGATACCGTACAACGTTTCGCCACGTTGAACCACGTGAAACTGTGAGCCGGCGGTGTTGCCCGGCATGCTTGGATTCGCGCCAGTGGCTACCGGCGGCAGCGGACGAATATCGGGCCTTGGCGTTACCACAGGGCGCGTGGTGCGATCAACGACTGGGGCGGGAACGCTGGTGGTGCAACCAGCGAGCAACGCTACTAGCAGCGCACTGGCTAGCAGCAACTTGTTGGTTGCGCCGAAGGCGAAAGCGCGTGAAGCTGAGGGAAGAGTGTGCATTTATTCCTGTCCTGATTTGAGGGGCACGAACACCACCTCTTCGAACGCTTGTTGCTGAAAAGATTCACCGTTACGCGTCACCAACGTAAGGCGTTGCCGCTCGGGCGTGCCCAGCGGAATGACCATGCGCCCGCCATCGGCGAGGAGTCCAAATAAATTTGGCGGCACCGCTGCGCCACCCGCCGCCACAAGAATGACGTCAAACTGCACGACGTTGGACGCGGCTTCGCGCCCGTCGGCGTTACGCACTTTTACGTTGTTCACGCCGATGCTCGAGAGCGTTTTACGCGCCTTCGCTGCCAACGCGCCGATGCGCTCAATGGTGTACACCTCTTTGGCCAAGCGCGCGAGCACGGCGGCTTGATAACCGCAACCGCCGCCGATTTCGAGCGCCATATCAATCGCATTTCCGGCACGCGCCAGCTCGCACGAACGCGCGACGACCCACGGCTGAGAAATGGTTTGCGCGAAACCAATCGGCAGCGCCGTGTCTTCATAGGCGCGGCTCGCGAACGCCTCTTCCACGAATACATGGCGCGGGACCAGCGCCATCGCATTGAGCACGACTTCATCACGAATGCCCTGCTCGCGCAGCCGCGTAATCATGCGAAGACGCGTGCGCTCGGAGGTCATGCCCGAACCTTCGGCGGATTGACGCGGCGCACCGACGCTCATGCGAGCCAGCCTTTCACAAGATGCAGCGCATCGAATTTAGTCAAATCAATTGAGAGCGGTGTCACCGTTGCATAGCCGTCGGCGATGCAGCCGAAGTCGGTGTCGGGGCCTGCGTCGGCCGCTTTACCTACGGGGCCAACGCGATATTCGATGCGACCATCCTCACGCGCGACGCGAACCGCAGGCTCGGCCTGATGGCGTTTACCGAGGCGCACCGTGCGGATGCCTTTGAGCGCATTAAACGGCACGTCGGGCACGTTCACGTTTAGTAACCACGGCGCAACGGGCGCGCTCGTTTGAATGCGTTTAACCAAGTCGAGTGCGACCTGCGCAGCCGTAGCGAAATGCGTCACCGGACGCGCAGCAAGCGAAACAGCAATACCCGGAATGCCAAGCAAATAGCCTTCCATCGCTGCCGCCACTGTGCCGGAATAAATCGTGTCGTCGCCAAGGTTTGAGCCGTCATTGATGCCCGACACGATCAGGTCAGGTCGAAAATCGAGAAAACCTGTCACTGCAAGATGCACGCAGTCAGCCGGTGTACCGTCGTCAACGTAGAAAAAACCGTTGGCGGCGCGCTCCACAATGAGCCCGCGGTCTAAGGTGATGGAATTTGACGTGGCGCTGCGGTTACGCGACGGCGCAACCACCGTCACATCGGCCACCGTCGACAATGCCTCGGCCAGCGCAATGATGCCTGGTGCCTGATAGCCGTCGTCGTTAGAAACTAGAATCCTCACGGGTGCGAATTATAGAGAGCGCGCGGCATTTGAAGATGCCACACGTATGTCACCTCGCTAATGCAACGTCGGCAACATCGGATCACATGTGAACGCAAACACCAATCCCGCAACAAAAACACTGCTCGGCGGACTCACGCCACGTGAGTTCATGGCCAGACATTGGCAGAAACTATGGAAGCACATTCAGCAGGCCGTGCCCGCGTTCGACGAACTGTTGAGCGTGGACGACATGTGGAAGCTTGCGTGCTCGGAGGACGTGGAATCGCGACTCGTGTTGCGTCAAGGCAAAAAATTTGTGCTCGAAAATGGACCGTTTACCAAAGCACGTATCGCCAAACTGCCCGCTCGCGACTGGACGCTCTTAGTGCAAGGACTGAACTTACATCTACCGGCCGCCGACGCGTTGCTGCGTCAGTTCAGTTTTTTACCGTATGCGCGACTGGACGACGTGATGGTGTCGCTTGCAGCCCCCGGCGGTGGCGTTGGGCCGCATTTTGATTCGTATGATGTGTTCTTGCTGCAAGGCATGGGCACACGTCGCTGGCAAATTTCTGAGCAAAAAGACCTGTCGCTGATTCCCGATGCGCCGCTGAAAATTTTGAAGCGCATGGTGCCGTCGGAAACGTTCGAATTGACGGCGGGCGACATGCTGTATCTGCCGCCGCATGTGGCGCATGATGGTGTAGCGATGCAGTCGGAAGGCTTTTGCACAACATATTCCATTGGTTTTCGCGCACCGACGCATCAAGAGCTGGCCGATGGCTTTCTCGATTGGATTGGTGCAACCAGTGAAATCGAAGGCCGTCTCGCCGATCCAGATTTGACGGCAACCGATCACCCCGCGCGCATGCCGAAACAGTATCAACGCGAAGTCGCCGATGCCATCGCGAAACTGCAAATGGACAAAGCAGCGATCAAGCAATTTGCGGGCTGTTATGCGACCGATCCGAAACCGTCGGTCGAATTCTCGGAACCGAAACCACTGCTCTCACGAACGGCGTTCGCCAAAGCCTGCGGTAGCGCGAAGGGCGGCGCGGTGGCCCTCGCAGCGGGCACGCAATGTCTGTACGATGACGAATTCTTGTTCATCAACGGCGATGCGTTTGTCGTACAAGGTGACGCAGCCCTGTGGCATTCTCTGGCCGATGCACGCACGCTTTCGGTGCCAGCGGACGCAAAGTCGGAAACCATTGATGCGCTGTACGCGTGGTACCGCGATGGATGGGTGCGCATCGTTACCGCGTAGATATTTTGGGAGGCGAAACTATGAGCCACACTGATGAGTCACTCGATCCAACCGAGCCAACAGGTGCGCCGAACGATACGCAGCGCACGCTCATTTCGTGGAGCGATGTGTCGCTTGCGCTCGACGATTTGATTGCGCATGCAACACGAACGATTGACGTGTTTGATCATTCACTTGAACTGCAAAATTGGGGCAGCAAATCGCGCTGCGAAGCGCTGCAGCGCGCCGCGTTTGATCGACATGTGCACGTCCGAATTTTGTTGGTCGATTTGGCGTACGTGACGACGCAAGCACCGCGACTCATCAATTTGCTCAAAACGCTGGGGCACCGCATCGAGATCGTGGGCTCGGACGCGAGGGGCCTGCCGCCTTCAAGTTTCACTGTTGCAGACCGGCAACACTTTCTTTTTCGCCCCGATTCGGTGCATTCGCGTGGCCGACTGAATTTACAAAGTCCAGCAAAATCAATACCTTACGCTAACGACTTTGATGTACTTTGGGAACAAGGCGGCCAACGCGTCTTCCCGGAAGCGCTCGGGTTGTAAGTTGCGGGAATTCCGGTGCAGCCGTTTTGGCTATACTACCGACCCTCACTCAGTTTCTATTCTGGTTTCGCTCACCGGGGTGGTCTCCACTGAGGGAGATTCTCCTTAAGGCACACACATTCGTTAACGATTCACGTTGTAAGGAAACAAAATGAAGAAGTCCCTCCTAGTAGTTGCGCTGATGGCGCTCGGCCTCGTCGCTTGCGGTAAAAAAGAAGAGCCGAAAGTCGAAGCACCAAAAGTTGAAGCACCTGCTGCAGCTCCTGCCGCCGCTGCTCCAGCTCCAATGGATGCTGCCAAAGACGCAGCTGCTAAAGCTGTTGACGCTGCTAAAGACGCCGCTGGTAAAACAGTTGACGCCGCTAAAGACACAGCCGCTAAAACCACCGACGCAGCTAAAGATGCAGCAGCAAAAACTGTTGATGCAGCTAAAGATGCAGCTGGTAAAGCAGTTGAAGCCGCTAAAGACGCAGCTAAGGATGCCGTGAAGAAGCCCTAATCGGTTTCAGTTAACGCACCATCAAAAGCCGGTCCTTGTGACCGGCTTTTTTTCGCCCTTATTTTTGCAAAACGCCCAATTGATCGCGGTTTCAGCTGACTCACGCAACCCAGCGACTCACGTGATGCAACGAGTCGATGGTTTCCACACCGGCGGGTAGATCATTCGCATGAATGTGCGCTAAATCGGGCACCCAGTGGGTGCGAGCGCCGGACGCCGCCGCAGCCGTGAGCCCCGGCAGAGAATCCTCAAATGCCCAACAACGCTCGGCTCGATGCCCGAGTTGCTCCGCGGCGTGCAGGTACAAATCGGGGGCCGGCTTGCCATGCGCCACCGTATCGCGCCCCGCGACGAACGCAAAATGATGCAGCAAGCCCGCCTTTTCGAGCTTGTGCTGCGCGAGACGTGTTTGGGTGGAGGTGGCAACAGCACACCGCACGTTCGCTGCCGCAAGGGCCGTCAGCGCCTCGACAACGCCTGGTTTGACCGGCACGCCTTGCTCCACGAGCGCGCCGTAATGCGCGTTCCAGGCATCGCGAAATGGCGTGAGCGGAAATTGCGCGCCAAGCTCGGCACGGAGCATGCGCTCAAGCGCATCGCTTCCGAGACCAATCATGCGCATCGCGACGGACTCGGGAATGGGATGCCCGAGTTGCTCCGACACGGCCAACGTGGAGACGCGCGCCAAACGTTCGCTGTCAATCAGCAAGCCATCCATATCGAAAATGACAGCGGCAGGCAGTGGCCGTCTCATGTCTCGCTCCAAACGGGATGCGATGCGATATAGCTTTTAGGCTCTAACGACAGCTGAATGGCGGTTTCAAGGAGATTTATTAGAACATCGACTAATACGATTTTCATCATTAAACGACCACCGATCGGTCGCTTGACCCAAAAAGCTGTAAATCGGGCTCTGGAAAAAATTGAACCCGACGTAAGCAGACCGACACTCACGCAATTTCTACCCATGCCAGCCCGAAATCCTGCGTCGCTACCTTCACATCGTCCACCGCAGCGCCTAGCGCTTCAGCAAACGCAGTTTGCGCAAGGATGGGCGTGTTGTTCTCACGGCTCAAGTGCGCCGCAACGATATGTTGCAGCTTCGGACCTGCAATTGCGCGCAGCAACTCGCTAGAGGCGCGGTTCGACAAGTGGCCGAAGCGCCCCGCGATGCGCGCCTTGAGGCCGGCCGGGTAGCGCGAATGGGCGAGCATGGTCTCGCAATGGTTCGCCTCAAGAAATAACGCGTCGCAATCGGCGAGCGATGACTCAATGAACGGCGTCGACTCGCCAACGTCCGTCAATATCCCGAGCCGCCGCTCGCCGTCGGTGACCGTCATTTGAGCGGGTTCGCGCGCGTCATGGGGCACGGGGAAAGGCTGTACCTCGATCTCTCCGACCACGAACGCGTCGTGCGAGTCAAAGCCGCGCAACGTGCAGCCGTCCCAGCGCGATTCGGTCGCCGCAAGTGTTCCAAACGTTAGCCAGACAGGAATGTCAAAACGACGCGCGAGGCGAGGCGCACCACCTACGTGGTCGCCGTGCTCGTGCGTGATAACGATGGCGTCAATGGCCGCGACATCGAGGCCAAGCCGGGCGCAGCGCGCCACGGTTTCGCGGATGCCAAATCCACAGTCAATCATCACTGTGGTGCCGCTCGCCTGAATGACGAGCGCGTTGCCTTCGCTGCCGCTTCCTAAACTTGCGAAGCGCACTGAAAAATCAGGACTAGCGCAACTGCTGGTGCAGCAGTGTGACGATGCGGGTGCCAATCTCGGTGGCGTCTGGTTGGCCTGCTTTGTCCAGCACGCGCACGTCGGACTTGCCGCCAGACTCTTTCACCGTGATGCGATATTGCTCGATGCCGTCTTTACCCGCGTCCGATTGCCAAAACTTCAGCTTGTCGAGAATCCCCGGCTCATTCTTGGCAATATTGTCAGGATCGGCGTAGCGCACGAAATACGTTCCAGCGGTACGATCACGATCCACCACGGTGAAGCCAACGCGATCAAGCGCAAGGCCCACGCGTCTCCACGCACGGTCAAAATTGTCATTCACCGTCAGGCTAGACACGTTGCCAGACTTAACAATTGATGCTTGATCCACGCGAGCGGCAACAGCCGCAGGCGAGACGGCCGCCTGAGCCACTTGCGCAGCCTGATCCTTGGGCGCCCCCAGGTACTGCATCATGCGGTAAAGCACTTCGGCCTCAAACTCTGGCTCGCCCTTACGCGGCTCCCAGCGGAATGCAGGCGAGGCCTGATTGCCGATGTTTTTCTCTTCGAGGCCACGGTGGCTTACGTAAATTTCGGTCGTGCCATTAGCTCCGCGCTCGACGCGAGTACGGTATTTGTCACGCGTTCCGGTGGAATACATCCCGTCAAACACTTTACCGATGGTGCGGCGAATAACGTCATCAGGAATACGTGCGCGGTTTTCTGACCAATCCGTCTCCATGAGACCAATGCGCGAATCATCGACAACCAGCGTCAAATTCATGCTCGACCAAAACTCCCGAATACGCGGAAAATTGGCCTCCACCGAACCGGGCACGACGAGCCAACGCTCGGTACCTGCACGCTCGACGCGCATGCCAGAAACCACGGGCAAAACGCCGCCAGCACCCGAGAGAATCGCCGAACGATTGGCAGCGTTCACACCGGACAACGTCGCAGTGCCTGCACGGTAGCGGTCGTCATACTTCGGGGGTGTCAAATCGGGGGGAATTTCAAGCGCAGGGCCTGACTGCGCAGATTTGTATTCGACGCGTTTGGACTCAAAAGGGCTGAATTCGCTGATGGTGCTGCAGCCAGAAAGCGTTACCGCGAGGGAGGCTAGCGCGGTCAGCGCAAACGTTGAGACTGGTTTCATGCGTGTTCCTGATCTTCGAAAATCGTTACGACTACAGTGATACTAGAGTAATCCCGCGTGCTGCATGGCAGCTTCCAGCACGGGTTGAAATTTTGCCGACAGCGGCGTGAGCGGCAGGCGCGTGGTTGGACCACACCGGTTCATTCGCGACATCACCCACTTTGGTGCGATAGGGTTGGCTTCCACAAACAAATCAAAATGCAACGGCATCAACGTGTCGTTGATCGCGCGCGCTTTGGCGAAATCGCCAGCGAGCGCAAATCGATACATGTCGGCCATCGGCTTCGGAGCGATATTTGCGGTGACCGAAATTACCCCGTCGCTGCCCATCGCCACCAGCGCCAACGCGGAATCGTCGTTGCCGCTGTAAACCGCGAATTGACCGCCTTTGAGCGCGCGTAAACGGCGAATCAAATCGCTGCCGCGCGCGATGTCGCCGGTGGCATCTTTGATGCCGACAATGCCCGGAACTTCAGCGAGTCGCAACGTGGTCGCCGTGGACATATCAGCCACCGTGCGACCCGGTACGTTGTAGAGAATCATCGGGAGTTCAACCGCTTCGGCAATCGTGCGGAAGTGCTGATAAAGCCCCTCCTGCGTCGGCTTGTTGTAGTACGGCACAACAGACAGTGACGCATCGGCACCAACGCTTTTCGCGTAAGCGGTCAGGCTAATCGCTTCTTTGGTTGAATTCGCCCCCGTTCCAGCGATGACCTTGATCCGGCCAGCTGCGTGGTCAACCGTCGTTTTGATCAGCACCGCGTGTTCATCAACATCAACTGTTGGAGACTCGCCAGTGGTGCCAACGATAACGATCGCTGCGGTGCCGGAATCTACATGCCAATCGATCAGCTTCTTCAACGCAACCAAATCAAGCGTGCCGTCAGCGTGCATGGGGGTCACGATAGCGACCAAACTGCCTTGAATGGGACTAGAAATTGACGTCGACATGGGCGATGGAAATGCGATGATTTGAATGAAGCCTGACCGCGAATGTTAGCCTAGCGAGCGCTTTCGGCTTGGCGCGTATCGCACTGCAACATTGCCACGTGTTTTAGAATTGGGCTAATGCTGAAACAAACGATCCGCTATCCGATACTCGTAGTTGCCGCACTCAGTGCGGCGCTATCGTGTACTCATGCCACCGCGGCGCCGTCGGATGACACCAACACGGCGACTTCCACCCCGCTCGTTCGAGCAGAAAAATCGTTGCGTGACCTTGGGGTCAAAGCGAAAGATACCGCGTCGGAAATCACCAGCTACGCGCTTTCCCTGATTGGTGTTGACTATAAATTTGGCGGCAATTCACCCGAGCAAGGGCTTGATTGCAGCGGCCTCATTCGGTATGTTTTTCAGCAAGCGACGGGTATTTCGCTGCCTAGAACTGCCCGAGAGCAAGCGCGCGTCGGAGAATCGGTCTCCGTCGATAAACTGCAACCCGGCGATTTGGTGTTTTTCAACACGCGGCGCTTCCAGTTTTCCCACGTCGGACTCTACATCGGTGACAACCGATTTATCCATGCGCCAAGCACGGGCGGCTCAGTGGAAGTGGTGAGCCTCGACAAACAGTACTGGCAAAAAGCGTTCAATGGCGCACGCCGCGTCATTAAAAGTATTCCCGAGTTCGGCTTAGTGATGTCGCCTGCGGAGGCAGCGGCTCCGCCGATGCTTCCTCAAGCTGGCGCGGTGCCAGCCACTACATCAGAAAACGCCCTCAGCAAGGGCGCAGCCAAGCCCTAGGAAAACGCGAGGCGGCTCGCGCAGGCGCTCCTTTGGGCACCTAACGCAATTTGCTCAAAATCTCGATAGCGGGTCTGTGCTCTTCGCGTACTGCCCAGTCGTAGGCCGTCTCGCCTTTATCGTTCTTTTGAAGCGGATCAGCGCCGTACTCCAGCAACACTTTTAGCGCCTCGGTCTTGTTCTCGCGCGCGGCCATCATCAGTGCCGTCACGTTGTTCGGCGAACCGGCGGCTGGGTTTGCTCCTTGGTCTAACAAATAGCGCAGTACATCCGCGTGGCCATTGATTGACGCGTAGTGCAACGCCGTCCACCCAGAGTTATTGACGTCACCGCCTTTGCCGCGCAAATAACGAACGACCTTTTCGTGCCCGTTGAGCGCCGCAACCATGAGCGCCGAATCACCGAACTTGGTACGCAAATTAACTTTCGCACCCGCATCAACTAGCACTTGCACTATTGGCAGATTGCCAGCTCTTGCCGCAACCACCAACGCGTGGTCACCACGCTCATCCACTGAATCCGCCTTCACGCCCTTCAGTAACTGCGCCCGCACCTCCGATGGCCGATCAATGTCGATGTACTTGAAAAGGTCAGCGCTACTTTGCGCGAAACCGACAGACGACCCGGTGGCCAGGCACAACGCGAACAATGCAACGCGCAGTAAATTTTTATTCATGGTTTCACCTTGAAAAGTGAGAAAAAATTTTGACTCGTCACCGCGCCAATGGTTTCCACATCGACACCACGTTCCGCCGCGATGGCTGCTGCCACATGCGGCACGAACGACGGTTCATTGCGCTTACCGCGATACGGCACCGGGGCTAAATACGGTGAATCGGTTTCTATCAGCATACGTTCCAAAGGCACTTTGCGCGCAACTTCGCGCAAGTCCCTCGCGCTTTTGAAGCTCACGATGCCTGAGAACGAAATGTGAAAACCTAAGTCCATCGCAGCACTCGCAACGTCCCAGGTCTCGGTGAAGCAATGCATCACACCGCCCACTTCGGAGGCGCGCTCTTCACGCATGATTGCTAGCGTATCCTCGGACGCGCTTCGCGTGTGAATCACCAGCGGTTTGCCGCACTCGCGCGCAGCGCGAATATGACGGCGAAAACGTTCGCGTTGCCAAAATAAATCGCCCTGCAATCGAAAGTAGTCCAATCCCGTCTCACCAATGGCCTGCACTTTTGGATGCGTCGCGCGCTCAAGGAGCGACGCGACAGTGGGCTCTTCAATATCTTCGTAATCGGGATGCACGCCAGCCGTGGCGTAAATATTGTCGTAGCGGTCGGCAAGCGCCACCACAGACGGCCATTCCGGATACGTCACGCTAATACACATCGCATGGGTAACGTTCGCAGCCGCCATGCGGGCGACTACTTCGGCGGTGTCGTCAGCGAAATCCGAAAAATTGATGTGGCAATGAGAATCTACGAACACTACGGTAACGGCCCTAGCTACATCGTGTGCGTGGGACGTGAAGACGCCAACAACGCGCCCAAAATCGCCTCGATACGGCCCTTTGCTGCGCGGCCGGTGTCGTCTTTGGTGAACTGCACGCCAATGCCTTGCGCGCGCGCGCCTTGGATGCCTGGCGGTGTGATCCACACGACTTTTCCCTGCACCGCGATTCGGTTTGGGTCATCCATTAACGTGAGCAACATGAACACTTCGTCGGCCAACGCGTAGTTTCGCGTGGTTGGGATGAAAATACCGCCGCCTTCCACCCACGGAATGTAGGCGGCATATAGCGCCGTGCGCTCGCGAATATTGAGCGACAACACACCTGAGCGCATGCCACCGCTGCCACGCGAGACGCCGCCCATAATCGTTGGAGCATCCAAACCGCCGGTATCACTCATATCGATATTTCAATGTGCGAACTAACGCGTAAAAAGCGCTCGATAGTCGAGCAACACGGATTCAAACTGCAACCGCGCTGACAAGGTAGTGTCAGGGAGATGCAACTTGCGCAGGAGAGCCCGATGATAACGGAGACACTCCGCAACTGGCAAACCCGGTGCGAGCGAGGCAAATGCGGCCGCATGCGTGTGATGCACTAAAGGCGTCAAAGACGAGCGAGTTCTCGCCCAATCAGACGTCCAATCCAGCAGCAACCGAAGCATTGCCGAGAAACGTTCGCGGCGCTCGGCCTTCGGCCCACTCTCCACCCACGCGCCCCATTTGAGCGTTGGCAACTGACCGGGACGCAACAGGTCTCGAATGAAGTCCAGTCGCGCAGCGCCGCTCTCCGATTGGGCCAATGCCAAGGCAGAGAGCGGTTCCCCGCGTGACATAACGAGCGAATCGCTGGCGTCGGCGGCGGCAACACCCTGACTTTGCAGCCATGATTTGGCCTCCGAAACGTTCGGGCGCGGGATAGCCAGCTTTAGCGCGCGACTACGAATCGTTGGCAGCAACCGCTCTGGCTGCGGTGCCACCAGCAACCAGCGCGTGTTCGGCGGCGGTTCTTCCAGTGCTTTGAGTAACGCATTCGCGCTCTCGCGCGGCAGCGCGGTCGCAGGATCGACCAGCAGCACGCGCCCGCGCTCGGCCGATGCACTGAGCTGCATAAACTCCAGCGCTTCGCGCACCGCGTCGACCTTAATCGTCGGCAATTTCACCGTTTCGCCGTCGCCCAAGTCTGGCATCAACACACGGAAATCAGGATGCACGTCGCCGGCCAACCATCGGCAGCTCGGACATTCACCGCAAGCAACGCCTGCTTTCGCATCAAGACACAGCAAGGACGCGGCTAACGCAGCCGCCGCCTGCCCCGCGCCGTCGCCTGTCCGCCCCACGAGAAGCCACGCGTGATGGTGAGACGACGCTAACTCGCGAGCCCGCGCGAGCCAAGGTTTGTGCCACGGGAGTGGGGCGAATTCCATGTTTAGTTTGACGCTGCGAGTAGTTGCATCACACACGCCAACACGCGCGAGCGCACAATCTCCTTCGATTGATCGCTAGAGAGCACTTTGATTCGCTCCGGCTCATCTTGCGCCCGCTGCAAATAAGCTGCCCGGACACGCGCATGAAATTCAATCGCCTCGGACTCGATGCGGTCTAACGCGCCGCGATGCGCCACGCGGTCGTGCGCAGCGTCCGGGGCAAGATCAAACAATAAAGTCAAATCCGGCCCAAAATTGGGATGCACCCAATCGGCGAGCGCCTGCACGCGATCAAAGCCCATTTGCCGACCGCCGCCTTGATATGCAAACGTTGCGTCCGTAAATCGATCGCAAAGCACCCAATCGCCCCGGTCAAGCGCTGGCCACACGACCTGCTCCAAATGCTCTCGACGGGCAGCAAACACAAGCAGCGCTTCGCTGTTAGGGCTCATCGAGCGACCTAAAAATAGCCCACGAATCGCCTCGCCCAGCTCCGTTCCACCAGGCTCGCGCGTCATCACGATCGTTTTGCCGCGCGCTGTCAGCAGCGCGCGCACCGACTCAATGTGCGTGCTTTTACCCGCACCATCGATGCCTTCAAAACTGATGAACTTGCCCGTCATTTCTGTCCCAACTGATATTTCGCCACAGCGCGATTATGTTCTGCCAAGTTTTTTGAAAACTCGCTGGTGCCATCGCCTCGCGCTACGAAATACAAAAATTCGCTGGGCGGCGGCGCGACCGCAGCACGTAGCGACGATCTTCCTGGCAGCGCAATCGGCGTGGGTGGCAACCCGTTTCGGGTGTACGTGTTGTACGGCGTGTCGGTCTGCAAATCAACTTTGCGCAGATTGCCGTCAAACTTTTCTCCCAAACCATAAATCACGGTCGGGTCAGTTTGCATGCGCATGCCGATGCGTAGGCGATTGGTAAACACCGAGCCCACGAGCGGGCGATCTGCATCGCGGCCGGTTTCTTTTTCGATGATGGACGCGAGAATTAGCGCTTCGTAAGGCGATTTGAGCGGCGTATTAGGCGCTCGCTGCGTCCACGCTTTGTCCAGCTCCTCTTTCATGCGTTTGTTCATGAGCCGCAATAACGCGGTGGCGGAGCTACCCGGCGCGACGAAGTAGGTGTCTGGAAAAAAGTAGCCTTCGAGCTCTTTCACATCCGACTTAAGCGCGTCGGCCAATTTCGCTCGTTCCGGCACCGAGCCTGCCGCGAAAGTCGCCGCGCCACCACCTGCTGGAGCGGGCGCGGACAACACCGCATACAAGTCCGAGAGCCGCGAGCCTTCCACCACTGTCACCGCCAATTGCCGTGCATTGCCTGACTCAATTGACGCGAGCACTTCGCCCACGCTTTGCGGCGTATCAAACAAATACTCGCCTGCCCTCAAGCGCCGTGCACTGCCACGAATACGCGCCACCGCCTGCACGACCCAAGACGGAGCGACGCCTGCTTTATCCAAGTCGGTCGCTAAGCGAGACAGCGAACTGCCTTGACGAACGCTCAGGTTGAGCCCATCCGACGGAATCGCGGCGGGCCACAGCGGCAGCGCAAACCAACCGGCTGCCGCAACGAGCGCGAGAGTGAACACGGCTGTGAACAATTTCTTCATGGGGGCGTGATAGAAGGGATAAAGCAGCGCAATCGATTATTTGCGCGAATCTATAATTTTGCCTATGTTTGATTTTCCCGCCTCAAATCGCCGCCATTCTCGTGGTTTCACACTGATTGAACTCATGATTGCTGTGGTCATCATCGGCATCCTAGCCGCGATCATCGCGCCTAACGTGATCGGACGATTGCACGACGCGAAAGTCTCTGCGGCAAAGCAAGACGTGGCCACACTGGTGCAAACGCTCACCATGTACAAGCTCGACAACGGCCGTTTTCCAACGGCGGAGCAAGGCCTGAAAGCATTGGTTGAAAAGCCTGTCGCCGCGCCGCTCCCTAACAATTGGCGTAATGGCGGCTACATCGCGCGCCTGCCCAACGACCCTTGGGGCAACCCCTACCAGCTCAGCAACCCCGGCTTGCACGGCGAAATCGACGTATTCAGCATGGGCGCGGACAGTAAAGCGGGCGGCGAAGGCGAAGCAGCCGACATTGGGTCGTGGAACCTGTAACTCACACCCGCGTTGACGACTCGAAGCCGTCGCCGCGCATGGCAACCTGCGGGAGCGGTCTTGGCCGCGATGGCGGCACTGAAATCGCGGCCAAGGCCGCCCCCACAAATGCCTTGCAACGACACATTACGTCTGGCTTTAGCCTGATCGAAGTCTTAGTCGCGTCGGCGATCCTTGCCACTGGCCTCATCGCTGCCTCTCGCGCAGCACTCGTCGCAACGGTTGACCAAGGCGTCCTGCGCGATAGAACCTTGGCGCGCTGGGTGGCGCACAACACGCTCGCTGAAATTCGCTTGCAAGCGCAGCAAGCCGGTGCGGGCGCAGTGCTCACACAACAAGCTAGGCAAGGCGGCGTTGATTTCACATCCATCGCCAAAGTTACCGCCACCCCCAGCCCCCTCTTCTCGCGCGTTGAAGTCACCGTGACGCGCACAGCTGGCGACGGGTACGTGCTGGCGCAAGCCGTGGGCTTTTCGTCAAGACCATGAGCAATACCAGCGCGCATCGTCATCGACGCATTCATTCGTGCGGAATGACGCTCGTCGAAATCTTGATTGCGCTCGCCATAGCGAGCCTCATGACGCTCACGGGTTGGCGCGCCATCGACGCGCTGCAAACCTCGCGTGATCGCGTGATTGCCGACGCGTCGACGTGGCAGCGCATCGACGATTTGTTCGCCACGCTTGAAGCCGACTTACGCCGCGCGTCGCTCACCGAATTTTCGGGAAGCAGCGACAGTCTCACGTTGCTGCAACCAGCCATCGACAACAGTCCCATGGCAACCGTCGTGCGCTACAGCGCGACGCCCGTCGCCACGGGGATGAACAGCAACAACGGTGTGCCACTGCAACGCGTCACCCGAGAAAATAGCAGCTCGTCAACGCCGATGGCGGACGTCAATGCCGTCAATTTCACTTACAGCATCGACGGAATCACGTTCACGCCAACGGCTTCTACTTACCCGCGCGCGCTGCGGATTCGCATCACGCCGGCGAGCGTTGGATCGGCAACTGACCCTGTAGAGCGAACGTTGGCGCTGCGATGACTACCGCGCGCCGTCACCGTCAATCTGGCGCAGCATTGGTCATTGCCATGCTGCTCACCGCGCTCGGTGCCGCCGTCGCCGTGCAGATGATCGTGCCGCTTTCGGGCTGGTTGGAGCGCGAATATCGCGCGCGCGATACGCAGGCGAGCTACACCTTGGCCGACGCCGCCGCCTCTTGGGCGATGACCGTTCTGGCTGCGGACGTGCGCCTCGGCCCTACAGATCATTACGGCGAACTGTGGGCTAGCGCACTTCCCGCCACACCGGTTGAGGGCGGCACCATTGAGGGCCGGATCACCGATTTGCAGGCGAACTTCAACTTAAACAACGTTGCACCGCGCGGCGTGAAAAGTACTGCAAACATCGCATTGGCGCGAGTATTGTTTTCGCAATCAGGCATTGATCCCAAACTCGTTGACGCCTTGGTTGACGCCATTGATCGCGACGAAATCACGGATGATGGCCAAAGCGAGCGCCAACGCTACGGACGCAACCTACGCAACGCGCCGCTACAAAGCGTGAGCGATTTGCTTGACGTGCCCGGATTCAACGAAAGTGTCATGCGCTCGCTTGCGGCTAAAACAATTGTGTTGCCCGAGGCGACTACCATCAACGCCAACACCGCGTCACGCGAACTCATCGCCGCCGCCTTCCCGAGTGCGCCGAATGACGCTATCGACAAAGCGATGTCTCGCCGCTCGCAACAACCCTTTTCAAGCGGATCGGACGTGGCGACGGTAATGGGGCAACCCAACGCAGACGGCGTATTCAGCGCCAACACACAGTATTTCGCGGTCGTCGCGCTCATTCGCTTCGAGCGCGTCGCGCATCGCGTACAGTTACAAGTCTTTCGCCCAATCAATGCGCGTCCCTCGGTGATTTCTCGCATCATTTCCAACGCGTAGATAGCGCGCAGCGCGCCGCAACCTCTCGCAAAACCCTCGCTCAATTTGTTTTGACCTCGATAGCCTCCTCCTCGCCAAATTCCGCAACCACGGAGCTCACGCCGCCGGAGCTTGGACTTGTGCGCCTGCGGGTACCGGGTTTTGCGCGGTTGAACGGCGGCGAGCAATTGCAAGCTGCAGCGCTCGCACTCACGCGTGATCTGGGTGTTGCGGAGGATCTGCGCATTGCGGTGATGCCGGTGGCTGAAGCGCCGGACGACGCCGTAGTGGCGTACTGCGAGTCAGCCCCCAATGCGTCAGGCAAGTCGCAGGCCACTCGTCTGTTGGGATTGATGCAGCCGGGCAAAATATTTTGGGTCAACGCGCCGCACGGCTATGTCGTCGGCGAGCGTGGCGCGGCGGCGGTGGAATCGACTGTTGATGCGCATCACGCTCTGCCGTCGGTTGTCGCTGCAACCCTTGGCGCAATTTCCCATTCCGCGACCGCGAAGTGCATTCTCGTCAATCGTGACCGCGCCGCATTGAGCGACGACACGCTGGACTTTTGGCGCGCTGCGAGCGGTATTGAAATCGTAGATGGCATAGTGCCCGACGTTGCTTCTATTGAATTAGTCGCACCGCCGAAAACACGCGTGCGCATTCAGTCCACGCCGCTTGATCGGGCTTTGCGCTGGTGCGCCGCGGGAGCCGTGGCCTGTGCCGCGTTCGCAGCGACGCAGTTTGCATTCGTGCCAAAGACGCCGCCAGCCGCTGCAAGCGTGGCGTCACCTAAAACCACCGCGCAAGGCCCCGGCGCGCTGTTCGAGCGCATCAGCGCGATTGCGCCAGACGTTTCTACGAATTTACAAAGCGCCACATTCGCCGGTGGCGCGTGGGTGCTCGTGCTCGCTGACGCCACCGATGCGAGCGCGTTGCAGCGCGCTACCACCATGCTGGAAGCTAATGGCCTTAGCGTGCAATCCACGCGTTCACCGAGCCCACGTTTGCGGGTGGCCTTGCCATGAAAAAAATCTTCGCAAGCAGTGCGCTTTCACCGTTGTTGAAACGTCGTCTGGCTTACTCGGTAGTTATCGCCGTTGCGCTGATGGCTGCGGTTTTCTTCGTGTCGTTACGCGCTCAAGCGCTGGCCCGCGCCAACGACGTCGCGACGCAAGCCGCGTGGCGTAATACAGCGCCAATTTCAGCGCCCAGTTCAGCACCCAGCGTAGACGCAGTTTTTGCTCGTTTCAACATCCGTCGAAACGCTGCAACGGCGAGCGCAGGTAGCACCGACGAACTGGTCTGGCAAGCGGCGAACAGCACTGAACTCCGCGCCAGTCTGGCGGCGATGGATGCAGCCAACATCAATCTGCGACAAGTGAAGATCACTCGTAGCGGCACCACGTTCGCGGTCAACGCGGAGCGCACGCCATGAAAAAAATAGCCGCATTTCTGGCGCTCGCGTTGATCGCGTTGGGCGTATTCCTGTGGCAGCTTCCGGCGGCGGTGGTTGTTGCGTTCCTCCCCGCCGGCGCATCGAAATTCGTGCAACTGCATCGCGTGTCGGGCAGCGTGTGGAACGGTCGCGCGCTGATAAGCGTGGTCGGCGTGGCCCCGGCGGTGCCCGTCGCGTGGTCTTGCCGCCCGTCCGTTTCGCCCCTCGGCGCGCGCTGTGAGCTTCGAGAGGCGCTCACCGGCGCGGTGACCGCAGATGTGCTCGGTGCAGCGCTTCGGCTTGAGCGTATTTCTGCGGTATTACCAGTGCAATACGCGATGGGCGCGAGCATCGGCGCTTCGTCCAGCGGCGTTACGGCGGACATTGCGGCGGCGACGCTCTCGCAACAGACGATGGCGATCAAGGCCAGTCTGCGCGCAGCGGACGCCACCTATCGCGCGGGGGCCGCCGACGTTGCGTTGGGTGAGGTCAACGCAGACTGCGCGCCCGCCTCAGACGCACGCAGCACGGCCTGCACGCTCAGCAATCGCGGCGGCAGCGGGCGGCTCGACGGCAAACTCAACCTAACCCCTGCGCGGGCCACGGGCCGCATTGAGCTCACGCCCGCAAATGGTCCAGCGCAAAGGGTCGCGTTTTGAGCCCGCGGCGCAATTCGGCCGTTAAAAACCAAATTTGCGGCAATGCCGTATGCAATGGTGTGCCTTTTCAAAGCCTGCTATGCATGCCCTTGCCGCCCCACCTGTTCCGTATTATTTTTCGCTGATGGTGAATCCTGCCGGTTTCTTCTCTTCCGCCGTGAAAGCGCCGCCGCCGTTGATGGCAGCGGAGCCCGATCCGCTCGTCGAGCGAGATCGCGTGCTGGCGGCGCTTGTCGCGCGCATGGCTCAAAAAGACCAAGCAGCGCTTAGCGATTTGTTTGACATGACAGCCAAGCGGCTGCACGCGTTCTCGCTCAGGATCGTGCGCGACGCGGGCCTCGCCGAAGAAGTGACCGACGACACGCTGTTTCAGGCGTGGCGCGAAGCGAACCGCTTCGATGCAGCACGCGGCAAAGTGATTACGTGGCTTTTGACCATTTGCCGCTCGCGTGCGCTCGATGCACTGCGCCGCGCCGACGTGGCCGAATGCGTGGAAGATCCAGATGAATTTCGCTCGCAAGAGGCCAGCCTGATGGCCGAGCCTGAGCAATTGATCGGGCAATTCGAAACCAACAGCGCCGTGCATGCCGCGTTGATGCGCCTACCCGCGAAAGAGCGGCAAGCGGTGAGTCTTGCGTTTTTTCGCGGCTTAACCCACCAAGAGATCGCCGAGCATTGGCAAATGCCGCTCGGCTCGGTCAAAACACTGCTTCATCGCGCCTTTGGCGAGCTGCGCACCGCACTGGAGTCGCAACGATGATCTCGCAAAACCCTAACAATCCGATGAACGCGCCCGAGCTCGATTCCGTATTTCCAACTGACCTCGAAGCCGCGTTTGCTGAGGCCGTGCGCCCTGCGCCGCTTGACCCCATGGCCGAGCGCTTCATGAAGTCGCGCCTGCTTGCTCGCGTCGCAGAATCGGAGCGTGGCACCGCGACCAATACCGTTCGCCCGACAGACGGCGAGTGGGAGCGCTTCAGCCCACGCATCAAAATGAAAGTGCTGCGCCGCGAGCCCGACGGCAGCAGCATGAGCTACCTGCTAAAGCTCGAACCAGGCGCGTTTCTCGTGCCGCACAAGCACGCGATTGACGAAGAGTGCGTGGTGCTCGAAGGCGAAGTCACGATTGGCGACGAACGCGTTGGCCCCGGCAGCTATCACCTCGCTCCGCGCGGCCTCGTTCATCAGCCGATCCGCTCAGAACACGGCGCGACGCTGTTCGTGCGCGGCAAGGAACCGCACTGGCGCGACACCGCGTTCAAGGAAACGTTGCGCGCGATTTTGCGGTAACTGACAAACGTGTGGGCGATATAGCTTTTTAACTGCTCCGACCAGCGGGCGGTCGTTTCAGCCAATATTTCTATTTAGTCGACTTATTGCAAAATAGCACTCTAACGACCACCTAGCGGTCGTCGGGAGCATAAAGCTTATACGCAAACCACACCACGCTCGTTCGCGCGAACGCTACGCAATCCGCTTCAACGAATCCCGAAAGAGTTTCGCGTTTTCGATGTAGTGCGTCGCTGCACCGTGCACACCGGCAATCGCCTCGGGCGAGAGCTCACGTTTGACCACGGCTGGGCTCCCGACGATCAGCGAGCCATCGGGAAATTCTTTGCCCTCCGTCACCAGCGCACCCGCGCCGACGAGGCAATTTTTGCCGATCTTCGCGCCGTTCAAAATCACCGCGCCTATGCCGATCAACGAGCCGTCCCCCACGGTGCAGCCGTGCAGCATCACCTTGTGACCGATCGTCACGTTTTTACCGAGCGTGAGCGGTTTGCCGGGGTCTGAATGCAGCACCGACGCTTCCTGAATGTTGGTGCCTTCACCGATCAGCATCGGCTCATTGTCCGCACGAATAATCGCCCCGAACCACACGCTCGTGTTCGCGCCGAAATGCACATTGCCGACGACCTCGGCCGATTCGGCAATCCATGTCGTTGCGTCGAGCGTAGGCGTCAGTCCGTTGATTTCGTATACCGCCATAAAGTTCCTCTTTTGGATTCGCAATTTGTTTTGATGCCCAAATGCTCGCACAAGTCGTTACGCCGAAGCACCCACGGTTCAGCCTGCCTTCCCCGCACAACCACGCCGCGCTCGCGTGATTCGCGCCACCGTACGCCCATCGGCGCGCGCACCGGACAACTTGTCGCGCGGCGCTAGCGCCCAATCTCATGCGTGGCTAACGTTCACCCATCGCCGCTGTGGCGCATTTGTGAGCTTCCCATGAAAACATCAAGCACCTCTTCCTTCATCCGCTTCGCAGTTGCTGTACTGGTTGGGATTTCTGCTTGCGCGAGCGTCACCGCTCACGCGCAAACCACCGCGTCGAAACAAGTCAGCGCCACATTCGTGGGCCACCAACGCACAACGCTCGACACCGCCGCCAACGAAAAAATCGAAGTCGCGCTCTGGTATCCGACCGCAACGCCGTCGCGCGAGCACACGCTCGGCCCGTACACGTTCATTGCAGCACTCGACGCGCCCGTCAATGCCGGCAAACACCCGCTCATCTTGATTTCCCACGGCACTGGCGGAAACAACATGAACCAGCACGAACTCGCCACCGCGTTCGCGCAATCCGGCTACATCGCCGTCGCGTTGACGCATCCCGGCGACAACTACCGTGACCGAGCGCTCGTCGGCACGCCGAAATATTTCTCCGAACGGCCACGCCAAGTCTCACGCGTGCTTGATGCGCTGCTCGCCGACACTGCGTGGAGCGCGCGCATCGATAGCGCACGCATCGGCTTCTTCGGCCATTCCGCCGGTGGCTTTACCGGCGCGGCGCTGGTTGGTGCGACACCATCAATTGCAAACACCGTCAAGCACTGCGCTGCAAACTACGACGCCGATCCGTGGTTTTGCGCCGTTTCCGGCAGCAAAGAAAAAGCAATCGCCAACGCACAGCATGCGGACTACATTCCCGCCGTGCCACCCTCGACCGACCCACGCATTCGCGCAGCCGTTCTGGCCGCCCCAGTCGGCGCGTTCTTCACGCCAGAGGCGTTGAGAAGCATCAAAGTGCCGGTGCATGTCTGGGTCGCAGGGCGCGACACGGTGCTCATACCGCGATTTCATGCAGCCTACGTTGGCAACGCCATTCCCGGCGCGACGGTCACCACCACGTCCGGCGGCGGGCATTTCATGCTGCTCTCGAAAATTAAGCTCATGGACGCAGCGATCAACGGCGCAAACGTGAACGACGACCCACCGGGATTCGACCGCGCGGCCGCCATCCGCGCAGCTTCGAAGGCGCTACCCGCGTGGTTTGACCAAGCGCTAGCGAAGTAACGCACACCAACGCGTAGGCTCCGGGCAACCGCGGGCACCTAAAATCGGTGCCTATGACCGCATCAAACCTTCCCGAACCCAACATCCTTCCCGTAGGCCGCGCCATCCCGATCAGCCGTATTGGTCTCATCGCGATGGACATGGACTCGACCGCCATCACCATCGAATGCATCGACGAAATCGCCGATTTCGCCGGAGTAAAAGCCGAGGTTTCGGCGATCACCGAAGCCGCCATGCGCGGTGAGCTTGATTTTCAGGCGAGTCTGAGGCGACGCGTGGCTTGCCTCGAAGGGCTGTCCACGACCGTATTGGCAGAGGTCTACGCGGAACGTCTACGTCCGTCGCCGGGACTCGCCGAACTGATGCAACACGCACACAAAAACGGCGTAAAAACGATGCTCGTTTCGGGCGGATTTACTTACTTCACTGAGCAAATGCGGCAGCGATTTGGCTACACCTGGACCCGCGCCAACACCCTCGGCGAACACGACGGACGCTTGACCGGCAAGGTGTGTGGCGCGATTGTTGACGCCGCCGAGAAAGAGCGTTTGCTGCGATTTTTTGCCGCCACGTTGCCTGCGGCACGCTCCGCCACTATCGCGCTGGGCGACGGTGCGAACGACCTGCCGATGCTCAAGGCAGCAACGCTAGGCGTGGCCTATCACGCAAAACCCACTGTTCGCGCGCAAGTGCCGGTGGCGATCAACGCGGGCGGTTTAGACACGCTTCTGGCGCTAATTGCCTGATAAAGCCTGATTGGATGCGGCTTTAGCTCGTATTTAGCGGCTCGCTTTGCTAGACTTTTAGCTGCGAGTGACATTGTGTATCTCGGGGAATAATATGAAACAGAAATCTACGAATGCCGCTCTGGCGATTTTGCTGGGTGGCGCGTCCGTCGTTGCGCCCGCATTTGCGCAAGACGCTGCCAAGCCCACACCGGGCGCAAACCTTCAGTATGTCGGCGCAAACACCCGCATCGGCGTCGGCATTGACTCCGACAACAATGTGCGCGGCGAAGTCTTTCAAGTGCTCCGAAGCGACGACAAATCGGCCACGCTTGGCGAGATTTGGGCGGGCGACAATCGCGGCGGCTTAAAACTTTCGCACCACTGGGCTTCCGGCAAAACAGCCGTCAACAAAGTCTTCGCGGCGGTGGATCAAGGCGATAACGACGCCCGCAAGGCCTCCCTCGGCGGTGGCCAAGAATATGAGCAGTGGTTCTGGAACGCCTATCTGAGCAAAGGCCTCTCCGGTGCGCGCCTCGGTGCGACCTCGGTCGTGGCCAACACCATCACACAATCCGGTACCGACGCCGGCCGACCCTATGTCGAAGATCTGACCACCACGGTCACGACGCGCTCCTTTACTCGCCCTTACGACTGGGGCGTTGGTGCTCGCGCTGGACACTTTTATGAGGCCGCGCTCGTACGTGTCACGGCTGGTCTCGACTACGAGTGGGGCAAGTACTCATCACGTCAATGGACCGGCTCGCTAGTCGCTGAGAAATTCTTCGCAGGCTCGCCGATTTCCATCGCGCTCTCCGGCGAGGTTAATCGTCGTACCGGCGATTTCGAAGGCACGAGAAACGACCATCGCGGCATGTTGATGCTGCGCTACGAATTGGGCGCGCCAACGTCTAGCTTCCGCGCCAACAAAATTTCGCGTACCGTCACCTCGACAGAGCGCGTGCCTGACCCAAGCTGGAAAGCGCCGGTAGCAGCCGCAGCCGTCGAAGCGAAGCCCGCCGCTGCAACCGGCAAACCCGCAGTTGCCGCCACGACACGCACCGAGCAGCGCGTTGTTCGCAGCAACGTTGCCGACGCCCAAGAGACGTATTTCGATATCGGCTCAGCAAAGCTCAAGCCCGCCGCGATCAAAGAACTTGATGCGCTGGTGTCTCGCGTTGAAGCAAAGCGTCCGTACGTAGACATCCGCGTAAACGTCGTCGGTCACACCTGCCCCACCGGCTCGGATCGCAACAACTTCGCGCTCTCCGGCAAACGCGCCGACGTGGTGAAGGCTTATCTCGTGTCCAAGGGCGTGCCCGCCGCGATCATCAACACGACCGCGCTCGCAGGCAAATCGCCGAAGTATCCAGAGGTCAAAGGCCAAAGTTTCCGCAATCGCCGCGCCGACACAGATATCGTGATCGTCAAGGAAAAAACGGAGCAAGTACAAATCAACGTGCCCGGAACGCCAGCAGTAGCGCCCGCCGCTCCAAAAGCTCCGGTCGCCGCACCCGCCGTCGCAACGTCCGCGCCGATGATCGAGCGCAAAGTTGAACGCGTGATCGTAGAAGACGTGCCAAACAACTGGATGACACGCGCGCTGCACAACCCCGCACAGCACAAAACAAGCGTGGATACGTACCGTTGGGCCGAAAGCACCAGCGAGCAGTCACTCGGCGCGCGCCGCTACATCAATCGCGGCCCCGCTGCCGTGAACGACGCCTACACGGTAGATTGCAACGTACCGACCACGTTTAACGTAGTCGCCAACGACAGCGACCTTGACGGCGACACGCTGACCATCACCAGCGTCACCGCGCCGGGCAAGGGCACAGCGGTTATCTCCGCTGGCAAAATCGTGTACACACCAAACGCAGCAAGCTGCGCCGGTGGCACCGACACGTTCAGCTACAGCATTGCCGACGGCAAAGGCGGCTCCGCAACGGCAACGGTCGCAGTAACGATCACCGCGACATTGCCCGCCAATGACGCTCCGGTGGCTGTGAACGACTCGTACGTCGTGTCCTGCGTTAACGCCGCACCGCTCAACGTGCTCGTCAACGACAGCGACAAAAACGGCGACGCGCTCACGATCACCTCCATCACACAACCGCGCACGGGCGTCATCAGCATCGCTGGCGACGGCAAATCGTTGAACTACGCGCCGGGTAGCTCGTGCTTCCTACAAGAGGCGTTCACCTACACCATCAGCGACGGCAAAGGCGGCACCGCGACCGCGACCGTCACACTGCAAGACCCTTGATGCAGTCGATCGAACGTCGCGCTTGATTCACCTCGATGCGCGAACGAAAATGGGGCCGCACTACGCGGCCCTTTTTTTATGTCTGAATCCTTCAAAAAAATCCTAGTCGTTCACCACTCCACCAGCGGCGGCACGCGCGCAATGGTCGCTGCGTTCTGTGCGGGTGCGAGCGCAACCGATGGCGTTTCGGTCATCACGCGAAGCGCTGCGATTGCGCAGGCCAGCGACGTACTCGCCGCCGACGCGCTGATCCTCGCCACGCCAGAAAACTTCGGCTACATGGCGGGCTCACTCAAAGATTGCTTCGACCGCACGTTTTACGCGTGCATGAGCGACACCACCGCGCACGGCGGCGGCACGCAAAGCCGCGTCGCGGGCCGCCCGTACGCGGTGCTCGTGTGTGCAGGCAACGACGGCAGCGGCGCGATGCAAAGCGTCGAGCGCATCGTCAGCGGCTGGCGCATGCGCAGAGCGCACGAAGGCATCATCGGCAAACGGCAAGGCGGCGAAGCCGGATCGTCGCGTGGTGAGTTGCGCGAGGAGGATTTGGTGGCTTGTCGTGAGTTGGGAGCCTTGTTCGCCGAAGGGTTGTTGATCGGTGCGTTGTAGCGCAACACAATACCAGCGAAACAGAGACAGCTTTTCGCCGCAATCGACAGTTGGACGGTTGTTTAGAGTAGCTTTTTCCTGTAGTCGACAATGCGATAATAGCGGCGCGAATAACCACCAGATAGTCGGTTACGCATAAAAGCTGTAGACGTGTCACCCCGGCGAAGCAGGATGGGGACACTTTAGACTGATTGCGCAGGCTCCGCGCGAAACGAGCGCGGCAAATTCGGAGGAAGCATGCAAGACAGAAGAGTATTTCTTTGGGGTGGCCTTGCCCTGCTTGGTGGCTGCGCAACGGGTGGGATGATCAGCTCGGATGGGAAAGGAAATACGACACGCTACTCGCGTTTTTACGATTCGGGCTTCTGGCTTGACGAAGGCAAGCTTGGGCTCCAAATCGTGGTTGATCATGGGCGACCAATTAGCGCGTGGGGTGTGATGGCAACAGGGACTGTTACTTTGTACGCCGTCAATTTACAAGCTACGACAGTGCAGCTCGACGGACTAGCGGTATCGACAACATCGCAAAAGACATTGACGCCTGTCGTGGAGCGTTCGTTACCCGCGGACGTTAGCACTGTGCTGACGAGCCGGTCGCGGACAAAAATCCCTCTGGGCTCGATAGAGATTTTCGACTATGGCACGCAAATATCGCTTAGTCTGACGGTACGGGTTGGTGGTTCCACACCGAAATCGGTGAAGCTCTCGGTTCCTCGCCTTACAGAACCGCAATTGGCGGCTTGGGGGACCGGCGGTCGTCCACCTTACCCATGGTTTCAGACGCCGTACTATCCGTTCGTACCGCCGCTTTCAATTGTTGACTGAATGCAATCAACAGTTACCGGTAATAAGCCTCAACCAAACCCTTAAGCTTGATCGTCAGCGGCATTCCACGTCGATCGCGGGCTTTGCCTGCGGGCACTTTTACCCAGCCTTCGCTGATGCAGTATTCCTCGACGTCGGTGCGTTCGTTGCCGTTTAGGCGGATGCCGATGTCGTGGTCGAACACGTCAGCGTGGTGGTGTTTGCTGCGCGGGTCGGCGCTTAGGTGATCGGGCAGTGCGGGTTTTGTTGCACTGGTCGTCGAATCGAGAGTGGTGGTCGTTTCAGTCATGGCGTCTGCGCCCTATTTCCAGTTAATTTTGCTGACCGATTGCATCACGCCAGCACCGAAGCTTGAGCCCATGCGGCGTGCGAATTTGTCGAACGCGTTTTCTTCGATCGTGTAGTCCACGATGTCTTCGGCTTTCACAACGTCGCGCGCAACGCCTTCGACCGTGCCGAGACCATCAACGAGGCCATTTTCAATCGCTTTGTTGCCGCTCCAGATCAAGCCCGTGAACAAGCCCGGCGTGGCCGTTTTGAGGCGGTCACCGCGACCGTCTTTCACGGCTTTGATGAATTGCTGGTGTACTTCACCAAGCATCGCTTCTAGGTGCGCTTTGTGCTCGGGCTTCATTGGCGACATCGGGTCCATGAAGGCTTTGTTTTCACCCGCGGTGACGGTGCGATTTTCGATGCCTAATTTTTCCATCGCCTTGTCCGCGCCAAAGCCGTGATAAACGACGCCTATCGAACCGACCAAACTCGCGCCATCGACGTAGATTTTGTCGGCTGCAGCGGCGACAAAATAGCCGCCCGATGCGCACATTTCGTCGACGACGACGTAGAGCGGCTTGTCTTGGTAATCTTTGCGCAGGCGCTTGATCTCGTTGTAGATGCGCGCAGACTGTACGGGCGAGCCGCCGGGGCTGTTGATGCTCAGAATAACGGCCACGCTGTCAGCGTCTTTGAACGCTGCATTGAGCGCGGCGTTGATGTTCTCGGCGCTTGCTTTTCCGTTGTCGGCGATTTCGCCTTCAAGCGAGACAAGCGCAGTGTGGCGGCCCATGCTTTCGCTGCTGTTCGCGCCATGCCCAATCCAACCCATGATCGCGGCGAACACGAGAAATGCCAGCCCAATCCATAGCAAGCGGAAAAAAATCGTCCAGCGGCGTTTCGCGCGCTGTTCTTTCAAATTCATCTGGGCTAACTTGGTAACGAGCTCGCGCTCCCAGCCGCTTTGCGAAGGGATTTGATCCATGAGGCAATATCTTTTCTAAATGAAGTCGTCGGCTACGCGTAGGTTTCGAGATACATACGCAATGCAGACACCGAATCAACAAGTGTAAGCGGCTGATGCGCTTGCAGCAGAGCGATATCGTGCGCGCCGTAGGTCACGCCAATCGAAGCGGAGCCTGCGTTTTCTGCGAGTTGCAGGTCGTGCGTGGTGTCACCGATCATGACCGCATCTTTCGCGGTCAATCCCGTTTGGTCAAACAGCGCATGCAGCATGCCGGGGTGCGGTTTGGAAAAGCCTTCGTCCGCGCAGCGTGACGCAATGAACAATTCACGCAATCCGAGTGTGTCGAACGCGCGATCCAGCCCGCGCCGCGATTTGCCTGTGGCAACGGCAAGCCAATGCCCGCGCGATTTGAGCGACGACAACATTTCCGGCACGCCGTCAAATAAGACAATTTCGTTCTCGCCGGCCAAAAAATGCTGACGAAAGCGCTCGGTTAAAGGAATTAGATCGTCTTCGCGAAGCGTCGGAATCGCGTGCTCCAACGCAGGCCGCAGGCCCATGCCGATGATGAACGAAGCCTGGGCGTCAGTGGGGATGGGGTAACCCAGGTCGTCCGCCGAGCGTTGGAGAGCACGCTTAATGACCGCCGTGGAGTCGGCGAGCGTGCCGTCCCAATCGAAAATAATCAGCGGAAAGCGTTTTGACGCGGCGCTCATTCGGTGCCTCCGTACCAAAACGCCGCCAATTCGCGCGGCAGCGGCGCTTCCACGGTAATGCTCTCGCCGGTCACGGGGTGGTCGAAGGTGAACGATTTTGCGTGCAGAAACATGCGCTTGAACCCCGAAGCCTTGAGCGTTTTGTTCCACGCTGCGTCGCCATACTTATCGTCGCCCGCAATCGGAAAGCCGCAATGCTGCAAATGCACACGAATTTGGTGCGTACGGCCGGTTTTGAGTTCCGCTTCGAGCAGACTCATGTCGCGGCGGCGTTCAACGAGGTTGAAAATGGTGTGCGCGAACTGACCTTCTTTGTCATTCACTTCTACGCGGCGCTCGCCGTCGGGTCGCGTGTATTTCGCCAGCGGCACCTTCACATGTTGTCGATCGTTCACCCATTCGCCCCTAACTGCGGCGAAATAGCGCTTATCTCCTGATTTGTCGCGAAGCGTTTCATGCATACCGACGAGTGCAGCACGCGTCTTAGCGATGAGTAAAACGCCTGACGTGTCACGATCTAACCGATGCACCAACTCCAATAATGGCGCGTTCGGACGAGACATGCGAAGCTGCTCGATCACTCCGAAGCTGATGCCCGAACCACCGTGCACGGCGATACCGGCAAGCTTGTTGATCGCCAACAAATGCTCGTCTTCCCACACAATTTCATGCGGAAAATCGCCCGTGAGCTGCTTGAACTCAGGCTCAGCGGCCACGCGAACCGGTGGAATACGCAATTCGTCGCCCGCCGCGAGCTTGGTTTCGGCTTTCGCTCGGCCACCATTCACGCGAACTTCGCCCGAGCGAACGATGCGGTAAATGTGCGTTTTCGGGACGCCTTTTAGCTCCCGAATCAGGTAGTTATCCAAACGCTGGCCAGCGTACGCGTCAGGGACGCGCAAATGCCTCACTTGCGCGCTCGGGGCCGCGCCCGCGTCCGCTGGGCTTCCCGCAGCAGGCGTGGGCCGGGGCGTTGCACCAGAATTCGGTGCAGAAATTCGCGCTAAGTCCTTCATTTGCCTTATAATTTGCCGGTTGTTGGTTCTCTATGGAGAACCCACATTTTGAATCAAGTAGTCAACTCGTAGATCATACGAGCAGTTAGGCGCCCTCAACGCGTATATCGCTAGAGCGCGCATCGGTGGCCACATCGCCGCCAACTGCTCTCCAGTTCTCGCGAGCCTCATCGATTCCACGGTTAAGCTGCCACCGAGAAAAGCGGCGATTGTAAAGAGTTCAGCCACCGCGCATCGCATGAGTTGCTCGCTGGCCTGTGAAAAGTTTGATACGGACGTGCGGCCAAACGCCTCAAGTTCGACCCGAGAAATAACTGTCATGAATCCGCGCGCCAGCGCATTGGTTTGGCCCTCCGCTTTGAGCGTTAAGCAAACCTATCAAAACACTCCAACCCCGGCGTTACATGCTGGGCTTGTGAAGTCGTCGCCTGGTCATTCGCCGATTCTCTCTCCGACGTTTTTCGCCTCAAGCATCCGCATTCGTTTCCGCTAACGTCTTCACGTAGCGGCGGAACGTCTCGCCTCACAGGTCACCGAAGTCGCCCCTGCCGTGCCCGCACCCTGAACGGGAAGGTACGCATGAAACGCATGCTGTTTAACGCAACTCAGTCAGAAGAACTGCGAGTTGCCATCGTCGACGGTCAAAAACTCGTCGATCTGGATATCGAATCTGCTTCAAAAGAGCAGCGCAAAAGTAATATTTACAAGGGCACGGTCACCCGTGTCGAACCCTCGCTCGAAGCCTGCTTTGTCGATTACGGCACTGAGCGCAACGGCTTTCTGCCGTTCAAAGAAATCGCACGCTCGGTCTTAAGCGTCGACGGTGAGATGAACCGCAACAAAATTGCGGACAATCTGCGCGTTGGCCAAGAGATCATCGTTCAAGTCGAAAAAGACGAACGCGGTAACAAGGGCGCGGCACTTACGAGCTTTATCTCGCTCGCCGGTCGCTACCTCGTTCTGATGCCAAACAACCCGCGCGGCGGTGGCGTCTCGCGCCGCATCGAAGGCGAAGACCGCAACGAACTGCGTGACACGCTCGCCCAGCTCGAAATTCCGAACGGAATGAGCATCATCGCTCGTACCGCCGGTATCGGTCGCACCGCCGAAGAGCTGCAGTGGGACTTGAACTACCTGTTGCAACTTTGGGCCGCAATTGACGGCGCGGCGAAAGCAAACAAAGCACCGCTCTTGATTTACCAAGAGTCAAGCCTCGTGATTCGCGCGATCCGCGACTACTACACGGCCGACATTGGCGAAATCTTGATCGACACGGAAGACGTGTACGAGCAGGCCAAAGGCTTCATGGGTCATGTGATGCCAAACACGGTCAGCCGTGTGAAGCTCTACCAAGACGACGTGCCCCTCTTCTCACGCTTTCAGATTGAGCATCAAATCGAGAGCGCGTTTAGCCGCACGGTCAACCTGCCGTCGGGCGGCGCCATCGTCATCGACCACACCGAAGCGCTCGTTTCGGTAGACGTGAACTCGGCGCGCGCCACTAAAGGCGGCGACATCGAGACGACCGCGTTCAACACCAACCTCGAAGCCGCTGACGAAGTGGCGCGCCAGCTTCGCCTGCGTGACTTGGGCGGCTTGATCGTCATCGACTTCATCGACATGGAATCGAGCAAGCATCAACGTGACGTTGAAGACAAGCTGCGCGACTCGATGAAGCTGGATCGCGCTCGCGTTCAGCTTGGCAAGATTTCGCGCTTTGGTTTGATGGAGTTGTCACGTCAGCGCTTGAAGCCTTCGCTCGGCGAGAGCGCGCATCTGCCGTGCCCACGTTGCCACGGCACGGGCCACATCCGCTCGACCGAATCGATTGCGCTGCACATCCTGCGCATCATTCAAGAAGAGGCGATGAAGGACAACAGCGCGCAAGTCGTGGCGCAGGTGCCGGTCGACGTTGCGACGTATCTGTTGAACGAAAAGCGCTTTGACATTCAGTCGCTCGAAACGCGTCTCAAAGTCAGCGTCGTTTTGATTCCGAATCTCTACCTCGAAACGCCGAACTACACCGTTCAGCGCTTGAAGCACGACGAACTCAATTCCGCTGAACCGATGCCCACCAGCTACAAGATGGTGGAGCGTCCAGAGCAAATTGATCCGGTAGAAACGATCAAACAAGAAGCCAACGAAGTTCGCGTTGAAGCAGCGGTCAAAGGCATCACGCCATTGCAACCTGCGCCAAACATCGAGCCGAAAGCAGCTCCTTCGGCTGCGGCTGCGCCGATGCAAGTGTCACAAAAGCCTGCGCAGCAGGCGGGCTTGTGGGCGCGCTTCAAATCGATCTTCACGAGCAGCACGCCTGCCACTGAATTGGTTGAAGCGCCGGCCAAAACCGACGACAAGAAACGTGACGGCGGCCGTGACCGTGGTGATCGAAATGATCGCAACGGGCGTCGTGGCGGCAATGATCGCGGGGACCGCAACGGCCGTGGCGATCGTAAAGATCGCAACGACCGCAACGACCGCAATGACCGTGGTGATCGTAAAGATCGCAACGACAACAAGCGTGATGATCGCAAAGACGGCGCAAAACCTGCGCAAGGCGAGCGCGCGCCACGCGAAGCGAAACTGGCTACGCAGGTTCAAGGTGACGCCAATGTCGTAGCCGACAACAAGCCACCACGTGAGCAGCGCGAACCGCGTGCGGATCGTGGTGAGCGAGGCTCCCGTCGTGAGCGCGGTGATCGAGGTGAGCGCGCACCGCGCGACACGAACGCTGCGCCACAAGTTGCAGAGCAACCGTTGGCCGCTGCCGCTCCCATTGCATCGCAAGATGCAGGTGACGCAAACGCTGTTGAAGTTTCGCAGCAGGAGCGTACGGATCGTCCGCCACGCGGCGAGCGCGGCGCACGCCGTCGTGATCGCGGTGACCGCGGTGATCGTGCAGATCGCGGCGAGCGCGCCCCACGTGCTGACGGCGAGCCACATCGTGAGCGCAGCGAGGGCGAAAGCAATGCTGCCCCCGCAGCAGTGGCCTCGACGCCAGCACCACAGGCTGCGGCACCTGTTGCCGCCGCGCCGCAGTACGTAGCACCTGCACCGCAGCCGACACCTGCACCCGCGCCAGCGGTTGCTGCGCCTGCGCCTGCACCAGAGCCAAAACGTGAAGCGCCGAAGCCATTCACCTACGCGCTGCCTACGGACGCTGGCCTGCAATTGATGGAGACCAAGAGCAACGGCGCGGCAACGGCGTACGTGACTGACGAGCCGGTCAAGCGCGGACGCGCACGTCCACCACGCGCTGAGGCTGCCGCAGAGCCGATGCAAATGGTTGAAACCGGTAAGAACGGTTCGTAATAAGTTGCCGCTGGTCTATCTGACCACGCAATGAAAAAGGCCCCTCGGGGCCTTTTTCATTTTTTGACTCGTAGTCCAAGTCGCGGTCGCAATAACGCGCGGTCAATCTCGGTAATAGCTTTTTTAGCCTAACGAACGCCAGATGGCGATTTGAGGCAATTTAAATGAATACTCGACTATTGCATTTTTAACGCGCTAGCGACCATCTGGCGGCCGTTAGCGCTAAAAAGCTGTTACCGTACTCGAACGGTGGTTTCGAAGACAACGCTAAACCGCGCCGTGTGTCTCAACGTACAGCGCATACAGCGAATGGCAGCTCGTCATGTACAGGCGATTTCCTTTCGGTCCGCCGAAACACAAATTGGCGCAACGCTCTGGCAGACGAATGAAACCAATCGCCTTGCCTTGTGGGTTGAACACCATCACGCCGTCGAGATCTTCCGACTTACCTTTAAGTTGGTAGACCATCCGGCCACCCACGTTGGCTGGCTCCGGCTGCAACGCGCCGTTGCTGCCCCAGCCACACCACAGATTGCCATCGCGATCCACGCGGAAGCCGTCGAGCGCGCCTTGGTCGGCCGCGTCGATGAGTTTGGTGCGATTGCCCACCGTGCCGTCGGCGTTCACGTCATATGCCCAAATGCTGCGGTTTGGCGTGCCCTTCCATTCGACAACGTAGAGCTTTTTCTCGTCGGGCGAAAACGCGAGACCGTTCGGATTGACGATGTCCTTAATCACTGCGCTGATCTTGCCGTCGGCACCGATGCGATACACATTCGTCGTCGCCTGCTCGGGTTTGGCTTTGAACCCCTCCCATTCGCCGTTGATACCGAAGAGCGGATCGGTGAACCAAATACTGTCATCCGATTTCACAACGATGTCGTTCGGCGCGTTCAGGCGTTTGCCCTCGAAGCTATCCGCAAGCACCGTAATCTTGCCGTCTTTTTCCGTTCGCGTAACGCGGCGCGTGACCGAATGCTCGCAGGTCAACAATCGCCCTTGACGATCACGCGTGTTGCCGTTGGCCCAGTTTGCAGGGCCGCGAAACACGGTGAAGCTGCCGTCTTTCTCGCTGTATTTCATGATGCGATTGTTCGGAATATCGCTCATCAGCAAGTAGCCACCGTCGGGGAAATAGGCGGGCCCCTCAGCCCAGCGCATGCCCGTCGCCAACTGCTCAATCGTGCTGCTGTAGATACGATATTTTGCAAAACTCGGGTCGAGGATCAACACCGACGGGTCAGGGTAGCGCGCGTTCGGTTTGAACTCGACGGACTGAGCACCCGCCGTAGCAGCAAACGCGGCCAGGCCAGTGCCCGCCGATGCTTTCAAAAAAGTGCGGCGGGATTTGTTGTCGTCTGTCACGGTGATCTCCTTGGGTTTGTGCATGATTTTTTGAATTACGGCTGCCGGCCGCTCGGTCCTGCAAATAGTGTGAGCGCGTGCTCTACAGGAGCCTGCGCTACGCCTGCGTGTAAGCCGTCTTCACCGTCGTGTAGAACTCGGCGGCGTAGCGGCCCTGCTCGCGCGGGCCGTAGCTCGAACCTTTGCGGCCACCAAACGGCACGTGATAGTCCACGCCCGCCGTCGGTAAATTGACCATCACCATACCGGCCTGCGCGTTGCGCTTGAAATGCGTGGCGTGCTTGAGTGAAGTCGTCGCGATGCCGCTGGCGAGGCCGAAAGGGGTGTCGTTGGCCAGCACGAGCGCTTCATCGTAGTTCTTGGCTCGGATCACGCTCACCACCGGGCCGAACACCTCCTCGTGATTGATGCGCATAGCCGCTGTGGTTTCGGTGAAGAGCGCAGGCGTCAAATAGAAGCCCGGCGCGCCGTCGGCGTTATTCGACAGTGCGTTGCCACCTGCGACCAGTTTGCCGCCTTCGGCCTGTGCAATCTTGATGTATTCGAGGTCTTGCGCCAGCTGCGACGCGTCCACCACCGGACCAATATCGGTGCCTTTTTTACGCGCATCACCCACGCGCCACGTCTTCATTTTTTCGACCATCGCGGCAACAAACCGGTCGTGAATGCCTTCGGTAACGATCAAGCGTGACGACGCAGTGCAACGTTGCCCCGTCGAGAAAAATCCGCTGTTCAGCGCGCAGTTCACTGCGAGATCCAAGTCCGCATCGTCGAGCACCACGAACGGATTTTTGCCGCCCATTTCAAGCTGAAACTTCGCCATGCGGCCCACGCATGCAGCCGCAACTTTCTTACCCGTAGCGACCGAACCCGTAAAGCTGATCGCGTCAATACGCGCGTCCTCAAGCATGGCAGCGCCCACTTCCGAACCGCGTCCCATCACGAGGTTAAACACGCCTTTGGGTAACCCCGCGCGCTGCAAAATATCGGCGAGCGCCCAGGCGGAGCCTGGCACTAAATCCGCAGGCTTCATCACCACGGTATTGCCGTACGCCAGCGCTGGGGCAAGTTTCCACGCAGGGATGGCAATCGGAAAATTCCAAGGTGTGATCAGGCCGATCACGCCGAGCGCTTCACGCGTGACCTCAACGCCCACGCCGGGCCGCACGGACGGAACGACGTCGCCACTCAGGCGCAATGCTTCGCCTGCGAAAAACTTAAAAATATTTCCCGCGCGCGCGACTTCACCAATCGCCTCGGGAAGAATTTTTCCCTCCTCGCGCGCTAACAAATCCCCCAGCTCGTTGCGCCGTGCGAGTATTTCTGTGCCCGCAGCGTCAAGCACATCAAAGCGCTGTTGCGGCGTGCTATGTGACCAACTCGCAAACGCCGCACGGGCCGCACCAATGGCGTCGCGCGCTTGCGCGGCGTCCGCTTGCGCGTACTCGCCCACCACATCTCGTGTGTCCGACGGGTTGATATTTTTCGAAACACGCGAGCCTTCAACCCACTCGCCGTTGATCAGGTTCTTGAACATTGAAAGCTTTCTTAACGCACCATACACGGGCGTTTGTTGTCGAATTTCCATCCGGAGATCAGGTATTGCATCGCCATCGAATCATCGCGCGCACCTAGGCCGTGTTGCAAATAAAGTTGGTGAGCCTTTTCAACGGCCACCATGTCTAGCTCGACGCCAAGCCCAGGCTTTTTCGGCACCTCGACGTGGCCACCCACAATTTGCAGCGGCGCTTTCGTCAGGCCTTGGCCGTCCTGCCAAATCCAGTGCGTGTCGATGGCCGTGACCTTGCCTGGCGCGGCCGCTGCAACATGCGTGAACATCGCGAGCGAGACGTCGAAATGATTGTTGGAATGTGAACCCCAAGTGAGGCCCCAATCGCGACACGTTTGCGCCACGCGAACCGAGCCCGCCATCGTCCAAAAATGCGGGTCAGCGAGCGGAATGTCAACGCTCTGGAGCGACAGTGAATGAACTAGCTGACGCCAGTCGGTGGCGACCATGTTCGTTGCGGTCGGCAGGCCGGTTTCGCGGCGAAACTCGGCCATGACCTCACGGCCCGAGAAGCCCTCTTCCGCTCCGCACGGGTCTTCTGCATAAGCAACCACGCCGCGCATGTCGCGCATCAAACGAATGGCGTCTTTAAGCAACCAACCACCGTTTGGGTCGAGCGTGACACGCGCCTCTGGAAAGCGCTCATGCAGCGCCGTTACGGCTTCGATTTCGGCCTCTCCCGAGAGCACGCCACCTTTAAGTTTGAAATCGTTAAAGCCGTAACGTTCGCGCGCGACTTCGGCCTGAAGGACGATCGATTCGGGTGTCATCGCTTTCATGTTGCGATTCTGGAACCATGCGTCGTGGGAGGTCGACTCGTCGCGATACTGGAGATCAGTCTGCGTACGGTCGCCCACAAAAAACAAGTAGCCAAGCATCTCCACCGAAGCACGTTGTTGGCCTTCGCCGAGCAGCGCGGCGACTGGCAAATTCAGATGTTGCCCGAGCAAATCTAGGAGCGCAGATTCAACCGCAGTGACCGCGTGAATAGTGGTGCGCAAATCGAACGTTTGTAGGCCACGCCCCCCTGAATCGCGATCTGCAAAGCGCGTGCGCAGGGTGTTTAACACCGCCTGAACATTGCCCACGCTTTGCCCCACCACGAAGTCCGTCGCGTCTTCTAACGTCTTGCGAATCTTTTCACCACCGGGCACCTCACCAATGCCCGTGCGACCGCTACTGTCGGTCAGCATCAATAAATTGCGCGTGAAGAATGGGCCGTGAGCACCACTCAAATTAAGCAACATGCTGTCATGTCCGGCAACCGGGATAACGCGAAGCGCGGCCACTGTTGGAGTCGAGGATAAAGCCATAATTTATTTGCCGTAACGATCGCAATAATTCAACGATTAGCCGCCCACGTAAGCGGACGGCGGGCGAATCAATCCGCCGTGATCTTGCCAACTTCAATCACTTTTTTCCAACGCGCAAATTCGCTCGCCTGAAAGGCTGTGAATTGCTCCGGTGTATTGGCGACGATTTCGAAGCCGAGATCCAACAGCTTGGTTTTAACCGCAGGATCACTCAGACCCGCCACCAAGGCCTGATGGAGCTTGGCCTTGATGTCGGCGGGTAAGCCTTTTGGTGCAGCGAAAGCCTACCATGAATACACGGTAACCCCCTTGATGCCCAGCTCTTCCATCGTCGGCACGTCAGGCAGCAATGGGGAACGCTTCGCGCTCGTGATCGCGAGCGCACGCAGCTTGCCCGCTCTAATATTGGGAAGCCCGGTGTTGATGTTCATAAAGGTCGCGTCAACCTGTCCGCCCAACAGATCCGCCATCGCAGGTGCGCCGCCCTTGTACGGGATGTGCAAACCGGTGGTGCCCGTTTGTTGCCAAAACAGTTCAGCGGTTAGATGATCGCTAGTGCCATTTCCAGCGGACGCAAAAGTCATCTTTCCGGGACTGCTTTTGTGAAACGCCAAAACATCCGCAAATGACTTGTGTGCCGAATTTGCAGGAACAGTCAGCACGTTCGGCGCTTGCACGGCCACCGTCAAGTAGTCAAAATCTTTGAGCGGATCGTAGCCCGGATTTTTGATGAGGTGCGGGCCGATAACGAGCGGGCCGAGCGAAGTCACAAATAGCGTGTAACCATCAGCCGCTGCACGCTTCGCAGCGGTAGCTCCGAGCGTTCCGCCCGCGCCGGCACGGTTATCGACAACGAACGTGCCACCCAATTTTTCGACCAACTTAGGCGATAGTGCACGCGCGATCATGTCGGTTGAGCCGCCGGGCGGAAACGGAACGATCATGGTGACAGATTTGTCGGGATAAGCGCCGAACGCGACGGTAGTGATCGCAGAAGTCGCGCTAGCGATGAGCAGTGTGACGAGCTTTTTCATGAATGCCTCCTTGAGTTAATTTCTTGCGAGCGATACTTACTGCGGACCGAGCTTGGCGATCAACGCAGCCAATTCGTCCATCTCCGCGGGTTTCAGGTCGGTGAGCGGAGCACGCACGGGGCCAGCGTCGTGTCCCACCAATTTCGCGCCCGCCTTGACGATGCTGACCGCATAGCCTTGCTGCTTGTTACGAATCTTCAAATACGGCATGAAAAATTCGCGCAATAGGTGGTGTTGCGTCGCGAGATCATCCTTCGCAACCGCGTGATAGAAATCCATCGCGGTCTTGGGAATGAAATTGAACACCGCCGACGAGTACACCGGCGTGCCAAGTGCTTTGTACGCTGCGGCGTAAACCTCGGCGGTGGGCAACCCTCCAAGGTAAGCAAAACGGTCGCCCATTTTCATGTAGATCGACGACATGAGTTCTATGTCGCCAACGCCGTCTTTGAAACCTACCAAGTTAGGGCAGCGTTCCGCCAAAATCGCCAATGATTCTGGGGTAAGTTTGCAGACGTTACGGTTGTAGACAATCACGCCGAATTTCACGCTCTTGCAAACCGCCTCAACGTGAGCGATCAAGCCTTCTTGGCTCGCTTCGGTCAGGTAATGCGGCAGCAACAAAATACCGTGCGCACCTTGACGCTCTGCTTCCTGCGCACATTGGATGGCGAAGCGGGTCGGGCCCCCCGCACCCGCGATGATTGGAACCTTACCTTGGCAAGTGTCAACCGCCGTCTTGATGACGCCTGAATATTCCTCGCCGGTCAGCGAGAAAAATTCGCCAGTTCCACCGGCAGCGAAAAGTGCAGTGGCGCCGTATGGCGCTAACCATTCCAGACGCGCCGCGTAACCTTCGGCGTTGAAATTTCCCTGTGCGTCAAAGTCCGTCAGCGGAAACGACAGCAGGCCGTGTGACATGATGGTTTTAAGGTCTTGCGGATTCATGGTTTAGTCGTGTTTCAAGTGAGATTTGCTGGAGTGAAGCCAAAATGGTAGCGCTACCAATTTTGAATAAGGCGAATGGTAGCGGTATCAATTTCACGCGTCAAGCGGTTTGTAACGACACAGAAAAATTAGGTGGTATCGCGTTCGACGATAGAAAAGCCGACGTCGACGATGCGGGGTTCGACCATGCGCCCCTCAGCACGCTCAATCAAAAAACGCGCGGACTGTCGCCCAATATCGGCACCGTTAATCCGCACCGTGCTGAGCGCCGGCACCATGTCGGCCAGAAACGGCACATCACCGAAACCCATGATTGCGATTTGGCCCGGAACCGAAATTGAGCGGGCCTTTGCTTCGGTCAGCACACCCAACGCGAGCAAATCAGAACTACAAAAAATCGCATCGACATCGGGAGCTGCCGTCAGTACACGCGCCAGCGCCTCTCGGCCGGCCGCAAGCGTGCGAGATGTCCCAACATTGACGTCAAGCACGTTGCCAAATCCTCGCTTAGCCACGACGTCGACGAAAGCAACGGCTCGGCGATCTGCGCGTTCATCGTTAGCGCGCACCATTGCGAACCGGCGTCTACCCTTGTCGATGAGAAAATTAGCCACTTCGCGACCGATGTTTGGGTGAGAGAAGCCCACCAACATATCGATGGGCGTCGGCGTCAAATCCCACGATTCAACCACAGGGATGCCGGAGGCGAGTAGACGTGTTCTGCCCTTACCGGACTGCATGATGCCGGTCAAAAATATGCCGTCAGGACGGCGCCCGATTACGGCCTCCAGAAGCGCTTCTTCACGCTCTGGTGAGTAAGCAGACTGTCCGAGCATCAACTGATACCCAGCATCAAACAACGTCGAATTCAACGACTCAACGGTCTCCATGAACACCGACATCACGGTGCTCGGCACCACCGCAGCGATCAACCGACTGCGTGACGACGCTAGGCCACCGGCCATGCGATTGGGCACGTAGCCTGTTCGTTGCACCGCATCGAGTACTTTCTGCAACACCTCAGGCGAGACTTGCGCCGGGGTATTGAGTGCGCGCGAAGCCGTAATCGGCGCTACGCCCGCGAGCTTGGCCACGTCGCGTAGTGTGATCGCACCACTTCCTCTTCGGGAACGTTTGACGTTGTTGTTTTCGTTCATTGTTAGTTAGAATGCTTAAATGGTAGCGCTACCAGTTCGCTGATTTTTGTTTGCCGACTGACTGCAAGGCAGCGCCCCGCATGATAGTAGGAGATTCAAGTGCCCGACACCACACTACCCACGCCACGCACACCACTTACCATTCGTATGCACGAACGCGACAACGTGGCGATTGTCGCGAACGATGGTGGACTCGCTGCTGGAACGGTGTTGGCCAACGGCCTTTCCTTGCGCGACCGAGTGCCTCAAGGTCACAAAGTAGCGTTGGTGGATATTGCCGCAAAGAACCCTGTGTTGCGTTACGGCATTCCGATTGGCTACGCCCTGAACGACATCCCCGCAGGCAGTTGGGTGCATGAGCGTTTACTGCAAATGCCCGACGCACGTGGCCTAGAAAACCTCCCGATCTCCACAGTGAAAGCGCCGGATTTGCCGGCACTTGAGGGCTACACATTCCAGGGCTATCGCAACGCGGACGGCTCCGTTGGCACACGCAATATTTTGGCGATCACGCAAACGGTGCAGTGCGTAGCGGGCGTGACGGACTTTGCGGTGCGCCGAATCAAGGCAGAACTGCTGCCAAAATATCCCAACGTGGACGATGTAGTCGCGCTTGAACACAGTTACGGCTGTGGTGTCGCCATCGACGCGCCCGGCGCGGAAATTCCAATTCGCACGCTTCGCAATATCAGCCTGAACCCAAACTTTGGCGGCGAAGTTATGGTGGTGAGCCTCGGGTGCGAGAAGCTCCAACCCGAGCGATTGATGCCGCCCGGCGTGATTCCGATTGCCGATCAACGCAGTAACGCGGATAGCAAACTCGACGTAGTCTGCTTGCAAGACGACGCGCATGTCGGCTTCATGTCGATGATCGAATCTGTAATGCGGCAAGCAGAGATTCATCTCAACCGGCTCAACGCCCGCGTACGCGAAACCGTGCCCGCGAGCGAGCTGGTCGTCGGCGTGCAATGCGGCGGAAGTGACGCATTTTCTGGCGTCACCGCTAATCCTGCGGTTGGCTATTGCACCGATTTGCTGGTGCGCGCCGGAGCCAGCGTTATGTTCTCTGAAACCACCGAAGTACGCGACGGAATCGACCAGCTCACGTCACGCGCGACCACGCCTGAAGTCGCGGCCGCCATGATCCGCGAAATGGCGTGGTACGACGCTTACCTCACGCGCGGCTCCGTAGATCGCAGCGCCAACACCACGCCGGGAAATAAAAAAGGCGGGCTCTCCAACATCGTTGAGAAGGCGATGGGCTCCATCGTCAAATCGGGATCGGCTCCGATCTCCGGCGTGCTCGCGCCTGGTGAAAAGCTCAAAGAAAAAGGTCTGACCTACACCGCCACACCTGCGAGCGATTTCATCTGCGGCACGCTGCAACTCGCCGCCGGAATGAACCTACATGTATTCACCACTGGACGCGGCACGCCGTACGGCCTCGCTGAATGCCCTGTCATCAAAGTTGCCACACGCACGGATCTCGCGCGCCGCTGGCATGACCTGATGGACGTCAACGCGGGCACCATCGCAGATGGCACCGCGACGATCGAGCAAGTCGGCTGGGAATTGTTTCGTCTAATGCTCGATGTCGCCAGCGGTCGTAAAAAGACGTGGGCCGAACATTGGAAATTACACAACGCGCTAGTGTTGTTTAACCCTGCGCCCGTGACTTGAAACCGCAGAGATGCGCTCGCGTATTTTCTCGTCTCTCCGTCAATCACAAACCTCACTACAAAATGTCCTCCACCCACGCAACTGCCTCTGCTGCCTCTGCCGCCCACGATCGCATCGCCTACGTGCGCGTCTCATCCTGCTATCTGCCGCTCGCAACTCCGATTAGCGACGCCAAAGTATTGACGGGACGACAAAAGCCGATGACTGAGATCGTCATTTTGTTCGCCGAAATTGAAACGACGCAAGGCCACAAGGGGCTGGGTTTCAGCTACTCAAAACGTGCGGGCGGCCCCGGACAATTTGCTCAGGCCAAAGAAATCGCGCCGGCGTTGATCGGCGAAGACCCGAGTGACATTAGTCGCCTGTGGGACAAACTTTGCTGGGCCGGTGCATCTGTCGGCCGAAGCGGATTGTCGACTCAAGCCATCGGCGCATTTGACGTTGCGCTGTGGGACTTGAAAGCGAAACGCTCCGATTTGTCGTTAGCAAAACTCTTGGGGTCGTATCGTGAATCAGTGCGCTGTTACAACACCTCTGGCGGTTTTTTGCACACGCCGATCGATCAACTGATGGTGAATGCATCGGCTTCGATCGCGCGCGGCATTGGCGGCATCAAACTCAAAGTGGGGCAACCCGATTGCGCGTTAGATATCGCACGCGTCACCGCCGTTCGAAAGCATTTGGGCGACGCCGTACCGATTATGGTCGACGCCAATCAACAATGGGATCGACCCATGGCGCAGCGTATGTGTCGCATCTTCGAGCAATTCAATTTGGTGTGGATTGAAGAACCACTCGATGCGTATGACCATGAAGGCCATGCCGCGCTCGCGCTGCAATTCGACACACCGATTGCCACGGGTGAAATGCTCACCAGCGCAGCGGAGCACGGCGACCTGATTCGTCACCGCGCTGCCGACTACCTTATGCCCGATGCGCCGCGCGTGGGAGGCATTACGCCGTTCCTCAAAATTGCGGCACAGGCGGAAAACGCTAGCCTCATGCTCGCGCCCCATTTCGCAATGGAGCTGCACGTCCACCTCGCCGCCGCTTATCCGCGCGAGCCTTGGGTGGAACATTTTGAATGGCTAGAGCCGCTGTTCAATGAACGCATCGAAATCAAAGATGGCCGCATGCTGGTGCCAACGCGACCGGGGCTCGGACTCACGTTGAGCGAGCGAACGAAAGCGTGGACACGTGAATGCGTCGAAATCGGCGCAAGGACTTAGACAGCGCACTACGTGCTCACGGGCGTTCAAACCAACGTGCGGCTGAGTGCCTAGTTGACCACCTGAAGATGCGTAACAACGTACGCGCCGCGTTCGCTGATGACTTTAATTTTCACCTTGTCGCCCGCCTTTACCTTTTCGAGTGTGCTCGCATCTTTAACTTGAAAAACCATAGTCATGCCTGGCATGTCTAACGATTTAATGGCCTCGTGTTTGAGCGTTATTTTCTTGGCGTCAACGTCGACTTTTCGAACTTCTGCGTTTGTCATGTCTGCATCAGCAGTAGTTGCCGACGCCGCTGGCGCGCCCGAATTGTGATCGTGACTTTTCGCGACTTGCGCGGCGGCAGCGCCTGCAAACGACATAAGTGCCGCGACGGCGATTGTTGTGCGAAGGGTGCTAATTGAATTCATATTGCTTTACCGATTAAAAATATGGTGGGCGTAGGTTTCAAAAACGTAAGTAGCTGCGATTCGGAGGACTGTCGCCCCCGTTTGGATTAAAGATTCAAATTGAAAAGTAAATAGGGTGAGGGCGGTGCGTAGACCAGACGCGCAAGTCAGTTTTTGTGCGTCCGGCCGCCGTCTTTGACGACGGAAATTTTCCCGACCATTCCAGCCTGATAGTGGCCCGCAATCAAGCACGCAAAATCGAAGTCTCCCGATTTGTTGAAGGTCCAAATAATTTCGCCTGCCTTTCCCGCGCCAACATGCGCCATGTAAGGCTCATCGTGTTCCATGTTCGGAAACTTCAGCATTAATGCTGCGTGCTCATCGAGTTCTTTTTTGGTTCCAAGCACGAACTCATGCAATTGTTTGCCGTCGTTTCTGACAACGAATTTGATGGTTTCGCCCAACTTCACTTCGATTTTTTGGGGATTAAATCGCATAGCGTCTGACATCGAAATCGTTATGGTGCGTTTGACTGATTTAGCGTCACCGGCTATTCCCCAATCTTTCTGCTCCTTCTTTGCAGCACTCGTCTGCTTCGCATGTGCCGTATCTCCATGCGCGTAAACGTTGGACGCCGCCGTCATAAATATGAACGACATCGCCAAAGGTCTAATTGTTTTTACTAAATGGTTCATAAGTATTTTTTTATTATTGAAGAGGCAATGCTCGCGTATCGGTGCGGTTTCAATGTGCCATGCCCGCGTGAGACTTTGGTTTTCTAACCTGCACCTCGACTTCTTTCGCAGGCATTCGTTCGACCGGCTTCACGCCCTTTCCCGGCACGGTTGCATCCGCTTTGAAACGCGACGGATCAGGCAATGTGCCGGTCCATTCGAACGCGACTTCTCCCTGCGGATGTTTGTACCAGCCAGGGTCGCTGTAGTCACCGCTCTTTTGATCTTTGCGCACTTTGAGTACGCTAAACATGCCGCCCATGCCCACTGATCCGAATGGCCCCTGCCCGGTCATCATTGCGGCGGTGTTATCCGGCAACGGCATTTCCATCTCCGTCATGTCGTGCATCCCGCGCTCGCCCATCACCATGTAGTCAGGAATGAGCTTGGTGATTTTTTTTGCAAGACCTTGGTGATCCACACCGATCATCGTGGGCACGTTGTGGCCCATCGCGTTCATGGTGTGATGGCTCTTGTGGCAGTGAAACGACCAGTCACCCAGCTCGTCTGCGAGAAATTCAAACTGCCGCATTTGCCCTACAGCGATATCCGTTGTCACCTCTGGCCAGCGAGCCGATTTCGGCACTGGCCCACCGTCGGTGCCGGTCACTTCAAATTCATGGCCGTGCAGGTGAATCGGATGGTTCGTCATTGTGAGGTTGCCGACACGAATACGCACTTTGTCGTTTTGACGGACATTGAGCGAGTCAATGCCCGGAAACACGCGGCTGTTCCAGCTCCAGATATTAAAGTCGAGCATCGTCATGATTTTTGGCGTGTACGCACCGGGATCAACGTCATACGCGTTGAGCAAAAAACAAAAGTCGCGGTCCACATCTGCAATCAACGGATGCTTCGCTTTCGGGTGCGTGATCCACAGCCCCATCATGCCCATCGCCATCTGCACCATTTCGTCGGCATGCGGGTGATACATAAAGGTGCCAGGACGACGTGCGACGAACTCGTACATGTAGGTTTTTCCCGATGCAATAGGCGGTTGCGTCAGGCCTGTAACGCCGTCCATTCCGTTGGGCAAGCGCTGGCCATGCCAATGCACGCTGGTAACTTCTGGCAATTTGTTGGTCACAAAAATACGAACGCGATCCCCTTCAACCACTTCAATGGTTGGGCCTGGGCTTTGCCCGTTGTAGCCCCACAAATGCGCTTTGAATCCCGGTGCCATTTCGCGCACTACGGGCTCAGCCACGAGGTGAAATTCCTTCACGCCCGCGTTCATGCGCCACGGCAGCGTCCAGCCATTGAGCGTAACCACCGGGTTGTACGGTCGCCCCGTATTCGGCACCAGCGGCGGCATCGTGTCAGCTTTGCTTTGCGTCACCGGCTCCGGCAGAGCCGCCATCGCGACGCGGCTCACAGAAGCCGCAGCGACTGCGCCGCCCGTGAGGCTCGCTGTGCGCAAAAAATCTCGTCTTGAACTCATACCAAAATCCTCGAATTCGATGCAATGAAAAGGGTTGTCATTGATGTTTTATTAGTGGTCCGTATCGCCGCCTCCGCCCATCGGTGGAAGCGCGCTGACGCTTCGCGCCATGGTGGGTCGGCCGACAGTGGATGCGCGCAGCGCCGCATCGGCCGACCAAAACTGTTGCAGCGCGTCGATCGCCGCCATCACGCTGGTGGTTTGTTCCCGCGCGTCGGCTAACAGCTCGAAGACGCCAATAATCATGCCGTTGTAGCGAAGCACGTTTTCGTCAGCAATCAGCTTGCGCAGCGGAACAATCTCATCGCGGTAGTGCTTCGCAATGTCGTACGTGGTGCGATAGGCGGAGTAGCGCTCGCGCAGATCGGACCCAGCAGCGCGCGTGGTGGCCTCAAGGTGATTAAGTGCCGCGAGGGCTCTCGCGTTCATCGCATCGCGTTGCAAATCACCCCAATCAAACAGCGGCAGTTTCAAGGCAACTTCAAACCCGCGGGCATGGGTTCGAGCGCCATCCGAGCGCTCGACGCTCGTATTTCGGATGACGCTTAACTCAATATCGGTGAAGCTCTGAATCGCGCCAAAGCCCTGCGCCACAACAGCCGCGTTAAGTGCAGCTTGCGCCATTTTGATGTCGAGACGCCCGCGACTCGCCTCGCGACCAACGTCTTCGGGCGTACGCGCCTCTTTCGGAAGATCGGGCAAGCGCGCGGGAAGCTGTATTTGCTTGGCTTGTGTGTCGCTCAGGCCGAGCGCACGAACCAGTGCCTCTCGTGCACCGGTCGCCGCGTGTTGCGCCATGGCCAAGCGCGTAGTCGCATCTGCGTAAAACGCCTGCTGCCGCGCACGTTGCAGCTTATTGAAGTTGCCCACCGCGAGCATGCGCTGCGCTAGTTCAGCGCTGGCCTCAGCCGACTCTTTCACTTGTTGCGCATAGACCAAGGATTGATGCGCAGCAACGGCGGCGACCCATGCCTGCCTAGCCTGCGTGATCTTATCGACCACATCTGAGCTCAATTGCAATTGCACTTGTTCGACACGCGCTAACGCGCCGCGCTGCCGCTGTGGCAAGGTCAGCACGTCGAGCAATCCGAACGCAAGCATGCGTCCGATGTCGGTTTCGTGCGGCAGACGCAGTCGCTCTAACGTGAGAATCGGATTGGGTATACGACCGCTTTGCGCCGCCGCCGCAGCCTCGGCCCAACGCTGCGCTAGGAGCGCCTGCACGTCGGGACTATTGATGAGCGCCAAGTGCACGGCGTCATCGGCCAAGAGCGGTTTGGCGAGCAGCGCGGCGGCGGCTTTTTGCAATTCACCACGCTCGCGATCATTCAACGCGAGTGCGAGCTTTCCGCCGGTGAACGCGCTCGCGTCCTGGTTGGTTCGCGCAACGACTTGCTGTACGTCGACCGTGGCGCAACCGCCCAACAACGCCAGCGCGCCCGCGCCGACGAAACCGAGCGCGTTGTCCACACGCCGCACGCTAGGCGTACGGTGCGCACCGTAGGCGCGACGCAACGAGCGCGGCGCAACGCGAGGTAGTGCTTTGTCAAGAACACTCATGGCTTCGCTCCGTGCCCCGAGTGCGGGCTTGGCGCAGCGGGTCGTGCTGGCGCGGGCGAGGCCGCCGCCGACGCCGGCGGAACGACATCGGCAGCATCGCTTGCTTGCGATTCTTTGAGGTACGCGCGCCAGCCACCGCGTTGCTCTACCGTGTCGTTGTTCGCCCGCCAAGGTTTGATACCAACTTCTGTCCAAGGTCGGTAGCGCGCAAATGCCGACGAATAGTGCAACGTCGGCGTGGCACCCGCGCCGACCGGCTGCGTGGGAGTCGTTGCGGCGGGCGGCGTTGGTTGCGCGGCAACCTCGTGAGCGGCGAAAGTAGCGCTCAACACAGCGAGGGCTAACGCGCACACGCCACGTCGTCTAGAAAAAGATAAGTGCGTTGGAAAGTCGTGACGAAGCACGATCGGAAAAAGTGTCATGGATAAATCTCCACCGATTGAAATCAGCGCGTGAGATTGCGATATTCCTCGACGAACGCTTAAGCGCTCAGGAGCGATGTGGGGCTATCACAAACACGCGAACGAAAGACGGCACAACGCACCGACGCATGTCAGCGTCGGGCGCGGCGTGTTCAGGTTCGCGGGGGGCGCTCGAAGGTCGCGGGATCGAAATCAACCGCACGGAACTGTGCGGCGTCAGCGGGCGCGTGACGCGCAGGCGGGAGACGAAACACCGTGATGCTCAAGGGCATAAATGCCGCACAGCACAACGCACCGGCACAATCGGCGTGTTGGTTGTGTGAGTTGTGATGGCCGGAAGAAACGCCATCGGCGGTCACCGCTCCGTGCATGTGTTCACAGTCGGACGCAACGGCTGCGGCTGCGGACGCGTCCACGGAAGGCGTCGCCTCAGATGATGGCGCGACGGTGTGAGCGGCTGATGCGCTTGACGTCATTGAGCGCATCGCGGGCGAATGCAGCATCGTTGCCGCTGCGACGCCTTGCACCGCGAGCGCAATCGAAAACAGAGCAAAAAGAATGCGGCGAACAACGATCACAGGGGCGTTTAGTTCAGGAGGGTTACGTTGGTGAGATTGTGGCAGAACTGCGGAAGTTCAATCTGCGCGGCGTCAAGAGTTCTTGTCGGGTGAGGAGAAATTTGTTTAACAGCTTTTTCGTTTAAGCGACAGCCCAATGGGCGTTACGGCGGATTTTTTTACGTTATCGACTATTAATACAAATTCAATGAAACGACCGTCTGGCGGTCGTTTAACGTAAGAAGCTGTTCGGGCAATTATTCAAGTTCGTCAATCCACGCTTGTTGAATCGCTTCGAGAATTCGCTCACCGCAGCGCTCGGGTACGTCGTCAAATTCAGGCAGCGCTTGAACCATCGCCATCAGCGCGGTGAAGCGCAATTGAGCGGGGTCTTCTTCGGGGTGCGCCTCGGAGAGTTGAATCGCGATTTCGAGCGTGTCGGTCCATTTGAGTGCGGCCATCAATGATTCTCCCGCGCGTGGTTGATCGTGTATTTCGGCAGTTCAATCGTGAGCGGCGTTGCGGCGACTTTAAGCTGGCACGACAAGCGCGAAACAGCGGTCAAGCCCCATGCACGATCAAGCAAATCCTCTTCGTCTTCACTCATTTCGTCGAGTGAATTGAAGCCGTCGCGCACGATGACGTGGCACGTAGTGCAGGCAAGCGATTGATCGCAGGCGTGTTCGATCTCGATGTGCTGATCGAGGAGCGCAGTGCAAACCGTAACGCCGGGCGCAGCGTCAAACTCCGCGCCGTTGGGGCAGAGTTCAGAGTGGGGAAGGACTTTAATTATGGTCATGAAATTCGGTCAAACAATTTTGGCGATATCGCGTCCGGTCAACGCCTCGCGTACGGCGCGATCCATACGGCGGCCGGCGAAGTCGGTGCTGGCGACGTTGAGCGCTTCGGACGCTCGCACGATGGCGCGATGATCGCTGCCTTCCACGAGCGTCTTCAGGTGTGCAATTTGCGAATTCAGCGCCGCGAACTCGGTGTCGCTCAACAATGCCCGATCAACGACGAGTGCGTTTGACAGCGCGGTCGACAGCGCCAACGCATCCACGCGCGCCTCGGCGAGCGCACGCGCTTGCATATCGGTATTGGCCGAGGCGAACGCGCTTTGCAGCATGTTCGCAATTTCGCCGTCGCCCAGACCGTAGCTCGGTTTCACGCTCACTTCGGCGCGCACGTTGCTCGTGGTCTCGCTTGCGCTCACGGAGAGCAAACCGTCGGCGTCCACTTGGAAAGTCACACGAATACGCGCAGCGCCTGCAACCATCGGTGGGATGCCGCGAAGCTCAAAGCGAGCGAGCGAGCGGCAGTCCGACACAAGCTCGCGTTCGCCTTGCACCACGTGCAGCGCCATCGCGGTTTGGCCGTCTTTGAAGGTCGTGAATTCTTGCGCTTTCGCCACTGGAATCGTGGAGTTGCGAGGAATGATTTTTTCAACCAATCCGCCCATGGTTTCTAGTCCCAGCGAGAGCGGAATGACGTCGAGCAGTAAGTGCGATTCGCCGTCGCCGGATTTGTTACCTGCGAGCTGATCGGCTTGAATCGCCGCGCCGAGCGCGACGACTTCATCGGGATTCATCGTTGCCAGCGGCGGCTTGCCGAAGTGTGCTTCGAGCGCAGCGCGCACATGCGGCGTGCGCGTTGCACCACCCACCAACACCACGCCGTCAATGTCGTTGGCCTTCAACTTCGCGTCGCGCAACGCACGCTTGACCGATGCCATCGTACGATCAACCAGCGGTTGCGTGAGCGTGGCAAACGTATCGCGCGAAACGTCAATCGAGCTGTCGAAACCACAGCCCCAGTTCACTTTAATCGTCGCTACTTCTGCGCTCGTCAGCGCTTCTTTTGCGGCGCGTGATGCGGCGAGCAAATTGGCTTGTCCAGTGGGCGAAAGCGCTCGCGTCAACGCCCAAGTATCGAACGCGTGTTTGGCAAGCAATTCATCAAAATCGTCACCGCCCAAATGCGTGTCGCCCGCCGTCGAGAGCACCTCGAACACGCCGCGCGAAAGGCGAAGAATCGACACGTCAAAGGTGCCGCCACCCAAGTCGTAAATGAGAAATGTACCCTGTGCATGTTGATCGAGACCGTAGGCAACCGCCGCAGCGGTGGGTTCATTCAGCAGGCGCAGCACGTTTAGACCCGCGAGCTTCGCGGCATCCTTTGTCGCTTGGCGCTGCGCGTCGTCAAAGTACGCGGGCACCGTAATTACCGCGCCGTAGAGCTCGCCGCCCAAGCTTTCTTCGGCGCGGGTTTTAAGCGTGCGCAAAATTTCCGCCGACACTTCAATCGGTGACAAAGTGCCTTGGCGGGTGACGATTTGCAGCGGGCCTTTACCATCGCCTGTGGGCGTGGTGAAGTTGTACCGCGCTTCGGCGTCACCACGTAGGTCCGCGATGGCGCGCCCCATGAAGCGCTTCACGGAGGTGATCGTGTTCAGCGCGTCGCTGCCGCGTTGCAGGAGCGCATCATGACCCACAACAATCGCGCCGCCCTCGGCGTATTGCACTGCGGACGGCAGCATCGTGCGACCGTCGCCGTCTGGCAAGCACTCGGGAACCGCATTGCGAATCGAGGCGACGAGCGAGTTGGTGGTGCCCAAATCAATGCCTACAGCGAGGCGACGCGTATGCGGTTCAGGGCTTTCGCCGGGTTCGGAAATTTGTAGAAAAGCCATGAGGTGCCGTTAGTTCGCTACGCGAAGTTTCAAATTGCCGTCATTTTCGCGCAAGCGGGAATACTGCGCGTCCGCAGCACGAAGCGTCGAATCGTCACAACGCATCCACTTCGCCAAGCATCGCGTCAACCTCTTCCAACAGTTTCTGCACAAAGCGCATCTTTCGCGCAAGCGTGGTCGCCACCTTGTAATGCTCGCCCGCATACGCCGCCGCAAACGTGTCGCCAAGCGAACTCGACATGCCGACCAATTCTTCATTGATCGCTTCAAGACGTTCACTATCTTCTTTGAGACGCGCATCGGCGATCGCTTCGCGCCACTCAACTTGCTCCATTAAAAAATCAACTGGCATCGATGTGTCGTTCGCGTCGAGGCCGTCGATGCCCTGAAGCGAAAGCATGTGCATCGCGCGACGCACCGGATCTTTCAGCGTTGCAATCGCTTCGTTGATCTGCACCGCACGCTCCATAGCGACACGCTTGTCGGCGTCGGTCGCGTTTACAAAACGGTCAGGATGAACGGTGGTCTGCAAGTCGCGATAGCGGGATGACAGACCGCCTACATCAAGTGCAAAAACGGGCGTGAGATCGAAAGTGGCGAAGTGATTCATGGACGTTCACGCCTAGGCAGGCAGCGCGGCGAAATTTAGACCGTGAACGACTCACCGCAACCGCAGCGTGCTTTTTCGTGCGGGTTGTTGAACTTGAAGCCTTCGTTGAGGCCCTCACGTTGAAAGTCGAGCTCGGTGCCGTCGAGCACGGCGTGGCTTTTCGGATCAATCAGCACTTTGGTGCCGTGACTTTCGAACACCATGTCTTCCGGCAACGACTCGTCGGCGTACTCAAGTTTGTAGGCAAGTCCTGAGCAGCCCGTGGTCTTCACGCCCAGACGAATACCAATACCCTTGCCACGCTTGGCAATGTATTTTTCGATGTGATTGGCGGCGGCTTGGGTGAGTGTGACTGGCATTTCTTACTCCGTAGGGTAGGCAACTTGTTGCCCACCAACACTTCAGTTCGTCTCGATGGTGAAAACGCGTGGGCAACAAGTTGCCCACCCTACATCTACAAGACTAAGCGGGGACTTTTTCGGTGACCACGTGCTTCGCTTTGTAATCTTGCACGGCAGCTTTGATCGCGTCTTCGGCGAGAATGGAGCAGTGAATTTTTACTGGCGGCAGCGCGAGCTCTTCGGCGATTTGCGTGTTCTTCAGGTTCATCGCTTCGTCGAGCGTTTTGCCTTTAACCCATTCGGTCACCAGCGACGACGATGCAATCGCCGAGCCGCAGCCGTAGGTCTTGAATTTTGCGTCTTCGATGATGCCGTTCGCACCGACTTTGATTTGCAGTTTCATCACGTCGCCGCAGGCCGGCGCGCCGACCATGCCGGTGCCAACGTCGGCTTCGTCTTTGCCGAACGCGCCCACATTACGTGGGTTTTCATAGTGGTCGACGACTTTTTCGCTGTATGCCATGTGAGTTCTCCAAAATCTGCGGGGACGTAGGCTGGGTTGAAAACCCAGCGGCGCAAATGCGCTGTATCACTTCGTAGTTTTTCTGCTGGGTTTGCAACCCAACCTACCTAAATTCGTTCTTAGCCTAATGCGCAGCCCACTGCACTTGTGAGATATCGATACCATCCAAATGCATATCCCACAGCGGGCTCATCGCACGCAATTTTTCGACCGTGCGCTTCATCGTTGCAATCGTCGTATCCACATCCGCTTCCGTCGTAAACCGTCCGACGGTCATACGAATTGAGCTGTGCGCGAGTTCATCGCTGCGGCCCAACGCGCGAAGCACGTAGCTAGGCTCCAACGATGCACTCGTACACGCCGATCCCGAACTCACCGCGACTTCTTTCACGCCCATGATGAGGCTTTCGCCTTCGACGTAGTTGAAGCTGATGTTCAGGTTATGCGGAACGCGTTGCTCCATGTCACCATTGATGAACACTTCGGGAATGTCCTTGAGTCCGCTGTACAAACGATCGCGCAGCATGCGGATGCGTTCATTTTCAGTGGCCATTTCAACGCGCGCCAAGCGAAACGCTTCGCCCATGCCTACGATTTGGTGCGTAGCCAGCGTGCCCGAGCGAAAGCCACGTTCGTGTCCGCCGCCGTGAATTTGTGCCTCTAAACGAATACGTGGTTTCTTACGCACGAACAGCGCGCCCATGCCTTTCGGCCCGTAGGTTTTGTGTGCACTCATGCTCAGAAGATCAACCTTGACCGCTTGCAGATCAATCTCGACTTTGCCCGTCGCTTGCGCGGCATCGACGTGAAAAATAATGCCTTTACTGCGGGTGATTTCGCCGATTTCTTTGATCGGTTGAATCACGCCGATTTCGTTGTTCACCCACATCACCGACACGACAATCGTGTCCGGGCGCAGCGCAGCCCGGAACACGTCCATGTCGATCAGGCCGTCTTCTTTCACGTCGAGATACGTGACCTCAAAGCCCTGACGCTCCAGCTCGCGCATCGTGTCCAGCGTGGCTTTGTGCTCGGTCTTTACCGTGATGAGGTGCTTGCCTTTTTCTTTGTAGAACTGAGCAGCGCCTTTGAGCGCGAGGTTGATCGATTCGGTCGCGCCGCTGGTCCAGACGATCTCTTTCGCGTCGCAGTGCACGAGCGCAGCAACTTCGTCACGTGCCTCTTCCACCGCGGCCTCGGTTTCCCAGCCGTACGCATGCGAGCGCGAGGCCGGGTTGCCGAAATGCTCGGTGAGGAACGGAATCATTTTGGCCGCCACCCGAGGATCAACCGGGGTGGTAGCGCTGTAGTCCATGTAGATCGGAAGCTTCATAAATTCAAAAACTCGGGTCTGAAAACGTAGACAAAAATTACGCGGTCACGATTTGCGGCGTCGTCAACTTGCGCAAATCCTTCACCATGTGAATCGACGGGTTCTTACGCGCTTTGGCGTCGTCCACCAACGATTGCAGGCTTACGCCTTGCAGGTAGGTGAAGATGTGCGCGTTAAGGCTCGACCAGAGGTGATGCGTGAGGCAAATGCTGTCGTCTTGACAGTTTTTTTCGCCTCCGCAGCTGGTCGTGTCGATAGGTTCGTCCACCGCCAAGATGATGTCGGACACGCTCATCGTCGCCGGTGGTTTGGCGAGGTTGTAGCCGCCGCCGGGGCCGCGCACGCTCTCAACGAGACCATGGCGGCGCAGCTTGCCGAACAGTTGTTCAAGGTACGACAGCGAAATTTTCTGCCGCGCCGACACTTCGGCCAGCGTAACCGGCCCTTCGTGATTAAACAGCGCCACGTCAATCATGGCGGTAACAGCGAAGCGGCCTTTGGTGGTGAGTTTCATAGCGTTGATTCACTCGCGGGGTTGACCGATCAGGCATCTATCGTCGCGCCGGGATAGGCGCGGCGAGAACTTGATTGGATTAGTCGGATTATACGATGTCCGAGTAAATCACTCAACCAAAAAACTCCGAAAATCCGGCCTGAACGCTCGCGTTGGATTGCGCTAGGTCATGCTTTACAGCTTTTACGTGCTAGCGACCGACGGGCGGTTGTTACAGCCAATTTTTGTGCAATATCGACTAGGCCTCAATATTAGCCATATCGACCACCAGACGGTCGCTTAAGGCAAAAAGCCATAAACATACCGATCCCCAGAATTTGTCGCCTAGAATTCCCGTCATGCATTTCCGCCGCGCCCAGCAAAAGCTTCTCGCCGCCATCGCCGTTTTGGTGATGACGTTCGCGTCGCTCGCGCCTGCGTGGGCGGCGGTCATCAACGGCACGCAGGGCGTCGCGGGTTGGGTCGAGCTGTGCTCCGCCGACGGCGCGAAACGCATCGCGGTTGACGCCAACGGCGATCCAGTTTCATCAGAAACTTCGAACCACAAAACCAGTGGAGAACACTGCCCGTTCTGCCATTTGCAACAAGCGGCTGCCACGCTGCCGCCCGCCGCTGCGCCATTCGTACCGCAAACGGTGGAGCACGCCGCGTTCCCCGCGCTTTTCTACGCCGCTGCGCGGACGTCGAACGCCTGGGCGCCGACGCGCTCACGAGCCCCGCCCGCCCTCGCCTGACAACGCCCGTCGGGTATTGATCGCCGCGTCCTGAGCACGCTTGCTTCGCTGCAGCGGTGACTCGCGCGTTTCGACGCCGCTCATCAACGCCTCTCCTATTTTTCGCGCCGACTCGGCCGGTCTTTCACCGTTCGTTCGCGCGCGTTCCAAAAAGAATTTGCAGTCAGCATCCCATGAAACAGAAATCCATCCGCATCGCGATCGCCGCAGCACTCGCGACCACCTCCGCCACTGTGGCCACCCTTGCCACGGCGCAGACCAGCACCACTGACTCGGCCCAAAACGAAAAGAAATCCGTTCAACGCGTCGAAACCGTACGCGTCACAGGCACCACGCCGCACGACGCACCCAGCCTAGACGCGCCCGCAGGAACCGGATCACGCCTGAACATGACCGTGCGCGACACGCCGGCGTCGGTCACAGTCGTCAGCGGCGATGTGCTCGAAAAGCGTGGCGCGCATGACTCCCAAGAAGCGCTAAAAAGCATTCCCGGTGTCATGGCCGCTTCACCGCCGGGCTCCGCGGGAACGATTGCGTATCGTGGTTTCGGCACCAGCAATATCACCCAACTGTTCAACGGCATCACGGTGCAATACGACGCGATTTCCGGTCGTCCCATCGACAGTTGGATCGTCGATCGCGTCGAAGGCATTGGCGGGCCATCGACCTTCTTGTTCGGTGCTGGCGCGGTGGGCGGCTCGGTCAACGTGGTCACGAAACTAGCCGATCCGAAAGCGGACTTCAAGGACGTTCGTTTCGCCATCGGCTCATACAAAAAGTTTCAAGTCGCCGCTGGCATTAATCAACGCTTTGGCGATCCAGCGGGCGTCAGAAACACCGCGCGACTGGACGTGAACGTCACCGGCGTTGAGGGCTGGGTCAATGGGATGGAGCGTCGTTCGCGACAGGTTGCCGCGTCACTACGCACAGACATCAATGCACGGCTATCGCACACCTTTGCCGCTGAACACCAACGCGAAGAAGTCGACCGCATCTACTGGGGCACCCCATTGCTCAAACCGACGGTTGGACAAGGCCTCATCAACCCATCCACACGCTTCGTGAACTACAACTCCGCCGACGGTTTCTACGGGCAGGATGTGCATTGGTTACGCTCGATCACCGAATACAAACCCAGCGCGACGACTCGCATCACCAACACACTCTACAAGTACGGAGCTGTGCGCGACTACCGAAACGTTGAGACGTATACCTTCAACGCCGCAAACACCGCCGTCACGCGATCATCGCCGCTGTTGCAGCGTCACGATCACGACCTTCTGGGCAATCGCACAGAAGTGACGCACGAGATGTCGCTGGCCGGTATGAAATCCGATTGGGCAGCCGGTCTCGACTTCAGCGTGAACAAGCAGACGCGCTTTCCACGCTCACTCACGCTCAACGTGAGTACGGTGGACCCGACGAACTTCACCACGGAGAACTTCTTCAGCATTCCCGGAATGGTGCCCGGTTTCGTGCCAGACCGTGACAACAAGGTCTCGCTGCTTGCGTTTTTCTTGGAGAACCGCACGCGTGTTGCGCCCAATTTTTCCGTTGTGACCGCGCTCCGGCACGACGACATCAAGCTAGAAGGCACCAACAAACGCCCGACGACGATTTCAGCATCAAACCCCGCGTACTTCATGACGACGTACACACCGCTGACGGGGCGTCTGGCTGCGGTCTACGACCTGTCGCCCACAGCCAATGTTTACGTGCAGTACAGCACGGCCGCTGACCCACCCGCCGGAATTCTCACCACGGCCAGCTTCTCGCAAGTTCGCACCTTTGATCTAACAAAGGGGCGACAGTTTGAAGTCGGAAGCAAATTCAACTTCGCTGACGGTCGCGGTGCCGCCACACTGGCCGCCTACAGTATCGTGCGCAAGAACCTAGCGATGGCAGACCCCGCCAACCCCGGCTCAGGCGTCACCATTCCGATTGGTTCGCAGTCATCGAAGGGGATAGAGGCCACGCTCTCGGCAAAGCTCACGCGCTCGCTCACGCTCGAAGCGAACGCGGCGTATGCAGACGCGCAGTACGACGACTTCATCGAAAACGTCAGCGGCGTCGCCACATCGCGGGCGGGGAATGTCCCAAACAACGTTCCCGCGTTCGTGGCCAATGCGTGGTTGACCTACCGTCTATCGCCGAAATGGGAGTTGGGCGTCGATGCGCGGCACGTCTCAAAGCGCTACGGCAATACCGCCAACACACTCTACGACAGCGCTTACACGTTGCTTGGCGCATACGCGCAATACCAGCTAAGTGATCGCGCGACGATCACCGCGCGCGTGCGCAACGCCACCGACGCTCTTTACGCAGCCTCAGTGGGCAGCATGTTCTACCTCGGTGCGCCACGCACCGTTGAGCTTGCGCTACAGGCGCGGTTCTAGCCAGCGCACTCTGAGCGATGAAAATTAAACGCGCGTTGTATCTGACGCACCGCTGGCTCGGTGTCGTGCTCTGCTTGTTTATGGCGATGTGGTTCCTATCGGGCGTCGTGATGATGTACGTCGGGTACCCGAAACTGACAAACCACGAACGGCTGAGCGCGCTACCGTTGCTAACCGGCTCAAACTGCTGCGTCTCGCTACCCGAGGCGCTGGCGGCAGCAAAGGGCATTGGCGCGAGCGTTAGCGGTAGCGCTATCGCAAACACATCACCCCGCGCCGCGCGTCTGACGAGCGTCGCGGGCGTGCCGCGTTACGTGTTTACGTTTGAAGGCAACCAGCGCGTCGCGGTGGACGCACAGAGCGGCAAGCGCATCGAACGCGTAAGCGCACCGGACGCAGTCGCGAGCGCGCGTGCCTTTATGCCCAATACGCAGGCCCAGTACGTCGGTGTCGTCACGGAAGATGCGTGGACACACTCCGCCGCGCTCAAGCCTTACCGCCCGCTTCATCACATACAGATGCATGACGCGGCGGGCACGACGCTTTATGTTGCAAGCAACACGGGCGAAGTCGTCCGCGACGCCTCGCGGCTGGAGCGCAACTGGAACTGGCTGGGCGCGTGGATTCATTGGCTCTACCCGTTTCGTGGCGGAGCGCTGGACGCGGCGTGGCACGACATTATTGTCTACACGTCCATCGTCGGCACCGTGCTGGCCATCATCGGGATGGTCGTCGGCGTTTGGCGTTGGCGCTTTAGTGGACAGTACAAAACCGGTTCACGTTCGCCGTACCGAGAGGGCTGGATGCGATGGCACCACATCGTGGGCCTTGTCTTCGGCGTCCTCACCGTGACCTTTATCTTCAGCGGTTTGATGTCGATGAATCCGTTCAAGGTGCTCGACTCCGGAGCACCTAAGTTGGATCAGCGCGCTGGCGCGTCAACTCGGTGGCAAGCCAGCGCTTTTTCGGTCGACACACACGATGCGATCAAACGATTTGCCGCCACAGACTTCAAACCCGTCGAGTTGGAATGGCGCGTGGTCGACGGCAAGGGCTACGTACTGGCGCTAGATGCACTCGCGCGCAGCCGCTTGCTAGCGGCAAACAGTACCGAGCCAGCGGCCGAGCCGTTCGCTCGATTTGAGATGGGCATGCTGCAATCGATGGCCACTCGTTGGTTCCCCAATAACAAAGTGACGGAAGCGACCGTTCTCACCGAGTACGACACGTACTACTACAGCCGCGAAGCACACACCATGTCCGGCGGCAGCAGCAAACCGTTGCCCGTGCTGCGCATGAAATTCGACGACGCAAACGCTACCTGGCTGCACCTCGATCCGTACACCGGCGCAACGCTGAATCAACTAGATGCTCATCGCCGCGTTGGCCGTTGGTTGTTCGCGTTTTTGCACAGCTTTGATTGGTTGCCGCTCCTGAACAATCGTCCGGTCTGGGACTTTTGGATGATTCTCATCAGCATCGGCGGTTTCGTCACAAGCTTCACCGGCATTGTGATCGGCTGGCGACGGTTACGTCAGAAAGTAGCGTCCACATGATGCTGTTTCTCGCACAAAGACTTCAAGCGCACCGACAAATTTTTCGGCAAGAGGTGCGCGGACGCGCGCCGCGCGCTAGCCATTACATGCTGCGTCTCTGGACAGCGTGTTGCATATGCTTCGGTCTCATCGCCTGCTCCGAACCCCCTGGCGGATTCAACGCCATCGACGTCACCGGCGCGGCTTTCGCCAAGGCGTTTGAGCTACGTGACAGCGATGGCAAGCCACGAAAACTTTCCGACTTTCAGGGCAAGGTCGTGCTCTTATTTTTCGGCTTCACGCAATGTCCCGACGTTTGTCCCACGGCGCTCACACGCGCTTCGGCAGTAAAAAAGCAACTTGGCAGCGACGGTGAAAAGCTAGCCGTGATTTTCGTCACCATCGACCCCGAGCGCGACACGCCCGCGATGCTCAAGGAGCACACCGCCGCATTTGACCCGAGCTTTGTCGGGTTACACGCAGACCTGAAAACCACCGCCGAGACCGCCGCAGCGTTCCGCATCTTCTACGCGAAAGTTCCGACCGGCGCGAGCTACACGATGGATCACACCGCGACGAGCTACGTGTACGACCCGCAAGGTCGCCTGCGTCTGGCCGCCCCCCATGCGCTGAGCGCTGACGCGCTCGCAGCAGACATTCGAGCGTTACTGAAAACCCCTTAATACCCCTTAACTCACCCAAAAAAAGGAACTCACATGAACACCACGTTCTTCAAATTCATCATCACCTCCGCCGCGTTTCTGGCACCTCTCGCTGCCACCCAAGCGCAAGTTACGGTCAATGAGCCGTGGGTACGCGCGACCGTAGCGAGCCAAAAGGCCACTGGCGCATTTATGCAACTCACCTCGCCCGCGAACACGCGCCTTGTCGCCGCGAAATCGCCGGTTGCCAACGTTGTAGAAATTCACGAAATGACGATGGTCGGCGACATGATGAAGATGCGCGCCATTCCGGGCATCGACGTGCCTGCGGGCAAGTCTGTCGAACTCAAACCCGGTGGTTATCACGTCATGCTGATCGACCTAAAAGATCAGGTCAAAGCAGGCGACAGCGTTCCGATCACGCTCGTATTCGAAAGCGCCGACAAGAAGCAACAAACCGTTGAGATTAAGGCCCCAGCACGCCCTCTAAACGCAACGGGCGGCGGACACAGCATGCACAAACACTAGCTTCAAGGGGGCGCAAGTTGCGCCACGCCAGTCAAACGCTCGGCGACACCTCGGTCGCAGGACGTGTCGACACGCCCTGCGCGAGCGCCGCGCGCGCTTCTGCAGCGAGCGCCCGGGTGAAGCCGTCACGCGTACGCAAGCGCTGCCAATATGCAGCCACCGCGGGCGTGAACCGCTCGTTCAGCCCCAACAACTCTGCAAGCATCAACGCGTAACCGACAGCCACGTCCGCCGCAGTGAATCGATCAGCACACAAAAATTCATGCACCGCAAGCTGCGGCTCCAGTGTGCGCAACCGCGAGAGAAACCACTTCGAATAATCGTCCACCACCTGCGGCTGCAAGCGCTCTGCGGACTCAAAACGCGAGTAGCGCAGCACCAAAGTTTGTGGGAACGTGAGCGTCGCGTCGCTCATGTGCAGATAGTTCAAATAGGCACCGAAGTCGGCCTCATCCGCACGCACATTCAACACGCCGGGCGAATGCCGCAACGCCAAATATTCGCAAATCGCCGCCGACTCCGTCATGCGCGTTTCGCCATCAATCAGCAGCGGTACCGTGCCGCGCGGATTCAACTCAAGAAACGATTTGTCATGCGCACGTGGTGGAAATGCGAGTACACGCAGGTCGTACGGAAGACGCAATTCTTCAAGCAGCCACAAGACGCGGAACGAGCGGGCGCTGATGCAGTGGTAAAGGGTAAGCATGGGGATGATTCAATCATGAATGCGGCATGACGAGCCGAGCTTTTGTAGCCTCGCCTCACTCTGGCGTCATCCTCGCGCAGCGGGAATCCAGCGCGTAAAAACCGTAGGGTGCCGGTTCACCGCACCCAAATTGATACCAACCCAGTTGGACTAGGCGCGAACGTTTGCCCCTTAACCACCGTTCGCCCCCAGCCTTCGCTGGGGCAGGCTCTGAGCGCAGCGAAGGGTTCGATTGAATGAATGGGTTTGTTTGCCACGGCTTCGTTTCGCCCGTTGGGCGAGGCACTTTTGGCATTGCCCAAAAGTACCCAAAAGGCTAGCCCCGAACCCCGCTGTTTCCTGCGGTGCTCGCAACGGGCGGGACCCGCACAAATCGCCCGAAAGTTGCGCTAACGCGCAACCAGTGGGCTCATGGTGCGGGTCTACGACCGCCCGTTGCTCCGCTCCTCGGCGCGGGGTGACGGGGCGTTAACGGCGAAAAATGATCGCTTCGCGATGGGGTTATGGGAACCCGGATGCGAGCATCCGGGCTACGTCGCAATCCGGTTCAATGCACAAACGGACATGCCCGTCCTTTGATTCTCTCAAAGTGATGTGATCGACAAAATACGCTGTGCGCAACCGTACGTCTCTCACATATCGGCGCACGACAGTGCGACGCTCCCTGCTCTGCACCAAGCGCTTCGTAAAACTCTAGGTCTTGAGCATGCTGCCACTCGCGCATTTGCTCTTCGTGGCGTAACACTTCCGCTGGGCTCGGCTTTGGCCGCGCGCCGGACTGCCAAGGCTCGCTTTCCAGTTCCGCGAATTTTCCATCGACCAGAAGCTGCCACAGTTTGAGCACCGTCTTCTTCTCGACGTCCGCAAGATGTCGCGCGGGCACACCAATGCGTTCATACGTAAGATTGCCGCCAACTTCGTAATCAAGGCAATTTCCGTCGCAATCAACGCACCAGGCCGCGCCGTGTTCGAAGTCATTTAGCGGGATAGCATCGAGGAAACTCTGCATTTGCTCGGCTGACGGTGAATCTAAGTCGTCGCCAAAACCGTTTGCTACGTAGTGCATGCGAATCCCCGCTAATTGTCGCGTCGATTTTAAGATGTCCGTCGTAGCCCGGATGCTCGCATCCGGGTTCCCGTAACCCAATCGCGAAGCGATCACTTTTCGCCTTTAACGCCCCGTCACCCCGCGCCGAGGAGCGGAGCAACGGGCGGTCGTAGACCCGCACCATGAGCCCACTGGTTGCGCGTTAGCGCAACTTTCGGGCGATTTGTGCGGGTCCCGCCCGTTGCGAGCACCGCAGGGAACAGCGGGGTTCGGGGCTAGCCTTTTGGGTACTTTTGGGCAATGCCAAAAGTGCCTCGCCGTCAGGCGAAACGAAGCCGTGGCAAACAAAGCACGTCGAACCCTTCGCTACGCTCAGGGCGAACGGCGAATTTGCGCTTCGCGGCTTCACGCGCTGGATCCCCGCTTCGCGAGGATGACGGCATTCGAGAAGCCAACGGTCGCGCCCAATCCACGTGGGTTGGTATCAATTTGGGTGCGGTGAACCGGCACCCTACCGGTTTACGCGCTGGATCCCCACTTCGCGAGGGTGACGGCGGAGAGAGGGGTTTGCTTCGCTCCGCGCGAACGGGACGCTAGGGACGGGTGCGTGCGCTTGCGTCGCCCAAATGCGCGTGGGCCTGCCGGTACAGCTTTATGTATTCATCGACCGCCAGTTGGCGCTTTGAGCCACGTTTGATGAGTTATTGACTATAAGACAAATACGGCTGTAACCGCCGTCGGTCAGTCGTTCCCGCTATAAAGCCATTAGGCAAATTGCCAGTTATCCCCGCGCCGGAATCGCCAAGCCCTTCACCACCGCCGGTCGGGCGACGAACGCGGCGAGCGCGCGTTGCACGTTCGGGAAATCGTTGATTCCGACTAGGTCGCCCGCTTCGTAGAAACCGACGAGGTTGCGCACCCACGGGAAGACCGCGATGTCAGCGATTGTGTAGTCGTCGCCCATGATCCACGCGCGGCTTTCTAGGCGAAGATTGAGCACGCCGAGCAAGCGCTTCGATTCGGCGACGTAGCGGTCGCGCGGGCGTTTGTCTTCGTAGTCTTTGCCTGCAAATTTGTGGAAGAAGCCGAGCTGGCCGAACATCGGCCCGACGCCGCCCATTTGCCACATGAGCCACTGAATGGTTTCGTACCGAGCGGCTGCGTCTTTGGGCATAAGCTGGCCAGTTTTCTCGGCGAGATAAATCAAGATCGCGCCAGACTCGAAGAGCGCCAGCGGCTTGCCATCCGGCCCATTCGGGTCGAGGATCGCGGGGATTTTGTTATTCGGGCTGAGCGAGAGAAATTCCGGCGTGAGCTGGTCGTTTTTTCCGAAGTCCACTAGATGCACGTCGTATGGCAATCCGGTTTCTTCAAGCATGATCGAGACCTTGACGCCGTTGGGTGTCGGCAGCGAATAGAGCTGCAAGCGATCAGGATGTTGCGCGGTCCATTTTTGAGTGATGGGGAAATCAGCGAGCGTGGGCATCATGCGTCCAGTAGATTTGATTGTGTGGAGTGAAATTAGAAGATGTGGCGTGCGAACCCAGATTCAACGCCGCGTGTGGTGGGGTTATTCGTGGCGAGATAAAAAAAGCCCGCCGAAGCGGGCTTTTTTTTTGCGTCTAGCGTTTAAGCAAATTGCGCCATCAGCGGCAGCTTGCGAACGCGCTTGCCGGTGAGCGTTGCGACCGCATTCGCAATCGCAGGCATCACCAACGGCACACCCACTTCGCCCAAGCCGCCGGGTGAGGCGGTGCTTTGCACGAAGGTGATGTCGACGATGGGTGTTTCGCTCATACGCAGCATCGGATAGTTGTCGAAGTTGCTTTGCTCGACGCGGCCATCCTTGAACGTGATCACGTTTTTCATGCCGCTGGAGAAGCCGAGCAAAATGCCCGACTCAATCTGTGCATGAGCCTGATCGGGATGCACGACGGTGCCGCAATCCACCACTGCGGTGATCTTGTGCACTTTCGGCCCTGCTTTGGTCATCGATACTTCTGCGACGATAGCCGAATGAGTACCGTAGCACTCCATCTGCGCCACGCCGAGCGCGCGACCCGCGGCCGCTTTTCCCCAGCCAGCCTTTTCGGTCGCAAGCTTCAACACGGTGAGCGAACGCGTATCGCCTTTGAGCATTTCCATGCGCAGAGCGACGGGGTCTTTTTTGCTCGCAGTCGCGATTTCGTCAACGAAGCTCTCGACTGCAAACGCATTGAGCGCGTTCGACACGCTGCGCCAGTAGCCGACGCGCACGCCGGTGTCGTGAATCACGTTTTCAATGATGACGTTCGGGATTTTGTAAGTCAGGTTTTCTGAGCCTTCGGCCATGAACGGATCTTTCCCGTTCTGCACGACGGGTGGGAACGCACGCGCGGTGACCGATGGCGATGTCATCTTGCTATAAAACGTCGTGACCGCGCCTTTGTCGTCGAGACCCGCCACCATTTGATGCAGCGACACGGGCCGATAAAAATCGTGCGTCATGTCGTCTTCGCGTGACCAAATGAGCTTTACTGGTTTGCCCGCCGCTTTGGCGATTTGTGCGGCTTGAATCTGGAAATCCAGCTCAAGCTTGCGACCATAGCCACCGCCGAGGAACGTAGTGTGAATGAACACTTTCTCGGGTGGCATGCTGATACCAGCAGCGACGCCGTATTGCGCGCCTTGCTGGAACTGAATCGGACCGGTGATGTGACATTCGCCGTTGATGAATTCAGCGGTGCAGTTCACAGGCTCCAGCGTAGCGTGCGCCAGGAACGGCAGTTCGTATTCCGCCTCGACCTTTTTCGCTGCCTTGTCGAGATTAGCGATACCCGTACCATCTTTACGCATGATCGCGCCGGGATTGACTGAAGCCGTGCGCAGCTCGGATTCAATTTCCAGGCTATTGAGATTTACGCCCGCCCCGTTGTCCCATTCGATTTCGAGCGCGTCGCGGCCTTTCTTGGCGGTGTAGAAATCCTTCGCCAATACAGCGACGCCGTCGCCGATTTGAACAACGTTCACCACGCCTTTCACAGCGCGTGCTTTTACGTCGTTGACCTTCACGGCTTTGCCGCCAATCACCGGCGCTTGCGCGAGCGAGGCTATGAGCATGCCGGGCTTTTTCACGTCAATGCCGTATTGCGCCTTGCCGTAAACCTTTGCCGCCGTGTCCAAGCGCGCTTGCGGCTTGCCGATTATCTTCCAGTCTTTGGCGTCTTTCAGCGTGACTTTTTCTGGCGCTTTGAGCGTGGATGCTTTGGCGACGAGCGCGCCGTAGGCCAATTTCTTCCCGCTCTTATGAACGACCGATCCGTTGCTCGCACTGCATTCAGCGGCGGGCACTTTCCATGTCTCGGCGGCGGCGTTTACGAGCAGCGTTCGAGCAGACGCGCCCGCTTCGCGCAGCTTGGTCCATGCGTCCCGTACAGACGTTGAGCCACCGGTGATCTGACCGCCGAGCATCGCGTTGATATACACCGGTGCGGACGGAGCCATTTCCACTTTGACAGCGGAGAGCGGCACTTCCAGCTCTTCGGCCACGAGCATCGGCATGGAGGTGTAAACACCCTGCCCCATCTCGGAGCGATGGCAGATGATCGTGATTTGGCCTTTGGCGTCGATCTTCACGAACGCGTTGGCCACTTGCGGTGCGGCCGCAGGCTGTGCGTTTGAGGCTGGCAGATGAAAGCCGATGACGAGTGCGCCGCTTAGCGCGCCGGTGGACTTTAAAAATCCGCGACGATTACTTGATTCAAGCTTGTCTTGCAAAACGGAACCCGTTTGGGAAATAGGTTTTTTCATGGGGTGATCTCCTTATGCCTTCGCGCGCGAAACGGCTTTGCCAGCGCGGACAACGGCTTTCTGAATGCGGTGGTACGTGCCGCAACGGCAAACGTTGCCATCCATCGCGCCGACGATATCGGCTTCCGTTGGGTTCGGGTTTTTCGTGATCAACGCAGCGGCGCTCATCATTTGGCCAGTTTGGCAGTAGCCGCACTGTGGCACTTCTTCTGCGATCCATGCGTCCTGCAACGCTTTGCCGACCTTTGCGGGCAGGCCTTCAATGGTCGTAATTTTTTTACCCACTGCCGCGCTAGCTGGGGTGGAGCACGAACGAATCGGCACGCCGTCGAGATGCACGGTGCAAGCACCGCAAAGCGCCATACCGCAGCCAAATTTAGGGCTGGTGACATCAAGGTGATCTCGCAACACCCACAAAATCGGGGTATCCGGGTCGCCATCAAATGACGCCACTTTTCCGTTCACAGTCAGCTTCAACATCGCATTCCTCCAAAAAATTACTCACGACTAGCCACGCTCAGCATAGTCTGGCGAGCTTAGTCGGGAATGGCGATTCACTCAATCATGCAGCGCAGCAATTGCGACCCAAAAGTGAACATTTCACTAGAGCGTCGCAAACACCGCAACGCACCACCCAGACTGATACGCTACATGTATGGACAATCTTGATCTCGATGTTTTGAAGACCGCGCTGGCATGGACCGAGGCCGGTCGCCGCGCCACGCTGGGTACCGTCGTGCGCACATGGGGCAGCGCGCCGCGCCCGATTGGCGCGATGATGGCGATTCGCGATGACGGTCAGGTGATCGGCTCGGTGTCGGGCGGTTGCATCGAAGACGATTTGATTGATCAAGTCAAAAGCGGAAAACTCGCCGCGCGTTTGCCCGAAGCGGTGAGCTACGGCGTTGCGATTGACCAAGCGCGTGAGTTTGGATTGCCCTGCGGCGGCACGGTGCAAATGGTGTTGGAACCGATCACGCCGCTCTCAGACATTCGCGGGCTGCTTGCCGATTTGGAGTCGCACAAAATCGTGAAGCGCACGTTGAGCTTAGAGACCGGCGTCACTCACCGGACTACAGCCGACGGCGCGGACGTGTTGGCGTTCGATGGGGCGTCGCTCACGACCGTGCACGGGCCGAAGTATCGGTTGTTGATTATCGGCGCGGGGCAGCTCTCGAAGTACTTGGCGACGATGGCGATTCCGCTCGACTATCAAGTCACGGTCTGCGATCCGCGCGACGAGTATCAAGAGCAATGGAGCGATTTGCCACAGGTCACGATGTCGAAAGAAATGCCGGACGACTTGGTGATTGCGATGAATCTCGATGGCAATAGCGCTGTGGTCGCGCTCACCCATGATCCAAAACTCGACGACCTCGCGCTCATGGAAGCGCTGAAATCGCCCGCGTTTTACATCGGCGCGCTGGGATCGAAATCGAATAACGACAAGCGGCGCGTACGGCTACTTGAGTTTGGCGTGACGGAAGCCGAAGCGACACGCCTGCATGGCCCAGTCGGTCTCGACATCGGCGCGAAAACGCCATCCGAGATTGCCGTGTCGGTGCTCGCCGAAATGACCGCCGTGAAGCGCGGGGTCACGATGATGCGCAGCAAGAGCAATGTCGCGGCAGGCGATTTGTCGAGCGCAGGCTGTAGCGTTTAGCCGCGCGAACGCGTGGTTCGGAGTGCACGCGTTTGCGCTCTTTTAGTTGAGTAAATTACTCGCCTTTTTTGCGCGTTCATTAGTCGCGATTCCCCTATGAAAAATTGTCGCAGCGCAACATTTTGCGCCGCGTACTTACGCACGCATTTTTCTGAACAAAACATGTGCTTTATGTAATGCATTACCAATACAATAAGTACGGACTTAGACGCCCACTGGAACGCGGGCGCAAACATTCCGACGACGTCGATAAAACGCAATAAGGAGACTCTGATGCAGAAAGTGCTGCACATAAACCCCGACAAGTGCACCGGGTGTTTGCAATGTGAAATGGCGTGCTCTTACGAGAACTACCAAGTGTTCGCGCCCGCGAAATCACGCATCAAAGTCTTCGACTTCCACAAGACCGGCAAGAAGGTTCCGTACACCTGCACGCAATGCGCTGAGGCGTGGTGCTTACACGCGTGTCCGGTTCAGGCCATCACCGTCGACAAGAACACCGGTGCGAAGGTTGTCAACGACGCGACCTGCGTCGGCTGCAAGGTGTGCACGATCGCGTGCCCATTCGGCACCGTGAACTACGTGCAAGAAACCGGCAAAGTGCAGAAGTGCGATTTGTGTGAAGGCAACCCCGCCTGCGCAGAAGCCTGCCCCACCGGCGCGATCACGTACGTGGACGCGAACTGGACGGGCCTCGGGAAGATGGCCGACTGGGCCAACAAACTCGGCAACCAGCCCAGCGCGGCGTAACTGAACACAAGGAGAAAGCATCATGTCTTGGGCTGGAAAAATTCTGCGTGTGAATCTCACCGCCGGCACCGTGAAATCGGAGCCATTAAACATGCAATGGGCGCGCGACTACATTGGTTCGCGCGGCCTCGGCACGAAATATCTCGTAGAAGAAGTGGACGCCACTGTCGACCCTCTTTCCGCGGACAACAAAATCATTTGGGCCACAGGCCCGTTGACCGGCACGATGGCCTCTACGGGCGGTCGCTACACAGTAATCACCAAAGGCCCATTGACCGGCGCAATCGCCTGCTCGAACTCCGGCGGCTACTGGGGCGCAGAGTTCAAGATGGCCGGTTGGGACATGGTCATTTTTGAAGGCAAATCGGCGAAACCGGTTTACCTGTACGTGAACGACGATACAGTCGAACTTCGTGACGCGGCACACCTGTGGGGCAAGAGCGTTTGGGAAACCGAAGAGTCGCTGAAGAAGGGTCTGCAAGACCCGTTGGTGCGCGTCTCCTCCATCGGCAAAGCCGGCGAAAACCAAGTGCTATTCGCAGCCGTGGTGAACGACCTGCACCGTGCGGCGGGCCGCTCGGGCGTGGGCGCGGTGATGGGCAGTAAAAACCTCAAAGCGATTGCTGTGCGCGGCACCAAAGGCGTCGGCAACATTAAAAATCCAAAAGCGTTCTTCACGGCGGTGGCTGAGAAGAAAAAAATCCTCGCCGAAAACGGTGTGACCGGCCAAGGCTTGCCCGCTTACGGCACGCAAGTGTTGATGAACGTCATCAACGAAGTAGGCGCGCTGCCAACGCGTAACCATCGCGACAATCAGTTTGAAGGCGCGGGGGACATTTCCGCCGAAGCAATGGTCACGCCACGCAAGACCGACGGCAAAAAACACCTCGTGACGAATCAAGCGTGCTTTGGTTGCACCATCGCATGCGGTCGCATCAGCAAGCTCGACGAAGGCCACTTCACGGTTGAGAACAAGCCCCAATACTGGGGCGCGAACGGCGGATTGGAATACGAAGCTGCATGGGCACTCGGCGCGGCCAACGGCGTAAACGATCTCGAAGCGTTGCAATACGTGAACCTGCTGTGCAACGAAGAAGGCATCGACCCGATTAGCTTCGGCGCCACCGTCGGCGCGGTGATGGAGCTCCATCAAATGGGCGTCATCACGAGCGAGCAGCTCGGCATTGACGCGAGCTTTGGCTCCGCCAAAGCGCTGGCGTTCCTCGCAGAAGAAACGATCAACGGTCGCGGCTTCGGAAAAGAAATCGGCCAAGGCTCGAAGCGCCTGACGGCAAAGTACGGCCACCCCGAATTGTCGATGTCGTCGAAGGGACAAGAATTCCCGGCGTACGACGGTCGCGCGATTCAGGGCATCGGCCTCGCGTACGCCACGTCGAACCGCGGTGGCTGCCATTTGCGCGGCTACACGATCGCCTCCGAAGTGCTCGGAATTCCGGTGAAGACCGATCCGCTGGTGTCCGAAGGTAAACCAGAATTGGTCAAGGCTTTCCAAGACGCCACGGCGGCGTTCGACTCGTCGGGTTTATGCATCTTCACGACGTTCGCGTGGGGCTTGCCCGACTTGGCACCGCAGCTACAAGGTGCCTGCGGCGACGAGTTCACGACCGAAGAACTCGCACACATCGGCGAGCGTATTTGGAACATGGAGCGCGACTTCAACAACCGCGCAGGCTTCACCAACAAAGACGATTCGCTGCCAAAACGCTTGCTGGAAGAAGCTTGCAAAACAGGCCCGGCAAAAGGCAAGGTCAATGAACTTGGCACGATGCTGCCGAAGTACTATGAAGCGCGCGGTTGGAACGGTGACGGCACGCTCAAAGCCGAAACGCGCAAGCGCCTCGGACTGTAATCACGCGCGCTGTAGCCCAAGCGGCGCCAGCGCGTATAAGGGGCACCGCAAGGTTCGCCCCTTTTTTTATTCGGAATGTGAGGAGAAACGTATGCGTCACCATGTCATTCTCGGAAGCGGCCCCGCGGGCGTGATCGCTGCGGAAACGATTCGCCAGCACGCGCCCGCCGACACCATCACGATGATTGGCGACGAGCCCGAATCGCCGTACTCGCGCATGGCGATTCCCTACTTAATCGCGGGAAACATCACCGAGGGTGGCACGCATCTTCGACATGAAGCGGGGCATTTCTCAAAGCTCAACATCACGATCAAACAGGCGACCGCGAAGTCCATCAACACCGACTCCCGAAGCGTCGCGCTCAGTACTGGCGAAACGATCAAGTTCGACACGCTCCTGATCGCCACGGGTTCTCGCCCCGCCTCGCCTCCGATTCCCGGCATCAACGCCGCGGGGGTTCACACCTGTTGGACGCTAGACGACGCGCGCAAAATCATGGCGCTCGCACAGCCCGGCGCTCGCGTGCTTCAGATGGGTGCAGGCTTCATCGGCTGCATCATCATGGAAGCGCTGGCTGCACGCAAAACGCAGCTCACGGTCGTTGAAATGGGCGACCGAATGGTGCCGCGCATGATGGGCGAAACGGCGGGCACGATGATCAAAGACTGGTGCGAAGGCAAAGGCATTCGCGTGATCACCAACACACGCGTTGAGGCCATCGAGTCGGGCACGCCGCTCAGCGCGCGTTTGTCGAACGGCAGCCACGTTACGGCGGACTTAATCATCAGCGCCACCGGCGTAAAACCTGCGATTGGCTTCCTCGAAAACTCCGACATTCGCTGCTTGCGCGGCGTGTTGACCGACGAGCACATGCAAACGAGCGTAACCGGCATTTACGCGGCGGGCGACTGCGCCGAAGCGTTTGATCGCATCACCGAAACCACCATCGTCAGCGCGATCCAACCGAATGCCGCCGATCAAGCGCGCGTAGCGGCGCACAACATGGTGGGGCAAAAAGCGTTCTTGCCACGCGTCACGCAAATCAATGTGCTCGATACGCTCGGCATGATTTCTACTTCGTTCGGCAACTGGCAGGGCGTGCCCGGTGGACAACATGCCGAACTCACGGACGCCGCGAGCGGCCGCCACTTGAGCCTGCAATTCAAAGACGACGTGTTAATCGGTTGCAACAGCGTGGGCTGGACGGAGCACGTGGGCGTCATGCGTGGACTGGTCGAAGGCAAAGTACGTCTCGGCGCGTGGAAAGACGTGTTGCTCGAAGACCCCACGCAGCTGGTGCCCGCGTACATCGCCACAGCGCAATCGCAGGCCGCGTGGAACGGCGCGGGCGACGAGCGTCGTCGCTAATTTAGTCGTTGGAACCCATGAACATCACGCTCAAGCTCTTCGCGTCGCTCACTGACTATTTGCCTCCGGACGCTCGCCGCGCCAATCGCGTGGCGCTGGATGTGGCCGACGCAATCAGCGTGCAGCGCGTGATCGACGATTTTCAACTTCCCCCCAAGCTCGTGCATCTAGTGCTCGTCAACGGCAGTTATATCGACCCCGCAGATCGCCCCACACGGGCGCTCGTGGCCGACGACGTTCTCGCCATCTGGCCGCCCATCGCGGGCGGTTAGGCGCAAACGAGCGCCGCGCATGCAATCAGCCTACGCAGAATCATTCGAGCGCGTGATGACGTGCGCGGTCGCGGATTGGCTACGCTTGTTGCCGCCGGCAATTGGTGACAACGCGTTTACGCATACGCACGACAGTCACGCGGGGCTTGTTGCCATCGCGCTACGCGCGCCCGGCACATCGAGCCCGGTTGACGGGATCCTGCGCGTTAAGTGGGAGGTTGGAGCACCACGACGCATCGCGCTCGTGCAGCTACCGCAACTCCACGCGGATTTTCAATTCGAAAACACCGACGCAGCAACGCGTTTGGCGTTCATGCAGCGCTTTGATTTGTTTATGCAGCGTGGCGGCGGATAGGCGGGTTACGTCCGTGCGGAATTGAGATACGACTATTTACGCCGAACGACCGCTGCACGGTTCTTTCCGCTCAATTTATTGAGTAGTCGACTTCCTGGAAAATACGTCTAAACCCCTTACGTAGCGGTCGCTGGATACAAAAAGCCGTCGTGCCGACTGACGACAGTGCGGCGCGCGATGACCCGCCAACCGATTTCAGGATTTTCTGTCGGCGAAGCTCGGTGGGGCGGACAGCAAACCCTTCGCGCGCTAAACCCGCAACCGCGCCAGCGAAACCTCACGTCCAAGCGTCACCAGAAGTGCATCGACACCAGGGGCTTGCGCGCTTCCCGTGAGCAGCACGCGCAGCGGCATCATCACCTGCGGCGTTTTTAGTGCGAACTTCGTCTGCGCTTCTTTGAGGATTGTGGCGAGCGCGGGCTTGGTCCATTCGGCGGTTGCCAATTCTTCGGCGACCCACGCGATCGCGGGCTTGTTGGCGTCGGGCATGTGCTGCGCGAGTAGTGCTGCGTCAACCATTGGCGCGACGTAGCAGTAACGCGCCATCTCGGCCATTTTTTTTAACGTGGGCGCGCGTTCGCGCAGCAGTTCTGCAACCGCAAGCGCACTCGGCCCCTCTGCTAAATCGTAGCCCTGTTCCGCAAGAAATGGCTGCAATCGCTTCGCCAGCTCGTCGACGGGCAATCGCTTAACGTGTTCACCGTTGAGCCATTCAAATTTTTCTGAATCAAAGCGCGCGGGCGACGGCGTGAGCGATTCGAGGTTGAACCATTCGACGAGTTGCTGCGGCGAGAAAATTTCATCGTTACCGTGCGACCAACCCAAGCGCGCGAGCCCGTTGATGACCGCTTCCGGCAAAAAGCCTTGCGCGGCGTATTCGTTCAAGCCCGTTGCGCCATGGCGCTTCGAGAGCTTTTCACCGTCGTTGCCGAGCACGGTGGGCGTATGGCCGAACACTGGCGGCTCGCTGCCCAGTGCACGGAAAATATTGATCTGACGCGGTGTGTTCATCACATGTCCGTCGCCGCGTATGACATGCGTAATGTTCATGTCCACGTCGTCAACACACACACAGAAGTTGTACGTCGGAACACCCACCTGACCGACAGGCGCTGGCCGCGCAATCACTAGGTCATCAAGTTCGCTGTTGGCGATTTCGATGCGGCCTTTCACCGCGTCTTCCCACACCACCGCGCCATCGTCTGGATTGCGGAAACGAATCACGGGGTCAACGCCTGCTGGAACTTTCAGACCAAATTTCGCCACATTTTCAGGCCGCCAACGACCGTCGTAACGCGGTTTGTCGCCCTTGGCTTTTTGAGTTTCGCGTAGCGCGTCAAGCTCCTCGACGCTCATGTAGCAATGGTATGCGCGGCCATCGGCCAGCATTTGCGCGACGACCTCGCGGTAACGCGGCATGCGCTGCATTTGGTAGAACGGGCCTTCGTCGATGTCCATGCCCAGCCACGCCATGTCGCGCAGAATGCCATCGGCGCTGGACTCGGATGAGCGCTCTAGGTCTGTGTCTTCAATGCGAAGAATGAACTGGCCCTTGTGGTGTCGCGCAAATGCCCACGCAAATAGTGCGGTGCGAATGTTGCCGAGGTGAAGGGTGCCCGTAGGCGAAGGCGCAAACCGTGTGCGCACGGTGTGGAGTGGGGCGTTCGTTGTATTCATCTACCGAATTTTATTCGGCGGCGAAGATTACTGGCGAAACACGCCCGCGAGCAGCTACACCGCGCAGTATTTCGCCTGAATTTCGTCGTCCGCGAGCAGCTCAGCAGCGGTGCCGTGATGCACGATGCTGCCTTGGTCGAGGATGTAGGCGCGATCCGAAATCGAGAGCGCGCGCTCAACGTTTTGTTCGACCAGCAGAATCGTCGTGCCGCTAGCTTTCATGCGGGCGAAAAGCTCAAACATCTCGTCGACCAAAACCGGCATCACGCCCTCGGACGGCTCGTCCATCAAAATCATTTTGGGCTTCGCCATCATCGCGCGGGCAATCGCGAGCATTTGCTGTTCGCCACCGGAGAGCGAGGTGCCTTCCTGTGTCAAACGCTCTTTGAGACGCGGAAACGTTTGCGCGATTTCATCGATCATCGCGTTGGTCGTGTCGCGTGCGTTGCTCGCAATCAAACCCAACTGCAAGTTCTCACGAACCGTAAGACCGGGCACGATTCGGCGATCTTCCGGCACGAACGCGAGACCCGCGTGGTAGCGCGAAAACGCAGGTGTCGCTAGCAGTTCCTGTCCATCGAAAACAACGCTACCTTGGCGCTTTTCGAGCATACCCATGATGCTACGTAGCGTGCTGGTTTTGCCAGCGCCATTGCGGCCCATGAGCGTGACGACTTCGCCCGCTTTCACATCAAACGAAATATCTTGCACGACATGGCTGCGGTCGTACCAGGCGTTGAGACCAGAGACGGTCAACATGGCTTTTGACATAGGGAAACTTCCAGCCTAATTTTTTCCGAGGTACACGCGGCGCACCTCAGCATTCGTACGAATTTGCTCCGGCGTGCCATCAGCCAAAAGCTCGCCATGATGCAACACGATCAAACGCTCACACAAGCCCATCACGAGCTTCATTTTGTGCTCCACCAAAATGACGGTGCGCTCGGTCGAAAGCTTACGGATCAGCGCCATCATTACGCCGGTTTCCTCGGGCGACATACCCGCTGTGGGCTCGTCCATCAGCAGCAGCGCAGGGTCGCTCGCGAGCGCCATTGCGATCTCAAGCGAGCGCTGCTGTCCATGCGCCAGTTCGGAGGCAATTTTGTTGCGATGCGCCGTTAAGCCGACACGTTCGAGTAGGGCATCGGCCCGCTCGATGATCGAAGTAAATGATGCGCGTGAGCGCAAAAAATCAAAGCGAGCACTACGCATTTGCGCCGCCACCCGCACGTTTTCGTGCGCGCTCAACTGCTTAAATACGTTCGTAATCTGAAAGCTCTTGGCGATGCCGATCCGCGCGTACTCGTGTTGCGCAATATCAGTGATGTCGCGCCCGTCGAAAAAAATCTTGCCGCTGCTCGCCTTGGTTGCGCCGGTGAGCACGTTAAAAAAAGTGCTCTTGCCCGCGCCGTTTGGACCAATGATGGCGGTGAGTTGATTTTTATGGAACGCGCAGCTGACGTCGTTTAACGCGACGAAATTTCCGAAGCGCTTGGTGATGTGTTCCGCGACCAGAATGGGAGCGTTCATGCTTGGCCTCCGTTACGCGCGCGACGCGCTTCCCAGCGCTGAACCAGCGTGCCCCAGATGCCGCGCGGGAAGTACAGCACGAACACCATAAACACGACGCCCACAACGGCCATCCAGTGGGTGGTGAAGACCGTTGCCACGTCTTCAAGATAAAGGAACACGCCCGCGCCCACAAACGGGCCGAAGAACGTGCCCATGCCACCGAGCAAACACATCATCACGGCTTGCCCGGACAACAAGTAGTGCAGCGAATCGATAGGCACAATCGAGAGATGTATCGCCCGGAGCGCTCCAGCGAGGCCACAAATGGCCGCAGACAAAACAAAGATCAAGAGCTTTGCGCGCGCCACGTCGTAGCCGCAAGCCGCGCAACGACCTTCGTTTTCGCGGATTGACTCAATCACCGCGCCGAAGGGCGACGCCAAAATGCGTGACACCAACCAGAGCGCCGCAGCGACGAACGCGAACAGCACGTAATACTTAGTCAGTGGATTCAGGATGTCGAGCTGTATGCCAAACACGCTAAAGTTTTCAACGTTCACCCCGCGCAAACCGTTCTCGCCGCCGGTCCAGCTTTCGGCTTTGTAGAACACGTAATACACGATCTGCGCCAGCGCGAGCGTGACCATCGAAAAGTAGATCCCGCGCGTCCGGATGGCGAGATAACCGATCACGACGCCGACAATGGCCGCACATGCAGTGCCCACCGCAATGGCCATCCACCACGACAACCCGAAGCGAATAATCGCAATGCCCGTGAGGTAGCTGCCGACACCGAAAAACGCGGCGTGTCCGAACGATAGCAGCCCGGTATAGCCAAACAACAGATTGAAGCCAACGGCGTACAAACCGAAGATCAAGATATTCAACGCGAGTGCTTCGTACGGCATGATGAGCGGAAAAATCATCAAGAACGCCAATACCGAGGCTACGCGATGTTGCGAAATGAGGTTTGTCGCTTTGGACAAAAAATTGGGTGCAGTCATCGCCATCTAGCCCATCAATCCAGCTTTGCCAAACAACCCCTGCGGGCGAACCAACAGCACTAACGCCATCAACACAAAGATCGAAAGCTCAGCGTATTCAGGCGCGAAGAGCGAGGTCATCGCGAACACAACGCCCACCAGCAACCCAGCGACAACCGCTCCAGGCAACGAGCCCATGCCGCCCACGACGGTGACGACAAATGATTCAGCAAGCACAGGAATTCCCATCTCAGCGTTCACGGCGCGTGTGGGCGCCGCGAGCAAGCCGGAGAGACCCGCGATGGCCGTGCCGAGTCCGAACACCATCAGCCAAACTTTGGAAATGTCCACGCCCAAAATGCGTACGATTTCTGGGTCGCGTGAACCCGCGCGGATGATGAGTCCGTAGCGTGTCTTTTCGATAAAAAGCCAGAGGCCGCCTACGATTAACGCAGTCGCAAGAATTAGAAACAGACGGTAAATCGGGAACATGCCAAAGCCTAAATTCACGACACCACGCAGCTCCGTTGGCACCGATGTTGGCAGGCCCTCAAGACCGAACAAGACACGCATCGCTTCGATCATCACGTAGCTCAATCCAAACGTGAGGAGCAGCGGATAGTCGATGCCGCGCCCGTAGAGGGGGCGCACCAAGAAGCGTTCGCAAAGCAATCCAATGGCTCCGACAGAGAGCGGCGTCAGTACCAAACTGAACCAAAAGCTTCCGGTCAACCCGAGGAAGTAAACGCCAAAAAATGCACCGACCATGAAGAACGCGCCATGCGCGAAGTTCACTACCGTGAGCATGCCAAAAATCAACGACAAGCCCACCGCGAGGAGCGCATAGACGGCGCCCAGCGCAAGGCCGGTCATCAGTTGCAGGAGCAACAATTCAAGAGAGATGTCAGCCATTTGGACGTACTGCCATTGAGCGAAATAAAATCACGCCGCGTGAATCAAGCGCTCGAATCGCAAACTAAAGCAGGCAATTCGAAGAAGATAAAGCGGCGTGGCGAAAACGCGAGATGATCGCGGAATGACTAGATTACTTTGTGCCCCAGTTCGTCACAGGTGCGCAGATTTTTCTCATCCGGCGCTTCGATCGACAGCACGTTAAAGACGTCGTATTTGTCTTTCATGTTCTTCGATTTCGACTCAACAATCGCGACAGATTGCACCGATTGGTGATCGCAGAGGCGATAGAACTGGGTGCCTTTGTAGAAGTCGTAACGCATTTTGCGCATGACGTTCGCAACGCCTGTGGACGTAGTTGATCGCGCTTCGCGAATGGCTTGCAAGACGCTACGAATGCCGGCGTAGCCCAATGCGCCGTAGTCCGACGGCACGGCACCACCATAAGCTTTACGGAACTTATCGTTAAGCGCTTTTGCAGTTGGAATGCGATCTTCCATTCCCCAGTAGTAAGAAGTTCCGCCAAGGATTCCCTCGAACGCGTCGGCGCCACCTGCCTGCCGTGCGGTGTAAAGCAATACGGGCGTGATCACTTTCATCTGCTTTTTCAGCCCGAAGTCTGTAATTTGCTTCGCCGAGTTCAGGAGATCGCGGCCGAAATTGCAGAGAACCAAAATATCGGGCTTGAGCGCCTGAATGCGCGGCAAAAATGCTGAGTAATCAGCAGCACCCAGCGGATGACGAATATCGGCCAGAGTTTGCATGCCGAAGGCTTGTCCGGCGCGTTGGAAGCCGCGCACCATCTCGTGCCCGTAAGCGTAGTCCGCGGTCAGGTAAACAACCTTCTTGCCAAATTTCGGGAAAGCGTAACGCGCAACGGCACCCGCAGTTGCGTGAGGCGTTAGCGCCTCGTGGAATGTGTAAAAGCTCCAGTCCTTCGCTTCGTTAATCGCGTCAGATTGACTAATTGAATTGAAGAGCACCTTGCGGCTCTTGCAAATGGCGTTGATCGAAAGCTGAGTGGCCGCAGACAGCGAACCAACAATCAGGTCCACTTTATCCTTTTCGATGAGTTCCAACGTGCGCGTAGCGGCTTCGCCAGGATTCAATTTGTCATCACGCACCAGCAACTCGCACTTGCGTCCGTTGTATCCGCCCGACTCATTGAACTCGCGAACCGCCAACTCAGCTGCACGCACCTGATCCTGCGCTTCCGCCGAAAACGCGCCTGTCAGCGGGGTTGGAAAGCCAATTTTGATCGGCAGCGACTGGGCATGCGCCATACGCGACACAAACGGTGCGCCAGCGACGGCAATGCTCGCAGCACCTCCCGTAAGCAGGCGACGACGCAGTGGGGATGTAGTGGAATCGGACATTCAGGCTCCTAGACGAAAAATGGCGTTTGAGTAATCTTATGCAGCGCAGCTGTTAAACAGTGCGTTCGCTTTCATTTATCGGGGCTTGCAACATTGCCCCGTCGACGCGCTGGACGAACACCAGCAACTATGACGACGACATAAGCGATTAGTGTAGCGATATTGGCTGAAGCAGCGCGCTATCTGTCCCAAAGCGCGGCCGTTTCGCGAAGCACGCGCTCAACCTCGCGCGGCTCCGACAAACCATTGACGGTGTTTTGCGCCTGCATGTAACGACCGAGCATGCGGCCGCGCTCAACGGTCTGTTGGCCGATGGGCAGGCGTTGGGTCTGGTAACTCAGAAGCGCGGCCTCGTTCGCGCCGCGAGCGTTGATGCAAGCCACCAACGCCAGCGCGTCTTCGGCGGCCTTCGTGACGCCGGCTCCCACGTGCGGCCGCGCCACAAAGCTCGCGTCGCCCATCAGCGCAACGCGACCGAACGCGATTTGGTCGGACGATACATCGAAAATCGGCTGTAGGAATGGTTGTCCCGTCTTCTCCACGATCTCGGCAAACTGTGGTGCGAGAATCGCGCACGCCGCTTGCCGCATGTGATGTACCTGCCGCCAATCTAAGCGGTGCGGCGGAATTCCCGTTGGGTAGTGTGTGCCATCGGCGTCACTCAGCAATTCGATCAAGCTCGGTCCTTCCGGCGCGCTGCGGTACCAGACGAAGTTGTATCGGCGCTCGCCCGACGTTGTCGAATGGTTAGCACCGGCCACCGGATAGCCGATGATTTGCTCGCCATCTGGCAAGCCAAACCCGAATCTCCCGAACAAGGTTTCACGCGTTCGGTTGGACAAAACGCTTTCGTCGCATACACCGCGCCAGGCAACGTAGCCCGCATAAACAGGCATCATTTGTGGGGCGAATTGCTGACGCACCGTTGAGCGCAAGCCGTCGGAGGCAATCAATAAATCGCCTGGTATTTCTCCGGACGTGGTCAGCGCCACAATGCCGTCAGCCCGTTGATCTACACGCTGCACCTCAACGCCAGCGCGATAACACTCTGTCGGCAACGCCTCGCGAAGCTGTAAGTAGAGCCGCCCCCATGATGTGAGAATTTGCGGCATTTCGATGGTTGATACGCTGTTCCCATGCACATCAAGCGCAACGCGTTCTTGCACCTGAACGCCCATTTCTGAGTCCCGAGGCACACCCGCACGGTGCAGCGCGTCCACGAGCGGAGGATGCGTCACAATGCCCGCCCCGCGACCGTCGAGCGCTTGTGATGCTTTTTCCAAGAGCTGCACATCGTGCCCCGAACGATGCAATAGATTCGCAACCAGCAGCCCACCTAACGAGCCGCCGACGACCACAATTTTTGCCATACTAATTTGGGAAAGTCACGCCTACAGCCTCGGCCGCTGGGTAGTTGAGTTCGATGACCACACCGCTTGGATCATCGAGAAACATTTGATGTAGTCCAATCGAGGGCACGGTTCGATGACGAGCCACAACACCGAGTCGTTCGATGTGCGCCATCATCACAGTCAGGCCTTCGGCAAAAAACGCGATGTGATCCACCGCCCCGCTGCCCGTCAGCGATGAAACGTCGCGGTCACCCAAATACGCCTTCAGTCCGGCAGGATCGTTTTTGTCCATGCCGATGAGGTGAACAACGGCATTGGCTACATTGTCGTGGCTGCCCGAATACATCCACCGGCCGGGAAACGGAAAGTTCGGCCGCGGGCCTTCGGCGAGCCCGAGCACTTCGCTGTAGAAACGGCTGCTCGCATCCAGATCAGTGGTGCGGATTGAAAAGTGATTGAGCGTGAGTTTCACGTCTAGCCTCGCGTACTTGCAGTGGGTGAATTACAGAATTGACTTTGTGCGTCGCGCGCTAATTAGACGCGAAGCAGCATTAGCGATGTTATCGACTCAAACACCGCTTTTGCTTGAGCGAGATCATTTGCGCTGGCCAGCAAGTTGGCAGAGTAACGCTTGCGTTAAAAAAAGTTATTGAGATTTTTGCTAGGGCTGCGCACCAACCCTCATTGATAATTGGTGCAAGACAAAATTTGCCGAGGCATCATGGAACTTAGTGGCGAGAAACTTATTTCGGCAGAACCCGCAGCAGTGTGGCGTGCGCTTAACGACCCCGGCTGCCTTTCCCGCTGCATTCCATCGTGTGAATATGTCGAGCGTGTGTCAGACACCGAAACCAACGCGCGCGTGCTCATGCGCGTGGGTCCCGTCCGCGCGCTTTTCGTCGGTAAGATTTTGATGAGCGATATTCGACCAGACGAAGGTTGTACGATGGTCTTTGAGGGCTCGGGCGGTGGTGCGGGCTTTGCCAAGGGCCGTTCAACGGTAAGCCTCACGGCGAAAGAGGGCGGCACCCTGCTCGCTTACACCGCCGAAGCATCCGTCGGCGGTAAGCTCGGTCAAGTGGGCGGACGAATGATCGATGCGTTTGCCAAAAAAATGGCTGATGAATTTTTCGGAAATTTGCAACGCGAACTGCGCGCTAAGCCTGCTGACGCTACCTCTGGCGCACCGTTGGCAGGCGAGGGCTCCGCGCCCGCAGTAGGCGCGCCGCAAATTGCATACGCTCCCAGCCGTGACTCGCACAGTGGCAATGCCTCCGAGAGCACTCGCGTTCTGTGGTTCTTGCTCGGCGCTGGCGCGACGGCCTTTGGATTCGTTCTAGCGCATTTTTTGCGGTAGCAGGATGAAGCCCATATGAAAGCTCCTGCATTTGACTACGTAAAACCCAAGCACCTTTCCGAGGTTTTTGAGTTAGTCGCCAAATACGGCGATGAGGCGAAACTCCTCGCGGGCGGGCAGACGCTCCTCGCAACACTCAACATGCGACTTTCCGAGCCAAGTGTGTTGATCGACATTTCGGGCATTGAGGCGATGCGTGGCATCTCCGTCAATGGGCAGACGCTGCGTATTGGGGCGCTGACCACGCATAGCGATATTGAAGCCTCGGCAGTCATAGCCGAGTACGCGCCGCTGCTGAGCAAGACCGCGCCGCATATCGCTCACCGCGCCATTCGCAATCTCGGCACCATCGGTGGCTCCGTTGCGTATGCTGATCCCGCCGCGGAGTGGCCGACCTGTGTGGTTGCCCTCGATGCGGTGATCGTTGTGAAGGGTGCCGGAGGGGAGCGACGCATTGCGGCGGGTGACTTCTTTCTCGACCTGTACCAAACTGCACTTCAAGGAGGAGAACTCGTCACTGCCATTGAGTTGCCCGTGAAAACCGCCACGCAGTGGAGTGATTTTTCTGAGCTGTCGCGTCGTCATGGCGATTACGCGATCGCGGGCCTTGCGGGGTGCGCGCAACGCTCGGGCAATGCGCTTTCGCATATTCGCCTCGTGCTGCTAGGCATTGGTGCGACACCGCTTCGTGCCAAGCACGCAGAGGCGATTGTCGAGGGTACGCCGCTCACCGATGCAGTCATCGAGCAAGCCTGCGTTGCGCTCAAAGCCGAAATTGATCCCGTTGCCGATTTGACGAGCAACGCCGACACCAAACGACATCTTGCGGGTGTGCTCTTGAAGCGCATGCTCACGAACGCTGCCCGTGGAGCCTAAGGCAATGGATAACTCAATGGACACGACACTAGACAGGCTCACTGTGCAAATCACGGTGAACGGCCAACTAGAGCGCCGCGAAGTTCAGCCGCGCCAACACTTGATCGATTTTTTACGTGAAGACTTGGGACTGAAGGGGTCGCACGTGGGCTGTGAACACGGCGTTTGCGGTGCATGCTCGGTCATGCTCAACGGCAAGGTGGTGCGCGGCTGCTTGGTGCTTGCCGTACAAGCCGACGGCGGCAGCGTGGAGACGATTGAAGGAATTACCAAGAGCGGCGTTGCCGCCGACTTGCAAGCGGCGTTCATTCGCCGAAACGCTTTGCAGTGTGGCTATTGCACGCCGGGTATGTTAACCGCAGCGCTTGACCTTGTGCAATCGCGCCCTGCCGCTACGCGCGAGGAAGTGCGCGAATGGATGTCGAGCAACTATTGCCGATGCACGGGGTATCAAGCCATCGTTGACGCGATTTGCGACGTTTTAGCCGAGCGCGCCGCGACTACCAAGGCAAAAATCGGAGCGGAAAAATGAGTCACACAGAAACAGCGCTCCCGCCAATTTCCGAACAGAATCGCTACATCGGCAAAAGCGTCAGCCGACCCAATGCTGTGCGCTTGGTGGAAGGTCGCGGCACTTACGTGGACGACATCGACATGCCGCGCTTGGTGCATGTGGTGTATTGGCGCAGTCCCGCAGCGCACGCTCGCATCACACGAATTGACGCGAGCTTTGCTCGGCTGATGCCCGGTGTGGTCGCCGTGGTTGACGGCGTGGAAATGGCGAAGATTTGTAAGCCTTGGGTGGCAACGCTTTCACATCTTGCGGGCATGAAATCTGCACCGCAATATCCATTGGCGATTGACTGCGCACGGTGGCAGGGCGAACCTGTCGTTGCGGTGGTTGCGGAAACGCGAGCGCAAGCCGAAGATGCGTTGCAGTACCTGGTGGTGGAATGGGAGCCGCGGCCTGCGGTGGTCGAGACTGAAACCGCGCTTGACGCCGCAACGCCCGTCATTCACGAAGCGCTTGGCGACAATCTGTGCTTCACACGTAGTCTGGACACAGGCGGCGTGGATGACGCGTTCGCAAATGCTGATGCCGTCGCAGAAGTGACATTTCAATTCGGTCGTCATACCGGTGTGACGCTGGAGCCGCGCTGCCAAATCAGCGATTTCAACCCGAGCGAAAAGCGCTTGACGGTGCACCATTCGCAGCAAGCGCCGCACATGATGCAGGACTTGTACTCACGACAATTCGGCTTGCCGGAATCGAACATTCGCGTGATCTGCAAAGACGTTGGCGGTTCGTTCGGCATCAAGGTGCATGCGTACCCGGATGACTTCGCCACCGTTGCGTTGTCGATCATGCTTGAGCGGCCGGTGAAGTTTGTCGCTGATCGACTCGAATCGTTCACGACCGACATTCACGCGCGGCAACACCGCGTGACCGGGCGTATCGCGGCGGCGAAATCGGGTGAAATTCTTGCGTTCGAGATCGACGATTTGACGGGCATTGGGCCATATTCGATGTTTCCACGCACGAGCGCGATCGAAGGCAATCAGGTCGTCAATTTGGTTGGCGGGCCTTACCGTCACCAGCAATATCGCGCGAAGCTCAATGTCGTGTTTCAGAACAAAACGCCGACCTGCCAATACCGCGGCGTAGGCCACCCAATTGCGTGTGCAGTGACGGAGGCGTTGGTTGATGCAGTTGCCAACAAACTTGAAATTGATCCGCTCGCCATTCGCAAGCAAAACGTCATTCGCGACAACGCGTATCCATGCGCTGGCGCGTCGGGCGTGAAATTTGAAGGGCTGTCGCACGAGGCTTGCCTCGAAAAAATTGCGCTGATGATGGACTATCCCGCGCTCCGCGCCGAGCAAGAAAATTTGCGCAAGCGCGGCGTATATCGCGGCATCGGTTTCGCCGCGTTGATCGAGCTGACAAATCCCAGCGCCGCGTTCTATGGCGTTGGCGGGGCACGCATCTCGGCGCAGGATGGTGCAACGATTCGGCTTGAGCCTACAGGTGTGGTCACGGTGATGGTGGGTGTCGGCGAACAAGGCCAAGGCACGGAAGGCATTTTCGCGCAGATTGCAGCGGACGTAGTCGGCGTGCCGATGTCGGCCATTCGCGTCGTAACTGGCGACACGGACGTTACGCCTTACGGCGGCGGCACCTGGGCGTCGCGCGGCGCTGGCATCGGCGGCGAGGCAGTGCTGCAAGCGGGCTTTGCGTTGCGCAAAAACATTCTCAGTCTTGCTGCTGTGATCTTGAAGCGCGACGCAGAAACGCTAGCGCTTCGCGATGCGCAAATCGTCGATACAAGCACCGGCGAATCGGTCATGCCACTCAGCGAGCTCGGTCGCATCGCGTATTTCCGTCCTGACACCTTGCCCGCAGGCGTAACCGGCGAACTGATGGTGACGCGGCACTATGCACAGCGCGACTATCCGTTCATTTTCACCAACGGCGTGCAAGCGAGCCTAGTGGAAGTGGACGTCGAGACGGGGTTCGTAAAGCTCTTGAAGCATTGGGTGGTTGAGGACTGTGGCCGCGTGATCAATCCGATGCTCGTCGATGAACAAATGCGCGGCGCGGTGGTGCAAGGCATTGGCGGCGCGTTGTACGAGGAATGTTTGTACGACGACGGCGGCATGCTGCAAAACGGCAACATGGCGGACTACTTGGTGCCGATGGCTGCGGAAATGCCTGACATTGACGTCGCGCACATCGAAACACCGACGAAGTCGTCGGTGCTTGGCGCGAAAGGAGCGGGCGAGGCTGGCACAGCGGGTGCACCCGCTGCGATCATGAACGCGATCAATGACGCGCTGAGGTCGTTCAACACTGCGGTGTATTCGCAGCCGATTACGCCAGAAAAAGTCCTACGGGCGCTAGGCACAATTTAGTGCTTGGCGAGCCTTACGCTATCAGCTTTTTTGCTTAAGCGACAGTCGGGCGGCGCTTCGCGCTCATTTTCATCGTATATCGACTTGAGCATTATTTTCCGCCCAACGACCGCCCGGCGGTCGCTGTACGCAAATTTAACCTAAAAGTTGTTAGCGCATGACGCCGTTGCGACCGATGACGGTCAAGTCAACGTAGCGACTGCCCTCGTGCGAACGGTTGTTGTAACGCACGAGAAATCCGCGGTTATCGTAGGGATTCATCGTTTCGAGTGCACGAATTAGCGCCGCCGCAGTCGGCGACGCAGATCCCGAGCGCTTGATGCCTTCGACCAGTACCGCCGCTTCAAGGTAAGCCTCGAAACTGTAAAAGGACGGTTCGCCGCGTTTAAGCGCCTCAAGGTCACGCAGGTAATCACGCACGACAAGCATCGACGCTCCGGTCGGAATCGGCACGATTTGCGTAACGCCGAGCCCTTTGGCCGCGCCTTCGGTTTGCTTCATCACGAGCGTCGTGTCGACGGGCGAGAACGCATAGCTCGACACGCCACGCACCTGTTTCGACATCTCTTTCAACACAGGAACCGCTGCATTAGAAAGCATGGCGAGAAATACGGCTTGCGGGTTCGTCTTTTTCATCTGTTCGACCACCGCAACCGCCGTGTCCCCCGACGCGGAAACTTTGTGCTCGGTGAAGGTGGTGATGCCCGCTGCCGTAAGTGCGGCAACGAACGTGTCACGCGTGGCCTGCCCGAACGGCAAGTCTTGTTGAATGATCGCGACTTGGGTCAGGCCAATAAGCTTGAGATGAGTAACGATTGACTTGGCCTCTTCCGCGTAGCTCGCGCGTACCGGGAAAATATAGGGGTTGTAATTGGCTCGTAGCGCTGCGGTGCCAGACGTGAGGCCCACCGTTGGAATCTTCAACTCAGTAATCACAGGAATGGCTGCTGCAATCGTTGGTACGCCGAAGAGGCCAAGGAATGCGACAGGGCGCTGCTGGTCGGCAAGCTGCTTTAGGTTGGCAACGGTTTTTGCGGGTAGGTAGGTGTCGTCCAACGTTTCGACGCGAAGGAGTTGACCATTCACGCCGCCCTCGCGATTAATACGCGCAATCAGCGCGTCCGCGCCATCACGTTTCGCGGTGCCATAGGTAGCGAACGCGCCGGTGAGCGGCAGCGTTCGACCAATGACGATTTCTGCAGTCGCAACCGTGCTCAAAGTCAACGTAGCTGAGGTCGCCAAAAAGCCAAATAGAGTTCGCACGAGCTGTTTTCTATTCGTGAAGTTGCACCAACGAGAGACCTGAATCATGCGTTTTCCAATGAGTTGCAGAACGCCATCATGCTAATGGCATGGCGCGCCTTGAGCAACGATTTTTAATCAAAAATTAACTAAGAATAGTCTTGTGCGATTCATGCGCGCAGCGTGCTAGGAGGGCTAGGCTCGTTCAGAAAAGAGACGAGACGCGCTTTGAGTCACGTTTCGCTGCGGCACCGTCGCAGTTAGCGGTTTTCGCCGCCATGAATCGGGGAAGCGCTGCAAACCATCATCGAGCAATTGCGCGCAGCGCCTAGTGGGCAGCAGTGTTCAGCAGACGCTCGGCACGTAACAAGCGTGCGGCGTCTAGGCTACCAAGGCCCAGAAACGCACCGGACGGCTCATAGAGCCTCACCAACGGCTGCGCAGTCAATGCTGCGTCTGCGTCGTTCGTTGGCGCGGTCAGATACACGACTTTGCCTTGTCGAATCTCGATAGATTGCCGCGCGTCAAGCATCAATGACGGCAAGTCCGCCACTAATTGATCCGTCGGTAGCAGCCACGAGATACGCGTGGCGTCGTCGGCCTCCATCCACGCATCCAATGGCCTCGCTTGTGCAAGCGAAAAACCACCGGTCAGCGTGCGCTGCAAGCGATGCAAATGACCCACGTTACCGAGTGCAATAGCCACGTCGATTGCGAGTGTGCGAATGTAGGTGCCTTTGCTACAGCGAACGTCGATAGTGGCAGTTTGTGCCGGCTCATCAAACGCAAGCAAATTGAGTTCGTGAATGGTCACGCTGCGCGGAGCGATTTCTACCGCTTGGCCTGCGCGAGCGTACTCATAAGCAGGCTTTCCGGCGATCTTCAGTGCCGAGTAGATTGGCGGAATTTGCACGATGGGGCCGCGAAATTTTTCGAGCGCCGCACTCAGTGCATCCGCGTCAACCTTCGCATCAGTACGTGCCGTGATTTCACCTTCGGCGTCGCCCGTAGTTGTGGCAACTCCGAACTGAATGATGGCTCGATAGCCTTTATCGGAATCAAGCAAGCGCTGGGCGTACTTGGTCGATTCGCCCATACAAATAGGCAGCAAACCCGTGGCAAGCGGGTCTAACGTGCCGGTGTGTCCGGCCTTGGTAACACCCACCGACTTAAATACGCGCCGCAAACGCGACACGACCGAAAACGAAGACATGCCCGCCGGTTTATCGACAAGCGCAACACCGTGCAGATTCATCGATTTATTTGCTGCTGTCAGCCGCAGCAATTGTCGCCGCGTCGGGCGCCACAACGCGCGCATCATCCGCGCGCGCGATGTCGATCAACGCCGACAGTCGCGTACCCTCTTCGAACGTTTTGTCGTACTCAAAGCGCAGCTGCGGCGCTTTGAAAATCGACAATCGCTCGGCGATGCCGTGGCGCAAAAATCCGTTCACGCTCTTGAAGCCTAAATCAGCCTCAGCTTGCCCTGCATAGCCGTCGTGGCGCACGTAGCGCACCATCGCGTGCGACAGGTCGGAAGTCACCTCCACTTGCGTGATGGTGACGCCCTTGACGCGCGGATCTTTCACTTCGGTCGCGAGCATCTTCGCAAGTTCGCGTTGAACTTGCTCGGATATTCGCAGTGCGCGCGGCTTGAGCCCTTGTTTCATTGGGTCTAAAGCGTACGCGACACTTCAACGATTTCGTAAATTTCAAGGCGATCGCCTTCTTCGATTTCGTTGTAATTCTTAAGCGACAGACCGCATTCGTAGCCTTCTTTGACTTCTTTAACGTCGTCTTTGAAGCGCTTGAGCGAATCAAGCTCGCCGCTCCACGTGACCACGTTATCGCGAAGCAAGCGAACCAAGGCGTTGCGTTTGACCATGCCTTCGAGCACGTAGCAACCTGCGATCGCACCGATCTTAGAGATGCGGAAGACTTGTCGAATTTCGACGAGACCCAGCGTGCTCTCTTTTTGCTCCGGCGCAAGCATGCCGGACAACGCGTTTTTCACGTCATCCACAGCTTCGTAGATGATGTCGTAGTAGCGGATCTGCACGCCTTCGTTTTCGGAAAGCTTGCGGGCAGTCGCATCAGCGCGGACATTAAAGCCGATGATGATGGCCTTGGATGCTGCAGCAAGGTTCACATCGCTCTCGGTAATCGCACCCACAGCGCTATGAACAACTTGTACGCGAACCTCCTCGGTGGAAAGCTTGGCCAAAGCGTGCGCCAAACCTTCGTACGAGCCCTGGACGTCTGCTTTGATGATGAGCGGCAATTGCTTGGCAGCTGCCTCACCCATATTGGCGAACGCATTTTCAAGCTTCGCAGCTTGTTGCTTTGCCAATTTGACGTCACGGTATTTGCCTTGACGGAACAATGCGATTTCGCGCGCTTTGCGCTCGTCGCCCAGCACCAACAAGTCGTCGCCAGCGCCCGGCACATCCGACAAGCCTTGGATTTCGACCGGAATGGCTGGGCCAGCGGATGTAATCACTTTCCCGTCTTCGTCGCTCATCGCTCGAACACGACCGAATACCGAGCCGGCTAGTACCATGTCGCCGCGCTTGAGCGTGCCGCTGGTAACAAGTACAGTAGCCACAGGGCCACGGCCTTTGTCCAAGCGAGCCTCAATCACCAAACCACGCGCAGGCGCGTCGACAGGTGCCTTGAGTTCAAGCACTTCTGCTTGCAACAGAATCGTTTCAAGCAGCGAGTCAATACCTTGCCCCGTCAAGGCCGACACTGGAACGAAAATAGCCTCTCCGCCATATTCTTCCGGTACGACGCCTTCCGTCACTAGCTCTTGCTTCACACGCTCAAGATTTGCGCCTGGTTTGTCTATTTTGTTCACCGCAACGATGACAGGCACGTTCGCCGCCTTGGCGTGAGCAATCGCCTCTTTCGTCTGCGGCATGACGCCGTCGTCCGCTGCCACCACGAGAATCACAATGTCGGTGACCTTTGCGCCGCGCGCACGCATCGCTGTGAACGCTTCATGGCCTGGTGTATCGAGGAAAGTAATCACGCCCCGCGGCGTTGTGACGTGGTAAGCGCCGATATGCTGGGTAATGCCACCCGCCTCGCCGCTCGCAACGCGAGCGCTGCGAATTTTGTCGAGTAGCGAGGTCTTGCCGTGGTCGACGTGGCCCATGATCGTCACGACTGGCGGACGTGTGACTGCGTTGATGTCGACCTCACCGGAGGACTCGGTAAGCGCGGCATCGGGATCGTCGTCCTTCGCTGCTATAGCGACTCGCCCCATTTCCTCAACTAGGATCATGGCGGTATCACGGTCAAGTACTTGGTTGATGGTGACCATCTGGCCCATCTTCATCATGCTCTTAATGAGTTCAGCGGCCTTGATCGACATCTTGTGAGCGAGTTCGCCGACGGTTATCGTCTCAGGAACGATGATTTCGCGTGGCGTGGCATCAACTTGCTCAACTACCGGGCCGCGCTGAGAATCACTTCCGCGTTGCTTGCCGTGGCCCTTGCCACGCGCGCCCGACTTCCAACCATCCTTTGACGCCGCAGCGTCAGGCGTCCCACCATCACGCGGTTTCATAACCTTTTTGCGTGCGGCGTCTTCTTGCCACGCAGGCGCTTTTTTGTCGCCTGGCTTTGCGCCCACACGTGCGCCTGCGGCAGGCGTAGCGCCGCCCGGTTTCGCGACAGCACCCGGTTTCGCCGGACGATGCAGTGTGTTTTCAGTGGACTTGGGCTTTGGCGGCAATGGCGTCATGTCGACGCGCTCACCAATGCGCGGACGGATTGCCGACGATACCGGTGCTGCTGCTGCCACCGCTTTTGGCTGTGCAGCGGGAGCCGCAACAGCAGGTGAGTGGGCAACTGTCGTTACAACGGTCTGAGACGGTGCTGACACGGCCGTTGGCTCAGCTGTGACTGGCTTTGGTTTCACAACCATTACGACTGATTCACCGACAACAGGTTTGCGCGGCGCAGCATTAACTGCATTTTCGCTAGCCAGGTCAGTCGCGACGGCGTCAGGCGCGTTGACAGTCTCGATCATCGGCGACGGTATAACGTTTTCCGGCGTTACTGCGTCGGCCGTGGGGGTTGCGGCGCTCTTTGCAAGTTTTTTCGCCTGCTCTTCTTCCTGTAACGCACGAAGTGTCGCTCCACGACTTGCTTCGGCCTCACGCGTGGCGACTTCATCGGCAGATAGCACGTGTGTAGAAGGCGTCAAATCAACGGTGGCTTGAGCATCAGAAGGCTGCACGGCCACCGCTGGGGTTGCCTCTGTGGCGCGGGTGACCAAGACACGTTTTTTGCGAACTTCCACTTGAACCATACGCGACTTGCCAGAGGCGTCGGCGGTTCTCAATTCGCTCGTGGATTTGCGTACAAGCGTGATTCGCTTCGACGCGCCATCATCGGACGCGCCGTGCTGCTTACGCAGGTAATCGAGCAGTTTTCCTTTATCGGAAGCCGACAAAGCCGCATCCGCCGCTGTCGCGGTTACACCGGCCGCGGCGAGCTGTTTTAGCAGCGCATCCGGGCTAAGATTAAGTTCACCCGCAAATTCAGTAACAGTCGTTTTTGTGATGCTCAAGCGGCCCCCTCGTGTTACTGCGCTGCCGCGAACCAAGATTCGCGAGCACGGGCAATGAGTTGTGTGGCTGCTTTGGCATCAGAACGGCCCATTTGCTGGCGCTCCTCGTCCGTCAAGTCAGCAAAATCGTTGTCGATCAACGCACGTGCGCGATCCTCTGGAAGCACACGGATGGCACACAGCTCATCCGATGCCAAATCGCCCAATGCGTCTCGAGTCGTGATGCCGAAGCGCGACAGCTTCATCAGCAATTCGGTGTCGACGCCTTCCAGCGTCTTGAGATCGTCAGAGGCGTTCTCAAGCACTTCCTCTTTGGCGATTTCGTCGGTAAGGGCGGCATTGCGAGCACGCGTGCGCAGCTCTTGAACAGTATCTTCATCGAACGCTTCGATCGCTTGAAGTTCAGCGACTGGAACGTAGGCAACTTCCTCCACGGTCGAGAACCCTTCATCGACGAGGATTTGGGCGACCTCTTCGTCGACATCCATTTTCGCCATGAAGGCGTCACGCAGGCGTGTAGATTCTGCTTCAGCTTTATTCACGGATTGCTCTTCGCTCATTAAATTGAGCTGCCATCCGGTCAGTTCAGATGCAAGACGAACGTTTTGACCGCCTTTGCCAATGGCTAAGGCAAGATTGTCTTCATTCACAACCACGTCCATCGCGTGACGCTCTTCATCCACGACGATGCTAGTAATTTGAGCAGGAGCGAGTGCGTTAATGACGAATTGCGCGGTGTCTTCCGCAAACAAAATAATGTCAATCCGCTCGCCGGCCAATTCGTTGGTGACCGAGTTGACGCGTGAGCCGCGCATACCAATACAAGTGCCTTGCGGATCGAGACGCGGATCGTTTGATTTAACCGCGATTTTTGCGCGCAATCCAGGATCGCGAGCGACCGCTTTAATCTCAATAACGCCTTCTTCAATCTCAGGCACTTCGAGTTCAAACAACGCCGAAACAAATTGCGGCGCCGTACGCGACAGAATCAATTGCGGGCCGCGCGCCTGTCTGTCGATGCGCAGAACATACGCACGGACTCGATCTCCCACTCGGAAGTTTTCCTTGGAAATCAATTGATCGCGCGGGATGACACCTTCCACGCGACCGGATTCCACAATGATATTTCCACGGTCAATACGACGAACGGTGCCGTTAATCAATTGATCGTTACGATCAAGAAACTCCTCCAAAACTTGCTCGCGCTCAGCGTCACGAACACGCTGCAAAATCACTTGCTTAGCGGCTTGTGCTCCAATACGCCCAAACGGCACGGGCTCAAGCGGCTCCTCAACAAATTCGCCCATCAACTTGCTGGTGTCAAACTCGTGCGCTTCGCGCAGCATCATTTGATTATCTGGATCTACGAAGTCATCGTCAGGCACGATTAACCAACGGCGGAATGATTTGTAGTCTCCTGAGTCGCGATCAATCTCGACACGTGCCTCGATACGCTCCTTATTCAGCCGCTTGGTGGCTGACGCGAGCGCCTGCTCTAACGCTAGAAAAATAACTTCCTTCGGTACGCTCTTTTCACGAGCCAATGCGTCAGCAAGCACCAATATTTCGCGATTCATCTTTTTCTCCGACTAAAACTGCGGTACAACGCGAGCGCGAGCCACGTTTGCATAAGGAATATTCATCAGCACGCCGTCGACATCCACGGCGACCACGTTGTCTTGAAAACCAATCAACGTTCCGGTAAGTTTCCGCAACGTTTCAAAAGGCGGCTCGATTGTCAATTTCACTACGTCACCCGCGAACCTAATAAAGTGATCGGGCTTTGTGAGGGCGCGATCCATGCCGGGAGTCGATACCTCGAGATGATCAAATTCAACATTCGAAGCAATGAGTGCATCTTGAATGACGTCCGACACAGAAACGCAGTCTTCAAGCCCAATCAAATCAAGCCCGCGTTTGCTCTCTTGTCTGTCTATGAAAACACGCCATAATCCGCGCGCAGCCGTGTACTCAGCCTCTATGAGTTCATAGCCGCAGGCAGCGAGTGCGTTAGCAATTATCAGTTTCGATTGTGTCGTCACAAAAAAAAATGGGCCTAAGCCCATTTCCATGAATACACCGGCGGTGAACGCTCAAAAGAGCAATTCCCCGCACGGGGAAGTGGTGGCCAAGGGCGGAATTGAACCACCGACACGCGGATTTTCAATCCGCTGCTCTACCAACTGAGCTACTTGGCCGAAATTGTAATTCTAGCAACTACTTAACCGCTGAGCGCA
>JBEBJR010000032.1:0-59094 GCA_040079845.1 Casimicrobium sp. | reverse complement strand
GACTTGGCCGCGCTTGATTGCGGAGCGCGGCCAAGTCCGCGCCTACAGCCGGTTTGGACAACTTTCGTGCGCAAATTGTCATGATTAAACTAGTGCAAGCCAAAAGTGCAGCGATTCTGTTTTGTTGGAGCGATGGATGCAACGCCAGAAAATATCTCAGTTGAAGCCTTCTAGGCCCACATCCCTAGTGCGCCGCGCCGCTTGCGCCGCGCTCGCGATGTTGTCGCTTGGATACTTCGCACCGGCAAGCTCGCAGCCGGTCATGTTGTCGGCAACACCCTTAGCGGTTCCGTCGCCAACGAGCAACGCGCGAAGCATGAGCTTCGACGAAGCGCGTCATCTTCTAAACCGCACCAGTTTCGCGGCGCAGATCGACGAAATTGACGCGTTCACACGCCTGTCGCGCGCGGAGGCCGTAGACCGTCTCCTTTCCGATACACGTCGACAAGCCGCCTATCCGCCGCCCGCGTGGGCTCTGAAGTACGAGCGTGCTTTTCGCCCGAATATGACGACCGAAGAGCGGCAGCAGGCGAACCGCCGCGAACAAGTGGAACGTGGTTTGGAGCTGCGTACGTGGTGGGTCGCCGAGATGCTCTCGACGCCGAGTCCGTTAACCGAAAAGCTGACGCTGTTTTGGCACAACCACTTTGCCACCTCGCAGGCGAAGGTGCGCTCCGCGACCTTGATGTATCAACAAAATGTGTTGCTGCGTCGCTATGCAACAGGCAATTTCGGTGCGATGCTGCGCGAAGTGTCAAAAAACCCAGCGATGCTGATCTATCTGGACGGCGCCCAGAATCGTAAGGGCGCACCGAACGAAAATTTTGCTCGGGAAGTCATGGAGCTTTTCACGCTCGGTGAAGGTCAGTATTCCGAGCAAGACATCAAGGAAGTGGCGCGCGCCTTCACCGGTTGGAGCGTGGACCCCGACGCGGGTGAGTTTCGCTTTCGCCGGCCCGCGCATGACGATGGTGTGAAGCGAATATTTGGCCAAGAAGGGCGCTTCAACGGCGACGACGTGGTCACCCTATTGCTACAACAACCGGCCACGGCCGAATTTGTTGTGACCAAACTGTTGCGAGAGTTTGTCGCCGACACGCCGTCTCCGCAAGCGGTGCGCGAACTGGCCGCTGTGTGGCGCGCGTCAAATTACGAGATGAAACCGCTGCTTCGCGCGATGCTGCTCTCGGAGGCATTTTGGGCGCCCGCGAATCGCGGCACGTTGGTGAAATCGCCTGTCGATTTGGTGATTGGTTCGTTGCGCCAATTCCAATTCTCGGTGGAGGACCCCGCGCCTTTTGCTGTGATCCTGCGGCAGCTGGGCCAGGACTTGTTTTCGCCTCCGAACGTCAAAGGTTGGCCGCCCGGTGAGGCGTGGCTCAACACGACGACGCTGCTAGCGCGCAAAGGCTTTTTGAACCGTTTGTTTCGCGCCGACGAGATGCTGAAGCCTGACGGTGCGATGGCTTCCGCGCAGGCCGCGCCACAGCCCACTGCGCAACTGATTGATCGTGACATGATGGGCGACGGGCGCGCGCGCGCTCAAACACGGCTCGCGGTTCGGTCGGGGCGCGAAGCCGCTCAGCAAAATCGAATGGACGTCTCGACGCCACCGTTTGGTGTTTCAAATCAACTGCGCGGCCAATATTTTTTCAGTTCGGAGCAGTGGTTCGCGAGAGTTCCGCCACAAGTCAGTGGCGACAAGGTGTGGCAAACGCTCTTGGCAGGCCCGCCGGTGCAGGCTGCGAAGGACGTGCCGCACACGCTCGCGGGGCTGCGCGCTGTTGCGCTCGACCCGATGTATCAACTTAGATAGCAGGCCAAAACCATGTTCAATCGCAGAGATTTTTTGACGACATTGGGCGGTGTTGGCGTGCTGTCATTGCCCGTGCTGTCCGCGCTGTCGAGCGCTTCTGCATTCGCACAAACAGCGAGTGTCGGTGGCAAAAACGCGTATCAGCGTTTGCTGATTTTGGTGGAGTTGCGCGGTGCCAACGACGGCTTGAACACCTTCATTCCGTACACCGACGATGCGTATTACGCGCTGCGTCCGACCATTGGCGTTAAGCGCGATCAAGTGCTGAAAATTGATGATCGCTTTGGTTTGCATCCTGCACTCGAAGCGTTGGTGCCGATGTGGCAAAAAGGTGAAATGGCTGCGGTGACGGGACTGGGTTATCCGAAGCCCAATCTCTCGCATTTCCGTTCGATAGAGATCTGGGATACGGGCTCGAACTCGTCGGATTATTTGTCCGAAGGATGGCTCGCGCGTGCGTTCACGGCTGCCGCGCCACCAAAGTCTTTTGTCGCCGACGGTATCGCGGTAGGCGGTGGCGGACTCGGCCCGTTCGCGGGTGGCGCGCGGGCGTTGTCGATTGCATCAACGGATGCGTTTTTGCGCCAGGCCAAACTCGCCGACCCGCACGGCCGCGCCAGTAACGCCGCGTTGCAACACATCCTTCGGCTCGAAGGCGAAGCGCAATCTGCCGCGCTCAATCTCAATCCCAAGGCAGTGTTGAAAACCGAATTCCCCACGCATGGGTACGGACAACAATCGAAAACCGCGATGCAAATTGTCGCGGCGTCTCCCGGCGTCGCGGCACTGCGAATTGGGTTGGGTTCGTTCGATACACACCAAGGGCAACAAGGCACGCAACAAGCGCTGCTAAAGCAACTCGCGGAAGGCATTGCGGCGATCAAACAGGCCTGCCTCGAACTCGGTCGCTGGCAAGACACGACAATCGTTACGTACTGTGAATTCGGCCGTCGCGCCAAAGAAAATCAAAGCGCCGGCACCGATCACGGCACCGCCAACACCCAATTCGTCATCGGCGGCTCGGTTAAGGGCGGCATCAAAGGTGCTGCACCGTCGCTTACGCAACTGACCGGCGACGGAAACTTGATCTACACGACCGATTACCGCGCGCTGTACGCATCGGTGTTGCGCGATTGGTGGAAGCTGTCCGCTGCGCAAACCGAAAGCGTCCTGGGTGGGAATTACGCGACGCTGCCGTTGTTTGCGTAGGGTGCGGTTCACCGCACCCGAATTGATACGAAGCAAGGTGAATTGAAGACGAGCGCTTCGCGCGGTGGGGCACGAGGCGCGGTGAACCGCACCTCGTGCTACGCACAATACGAAACTAAATAGCTTTTTGCCGCTAGCGACCGGTGGGCGGTGCTTTCAATCGATTTATTCGTATAGTCAACAAATGCAATAAACGAGCTATAAGCGCCGCCGGGCTGTCGCTAAAGCACAAAAGCTGTATCAATTGCATCGTCTTTGCGTCACGAAGCGCGCAATTCGCAGCCCTACGCCACCAACGGCAACCGCAGCCGCGCAATCGTGCCGCCGCCGCTGCGCGGCAGCAGGTCAAAATTGCCGCCGTGCCACTGCGCGAGGCGCTCGACTAGCGCGAGCCCGAGGCCTGCGCCCATCGCGCCGCCGCGTGCTTGATCGCCGCGAACGAAGGGTTGCTTGAGGCGCTCCACGTCTTCCGGCGCGACGCCCGCGCCGGCGTCGAGCACGTCAATTTCGGCCATCACGCCGTCGCGCCGCAGCTGCAATTCGACGGGTGGTTTGCCGTAGCGATGCGCGTTTTCGATGAGGTTCATAAGCATGCGCTCAAACGCTGCTGGGTAGGTATTCACAAACACTGCTTGTTCACCCGACGTCCACTGCACCGGCACCGAGCGACTCGCAGCTTTGTGCTCGATGGCGGCGAGTGCTTCGCGCAGATCGATACGTGTGGGTGCTTCTTTCGGGTTGCCGCGTGCGAAGTCTAGAAACTGCGTGACGATGCGATCAATCTCGTCAATATCTGCGGCCATTTCGTCGCGACTTTGCGCGTCGCTCACGGCCATTTCGCTCGCGAGACGCAAACGCGTCAGCGGCGTGCGAATGTCGTGCGAGATGCCCGCGAGCATGGTGCCGCGGTCGCGCTCTAGGCGCTCAAGATTGGCCGCCATGCGGTTTACGTTTTGAGCCACGCGCGCAATTTCCGTGGGGCCGTTTTCGGGCAACGGATCCGGCCGTTTGCCCACCGCAACTTTATCCACGGCATCGGCGAGATCGGCTAGTGGTCGAGATAAACGCCGCGCAAACCAGTACGTCGCCGCCAACAAACCAGCCAGAATAATTCCGAGCGTGACCAGCAATCGCGTGGGTACTTCGCCGGCCTCCACATTGCGAATCGGAATCCCCGCCCACACGCTGCGCGCCCCGTCCTCGCCCACTTTCATGCGAATCCAAACAATGGGCTGATCGACGCGCATACCAAGGCGAATCTCCGTGTCAGCCCCTAAATGCTCTTGGAGTTTTTCAACCAGCGGCGCGAGCGCCGGCCCGCGTGGGACTTGACCGATTTCGGGACGCCGGTCGGTGGGTACAAGCAAGATGCCGTATTCGCGCGCGATTTTTTGCAACGGAAACATCCGTCCACCCGGACGATCCATTCGCTCTTCCAGCGGCATTTTGGCCAACGTGTTGCGCAGTGAATCAATCTGCTCAAGTTTGGCTTCGGTGAAATTTTTCGCGATGAGCGACGCGCGATCCTGCCGAAACAGAAACACCATCGCCAACACCGCCACCACGAGCGCGATCAACAACAGCGACGTGAGCCGCCAGAACAGTGTTTTTGGCATCGCGCTTAAGCTCATTCGAACGGCTACGGCGATTCGGGTTCGGCTTGATCCGGCACGAACACGTAGCCACGCCCCCACACGGTTTGGATGTAGCGCGGCTTGCCTGCGTCAGCCTCCACCAGTTTGCGCAAACGGGACACCTGCACATCTATGGCGCGGTCGAACACCTCGTGCTCTTTGCCGCGCGCCAGCATCGACAATCGCTCACGCGTGAGCGGCTCATGCGGATGCGTGACGAACACTTTGAGCATGGCGAACTCGCTCGTCGTTAAATCTTGCGCCACGCCCGCACGCGTGAGCACGCGGGTTGCAAAATTCACTTCGCAATCGCCGAACGCGACAGGCTGATCGACCGGTGTCGGCGCACCGGGAGAAATTTCTGCTGCACGGCGCAATACCGCGTGCATTCGCGCCACGAGTTCGCGCGGGCTGAATGGTTTTGCGAGGTAGTCATCCGCCCCCGCATCAAGCCCGTCGATACGCTCGTCCTCCTCGCCCTTCGCGGTAAGCATGATGACGGGCGTTCGGTCGCCGGAAGCGCGCAGACGCTTGCATACGGCCAACCCGTCTTCATGCGGCATCATCCAGTCAAGCACGATGAGGTGCGGCGGGTCACGCTCCAAGCGGCGCGACAGATCACGCGCGTCAGGCAAAGCGGTGACGCGAAAGCCCTGTTCAGTCAAAAAGCGCTGCAGCAATTCGCGCAGCCGTTGGTCGTCGTCGACCACGAAAATGTGGTGTGAAGCAGTCATCATGCAAACATAACAGAGCCGAGCGCGTTGAGTGCACCCGCCTTACAAGCGCTTACAAATCAGCGACGGCCTGACCATCACGAATCGGCGAAAATGATGAGATTCCAAAAATGCCCGCCGACCGGAGACCGAGATGAATATTTTGTTGCGCCGCACACGTCAATTTTTGTTGCTGTCCGCGCTGGTGCTAACCGGCAGCTTGGCCCAAGCCGCGCCCCCGCCGGGCATGCCAGACATCGGCTTACCGTTCGGTAACTACTTCGCGGTCATGAAGGCCAAACTCAATCTAACGGCCGAGCAAAACGCGCAGTACACGGTGGCGTCGCGTGCAACGCAGGTGGCGATGGAGGCTGCGCGCAAGGCGCGCACCGCGTCGGCGGTCGCGGCAAAGGCTGAACTCATGAAAGCCGATCCAGACTTCGCCAAGCTTTTGATGCTGCGCGAAGACACCGTGAATGGCACCAGCGCCGAGCGCAAGGTCGCCAACGCCGAATGGATAAAGTTCACGCAACTACTTTCTACGGAACAAAAAGCGCTGATCAAGAGTCAACTCCTTGATCGCGTCTCTCGCGCAGAAAGCATGCGCGAGAAGTTTCGCCAGCGTCACGGCGGGTAGCTCCCCTTCTAGCCAAAACGCCAGCGATTTTGTCGCGGTTGACACGAATGCTCATGCCTTACAACCCGGCTCCGGCCGGGTTTTTTCTGTCGATCATTTGGTCACTTAGCGTGAATAGTGCGCTTGATTGCGCCCGAGAAGTTTGAGTTACGGCAAGCCCAAACCGCAAACCGTGTTCAAGTAATCGCGTATCGCTGACCAGTTGTCGCGCGAGCGAGGAGTGATTCCGAGCGCATTTTCGGTAACGGCGTTTCCGGTAAGACCGAACATCGCGCGCAGCAGCAAAATGCCGTCGCTCTCTGCCTTGACCTCACCGTTGCCGTCCATATCGAGCCAACTGTTGCTACCTAATACGCCAAGTCGAGTCACGATGCCGCCGAAATCGGTGCCGACGCCTGACGCGAAAATGCCGTTTGTTAAGGCTCCCCCGCTTAACCCGAGCATGTAGCGAACGATTAACAACCCGTCGGTCAGCGCATTTACTTTGCCGTCGGCATCGACGTCTAAGCTGCATACGGGAAGCACCACGAAACCGAACTGGATGGTCGCGTTAGATTGTGTTGTTGCCGTGCTCATAGACGTTGCGCGCACCGTTACCGTAGCCGCTGAGTTGCTAGTGATCGTCGCAGACAGGCGCACAACCGCGGACGAAAACGCGGGAATCGCGATGCTTGTGATACTAGTGACGGTTGCACCAGATGTGTCTAGCAATTGTGCGGTGACCGGTCCGGACGTCCCGAGAATCGCTAGGCTAAATTGATCCTCAGTGTTTCCCAGATTCTGAATGACAACATTGACAACGCGCGTAGTTGGCGTGGAAGTCAACACTGACGTAGCAGGCTGCCCGGTCACATTGACGGCGCTGGCTATGGGGATCGTTACAGCAGCGCTCGCTCGAGCAAACGCGCTTGGAGCCGCTCGTGAGACCGCGAGCACGCCAAAGCTGCTGGTGCCGGGCCGCGCGAATGCGGCTGCGCCACCAACAGAGAGGTTGACAGTGGTTGATGCGCCCGCAGCAAGCGCGACTGTAGAGGCGCTAGGTGTAATCGTCGGGCCGAGTGGGCCGGTGAGCGCCAAGTCAAAGGTATCCGCTGCGCCAGACAGATTGGTGATGGTGGCTGTGAACGGCGTCACAGTAGTGCCCGAATTCGGCGACATTGTCAGCGCAACCCCTGCATCCAACACGTTGATCGTCTTGGATACTATGCGCGGCGCGACCAACCGCGAATAGAGCGCGAAGGTGGCGGTGTTGTCGCCGGTGGCGACGTTAGGCGGCAGTGGAACCGCAAGATTGATTTTGAAATCGATCGATTCGCCGGGCCCAACCCACGCAGAACTAGGCTCAATCGACGAGCTCCAATAGTTGTTGGGCAGTGAGCTTTCGCCCACACTGTATTCGTCGGTCAATGTGCCGGTATTAGTCACTCTCACCGTGACTCCGGTGCTGCTTCCCCTCGCGCCGACGGCAGAAATCGGCGTCACGGTGTAGATTGAACTGGCGACTCCTGCCGCCGGATCTTGTCCGACGTCTGGGCCGTAATAGTTGCCCAGCGTCGCGACAGCTGCGTCGCTCGCAGTACCCGCGCTCGCCACGACGCGAAAGTCGATGTTTCCACCGCTTTGACCAATGGACGACTGTACGACGAGCGGTGTAGTCACCACCGCGCCGGCCCCCAGCGTAACGCTTGGGGCCAGTGTTTTGACCCAATTGGGCGGAATACCCTCGGTGGTCAGGTTGTAGGTGACCGCGCTGGTTGTACTTGGATTGGTGAGTGTGACGACGTAGGTCGCGGGCGAGCCAATGGCGACCAGTGGTGGAACCGAAGCGGAAACGGCGATGATGTGATTGGCCGTGACGACGACTGGGCTCAGAATAAGCGTACCCGAGCCAAGCGTGGGTAGCGTGAACGCAACCGAGCCACCGCTTGAGACTAAGCGGGCGCTGCCCGGCTGCATGTTGCTCACAGTGGCCTGCCAGGTGATGGGCGCGACCGTCGGCTGCAGCCATGTGTAGCTGTCAGAGGTGGCCGTGCTGGCAATGGAGGTCGGCGCGAGATTGAACGAGCCGGGCACCAGCGTGACGCCCGTGCCTTTGGGCACAATGACGTTGGCGACGACCGATGGGCCAACGATGCCAGTGTAGTCAAACACCAGCACCGAACTCGAAGTGACGGCATAAAGCAGGTTGCCGTTCAACACGAAACCGCGAATGCTGTCGGGAACGTCATACGGGATGAAGCGCATGTTCGCCGGATCGTTGGCGTCGATCAGCACCAGTACCCACGTGCATGAGGCCGGGTTGTATGCGCCAATGGCATAGTAGTTGTTGGTCAGCGCCTGCATCGAAGAAAAGCCCTTGCGTTGCGCCTGATTGCACGCGTAGGTCTCGTTGTGGACAAGCGCAGTGACGATAGTGCTGCTGAGCGTCGGTGCAGACGGGTTGTTGAGATTCACCGCAGATAGTGTCAGGTTGCCCGTGTAACCACTGGTGAGGTCGTAAAAGGCTTGGGTGTCGCCCGTAGCCACCGCGGCAGCCCCCTGCGAGGCGACACCAATTAGAAGGCGTGCCTGTGGGATGTCGAGCGTGGAGATTACGCATGGATTACTGAGGCCGGAGCAGTCAACCGAGAGTTGCGACGTGTCGACAGTCAACAGCCGCCCGACGCCGTTAAAAAAATCCCCTAAGCCTGAGGTGGTCGCGACGAGTGCGCGATTGCTAGCGTAAGGCGCGACACCGAGTACGTAGTGAGGACCACCGGTGTCGGCCTGATTTTCCGGCGGATTGCCTGCGCCAGCTGGAAATAGATGGCCCGTCATAGTGGGCGCATTCGGCAACGAGAAGTCGAACTTCAGCAAATTGCCGTGTTGTTCAAATATAAAGTTTGAGAACGGGTTATAAACAAACAATGAAGTCGCCATATAGCCGTCAGAACCGACAAACCGCAGGCCATTGCCAAATTTCTTGCCGGTGTCGATGGGCGTGGGGGTGACGAGTATCGGACTCGTCGCGTTCGTGCCGCTGATGTCAAATATCGCCAACGTTCGGGCCCCTGAACGGTCAGGTATTTTTTTGTCAAACCCCACTATCAATCTGCCACTGTAAGTCGTGCAATCCACAGCTTCGTAGCCGTTCGGCGCACCGTTGGTCAGTACGTCGCTGCCAAAAGTGCCAGCGACCATAGGAGCGTCAGGATTGCTCACGTCAACGATCGTAACTATGGTGTTTTGGCACACGTAAAGGTAGTTCCCACTGTGGCCAAATGACAGCGGGCCAACGGGTAAGACAAGCGCGCTACGCAGCGTCAGGCTTTGTTGGGCGACTAAGTTGTGATCGAGATTGAGCGCAACGTTAACTGTGCTGGTGCCGGGGGCGAGCAATGATGGGTTCACCGCGAGCTCGGCGGCAAAGGGTTGACCAACGAATACCGTGGCTATGCCTGATGCGCTGGGAATCGCGTTGTTCAAGGCGTCGGTAGCTGTGACTTCGACCGTGTATGGGCCGTCAGGAAGTCCGGCGGAAGAAAAAGCACTCATCGCTACGGATTGCACGTTGTCGCCTGACACGAACGACAATGTAGAAACGGGTGAAGGAAAGGTCACGGCCTGCCCGTTACTGTTCTTTACAACGTAGCGGATATTTACTACGCGCGTGTCATTAACAGCACTCAGCAGCCTGACGATAGGATTGAAACTCGTCCCGGCAGCGCCGTATGCGGGATTCATGCCTACGTCTACGATGCGCACAATTTCAGAACGAACGCTGAGCTGTCCAAGCGTACTTTTTACGCTCGATGGATCGTCCTCTGGCGTCACGACAATTTGATATTCAAAGGCTTGCGCCGTACCATTGTTTGAAAACGTCACATACAAATCCGGCGCAAGGTAAGTGTTCGTACGATAGTTTGCCGGGACCACAATACGGGTGCTGTTCAACGTGGCGGTGATGCCAGCCGGGACGCCGATGACGGAAAGATTCATCGCGCGCGGGTTGCCGGTATCGTTGAAGAGATTCAGATCGATGCGTGTGGCCAAATTGGGCAGCGCGGTTGCAATCGCAGGTGATAGATACACGCGATACGCGTCGGTGTACGCAGCCTTTAGCGCGCTTTGAAGGGCGCAGAACTGCGCGTCAAGCGCAGAAAGCGCAGGGCCCATAGTTGCCACGTTTGCCGCAGCGATGGCGCTTCGAGCCGCTACAACGCCTGGAGCCAAAGCTGAAAGAAATGGCGCATTGAACTGGGCAACCAAGCCATCAATTTCGCGTAACACTGCATCGCGCAGACTTGTCGATTGCGGCTGAGTTGCGAGTTGGTCAATATCGGTTGTGAGTACTCCCAACAATCCGGCGAGATTTGATCGACCGATTTGCGTTGCAGCGACACTTGCTGGCGCAGCACAGCGAGTGATAGCCGACGTCACTGTTACGGAGGCCGTCGCGAGAACCGGAAACGCGCCACCGAAACTTCCTTGTACTACCGACTCCAAGTATGTTCCCGGTAGCACGCCGCCACCTACAGTGGCGGTGAGTGAAAGCGAGCGGCTTTCGCCTGCCGCTAGCAACACCGTAGCCGGAATACCGGTCATCACTAGACCTGGTGACGACCGCGGTGTCAGTGCAACCGACGTGACTTGATTGCCTAACGAGTCGAGCGTCAGCGTCACTGGAACCGAGTCGCCCGGCAGAGCGGCCTGCGGCGACGGCGCAAATCGCATTCGCAGCGCGGGCGTGCTCGGAGTCGTGAAAGCACCCGTCGTGGTCGTGGCAATTGACGGTATCGTCGTACTGGTGCCGGTTACTTGAAAAGAAGCAACTGCCCCGGCCGCCGGTATCGCGCTGTTAGGGTCGATGCACAGGTGAAACTCAAAGGTGGCACCTGGCTTGATGCGCACAATGGGCAACACGTATTGCGGATCGGTAACGCTCAAACCGCCACCTCCGCCAGAGGCGGTGAATCGAAACGTGTCCGCATTAGGCCCTGTGTTTACCGCTCGCATTAGGTAAACCGATGCGAATTCGGCTCCGGCAAATGGACGGCTGAAGCGCGCATCCAGCGTAGCAGAGAGCGCGAGCCCTGCGATGGCGCCCGGCGTTTGTGCTGCGGGCAACGGCGGCGTGGCCGACGAGAAGAGTAAACGCGGCAATGGCGGGTCCCCATTTTCGCCGGCGAACATTTTGGTCATGTCATCTAGGCCCTCGATGAGGCCGGTAAGCAGCTCTTTGACAATGCCCGCCGGACCTTCGATCTCAATAGCCAGCAGTCCCATAAGATCAAGTTCGGCCTTGATCGACTGTACGATGCCCTTGAGAATGGGTGCGAGCGTGCTGCGCAGTTGCTCGCCCAAATCAGAAAATGGACGTTGCGCGACGATGGAGTCAACGATGGCGGCCGTGAGCGCGATACCAAACACTCCGACTGCATTGACGCGGCCAATCAACTGCCCCATTACTGCCGCTTGCGAGGACGAAATCTGTGCCGCCACCGCAAAGACGTATTCAACAAATGCGCCATGGGAGCCGTCTTCAAGCGTACTGATGGTGTAGCCCGTACTGGGCTCTGTTTCGAGCCACGCGTTGACGGCTACGCCGCCGACAGTCACCACATCCATCGGCGCCAGCACCACACGACCCGCTTGAACAGCAGCGCGAATACGCAACTTTGACTCGGTCGACAGGTTCAACGAATCAATGACGCTTAAGTTGGAGTTTGTTATTGGGCGGTAGCGGGACGCGTCGGTCAACGTTGCGAGCACAGACGAAATCGAGCGATTCGGTTCGCCCGTGATACTCGATAACACCTGCCCTTCGAGGATTGATTCACCGAGCCCACGGTTACGCTCAAAGTTGCGAGCGTTGGCCAGTGCGATCCCCGGAAGTGGGTAAACACGTAAATCGTTCTTACGCAGATCAAGAGACAGCGCAAGCGCATCATTCTTGAATCGCGACATTGCAATCGTGATACGCGGTGACGAGATGTACGCCTTAACTAACATGCGCAGCGAGTGCTCGTCGATCTGTTGGTCCGCCGCACCCAAGAACGACGCAAGGGCTAGCTCATGGGTCGCAATCAGTGAATAGCGCGCAGCGATCAGACTGTCGCGTGCCACGGCTTCCTGCGTCGCGTCACGTTGCCCCGGTGGCGGCAGTGCTTGAACGAGGGGTTGCAGCAATGCAACCTGCGCCTGTAGCGTCTGCAATCGAGTTTTTCGCGCTGCGAAATCGTCTAACGCTTGCCGTGAGGGACTGATCGCAAGTGTCATCACGTCCAGTTCCGTTAGCACCGGCCGCGTGAGGCTGTTCTGATCTACCGAGACTGGCCCACCCTGAGTGCGTGTCACGTAGCCGATGCGATCAAACATCGGTCGCCTTTGCGATTGTGTTTGGGCCGCCGCGTCCGTCACATCAACGGTAACGAATACACCAGTGACCAAAATATTGCCAAGCGGAAAATTAGTGACGATCTCGCTGTAATCAGTCCCGCGAATGAGGTTGTAATTAGAAATGCTCGAGCGACTATCGCCCACGGTAAGGTAGGGCGAATAGGTATTTTGCATTGCGCCAATGGTCAACGATGGCGGCGAGAATGCATTTACGAAGTGACTGACGCTCACGGCACGATCAACGAGGTCAACGCTATCAAAAGTTTGATCGAGTACGGTCGCTGTACCAAGCGCTAATCCAAACGCGGCTGCCGCCTGCGTGAAACTCTCCACCTCAACGCGTACACGTGTGGTGTGGCGCATATTGGAGGGAATGCTTGCGAACGTTTGCGTAACTGTCGCCAGCGTTTGGTTCACGGCGGTGGTGGTGAGCGCTGTGTCAAGAGTGGTGTACGGGCCGCTGCTGCCCACTCTGTATTCGACCCAGAAGTGATTCGTCGCCTCACTTACCAATGAAAAGAAACCACCACTAAACTGTGGCGCGGGGTTATCGCAGCCAAGGACGCGCGAGGGGTCATTGAACATACGGTTAGCGATTGCTGTCGCCTCAGTGTTTCCCAACGTGCCTTGTGCGTAACGTGCTTCAATGCTCGGATTGGACGCGCGAAGCAAAGCAATAGTGAGGCTAGCGCGATCCAAGCTGTTACCCGCCTTACTGGCGAGTGCGCCGCGCGCGCCGCGCAGGCTGCCGGTGTAAATCTCGATGCCTATGTTGTCGCGCACATGTTCAAAAATGGCCACCGGGTTGTTGCTCAAGCTTGCAGCGAGACTTTGAATACGCGGATCGTTCGGGTCTTCTGCACCGAAGGCGATCGCGCTGTTTGAACTCGCCGTGAACAGCACTAAAGCGAGTGTCGCAAGGGCGCGCGCCACGACTGGCAAACGAGTGATCTTCATGGAGTGGCTCCGCACCCGTTGGGCCAAGGTGCTTAGGGTTGAACCCCATTTTGTAGAATGGACTCATCGGTCACAAGGACACTAAGGTGACACGTAGGTGACATGTTCTTCGTGGTGTGCCGCTTCTATGGCGAGCGCAAAGGAGATGCACTTTGTCACCGGCGCGTGCTCTCTTGTTTGCATGTCTACGCAATGCGGCGCATGATTCGGTATGGTCAGTCCAATTTCCCCTGATCGAGTACGCGCAGAGCTCGACGCTATTGAGAATGGCAGAGAATTTCGTGCATCGACCCGGCACCGTAAATTTCTGCGTTATCTCGTCGAACAAGCGATTACTGGACACGCAGCGAGTCTCAAAGAAATTTCGCTTGGGATTGCGGTTTTTGATCGCGCGCCCGCAACCTTCGACCCAGCGCACGACACCATCGTGCGCGTAGAGGCACGCCGTCTGCGCAGCCGACTTACGCGCCACTACAGCGACGAAGGAAAAGACTCTGCAGTCGTCATTTCGCTACAACCAGGCAGCTACGTTCCCGTTGTGTCGCGCCGCGAGCGCACATCCCAGAGTCCATCCGAAGACTTAAGTGGCAGCGCACCGGATAGGTTTGCCGACGCGGCGCAGCGCGATCTCTATTTGCGCGCACGAATTGCATTTCAGCAGCGCACGCCAGAAGGTTACGCGCTCGCGGAGACGCTATTTTTGCGGCTTCTCACAGTTGCACCGAATTCTGCGGCCGCACATTGCGGCTGCGCTCGTGTACTTCTCGCACAGGCGGGAATGAGCTTAGTGGCAGTGCGAGTTGCGCTACCGAAGGCGCGCGAACACTGCGAGCTTGCATTGCTTTCAGACGCTAGTTTTGGCGAGGCGCATGCGCTGATAGGGCAGATCGCGTTTTTGCTGGACCATGATTTTGCGACCGCCGAGACGAGCTTTCGTCGCGCTGTGCAGTGCGCGCCGAATCTTGCTTACGCGCACCACGTATACGCCTTCGCCTTGCTCTGCCACGGTCGCTTTGAGGATGCCGAGCGGGCGTTTGCGTTGGCACGCCAATGTGACCCCATGGATCTGCACATCCGCTTGCAGAGTGCATTGGTTCACTTTTACGAGCGCGACTTTTCAGAGGCGATTGCACGCTGGCAAGAGGTGCTAGAAATTCGGCCGGACAACTTGATCGCTGCAACGTTGATCGGCGCGACGCATCTCTGTAGCGGCGAGCCGCAAATCGCGCTAAAACACTACGAAGCCGCGCGCAGCCGTGTGCCAGAGCACCCGATCGGTTGGGCCGGTATGGCGCAAGCGTACGCATTGATGGGCGACACGCTTCGCGCGAAGGAAATTCTCTCAAGCCTGATGCAGATGCGCGAGACGCGCTACGTTTCGCGGTATCTTTTCGCGATGATCTACGCGCGACTGCGCGACGCCAACGCTGCCTTTGCGTGGCTACGCGCCGCCGCAGATGAACCCGATTTCAACTTCGTGTGCGCCGGAGTTGACCCGACCTTTGATTCATTGCGTCTAGACACCCGTTGGGGCTCTCTAATGCGCGAACACGGATTCGTGTTTGAATCTAAGACCGTGTAAATATCCCGTCGAATTGACGGTTGACTTCGCGCTATACCGTTTGTCATAGACCATTTAGCCAGTGGCGTTTCACGCGGAAGCTATCTAGACTTTTGCAGGTCGTCGCGTTGCTTTCGTGGCGGGCGTAGCCGCAAAAGCAACTCCGATTCTCTGCTAAACCCACTCATTATTTAAGGCGGTTTCTATGAAACTCAAATTGGTATTCCCCTTCTTGTTCGCCATCGGTTTATGCGCCCAAGTCAGCGCGGCCAGCGTACAAGTCAAAGTCGAAAACAAATGCGGCAGCCCTACGGCCTACACGCTTCAGAAAAAAGGCAGCAGCCTCAACACCAGCCTGTCGCCGCGCGCCAGCACGACACATTCGCTTGATGTCGGCGACAAAGTTCTGATCGGGAAAAGTGTCGTTCACACAGTCTCGTCTTCGTCGTCGGGACAGGCTGTGATCGTGTGTAACAAGTAGTGCCTGAGCCGCGTTGGTGCCGAGGACGACGGCCGTGGCGAGGTGTTACCGATATTTTCTGGGGCGCATTAACAAAATAATCAGTTGACAAGCGCTACGCCAACAACTAATATGACATCTGCATACTCTAAATTCGTTTAGACAAACAGTATGCCCCTTGGAGACCACCCCCTCGATACACCTCCGGTCTTATCAGGTCGCCAAGGACTCAAGCCCGCCCCGTGCGGGCTTCTTTTCGCCTGTTGCTAGTACAGCTTTTATGGTCCATTGACTGTCACGGCTTAGTTTCAAGGCAATAAGTTGGATAGTCGACTTATCGATTAAATTAGCTAAAACGTACATGCAGCAGTCGTTCACCGCTTAAAGCTGTACCTGAACATTGGTTGCGGACATGATGCCCAATCGTCGACAACCCTAGACACTCGCCAGCGGCAAAGGCGATATCCGAGACGCAAACTCGGAATTCGATTCACCAGAAATGCTAAATGCATGAAACGAAGCGCTGGACGCAGCTCGTCTACGACACAGCGGTTGTCGCCGGACACCCAAAGTCCCGTCGTTAGTTACCCGACAACGCCGTCCGCCTGCTTATCAGCGTGGTACGACGAGCGCACCATCGCGCCCACTGCCGCGTGCTTGAAGCCCATTGCGTACGCCTCGCGCTCGAACATCGCGAAGGTGTCGGGGTGCACATAACGCAACACCGGCAAGTGGTCTTTGGACGGCTGCAAATACTGGCCGATGGTGAGCATGTCGATGTTGTGCGCGCGCATGTCGCGCATGACTTGCAGAATTTCTTCGTCGGTTTCGCCGAGGCCCACCATGAGGCCGCTCTTGGTTGGAACATGCGGAATCTTCGCTTTGAAATCGCGCAGCAACGCGAGCGAATGCGCATAGTCGGAGCCAGGTCGCGCTTGCTTGTACAGACGCGGCACCGTTTCCATGTTGTGATTCATCACGTCGGGCGGCGCGGCTTCGAGAATCGCTAGGGCTTTATCAACGCGCCCCCGGAAATCCGGCACCAACACTTCGATTTGTGTTTGCGGAGATTGTGCGCGAACTTCTTTGATGCACTCCACGAAATGACCGGACCCACCGTCGCGCAAATCGTCGCGATCCACGCTCGTAATCACCACGTATTTGAGGCGCAACGCAGCGATGGTTTTCGCGAGATTTTTCGGCTCGTTTATATCGAGCGGATTGGGGCGGCCATGGCCCACATCACAAAACGGACAACGCCGCGTGCAGATGTCGCCCATGATCATGAACGTAGCCGTGCCCTTGCCGAAGCACTCGCCAATGTTTGGGCAGCTCGCCTCTTCGCACACGGAATGCAGATTGTGCTCGCGAAGAATTTTCTTGATTTCGGTGAAGCGCGTAGCGTGTTCGCCGGTCGGTGCCTTCACGCGAATCCAATCGGGCTTTCGCAACATCGGCGCGCTAATCACCTTGATCGGAATACGCGAAGTTTTGCCTTCGCCTTTGTGCTTAACGCCTGCTGCGTTATCGGGAATTGCGGTAACAGTAGGGGTATCGGTATTCATTCCGCTATTTTCTCACCTGCTTTGGTTGGCGCGGGCGCAGTTAAGACTCGCGCAAGCGTTGCGGCCAGTGCTGCTCCGGCGGCTTCGAGGCTCACGTGCGCAGCAGACGCAGGCAACATCGCATTCAAATCCGTCACCTGCAAACCCTGATATCCACACGGATTGATGCATGAAAACGGCGCTAAATCCATATCCACGTTAAACGCCACGCCGTGATAAGTGCTGCCGTTGCGCACTTTGAGCCCCAGCGAGGCGATCTTCGCTTCGTCTCGTGTTTGCGTGCAAACGTAAACGCCCGGTGCGTCGCGCTTGCCGTAGGCTTCGATGCCATGGCTGGCGAGCATTTCAATCACCGCGCTTTCAATGCGCATCACGAGCTCACGCACGCCGTAGCCCGCGCGCTTAAGGTCAAACATCACGTAGACCAACACCTGCCCCGGCCCGTGATAAGTGATCTGCCCACCTCGATCCGTTTTTACGACAGGGATGTTGCCGGGGTTGAACAGGAGATGCTCTTGTTTGCCCGCAATGCCTTGCGTGAACACAGGTGCGTGCTCCACGATCCACAATTCATCTTCGGTTTCTTTGTGGCGCGCATCGGTAAACGCACGCATTTCGGCCCATGTGGCATCGTAATCAACGCGGCCGAGCGAGCAAAATTTCATGCGTAGTAACTACGAATTAGAGCGCCCACACGACGTGCGGGTGGTCGGTCAAATCCTGATAGAGCGCATCAAGCTGTGGCTTCGAGCGCGCTGTGAAACTCACCGATACTGCGAGATATTTGCCGCCTTTTGATTCGCGCACAGTGAGCGTCGTGTGGTCAAAATCTTCAACGTGACGGCGCACAATTTCAATCACTGTCGCTTCAAGCTCTACCGTATTTTTGCCTGCGATTTTGAGCGGATATTCGGTCGGAAACTCGAACAATGTATCTTTATACGAAGGCGCAGCGCCAGCAGATTTGGCAGGCGCGTTCGGGGCGGGAACAGACGCAGGAGCAGCCGCATCGCTGGGCGTAATTTTTTTTGAATCTTCTGTCATGGCGCGCTCCTGTTATCTCGAATCTTGGTCAGTTTGGGGCAATAGCCGCCTGAATCAACCGTACAGATCGGCCTGCACTAATGCGAACATCTTCTTGAACACAGGCCCCGGTTTTCCTTTGTGCGCCGTGTTACCAATCGGTTTGTCATCGAGCGTGGTGATCGCGAGCACGCCTTTGCTGGACGACGATAGCCACATCTCGTCTGCCGCCCACATTTCGGCTTCAGACACTGGGCGTACTTCGAGCTTCATGCCAGCAATGGCCGCGTGATCGACCACAGCATCGAGCGTGATGCCACCCAGAATATGGTGATCTTTCGGCGCGGACACGATGGTGTCACCGAATACACAAAACACGTTAGACGCGGCGGCTTCAGTCAGAAATCCATCGCGCAACATGACCACTTCCGCACCGCCCTGCTCGCTTGCGTGCTGCTTCGCGAGTACATTGCCCAAGAGCGAAATACTCTTGATGTGGCAACGATGCCAACGCGTGTCGGGGAATGTGTAACACGGCACACCGTTGTCGATTTGCTCTTGCGTGAGCTTGGGTAACGGGTTGGACATCATGAAGACCGTGGGCTCAACGCCCACCGGAAAACTGTGATCGCGCTTGGCCACGCCCCGCGTAATCTGCCAGTACACGCCTTGATCGTGCGTGCCGTTTTTGGCAACGATTTCATGCACGAGCTTCGTCCATTCAGCATTCGTGTACGGATTTTTCAAACCGATTTCTTTGCACGAATTGTCAAGACGAATCAAATGCTGCTCTAAGCGATACGGCTTGCCCTTGATGACAGGTACGTACTCATACACACCGTCACCATAAATGAAACCACGATCCAGCACGCTGACCTTGGCCTCTTCAATGGGCATCCATGCCCCGTTCAAATAAATCATTAGAACAATCCTTTCCACCACAACACTACCGAGTGCCACGCACGTTTCCAAATCGATCCAGACAGCGCGGGCTCCATCGCCACCACATCGCGCTCATAGATGACGCTTCCTGCGCGCTTGACGACGAGCGTGCCCACCTTGTCGCCCGCCAATATCGGTGCCATTTTGCGTTCGTCGAGCTTGAGCTCCGACGTGAGGTCGTTGAGTTTTCCAGCGTCCGCTACGGCGGTCACATCATCATTAAAACCAACCGGAATTGTGTTCACATCCGATTTCCACACGCGCAACGTCGAAATCGGCTTTTTCGCCTCGTACAGACGCTTACCTTCAAAGGCAGAAAACGCCCACTCGATAAGGTTGCGTGATTCGTTGATACGTGCAGCATCATTGGGCGCGCCAAGCACGACTGTGAGCAGTTTGCGTGGCGGGCGATTCACGGTGGAAATAAGACACCACCCCGCAGCGTCAGTGTGGCCCGTTTTGAGGCCGTCGACCGTGGGGTCAAGGAACAGCAGGCGGTTGCGATTCTCTTGCGTGATGCGGTTGTAGGTGAATGTTTTCTCGGAGTAGAAACGCGTGTACTGCGGGAAGTCGCGCATCAAAGCGAGCGACAGCACCGCAAGATCATGCGCCGTCGAATAGTGGCCTTGCGCTGGCAAACCTGTGGGATTTAGGAACGCAGTGTCGTTCATGCCCAATCGCTTGGCTTCGCGATTCATCGCGTTGACGAACGCGGCTTCGCTGCCTGCAGCTGCGATGGCCAACGTGATCGCTGCATCGTTGCCGGATTGAATAATCAAACCGCGCAACAGCTCTTCCGTCGTGATCGATTTGCCCGGTTGAATGAACATGCGCGAGCCTTCGGCCTTCCACGCACGCTCGGACACGTGCACAGTCTGGCTGAGACTCAATTTCTTCTGATGCAGCGCGTCGAACACCAAATACGCCGTCATCAACTTAGTAAGCGAAGCAGGTTCGCGCCGCTTGCGTGTGTTCAGTTCTGCGAGGACTTGCCCGCTCGTGGCTTCGACGACGAGATAGGCGCTAGCGCTAACCGCTGGCATAGCCACCGGGACCGGTGTCGCGGGTGTCGTGACGGTATCGCGCGCGGGCACGGCGACGGTGGCGGGTGATTGCGCAAGCACCGACGCGACGAACGAGAGCGAAACGAGCGCAGCAGTCGCGCGGCGGGAGCAAGGGTGAGCAATCACGTAGGCAAACTAATTGGCAGAACGGAACGCAATTTTACGAGGCGCGCGTTACTGCATCCCCAAAAACGCATAGTCGACCTCGGGTTTGCTCCCGGCGATGATGTCGGCCAGCGCCCGCGCCGAGCCCGGCCCTTCGGTCCAGCCCAGCGTTCCGTGCCCAGTGTTGAGATACAAATTTTTGAGTTTTGATCGACCGATGATGGGCAAATTCGAGGGCGTTGCGGGACGCAAGCCCGTCCAATAATCAACCGTAGCCCAATCGCACAAATCCGGAAAATGGTGCTTCGCGCGTCGCGTAAGCGCTTCGCAGCGCACGGGGTTTAGCGTGGTGTCAAACCCGTTGAGTTCCGCAGTCCCTGCAATCCGCAAACGCTGACCAATCGTTGTGAACACGATCTTCATTTCGTCGTCGGTGATGCTGCCTTTCGGCGCGCCCGCCTGATTGAGGATAGGCAGCGTAGCGCTGTAGCCCTTTGCCGGATAGACCAATGCATCAACGCCTGCGCCGCGAAGTAATGCGGAGGAATAGGAGCCGAGCGCAACGACGTAGGCGTCGGCGATTAGTGTTTCGTCAGGCTGATCTGCGTGCGCCACGACTACGCCACTGACTACGCCGCCCGAACGCTCGATGCGCTTAATCGTGGTGTTGTAGCGAAACTCAACGCCCATCGCCGCGGCTTTCTCGGCCATCGCAATGGTGAATTTGTAGGCGTCGCCTGACTCGTCGTTTGGCGCATAAATCGCGCCCGCCAGCGTGGGCGCGGTGTGGGCCAATGCGGGCTCAATGCGCACCGCTTCCGCAACTGAGAGCACGTCGCGGCGCTCGCCATTGCGAATCAAGAGTTGCGCGGCTTTTGCGGCGTCGTCAAAGCTCTGCGCGTTCGAGTGAATCATCATGATTCCGGCCTCGGCGTGGTCGTATTGAATGCCCGTTTCTTTGCGCAGCATTTGCAAAGTGCGGCGGCTGTACTCCGACAAGCGCATGGCCTGCAGCGTGTTGTGCTCGGCGCGGCTGGGCAGGCATTCGTAGAGGAATCGCAAGCCCCAGCGCCATTGGTTGACATCGAGCTTCAAGCGAAACAACAACGGTGCATCTTCTTTGCCCAGCCATTTCAAAATCTTGAACGGCGCATGCGGACTCGCCCACGGGTCTGATTGGCTCACCGAGATTTGGCTGCCGTTGGCGAAGCTGGTTTCGAGCGCCGGGCCGGGCTGACGGTCAATCACCGTCACCTCGTAGCCGCGTTGCCGCAAGAAGTAAGCCGTGTGAACGCCGAGGATGCCAGCGCCGAGAACGAGTACGCGTTTCATGGGTGTCGAATCGTGAGTGTGGCGCTTGTGGCGACCGATACGACGAATGTTAGGCAGAAGCGCGGTTTAACGCGAGAGCGTATGCGAAACCTGCATGAATTTGCGCTGCCGCAGGGCATGTTATGCGCTGGTAGCCCGCACCTTATGCCATTTCCAAAACACACGCAGACCCAGCAGCAGAGCGAAAACCACCGCGTAAATAATCGGCTGCGTCAGGTCTTTTTTTACTAACCACCAGTAGTGAATCACCGCCAACACCGCGATTAAATACACCGCGTAATGGATGCGCTGCCAAAGTTTCGCGCCGAGCTTTTTTATGATGGCGTTGTTCGACGTCACCGCGAGCGGAATAAGCAGAACGAATGCCGCAAAACCTACAGTGATAAACGGGCGCTTAATGATGTCCTTAACAATGTCCGTGAAATCGAAGAATCGATCAAACCAGATGTAGGTGATGAAGTGCAGTGACGCATAGAAAAACGCTAGCAATCCGGCGGTGCGGCGCAGGCGCACCAGCCACGGCCAATTGAGCAACGTACGCAGCGGTGTAATCGAGAGCGTGAGCGCGAGACCGACGAGTGTCCAAGTGCCCGTTGAGCGCGTTATGAATTCAATGGGATTGGCCCCCAGCGAATTCAGTAAAAAACCGGCAACCAGGCGTGCCAACGGCAGCATGCCGATCACTATTAACGCCCATTTGATACGCGTGATCGCGCTCGCGCTCGGGTTGCGCCATGTGCGTGCCGGAACGGATGCGGTCAATGAAATAGCCATGTATTGAGCAATCGGCCCGGCATAAACGTGAATGCACCAGCGATCAGGATTCCGCCCACGTAGAGCCCGATCATGCTTCCAGCGTGCGTTTTAACGTCGTGTCGCTGTGCCGCGCTGTAGGCGCGTGGCACGGAAATCAACACCATGGCGCTAAACAAGTGAATAAATCCAAAATGCCCCAATACAGTCGGCCCCACGAGCGCGGGCATAAAGAGCGTAATGACGGCTGTGGCGAGCATCAGCAGCATGTACGTTTTCCCGAGCAGACGATGCCGTGGCGAGCCCTTGCGCGCAAACATCATGTAGGTGCCAATTGCGAAGGCAGGCACGATTGTCGCGAGATGCGCGTAGGCCAGCGGCAAATAAACGTTTTGGTAGGTGTCAGGGCTCATGGGGAGAAGCTTAATTGATTGCGATGACGTGATTTCAACCTTCGCAATCGGTCTCTACAACGTTCGTGCGACTGTAGGTCGCCGTGCGTCGCCAACGAGCAATAGCTGGCGCGAGTGGTCGCAACACGGTTTGTGGGCGAGCATTGCCCGCCGCTACCGCGCGAGGCGGGCAGCGCCCGCCCTACGATTCAACGCGCCCAATTTAGTAAAACTTTTTCAGGTCCATGCCCGCGTACATGGACGCGACTTGTTCTGCGTAGCCGTTAAACATGAGGGTTTTGCGTTTGCTGAACTCGCCCAGTTTGCGCTCCGTGGCTTGGCTCCAACGCATGTGATCGACGGTGGGGTTCACGTTGGAATAGAAGCCGTATTCCTGCGGCCCGGCTTTAACCCATGCGGTGCGTGGCTCTTTTTCGACGAATCGAATTTTGACGATGGATTTGCCGCCTTTGAAGCCGTATTTCCACGGAATGGTCATGCGAATCGGTGCGCCGTTTTGATTGGGCAACATTTCGCCGAACGCGCCGAGCGTCACGAGCGTCAGCGGATGCATCGCTTCGTCCATGCGCAGCCCTTCGGTATACGGCCAGTCGAGCGCGCCGCCACGCAGGCCGGGCATTTGCGCTTTGTCGGCGAGCGTCACGAACTCCACGTACTTGGCGTTGCCCTTGGGCTGCACTTGGTTGATCAGCGCCGAGAGCGGAAAGCCCACCCACGGCACGACCATCGACCACGCTTCGACGCAGCGGAAGCGATACACGCGCTCTTCCAGCGGTGCGAGTTTGTACAGCTCATCGATGTCGAAGACTTTGGGCTTCAACACCTCGCCTTCGACCGCCACCGTCCACGGACGCGTTTTGAGCGATTTTGCGTAAGCGGGGGGATCGGTTTTGTCGGTGCCGAACTCGTAAAAATTGCAGTAATTCTTGAATTCTTCGAGCTTATTGATCTTTTCGTCTGGAAGCAAAAACGCTGGATTGGGCTTTACGCCCGCTAGGCGCGCGCCTTGCGCTTCGGCGGTGCAGGCGGAGATCGCGGGCAAACCAGCGATCAAGCCCATCGAGGCCGCTTGCTTAATCCAGTCGCGGCGCGCGTTGAATTGCGACTGCGAAGTGATTTCTGAGGGCAAAATGTCGGTGGGGCGTTTAATCAGCATGACCATTCCTTTTCAATGGGCCCGGACAATTTGGGCCAGTAGGGTTTTGCGTCTGTCGTCTCATCAAGGAGGAACCTTTCATGCGACTGTTTACATCGTGCACCACGCTTGGCCTCATCGCGCGTGGCGTGGCTGCGAGTTTAGTAATTTCTGCCGTGAGTGGCGCGGCGTGGGCCGAAAAAGCGCCGCCCGAGCGCGCGCAACTATTCGACTACGCGAAGTCGGCATCCGTTCCCGCGATCGCTGGCGGCGTGTTTCGCAAAGCCGGTTGTTGCGACGTAACCGAATGGAAGCTCACGCGGACAACGGGCGGTGACGTTGAAGTCACGGTGATCGCGCCGATCAAAAAGGCGAAGGCGAAGCATCCGACCGTGTTGTGGCTGCACCGCGAAGGCTCGGAGGTTAAGCGCGCCATGTTTGTGCAAGAAGCGGAGGCGTTGGCGGCGAGCGGCATCGCATCGCTTCTTGTCGAACTGCCGTTCAAGCAACCGTATGTGCATCGCGCCAACAACAACGAGGGCGATGCCGACGTGATTCGCAACGCGGTGATGGACGCGCGTCGCGCGATGGATTGGGCCGGTGCGCGTCCGGAGTTCAATATCGACAAACTCGCCGTGGTCGGACATCGCTACGGCGCGTGGGCGGCTGCCTTGCTCACGGCGGTGGACCCACGCGTGGATGCGGCTGTGCTCATGAGCCCGCCGGGCAAACCGAGCGGCTGGCTGCAAGTGACCGAGCAGCCGCGCGCCAAAAAATTCCGCGAGAGTTTCGACAAAGAGGCGTGGACAAACTATCTGCTCGCCATCGAACCGCTGGATCCGGAAAAGTGGATTGGCTTCGCTGCACCCGCCAAGCTGCACTTCCAGTTCGCCAGCAGTGACGCGTGGGTGCAAACGTTGGAGCAGGTTGATTTGTACCGCGCCGCGTCGCAACCGAAATCACGCTTGATGTTTGATTCCGACGAAATGCTCAACGACGACGCACGCAAAGACAGGCAAGCGTGGTTGCGTAAAGCCTTGCTTGGGAAATAATCAATAGATTTTCGCGTTAAACGACAGCTGTACGGTCGTTTAACGCGAATTATTCGTATAGTCGACATAATAGAAAAATTGAACGAAATCCCCATACAGCAGTCGATAGCGCCATAAAGATGTACGACTGACAACGAAAATGCGTGGCCTGAATGTGCGAATCTCAGTCGAGGCACCGTCCATGCCTACGATTTTTGCGCAACGGGGACACCGTAGCAGACGCACAAAATCATCGCACCGCGTTTGAGTTTTTCGTGGCTTCGCCATAGCGAAACGCGCTGTTATCATGCTCCGCATCATCAGCCGCCGCGCGAGGAAGTCCGGCAACGGTGCGCGGGCTGATTCACTGCTTAGACGCATCAGAAAAAGGAGGACCTCGTGGATTTCCCGTGGCTTAAACATTACCCCGCTGGCGTGCCCGCTACGATCAAATTCGATCAGTACGCCTCCATCGTTCAATTGCTCGAAGAGAGCTTTCAAAAATACGCTTCGCGCCCAGCGTTTAGTTGCATGGGCAAGACGATTACCTACGCGCAGGTTGACGAATATTCGCGCGCGCTCGGCGCGTATTTGCAGAGTCTTGGCCTGCAACAAGGTGACCGCGTCGCCTGCATGATGCCCAACGTGTTGCAGTATCCCGTCGCTGTTGCGGCGGTTCTGCGCGCCGGTTTCGTCGCCGTGAATGTGAACCCGCTCTACACGCCACGCGAGCTTGAGCACCAGCTCAAGGACTCCGGCGCGAAAGCGATCATCATTCTCGAAAATTTCGCCGCGACGCTGCAACAAGTGGTCGACAAGACGCCGGTGAAACACATCGTGCTCGCATCGATGGGCGACATGATGGGCTTCTTGAAGGGCGCGATTGTTAACTACGTCGTGCGCAACAAAAAGAAAATGGTGCCCGCGTTTTCGCTGCCCACCGCTGTGAAATTTAATGACGCGATGGCGAAGGGCAAACCGCTCGCGCTGTCGCCATCGAAAGCAAAATTTGATGACCCCGCCGTATTGCAATACACGGGCGGCACGACAGGCGTATCGAAAGGCGCAACGCTACTTCACCGCAACATCATCGCCAACGTGTTGCAATCCGAAGCTTGGATGCAGCCCGCGTTGAACAACCCGAAGAAACCAAAGCCGCCGGAGCAGATGACTACGGTCTGCGCGCTGCCGCTCTATCACATCTTCGCGTTCACGATTTGTTATCTGCTGGTGCTGCGCACCGGCGGGCAATCAATTTTGATTCCGAATCCACGCGATATTCCGGGCACCATCAAAGCACTCAAGGGGTTCAAGCTGCACATGTTCCCTGCGGTCAACACGCTCTACAACGCGCTGGTGAACGACCCGACGTTTAAAGAGCTGGACGTCTCTGACTTGCGCGTTGCCAACGGCGGCGGCATGGCCGTGCAAAAGGCCGTGGCCGATAAGTGGCTGGCCGCAACGGGCTGCCCGATTGTTGAAGGCTACGGACTCTCCGAGACTTCACCATCTGCGACCTGCAACCCGACTGATACAGACGCGTACTCGGGCACTATTGGCATGCCACTGCCGTCTACCGAAATCGCGATTCGTGATGATGACAACAACCCCGTGAAAATGGGCGAGCCTGGCGAAATTTGCATCAAAGGCCCGCAAGTGATGGCCGGCTACTGGCAACGCGACGACGAAACGGCCAAAGTTTTCTCGGCCGACGGCTACTTCAAGTCCGGCGACATCGGCGTCATGGACGAGCGCGGGTACGTGAAGATCGTGGACCGCAAGAAGGACATGGTGCTCGTCTCAGGCTTCAATGTGTATCCAAACGAAGTCGAAGATGTCGTCGCGAGCTGCCCCGGCGTGATGGAATGCGCGGTGATTGGTGTGCCTGACGACAAATCAGGCGAAGCCGTGAAAGTGTTTGTCGTCAAGAAAGACCCGAACCTCACCGAGCAACAAGTGCGCGATTATTGCGAAGCCAATCTCGCGGGTTACAAGAAACCGAAATACATCGTGTTCCGCGCGGATTTACCGAAGACCCCTGTTGGAAAAATTCTGCGACGCGAGTTGCGAGACATGGACAAGAAGGCGGCGTAGTCGCTCGCCTGCTCCAAGAAAAACGGCCCTTCGGGGCCTTTTTTTTGTGCTGATCTCGCGCATCTAAACGCCCGCCCCTTCAAAGCCCAATTGCCGCCACGCCTCATACACCGTCACCGCGACCGAATTCGATAGATTCAAACTACGAATCGCGGGCCTCATCGGCAATCTCAATTGCTGTTCCGCTGAAAAATCTTCAAGCACGGTGGCAGACAGCCCTTTCGTTTCCGAGCCAAACACGAACGCATCGTTGCGCGCGAGCGTCACGTCGTGCGGCGCACGCGTGCCGCAGGTTTCAATGGCGAACATGCGCGTCACGCCGAGTAATGAGAGCGCCGCTTTGCATGCGGTCCAATCGTCATGCACTTGCATCGTCGCGTATTCGTGATAGTCGAGACCCGCGCGGCGCATGCGTGCGTCTTCCAGCGGGAAGCCGAGCGGACGCACCAGATGAAGCGTCGCCCCGGTGTTGGCGCACAGGCGAATCACGTTGCCGGTGTTGGGTGGAATTTCGGGTTCGACTAGAACGACATGAATCATAGAAATAGCTTGGGTCGCTTTGCGTGGCTTCGCCTGGCTTTGCCTAGCTTAGGCCACTGATTTTTTGAAAGGCGTAATTCGCTCGCGCGCTCGCGGCGGCTGCACGCGTGCAAGAACAAACGCGTCCACACGATCCGCGCCCGCCGCGTATGCCGCGCGGGCGAGTTCGTTGAGCGTCGATCCGCTGGTGAGCACGTCGTCGATCAACACGACCGATTCTCCTGCGAGTGAACGCGTCGCAGCGAAGGCCTGTCGCACATTGCGCCGTCGCCCGACCAGATCAAGCTGCTGTTGAATCTCGGTTTCACGAATTCGAACGAGTGCGTCTGCATCCGTGCGCAGGCCAAAGCGCTTTCCGATTTCGCGGGCGATGAGTTCAGATTGGTTGTAACCGCGAAACTGCAGCCGTCCCGCAGCCAGCGGAACGGGCATTAGCGTCGCCGTCGCGGAGTACGGCCATGATTCGCACTGCGTCGCAACCCAGTGACAGAGCGAAAACGCGTGCCGATACTTGATTGCAACAATCGCGTCGCTGGTTGGAAAGTCGTACACCCACAGCGCCTGCAAACGCTGCCACGCAGGAGGTCGTTTTATGCAGCGGCCACAGACTTGTCCGTTAGCCGCCGGCAACTGGCAACGCGGACAAGCCTGCGCCGGAATGCGCGCAAGCTCTTGAACGCAGGGTTCACACACAGCGTCAGCGCTGCTATCGCCACAAAAAAAGCACGGCTGCGGCAACGCGCGCTCAACGATCCGTTGCAGCATTGCGCGCGTGGCGCCGACAGTGCGAGGTTGCAGTGACGGCGCAAGGTCAGGCACGGGCGCATCCGCCATCCGGTCCGTATTCGCGCCGTAGAGCTTACGCAATAAAATTTGGGTTCTCGCCTTTGTTCGCAGTCCGCGTAAATTTTCCCATGCCGCCACCTGACGCGTTTGATCTTGCGTTGCCTACCTTGCCTCTGCTGCCCGTCGAGAGCATCGGCGCGGGGATAGATCTTGTGTTGCTGCACGGTTGGGGCTTGCACAGCGAATTTTTTCGTCCGTGGCTGCCGCTACTGACGCCGCATTGCCGCGTGCACTTGATCGATCTTCCGGGTCACGGCTTGAGCCCGGAAGTGTCGCCGTTCACCCTGCCGACGATGGCCGCAGCGGTTGCTCAGTCGATGCGCGCCGTTGCGCCGCGCTACGCCGTGGCCGGCTGGTCGTTGGGTGGTGCCGTGGCGCAACGAATGGCGATTGATTTCCCCGATGCGATTTCGCACCTCACGACGCTCGCGTCGTCGCCGCGTTTTTTGCGTGCGGATGATTGGATGCACGCGACAACGCCACATGCGCTTGAGCTTCTGCGTAGCGGCTTGCGTCGCGATTACGCGGGCACACTTGCGCAATTTTTTGAACTCAATTTGGCCGCGAAATATGCTCCGCTGGCGGCGGAGCTTGCGAAGCTTGGCGCGGCGCGGCCCCCGGTTTCGCACATCGCGCTCGACGACGGCATCGCGCTCACTTCGGACGTGGATTTACGCGCGGAAATTACGCACATTCGCGCACCGGTGCTTGCTATTTCCGGGCGCTTAGACCGTCTGAGTTACAGTCAATCGAGCGCGTGGCTCGCCGCCGCAACGGGCGGCACGCACATCGATCTGCCGCACTCCGCGCACGTTCCTCACCTGACCGACCCCGAAGCGACGGCGCAGGCGTTGCTCGCACATTTGCAGAAAGCCTCTCCACGATGAGCGCACCCGAATTGCTCAACACGGAGCTCGTTCGTTCGCGCTTCAACCGCGCCGTCACGACATACGCCGACGCCGCCGTGGTGCAACGCGAAGTGGGCAATCGGTTGCTAGAGCGCTTCGATGTCATGCGTTTGTCGCCCGCCGTGGTGCTCGATGTCGGCTGCGGGCCGGGCACGCACACGCGCTCGCTCGCCACGCGATTTCCGGAGGCGGAAATCGTCGCCATCGATCAATCGGCGGCGATGGTTTCGCGTGCAGCGCCGGTGGTAGATGCGCCAAAAGGAAACTGGCTGGAGCGATTTGGTCTGTCTCGAAAAAACGCAACGCCCGCGGGCCACACGCGCGGTGTCGTCGCTGACATGGCCGCGTTGCCCGTCGCTCGCGAACACGCGGACGTGCTCTGGAGCAATTTTGCGTTGCAGTGGGCGAACGATTTACCAGCGCTGTTCGCCGAATGGAATCGCGTACTCAAAGTCGGCGGCGTGATGATGTTCACCGCGCCGGGGCCGGACACGCTGATCGAGCTGCGTCGCGCACTCACGTGGGCGAACATCGCGCCCGATGAACGCGTTCAGCGCTTCACGGACTTACACGACATTGGCGACATGTTGGTGCATGCGGGTTTCGCCGATCCGGTGATGGACATGGAATTGATCACGCTCGAATACGCAAGCGTCGACGCGCTCTGGCGCGACCTCAAAGCGCAGGCCGCAACCAACGCCATGCGATCGCAGCCGCGCGGATTGATGACGCCGCGAAAGCTGCGCGCGATTGAAGCTGCACTTGACGCCGGGCGGCGCGACGGCGGCGCGATTCGCATGAGCGTTGAAGTGATTTACGGTCATGCGTGGAAAGTCGCGCCGAAGAAAACTGCGGACGGTCATGCCGTCGTGCGGCTCGATGCGATTGGACGTGGTAAACCTCCGGGCGCAGCGCGCAGCGGCGTTTGATTCGCGTGAGAACAGATATCGGCAACAGCTTTTTGGCACGAGCGACTGCTAGACGGTCGTTTCAAGCGTTTTTTTCAACATTCGACTTAATAGTAAAAGTGGCTGCAACGACCGCCTGCCTGTCGTTTCGAGGTAAAAGTTAATACATGAGCATTTTGGTATGTGTGCCCGTCTACAACGGGTTTGAGTCCACCGAACGTTGCCTGAGCGCGCTCGCCTCCGCGCGCGTGGCCGCACCGTTTCGTACGCTCATCATCAACGACGCCTCCCCCGACGCGCGCGCGCGTCCGATGCTCGACGCGTACTCGCTCGCACACGCCAACACCGAAGTGCGCCACAACGTCGTGAACCGCGGCTTTACGTGGAACGTGAACCAAGCGTTCAGAGCCGCACGCAGCGGCGAGCATGTGGTCTTGCTCAACTCCGACGCACTCGTCACCAGCGGCTGGTTAGACGAAATGCTCGCCTGCGTCACCGCCGACGCGACCATTGGCACCGTTACACCGTTCTCGAACAACGCCACGATTTGCAGCTTCCCCGACTTCACGCGCGCGCATCCGGTGCCAGAACGCACCGAGCGCGAACGCATCGCCACCGCCCTGCGAGCATCGCGCGCCGACCCGATTGATTTGCCTACCGGCGTGGGGTTTTGCATGCTCATTTCGGCAACGTGCCGCGAGACAGTGGGCATGTTCGACGTGGAAAATTTCCCGCGCGGCTACGGCGAGGAAAATGATTTCTGCATGCGGGCAGCCGCAGCGGGCCTGCGCAATGTGCTGTGCCCCAACGCGTATGTCGCGCACGAGGGCGGCGTGTCGTTTAGCAGCGATACACAAGCGTTAATGAAGATCGGCGCGGAACGCTTACTCGCGAAGCACCCGGCGTATGACGCAGAAGTGAGCGCGTGGATCGCACGTGATCCGGCTCGCGCACGGCGGGACGGAGTGGCCGCGGCGCTAGCAGCCCGTAAACCCGCGTAGGCTGGGTTCTTAACCCACCACAAATTGATACCAACCCACGTGGATTGGGCGCGAACGCCAGCTTCTCGAATGCCGTCATCCTCGCGAAGCGGGGATCCAGCGCGTAAACCGGTAGGGTGCCGGTTCACCGCACCCAAATTGATACCAACCAACGAGGCTACTCCGGAGCCACTTAGCCGGGTCTCGGCCCGGCGGCCGACCTACTTTCTGGCATTGCCCAGAAAGTAGGCAAAGAGGCTAGCCCCGAACCCCGCTGTTCCCTGTGGTGCTCGCAACGGACGGGACCAAAACAAATCGCCCGATGGCGCGCTAACCGCGCGCAGTGGGCTCATGGTTTTGGTCTACGACCGCCCGTTGCTCCGCTCCTCGGCGCGGGGTGACGGGGCGTTACGGGCAACAAATGATCGCTTCGCGATTGGGTTACGGGCTGCGTAGCGACTCACTCTTTGAGGTAGTTCGGCAAAGGCCGCAAGTCTTGAAACGCAATCTCGCAATTCGGATGTTTGCCACGCACGAGTATCGCTTCGAGCCCCACGGATTTCGCGCCTTGATAATCAGCCACAAAACTGTCGCCAACCATCACGATGCGACGATACGGCGTGAGGGCCGACACTGCGGCTGCGAACGCTGCGGGGTGGGGCTTTTCAAAACCAATCTTCGCTGAGGTAAACACGTGCTCGAAATGAATTCCAAGCCCCAACGCAGAAATTAGCTCTGGAAGCTCGGGGACGTGATTAGACAAAACAATGTGGCACCAACCGGCCAAGGAAAGCTCGGCGAGCGTTTCACGAGTGTCAGGATACACATGCCAATGCTGCGGATTCGTGTACTCGGCGCGGACGCGGTCGACGACCAAATCTGCTTGCGTTGGACACACGCCAACGCCCTTGATAACGGCATCAAGCAAAGTAGGGCGAAGCGCCGCCCACCATTCGTCTGGGTCGGACAAAAGTGGATGCGCACGCTCGGGCGATTGCCAGGGAAATCCAGTAGAAAGATGCGGTACGAGCAGCTCACGGGTAACCGATTTCCCTACGCACATCTCGTTCGCCAGATCGGCTAGGCACTGCGACCATAGTCCCGGACGATGGGCAAGCGTGTTGTCAAAGTCCCAGAGTAAGTAGCGCATGACTGGATACTGAAATCGCGGCGGAACAGAGATTGTGCAACAGCGTGTCGAAGTAGCCCGGATGCTCGCATCCGGGTTCCGGTAAACCCAATCGCGAAGCGATCACTTTTCGCCTTTAACGCCCCGTCGCCCCGCGCCGAGGAGCGGAGCAACGGGCGGTCGTAGACCCGCACCATGAGCCCACTGGTTGCGCGTTAGCGCAACTTTCGGGCGATTTGTGCGGGTCCCGCCCGTTGCGAGCACCACAGGGAACAGCGGGGTTCGGGGCGAGCTTTTTGGTTACTTTTTGGCGGCGCAAAAAGTAACTCGCCCAACGGGCGAAACGAAGCCGTGGCAAACAAAGCACCTCGAATCCTTCGCTGCGCTCAGAGCCTGCCCCAGCGAAGGCTGGGGGCGAACGGCGGCAAGTACGCGCCGTGACTTTCCAGTCCACGTGGGTTGGTATCAATTTGTGGCGCAATAAGATTGCGCCCTACATGATTTGAGGATGCCTCACGCGCGGCGCGCGTCAGTCCGCCTTAAACCCCGACGCCACAATCACCGGCCGCCACTTCTCAATTTCGGCCAACCGAAATTTCTCCAATCCTTCGGGAGTCGAAGTCGCGGGCTCGGTGCCCGTGCGCAGTAGCTTCTCTTTCACCTCGGCATTGGCCAACGCGCTGTTGAGCGCTTTATTCAACGCGGCAATCGTCGCGGCGGGTGTCTTTGCGGGCGCCCACAGGCTGTACCAACCACTGCCGACGGCGTCTTTGAACCCAAGTTCGGCCATCGTGGGCACGTCGGGCAATGTGGCGGTGCGCTTCTCGGCGAACGAAGCGAGGATGCGAATTTTGCCGCTTTTGTGTAGTTCGATCAGCTCGATGTGGGTGTCCATACCGCAGGCGATTTGGCCGCCCATCAGATCGTTCAACATCGGCGCGCCGCCTTTGTACGCGACGTGCACCATGTCCACGCCAATGGCGCGGCCGAGCATGATGCCAAAGAAGTGCGGCAAGCTGCCGGGGCTGGGGCTGCCGTAGTTGGCTTTGTCTTTGTTGGCTTTGAGCCAAGTCACAAACTCCGCCATCGTTTTCGCCGGATGATTGGGCGGGACGGCTAGCGCGAACTGAAAGTGGCCAACCATGCCGATGGGTGTCATGTCGGTCGTCGGGTTGTAGCCGGGGTTCTTGAACGTGAGCTGCGAGAGCACGGGCGTGACCAGCGGCGCGAGGAGCATGGCGCTGCCGTCGGCGGGCGAGGCACGTAGCGCGTCCACCGCGATTTTTCCGGCCGCGCCGAGTTTATTTTCGACGATGATTTGGGTGCCCTTGGCGAGTCCTTCGCGCATTTTGTCGGCGAGCATTCGCGCGATGAGATCTGCACCGCCACCCGCGGCGAAGCCGACGTAAATTTTTGATTGCGCAGGCACCTGCGCGTTCGCGACGAGTGTGCCTGAGCCAAACGTGGCGACAGCGGGCAATGCAGCCGCGCCCGCGAGCAAGCTGCGGCGGGTAGTGAAACGTGAATTCATGGAGCCTCCTTGTTGATGGGTGATTATCTCCTCTGCTCGTTTACGCACACGTCAATTACCCGCCTATTCGGCTAGCATCGATACCATGAATACTGCTACCAACCCCTTGAGCTTCCCCTACGACGCTCCGCCCGCTGGCGGCGAATGCATTGACATCGCGCCCGGCGTGAAATGGATTCGTACGCCGCTGCCGTTCGCGCTGGACCACATCAATTTGTGGCTCATTGAAGAGGTCGATGGCTGGGCGGTAGTGGATACGGGTTTTGGCATTGAGGCCACGCGCGCGCTGTGGGAGCAACACTTCAAAACAACGCTCGGCGGTCGCCCGATCACGCGCATCATCCTCACGCACTATCACCCCGACCACATTGGTAACGCACAGTGGTTGGCCGAGCGTTTTGCGACGCATGAAGGACCGATCATCGTTGAGATGAGCTTGATGGAACTGCTCGCGGCGCACCACGTCGCTGACGGCAGTGGGCCGTACCAACGCGCCGCACTGGCGGATTTTTTTCGCGCGCACGGCCTCACCGAAGAGCAGGTGGATGTCACCGCGAATCGTGGCAATACCTACAGCGGCGGTGTGCCCTCGCGCCCTCCGTGCTGCAACCGCATCACGCCGGGCGACACGCTCGAAATCGGCGGGAAATTTTGGACCGCGATTGTGGGCTACGGCCACACGATTGAACACCTGAGTTTCTATTGCGAAGAACTCAAACTGTTGATCTCGGGCGACATGCTTTTGCCGAAGATTTCCACCAACGTGAACGTATGGCCAGCGACGCCGCTGACTGACCCAGTGTCGGACTACGTGAACTCGTTGCAAGCGTTCAAATATTGCGAAGACGACACGCTCGTGTTGCCGTCGCACGGCTTGCCGTTTCGGGGGATCAAAGCACGCGTTGAGGCACTAGAAACGCACCACGAAGAGCGCATGAACGAGCTTTACGCGGCCGTGCTCGACAGTCCGAAAACGGCGGCAGAACTCATCCCCGTTCTCTTCCGCCGCAAGCTCGATAACCATCAATTATTTTTCGCGATCGCCGAGGCTGTCGCGCATGTGAATCACGGCTGGCGCATTGGGCGGTTGACGCGCGAAGTGGGTGCGGATAAACGCATTAGGTTTGGCTTAGCGTCGTTGGGGTGAGAATTTTTCTGCTGCGTTGCTGAGCAACAGCACGCCGGTGTCTGATGGATTCGTAAACAGAATTAATCCAGAACGACGATACCTTTAGGCGTTTGCAGTGTGGCGACGAGTTGCGCGGAACTGCTTTGTCCGATTTGCACGACGGGATCAGAAAAATTCAGCATTTCTAACGTGGCTGCTGCGCGCTCGGGCACCACTGCGCCCAGTGTGAGCGACGACAGCGCAACGCCCGCCTCTGGCAGACGCTCACACGGATGTGTCGCGCAATCCCATTGAATGAGGTGCGGCATCACACCACCGGAGATCCGTCGGCCGTCAGCCGTAAATGCGAAGCGCCACCGAAAATCGCCACGCGACGCGGGCCGAACGACACGGCCTTCGTAACCCGGCGTTGCGGCCAAACGTTCGATGGCATCGGGCGCGCCCGCACAGCGTGCAACCCAAGAAACCAAACGCGGCTCGTGCGCAATCAACGTGCGCACTTCGTGCGTGTCCAAACCGAACCAACGCGGGAACGACGGCGCACCGGCGTCAGCGTCAATGGCGATGATTTCAAGGTAGCGCTTGCCATCTAACTTGATGAGAGTGTTGTGCGTGGCGAGCCCGTCGTGTTTCCCGCCACCGAAAGGCGAGACACCCAACACCTCACGCGCCCATAGGCGACCCTCATCCAACGTATTGGCAGCGACAACAATGTGGTCGAGCTCAGTTGCGATCTTGGTCACAGCGCCTCCGAATCCAACCAAATAGTCACCGGACCGTCGTTAATGAGGCTCACTTTCATGTCCGCGCCGAACACGCCGGTCGGGACGGGGCGACCGATTCGTGTGGCGAGCTTCGCCACAAACCGATCAAAGGCGGGCGAGGCCTGTTCGGGTCGCGCCGCATCGGTGTAGCTCGGTCGATTGCCTTTTTTCGCATCCGCAAAGAGCGTGAATTGGCTCACGGCGAGTAATGCGCCGCCCGTATCGAGCAGGCTCTTATTCATCAGCCCTTGCTCGTCGCTGAAGATCCGTAGCTTCACGATTTTGTCAGCCATGCGATCTTCTATGGCTTCGGTGTCTGCGTGTGTAATCCCAACGAGCAACAACAATCCGCCGCAAATTTCGCCCGTGATGTTGCCGTCGACCGTCACCGTCGCTGACGTCACACGTTGAATCAAAACTCTCATCAATCTTCCTACAAAAAATCGGCGTCAAACACCAGCGGGTGCGCGTCGAAGCCAGCCAGTAAGCGAGTAACGTTCGCGCGTCGCGGGCAACACCTCATGTGGAAATCGGTCACTCAAAAAGCACGCCATCGTACCTACCGTTGGCAATACGCGCGCCTCGACTGCGCCGCTGCCGTCTGCGGCGTACAACAAAAGCTCCCCGCCAGCGTCCGTGGGCCACGCCTCGTTTAAGTAGAAAACCATCGAGACAACCCGAACGTCATCATCGCGAAAGCGATCCAAATGCGTTTTGTAAAAAGCACCAGGCGTGTAACGCGCGAAGTGCAGCTCTGCGGCTTGCGCGCCTATAAACAACGATTCATTGAGTCGCGCGCGGAATTGATGGATGCGTTCAAGCGCGCTACGCTCGGCTTCATCGTCGGGGGTTTCGTCTAACCAATATGTCTCGTCGCTGCGAAGTACAGTGCTTTGCTGGGCCAAAGCCGCACGGCCCACTTTGGTTGCGTGTAAGTGTCCTGCAGTTGCCAGAGCACGCGCACGCAACGCTAACGACTGCGAGAGGGTGTCATCAAAAATCGACTCGCCTACGTACCAACCGCGCTCCGCAAGTGCGTCCGCAATGCTTATGAGATGTTCATGGGGCGCTGACATCTGCTGATTCTAGAATCGATGCTCGGAAAGCCTTTGCGATCCTCCCCACTTCAAGGTCACATCATGCGCGTTGTTATTACCGGCGGAGCCGGGTTTCTGGGCAAATTACTTGCCGCTAAGATTTTGCAGCGCGGTTTGCTGACCGACTCAGCGGGCCAACCGCAGGGCGTGACCGAGCTTGTGCTGGTCGATATGGCTGCCGCGTCAGGCGAGCAGTGGCTTGCCGACACTCGTGTCTCGCAAGTAGTCGGTGACATCGCGGACCGCGCAGTCCTCGCGAAAGCGCTCACACCGAACACGGGCAGCATTTTTCATTTGGCTGCGGTTGTGAGCGGGCAAGCCGAGGCTGATTTCGACATCGGGATGCGCGTGAATGTCGATGCAACACGAACGTTGCTCGAATTGACGCGTTCGCTACCCGCGCCGCCAAAATTCGTATTCACCAGCTCCATCGCGGTATTCGGTGGCGCGCTGCCCGCGGTGCTGCCCGACGATCAAATTCTCACGCCACAAGGCTCGTACGGCGCGCAAAAAGCCATGGGCGAACTCTTAGTGTCGGACATGTCGCGACGCGGCATTATTGATGGTCGTTCGCTGCGCTTACCCACGGTGACGGTGCGTCCGGGCAAACCGAACAAGGCGGCGTCAAGTTTTGCCAGCGGCATCATCCGCGAGCCGCTGGCGGGCGTTGACGCCGTATGCCCGACCGCGCCCGAGACGAAGATGTGGGTGCAAAGCCCGCCGCGTGTGATTGAGAATATTTTGATCGGTCACGAAGCGAGCGCAAGCGCATTGACGAACACACGTAGCGTGAGCGTGCCGGGCATCACCGTGTCGGTGCGTGAGATGATGGAAAGCCTGCGCCGCGTGGCCGGTGACAGCGTGGCGGCACGCGTAACGTGGCAACTTGATCCTGTGATTGATCGATTGGTTTCGTCATGGCCACAGGCATTCTCCGCTGAACGCGGAAAATCGTTGGGCATGACCGCGGACGCAAATTTTGATGAGATCGTTCGAGCCTATATTGGTAGTTTGAGCGCTTAAGAGCCACTAAAGGGGCCAAGATGACTGGTTGGAATCCGGTACAGGTGAAAGCAAGCGTCTCCGCCGAAGAGTGGCAAACGCGCGTAGATCTGGCTGCGTGCTACCGCGCGGTGGCGATGATGGGTTGGGACGATCTGATTTTTACGCACATCACTGCGAAAATTCCGGGCACTGATCACCAGTTTCTGATCAATCCGTATGGCTTCATGTTTGAAGAAATCACGGCGTCTTCGCTCGTGAAGATTGATCTGCAAGGCAACAAGCTTGACGACAATCCGTACCTGATCAATCCAGCCGGGTTTGTGATTCACAGTGCTGTGCATGCCGCGCGTGACAACGCAGCGTGTGTCCTGCATGTGCATAGCATCAACGGCGTGGCCGTGAGCGCACAAAAGAGCGGCGTGTTGCCTATTTCGCAACAATCTATTTTTGTGTTGGCGAGCCTTGCGTACCACGACTACGAAGGCGTGGCGCTGCTCGATGACGAGAAACCTCGCCTCGTTGCTGACCTCGGCAACAAGAACTTTTTGATGCTGCGCAATCACGGCCTGTTAACCGTCGCGCCGACCATCGCGGACGCGTTCCAGTTGATGTACGTCTTTGAGACGGCTTGCATGATTCAAGTCCGCGCGCAAGTGGGCGGCGATTTGGTTCACATTCCGCAGCGCATTGTGGACGGGGCAACGGCCCAATCCAAACAGGTGACGCGCGGTCAGGGCGGCATGCTGATGTGGCCCGCCTTGTTACGGCGGCTTGATCGTCGCTTTCCGGGTTACGATCAATAAATCACGATTGAAACGCTGTCCGCGTCGTCACTGCAATAGCATTGACGGAATGATCGTTTCAACGGTCAACGGGAGGACATTGGGCGTGACTGAAAACGTAAGTCGAACAGAGTTGTTTACAGGTACCAAAGAAGTCGCAGAGCAGCATCGCTTTGATGTTGCGGCGCTTGAGGCGTATTTGCGGGTGCACGTTGTCGGTTTCGCCGGGCCGCTTACCGTTGAGCAGTTCAAAGGCGGGCAATCCAACCCGACGTTCAAGCTCATCACACCCAGCAAAATCTACGTGATGCGCGCCAAGCCCGGCCCCGTCGCGAAATTGCTACCGTCGGCGCATGCCATTGAGCGTGAATTTCGCGTAATGCGCGGCCTCGCGGGCACCGCCGTGCCAGTGGCCGCGATGCACGCATTATGCGAAGACGAATCAGTGATCGGCCGCGCGTTTTATGTGATGGATTTTGTGGAAGGTCGTGTCTTCTGGGAGCCGCAGCTGCCGGGCATGACGCCCACCCAGCGCGCAGAAATTTTTGACGAAATGAATCGTGTGATGGCGGCGCTGCATCAAGTCGATTTCGTGGCCGCTGGCTTGTCGGACTATGGCAAGCACGAGGGTTATCTCGCGCGCCAGATCGCGCGCTGGACGAAGCAATATCGTGCTTCGGAAACGGAATCGATCCCGGCGATGGAAGCGCTGATTGAATGGCTTCCCGCACACATTCCACCGGGCGAAGAAACAAGCATCGTGCACGGCGATTACCGGCTCGACAACGTGATTTTCCATCCCACCGAGCCGCGTATTTTGGCGGTGCTGGATTGGGAGCTGTCCACCGTCGGGCATCCGCTGGCGGACTTCGCGTATCACTGCATGACGTGGTACTTACCCGCAGGCGCAGGACGCGGGCTCGGTGGCTCGGACTTGACCGGCACCGGCATTCCCTCGGTGAAGGATTACATCGCGCGCTATTGCGAGCGCACCGGGCGAACTGGCGGCATTGAACATTTCGATTTTTATATGGCCTTCAATATGTTTCGCATGGCGGGCATTTTGCAGGGCATTCGTAAGCGCGTGGTTGACGGCACCGCGTCAAGCGCACAGGCTGTCGCTATGGGCAAGGCTGCAAGACCTATCGCCGAACAAGCGTGGACGGTCGCGCAGCAAATTCGATAGATTTTTGGCCACACCTAAAGTACGGCACCACCGCTTCCGCGTTGCGATAGCTCAATGTGCAGCGAACAATCCGTCGCACAATCTAGCTCATCACGCGCAGCCACAGAATTCAAAGGAGACGACACTATGGACTTTCAGCACTCAGACAAAGTAAAGCAGTACCAAGCGCAATTGCTCAAGTTTTTTGATGAGCACATCTACCCGAACGAGCACCGCTTTGAGCAAGACATTGCTGAGAACACCAAAGCCGGAAAGCGTTGGACGCCGACACGCATCATTGAAGAGTTAAAGCCCATTGCCAAAGCGCAAGGGTTGTGGAATTTGTTTTGCCCGCACGACCAATACGGCGCAGGGCTCAACAACATGGAATACGCGCCGCTGGCTGAAATTATGGGGCGCATTCCGTGGGCACCAGAAGTCTTCAACTGCTCCGCGCCTGATACCGGCAACATGGAAACCATCATTCAATACGCAAGCGCCGAGAAAAAAGCCGAATGGCTGCCACGCTTGCTCGCGGGCGAAATTCGCTCTGCGTTTGCGATGACGGAACCCGCAGTTGCGTCGAGCGATGCGACCAACATCGAAACCTCCATCATTCGCGACGGTGACGACTATGTGATCAACGGCCGCAAGTGGTGGATTTCCGGCGCGGGCGACCCACGCTGCGCGGTGTACATCGTGATGGGCAAGAGCGACCCGAGCGCTCCAAAGCACTCGCAACAATCGATGATTCTCGTGCCGGCCGATGCGCCGGGTGTGACGGTGATTCGTCCGCTCAATGTGTTTGGGTACGACGATGCGCCGCACGGCCATTGCGAAATGACGTTTGAGAACGTGCGCGTGCCTGCGGCCAATATGTTGCTCGGCGAAGGCCGTGGCTTCGAAATCGCACAAGGTCGTTTGGGGCCGGGGCGAATTCATCATTGCATGCGCTTGATCGGTTTGTCCGAGCGTGCGCTGGAATTGATGTGCAAACGCCTGACGACGCGCGTCGCGTTCGGTAAGCCGGTGGCTGCGCAAAGCGTGTGGCATGAGCGCATTGCCGAGTCGCGGTGCATGATTGATCAGGCGCGTTTGCTCACGCTTAATGCGGCATGGATGATGGACGTGGCCGGCAATAAAGTCGCGAAGCAAAACATTGCGATGATTAAGGTCGTAGCGCCGAACGTCGCTTGCCAAGTCATCGACTGGGCGATTCAGGCGCACGGTGGTGGCGGTGTGTCGGACGATTTCCCATTGGCGGGTGCCTACGCCGGCGCGCGCACATTGCGCTTCGCCGACGGCCCGGACGAAGTGCATCGCGCGGCAATCGCTAAGCAGGAGCTGGGGAAATACGCGTCGCGGTGAGTGACTGAGCGTGCACGCTCGCTTCAGAATTTTCACCACTTGCAAATACTGTAAATAAACACATAATATGCGCTGCGCAGCCGTTTCTGGCTGCGGCGGAAGGCGCATATTGTGAGTATTAAGGACTGGCCAGCGGATGATCGTCCGCGCGAGAAATTACTAGAGCGCGGTGCTGAAGCGTTGACTGACGCCGAGCTTTTGGCGATTTTCTTGCGCATTGGCGTGACGGGAAAAAGCGCAGTCGAATTGGCGCGTGAGTTATTGCAGCGCTTTGGGTCGGTGTCGTCGGTGATCAACGCGTCACGCGACGAATTTTGCGCAGTGCATGGCATGGGCGAAGCCAAATTCGTGCAGCTGCAAGCCACCGTTGAGCTGGCCCGTCGCGCGCTCGCGAGCACCATGACCGAGCGGCCGCTCCTTAACGCGCCGGACATCGTCAAAGACTATTTGCGTCTCTCACTTGGGCACGAACGCGTGGAGGTGTTCGTCGCGCTGTGGCTTGACGCGCAGCATCGCCTCATTGAAATGCAAGTGCTGTTTCGTGGCACGCTCGCGCAAACGAGCGTGTACCCTCGCGAAGTGGTGCGCGCAGCGCTCAGCAAAAACGCCGCGTCGGTCATCTTGGCGCACAATCATCCGTCGGGCTCCACGACGCCGAGTCAAGCGGATCGCTCGTTGACCCAACGCTTGAAAGAAAGTCTCGCACTGATTGACGTCGCAGTGCTCGATCACTGCATTGTGGGCTTCGATCACGGGCATTCGGCGGTTCGCTCGATGGCGATGATGGGGGAGATGTAGCTTCACGCTTGGTGACGGTTGCTTACAGCTTTTTATGTTGGGCGACCAGCCTGTGGCGTTTTAACGGTTAAAAATCTTACAGTCGACTTTAGACAAAAAGCTCATGTAACGACCGCATGGCGGTCGTTAATGCAATAAAGCTGTAAGTAGTTCGCTCAAAAAAAACGGCACCCGAAGGTGCCGTTTTCCTCAGAGCTAAAGAATTACTTCTTTTTCTCTTCTTTGGCTGGAGCAGCAGCTGGTGCAGCTGGAGCGGCGGCTGCAGGAGCAGCAGCAGCGGCCGGAGCAGCTTCTTTCGGTCCGCCGATGATCTGAGCGGCTTCCCACTTGCCGCCTTTGACCACGAACACGGTGATTGCGCCGTCTTTCATGTCGCCCTTGTCGTCGTAGGCGTAGGTGCCTGCAACGCCAGTGAACGAGCCAGCTTTGATCGCTTCGATCACTTTAGCGCCGTCCGTCGTGCCAGCTTTTTGCATGGCTTCGATCAAGATGTTGGTCGCGTCGTAGGTGAACGGTGCGTAAGCCTGAACTTCAACGTTGAACTTCGCTTTGTACTTGTCGTAGAAAGCCGCGCCTTGTGGCATCTTCTCTTTCGGCAGACCTGCGAGCGTTGCGTAAGCGCCTTCGCCAGCATCGCCAGCAAGCTTGATGAATTCGCCGGTTTGTGCACCGTCGCCGCCGATGGCCTTAGCTTTGATGCCAAGTGCTTTCATCTGCTTCATCATTGGACCCATTTGAGCGTCCATGCCGCCGAACATGATCACGTCAGGGTTCTTGGCCTTAACTTTGGTCAGAACGCCTTTGAAATCTTGTTCTTTTTCGTTAGCCAGAGCTTCACGAATGACGATCGCTCCGCCAGCGGCTTTGATCGCTTTTTCAGCTTCGTCGGCCAGACCTACGCCGTAGGCAGTCTTGTCGTCGATGATGGCGATTTTCTTGCCGCCCATGCCTTTAACCGCGAAGGTGCCGATCGCGCCGCCTTGAGCAACGTCGTTAGCAACCGTACGGAACACACCTTTGAAACCCTGAGCCGTGAGCTTAGGATTGGTGGCCGATGGGGTGATTTGTGGAATGCCAGCCGTGTTGTAGATCGCAGAAGCTGGGATCGACGTGCCGGAGTTCAGGTGCCCGACAACGCCAGCAACTTTAGCGTCAACAAGTTTCTGAGCAACTGCGGTGCCTTGCTTAGGATCGCCTGCGTCGTCTTCAGCTTGCAGTTCGAACTTAACTTTCTTGCCGCCGATGCTGATGCCTTTGGCGTTGGCTTCTTCGACAGCCATGCGGGCTGCGTTTTCGTTGTCTTTGCCCAAGTGAGCGATCTGGCCAGACGTCGGACCGACGTGACCGATTTTGACAACCATGTCAGCCGCTGGGGCTGGTGCAGCTGGGGCTGCCGCTTTTGGCTCTTCTTTTTTACCGCAAGCGGCCAGACCGGCTGCTACGGCTACTGCGATCGCTGCGAGAGCGAATTTATTGATTTGCTTCATGTGACGGAATCCTCCGATTAAAAAACCTGTCGATTATGCTTAGCGCCGGGCACGCTGTCAACGCGGGATTGCCCGTTTGGCGCGGTTTCCAGCGCTTTTTATGACGTTTTTCATACGGGAGTGATGTTGCGAGCTTTTATTTTTGACATGGACGGCACACTGGTCGACAACATGGCCTTTCACCAACTGGCGTGGGACGCAATGCTCACCGATTTGGGGCTCACCGTTGATCGGGACGAATTTTTCGCATGGTCAGCCGGACTCACCAACGCGGAAATCCTGCCACGACTGCTGGGCGGCACTGTAAGTAGCGCCGACGTAGCCCACCACGCCGCGCGAAAAGAGGCGCATTACCGCGAGCTTTACGCGCCGAAGGCGCAGACCATTGGCGGCTTCGATGCATTTTTGCAACAACTCATCGAAGCTGGACATCCGCGCGCTGTGGGCACGGCCGCGCCGCCGGCGAATATTGAAATCGTGTTGGACGCGCTCAAACTGCGCGAGCGCTTTCATGCGGTCGTCGGTGCGGCCGACGTAAAACGCGGCAAACCTGATCCGGAAATTTTCTTGACCGCCGCCGCGCGATTGGGAGCCGAACCCGCCAACTGCGTGGTGTTTGAAGACGCCCCCGCAGGTATCGAAGCCGCCCGTCGCGCCGGAATGGCGTGCGTAGTCGTCGCGACCACCCTCTCGCGGGGGCAATTCGCGGCACTTCCAAACACCGAACATGTTTTGCACGTCGTCGATGATTTCACCGATCCCGCGCTCCAAGCCTTGCTGCGCTAGCGAGCCACCCGCCGCCCTGTAGGCGCGGCATCAGCCGCGCTCGCGGGCGAGAGCGGGCTCACGCCCGCGATGAGCGCGCTTCTTAGCCGCACCACCCGGACCCAGACCCAATACCGTTCGCATAGGGCTGTAGGCGACGACTTGGCGTCGCTCGGTGCTTTGACAGCGCGGCCAAGTCGTCGCCTACATGTTGCGTAATCGAACGGGATTGGCCCTGACCACCAATCGCGGGCAAGCCCGTTCCCACACAGCACTAAACGCTGGCTTGACGCTGCCGGCGCGCCCGACCCATCACCCCGAAAGCCGCGCCAGCGCTCATTTCCAATAGCTCGCGCCATCCGCAGCGCCCCACTTTCGCTGACACCGCAAACGAAATGTCCGATTTGCCGTCCCTGCTGCGTTCTTGCTGCATGAACCATCGTTTCTACGCCTCACCCCAGTGGGCGTCTCCACGTTTCACGCAAAGAGCCAATTCCCATGATTGATCTGCTCCGCTCCCTACCTCGACTCGCCGCCGCTGCCATCGCTGTCGTGGCCGCCCTGAGCCATGCCCAATCCGCGCCGCTCAACGACACGGGCCAGACCAGTTGTTACGACGCAAGCGACGTTGCTGTCGCATGCGACGCAGCCACGGCGGGCAACACCGGCACGCGGCCGCATCAAGACGGTCGCTACGGACGCGACGCGGCTGCGGCAGCGGGTGCGCTAAGCAAAGTCGGTGGCGGCGCGGCGGGCTTTGACTTCTCGTGCGTGTTGTGGAACGGCACCGTGATCAACGGACCGAATTGCCACGTGGGGCTCCTAGCGAACACTTCGGGGACACCCAGCGCCACACCTAGCACAGACTGGGCCTGCACTAAAGATAACGTCACGGGGCGCGTGTGGAGCTTGCAGTCACAGGGGCCAATGACTTGGACTACCGCAAATAGCTCAAACCTCGGCGACAACTCTAATGCGAGGTGCGGCGCCATCACCGCTGGAAACGCGTGGCGTTTGCCGACCACCCGTGAACTGTTGAGCATTGTGCACAACGGACGTCTTGCAGCCCCAGTCATCGACGCTGGGCATTTTCCGTCTACCGTCGCGGACTATTACTGGACTTCGGAAGCGGTTAACGGGGAAGTATGGACTGTCGATTTCCATTGGGGTTTTATAGGGTCCGCGGCCATCACTTCAACTTCGTACGTACGTCTTGTGCGTCGGGCCTTGTGACACGAGCATCCGGGACACCGCAGGAAAATCACGCCATGCCGTCACGCGACCTTCGGCCAACCTTAATTGTTGCCATCCTTATGCCGCAGCGGTTTGCGCACGGGAGCGAAGAAGTGCCTCGACGACCCAGACGCAGAAACGGTGTGACGACCGTGCGCACCGCCCTAGAACAACATTACTAGAACCTCGCAGCACATTTCGGGACACCGCTATGAACACCGTAAATTCACTTGCACACTTTCTGTCGCGCACGATCGCGGTGCTTTGCGCGTTCGGTTTGATGCTGCCGACACTGGCGTGGGGGGCGTTCACCGTCAACGGCGACGGCACGGTCACCGACACTGAAACTGGACTCGTTTGGGATCGTTGCTTGTGGGGCCTTTATGGCGCGGACTGCGGTAGCGGCAGCTTCAGCGTATACACCTGGCGTGAAGCGTTGAATGCAGTTAAATTCGCCAACGGGGTGAGTGCCCACGGCTTTGATGACTGGCGTTTACCCAATAAAAATGAGCTGGAAAGCTTCGCGCAAAGAGGAGTCGGGTTCCCAGCGATTGATAGCGCGGCATTTCCTGGCCTCTCCACTCTCGAACGTCTTTACGCGTGGAGTTCCACGACAGTCGCATTCAGCCCAGACTCGGCGTGGTCTCTCGATTTCTATGCCGGTGTCTTCGGATACAACTACAAGACAGATCCGCTTCCCGTTCGGCTCGTGCGCGGCGGGCAGCCGTCTGCTTCGTTTGACAGGCTAGCTCCACTCAATGCTGTTTGCGGATCGTCGCACAATTCAGGCAGCAGCCCACTCTTGACATTGGCACCCACCGCCAATCTTTGCAGCCCGACGAACGCGAGCGCAGTCACTGCGGGCACGAGCACGTACTCGTGGAGTTGCATCGGACTCAACGGCGGCACCAACGCCAATTGCAGCGCACCGCGTGGGTACCAGGTCACTCCTGCAACAACCGGTAACGGCGCCATTAGCCCCGCTACCGATCAAGTGGTGGCGTATCAGGCGACGCCAACGTTTACCGCGACGCCAGACAGCGGCTACGTCGTGTCCCTCTGGAACGACACCTGCACGGGTACGGTGAGCGGCGTCGGCAACGTCAACTTCACGGTCGACCCGATGACGGCCAATTGCAAGCTTCGCGTGACTTTCGAGCCGGGGGCGTCCCACCAAGTAACCAGCACTCGCAACCCCGCAGCGGGCGGCACGGTAACCTGCACACCCAAGGACGTGACCTACGGCGGCAGTTCCACTTGCACGCAAACACCCAATTCGGGCTATGCGTTCGCAGGTTGGAGCGGTGCTTGCACGGGAACCGGCGCCTGCACACTCACCAACGTCATCACCGACCTGACGGTAACCGCGAATTTCGGCTACGCCGTCACCGGCACCGCGAGTCCGACGCAGGGCGGCAGCGTCACCTGCACCCCCAACCCTGTCGCGCCCGGAGCTACGACCAGTTGCACGGTCAGCACCAACGCCGGCTACACGTTGAGCAGCGTAAGCGGTTGCGGCACCGGTTCGCTCAGCGGCAACACCTACACCACGCCCGCCATCAACGCCGCCTGCACGGTCACCGCCAGCTTTGCAGTGAACACGTACAACATCCTCAAGCAATCGAACCCGCTCGCCGGTGGCGCCGTGACGTGTGCGCCAGATCCCGTAAATCACGGCGGGAACACTGCTTGCTCTCAGATGCCGAACGCGGGCTACACATTCACGAACTGGAGCGGAGCCTGCTCGGGTAACGGCGCTTGTGCGCCGTCGAACGTCACCGCCAACCTAACGATCACCGCGAACTACTCACTGAACACCTACGCGGTGACCGGCACTGCAAGTCCCGTGCAGGGTGGCAGCGTAGTGTGCACGCCAAACCCCGTGCCCCACGGTGCCACCACCGGTTGCACCGGCACCGCGAACGCCGGGTACACGCTCAGCAGCGCCAGCGGCTGTGGCAGCGGATCGCTCAGTGGCATCACCTACACCACTGCGCCTGTTACATCGGCGTGCACCGTGACCGCGATCTTCACGCCCAATAGTTACGCGGTGACAGCCGTCGCGAACCCCGCACTGGGCGGCAGCATTACCTGCACGCCGAACCCCGTGCCCCACGGCGCGACCACCACGTGCACCATCACACCCAATATGGGCTACAGCTTGGCGGGCGTGGCGAGCGGCTGTAGCACCAGTGGCTCACTGGTTGGCAACACGTACACGACCACCGCGGTTACCGCGGCATGCACGCTGACCGCGAGCTTCAGCGTAAGCACCTACGTCATCACTAGGAGCGCCAGTCCTGTCGCAGGCGGCAGCGTCACCTGCACGCCCAATCCCGTCACGCACGGGTCGAGCAGCAACTGTTCACAAATTCCCAATGCGGGCTACACGTTCACCGGTTGGAGCGGCGCCTGCTCGGGTACCGGAGCCTGCTCGCTCACCAACGTTACTGCAAGCCAAACGGTGACAGCGAGCTATAGCCTCAACACGTACAGCATCCTCAAGCAGTCGAACCCCGTCGCTGGTGGCACTGTAACCTGCACGCCCGATCCGGTGAACCACGGCGCGAGCACCTCGTGCACACAAACGCCGAATGCCGGCTACACGTTCACCAATTGGAGCGGTGCTTGCGCGGGTAGCGGCGCTTGCGCACCGACCAACGTCACAGCAAACTTGACAGTGACTGCGACGTATACCCTGAACAGTTACAGCATTGCGCGCGTCGTAGATCCGGTTGCGGGCGGCAGCGTAACGTGCATACCCAATCCGGTGAGCCACGGTTCGAACGCGAATTGCTCACAGACGACCAACGCAGGCTACACGTTTACGGGTTGGAGCGGGGCGTGTAGCGGTACTGGCGTTTGTGCGTTGACAAACGTCACTGCAAACCAGACTGTGACGGCAAGTTATAGCTTGAATTCGTACACCGTTACCGCCAGCCCCAACCCGGTGGCGGGCGGGAGCATAAGCTGCGTGCCCACCACCGTGACCTACAACAACACGAGCGCCTGCGTCGCTACGCCGAACTTGGGCTACTTCGTCGGTGTCTGGGGCGGAAGCTGCACGGGCGTGGCCAGCGGCATCGGAAACGTGAACTACACCACGAACGCAGTGACGGCTAATTGCACGGTGAGTGTGACCTTCACTCCGCTACCAATTCTCAACATTGACAATAGCAGTGCGCCAACGATTTATGAAGCCACCACCGATGGGCTGTTGTTGATGCGCTATTTGATGGGCTTCCGTGGAAACGATCTCTTGCAAAACGCAATCAGCGGAACGGCACAACGCGATGCAAACCAAATCGAGACGCACATTCAGACCTACCTCATCCTCTTCGACGTGGATGGCGATGGTGCCGTGCACCCACACACCGACGGGTTGCTGATCTACCGCCGCTTGCTCGGTTTGTCCGGAGCTGCACTCACGCGCGGCGCGAATAATGGGACGCGAAGCGACTCGCAAATCGCAACGGCGATTGATGCGTTGAAACCGTAGGTGCGCCTCGCGCCGCGGGCGCGACATGAGCCGCGCATCAACCCCGAACTACGACACAGGCCAGACGGCGCGGTCGATGCCGCGCCTACAGACGCTTAACCGCGTCCAACGTAAGGCATTTTGGTCGCCATGATGGTCATGAACTGTACGTTGGCTTCGAGCGGCAAATTGGCGATATGCACGATGGCGTCGGCCACGTGTTTGACGTCCATGCGTGGCTCGATTGCCATGGTGCCGTTAGCTTGCATCACGCCCTTGGCCATGCGCTCGGTCATTTCGGTGGCGGCGTTACCAATGTCGATCTGACTACAGGCGATGTCGTATTTTCGACCGTCGAGCGACGTGGTTTTGGTCAACCCGGTGATCGCGTGTTTGGTCGAGGTGTACGGCGAGCTATTCGGGCGCGGCGCATAGGCGGAGATTGAGCCGTTGTTGATGATGCGACCGCCACGTGGGCTTTGATCTTTCATCACGCGAAAGGCTTCCTGCGTGCAATAAAACGCACCCGAAAGATTGGTGTCGACTACGGCTTTCCATTGCTCGACAGTGATGTCTTCGAGCATTACCGGCGGCGCGCCGATGCCTGCGTTGTTGAAGATCACGTCAACGCGACCAAACGCGGCGACGGCTTTGGCGAACAAATTTTTGACCGACGCTGGGTCGCTCACGTCCGTCACCACGGCGATGCCGCGCGCAGCATCTTCGCCTGCTGACGCAACCGCCGCTTCAAGCTCCACCTGACGGCGACCTGCAAACGCAACGCTGTAGCCTGCCTTCAACAACGCTACCGCAGACGCTTTGCCGATGCCCGCTGATGCGCCGGTGATGATGGCAACTTTGCCGTTGGGAGTAGTCATGAGAATGCCTTTGAGGGAGAGAGTGGCGGGCGCTGCCCGAAATGTCTACGGAGCGGGAAATGCCGCTCTAACCGAGATGAAAAGCGGATGTTGCTTCGCTTCGGCAAGTGTAAGCACCGGCGTGACGCAGCAATCCAAACCGTCGAAGATTTTGGTCCAGTGCGCAAGCGGTTGCGCGCCCAGACAATCGGCGAGTTCTTTTCGTACCCGCATACCCACCACACCGTCCGAAGTGCCCAGCGGTTTCAAGTGCGGCTTTTCAAGCGCATCACACATGATCTGCCAAAACTTTGGCTCCAGCGCGCCCACCGCCAAAAAGCGCTCGTCGGAGGTGCGATACACGCCGTAGCACGGCCAGCCGCCCGTGAGCCAGTCTTCGCCGCGTGGCTTGGCCGCGTCAAGCTGCAAACCGTTTTCCGCGATGATGTTGAGCTCTGCCACTTCGTGCGTCATCGAAATGTCAACGAACGAACCAACGCCCGTTGTTTTTGATTGCACCAGCGCTGCGCAAATTTGTGCGGCTGCCGCGAGCGCGCCGCCCGCAAGATCGGCGATTTGCCAGTTTGAGATGGACGGTGGACGACCTCGCTCGCCAATCTGATCCAAGACACCGGACATCGACAAATAGTTGATATCGTGCCCTGCGCGATGCGCCCACACGCTGGCGCTGCCGTAACCCGTAATTGCGCAGTACACAAGCGCTGGATTGATCGCTTTCAAAGCGTCAAAACCAAGTCCAAGCCGATACATTACGCCAGGGCGAAAGCCCTCGACCAGCGCGTCGCTTTCTGCGACCAGCGCAAGCATTCGCGCACGGCCCACCTCGGTTTTGAGGTCGATTCGTTCCACCACTTTGCCGCGATTGGCGAGTGTGTAGAGCGGCGCAATTTGTTCGGCAGGCGCGTCGAGCGCAAGGCCGAGGCGATTGGCGTAATCCCCTTCCGGCGGCTCAATCTTCAGAACTTCAGCGCCCCAATCGGCGAGCATACGCGTGCACGCGGGACCTGGCAGCAGTCGTGTGAGGTCTAAAACTTTGATGCTAGCGAGTGGCTTCGACATGTTGTGTTTGACACTGATTCCGCAGATTCATGGGCACGCTCGCGTCCGACGCTCGTTCCGCGCGCACGAGCGCAATTTTTGTCAACGTGTCACGCGATCCGCAACGCCTGTTTTACTGCTAGTGCAGTTGCCAGCGCGCCATCAAGTGTTGCCGCAGTGCAGGTAACGTGCCCCATCTTGCGAGCGCGACGCGGCTCGGCTTTGCCGTACAAATGCAGGTGAGTGCCCGCTAGCGCCAGCACATCATTCCACGCAGGCTGCATTGACGTTTCTGCATCAAACCATACGTCACCCAGCACATTAACCATCACCGCAGGACGCAGCAGCGACACATCGCCCAGCGGCGCACCCGCTAACACTCGCGCCTGCTGCTCGAACTGCGACGTGACACATGCCTCAATCGTGTAATGCCCGCTGTTGTGCGGACGCGGCGCGATTTCATTGAGCAGAAGCCCGCTTTTAGTCACGAACATCTCGACGCAGAGCACGCCCACGTAGCCCAGCGAATTCACGAGTTGCTCCGCGAGCAATTGCGCCTTTTCAAGTAAGGCTACATCGATACGCGCGGGCACGATAGTCAAATCCAAAATGCCATTCACATGCTGATTTTCTTGCACGGGCCACACGCGAACTTCGCCCGAATGTGAGCGCGCGACCAGCACCGAAATTTCCAGATCAAACGGTATCAACGCCTCCAACACGCAGGCGCCTTCTTTCATGCTGCGCCATGCCGCAAGCGCGTCCTCGCGCGACGCGACGCGCTGCTGGCCTTTACCGTCGTAGCCGAGCGTTGCGGTTTTCAATATGCCGGGGAACAGCGTTGCAGACGCGGCAGCAACATCTTCCGCGTGCTCAATCGCGGCGAACTCGCCCACGGGCAACCCGTGCTCGCGGAAAAATGTTTTCTCTTTGCGTCGATCTTGTGCGATGCGCACGGCGGCTGCGGCAGGACGCGTTGGCACGCTCACGGCGAGCGCATCAAGCGTAGTCGCGGGAACGTTTTCAAACTCAGTCGTGACTGCGGCGACCCGCTTACCGAATTCGGCGATGGCAACTGCATCATCGTAGGCAGCGACGATCGTGTCGTCTGCCGCTTGGGCCGCTGGGCCGTTGGCGTCGGGATCGAGCACCAGCACTTTGTAGCCCAGCGCTTGGGCCGCGTGCACGAACATGCGACCGAGTTGACCACCGCCGAGGCAGCCTAGCCAAGAACCTGCGGGGAGCACTATTTGTCCGTCAGCACCGGCGGCACAAACATCGCGCGTGCGCTCGCGGTTTGTTCTTCGCGGAACGACAGTAATTGCTGCGCGAGCGCCTTGTTCGATATCGCGAGCATTGCAACGGCGAACAAGGCGGCGTTGGCCGCACCCGCCTCACCGATGGCAAACGTTGCAACCGGCACGCCCTTCGGCATTTGCACAATCGACAGCAGCGAATCTTCGCCGCGCAAATATTTCGATGGCACCGGCACACCGAGAATCGGTACGGTCGTTTTCGCGGCGAGCATGCCGGGCAAATGCGCCGCGCCACCCGCGCCCGCGATGATGATGCGAATGCCGCGATCAACGGCAGTTTGCGCATACTCGAACATGTCGTCCGGCGTACGATGCGCTGACACCACTTTGGCCTCAAAATTGACGCCAAAGCGATCCAACATTTCTGCGGCGTTCTTCATGACCTCCCAGTCTGAGGAAGACCCCATGACCAAGCCCACGATCGCGCCGACACCATTAGCTACGTTTTGCATACTCAGAATTGTAGTGGTGAAGCGACGAGCGCTCGATTTGTACGACTTCGCGGAAAATAGCGGTATGCGCCACTTAGTCTCCCTTTTGCTCGCCCCGTTGTTCTTTGCCGCAAGCGGCGCATACGCCAACGATGCTGCCGTCAAGGACGCCGCCGAGGGCTTTCGATTTGGCGACCTGAAACGCGTAAACGCCGCCATCGCGCCCACGCGCGGTCATGCGCTTGAGCATTACGTGGATTATTGGTCTTTGCGCTTACAGCTCACCGCAGCCAGCGCGGCGGCGTTAGCACCAGAAATCGAACGCTTTCTTAAACGAGCCGGTGCAAGTGCGGTCGGTGAGCGCATGCGTATTGACTGGCTCAAGGTGCTGGGCAGAACCGGCGAATGGGACAAATTCGCGCAAGTGGCCGCCGGCCTTGACACGGATGACAGTGAAATCGGTTGTTACCGAGCAACGCTGAATGCTCGGAGTCCTAGCGCTGACAACACACAGTCTGTGCCGCGCGGTGTTTGGGACGAACGCCTGACAGACGCCTGTGCAGAGGCATTTGCTGCGCTGGTGCGGCGCGGATCAATTTCAGCGGAAGATGCGATATGGCGCTTCCGCACGTCGGGCGACGGCGCGACGTTTTTGGCCGCCACGCGCTCGGCCGACGCATTGCCCGCCGACATTGCGCCCAGCACCGACGTGTTGCAGCGGGCGCACAACACGCCCGAGGCGTTTCTAGCGGGCGGCATTGCATGGTCGTCCCGCGCGCGGCGCGAAGCGGCGTTGTATGGCATTACACGATTGGCAAGAAGTGACGCTGCGAAAGCAAGCGCGGCATGGTCCGGCGTGCAAAGCAAATTCACCGACGAAGAACAGCGTTACGCGGCGGCGCAGCTCGCCTACGCCAGCGCGCGGAGGCTCGATGTCAACGACGCGCTCGATTGGGCGAAGCGGTCTCGCGACGGCGAGCGCTTCACGCGTCTCTCCGACCCACAAGCATCATGGATCGCCCGTGCAGCGTTGCGGGCCGGTGTGTGGAGCGAGGTGTTGCGCGCGATTGCGGCGATGAGCCCTGCCGCCAACGGCGGGCAAGCCGACCCGACGTGGCGCTACTGGAAGGCGCGTGCGCTTGCTGAATCTGAGCAGAAGGATGCAGCACAGCCCATCTATGCCGCACTCGCCACCGAGCACAATTTTTACGGCTTGCTCGCTGCGGAAGATATTCAACAGCCGTTGCCAACCGCTGCCATCCTCAAGGCGAGTGCGTTCAAACCCACAGAGGACGCGCTCAAGCAATTCGATCGATCGGCAGCAGCCAAGCGCGTAGTCAAGCTTTCAGAGCTGCAACTGCGCGCCGATGCGGCACGCGAGTGGCGCAGCGTAGTGAAAAATTTTAGTGACGACGAATCGCTTGCCGCCGCCGAGTGGATGCGGCGCAAAGGCATTTGGGATCGTTCGATCAACACTGCCGAACGCACGACGTCTAAACATGATTTTGCGCTGCGCTTTCAAACCCCTTACGCCTCAGAGATCACCGCTGCTGCAACCAAAGCGGAGCTGGAGCCTGCGCTGATGTACGGGTTGATTCGACAGGAATCGCGTTTTTGGGCCGAGGCGAGCTCGTCGGTCGGCGCGCGTGGGCTGATGCAAATCATGCCTGCTACGGGCAAATGGATTGCGGGCAAGATGGCGCTGCCAGACTACCGTCCGAGCCAGTTGGTAGACGTGACCGTTAACACGTTGTTCGGTGCGTATTACTTACGCACGGTGCTCAATCAGCTCGGCGGCTCAGAGCCGATGGCCACAGCGGCCTACAACGCCGGTCCGGGCCGCGCACGCGCGTGGCGCAGCGACGTGCAGCTCGAAGGCGCGATTTACGCAGAGACGATTCCGTTCAACGAAACACGCGACTACGTGAAAAAAGTACTAGCCAACGCCGTGTGGTACGCGCATTTAAGCGGCAGCGGCAATACTTCGATCAAACAACGACTTGGGATAATTCCAGCGAAATGAAGCATTGACGCACGCATAGGCTAGTGTCGTAACCCAGCGTACAAACTGCTCACTATTCACCGTTCACTACTCACCTTTAAGAAAAATATGAACATTCTCATCCTCGGCGGCAGCGGCTTTGTGGGTCGCGCCATTTGTAGCAAGCTCGCTTCCGCTGGCCACAGCATGACGGTGCCCACGCGTAAACGCGACAACGCGCGCGCCGTGTATTTGTTGCCCACCGTCACGGTGATTGAAGCGGATGCATCGAATTTGGCGACGCTCACGCAACTTGCGCGTGGGCACGATGCGGTTATCAATTTGATCGGCATTTTGAATGGCGATTTCGAACGTGCGCATGTCACGTTTACCGAGACCGCGCTCGCGGCGTGTAAAGCCGCAGGCGTGTCGCGCTACGTGCACATGAGCGCGCTGGGTGCGTCCGCTGATGGCCCAAGCGAATATCAAAAATCTAAAGCGAAGGCCGAAGCCTTGGTGCGCGCCAGCGGCCTGGATGCAACAATCTTCGCGCCATCGGTCATCTTCGGTCGTGGTGATTCGTTCCTCACCAAATTCGCCAATATGGTTGGCCTGTTGCCCCCGTTGATGCCGATGGTGCTGCCCGGTTCTGGCGCGCAGTTTCAGCCGGTTTGGGTGGACGACGTGGCGCGCGCGTTCGTTAATTGCCTGACTGTTGAGGCAACGTTTGGCCAGCGCTACGAACTAGTCGGACCAAAGGTCTACACGCTACGCGAACTCGTCGCGTACGTGATGGCGCTCGCGCACGACAAACACGTGATCATCGGGCTGCCGGGTTTTGTGACTTCTATTCTCGCGGGCATTTTGCAATTCGTGCCGACCAAACCATTGACACCGGACAACGTGAAATCAATGTCAGTGCCGAACGTGTCCAGCGCCGAATTCCCAGCGTTTGCAGGCACGCGCGGCAACGTGGAAGACGTGGTGCCGGGCTACATCGGGCACAGCGCATCGTTTGACGAATTTGCCGTCGCGCGTGAAAAGGCCGGACACTAAACTGCCATACAGCTTTTTAGCTTCACCGACTGCTGATAGGCGCTTAGTAGTCGTTTTTATGTGAAGTCGACTGTATTAAAAAAGCGCGGAGAACGACCGCATAGCGGTCGTTCAAGCGAAAAAGCTATTATGTTTTGATGTTGCTGTCGGTTACGCCGCCAACAACGCGTCCCCGTAGCGCGCCAGGTGCCAATCGGTGTCGCCAAACGTAGCGTTAATCATCGCGAGGCGCTTGAAGTAATGTGACGCGTTGAGCTCGTGCGTGACGCCGATGCCGCCGTGCAACTGCACCGCGTTTTGACCAACGAAACGGCAACCTTGCCCGATCAAGGTCTTCGCCGCAGACACCGCTTTCGCGCGCGCAGCGGCGTCGCTGTTTTCAACCGACACCGCTGCTTCGAGCGCCATCGAGCGAGACATTTCAACGTGCATCAGCATGTCCACCGCGCGGTGTTGCAGCGCTTGGTTGGTGCCCAGTGCGCGGCCGAATTGTTTGCGCGTTTTCAGGTATTCGATGGTGAGTTTTTGCAACTCGGTCATCGCGCCCACGGCCTCGGCGCAAAGCGCGGCGCAGCCAACGTCGAGCGCGTAATCAATCGCGGCTTGCGCCTTACCGCGCGAGCCGAGCAGCGCGTCTGCAACCGCGGAAACATTGGCAAATTCGATGTCCGCGCCGCGTTGTGCGTCTTGCATGGGATACGCGTGGCGCGTTACGCCAGCCGCGTTTGCAGGCACGAGAAACAGCGACGCAGCGCTGTCGCCCGCGACCACCGCAGACACGATCAGCGTGTCCGCGCAATCGCCACCAAGCACCGAAATTTTTTTGCCGTTCAACGTGTAGCCCGCGCCGCTCGCTGTGGCCGCAAGGCCCACCGACGCGCGTTCGTAGCGCTGTCCGGGTTCGGTGTGCGCAAACGCGTAAAGCGTTTCACCGCTAGCGAGCCCTTCGCAAAGCGCTGCGCGTTGCGCGTCGGTCGCCGCCGCTTTGATGAGCGCGGCGGGCACAACGACACAGCCAAGGTACGGCTCCAACACGAGGCCGCGACCGATCTGCTCCATCACGACCATCGTATCCACGCCGCCGCCGCCCAAGCCGCCGTCGGCCTCGGCGACCGGCAGCGCCATCAAGCCGATTTCCGCGAGCTGATTCCAGTGCGCGCGCGACCAGCCTTCAGGTGAGCGAATCACCTTCCAGCGATCATCAAACGAGTAGTCGCGCTCGATGAATTTGGCGAGCGTGTCTTTGAGGGCGGTTTGTTCTTCAGAGAGAGAAAAGTCCATTGTGTAACCTCGTAGGGTGCAATCTCATTGCACCCATTTGTTTATCGAGCCAACGTGCGCAATACGTTGGATGCGCGCTCGTCTGGAAGCGCGGATTAAAGACCGAGAACCAGTTGCGTGATGATGTTGCGTTGGATTTCGTTTGACCCGCCGTAAATGCTGGTCTTCCTGAAATTGAAATAGTGGCCGCTGGCGTAGCGATACGCCTCGTCGGAAAGCCACGACACGTCAGCCGCACCGTTCTCGCCTTCGCGCACGTACGGCAGCGCCGCTGGGCCAGCAGCCATCATCGTCAGCTCGGTCAACATCTGCTGAATTTCCGAGCCTTTGATTTTTAGGAGCGAGGCTTCAGGGCCTGGTTGGCGCTGCTCGCGCTCGGCATCGAGCACGCGAAGCAGCGTAATTTCCAGCGCGCGCAAATCGATTTCCACTTGCGCCAACCGGTCGCGGAATCGCACGTCTTCGATGAGCGGTTTTCCGTTTGATTTGGCTTGTTGGGCGACGTTTTGTAGGCGCTTCACAATGCGTTTGCAACGGCCCACGCCAGCTATGCCCGTGCGCTCATGTGAGAGCAAAAATTTGGCGTAGGTCCAGCCTTTGTTTTCTTCGCCGACACGGTTTTCTACGGGCACTTTCACGTCGTCAAACCACACTTCGTTCACTTCATGTTCTTGGTCGAGCATGATGATCGGGCGCACCGTAATGCCCGGTGTTTTCATGTCGATCAACAGAAACGAAATGCCTTCTTGTTGACGTCCGTCGGTCGACGTGCGCACAAGGCAGAAAATCCAATCCGCATGTTGTCCGAGCGTCGTCCACGTCTTCTGGCCGTTCACGATGTAATGGTCCCCGACGCGCTCTGCCTTGCACTTGAGCGACGCGAGATCCGAACCCGAGCCCGGCTCCGAATAGCCTTGACACCACCAGTTTTCACCCGAGAGAATTTTCGGCAGGTGGTAATCCTGTTGTTCCTTGTTGCCGAAGTTCATGATGACCGGTGCCACCATGCGCAGACCGAACGGAATGAGTTGAGGCGCGCCTTCGTCGGCGGTCACTTCATCGAAGATGTGCTGGTGCGTGGAGTCCCAGCCGGTGCCGCCAAATGCTTTGGGCCAGCCCACGCCGACCCAGCCTTTTTTGTGCAGCGCTTTGTGCCAATTCAAAAAGTCGTCGCGCTCTAAACGCGCGCCTTCGAGCACTTTGCGTGCAGCCTTGGGATCAAGGTTTGCTCGCGTAAACTCGCGCACGTCCTGCGCGAATTGCTGTTGTTCTGGGGAATACCGCAGGTCCATCCTTGTCGTGCCTCCAATGTTTTCAACGTCTAGTTTAAGCAATCTTTGCCATGCCAATCCCCGCCGCTTTAGAAAATAAACTCAACTTGCCCGTGATAGGTGCGCCGCTGTTCATCATTTCGCACCCGCCGCTGGTGATTGCGCAATGCATGGCGGGCGTGGTCGGTTCGTTCCCCGCGCTCAACGCACGACCGAAAGAGCAGCTCGACGATTGGTTGGCTGAAATCACCGAAACGCTCGCCACCGCCCGAGCCAACGACCCGCAACGCCGCATCGCGCCGTATGCCGTGAACCAGATCGTGCACGCCAGCAACGACCGCCTCGATCACGACATGAATATGTGCGAGAAGTACAAAGCGCCCATGCTCATCACCAGCCTGCGCGCGCCGGGCGACGTGGTGAAACAGGCGCACAGCTGGGGCGGCATCGTGTTTCATGACGTCATTTCGGTGCGCCACGCGGAGAAAGCGCTTGAGACTGGCGTTGACGGTTTGATCTTGGTGTGCGCCGGTGCGGGCGGGCACGCGGGCACGCTCTCGCCGTTTGCGCTGGTGCGTGAAATACGACGCTTTTACAACGGCCCAATAGCGCTCTCGGGTTCGATTGCACATGGCTCGAGCATCCTCGCGGCGCAGGCGATGGGCGCAGACTTTGCTTACATGGGCACGCGTTTCATTGCGACGCAAGAAGCCCGCGCAGTGGACGCCTACAAAGACGCCATCGTCAATTCATCCGCGCAAGACATCGTGTATTCATCGCTCTTCACCGGGATTCACGGCAACTACCTCAAAAGCTCGGTGAAAGCCGCAGGCCTCGACCCAGACAATCTCCCGAGCGCCGACAAAACCGCCATGAATTTCGGCGGCAACGCGGTCAAAGCATGGAAGGATATTTGGGGCTCCGGGCAGGGTGTGGGGCAGATGGATGATGTGCCGACTACGGCGGCGCTCGTTGAGCGCTTGCAGGCGGAATATCGTGAAGCGGCGGGGGCGCTGTCGAAGAAGAGTGCTGAATACTTGAATTGATTAATATGTGGGAGCGGCCTTGGCCGCGATTGCCGTCGCTAATCGCTGTCTCTTATACACA
>JBEBJR010000031.1:0-59432 GCA_040079845.1 Casimicrobium sp. | reverse complement strand
GCTTCGTGCGCGGCCTTGAGCGCGCCGTCGCGATCTCCGGTTTCGCCTAAGCGATTCGCGAGATTACTCACGCTCGTCGCCAAATCCGGTTCATACGCCGCTGGGTTTGCCTCCGCGAGGAGACGGAGAATCGCCACGGTTTCGTACGCGGCGTTGAGCGCGCCGTCGCGATCGCCAGCAGACGCTTTGGCAACGGATGTGTTGTTGAGGACCTGCGCGCGCGCGGCTTGCGTCGCGTCGTCGGCGATGTCGACATCGATCCCACTCAATAGATGGTTTCCGTTCGTCGCGGCGCTGCGTGGGAGTCCATTCCACGACAAACTCCCCAACAAAACCTGCGAAATTGCGACGGCGTGGTCGTGCGCAAATTTCGAGTCGGCGAACCAGTCATCGACCCAATTCCGCGAACGCGCTAGCCGCACGGAGGCGTCGTAACCAAGGCGGTTCCAGTGTTGGACGAGCATGTTCACGTCGGCGCTCGACCAGAGGTGTTCGAAGGCCTGAGTCAGCGCAGCACGCGTGTCGGCGTTCCAGTGCTCCCTGTGCCAAAGCTCTAAGAACGCGGCGGCGTACAAATCGGGCTCTAGGCGCACTAGGTCACAAGTGTCGTGCCCAGGCTCAACGGCGTGGCGTGTGGCGAGGAGAGTGAGTCGCAGTTTTTTCGCATCCAGTCCCAACGCGGCTGCCTGTGGCAGCGCTCGCAGTGTCGCGAGCGAAAGGCCGTCAAACGCGGTGGCCAAAGCAACGGCGGTGACCGCAGCGCGGCCCGCTTGCTCGTCGTTGGCGGCGGCGCGGAGAATTTTGGTCATTTCGTCTTCGGCAAGGCGTTCGAGAAGGTTGTAACCGACGAGATCGATACCACGGGAGTCGCCGCGAGCAGTCAGTGCAACGGCGCAGACAAAGAGCGGATTAGCGTGCAAAGGTGATTTCGCAAGCCACGTGTTGAAAGCGGACTCGCTGGGCAACGTCGGCGCGGTGCCCAGCAATGCTTTTTCCGCAAGGAATGCGGCCTTGAACAGTTCATACGGCGGCACGCTGTCGGGGACAAATTTCCAAGGCGTTCCGTATTCCAAATGCCTGGCGCCTCGCTCGACGAGGCGCTGACGAACGCCCTGAGCGTCGCGCGTGAGCAGCAAGACGCGCAGCTTGTGCACATCGGTGTAGCCCTTGACGAGTTCAAGCAGCCGCGCGAGTTCCGCCGGTCGCTCCTCTGGGTAATCGACGAGCAGTAACGTGTGTTGGTGAACGTTAAGCTCAGCCGCGTCGGAAAATTTATCAAGCGTAACCAAGCCCGCGTTCCAACCCTGTTTGTGCGCCAGCACATCCGCAAATTCGGCGGCGAGGCGCGTTTTGCCGATGCCGCCCTCCCCGGCGAGCGTCCAGACGGAAACGATCGGTGCTGTCTCGACCCAGGTTTGCAGCGCAACCAACTCAGGCTCGCGACCGATCAGCGGCGTCAGGCGACCCCGCCACGTGAGTAGCTGCGACACCGATGGCTCAACGATATCGGCGACCGGGTGCCACGCGATGGAAAGCTGCACGGGCGTCGTGGTACCGCCGAAAGAATTGATGACGACAACATTGCCGCTCTCGTTCTTGACAGAAACAACGGCCTGCTGTGTCCTCACGGAGAAAATTCGCCGAAACCAATTCACTATCTAATAATCCCCGAAATTTGCAACAGCAAAATCGCGAAGCCAACCACTTGCAGAATGTCCGCTAGAAAACTCAGCCCGTTGCCGGGTGAGTTCTCCTTCCCGTCACGATGACTGGGAACCGCGCTCATGTTGTTAATGACCGTTACGTTGCCGCTGTTGTTCTTCACTTTCACGGAGCTGCGCTGCCAAAGAGGTTTCACTCGCATGGCTCCGAGAAGTACGACCAGTGCAAGCACGAACACGAGCACATTGGGGGTAGTGAGTTGCGCGATGAGTTGGCTCATGGGGGCGTTGCTTCCGTTTGAATGCGGTCAAGCATTACGGTAGCAGAAGATTCGCCGCATGCTGGCGGGGAGCATTCGGAGGGAGTTCTGCGCGCAGGCAAGAAACACGCGCTGTCAATTAAAGTAAAGCTTTTCAGCTCCAACGACCGTTGGGCGGTCGTTAGAGCCAAATTTACCCAACTATCAACAATCCATAAAAACGCGCTGTAACGACCGCCCATAGGTCGTTAGCGCACAAAAGCTGTTGACACGAGTCAGCCCCTAAACCTCCAACCATTCCTTGCGAATATTGGCGTCGGCTTTGAGTTCTGCTGGGGTGCCCTCGAAGACGATGCGGCGATCGCCCATGACGTAGACGCGGTCCGAAATTTGGAGCGCGATGGCGAGCTTTTGTTCGACGAGCACGACGCTGATGCCGCGTCGTTTTAGCTCTTTCAAATATTCGGCCACGAGTTGCACTATCGCTGGCGCGAGGCCTTCCGTCGGCTCGTCGATCATGATGAGGTCCGGGTCGCCCATGAGCGTGCGGCACAGCGTGAGCATCTGTTGCTCGCCGCCGGAGAGCACGCCGGCCTCCGTGTGTTGCCGCTCGCGCAGCCGCGGGAACATTTTGTACATGTCCTCAAACGACCAGCGGCTGGGCGTCTTGCCGCCCTTTTCGCCGAGCATGAGGTTCTGGTGCACCGTGAGTTTCGGGAAAATGTCGCGGCTCTCAGGAACGTAGCCGATGCCCAAATGCGCGACTTCAAACGCCTTGAGGCCGAGCACGTTTTTTCCGCGCCACAAGACTTCGCCGCGATTGTCGACGAGGCCCATGATGGCCTTCACAGTGGTTGATCGCCCCGCGCCGTTGCGGCCCAAGAGCGCAACGATTTCACCTTCGTTCACATGCAAATTCACCCCTTGCAGGATGTGGCTCTTGCCGTAGAACGCGTGCAACTCTTTGACTTCGAGCGCTTTTTTCGTTTCGGCACTCATGCTGCGCCCTCCTCTGCCAACACCGCGCCGAGGTAGGCCTCTTGCACTTTCGGGTCGGCGCGTACGCGCTCCGGCGTGTCGAACGCAATCACCTCGCCGTAAACAAGCACGGCGATTCGATCGGCCAAACCAAACACCACGCCCATGTCGTGCTCCACCGTCAAAAGCGTTTTGCCCTCGGTCACCGTGCGAATCAAGTGCACAAAGCGATCCGTCTCGGAATGACTCATACCGGCGGTCGGCTCGTCGAGCAAAATCACGTTGCCGCCACCCGCAATCGTGAGCCCCACCTCAAGCGCGCGCTGCTCGGAGTACGTCAACAACGACGCCGCCACATCGCGACGACGCTTGAGCTCGAGCGACGCCATGAGCGCTTCGGTGCGGTCGTTCAGCTCCGTGAGTTTGGACAAGGGCTTCCAGAAACTGTATTTCTGTCCGCTCGCGTACAACGCCGCGCAACGCAAATTTTCGAACACGCTCAAGCGCGGAAAAATATTGGTGATCTGAAAGCTTCGAGCCAATCCCAAACGGCTGATTTCGTACGGCGCTTTGCCCACTATGTCAGCGCCGTGCAATTCGATGCTGCCGCTAGTGGGGCCGAATCGGCCGCTCACGAGATTGAACAGCGTGCTCTTGCCCGCGCCGTTCGGGCCGATGACGGCGACACGCTCGCCTTTGTTCACGGCGAGATTTACGCCGCGAATGATTTCGGTTTTGCCGAAGCTTTTTTTGACGTCGGTGAGTTCGAGTGCGTAGCTCATACGATGGCCGCCTCCGCACGCTTGATGGCTTCGGCGATTCGCTCTTCGCCATCGCTCCACACTTTGGCGAATTTGCGACGCCAGAATTCGAATCCTATGCCTCCGAATAACAGCACAACCGCCGCGATCGCCCACGAAGAGCCCTTTGCCGCGTCGAGCGAGATGCGCGCCACCGTGAGCGCACTGCCGGAACCCGCCGCCACCTGAATTTGGTACGCCATCTCGACGAGCGCTGCGAAGCCCCACAACGCGATCAGACCAAAGAACGCCATTCCGGCGTACGGCCAACGCATCTTGCGCCATTCGCCGTACTTCACGCGACGCAAATTGAGCATAAAGAGCGCCGAGAAACCGCCGGGCGCGAACACCACCATGATGAGAAACACGATACCAACATAAAGCTGCCACGCCTTGGTGAGTTCCGACAAAACATAGAGCGAAAAAATCAACAACACGCCGCCGATGAGCGGCCCAAAAAAGAAGCCAACGCCGCCAAGGAACGTAAACAGCAGGTAGCTACCGGAGCGTACGCCGTGCAGTAGTTCTGCTGTCGCGGACTCGAAGCTAATCGCGCTGAGCCCGCCCGCGATACCCGCGAAAAAGCTCGATGCCATCACGATCAAGTAGCGCACCCAGCGCGTGTCGTAGCCCACAAATTCGGTGCGCTCCGCGTTGTCGCGCACGGCGTTGGCAATGCGCCCGAGAGGCGTCAGTGTGAACGCGTACATAGCGGCTGTACAGACGAACAAGTAGGCCGCGATCAAGTAGTACACCTGTGTTTGCGACCCAAAGTTGACGCCCATGTCATGCAGCCAGCCCTGACCCGCCGTGCGGTTCGCGCTAATCCCTGCTTCGCCGCCGAAGAACTCCGGAAACATCAATGCAGCGGCAAACACCAACTCACCGACGCCCAAGGTAATCATCGAAAACGGCGTACCCGCTTTGCGCGTGGTGATGTATCCGAGCAGCGCTCCGACCGCGAAGCCGCCCAGCCCACCGACAAGCGGCACGAGCCACATGGGAATAGGCGAACCGCCGGCAATCCAGTTCATGCTGTGGATCGCGAAAAACGCGCCCAGGCCGGTATAAACAGCGTGCCCAAACGAGAGCATGCCCGCCTGTCCGAGCAGCATGTTGAAGCTCATACAGGCAATCGATGCAATCCCCATGGCGCACAAAAGCGTCAATACGAAATTCGATCGCATGATGATCGGCAAAAACAACAAGATCAGCGCAAATGCGCTCCAGACCACAATGCGCACGCCATTGAGCGGGCGAAAGTGAAGCGGCTTGAGTGGCTTTACGGTGCTGTTACTCATCGCGTGTCCCCAACAGGCCTTTCGGGCGAACAACAAGCATCACCACGAGCAAAAGATAAGGAAGAATCGGCGCGGTTTGTGAAAGCTTGAGTTTCCACAACGGGTAGCCAAAGGTCTCCGGCGTCACGGTGAATCCAAGGGACTTCAAACCACCCACGAAGGACCAGTCAAGCCCCACCGCAAAGGTTTGCATCACGCCAATCAGAATTGAGGCTATGAGCGCACCCGCCAGCGAGCCCATACCGCCAACAACAACTACGACAAATATGATCGCCCCGACTGACTGCGCCATGCCGGGCTCGGTGATGAACGCATTGCCGCCGATCACGCCGGCCAAACCTGCCAGCGCGCATCCGCCTGCAAAGACCAACGCGAACACTCGCGGAACGTTATGGCCGAGCGCTTCGGTCGCCTCGGGGTGAGTGAGCGCAGCTTGAATCACCAAACCAATGCGCGTTTTCTTGAGCACTAAAAATAAGCTAACCAACATACCAATGGCCACGACCATCATGAACGCACGATACGTCGGGAACGTGGAGTTAAATAATTTGAAGAGTGAACCGTCCAACGCGGCCGGCACTTTGTAATCAACCGAGGTGCGGCCCCAAATGAGCTGCACAATTTCGAGCACTACGAAGGAGAGCCCGAACGTGACTAAGAGTTCGGCAACGTGACCGAATTTATGCGTCTTACGCAGAACGTATCGCTCGAACAATCCACCCAAGATCGCGACGATCACGGGCGCAATCAAAAACGCCACCCAAAAGTTCGTCCACTCAGAGAGTTGGAACGCGAAATACGCGCCGAGCATGTAGAAGCTGGCGTGCGCGAAATTCAACACGCCCATCATTGAGAAGATAAGTGTCAGCCCAGCCGACAACATAAATAGCAAGAGTCCATAGCTCACACCGTTGAGCATAGACATCACAAAAAATTCCAAAATTACCCCCTATCGCGGATCAAGCCGCACGAGTGTAGAGCGCTTCGCGCATCATGTCGTGACCTGTCGTCGCAAAAAAACAAGCCACGGAGGCGGAGGCCAACCGTGGCTTGTTGTGTACGACCGCTACCGTCGCATTACGAGCGCTTTGGCATCTTGCATGTCGTCGGTGCTGAGGCTTCGTTCGGCATCATGTAGCGTGCTGTCTTGAAGCCGTAGCCCGTGTTTTCCTGATCAAACTTAACGCCGGGACCACCTGCCTTCGTCCAGTTGACCACGTACAAGCCTTGTTGCAGGGCACCGTCAGCAGCGCGCATTTCGGTGTCTTCACCGGACGCACCTTTCATCTTCATTCCCGCGAGAGCCTTGGCCACTTTTGCGCCTTCGGTGCTCTTCGCCTTCTCGACCGCCGCGACGAGATAGCGCACCGCGTTCATGGTCGCGACCGTGTAGAACTCTTCGCCGAACTTTTGTTTGAAGCCGGTGTAGACGCTCTCGATCTGGCTTTGATCTGAGTTTGGATGCCAATACGAAACCATCGAAACACGGTCCGCACCGGCAGCACCAATGGCTGTTGGCGTACCGATTACGCCCGCGTAGAACGTATAAAAGCGGCCCTTAAATCCGGCAGCATTCGCGGCGCGGATGAGCAACACCAAATCTGGTCCCCAGTTGCCTGTGACCACCGCATCGGCACCAGAGGCTTGGATCTTCGCGACATAGGGCGCGAAGTCTTTAACTTGGCCCAGCGGGTGCAACTCATCGCCAACAATCTTGACGTCGGGACGTTTCTTAGCCAGGAATTCTTTCGTGTACTTCGAGACTTGTTGCCCGAACGAATAGTTTTGACCGATGACGTAGACATTCTTGATGCCCTTCTCGTCCTTCATGTAATTGGTCAAACCCTCGAGCTTCATGTCCACGCCCGCATCAAAACGGAAGTGCCACGGCGAACATTTGCTGTTCGTGAAGTCAGGGTCAATCGCGGCATAGTTCAGGAACACAATTTCTTTGCCCGGATTGCGTTCGTTGTGTTTGTTTACCGCGTCGATCAACACACCCGCCACGTTGGAGCCGTTGCCTTGCGTGATGAAGCGAATGCCGTCGTCGGCAGCCTTCTTGAGCAGGGCGAGCGCCTCTTGTGGGCTGCCTTTGGAGTCCATCGGCACAATTTCAACGGTCACACCGCTGTTGGCTTGCTTGCCGCTAAAACGCTCCGCAGCGTATTGATAATGCTTGAGCTGATTTTGCCCAACGCCGCCCATGGGGCCGGACATGCCTTCAATCATCGCGAGCTTGACGGTTTGCGCCTGCGCAACACCAACAAACATGAGTGTCGACGCTACCGCCAACACGACGGGTTTCAAACTTACTTTCACTAGAGCCTCCTTAAGTACCGATGTGAACTAAAAAAACTTTTTCCTGCACTGACGCGGCAACCGTTCGATGTGAATCTTGTTGCAGTGCAGCGCGAATCGTGTATTGATCTTAGTCGATTGTAAGAAGCGGCGATAGCGTTTTTGTACTGGAAAACCCACTATTGGTGCGGCTGATTTTCAGAGCAACGCGTATGAAATTTCTGACGCACGCGAGAGCTTCGCAATCGTGCATCAGCCTGCTCGCCCAACGACGGTGCGAGCGCAAGCGCGGTGCGGGCTAAAATAGCTGGCTGTTTCAACCCACCTTTATTCGCCTGTGAACGCCCCACTGCAAAACGCTTCCGAACTTTTTTCCCATGTCGAAATGGCACCTCGTGACCCGATTCTCGGGGTCATCGAGTCGTTCAATGCCGACCCGAATCCGAATAAAGTGAATTTAGGCGTTGGCGTTTACACCGACGAAAACGGAAAAGTGCCGGTGCTCGAATGTGTGAAGCGTGGCGAGCGTGCAATGGCAGAAAAATCTGCGCCGCGCGGCTACCTTCCGATCGACGGTATCGCTGCTTACGACAAAGCAACGCAATCGCTGGTGTTCGGCGCAGATTCCGACATCGTGAAAAACCAACGCGCGGTGACTGTGCAAGCCGTGGGCGGTACGGGCGCGCTCAAAGTCGGCGCTGATTTCCTCAAGCGTGTTTCGCCCGATGCCGCCGTCTACATTTCGAACCCGAGCTGGGAAAACCATCGCGGTCTCTTCACGAGCGCAGGCTTTGAAGTGCGCGATTACGCGTATTACGATCAAGCGACCCGCAGCCTGAATTTCGACGGCTTCTTAGCTGCCGTCAAATCCATGCCCGCAGGCAGCATCGTCGTTCTGCATGCCTGCTGCCACAACCCAACGGGCGTTGACCCATCAATGGCGCAGTGGCGAGAGATCGCCGCGGCCGTGCGCGCGGGCGGCTTGGTGCCCTTCCTCGATATGGCGTACCAAGGCTTCGGCGACGGTGTGGTTGAAGACGGTGCCGTCGTGAAATTGTTTGCTGAATCCGCAGGCCCGATTTTCGTGTCCAGCTCGTTCTCGAAATCGTTCTCGTTGTACGGGGAGCGCATCGGTGCGCTGTCGGTCGTCGCCACGGACAAAGACGAAGCAACGCGCGTGCTCTCGCAATTGAAACTGGTCATCCGAACCAACTATTCAAACCCTCCCACACACGGCGGTGCACTCGTGGCAGCGACACTCACTGACCCCGAAGCGCGCGCGCTGTGGAACAAAGAATTGGGCGAGATGCGTGATCGCATTAAGTCGATGCGAGTGGCACTTCACGCGGCACTGAAAAAACTCGCACCCACCGCGAATTTTGAAAATATTCTCACGCAACGCGGAATGTTTTCGTACTCGGGTTTGAGCAAAGACCAAGTGCATCGCCTGCGCGCAGAATTCGGCGTGTACGCAGTGGATTCGGGCCGCATTTGTGTGGCTGCATTGAACAATAAAAACGTGAACTACGTCGCAGAAGCGATTGCCAAAGTGCTTTAAGCGAGCGAGTTGAGTTGCACGTTTTTTTTATTCAGCTATAATTCTTTATGTCGCGGCAGTAGCTCAGTTGGTAGAGCGCAACCTTGCCAAGGTTGAGGTCGAGAGTTCGAGACTCTTCTGCCGCTCCAGTTTGAAAAGAACGGAACCGCAACGGTTCCGTTTTTGTTTGTGTGGAGCGATAAAACATCCACGCAACTCGGCGGGTTAGCAAAGAGGTTATGCAGCGGATTGCAAATCCGTTTAGAGCGGTTCGATTCCGCTACCCGCCTCCACAATTCCCCCACGCCCCACAAAATTGCGAGCTGCATCTGCGCTCATTGCGCAACTCTGCGCGCCACGTACCTCGTTTCGCGCGCACGGACTACATCAGATCAAAACGCGCTCAGCGCGGCAATCCGTCAGCCATCCACGAACAATGACAGCTTTTCGTGTCGAGCGACAGCCGCACGGCTATTAAAGCTCGCTTTTACAACTAGTCGACATACCTAATTTCCGACCCTAATCGACCGCCCGTCGGTCGTTCCGCACAAAAAGCCGTATTGGGATTGCGCTAAGCAGTTGAACAAAAACGCGTGCTCGCGATTTGCATACGATTACAGAAACCAACAGAATGCGAGCATCGTGGGGCTGCGCCCTGCTCCCTGAGGACATGTACATGCGTGACGCTACGCTTCCGGTTGTTTTGATTGCAGGTGGTTTGGCGATGCTAGGGTGGCATTACGGCTGGATTCCCAACTGGAATACGCTGATCGCGTTGGCTTTGGTCGCCGCTGGGGTGCTGATTTTGGTGCTCGATGGTGTAACCAAGAAGTCGCTAGTCGCTGGGCCGGTACTCATCGCGATGGGCGTGGCATGGTACGGCTACTTCGCGCTCGGCTGGCACTCACGCTTGGTCATTCCGTTGATGATGATTTTTGCGGGCTTAATGATGCTCATCGCACGCTTCGCGCCGGTGCCCGACAATAAAGTTCAGGGCATTTTGGCGCCGCGAGAAAAGGACAGCGGACGTTTCTGACGCCCAACGCGCGCCCCGCCTAAAATGACACGCATGGCAAAACAAACCTATCTTGATTTCGAGCAGCCGCTGGGCGAGCTGCAAACCAAAATTGACGAGCTGACGGAGCTGCACCACGGCGTCGATCAGCTTGATGTGTCCGACGAGGTAAAAAAGCTCACAAAGAAGCTCGCTGAGCTCAACAAGTCAATCTACGCGAAGCTCACGCCGTGGCAGATTGCCCAAGTTGCGCGGCATCCGCAGCGCCCGTATACGCTTGATTACGCCAACGGTCTGTTCACTGATTTCGTGGAGTTGCACGGTGATCGCTCGTTTGCCGACGACGCCGCCATCGTTGGCGGACTGGCGCGCTTCGATGGTCAAAGTTGTATGGTGATTGGCCACCAAAAAGGCCGTGACACCAAAGAAAAAGTATTGCGTAACTGGGGGATGCCGCGGCCCGAGGGCTATCGCAAAGCACTTCGCCTGATGAAGATGGCGGACAAATTTGGCTTGCCGATTTTTACGTTCGTCGACACGCCTGGCGCGTATCCAGGCGTGGGGGCCGAAGAGCGCGGGCAATCTGAGGCGATTGGCCGAAACCTCGTCGAAATGGCGCAAATCAAGAGTCCAATCATTGTCACCATCATCGGCGAAGGTGGCTCTGGCGGCGCGCTGGCGATTGCGGTGGGCGACGTGACGAGCATGTTGCAGTATTCAACTTACGCCGTCATTTCACCCGAAGGTTGCGCCTCGATTTTGTGGAAGAGCGCCGAACGAGCCGCTGACGCAGCCGAAAGTTTGGGCATCACTGCTGAACGCCTGAAAACGCTCAAACTCATCGACCACATCGTGCCCGAACCGCCTGGCGGCGCACACCGCGACCCGGTGACGATGATGGGAAACTTGAAAAAAGTGCTGACCAGCGAGCTGACGCGTCTGTCTGCGTTAAGCCCTGAAAAGCGCCTAACCGAACGCCGCGCGCGGTTGGCGGGCTATGGTGCCTTCAAAGTCGCGGGATAGCCATTTCTTGACCTTGCGCGCTTCGTACAAAGTGTCCATTCGACATGCTGAGGTGCATTGGGTCACGACGAAGCCGTCGACACCGCTTAGTCCGTTCGTAATGAACAAGTCGAAATATGCCTGTGCCGAGTCCTAGGCTAACTGTCGAATCACAGGTGACCGACAAAGCCGACTTAATTCTCGAGCGTGCAGCCGCTGCGGCGGCATTGCGCTGGTCGCACGCCGGCGTCACGAAGGTGTGCGTCGCGCTCTCCGGCGGCATGGACTCCGTCGTATTACTTCATACTTTATCTGCGTTAGCGAAAAAGCAGTCGTCGTGGTCCCTTTATGCGCACCACATTCACCACGGGCTGAGCCCCAACGCAGACGCGTGGGCAGAACATTGCGAATCGGTGTGCACAGCCCTCGACGTGTCCTTCGGCTGCACCCGTGTGAGCGTTGATCGAAGCGCGGGTGTCGGCCTTGAAGCCGCCGCGCGCGCGGCGCGCTATGCGGCGCTCGACGCGCTTAACACTGACATGGTTGTGCTGGCGCACCACGCTCGCGATCAGGCCGAAACGGTCCTGCTACAACTGTTGCGCGGGGCCGGCCCCAACGGGTTGGCCGCCATGCCTCGCATGAACAGTCGTTATTCGAGGCCACTACTAGACGTGCCAAGAGCTGCAGTTCACAGGTATGCGTTGGCACATTCTCTTGCATGGATCGAGGACGAAAGTAATCTAGACACGCGGTTCGCACGCAATCGCCTGCGCTTGAACGTTTGGCCAGCGCTAACCGCAGCATTTCCCAGTGCGGAGGCGACGCTCGCGCGCTCGGCTGCGCTGCAGGCCGAAACCGCGGTGTTACTACGAGAACTTGCAACGATCGATTTGCAGGCGATCTCCGACGCAGAAATCCCGCGAGTTTCGCGGCTGATGAACCTTACGACGGAGAGGCAGGCAAACGTGTTTCGACATTGGCTCGCCAAGGAGTCGATGCCGGTTCCTTCGTCCGACACCTTGCATGAGTGGCTCAGTCAGCTTTCCTCGACAAACGCGACGCAGGCCATCAAATTGGGCTTCGCCAAGGACGGGCCGAGCGTACGCGTGTACCGCGACCGCTTGCTCGTTGAACGCTCGACTGGAGATTGGCCGGCGGTTACGTGGGTGGGCGAACCGGAGATTTTGCTCGGTGCAGCGGCCGGCAGCGTGACCTTTACCGAGACTGAAGGCGGTGCAACCGCCGCGATTCGACGGATCGCTCCGGGAGAGACTTGGTCCGTTCGCAAACGCCTTCCGGGTGATCGCGTGAGGCTCTCTTCCGCGTCGGGACATGTTTCGCTCAAGAACGTCATGCAAAGCGCGAATGTGCCGCCTTGGATGCGTGATGTGTGGCCGCTATTGATCTGCAACAACCAAATCGCTGCCATTGCTGGCTTACTGACAGCCAATGACTATAAAGTCCGCCCCGGTGAACGCGGTCTGGCCATCGAGTGGAAACCCGCATGGTCGCCTGCCCCGCGTTCGTAAAATTGCATTGATGTCAGCCGACATGTGTGACAACACGTTGTTGGCAGCGTTCCTACTTACTTTAATACCGCACTTCTGGAGGCGTTGAAAATGTTCACAAAAATTTCGCGTGTAGCTGCAATGGTCAGCTGCGCACTGGCGACTAGCGCTGTATTCGCAGCTTACCCCGAAAAACCCGTTGCGATTGTGGTTCCTTTCGCCGCCGGTGGCCCAACTGACGTTGTCGCGCGCTCGCTGGCGCAAGCGATGAGCACACACATCAAAGGTACGGTATTGGTCGAGAACGTTGGCGGAGCCGGCGGCACGATCGGAGCGGGCAAAGTCGCACGTGCGCCTGGCGACGGCTACACGCTACTTTTCCACCACATCGGGATGGCAACAGCGCCTACGCTGTACCGCAAACTTGACTACAAACCACTCGAGGACTTTATCCCGATTGGGGCTGTTGTGGATGTGCCCATGACGTTGATCGGCAAGCCACAGACAACGCAGACCAACCTGAAAGAACTGCTGGCGCACATCCGAGTCAACAAGGACAAGATCAACCTTGCGAACGCGGGTGTGGGCTCCGCGTCTCACTTGTGTGGGTTGCTGCTGCAAAACGCCTTGAAAGCGGACCTCACCACGGTTCCCTTTTCTGGCACCGCGCCTGCAATCACCGCCTTACTCGGTGGCAACGTCGATATTTTGTGTGACCAAACCACTAATACCACCGGTCAAATTCGCGGCGGTAAGGTCAAGGCGTTTGCTGTGACAAGCAAAGGCAAGCTCGCAAATTTCCCTGACCTACCCACGGTCGCTTCTGAAGTTCCAGGGTTTGAAGTCGGAATTTGGCACGTGCTCTATGCGCCAAAAAATACACCAGCGGATGTGGTCACCAAGCTGCAATCCGCCCTTCAAGCGAGTACGAAAGAGGCCGCGTTTGTAGCCAAGATGAAGGATCTCGGCGCTGAAATCATGCCAGCAGATCGTCAAACATCAGCAGGCGCCAAGGCGTTGCTGGCTGGTGAAATCAGCAAGTGGGCACCGATCATTCAGGCAGCGAAGGTCTACGCAGACTAATCTGAATCGGCGAGCGGTCAAGCCGCTCGTTGTTCTTTTGCGCAAACAAAAACACCGCCCAGTGAAAACTGCGCGGTGTTTTTTTACGGTTCAGAGAGCCGTTAAGAGTCAGTGAGGCAAGGCCTGAGACGCTGCACGAGCTCACGCCATCTCAGTCCGATAACCTGCTCAGGCGCGCTATTCGCCGCCCGTGCCCGTTTTCTCGTCCACGACTTCATCGTCGGGTTTTTCGAGCAATTTTGTTAAGCAACCTGCGCACGTAAATACCGTGCGGCCACCAACCTTGCGAGTCTTCCCGCCACGGATAATGGCGGGTTGCTTGCATGTGCCACACAAACGCGTCCAACTGCCGGCAACTGAACGTTTGCGCGGCGTGGCGGTTTGTTGACGAAATTTGGCGATCTGATTCGGATCGAGCATGGATGTCGTCGCCCTGAGTTACGCTTGTCGCACCACTTAAACGCCATTTCGTGTAAAAGATTTACGTGAAATGTGGGTCGCCGCATTGCAAAAAGCGTTGTATTTTCAACGGCCTATATTATGTCTCAAAAGCGCTTTCTTTTCTAGTCCCTCATGATGAAAACACCACCAAGCTATTTGCGCCGAACGGGCGGATTCCTACTTCCGCTGCTGCTCATCGTTGTCATTTTGGCCGCACTTTATGCGGTGGTCGTATGGAAATGGAGCTACTCCGATGGCGAGCGTGTCGGCGTTGTGCAGAAATTTTCGCGCAAGGGCTGGGTATGTAAAACGTGGGAAGGCGAACTCAACATGGTGGTGCTTCCTGGGGCGCTACCTGAAAAATTCTTTTTCACCGTATGGGACGAAACGGTCGCCACCGAGATAAATCGTCAAGTCGGGAAGCGCGTCTCACTTCACTATGTGGAGAAGGTCGGCCTACCAACGAGCTGTTTTGGCGACACGCGCCATTACATTCACAGAGTTAAGTTGGCCGCCGCCGAATAGCGAACCAGCAAACGCTGGTAGTCCTCTGGCGTATCCACACCCGGCGGTAGTGGGTCCGTAACGACGCCCACCGCAATACGGTAACCGTGCGCAAGAGCGCGCAGCTGCTCCAAACACTCGAAACGTTCGATGGCGGGGACAGTGAGTGCCGGAAAGGTTCGTAGGAACGACGCGCGGTAGGCGTAGAGTCCAATGTGGCGAAACAGCGGCAGCTTCGGCGGTAGCGTTACGACACCCTGGCTCCATGCGTCGCGCGCGTACGGAATGGGTGCGCGACTGAAATAGAGCGCGAGCCCCGCTTCGTCGATGACGCACTTCACGACATTCGGATTGATCGCATCGGCCGCTTCGTGGATGGGATGGCAGAGCGTCGCGATAGCTGCGTCCGGCTTACCCACTAGGAGTGCGGCCACAAGCTCAATCGCAGAGGCGGGAATCAACGGCTCATCGCCTTGCACGTTTACGACGATGGCGTCATCGTCAAGCGCTAACTGATTCACGACCTCAGCCAAGCGATCCGTGCCAGTCGGATGATCGCTCCGCGTCATCGCAACGGCAATACCTTCCCGTACGCACGCTGCATTGATTGCTTCGTCATCGGTCGCAACGACCACGCGGGTAGCCGACGAGAGCGCCGCTCGCTCAGCCACGCGAACCACCATCGGCTTGCCGCCGATGTCGATCAGCGGTTTACCCGGAAAGCGCGTGGACGCATAACGCGCGGGGATGACGACGATAAAACTCATGTAGCCGTGGCTCCTAAACCGAATGCGCCGTTCACTGAAGCGCTTCGACCTCTTCCGGGGTCAACTTGCGCGCTTCTTCTTCGAGCATCACTGGCATCCCATCGCGAATCGCATAGGCAAGCCGTGCAGACTTTGAAAGGAGTTCCTGTTTCTCGCGGTCAAAAATGAGGGGCCCCTTAGTGACGGGACACACCAGTATTTCCAGTAGTTTCGGATCCATCGGTGGCAAGCTCTTTATGTAAGTATTTTTCTCTCGCGCGTTTCACGAGATGCAACAGTTTACGTTTGGTTTCTGGCGCGAGGTGCACCGTCATCGGCACGACCCACATGCGGTGGTCGGCAAACTCTCGACACTTTGCAGCGTCTTTTTCAGTCATGAGTATCGAACGGTTGCCGACATTGTCGAAATCTGTCGGTTTGAAGGCGTGGTGATCAGGAAACGCAAACAACTGTCCGTCTACACCAGCGCGCTCTAGTGCTTTTGCGAATTGTCCTGGATTGGCGATACCCGCAACGACAGCGGGGCGCGACCCACCGAAGGTGCTCAGCAGCGTGCGGCGACTAGGCTCAATCAACGCATACGCATCCGAAATTCGTCGCCGAGCGACGTGATGATTCCCCACCTTGTAGCCCGCCTCGGGCACCCACCACGATGGCGTGATGCGCAAACCGCACTCGCGTGCCCGTTCTACGGGCTCACGCAGCGGTCCTGCCGGCATCAAAAGTTGATTGCCATAGCGACGCTCGCTACTCATCACTTCTATTTCTACGTCACGCATGAGTCCGTAGTGCTGGAGCGCGTCGTCAGCCACCAAGACATCAACCTCTGGATACCGATCCAGCAACGCGCTGGCTGCGAGCGCGCGTTTGGCACACACCACAACGGGTGCGCCCAGCGCGAAGTGAAGAATTGGTTCGTCGCCGACATCCGAAGCCCGCGACCGCGAAGATACGTGACGCGGAAGCGCAGGGCTGACCGGGTAGCCACGGCAAATCACACCGGGCTTGTAGCCCGCTTGAATCAGGCAGCGCACGACCGCCTGAGTAATAGGTGTTTTGCCCGCACCGCCGACAACAATGTTGCCCACCACCACGACGGGAACGCCGGGATGAAAGCGCTTGAAGGTTCCGCCACGATACAGCGCGCGTCGCAGTGAGACGACGCGCCCAAAAAACCACGACAAGGGCGAGAGAAGCGTCGACAGAACGCCGGGCGAAGCTGTCCACCATATTTTCTCGAGGAACGAGGTAAGCATGGAGGCTAGCTAACGCTGACTAAATTTGGTGCAGCACCGCTGCTACTTGCCGGTCGCCGACGCGGTCGTTGTCTCAAACGTAATATTTGCGAGGTTCGCTAGCCGCGCCGCCTCCATTACGTGGACTACGTCCTGATGCTTTGCCGCGCCATCGGCTTTGATAACCACGACCGGATCAGTGAGTCCCGTGGCGGCATCTTTCAGGTTTTGTGAGAGCGACGCAATACCCGGGAACACGAACGGTGCTTTCTCGTTGACTTGAAAGCGCCCGGTCGAGTCCACCACCACGGTAATCTGCTTCGGACGCTGCAGTTGCTTTTCTGCGTCCGCTTCCGGCAAAGAAATTTTAAGTTCGGTGAATTTACTGTACGTGGTTGAGGCCATCAAAAAAATGAGCACCACGAGCAACACGTCGATCAACGGGATAAAGTTGATCTCCGGCTCTTCACGAAACCGTCCGCGACGAAAGTTCACTTGGCGCGCTCTCCGTGCAGGATGTCAACCATGCGCGTAGCTTGCTGCTCCATTTCGATTAGGAGGGAATCGACTTTGCCACGGAAATAGCGATAAAACATGAGCGCGGGAACCGCCACGATGATGCCCATCGCTGTGTTGTAGAGCGCAACAGAAATACCGTTCGCCAAACGCGTCGGATCAACGCCCGCAGAGCCTGTGCTACCGAAAATTTCGATCATTCCGATGATGGTGCCCAAGAGCCCCATCAGCGGTGCTGCGGCGGCGATGGTACCAATGGCATTTAGGTACTTTTCCAAACCATGCCCAACGACGCTGCCTGTTTCTTCGAGCGCTTCTTTAACTACAGCGCGCGGCGACTTAATGTTCGCTAGACCCGAGGCGAGAATCTGCCCCATGGGGCCCTGCCCGGCAGTCAAGTCGACGAGTTCTTGCGTGAGGCCTTTTTTGCGGTACTCCGCGATCACCTTGTCGACCAAACCAGGCGGAATAATTTGTGCGCGACGCAGCGTCCATGCGCGCTCAATGATGAGCGCAAGCGCCACGATAGATACGAAGATGAGCGGCCAAATAGGCCAGCCCGCCGCTTTAATGATGTCCCACATGCCGGAGCGTCTCCGAAGTTTCTGTTGCTATTGAGTGTAACTGCGCTTGCGCGTAAATGTGCTTAACCGGGTTTCCAACCGTCTTTGAGCGAAACCGCTCGGTTAAACACCAACGCGCCCGCTTTCGAATCCACGCGATCCGGCGTGAAATAGCCATTGCGCTCGAACTGATAGCTCTCGTCGGCAACTGCCGTCGCCAGCGACGGCTCAAGCCATGCTGTGACCGTTTTCAACGAGGCAGGGTTCAAATACGTTTTGTAATCGCCCTCGCCCGAGTCCGGGTTTTCGACGTTGAACAAACGATCATACATTCGCACTTCAGCCTGAATACCGTCGAGCTTTGCGACCCAATGAATCGCACCTTTGACGTTGCGCCCGCCGGTGCCGCTCTTGGTCGCGGGGTCGTAGCTTGCGTAAATCGTGGTGATATTGCCCGCACCATCTTTTTCGATGCGCTCGCATTTGATGATGAACGCGTGACGCAAGCGTACTTCGCCGCCAGGGACTAAGCGGAAAAAGCCCTTTGACGGCACTTCCATGAAATCTTCGCGCTCGATGAACACTTCGCGGGCGAATTTGAAGTCGCGGCGACCGCGCGCCTCGTCATGCGGGTGCACGGGCGCTGAGCAAAGCTCGAACTGGCCCTCCGGATAGTTTTCGATCACAACGCGAATTGGATCAAGCACGGCCATCGCGCGTGCCGCCGTGGCGTCAAGATCGTCGCGCAACGCGCGCTCAAGGTCTGCCATGTCGATCCACTGATGCGCTTTCGACACGCCCACGCGCTCGGCGAACAAGCGAATCGATGCCGGCGTGAAGCCGCGCCGACGCAGGCCCGCCAGCGTCATCATGCGCGGGTCGTCCCAACCGTTTACGAGCCCGGTTTCCACCAACTCCAAGAGCTTGCGTTTGCTCATCACGGTGTAGCTCAAATTGAGTCGCGAAAACTCAATTTGCTGCGGGCTCGGCGCGGGCAATTTGCCCGACTCAACGAGTGTGGCGAGCACCCAATCGTAGAGCGGCCGGTGCGCTTCGAATTCGAGCGTACACAGTGAATGCGTGATGCGCTCGATCGCGTCGCTGATGCAATGCGTGTAGTCGTACAGCGGGTACACGCACCACTTGCCGCCCGTTCGGTGATGCTCGGTGTGGCGAATGCGGTAAATCGCCGGGTCGCGCAAATTCATGTTCGGCGAGGACATGTCGATCTTCAGGCGCAACACTTGCGTCCCGTCGGCATGTACACCACGCTTCATTTCGTCGAATAAGCGTAAGTTTTCTTCGACACTGCGCTCACGAAACGGCGAGTTTTTGCCCGGCTCGGTCAAGGTGCCGCGATTGGCACGAATATCCTCGGCCGATTGGCTATCGACATACGCCAAACCGCGCTCGATGAAATGTTGCGCGAACGCGTACAGCGTGTCGAAATAATCGCTCGCGTAGAACAAATGGTCTTTGAACGAAAAGCCCAACCACTCGACCATTTCCTTAATCGATTCTTCGTATTCGACGTCCTCTTTGACCGGATTGGTGTCGTCGAAACGCAGATGGCAGACCCCGTCGTAGTCTTTGGCGAGGCCAAAGTTGAGGCAAATCGACTTCGCGTGCCCGATGTGCAGGTAACCGTTAGGTTCCGGCGGGAAGCGGGTGATGACTTTGCCGCCGTGTTTTCCCGACGCGTTGTCGTTGTCGATGATCTGTCGAATGAAGTTGGAGACTTTTGTTTCGGGCGCGTTGCCCTTGGTCGCGGTGCCGCTTGCGGGCGGCTTCGTGTTAGTCGCAGAACTCATTCGGGGGTTGGACAATGTCTTATTGTGCGGATGCAACATTGTAATGGTGCGCATTTGCGTTGAGTCGCTGACACACACGCTTGATTTCGAGCCATCACAACGTCATCGCATAGCGCTTAAAACTAAGAACGTTCTTAGTGTGACGACTAAAGTTGCCCACAACGGCTGTGGATAACTCGGCTGATAACTCTCTGCACTGCGCCCAAACCCGCATGAATTCGTGATCGGCACTTTTGCCCGCGCATTAGCAAGCGAAAAATCAATATGAATCAAACACTTACACCACCCATTCTGAATTTGCCGCGCATGCCAACGTTCTAGGATCAATCCCTTCTGAGCGGATTTCAGACACAATGCCTCCCCTATGGATAGCTACGAAAATTTGACTTCTGCACAGTTGCCGACTGGAACCAATGCGCTCTCCGTCAGCGAACTACTGGCGCGCGCCAAGGCTGCGCTGGAGCGCGCGCTGCCGCTGTGTTGGGTGTCGGGCGAAATCTCGGGCTTTAAGCGCGCTGCGTCGGGGCATTGTTACTTTGATTTAAAGGACGACGCAGCCCAGATTGCCTGCGTTCTGTACCGCAATCGCGCGGCGCTGGTCGGCTTCGAGCTGAAAGACGGCGCGCAGGTCGAGCTGCGGGTGCGCCCCACGGTCTACGAGCCGCGCGGCAGCTTGCAGTTCGCCGTCGAGCAAGCACGGCTGGCGGGTGTCGGGCGATTGTTTGAAGCGTTTTTGTTGCTCAAGGCAAAGCTGCAAGCCGAAGGGCTCTTCGACGACGAGTTGAAGCGTCCACTTCCGACGTTTCCGCGCCACATCGGGCTCATCACTTCGCTCAAAGCCGCCGCGCTCGCGGACATGCTTCGCGTGTTGCGCGACCGTTGGCCGCTCGCAGTCGTCGTTATTTATCCGGCGAGCGTGCAGGGCGTGAATGCGCCTTCCGAGCTGTTAGGAGCGCTCAATCAGGCCAACCGCCGCCAAGAATGCGATGTTCTCATCATCGGACGCGGCGGCGGCAGTATCGAAGACCTGTGGGCCTTCAACGACGAAGCCTTAACGCGAGCGGTCGCCGCCTCGGCGTTGCCCATCGTGAGCGCGGTCGGTCACGAAACCGATTTTTCGCTATGCGACTTCGCGGCCGATGCGCGCGCGCCGACGCCGACCGCCGCTGCGGTGCTCATCACGCCAGAGCTTGAGGCGATGCTGACGCTCTGCGCGAACTATGACGAACGCATCAGAGATTCCTTACGCCGTCGCTTGAATCGGTACGGCGAACGGTTAGACCGCGCCAGCGAACGTTTGCGCAGTAGCAGCGCGGCAATTGCGCCATGGCGTGAGCGGCTATTGCGTTTAGATGCGCGCTTGCAACGTGCGATGGCGGCCATTGTGCCAGCGCGGCATGCCCGCCTCGCCCGTGCGCACCAGCGATTGGCGCTGATGGTTCGCACGCCGCACGCGAGCACGGCAACCGTCGCGCGGCTCGACACACAGCTCAACGGCGCGATGGAGCGGGGCTTGCAGGCGCACCAGCGCCGCGTATCGCACGCGTCGCAGGCGCTTTCGCTCCTGAACCCACAACACGTGCTTGATCGTGGCTATGCAGTCGTTTTCGACGCGGTGGGGCGCACCGTCACCGACGCCGACGCACTAGCCATCGACGCCGACATCCGGGTGAAGCTTCGTGCGGGCGAAGTGATTGCGACAGTGACGAAGCATTCCAACGGCGCTGCTTAGTGAAGTTGAGCGATTAGAGCGCGTGTGCTTGCATAGAACGCCACAATAGTTACAGCTTTCATGCTTAAGCGACAGCCCGGTGGTCGTTTCGGCTAATTTTTCTTATTAGTCGACTATATAATTAAATGCTACGAAACGACCACCGGGTTGTCGTTTAAGCTAAAAAGCTATTGAAGTGCAGTATCAAGCGTTTGTTACAACTGCCACTGTTTACGAACCAATGACGTTGGCATAAACTTCGGATTCCTTTGTGCTTCGAGGATTCGAGCCGTGTCATTTACCCGCTTATCTCACTTGCCGCGGCCCAGCCTGCCTGCGTTGCCGCCGTTGGCACGCTCGATCGCCGTCGCCGCGCTCGCCGCCCTTCCCCTCGCCGCGCAAGCGATCTGTCCGTTTAATGTCGCCGGCGGTGTCGCGCCGGATGCGTTGCGCGACGGCGTGCTCCTCGTGCGCTACGCGCAAGGCCTGCGCGGTGCCACGCTGGTAGCGGGCACCGGCGCGACCGCTGCGACGGTAGAAGCCACGATTGCCGCCAACACCGCGCAACTCGATATGAACGGCAATGGACAATTTGACATTGACGACGCGGCCATCATCGCGCGCAACGTGTTCAAGTTTCCGTCGCCACAGTGGGTCGTTCCGGGTGCAGCGGGCGCGTACGCCACGCGCCCCCACTCCGAGCCGGTCAAGGCGTTTGTTGACGCCAATTGCGTCGCGACAACGCTGCCCGGCACCACCACCGACCAAACACAGGCGGCGCGCTTCCTGATTCAGTCGACGTTCGGGCCGAGCCGAGCGGACATCGCCTCGTTCATGACGCTGGCGGGTGCCAACCACAAAGCGCGCGCGGGAAATTGGATCAACGCCCAGTTCGCGATGCCTCGCACCGATAAGCACTTTCAATATTTGCTGGATCGCAAGGCCGAATACGACGCGCGCATCCCACCCGAAAACTTCTACAGCGAAATGACCCGCGAAGCGTTCTGGAAGCAGGCGCTGAAAAGCCAAGACCAATTGCGGCAACGCCTTGCCTTTGCGCTGTCCGAAGTGTTGGTTGTTTCATCGAGTGGCGGCTCGGACAATCCTTTCGAGCTGGCAGGTTATTTGGACTTGCTCGCCGACAACGGCTACGGCAATTTCCGCGATGTGCTCTACAAAATGTCGCTCTCGCCTGCGATGGGCCGGTATCTAAGCCACCTCCGCAACGACGGCAGCAGCGCCACGCCGAACGAAAATTTTGCGCGCGAACTGTTGCAACTCTTCGCCGTTGGCCTCGTGATGCTCAACCCCGACGGCACACCGACGACAACGCCAAGCTACACCGAGGACACCGTCAAAGGCTTTGCCAAAGCGTTCACCGGCTTCTCCTACGACGACCCCTACTGCAAAGTCGGCGACCCCAGCTACGCGATTACGCCATCCACCTGCATCGACGTGTACGGCGGGACCCACCCAAGTTGGAATTGGGAGCCCGGCGCAGATTATCTCGGCCCAAATTTTCCGCCCGTTTTAGCTGGGTGGAACCGCTCGATGATTCCCTTTCCTGGCCGCCACAGCGCGCTCTCGAAACAATTGTTGACTTACCCTAGCTACGCCGGTGTGGTTAGCGCGTGCACGAGCGCCGTGTCACTCGCGTCGGCCGGCGTGAATGGTGGACTCCTTCCTGCCATAGACACCACGGGCTCAGGTGTCACGACACGCACGAAGGTCAACGCCACGCAAGCCTACGCGACAGTGAACGCTGCGATCGACAACGTCTTCTGCCACCCGAACGTCGGCCCCTTCATCGGCAAACACCTGATTAAATTCTTCGTCACTTCCACCCCGAGCCCGGCCTACGTGGGCCGTGTCGCCGCCGTGTTTAACAACAATGGCAGCGGTGTGCGCGGCGACATGCAGGCCGTGCTTCGTGCGGTACTACTCGACGACGAAGCGGTCACGCCTGCAACGGTGTTGACCACCGCGCCGGAGCTCATGAAGTTCGGCAAACTGCGTGAGCCGATCCTGCGTTTGAGCTCCATTTTCCGCGCGTTTAACGCCACAGCCACCTCCGGTCGCTATCAGCTGCATTACGGGCTCGAAGACGTTGAATACGGCATTAGCCAAGCGCCGCTCCAATCACCGACCGTCTTCAACTACTTCAACCCAGACTTTTCACCGCCGGGGCCGGTAGCGCAAAGCAACGCGCTGGGGCCAGAATTCCAGATTACGACGACGACCGCTATCGCAAGCACACAGAATTACTTCGGCGGATTGGTGACGCGCGGAAATCAGTACGATAACTTAGCGATTCGACAGACCGGCATAGGGGATTTTGGCAACTGCGACATCAGCACCGTCGCAGCCAATTACAAGCCGGCTGACTGCGTTATCTCCGACTTGTCTGACCTCTACGCCATTCAGGCAGACTCGAACGCGCTGTTCGATTACCTGAATCTAGTGCTCCTTGGCGGTCAACTTAGTCCAACAAACAAAACGCTGCTGATCGCCGCCCTCGATCATGTCAATGCTTACCCACCCTGCGCCACCCCGGCCTCGCTGCCAGCCTGCACTGGCGGCGTAAATAACGCTAACTGGCAAAACCGCAAACGCGAACGCGTCAAAGGCGCGCTCTGGCTCGCCGTACACACCCCAGAATTCCAGATTCAACGATAGGCAGCCAAGATATGAATCCCAAAGACATTCAAAAGCGCCGCGACTTCCTGAAATCCGCAACCGCGATGGCGGTGGGCGGCGGCCTCCCCACCATCGACGCCTTGAGCAACGTCGCGCTCGCCGCAGGCCCGGTAGGCGTGACCGAGGTCGGTGCTGATTACAAAGCCATCGTGTGCGTGTTTTTGTACGGCGGACAAGACGCGTCCAACGTGTTGATTCCGTATCAAGACGGCAATGCAACGGGCACCGCGCTGGGTGCGACGAACCTGGAGTTTGATCGCTACGCGCATGATCGCTCTAACTTTTCGACTGCCACGCCAGCCGGTGACCCGCCGGTTCAAAACTCCAGTTCCGGCAACCTGGCCTACACCCGCGCGCAGCTCGCAGCGACCGCGCTCCCAGAAACGACGCTCAACAGCATCACGACCACCGCAGCGCCGTCTGCGGGCGGTTGGACGACCAACACGTACGGCCGCAAGTTCGCGCTGCACCCGAATTATGCCGAACTCAAAACCATTTACGACGCCGGAAAACTCGCCGTAATCGCCAACGTCGGCCCGCTGATTGCGCCGATCAATCGCGCCCAGTGGTACACGGGCACGGGTGGTGCGCGCCCCGTCAATCTGTATTCGCACGACGACCAGCAAAAAGGGTGGATGAGCGGAACGGCCAACCTTGCCAATCCCTCCATCGGCATCGCAGGACGCATCGCATCGCACACCGCGATCAGCAGCTTGAACCCCGGCGCAAAAATTTCGACGCAGGTCTCAGTTGACGGCACCAACACGTTCATGTTGACCGCGCCATCAGCACCGGTGAACGCCATCGCCTATCAGGTCGGAACAGGCTCAATTGGGCGGTTACAAACCGCGACGACGACACCAATTTGGACCACGGTGGGGACAGTTACCTGCAATACGGGCAGCTCCTTCATCACCAACAACCCTGCGTCGCCGTACTGCGTCACGGGCGGGCCGATTCGCGTGAGCAATGGTTACTCATGGAATGCCCCGATGATGGCCCCGTTCAACAATCGCATGACGATGACCAGCGAAGCGACGTCGATCTACAACGATCAATGGCGGCAAACCATGCGCCAGTCCATCGACACTGAAGTCGCGATTTCAACCGCTTTCCTCAACAGCCCGCCGACCGAAGAAATCGTTGCACCCTTCGAGGCGATGAAGGCGAGCGGACTCAGCCTCAACGGCGGCACGCTCGGCGCGCAACTTCGCATGGTCGCAGCGCTCATCCGCGCCAGCAACCAGTTGGGCGCGAACGCCGCAACCCCCGTGAAGCGCCAGATTTTCTTCGTAAGTATTGGCGGATTCGACACCCATGGCACCGAATTTTGGACCAACAATCCGAACAACAACAAGCAGATCAGCAAAGCCATCAGCGCGTTTTGGACGGCGATGGGTAACGTCAAAATTCGCGACGCCGCGGGCACCGGCTTTCTGCCGGGCAGCGCGCAGGACCGCGTGACGCTATTCACCATGACCGAATTCGGTCGTACGTTGGACTCCAATGGCAACGGTTCCGACCACGGTTGGGGCAGCCATCAAATCGTACTTGGCGGCGCAGTAAAAGGCGGCAAGATTTACGGACAGGATCACAACATCACCGCGACGCAAGCGGCCACATCGCCTTACATGGGACTCAACGGCACGACGCGAGCCGACCTAACCGCAGGCGCTGTCCCACGCGTCGGGCTGCCGCCAGACCGCTATTCCGCACCGAACACGGCCGGTCTGCGCTGCAACGGCCTCAACCACATGCTCGACCGTGGCGAACTTCTGCCGACAACGTCAAGCGATGCGGTGGTTGCCACAGTCGCCAAGTGGTTCGGTGTTCCGCCTGCGGACATCACTGGCGCAGCGGGTGTGTTTCCGACGCTCGCGACGGCGCACCCGAACGGGTACGACATGGGATTTATGAACTAGCGGGTCGGCAGAAATCAGGTTACGGAATTGAGTGGCATCAGCCAAAATATGCGCATGGAATTTGAACTTCGAAGCGTGTCGAATGCGCACGGCTGGTACCCCTCAATGAAACGATGCGGCGTGGTGCTGTGCGCGGCATTTTTGTCCGTCGCGGCGCTTGCTCAAGATGCGAACGTCGGAAAGTCGCTCTACAACACGCCACTGGTCTCGGGGCAACTGAGTTGCGGCGCGGGAGCCTGTCACGGGCCCGATCCGTTAGCTCGACAGAACCGCATTCAGAACGGCGACACGCCGGGCGGGATCGGACTGGCGATCAATACGGTTAACCAAATGGCATTTCTGCGCGGTCAAACCACAGCGTCGCAGTTGATCGACATTGCCGCGTATATCGCCGACCCAGCGTCAGCCACAGGAAGCCCAGCGGCGCAGCTTTCCGCCACGACACTGACCTTCGCTGCAACAAGTGTCGGTCAGGTCACGGCTGCGCAACAAATAACGGTCACCAACAACGGCACGCTGCCACTCATTGTCGGTGCGGTCTCCGCCAATAGCGCAGATTTTTCGGCTAACACCGCGTGTTCCACGTTAGCCGTCGGCGCGAACTGCTCAATCGCGGTCACCTTTGCGCCAACGGCGACCGGCGTGCGTGCTGCGACGCTACAAATAGTTCACAACGGTGCGGGCGGACAAAGTACGGTCGCCCTTTCCGGAACAGGGGTGGCTGCGCCCGTGGCTTCGGTATCGACGCAGAGCATTGAGTTTGGCACCGTCACGCTGCCGTTTTTCTCGCTGCCACGCACAGTCACGGTTAGCAATACGGGAAATGCGCCGTTACAGCTAACGGCGATATCGCTCGCGGGCACTAGCTTCTCGCGGCAAGGTGGTGATTGCGCCGCCGCCACAACGCTTTCGCCGACGTCCAGTTGCACTATCGTGCTCCGATTCACGCCTTCCGCAGAAGGGCTCGCGACGGGCCTACTGTCCATCGAGCACAATGCCTCGCCCCAAGCCGTGGCGGTATCACTCTCGGGTTTCGGCTCTACAAATGCACCGACGACTCGGACAATGACCGAGTATCTTTATGTGCCGCTTCAGTACTACTTCATCACTTCGCGCGATGACGAAAAAGCGCTGCTCGACGCCAGCACAAGCTTTCAGCGAACCGGTTTGCAGTTCAAGGTATTCGCTTCGCCCCCCCAGAGCGCGGTTGGAATTTCGCGATACTTCTTCGACAAAGCGGCGCTAAATGGTGCCCGAGGGACACACTTTTACACGCTGCTTGATAGTGAAAAAGCGCTGCTCGCGGCGCTTAACCCCGATAACGTTGCTGCGCCGTTGAAACCGTTCAACGAGGGCACGGATTCTTTCGCCTACACCCCCGTCGGGTCAGGCGTTAGCGCGAATTGCGCGGCCGGATTAGTGCCAGTTTTCAGGGTATTTCGCGGAAATCTTAGATTTCCCGACGACCCCAACCATCGTTTCACCACCAGCCAAACGGTCTACCAAGCAATGGTCGCTGCTGGCTGGGACGACGAAGGCATAAAGTTCTGCGTCCCGGAATAAGCACTTCGCCGCGCCGTGGGTATCGGCGTCGGTGTCGCTAAAACCCAACGCGCCGGCGCAGAACCTCGCACGGCATCACAAATGAGCTTGCGCCGTCGGCAAACATCGCTACATTAGGCGATAAGCTTTTGCCGAATGCGATTGAAAATTCATCCACTCCGCCCCCTGATGCGGTCCTGCCCACTAGCGCTAGATGCTTCGCTAACGCTATGCTGACTGCGTGTTTTCCAGTCCTTTCCCCTCCTCCCCTCGCTCACAAGGAATTTCATGACGCAATCCAAATCGCGTGTCGTGTCTATCAATTCGCGCGCCACGAAAACGCGTGCAACGCCCACCAAGCTCTTCGTGCTCGACACCAATGTGATGATGCACGACCCAACCTCGCTGTATCGATTTGAAGAGCACGACATATTTCTGCCGATTTGCACGTTAGAAGAACTCGATAACAATAAAAAGGGCACCTATGAGGTCAACCGCAACGCGCGTCAAGCATCGCGTTTTCTTGATGAATTGGTGAAGGGATTCGACAACGCGATTGCCGATGGCATTCCACTCAACAAAGTCTCAGGCGGTGCGGCCACTGGCCGCTTGTTTCTTCAAACCGAGCCGTTGTCAGTGGAGCTGCCGTCGTCGTTCGCTGCGGGTAAAGCCGACAACGAAATCATCGCGGTTTGCTTGCATCTGCGCAAGAAAGAGCCGAAGCGGCACATCACCTTGGTGTCAAAAGACATCAACATGCGCATCAAAGCCCGCGCGCTAGACGTAGACGCTGAAGACTATTTCAACGACAAGGTGCTGGAGGATTCCGACCTCCTGTACACCGGTATGACCGAACTGCCCGCAGACTTCTGGGAGAAGCACGGCAAGGGCGTGGAGAGCTGGCAGCAGGGCGGCGCGACATTTTACAAGGTCACGGGCCCAATGGTGCCGAAGCTCCTTGTCAATGAGTTTGTATACACTGAGGTGGATACGCCTTTTTACGCGCGCGTGATTTCAATTGAAGGCAAGAGCGCGACACTGCAAACCCTGCGCGATTTTGGGCATCACAAGAACGCCATTTGGGGTATCACCGCACGAAATCGTGAGCAGAATTTCGCCCTAAATTTACTGATGAATCCCGACATTGATTTTGTGTCGCTGCTCGGCCAGGCGGGCACGGGAAAAACGCTGCTCACACTCGCTGCGGGCTTGCAGCTCACGCTCGATCAAAAGATTTACAACGAAATCATCATGACGCGCGTCACCGTGCCGGTCGGCGAAGACATTGGCTTCTTGCCCGGCACCGAGGAAGAGAAAATGTCGCCGTGGATGGGCGCGCTCGAGGACAACCTAGAAGTGCTCATGGGGGCCGACAACGAGGGCGGCGATTGGGGCCGTTCGGCCAGCACCGATCTGATTCGTGCAAAAGTGAAAATTAAGAGCCTCAACTTCATGCGGGGTCGCACGTTCCTGAACAAACTGCTGATCATCGACGAATCGCAAAACCTGACGCCGAAGCAGATGAAAACGCTCATCACACGCGCTGGGCCGGGCACGAAGGTCGTCTGCCTTGGCAACATTTCGCAGATTGACACGCCCTACCTGTCGGAAGGTTCGTCAGGCATCACCTATGTCGTCGACCGATTCAAAGGTTGGGCGCATGGCGGGCACGTAACGCTACAGCGTGGTGAACGATCGCGATTGGCGGATCACGCAGCGGAGGTGCTGTAGTCGTTCCGCGCGGCGTGGGCGTAGGTAATCCGCGCAACAGCTTTATGCCTCCAACGACCGCCCGGCGGTCGTTTCAAGGTATTTATTGCGTAAATCAACAATAGTTAAAAAGTGCCGCTAACGACCGCCCGCTGGTCGTTAGCGCTAAAAAGTTGTTACGTAACTCTATGCACGCACAGGTTGCGTCGCGAGAAACTTTCGCACGCCTGCGCGCAGCGCTCTAGCGAGCTTGGTTTGGTGGCTGTGGCTGGCGAGTTTGAGCTCTTCTTCCGGGTTCGAAATGAAGGCAGTTTCGACCAAGATTGACGGCACGTCGGGCGAGCGCAACACCGCGAAACCCGCGTGTTCGACTTTGCCTTTGTGCATCGGACCAATCGGTTTTAATTCGCCCACCATCCCCTTCGCGAGCTTGAGCGAATCGGCGTTGGTCATCGACTGACTCATCTCCAACAGCATTTTCGCGAGCATCGGTTCGCGGCCTTGCAACCGCACGCCGCCGATCAAATCGGACTGGTTTTCTTTGTCGGCGATCCACTTCGCCGCCGCGCTACTCGCGCCCCGTTCGGACAGCGCAAACACGGAACTACCGCGCACGTCGGGCCGCGTGAACGCGTCGGCGTGAATCGAGATGAACACGTCCGCGTTGACGCTGCGCGCCTTGGCCACGCGGTCGAACAGCGGCACGAACACGTCCTCTTCACGCGTCATGAACACGACGATCCGCGGATCCTGCTCCAAGAGCGCTTTGGCTTTCAACGCGATGGCGAGCACAACGTTTTTCTCGTAGGTTCCGGCCGGGCCGATCGCGCCGGGGTCTTCGCCACCGTGCCCCGGATCGAGCACCACAACGAAAGGTCGGATGTGGCGTGGTGCCGTCGGGCGTGTCGCCACGGGCGGCGTCGGCTTCGGCAAAACCGGTGGCAGCGCAGGCTTCGGTAACGTCGCGGCCGCCGCGGCTTTTGCCTCACGTTCAGCTTGAGCGTCCGCCGCCTTTTCGAGCTGCGTTTCGCGCTCGATGAGCTTGGCGAGGAACACGGCAATCGGGTCGTCGGCATCCACCGGCGTGAGATCAATCACCAGCCGATGCTTGTAAATTCCGACCGGCGCGAGCGCAAATGCCGCCGTTTCAGCGCGCGATTTCAAGTCGAGAACGAGGCGCGCCGTATCGGGCCGAAACTGTCCGATGCGCGCCTTCGCCAGCACGCCGGTGTCGTTCTTGAGCGTTTCCAGCGCCTTATGAAAGGCGGCGTCGGCCTGCACGTCGCTGATGTCCACAATCGTTCGATCTGGGTTGGTTAGCGTAGAGACGAAAAAACGAAGCTCGCTGTCGGACTCAATCGTGATGCGCGTGGACGCCTTGCCCGGCCACGCACGAACCGCGAGCACACGCGGGCCCGCGAAGGCGAACGACGCCGCGCCAGCGCCGATTAGCGCGGCAAGCACTCGAAGCGCGTCGCGGCGGTTCATGGCGTAAATCCTTTGTGCACAGTAACGCGTCTTCCCGCGTCCTCAAAATCAAACCGAATCGTCAAATCGAACACCACCGCGCCCTCCAAGCGCTGTGGCCATTCGACAAAGCGAATCGACGGCACGTCGAAATATTCAAAGCCACCGCGCGCCTCAAAATCGTCACGGCTTTCGATGCGGTAAGCGTCGAGATGATGCACCTCGCCCTTCGTCGTCTCGTAGCTTTCAACGAGCGCATAGGTTGGACTTTTGATCGAGCCCGCAACACCAAGCGCACGCAGCACGCCACGCACAAATGTCGTTTTTCCCGCGCCCAAATCGCCGATCAAAGCAACGGAACACGGTGCGACCACGCTAGCTGCGAAGGTTGTCGCAAACGCGAGCGTTGCGGCTTCGTCGGCGAGATAGGTTGAGCTTTCTACAATGGGCTCCATGTCAAACCGCCCCGCCCACGACCAAAACGCTGCCGCTGTAGGCGCGGACTTGGCCGCGCTCTCCGCGCGCACCTCCAACGCCAGCGCGGCCAAGTCCGCGCCCACAAATAGGGAGGACGGCACACGAATCGTGGCTCTGGGCGAGCGAATGGGCTTTTCGGCCGTCGGCATCGCAGACATCGATCTGGCGCGCGAAGCGGAAGGTTTTAAGGCGTGGATTGAGGCCGATCATCATGGCGACATGGAGTATATGGCCCGCCACGGCTCCAAACGATGGCAGCCCGATGAATTGCAGCCCGGCACGCAAAGCGTGATCTGCGTGGCGCTCGATTATTGGCCCGAAAGCGCGGGTGAAATCACCGATGCGGAAGCGTTACTCAACGAGCCAAATCAAGCCTATGTCTCGCGCTATGCGTTAGGTCGCGACTATCACAAGGTTTTGCGCAACAAGCTGCAAGCCTTTGCAGAAGCGATTCACCGCGAGATCGCATCACACGAATTTCGCGTGTTCACCGACTCCGCGCCGGTCATGGAAATACCGCTCGCGGTGAAAGCGGGTCTAGGATGGCGCGGAAAACACACGCTCTTACTTTCGCGCGAACGCGGCTCCCTCTTCTTCCTGGGCGAGATTTACACCACACTCAAACTACCCGCAGCCGAAGCACAAACCGATCACTGCGGCTCCTGCCGCGCCTGCATCGACGTGTGCCCCACGCAAGCCATCACCGCGCCGCACCGCCTAGACGCGCGCCGCTGTATCAGCTACCTAACAATCGAGTCAAAAGCCAGCATTCCGGTCGAGTTCAGAAAAGCCATAGGCAACCGAATCTACGGCTGCGACGACTGCCAACTCATCTGCCCTTGGAACAAATTCGCCCGCAAAGCCACAGTGCCGGATTTCGCGCCGCGAAATGGCCTAGACAGTGCCACGCTGGTTGAACTTTTCGCGTGGACAGAAGCGCAGTTTGACGAGCTGCTGCGAGGCAGTCCCATACGGCGCATCGGGCATGCGGCGTGGTTGCGGAATATTGCGGTGGCATTGGGGAATGCAACCTCGAGCGACGCGGTCGTTGCAGCGTTGCGTTCGCGTGAAAGCGACCCACATGAACAAGTGCGAGAGCATGTGACGTGGGCGCTGGCGCAGCACAAGCAGAATACGCAAACTTAACCACAGGACTCCAAAATGATTACGACTGTGACGGCTCGTCTCGGCTCAATTCGGAACTATCTTCTTGGTGCCGTCGCGATAGCTACGACGGCGTGCGCTTTCGTACATGCACCCCTCGCTTCGCCACTCGCTGGCAGCGCAATCAACCTGGTAAATCCTGGTTTCGAGGAGCCCGGCGACGGGCCCGGTGCGCTGCCGATCGGGTGGTCGAGGGCCGGCGACGGCGCTGCATTTTCGCTAGACGCCGAAACTCAAAGCAGCGGAAAGAGCAGTTTGAAACTGTTACGGCCGGCGGGCGTTCGAATGACGGCCCTTAGCCAGTCCATTGACGCCAAAGAACTGATAGGAAAGGTCCTCGTGGTGCGTGCGAAGTTCAAGCGCGATGGACTCGCGCCCGGACCGAATGGTTTGATGCTGGTTGCTCGTAGCACCGATCAAAGAACAGTTGGGTTTGCAGCGTCCGACGCGCAGAACCTAGTGGGCGGCACCAACTGGTCGACACGCGTTGCCACAATGGTGGTGCCGGATACGGCGACGCAAGTTTCCGTGGGCGTAAGAATGGTTTCAGCGGGCACGTTGTGGGTTGACGACGTAGAAGCGACGGTACGTGAAGTTGACGGCACCCCACGGATGAGCGACGCCGCAAAGACGTATCTAGACGAAGCCGTTGCCAAAGTCCAAGGCGAGGCGATGAACAGCAACAAACTGAATTGGCCGCGCGTACTCGCGCAGGCATATGCGCTCGCACAAGACGCGGCGACCGCTACGGACACACACGACGCGATTCGTTTCGTCCTGCGCAGCTTAGGCGATGGACACAGCTACTTCATTGCACCGAACACCACCAAGCAAACTCAATCCAATTCCAATACGGAAAATTTCAATTTGGCGAGTGCGACGATAGCTGGCAAAGGTTACGTTTCAGTGCCCGCCTACATCGGCAATCCGTCTGCGCGCCAGACTGCGTTTGTGGACGCAATACAGTCCAACATTAAGGCCCGTGCGGCTGACAAAGTATGCGGTTGGATATTAGATTTGCGCGAGAACACTGGTGGTTCGATGCATCCAATGTTGGCAGGATTAGCGCCGTTGTTTGGTGACGGCGCGCTCGGCTCGCTTGTGTCGCCCAACGGGACTAAGCAGTGGCGAATTGCCAACGGCGGGTCAGGCTTTGGTGAGGCCACGGACACCGTCAACGATGCGCGGGCGACGCGCCCTTTGATCCTCGACGGGACAATCGCTGCGCCGGTCGCAGTCTTGCTCGGCCCGAAAACTGCAAGCTCGGGCGAAATCGTCGCTGTGTCGTTCGTTGGTCGCCCAAATACTCGCAGCTTTGGTGAGCCCACACGCGGGCAAACAACTGGCAACTCATCTATAGAGCTCGCTGATGGCGCGGTGATGGCCGTCACGACATCAATTTATGCCGACAGAAACGGAAAGCGCTACGGCGGGAAACTGATACCTGATGAACTGGTCACACCCACTTCTGCTGGCGCAACGCAATTACAGGACGATGCAGTCATCGCGGCCGCCATCAAATGGCTCGACGATCAGCGCGCCTGCAAAAAATAGGGCCGAACCCCGGATGCATGCACGCGGGCTACTACCGGCTGTCGCGTATCCGTAAACCTACTTCGTTGCTCGCGAAGCTACGACCGAGAAACCGAGGATAGAGCCGTCAGAATTGGTCGCAGATACCGTGGACAATTCGCCGAATGCAGTAACAATTCTGGGTGAAATACGCGCCTTCATACCGTCCCCTTCATCGGTGTATACCTTGAAGCTCATATCTGCGCCCTTGCCCGCGTCCTGAGTGACAACTTCTAGTCGGAACCGATTCGCAATCTCGAACGCAGCGGGCGATCCGAATGTTGCAATGATGGTCGGTGACGCGACGACGGCCCCATTTTTTTCAAACTTCACGGATAACTTGATCAGATCGTCAGCTGCGCGAATGGGCAGCGCAAAAAACAACACACTCAACAGCAAAGCAGAAATTTTTGCGGGTACTTTCATGCGCGTCCTTTGAGGTGATTTATTTGCAGCTTGAACGCTGACAGATGGCCGGATTGTGCCCCATCTGGCTGACCGCTGTCGACGAGCAGAGTTCCCGAAAGATTGCATTCCTCGTGTAGCCCGGATGCTCGCATCCGGGTTCCCGTAACACCCCATCGCGAAGCGATCAAAAATCTGTTCGAACGGGGTCCCCGTGGATTCGCTCCGAGGAGCGCAGCAACGCGCGGTCCAAGACCCGCACCATGAGCCCACTGGTTGCGCGTTAGCGCAACTTTCGGGCGATTTGTGCGGGTCCCGCCCGTTGCGAGCACCGCAGGAAATCGGCGAATCCCCGGGGTCGCCTTTCTTTGGTTACTTTCTTTGGCGAAGCAAAGAAAGTGACTTGCCGTCGGGCAACCCCCGACCACGTGGCGATACAAAACACGTAGCCGTGTATCAACTTGTGGTGGGTTGAAACCCACCCTACGAGGTTTACGAACCTTTCGACGCGCTCACCACGAACGAAGGAGCCCATTTAGAATGACCTTCTAACCAAGGAAGTCCCCCATGTCCCGTGCCCCATTTCGCCGCAAGAGCGGTGCCCGTGAAGCTAACCAGCTCGTTCGTCTGGCGGAGGGGCTTGCCTCGTCCAAGAGCCGCGCGGAGGACGTGTATTGGGAGCGTGAGCTTGAGGCGGCGGTGACCTTGCAGCTTGAGAACAACGACGAGGACGCGATTAACCGCGCGCTGGACAAAGCGCACGACGCGCCAGACGCTACGTTTGATGCGTTGGCCGATATGGTCGAGTCGTTGACCGAATCGGTCGTGATGGACTCGGAAGTGGGGCCGCAACGCTTGACGCTGTTTTGCGCACCGATTTTGGTGTGGGGCCGCAATCAGATTCCCGCGAAAAAAATTCCGAAAGCGCAATTGCAAGACATCGGCGTGCAGCTGTCGGCGCATGTGTTTTCGTCGAAGGCGAAGATTGCGCTTGCGGATTTTCTGTTCGCACCGGATCAGTTGCCGCACAGCTACAGCGAGTCGCGCGAATTGCTCTTGGCGCTTGGCACCAGCATTCGCGAACGCGGGCATCTGACGATCAAGCCCGAATCTGTCGAGGACGCACCGGACGTGGTCTGCGATATGCGCATGATTGTCGGGGCGTTTCAGGTGACCGAAGGTGACCCGTTTTATTCGTGGCAGGAGATGACCACCTCGGTCGAAGAAGCGCGCCAAGCGGTGCTTGCAACGTGGCGTGCGCAAGGCGGCAACGCGATCAAGCCGCTCTTGGTGGGCTTTCCGCACGAGTTGACGCTGCCGCGCTCGTTCTTCTCGGCGTGTCGCGATGCGGATTTGGCGTCGCGCGCGTATTCGATTGGCGCGTCGGTGTCCTACCTTGAGGCGGTAACCAACACGACGGCCGACAAACTCACGGCGGTGATCGGTGGTTGCTGGGGCAAAGGCTTAGAGGAATATCGCATCGGTTTTTCGATTGGGGACAGCGACGAAGTGGTGCATGGCTGCATCTGGCCGTTGGTGTCGGACGAGGACGAAGAGTCGCCCGTGGTCGAGGAAATCGAGTCGCTGCTGCGCGCGGCGAACGTCGGCACGATTCTGGTGCTCCCGGAGCAATTGCCGCTGGAATTTTGTGACGATTGCGGCGCGCCGCATTTCCCGAATCGCGACGGCGAGATGCTGCATGCGCATTTGCCAGAAGATGCTGAGACCGGATCGGTGCATTTGCATTGATGACGGTCGCGGCGATCTGATCGTAGGCGGGCACCGCCCGCCTTGTGAACGAATGGCGGGTAGTGCCCGCCCTACGCAAACCTCGTGCTTATAACTTTTCGGCCCTAACGACCGCCACACGGCACTTTCAGGTCGTTTTATTATTATGTTGATAATTAACATTTTCGCCCTGTAATCGCCACCTGCTGGTCGTTCGCAACAAAAAGCTGTATCCGATGCCTGTTATCCCGCGCCGCGAACTTTGGCTTTTTATTGGCGTGGTGATTTTTTGGGGCATCAACTGGCCGATCATGAAGCTCGCGATGGCGGAGCTGGATTTTTGGGTGTTTCGCACCTACTGCGTGGTCGCGGGGTTCACTTGGTTTCTGGCCTACAACCTGAAAACTGGGCTTTCTCTCGCAGTGCCGCGCGCGCTCTGGCCGCGACTCGTCGCAAGCGCGCTGTGCAACGTGGCGGGTTGGAACATTCTTTCGGCGGCGGGCCTCAACATGCTGCCATCGGGTCGCGCGGGCATCCTCGCGTACACGATGCCGCTGTGGTTGGTATTGCTCTCGCGCGTGTTCTTGGGTGAAGCGCTGACGTGGGCGCGCATGATCGCACTCACGCTCGGCATGACCGGTATCGCGCTATTGCTCGTGGACGAATTTCACACGTTGCAAAGCGCGCCGATTGGGGCGCTACTGATGGTGGCGTCCGGCTTCGCGTGGGCATTCGGCATTGTGTTGTTTAAGGGCTTCCCGAAGTCGATGCCCACGACAACGCTGATGATCTGGAGCTTTCTCGTGGGCGGCTGGCCCATTGTGCTCGGCATGCTCACCGTGGGACACGGCCCGTGGCTGCCGACGGGCACGGCCGCGTGGGTCGGCCTCTTATTCAACGTGTTTATCGTGTTCGGCTTTTGCTGGTTCGCGTGGAACGAGCTGGTGCGCAATTTGCCCGCGCAAGTGACGGGCATTAGTTCGCTCGCGGTGCCGATTGTCGGATTCGTCAGTGGAATGCTGCTATTAGGCGAAAAGCCGCGAACGTTTGATTACGTAGCGCTGGCGGCGATTGTGGCGGCGGTGGCGTTGGTGCTGCGGCCAGCGCGCGTTAAATCGACGTAGCGGCTTGCGCGCTACTTGCCTGCGTGCGCAGCCGTTTCTTCTTCGTCTGGCCAGTTTTTGATGTAGCTTTTGAGCATACGGTTCTCAAAGCTTTGCTCTTCGTAAACCGCTTTGGCGACGTCATGAAACGAGAGCACGCCCATAAGGGTACCGGCTTCCATGACTGGTATGTAGCGCGCGTGCCGGTCGAGCATCGATTTGCGCAGCTCTTGAATATCCATGTGCGGATCAGCGGTAAGCGGGTCGCGCTCCATGATTTCACCGACAGTCATCGATTTGAGCTGATCCGCGCGGTCATCAAGCACCTTGATGAGTTCGCGAAACGTGAGCATGCCCGAGAGTTTGCCTTTTTCCATCACGACCAACGAGCCAATATCCTGCTCCGCCATCGCGTGAACAGCGTGCGAGACGGGCATGTCTGGCGCGGCGGTGTAGAGCGTGCTGCCTTTGATTCGAAGAATTTCACTGACCAGCATGATGGGCGACCTCCTGAGTTTTCGCGCGACTGACGTTCATAACCGAGTCACACGATGAATTTACAAGTGAAGCGTACACCGAAACATAAAATGAGGCTATGTCAGACGTAACTCCTCGCAGCGCGCCCAGCCCCCTCGGACCTGCACCCCGAATTCGGCCCGAGCGCGAGTGGTATGTGCACGAATGGATGTTGCTCGCCTTCGCTGCGGGGATGATGCTGCTGATCTATTTTGTCGCGCAGCACGAGCAGGAAATCGAAAAAGCGGAGATCATCCGCGACGCCGCGTTGGTGGAACAATCAATTTCGCGTCGGCTTGAGACAGATCAACAATTTTTTGATCGCCTTGCGCTCGACGTCGGAGCCGAGCGAATTTCACCGGAAGACTTTGATCGCGTCGCAGGCAAACACGCGGTGGAATCAGGCTACGTGACCGACGTGGTGCGGGTCACACCAGAATTTGAGGTTGTTCGCCACACGCCAGCATCTCGTGCGCTAGACGCCGTGCTGCGAAGCCGCGCCCCGTTCGCCGACCAGGTGTGGATGGCGGGCCTGACGCAAAAAACCGCGCGCAGCACCTACTCACAACCGTATCGAGGCGACGGTGGCCGTTACTTCATCGAATACGCTGCCCCTGTCACAGCCCACGGCGATTTCGTCGGCACTATCAACGCGATTATTTCGTTCGACCTGCTGCTCGACAAAGCCGCCCCGGACTGGACAAATCGAAAGTACCGGGCGGTGATCACCGACGCATCCGGCCAAGGCATCACCAACGCCGAGGTTATGCATCTTGACTCGGGCGTGGTGAAACATACGGTGCCGTTGTCTGTGCCTTGGCGCGACTTGCGACTGACCTTAGTCGGCGGCAAGCCGTCTACTTTGCTACCCAACCTCACGCTCTCGACAGCGGTCTTGGCGCTCACGGGCTTGATGGTGTGGACCTCCATCGGCTTGCGCAAGCAGCGAAAAATGCGGCAGCAGGCCGAGAGCGAGCGCGATCGAATGTACGCGCAATCAATCGCCGATTTGCGCGTGACCAACGAGCGTTTCGAGACGGTGCTCGACTCCCTAGACGTGTCGGTCTACGTGAGCGAGCTTTCGACCAACCAACTGCTCTTTTGCAACACGCGACTGCGCGAAACCTTCCCCGATATCGAAGTCGGAAAAAACGCGAGTCAATTCGAGAATGGTTTCGCCGAAAGCCCGAGCGTGCGCTACCCAGCGCCGTATCTGCTCACCTACGAGGGCGAGCCCGGAGAAGTGTTCAAAGACGAGCTGGAACACAAAGAGAGCCAGCGTTGGTTTCTCACTCGAACCCGCGCCGTACGCTGGGTGGACGGGCGGATCGCGCGCTTGACGACGCTGGGTGACATCACGGACCGGGTAGAGGCGGAACGTATTCGGCAGACGCAACAGGACAAACTCACACGCACCTCGCGCCTGATGACGGTGGGCGAAATTGCGTCCACCTTAGCGCACGAAATCAACCAACCGCTCGCCGCCATTGCGAACTATGTGAACGGCTGCATCAGACGACTCAAGACCAATGGTGACGCCGACATGGCGGTCATCGGTGCGATGGAGAAAGCCGACGCGCAGGTAGCACGAGCAGGCGCGATCATCGGCCGTGTACGCGAATTTGTGCGAACTCGCGAACCGCAGCGGCAGGCGCTGGACATCAATTTGCTGGCCTCTGACGTGGTGAAACTGGTTGAAAGCGACGACGAAGAACGCGCGCTGCGTTGCGAATTGGATCTGAGCGAGGATCTGCCTTTGGTATTTGCAGATCGAATCATGATTGAGCAAGTGCTGGTGAATTTTTTGCGCAATGCCCGCGAGGCGATGCAGCATTTGCCACCCGAGCAGCGCATCGCAGTGTTGCGCACCGCACGACTCAGCGAGAATCTCGCTGTCGTCGAAGTGGCGGACAGCGGCGTTGGTATCCCACCGGAGGTTGCCGGGCAATTGTTCTCGCCGTTCTTCAGCACTAAGGCCGACGGCATGGGCATGGGCCTCAACATTTGCCGGTCTCTGATTGAATATCATGAGGGTAACCTCACATTTAGTGAAAATAGACCCACCGGCACTGTTTTCCGGTTCACTTTACCGTTTGATGAAGGTCATTGATGAGTATTCATCCAGGAATCGTTTACGTTATCGACGACGATGAAGCGTTTCGCGATTCGGTTGCTTGGCTGTTGCAGACGCACGGGTATCAGGCGCGTTTGTTCCCGACTGCGGAGGCCTTTCTGCTCGAAGTAAAACCCGGTGTCGGCGGTCCGCCACGCTGCGCCGTGCTCGACGTGCGCATGCCCGGCATGAGCGGTCCGCAAGCGCAGGAGGCGCTGGTCGAGCGCGGCATCAAGATTCCGTTGATTTTTGTGACGGCCCATGCCGACGTGCCCATTGCTGTTACGGCGATCAAACGTGGCGCCTTCGATTTCATCGAAAAGCCCTTCGCAGAAGGCGATTTACTCAAACGCATCGAAGAAGCCCTGTCCTTCGCAGTCGAAGCGCAAGCGCAACACAGCCAAATGTCGGGCATCACCGCGCGGTTAGCGTCGCTTTCGGAACGTGAGCGACAAGTGCTCGACGCGGTAGTCTCGGGCAAGATGAACAAAACTATCGCCTACGATCTCGACATCAGCATCAAAACCGTAGAAGCGCACCGCGCCCGCGTCATGGAAAAAATGGAAGCCACATCGCTCGCACACCTTATTCGTATGGTGGCGATGACGGGCGGCTAGGTAAGGCCGCAGTTCACTTTTTTGCCACAGCCGTAGGGCGAGCGCTGCCCGCCCCACGCCCCCCCGACGACCGATCACTCTTTCAAAATATGTCCACCCCTCGTCATTGCCCCCTCCTCATCCTCGGTTCCGGCCCTGCGGGTTACACCGCTGCGGTGTATGCCGCGCGCGCCAATCTGAAGCCCGTTTTGATAACAGGCCTGCAAATGGGTGGTCAGCTCACCATCACAACCGAGGTCGACAATTGGCCGGCCGATGTTGATGGCGTGCAGGGCCCGGAGTTGATGGAACGGTTTCAAAAGCATGCCGAACGATTCGGCACAGAGATCGTGTTTGATCACATCCACACAACGTTTCTAAACGAAACGCCGAAACGCTTGGTGGGCGACAGCGGCGAATACACATGCGATGCGCTAATCGTTGCTACCGGCGCATCCGCAAAATATCTCGGCCTGCCGAGCGAAGAAAAATACAGCGGCAAAGGTGTGTCCGCCTGCGCAACCTGTGATGGTTTTTTCTACAAAAACCAGGACGTCATCGTCGTCGGCGGCGGTAACACCGCCGTCGAGGAAGCACTGTATTTATCGAACATCGCCAAGACAGTTACCGTCGTGCATCGTCGCAACAAATTCAAGGCAGAGGCGATTCTGATCGACCGCCTCATGGCGAAAACAAAAAACGGCGGCAACATGCGCGTGATCTGGGATCACTACGTTGACGAAGTACTCGGTGACGCCTCGGGCGTCACGGGCGCGCGCCTCAAGAGCATGGTCGATGGCAGCACGCAAGAAGTCAAAGCGCCCGGTCTGTTCGTTGCAATCGGACACACGCCTAACAGCGGCATTTTTGAAGGCCAGCTTGAGATGAAAGGCGGCTTCATTCAAGTCAAAACTGGCACTGACGGCGGCGCTACCTCCACCAACATTCCCGGCGTGTTCGCAGCAGGTGACGTGGCAGATCACGTTTATCGCCAAGCCGTCACCAGCGCTGGCACGGGCTGTATGGCGGCGCTTGATTCGCAAGCGTATCTTGAGGCGCTGCACGGATAGTCAGCGCGACGCTCGCTCAATCGGTCGGTAGCCTCAATGTAGCAAAGCGGAATCGAGGGCGCATCGATAGGTCGATGCCGTTTCTCGATTTCGCTTCGCTACATCGAGGCTACGTCAACTTGTGTGTATGTCGGATCGGGACGATCAGCGCCGGTCATCACTTAATCTAGATGCGAACAAGCGCCCGATGGCCTCTAGCAACGATCTAACAGAACTTGCGTCGCTCTTAAAGCTAGAGCGCAAGCAAGCGCGCAAGGCGCGCCGAGCGGCTGAGGCCACCCAAGTTCTGCGTGACGAAATCACCGCGCTGTCCCCGGCGCAATCTCCAGAGCCCGAACGCTTTGCCGATTACTTTCGTCCGTGGCGCGAATTTCGCGGACCTGACGCGTCGGATATCGCCATGTTTCGCGACGCCGTGAAAGACGCGGCACCTATCAGCAAAGCGGCAACCGCTGACGTGCAACGTGCCAAACCAAAACCGATTGCGGCTCAGCGCAGTGCTGACGAATTGGCGGCCCTTGAAGCGAGTCAACTGGCCATGCATCCCAGCCCCATGAGCTGGGATATTGGTGCCGATATCGAAGACGAGCAGAGCTATCTCCGTGGTGGCGTCAGCCCTGATTTATTGCGCAAACTTCGACGCGGGCAGTGGACCATCAACGCAGAAATTGATCTGCACAATCACACCCAAGACGAAGCGCACGAGGCGCTAATGACGTTTATGCGAATCGCTCGCGCATCTGGACACCGATGCGTGCGGATCATTCACGGCAAAGGCCTCTCAAGTCATCAAAAAATCCCTGTGTTGCGCAACAAAGTGCGTCGTTGGCTGCAACAGAAGGACGAGGTACTCGCGTATTGCGAGCCCCGCCCGAATGGCGGTGGCAGCGGGGCGGTGCTGGTGTTATTGAGCGGGGCGCGATAGAGGCAAGCGTTTTACTCAGACTCGTTAGCCATCGAGAGTTACTGAGCAACATCCGATGCAGTGGTGCCCGCTGCGGCTCCAGCCCCTGACTTTACCGGGGTAGTCTCTGGTTTCGCCCACGTTCCTTTGACGTCAAATTCCTGCATCAGCAACCGCTCAATGGGATCGCGTGCAAGCTTTTGCCCCAATAACGCCGCCGCACCTATTGCGGGGTTCGCCGTCATGATGCCGATACCGATTGCCGTTGCCGTCGAAAGGCTTGGATACACACGAACGTGCAAGTCTTGCGTTTCGCGGTTGATGTCCGCGCTGCCGCGAATTTGTACGCGCGCTGAGGGGCCGCTGATCTGAAAATTGTCGGTCTTTGCGCTGCCGTCCGCCAACGTTACATCCGCTTTGATTTCATCAAATGCGAACCCTCGCCCAAACAAATCGTCGAAATTAAACGAAAGCCTTCGCGGCAGCGATTGCAACGAGAGCACACCCAACAATTTCGCCAGTCCCGGCTCCATTTCAGTGAAACGTCCCGGCGCGGTTTCGAGTGAAAATTTTCCGGCGAGTTTGGCGTAGCCGAACTGCGCAGGGCTACCCACCCACGAAAGCGTTCCGGTAATCGTGCCCGGCGCGCGCTCGACGCCTTTGGGCAAACCAAAACGGGTCATAAATTTGGACGCATCGCCCCAGCTGAGCTTCACGTCCATTTCGGTGCTACCACCTGCGCTCGCTGACGCGCCAGCGACACGCTGCAACCAACGCCCTTTGCCATCGATCACGCCGTCAGCGCTGGAGAGCTTCACTTGCTCAATGCGCCACTCGTCTTTGCTGGGTTGCGCGCGCACTTCCAACTTGCCCAGATCGCGGCCATCGCTCACAAACGAATCGGCGATTAACTCAAGCTTGGGCCACGGCGTTGTGCTCGCGTTCGAAGCAGGCGTAACGGCCACAGGGGCATTTGGCCCGACCGCAACCGCCGCACTAGGCAACGAGAGCCGCTGTAGACGCAATGTGACGGACTCGACCGCACCGGTTTCACGTTTCGTTTCAACGGAGATAACTCCCGTGGCCTCTTTGCTGCGCAGGGCCAAGCGCCAACGCTGACCATCAGGTTGCGCGCGCAGGCTGACGTCGTTGAATTTATGTGCATACAAAATCGCTTCGGTAGCGCGTACGTTGATATTGACCGCCTCCGGGCTACTTGTGGCTTCACCACTCAAACCGCCAACACTTCGCTGTCCACGATCTGCCATTGGCGACAAAAGCGCGATGGCCGCGTCGGCATCGAGCCGCGCAACATCACCACGCACCGAGTAACCGCGTGCGGGCAATCCTGTTTTTAGTGCGCCGACATCAAGCGTTGCACGCTCTACGGTGCGCAGTCCAGCGGCACTAGCCGCGCTGCGCTCCATGATCGCGTGCAGTTGGCCCGGCAACTCAATGTCCAACCGATCACGGCCCTTTTCAAGCGCGGTGCGAACCAAGGTCAGCTTGACCGGAAGTGCCGGGTCACGCGGAGCCGCCGTCACTTGCAGAATCGCGTCCAACGGCCAGCGCGTTTGCAACGTCGTTGCAGTAATGTGCATGACGCTGTCTGGCGCTGCACTCGCTGCAACGCGAGTGGGTTGCGACATGTCGAGCTGCCATTGTGCTTGCCCCGTCAGCTGATCGACCAAAGGATACGCAAAACGGTCGCGTACTTTCTCAAAGCTCGCAGTACCCGACGCGAGCGTTTTGATGCGACCACCCTCGGTGGAAATAGAAAGCTTGAGCGGCCCACCCAGCGCCTCGGCCGTCACATCGTTGGCGCGAACATCGCGCTCGGTGAAGCGCAGTTTTCCATTGACGGCGTCCAGTGGCGGAATATCGCCGCCGAGTTCAATGCGATTTCCGGAAAACACGAATTCGCCGTTCACGCGCGAGGTGTCCATATGAGCAAGGGGAAGACTCAGACCTAGATTGAGCCGCCCATTGCCCGTTGCCTTTGCGTTTTGCAGGAATCCGTCTAACCAGACGTTGACGGGGCTCGCAACCGCCCAGCGCAGGAATGCATCCATCGGCCCGGATGCGAACCCTTTGATTTCAAGAAGGGGCGTGTCAGAACTCATGTCGGCGATTTTCACCTCCGTCGCGCCGACCGGCACGCCAGCGATGGTCGCACCCGCGACTTGTCCAGTCAGCGACGAGCCACGAAACAGCAACCGCGTGTTGATGTTCTCCGCACGCGGCCAATGGTCTGCGTAGTCAAGTGCGCCTCCCGTGACGCGCGCATCTACTTCGAATACGCCCTGCTCGTCGTTGTGAAATGGGAAATGCCACAACGGGCCTTTAACTATGAACTTCGCGTCCGTCGCAGTACCCGCTAAGACCCCATCTTTGATCCACCGGTGCGTACCGGGGGAAAGCGACATTGGCAAATAGCGGTGTATCGAAGTGGTATTGGCTCGCGCCAGCGTACCGACGATATTCGACACTCCGGGCCCGAGTCGATCACTGTCCCACGTCCCGTTGAACTGGCCTGCAGCGTCGGCATTCGCGAATTGAATGTTGTTAAGGTCGAGATGTGTGGTGATCGCGCTGTCGTTGTCGAGAGCGCGCTTCCAAACAATTACGCCCGTCAACGCGTCAAACGTCAGCGGTGCCGACAAATATTTTCCAAGGTCAACGACGAGCGCTGCCTGGGTTGACGGGCTTTTCTCTGAGACTTTAGCCGCCGTTGGTGCCTTAGCCATATTGGTCGGCGAGACCATCGCCGCGCCCCCCTTCGTCGCCGAAACCGGAGCGCCGCTGCTGGTCGCTCCAACAGTCAGGCGAAGTTCACCTTGTCGATTGGAGCCGGTGACGGTGCCGCTCAGACCGCTGACACCCGGTGCGCCGCTTTGCGCCCGCCAACCGACAGCCTTCAGCTCGGCAATACCTTCGACAACGTAGCGATTCGACGCAGCCGCTTCGCCGTTATCACGCCATTTTGCGTCCACGCCGCGAAGTACGCCGCTGGGTTGAAACGCCACCCACCGAGCGGCCAGATCCGGTGGAATTGGCAGCGCCTTGGCGAGCGAGGTTGCGCTCGCCAATTCGAGTTCGGCGACGCGCACTTCACCGCCAGTGACGACGCCCGCGCTGTAGTTCACTAGCACTTCGCCTGTGGCTGCGGGCGCTTGAAAACCAGCAGTCGTTGTGGCCTTCAAGTCACGTATTGACCATCGTTGCTGCCCCGACGCCTTAGTCGGGTCGCTGCCCACAGCGCGTTTGTCGCGCCACGACAGGCGGCCAGACAGCGCCGACACATCAAGCGGCTCGACTTTCGCGGCAACGTCCTGAGTCGCTAGTTGCAAACGCGCATTGCGCACGACCAAATCAGTGGTCACAGCCACCGGCTGTCCGTCCTCAAATTCAAACCACGCTTGAATGCCCCCCTCGCCGCGCGCGAGCTGCACCGGCAACGGGAAATAGCGCGTCAGAGTTCCGAGATTCGCGTAGTCCGTACGCAAGTAGGCTAGACCATCCCAATCGCTCACTTTACGCAGGTTACTGCCCGAAAACTCCGCGCGCAGATCAAGCGGAGACGCCAAATCGTTTGGGGGGGTCGCGTTCATCCCCAATTTGTGCGAATTGCCACTATTTTGCAAGCGAATATTCACGTTCTTGAGGCGCAGAGGCGGCAGCTTGCGCCAATCATCCTGCCACTCCAACTCGCCGCCGGAGATTTGCACGAGCCGCTGCTTGAGTAGCCACTCCGCAAGCCCACTGTCGCCTTCGGACTGGTTATTCAAATCAACGTCGATCCCGGCGACGGTCAGCGCGTTTTCAGCGGTTCGTCGCACGATAACGCGTGGGGCGCGAATGGTAAGCGCTGAAAGTCGCGGCTCGAGCAATATGAGCGAACGCCATGAAAGCGTTGTATCGACCTCGGGCAACTGCAACAGTGTTCGCCCGCGTCCGTCGAGAATTTGCAGGTCGGACATCTTGAATTCGGGCGACCAGCCGTTCCAACCAGCGGTGAAGCCACCGATGACGACGCGCTGTCCCGTCACGCGCGAGAGTTCTTGCACGACTCGCGGTCGAAAGCTGTCGGCGTTGGGTACCAACCAAAAGCGCGTGGCAGCGACAATCGCCGCAAACACGAGGCACGCGGTGAGCACGGTCCAGAAGGTCAAACGAATGCCGTGTCCTGTCCAGCGCCGCCCCCAATGGGGACGCGGTTTGGGCGCCACGAGCGGGGCATCGCGCACTTCGGCGGAACCGGTGTTTTCCTGCATACTCTGGGGATTGTATCGACAGCTTTTATATGATCGTATGAGTCAGACTGCGCGAGTAGACAAAGCGTTCACCTATAGCCGCTATGCGCAGCGCGTAGCCAGGCTATTTCCCACGCTCGCCGAGCAGGTTCGCGCGACTCCGACTGCCCGCCCACCGCTCGCAGACTGGCGTAAGGCCCTGTGCACGGCAACCAGCCAAACGATTGATGCCGACCTTCGGCGTATGCGCCGCGAGCTGATGTTGCGCACCTTGGTGCAGGATTTGGCGTGCGACGTGGCGCTTGAGCCGCTGGTCGCGGATTTGTCTGACTTCGCCGATTTAGCGCTTTCAGCAGCGACGCGCGCGCACAGCGCTGACATTTTCGGTGCGCCAACGCCTCCGTTCGGTTTTTCAATCGTGGCGATGGGAAAACTTGGCGCGCAGGAGCTCAACGCCTCGTCCGATATTGACATTGTGTTCATCTGCGACGAGCCCGAGGCCGACGCGATGGACAATCTCAACCTGCTCGCACGACGCATTTCGCGAACGCTCAACCAAGAAATCGATGGCGAATTTGTGTTCCGCGTTGACACCCGGCTGCGCCCTTACGGCGACGCCGGGCCAATGGTGCCCTCGCTTGATTTTTTGGAGCAATATTTTGTCGCGCAGGGCCGCATGTGGGAGCGCATCGCGTGGCTCAAGTCACGCGTGAGTTGCGGGCCGTTGGCCTCCGATTTAAGTGCGCTCACCACGCCGTTTGTGTTTCGTCGATATCTCGATTTTGATGCGGTTTCGGGCATGCGCGAGCTGCACGCACAGCTGCGCGCCGAGAAGAACGCGCCAGACAACATCAAGCTCGGGCGCGGTGGCATTCGCGAGTTGGAATTTGGCGCGCAGCTTCGGCAATTGGTGCGTGGCGGGCGCGATGTGTCGCTGCGTATTCGCCCGACGCTGCCTGCGCTCGCCGCATTGGTCGGCGCGGGCAAGATCGTTCAAGCGCAAAGTGCCCGACTAGCGTTGCATTACCGCTGGTTGCGCCGCGCCGAGCACGTTTTGCAATACCGCGACGATCAGCAAACGCAGACGCTGCCGCGCTCAGAGAGCGATCGGCTTGATTACGCGCAAGCAATGGGCTTCGCAGACTGGACCGAGCTTGAGGCGCATCTCGCCAAAATTCGCGAAGACGTTGCGGAGTTTTTCGACGGCACCTTAACCGGCGCGTTTGGCGTCAGCGACGACACGGCCGCGCGCATCACGGCGACCACGACTGCGCCGGCAGCGCTCGACAACGAGATCACGGAAGCGCGCTTGAAAGCGGCGGGCTACGCGGACGCCGCAACTACGGCATCGTTCGTTCGCGCAACGCTGGAAAGCACCAAGTTGCGCTCAATCCCCGCGGCCAGCCGCACGCGGTTTGATCGCCTGGTGCAAGCCGTCGTCGATTACGCTGGAAAGACGCCCTCGCCCGACGCCGCTTGCAAGCGCTCATTGGATTTGCTCCTCGCTGTCGCTTCGCGCTCCAGCTATCTTGCGCTGATGGTGGAGCGTCCGCAGGTGCTCGACCGCGTGATCGATCTTGCGAGCGCGAGCGATTGGGCGCTGCGCTATGTGACGCAGCATCCGTTGTTGCTCGACGAATTGATGGATGGCCGAACGCTGGGTAGCGCCATCGACTATGAGCAGTGGCGCGCGGACCTCGCCGCAAGGCTCGCAGCGGAGGCGGACGATCCCGAGCGCGCCATCGACGCGATTCGCCATTTCCAGCAAGGCGAAACCTTCCGTCTATTGCTCAAAGACATCGCAGGTTTGCTGCCGCTCGAAACCCTCTCCGACCACCTTTCTGCGCTCGGCGATGCGGTCGTCGAAGCCACGCTTGCGCATTTACTCAAGACCGCAAAACTGCCCGACGACGCGCGTCTGGCCGTGATCGCGTACGGTCGTTGGGGCGGTAAAGAACTGGGCTACGCCAGCGATCTTGACTTGATCTTTTTGATGCCCGACAGCGCCGTCAGTTACCGCGATCAGCTCACGCGCGTAGCGCAGCGTTTGCAGAGCTGGTTGACGACAATGACGGCGGCGGGCCGCGCCTACGACATTGACGTGCGGCTTCGTCCAGACGGTGCAGCGGGCCTGCTGCTCAGCACTGTGTCGGCCTTCGCGGAGTATCAGCGCGACAAAGCATGGACGTGGGAGCACCAAGCGCTCACCCGCGCGCGTACTGCTGCCGGCGACGTCGCGACGGGTGCCGCCTTCGAGGCTATTCGGCAAGAGACCATCGCCAAGGCACGCGACTGGCCAGCGCTCCGCGACGAAATCATCGCGATGCGCGCGAAAGTCAGCGAAGGCCACCCGAACCGAAACGCCGCAGAATGGTTTGACATCAAACACGATTCCGGTGGCCTGGTTGACCTTGAATTTGCGGTGCAAGCGCTGGTGCTTCGGTCCGCCGCCACGCAGCCAAGCATGCGCGCCGATCACGGCAATATCGCGCTCGCGATTCGCGCGGGCGAGCTGGGTTTGGTGCCATTGACTGTCGGTAGCGACGCCGCCAACGCGTACCGCACGCTGCGCTCGCGGCAACACGCCATTCGCCTGCAAGGGGCCGAGCGCGCGCAGGTAGCGTTGACGGAACTCTGCGCCGAGCGCGCAGCGATTCGCGCGTTCTACGAGGCGGTGTTCGGTTGAGCGTGGATGCGTATCGTGCGTAACGTGCGCACCATGCGCAACGTATGCATTGATAGCTTTTGCGCTCTAACGACGACCGGGCGGTCGTTGTAAGCCTTTTAATTAATAAGTCAACAATCGCTAAAAAGCGCTTGCAGCGACCACCTGGCGGTCGTTTAAGCCGAAAAGCTATATTCGCTACACACTATCTCATGCCAGCGCCGCGTGCAAGTTCGCGCATCACAGCGCGCCAACCTTCGTGCGCCGCTTCACCCGCAACGGCAAACGCATCCGCAAACAATTTGTGTTGTTCGCCCGTGAGCTTTGCCTCCAACGACGCGCCCTCTGGCGTGAGGCGAATTTCGCGAACGCGCGCATCGTGGTCGGCTTTGGCGAGCTCGATCAAACCCTGCGTTTGTAGCTGTCGCAGCGGCGCGTTGAGCGCTTGCTTTGTCACGTCCAACGTCGTTTGCAGCTCGCCCACGCTCATGCCCGGCGTGTGCGCGACGAAAAAAAGAATGCGATGGTGCATCCGCGTCAACCCACGCGCGGCGAGAATTCGGTCCGGCTCCGCGATCACTGCGCGCAACGCAAAGTGCATCACGCGCCACGCCTCGTTTAGGGCGGCAGGATCGGATATCGCTTTTGCAGTGGTCTTTTTAGCGGACATAGGTCAATCTACTTGACATTTAATTTTTGTCGTTTCAAAATACGTCAACGTTGTTGACCTTTCCGTTCATTCACGCGAAATGCGCGCAACCGCCATTTGGGCACACCCCGCCCGAACGATAACGCGATCACCCGTCGCCTAAAATCCCTATCAACGTTCGGCAGCGCTTCATTTCATAACGCGCCACGCCGACAATTTTGGAGCATACCTATGTCAATGGCAGATCGCGACGGAAAAATTTGGATGGACGGCAAGATGGTGGAATGGCGCGACGCCACGATCCACGTGTTGTCGCACACTTTGCACTACGGCTGCGGCGCGTTTGAGGGCGTTCGCGCCTACAAAACCGACAAAGGCACGGCGATTTTCCGCTTGCAGGAACACACGCAGCGTTTGTTCAACAGCGCCAAAATTTTGCGCATGAACATCCCGTTCTCGATGGACGTCGTGACGGAAGCGCAGCGCGCGGTCGTCCGCGAAAACAAACTCGAATCAGGCTACCTGCGCCCGCTGACGTGGATCGGCTCCGAGAAGCTTGGCGTGTCGCCCAAGGGCAATACGATTCACCTCATGGTAGCGGCGTGGACGTGGGGCGCGTATTTGGGCGAAGAAGGCATGAAACGCGGCATTCGCGTGAAAACTTCAAGCTACACGCGCCATCACGTGAACATCACCATGACGCAAGCCAAAGCGGTGTCGAACTACACCAACTCGATTTTGGCGAACATGGAAGTGACCGAAGAAGGCTACGACGAAGCGCTACTGCTTGACGCGTCCGGCTTCGTGTCTGAAGGTGCGGGCGAAAACATTTTCGCGGTGAAAGACGGCGTGATCTACACGCCAGATTTGTCGGCCGGTGCACTGAACGGCATCACGCGGAACACGATTTTCCACATCGCCGCAGACTTGGGTCTGACGATCAAAGAAAAACGCATCACGCGCGATGAGCTCTACATTTGCGACGAACTGTTCTTCACGGGCACCGCCGCAGAAGTCACGCCAATTCGCGAACTCGACCGCATCGAAATCGGCAAAGGCTCACGCGGCCCGATCACCGAGAAAATTCAAGCGGCGTTCTTCGATATTGTGAACGGTCGCAATCCGAAATATGCGAATTGGCTCACGCTGGTTGCTTAATCCGTTGTTCGCGTAGGGTGGGCAACTCGTTGCCCACGCGCTCCTAACTGTCCCATTAGAAAAGAGTTTGCGATGAGCACCACCACCCAAGACGCCGTCCACGTCACAGCAAAAGACCTTCAGGGCCACGGCGTAGTCTTCTGCCCGAATCCAAAAATGGCGCTGTGGTCATCACACCCCAAAGTGTTCCTCGACGTTGCGGACACTGGCTCAGCGAAGTGCCCCTATTGCGGCACGACCTACGTGCTTGACGGCGACGCTTCGCACGGCCATTGATTCGCAGCGCTTTGACCACGCAACGCTCGACGCCCGTTTTGAGTAAACGTTGGCGCATGTGGCTGGTGGCTTCAATATCGGCGATCGTGGCGGCAGTTTCCGTAACCGCGGTCGCGGCCAATAGTGAATTACCCCGCGAATCACGCGTTCCCGGTGGCGTTGCCTTAATTGAGGTCGGTGCGTCGACCGATCCGAAACCCGGGGCGACACGCGACGGCGCAAACGTGTGGGTCGCGAGGCGAGCCGACACCTGGATCGCCGTCGTCGGTCTGCCGCTCTCAACTTCGCCCGGCGAGCATTCGCTGACCGTCAACCGCGCGAGTGGCACGCAAACAGTCCCGTTCACCGTAAAGGACAAACGCTACCCGGTGCAGCACGTCACGATCAAAGACAACGCGATGGTTGAGCCGCCCGCAGAGGTCATCGCGCGCATCGAGCGCGAATCGGCACACCTCAAAATCGTGCGCTCAACGTGGCGCGAAGAAGCTGCGACCAGCGCCGCGTTCACGCTGCCCGCCAAAGGTCGCCTTTCTGGTCGATTCGGCGGCTCGCGCGTCTTGAACGGCAAGCCGCGCGCACCGCACGCCGGGCTCGACGTAGCCATTGGCACCGGCACGCCCGTGCTCGCCCCCAGCGACGGCGTAATCCTCGATGTCGGCGACTATTACTTTTGTGGCAGAACGATGTTCATCGACCACGGCAACGGGCTATTGAGCCTCTTCTGCCATTTGAGCGAGCACACCGCGAAGGTCGGCGATCGCGTGAGCAAAGGTCAAAGTGTCGCGCGCTCCGGCGCCACGGGTCGCGCCAGTGGCCCGCATTTGCATTGGTCGGTTTATCTCAATGGCGTCAGCGTTGAGCCGGAGTTGTTTGTCGCGACCAAGAAATAGTCCTGAAATCAGGTGTGGCGTAGTAAAAGGCGGCTTGTAGGCGACGACTTGGCGTCGCTTGAGTGCTACGAAAGCGCGGCCGAGTCCGCGCCTACATCGGATGTTTCTCGAACATATTTCGAAGAACCTGCCACGTGTCAGGTGCCGCGAAACTTCGCATCATTGGCGAGGCGCGCGGCTTCCGCTTCTCTCTTTTCCCTCACCGCTGCGGCATCGGCATCGGCCTTCGCGCGCTCCTGCTCCGCCAGCGCGGCGAGCTGAACACCGCGTGTCTCAGGCGTTTCGAGCGTGATGCGTCCGAGCGAACCCGCTCGGTAGTCGTTGAGCAAAGTCACCGCCGCCTTTTCGTAATCCGCACTGCCGCCTTTGATGCGAAAGCCGCGCCGCTTGGCAATCGCCTCAATTACGTCTGGGCCATCAACTTCCGCTGGATCGAGCCCGTAGCGCTCGGCCAGCCGGTCGGGATAGCGGCTGAGTAACACTTCGGCAAGGTACGTTGCCACCTCTTCGTCGATGTACGCGTTGACGCCGACCAAATGGCTCGCTGCGAGCAGCAAGCCGTCGGTTTCTAACGAAATTTTCGGCCACATCAAACCCGGCGTGTCGATCAGCCACGTTCCGTCTTCAAGTTCGTAGCGCTTGATGAGTTTGGTCACGGCAGGCTCGTCGCCCACGCCGGCGATGCGGCGGTTGAGGAGCGCGTTAATGAGCGTGGATTTGCCCACGTTGGGCACGCCCATCATCATCACGCGCAGACGCTTGTCCGGCGTGCCGCGCGTCGGCGCGAGTTTTTTCGCGGCGGGGAGCACCTTGCCTGATTCGCCTGCTTTTTTGCACGACAAACCGATGGCGGTGACGCCTTCTTGCGCGTTGAAAAAATCTAACCACTGCGCCGTGACCACCGGATCCGCCAAATCAATTTTGTTGATGATTTTCAGGCCGGGCCGCTGGCGCGCCACGCGCATCGCGTCGATCACCGGATTGCAGGTCGCCGCCGGACAGCGCGCGTCGAGCACTTCGATCACCACGTCGATGCTCGCGAGTTGCTCTTCGGCCTTGCGGCTCGCAACAACCATGTGACCGGGATACCAATTGATGGCCATGTTTTCTTCTTGTAATTGCTTCAGTGAGGCGCTAATGCGTGCGCCGGAATTCAATGGGTCATCTCGATAAGACAGCTTTTTGGCCTAAGCGACCGCCTGGCGGTCGTTTCAGGCTTAAAAACGTCAATATCAACAATTAAGTAAATCTAGCTGAAACCACCGTATAGCTGTCGTTCGAGCCATAAGTTATTAGTGCAGCACGACCGTACCCGCGCCCGGCGCGAGGCCCGTTTGCAGTGGCGACGCATGGTGCGTCAACAGTCGCCAGCCTTGCGGCGCACGCAGAAACACGTTGGTGATGAACACGGGACCTCGCGGCTGCGCCTCTTCGCCGACGTAAATCCATTCGATCGCGTTGTGGGTGACCATACCGATGGTGCTGTGCCACACGTCGTCGCGAAGTTCGATACGCATCTTGGCCGAATTGCGAAAGATCGCTTCCCACGCCGCACGCACCGCCGAGAAGCCATACAACGGCGCGGCCGACGGATGCACGCAGCAAATTTCCTCGTCCTCCGCCCACACCGACATCAGTGCGTCCAAGTCCGCCTGCGCGAAGGCCTCGTAAAACGCGCGAGCGCAATCTTCTGGCGTCGGAAAAAAGGCTTGTGATTTCATGGGTGCATTGTAGGGAACATGGCCCCGCCTCGCGGCGCATCGGGATTACCCATCGGTCATTACAATGACACCGACATGAAGATTGCCTGCCGCGCCTGCCACCCATGAGCCTCTCGGCGTTCACCCGCAGCGATTTTCTCGACCGCGTTCACCCGACGCTGGCGAAATGGAGCGCGATTTGGCTGGTCGCAGCCGCCGCTGCGGTGCCGCTCGGTACGGGGCCTTCGAACGTGATCGGCGGTTGCTTATTTTTCACCCTGCTCGCGGCTGGCGGCTATCGCGAGCACTGGGCGCGCGTCCGCCGTCACCCGTTTGCGCTCGCGACCATCGTGCTGTTCGCGGTAATTTTTCTCGGGGTGAGCTACAGCAACGCGCCGTACGACGAAATCCGGCGCACGCTCACCAAATACGCGCGGCTGCTCTACGCCCCAATCGCCATCGCGGTGCTCTACGACGGCCGTTGGCGTCGGCGCGCGCTCTTCGCGTGGATGTTCTCGATGCTGCTCACGCTTTTGCTCTCGTACGTACACGCGGTGTGGGCGTTCCCGCTCGCGCGCGCCACCCGCGAACGTGAGCTAGACGACCATTTCATTTTCAAGCACCACATCACGCAAAACGTGATGATGTCGGTGTTCGCCATCGCCGCGTTTGCGCAGGCGTGGCGTTTGCGGGCGCAACGACTGGCTGGCGCGACGGTCGCGCCGCAGTGGATGTGGCTATGGATTGCGGTGGCGTTTGCTGCGGCTGTGAACGTGCTGTTTTTCGTGCTTGGGCGAACCGGCTACCTGACGCTGCTTGTAAACCTTGTTGTCGTGGCGCTGGTCGCGTTTGTCGCGGCGAAGGATCGACGGCTGATGGTTGTGGCGGCGGGGTTGATGGTAATCGGCCTCGGCGCGGCGGTGTCTAGCCAAGCGGTGCACAGCCGTCTACAAGCCGCGATCAGCGAAGTCGAATCATCGCAAGAGCGCGGCATTGCCACGTCCATGGGTCAGCGCATGGAATACGCCAGCAAATCCATCGATCTAATCAAAGCGCGGCCGATACTGGGCTGGGGCACGGGCAGTTACGCGATGGAATACTGCCGCATCGCGAAGTCGCCCGAATGGTGCAAGCTCGGTGCGTACAACCCGCACAACCAGTTTTTGTTTTTTGCAGTGCAGTTTGGGCTGCTCGGACTCGTGGCGCTCGTTGCGTGGCTCGTGTTGGCGGGTGTGGCGATGCAAAAATTACCGCTCGCGGATCGCTTGCTCGGCTTTTCGTTGTTGGCGACGCTCTGTGTGCATTCGATGCTCGACTCGCCGCTCTACATCGTCACCGAAGGCACGTGGTATCCACTGATGCTCGGCATCCTAGCCGCAGGCGCGTATCACCGTAACAGCGGTAACGCCGCACCCATCACGCTCGTCACGCCGGGCCACTCCGGGTAGCTCTGCACGACGGTCACGCGCGGCCCACGCGGGCCCCATTGCTCGATTTTGGTCGGACCCAGTACGCTCAATAGTTGCCCACCGACGGAGGCCGCCATATGCCCCGGCCCGGTGTCGTTGGCGATAGTCAACGCCGCGTCACGCAACACCGCCGCATACGGCCCTAAATCCAATTTCGCGAGCAATTTCGCGCTCGGGCACACCACACGCGCTGCGTCCACTTCGTCCGGCCCCGGCGCCATCACAATGTCACGCCCCGTCGCCGAGAGTTGCTCAGCAAGCGCGCCAAAATTCGGCCACTTTTTGTCGAGCTTTTCGAAAGTGCCGCCCGCGAACGGCACCAACACAACATAGCCCGGACGCACGCCAGCAGCCTCCAGCGCGGCTTTCGCAATTGCGTCAGCATTCGCGCTGATGCGAAATTTCACGGCAGCAGGCGCGGGCTTGTCCTCGCCGAGAAACGCATTGACCAAGCGCCAGTACGAGTCAATCGCGTGCTCGCCGTACACGATTCTCGCGCTGCGTTTCAGCAAGATGCTGCGCCCCTCGACCGCGAATCCGAAAGGTTTCAGTCCGGCGGTGCGCATGTCCAACGCGCTCGAAAACGACGTGGCAAAGGTGATTGCGTTCACGCGCTGGTCGAAGCTTGGATCGCGTGCGCGCAGCGGCTCGGCGAGCGTTTTCAACAGAGCGCGCCGCTCTACAAATTTGTTTGGGTACTTGGTGACCGGCCAGCCGTAGGCTTCCAGCAGCGACTTCGCCCAGGGCTTCCCGACCAGATGCAGCTCGTAACCCGCCGCTTGCAGCCGTTCCAGCGCCGGAATCAAGAGCACCACATCGCCAATAAAGTTGCGGATACGGACGATGAGCGGGCGCGCGACGGAGTAAGGTTGTGCGGACATGCGAGGCGTAAGGTGCGCTGGTCGATAATAGAGACTGGATGCTAGCAACAAGATGAAACGACGCTCATGACCACACCGCAACAATTCGCCCGCCAGGCCGTGATGGCCGACACCGTTAAAGCTTTTCACGACGCCTGCCTCGCGCAGACCTCGTGGCCCAAAGTCATGGTTGACTTCACCGAGGACGACGTGTGGCGCTGGGTCGCGACCAACCATCGCAACAACTGTCTGCTGTGGGACGAGGAAGATCTGGCGCGGCGCACCAAAGCAAGCGACGCTGAGATCACCGCCAACAAACGTGCGATCGACGGCTATAACCAAGCGCGTAACGACGCTACAGAACGCGTTGACGAATTTTTATTGATCTCGCTCGGGCTCATCGACGCGGCAACGGCTGGCTCGGACCAGCCGGTCGCGCGAGTCTCCGCCGATGCGCGGCTCAACAGCGAAACCGCAGGCAGCATGATGGACCGCATGTCGATCATGTCGCTAAAGATCAAGGCGATGACGGCGCAGACGGTGCGCACGGATGTGGAAGAAGCGCACCGTGCCTCGTCGAAACAAAAGCTCGCGCGCTTGCACGAACAACGCAATGATCTGGGCGCATGCCTAGATGGTTTGCTCGCCGACAGCCGCGCCGGCCGGGCCTACTTCAAGGTATACCGGCAGTTCAAGATGTACAACGACCCGCGCTTCAACCCCGCGCTCGTCGCCGAAGCCGCAGCCGAGCGCGCAGCAACAGGCGCGCGCCAAGCGCAGTCGGCGCAGCAGTAGCGCGTGGAGCCCCATCTCATGGGCGGTCACTACACGCGCCCATCGACACAACTCAACCCACCAACGACCTGTGGGAGCGGGCTTGCCCGCGATGAGCCCGTGGATTCCGGCTATCTCTTCGTGTTCAAGCGTCAAACTCGGGCAAGCCCGCTCCCACAAAAACCCCGACGCAACTGCCGTTTCAATGGCTGCCAAATTGCGGCGGCGTTGCGCACGCCCTACGAGGCGCTCTCCGAACCGTGAAAATCCTCATCGTCAAAACGTCCTCGATGGGCGACGTGGTTCACGCGATGCCTGCGATTTCGGACATCGCGGCAAACATTCCCGGCGTGGCCATCGATTGGATCGTTGAAGCACCGTTCGCGGCATTACCCGCGCTACATCCGGCGGTGCGCAACGTGATCCCGATCGCGTGGCGCAAGTGGCGCAAGAGCCTCGGAAAACCCGAAACACGCGCCGCATTGAAGGCCGCGCGCGCAGCAATCGCCAAAGAAAATTACGACCTCGTCCTCGATCTACAAGGCCTCGTCAAAAGCGCGCTTTGGGCGACGCAAGCCAACGGTCCGCGCGCGGGCTACGACTGGGCGAGCGCGCGCGAACCGCTCGCCGCCATCTTCTACAAAAAACGCGCCGCCGTCGACAAAACACTGCACGCCGTCGAGCGTTCACGACGTCTCGCTGCCGCGCATTTGGGATATGAAATCGAGGGCAAAGCGAAGTTCTCCCTCAAAGCGCCAGACGCCGCGTGGACGCCACAAAGCGCACTCTACGCCGTGCTCATCACCGGCGCAAGTCGCCCAGAAAAGCTCTGGCCCGAAACCTCGTGGCAGGCCATCGCGCAAGCGCTGCAAGCGCAAGACCTGACGCTCGTGTGGCTCTGGGGCAGCGCAGAAGAAGGCGAACGCTCGAAACGCCTAGCCGAAGCCGCAGGCGGCGAAGTACCGCCATTTCTCACGGTCCAAGACGCCGCCGCCGTACTCGCACGCGCCAGCGTTTGCGTCGGCCTAGACACCGGCTTCTCACACATCGCCGCAGCTTTCGGCGTGCCCACGGTAGGCATCTACTGCGACCACGAACCGGGTTTGGTAGGCATCACCGGCGACGGCTTCGTCGCCAGCGTTGGTGGGCGTGGGCAGCGTCCGACGACAGAGGCGGTGCTTGGGTTGGTTGGGCAGGCGCTGGCAGCGCCCTACACGCCGTAGCCCGGAGAAGCGAAGCGCGTCCGGGATTTCGCCTCCAGCGAATGTTTGCCGCGTCGGCTCGCTGATGATTGCCTTGACGCGCTCCGCTTCTCAAGGCTGCGTCGTACCGAGGTGACCGACTCTCCGTTTGTGGCGAGCTAGTCGAACCGTCAACGCGTGGTTTCGGAGTGCAAAATGAAGCTTGCGTTGATCTGAGGCGCATCAATCGAATTCGTCAGAAAAAGGTTCTTGTGAATCTCAACCAAATCACCCTTCCGGTTAGAAACTTTGAGCACTCCGTTGCGTTTTATCGTGAAATGGGCTTCACGCTTATCGTGCATTCGCCGCCGCGTTATGCTCGCTTCGAGTGTCCGGACGGTGATTCAACTTTCTCATTACACACGGTGGAACACCCGATAAACGCGTCCGGTGTGATCGTGTATTTTGAGTGCGCTGACTTGGATGACCGCGTTCAACGCTTAGTCGCCGCTGGGTTCGAGTTCACGCAACTTCCATCGGACGAGCGTTGGCTTTGGCGCGAGGCTCGTCTGACGGATCCCTCAGGCAACATGCTCTGCCTGTTCTGGGGCGGCGAAAATCGCAAAAATCCACCGTGGCGGGTGGCCGACAAGTAATTTTGGGCGTCGCGCAGTGGGCACGGCGGACACTGCGCGGTGAAGTCGCTGGCTCCACGCTAGGCATGCGTGCAACGACTTCCTCTCTCAAACGGCCGCTATGCGGTCGTTTCAAGCCAATTTCATCGCTTCTCAACAATACGCAAAATAGCGCTATAACGACCGCCCGACAGTCGTTCGCACCAGAAAGCTGTTACCCACAGAACACACCCGTCAAGACTTCAACCCCGGAAACAATCCGGTAAGTCCCGACGCCAAGATTTCGATGGCGAGCGCCGCCGTGATGAGGCCACCCACGCGCGTTGCGACATTCATGCCGGTGATGCCGAGAACGACGGAGACGCGTTGCGCGGCGCGCAGTGTGATCCACGTGATGAGCGCGACGGCGGCGATCACGACGAGCATCATGCCGAGGTGCGCGACTTGCCCCAATTGCTTGACGCCGGGATGCGATTGGCCGAACACGATCACCATCGAGATAGCGCCGGGCCCTGCTAGCAGCGGCGTGGCGATGGGCACGACGGCCACCGCATGTTTGTGATGCGCCTCGGCCTCTTCTTCCGGCGTCTGCCGTTGGCGACCCGGCGCGGCGTTGAAACTGTCCACAGCGGAGAGCAGCAACAAGAGCGCACCCGCGACCTTAAACGCTGAAAGCGAAATCCCGAAGAAATCCAGCACCGGTCCGCCGCCAAGCAAACCCACGGCGAGCACACAAAACACGGCAATCGCGGCAATGCGCGCGATGCGCATTCGATCTTGCGGCGTCGCGGTCGGCGTCAACGCAAGAAACATCGGCACGCCGATGAACGGGTCGACGATGGCGAGCAAGCCGAGGAAGGATTTGAGGTAAGCGGCGAATTCCATGGGGTAATTATCGTTGGGTTCAGCGGGTTTGGCGCACAAGCAACGATGTGGGAGCGGGGG
>JBEBJR010000052.1:0-11810 GCA_040079845.1 Casimicrobium sp. | reverse complement strand
CCATGTTCCCACCAGTGGCTCCGCCATTGAAGCCGCCCAAACCCGCACTTCCAGCTCCGCCGACGAAAATATTCAGTGTGTCTCCAGGTGTCACCGCGAGGGTACCAACCACGGAAGCCCCGAGGCCGCCCACGCCTGCCGCTACGCCGCCGCCGCTAGCCCCCTGAGCACCGTTCACATGCACGACGGCCGAGCTCACGTTTGCCGGAACAGTAAACGTTTGCATGGCACCGGTAAAACTAAATTGCACCGACGTTTGTCCGGCGGTACACGCCGACTGCGCCGAAGCGACGCCGACAGCACCACCCAACACTGACACCAGCAGCGCCGAAATCGACGCCGCTCGTAACGAACTTCTCTTTCCCATGTGACCCCCGTCAAAAAAATTAAGTAAACCGTTTTGCGCCATCCGTACGCTCGCGACCTGTCGCGACCAGAGAACCCAAAAACGGCGCTCGACGAGCGCCGTTTGGTTCACGCGCGTCGAGTCGAACTCAACGCAGCGAAATGCCTCTGCGACGTACCGTAATGAACGCAGCAAACGCGACAAACGCGGCGAGGAACCATGCCCACGAGCCGGTGAGTACTGGAATCACCGGGGGTGGCGCAGCGACGTAACAAACTTCAACTGAACCGTTACCCAAATTGACGCCAAGGGTCGTGGTCGCGGACGTGAGCGTGCCCGTGTTTGTCGTGCCACCCGCGCCGCCGCCGCCTGCGCCCTTGGAGTTGCCGCTGCAACCGGTCGTACCGGCCGATCCACCACCGCCGCCGCCGCCGCCGACGAAGCCGCCGCCGCCGCCGCCGCCGCCAGGGATGGAGGGTTGGTTAGTACAGCAACACCCCTGACCGTCTCCGCCGACACCGCCGTTCTCAGTCGTCGCGGCCGTGCCTGCCGTTCCAAGAAATCCGCCGCAGCCGATGCCAGCTGCTCCCGCCGCCGCTCCGATAGCACCTGCGCCACCGCCCGCTACGCCGACGCCGGCGGTGGGTTGCGCCGAATCAGCACCGCTGACGCCGTTACCGCCGCCACCCGCGCCGCCGATACCACCGACGCCACCAGAACCAGAACCTTCGTGGCAACCACCACGTCCGCCGCCGCCGCCACCGCCTGCGGTGATCACGCGGTTGACCGCCGCGACACCGCCTACGCGAATGTCACTCGCGCCGCCGCCGCCGCCGGCGTTTTGGCTACCGCCGTTCGCGCCGCCGTTGTAGCCACCCAATGGCGTCGCACCTGCTCCGCCGACAAAGATGTTGAGCGTATCGCCGGGCGACACGGTCATCGTGCCCGACGCACTCGCGCCAAGCCCGCCGGTGCCGCCGATCACGCTATTGCCGCCGATCGCACCGGAGCCGCCTTGCGCGCCCTTAACGTGCACCACGGCCGACGTAACAAACGCCGGAACGGTGAATATTTGCGCGGCACCCGTAAAACTAAATTGTGCTGATGTTTGGCCTGCGGTACACGCCGACTGCGCAGAAGCTACGCCGACCGCACCACCCAACACCGACACCACCAGCGCCGAAATCGACGCCGCTCGTAACGAACTTCTCTTTCCCATGTGACCCCCGTCAAAAAATTAAGTGGACTGTGTTGCGTTAACCACGCGCTCGCTTCAACACGGCACTGATGGTCGCCGCGGGCACTTTGCCCGTCACGCGATCGCCGGTTCCGTAAACGGTTGTCGGCGTCAAGCCGATTTCATTGCTGCGCCCGAATTCAAGAATTTGGGCGAAAGAAGGTTGGCAGGTCGCAGCCGCAGCACTTGGCGCAGTACCCGCGTCCATCCAAGCGCGCCAAGCGCGCTCAGGCGAGGACGAACAAAGAATATTTCTGGCCTTGGCGACTGAGTCGGGGCCAAGCACCGGATAGACCACGGTGTAGATCGTCACGTCTTTAAGCGTGAGCAATTCGGTTTCAAAATTTTTGCAGAAGGCGCAGTTTGGGTCCGCAAAAACGTAAATGACGTCACGACCATTGCCGCGAACTGTTTTGATCAACGTTTCGGTCGGGATGGACTTTAGTGGGAAGCGCAGCAATTCAGTATTACGCGCTTCGGTCAGGCTCGTGAGGTTTTTGGCCTCGAACACGTTGCCGATAACGAGCATTGTTGCGTCGAGATCGGTGTACAAAATGTCGCGCCCAACGATGACTTCGTAGAGCGGCAGATTCGGAAGTTTGCGAATCCCGGTCACCTTCTTGCCGGGGTGGGCACGCTCTGCGAGCGCGCGGGCGCGCTGCTCAGCATCGTTAGCATGCACCAGCGGTGCACTCAAGCACAACGCCACGCCGGTTACGACAAGAGGCTGCGATAACGCGTACAGCGCAGTCCGCAAGGAGCGGAGCACACGCATCACGTCAATCTTTCCTGCCCGCATCCGTATCCTCCCGTGCAATATTGTTGTTCAGTGTCGGCTAAGCCAAAATGACTACGCATTCTAAGACGATTCCTAATCCATTCGGCTAATATTCGCATCCTAACCCTTCGTTGGACGAATCGCAATGCCCCATGGCTGGCGCTCCGGGCGGTTGGCACTGTCAGGACTGCCACCAACATAGCCCGTTCCGTGGTGATTCAGCCCCACAACAAAGTCGTGGTTATGGGTACTAGCGCAGAGAACGACTTGCCGAGCCCGGTGCCGTTGCGCTGGCGGCGGCCCGCGCCGCGACTGGGCTCTCGCGCAAACGTACGTTCAATGGCTTTATGGCTGCATCGACAGCCTGGCGGCGATTAGCGGTCTTTTTTTGTGTATGTTGATATACGCAATAAACTGGCTGCAACGACCGCTGGGCGGTCGCTGAGCACAAAAAGTTGTTAGCAGAAACCCGGCAGGCGCGACATCATTCGCGCTCGACGCGCATCCACGCTAACCGATCAACGCCCGAATCTGCCCGAGCGTCGCGTCCGACACGTTGAGCCCATCGCGCGCGGCTTTCGCGGCCAGTGCATAGCGACGTGCGCCGGGGAGGCGAACATCGCCGTCTTCGAGCATCGCGGTGATGAGTGTTTCGACGCGCTCGGCGAATACGTCCTCGCCGCCCATCGCGCCGGGGTTGATGACCAAAAACAGTTGGCCGAGTTTTGGCTTGTTGCCTTTCACATCGAAAAATGAATCCGCCTCGAAGCCGAAGTGCGCACCCGTGAGCGCTGTGACCAAAAGCTCGATGGTGAGCGCGAGCATCGCGCCCTTCACACCGCCTGCGGGCGCCATGCTGCCTTTGAGCCCCGCCGCAGGGTCGGTCGTGGGGTTGCCCGCTGCGTCGAGCGCCCAGCCGAGCGGAATGGATTTGCCCTCCTTCGCCGCGACCATCAATTTGCCGCGCGCGACTTCGGAAAGCGCGAGGTCAATCGCGAGCGGGTCTGCGCCCGTGCGCGGAAACATCGCCGCAACCGGGTTGGTGCCGAACAGCGCGCGCTTGCCGCCCCATGCGTTCATCGCGGCGGGCGAGTTGGAAAACGCGAGACCGACCATGCCTTGCGCGGCCACCGCTTCAAGGTGATAAATCGCCGCGCCAAAGTGGTAGCTGTTAGTCACGGCCGCTAGGCCAATGCCCTGCGTGCTCGCAGTCTTGATCGCTGTTTGGATCGCAAGGTCACAGGCAGGAAACGCGAAGCCGTCGGCCGCGTCGATGATCGCGGTTGCGCCTTGTTGTTTGATGATCGACGGCAGTGCGTTGCCTACAACGCGACCCGCGCCCATGTGGCCTGCGTATTGCGTGACACGCGACAGGCCGTGCGACGCGGTGCCTTGCGCTTCGGCGTAAACGAGCGCCTTCGCTGTGGATTGCGCAGCGAGCGTCGACGCGCCCGCTTTTTCGAGTGCGGCGGCGGTGAGTGCGGTGGCTTCGGAGAGAGTCAGGGTTGCCATAAATTTAGCCTTTCAATTCTGCGATAACCGCGGCGGCGATCATCGACGACACCCGCACATTCGCTTCTGCCGACACGCCCGCGATGTGCGGCGTAAGCACGAGATTCGGGCAACCATCGAACACTTTGGACGCGGGTAGCGGCTCGTTCGCGAAGACATCAATCGCCGCGCCACCCAATGCGCCCGAGCGCAGCGCGGCAGCGACTGCGGCGTCATCGACGATGCCACCGCGTGCGGTGTTGATAAGAATTGCACCGGGTTTCATCTTGGCGATGCGCGCGGCGTCAAACAAATTTTTCGTGCTGTCGACGAGCGGCACATGCAAGCTCACCACGTCACTCAACGCGATCAATTCATCAAGCGAAACGCGCGCCGCAGCCAGCTCGCTCCACGCCGGATGATCGGCTGGCAACGCCGGGTCATAGGCGATCACGCTCATGCCCACGGCGCGGGCGAGTTTTGCGGTGAGCTGGCCAATCGAACCAAAGCCGATCAGCCCGAGCATCGCACCCGCCGTCTCGCGACCGTTGGAGAGCGCGTTGCGTGGCCACTTGCCGGCGGCAACGTCTGACGTGCTTTGGTAGCTCGCGCGACGCAGCATCATTGCCGTGCCGACCACATATTCGGCCACGGCCAACGCGTTCGCGCCCGTCGCGGGGATGACCTTCATGCCGCGCGCTTCGCAGGCGGGCACGTCGATGTTGTCGAGCCCAACGCCCAAGCGACCGATGACGCGAGCTTTGCCACATGCTGCTAGCAAGTCGCCACGCACTTGGGTCCGGTTTCGCACGATGAAGGCGTCGCAATCGGCGACCGCTTCTGCGAGCGCGGCGGGCTGGTCTACGAGCTTGGCGTCATAGCGCACGTTGTCGGCACCGAAAGCGGCGCGTAGATGGTCGACGGCGGCGTCGTCCATAAATTCGGAGATGACAATTTTCATGGGGTGATCCGTTTTTTGAGACGAGACAAGCAGGGCGCGCTTGCACTTTTCTTCGATGTTGGTATTCTACGCAACTCATCTATATCATCTAGATGACTTAGGTTCTGCTGAATCGGGAGACCGATACAGCGGTGAAACCCACGGAATTGTCCAAGAATCCAGGAAAAGCAATGATTCATTTTTTAGTGCATGAAAAGGGTGACGGCGTTGGCGTCGTCGTTGTCGAGGGCTGCAAAAGCGGTCAGAAAGCCATTGGCTGGATGATGGAACCGGATTCAACGGTGAACGTCGTTTTGAAAAACGACATTCCGATTGGTCACAAGGTTGCACTCAAAGACTTCAAGGTCGGCGAAGACGTCATCAAGTACGGCGTGGACATTGGCAAGGTGGTCGCACCGATTAAGAAGGGCGAGCACCTGCATGTTCATAACGTCAAAACCAAGCGCTGGTAGCCCGCACTTGATGTGGCCCGTGATGCGTCGTTGCGGCGGGCCTTGTGTACCGCTCCGCGCAACGTACACGGCGGCCCGCCGCGCCTAGCCTGACGGACCAAATCAAGCGCCTCAAATTCATCGAAAGAAACTAATCTCATGATTTCCAAAAAAACCAAATTCTGGGGATACCGCCGCGAAAACGGTCGTGTGGGTGTCCGCAATCACGTCATCATCCTTCCCGTGGATGATCTCTCCAACGCCGCTGCTGAGGCCGTTGCAAACAACATCAAAGGCACGATGGCGATTCCGCATCCGTATGGCCGTTTGCAGTTCGGCGCGGACTTGGAATTGCATTTCGCGACGTTGATCGGCACCGGCTCGAACCCGAACGTGGCTGCAGTTGTGGTCATCGGCATCGAGAGCCAATGGACACAAAAAATCGTTGAAGGCATTGCGAAGACTGGCAAGCCGGTCGTGGGCTTCGGCATTGAAGGTCACGGCGACCATCAAACGATCATGCACGCCTCCGCTGCTGCGAAAAAATTCCTGCAAAACGCCAGCGAAATTCACCGCACGGAATGCCCGATTAGCGAGCTGTGGGTGTCAACAAAGTGCGGCGAGTCGGACACGACCTCCGGCTGCGGCGCGAACCCGACGGTGGGCAATGCATTCGACAAACTCTATCCGCATAAGACCACGCTCCTATTCGGTGAAACCTCCGAAATCACGGGTGGCGAGTCACTGCTTGAGGCGCGCTGCCGCACGCCGAAAGTTTGGAAAGACTTCATGTTCATGTTCGATCGCTACCAAGCGATGATCGAGCGCCACAAGACGAGCGATCTTTCGGACAGCCAGCCCACCAAAGGCAACATCGCCGGCGGCCTGACGACCATCGAAGAAAAAGCGCTCGGCAACATTCAGAAAATCGGCCGCAAGTGCAAGATCGACGGCGTACTCGACAAGGCCGAAGCACCGACCGGCCCTGGTTTGTGGTTCATGGACTCGTCGTCTGCTGCTGCCGAGATGGTCACGTTGTGCGCCGCTGCGGGCTACGTGGTTCATTTCTTCCCAACCGGCCAAGGCAACGTGATCGGCAATCCGATTCTGCCGGTCATCAAAGTGTGCTCCAACCCACGTACCGTGCGCCAGATGAGCGAACACATTGACGTCGACACCTCTGGTCTCTTGCGTCGTGAAATGACGATGGACGATGCGGGCGATGTGTTGCTCGAAACCATGATGCGCACGATCAATGGTCGCCTGACTTGCGCTGAAGCGCTCGGCCATCGCGAGTTCGTGTTGACCCGTTTGTACGAATCGGCTTAATGATGAACAGCGCGCGCACTCAATCGAGTGCGCGCGCACAGAGTCGAGACGGAAGCGAGTTGCCTGATGAACAGATTGAAAAAGCGCCGACATGAAAGCCTTGGTTAACACCGCCCCGCTGCAGATGATGTACCGCGACGAGCCCGAGGCGTTGCGCCTTGCCGACGACGAAGTGACGCTGCGCATCGACGCCGTTGGCATTTGCGGCAGCGACATGCACGCCTATCACGGGCACGATCCGCGACGTATTCCGCCGATAATTTTGGGCCATGAATTCGCGGGCGAAGTGGTGGCCGGGCCCTACCTTGGCAAGCGCTTTACGGGCAATCCGCTCATTGCATGCGGCGCGTGTGAATACTGCTTACAAGGGCGCAGCAATTTGTGCAGCAATCGCAGCATGGTCGGCATGACACGCCCCGGCGCGTATGCCGAATACATGACCATTCCGGCCAAATGTTTGATCGAAATTCCGCACGGCATGAGTGCGACACTCGCCGCGTTAACTGAGCCCGCAGCAACGGCGCTGCATGCGCTGCACATGGCGCAACGCGCGGCAGTACGCCCGTTGCAAGAGTCGAAAGTGTTCGTCATTGGCGGCGGCGCGATTGGCATGTTCATGGCGCTCTTGCTCCGCAACTACGGCGTACGTGAAGTGAGCGTCGCAGAAACCAACGCGCTACGTCGCGCAAGCGTCGAGAAGCATGCCGGCGCTCAGGCGTTCGACCCGCTTACACAGCCGGGACCGGCGGAAAGCAGTTGCGACATCGTGTTCGACTGCGTGGGCTCGAAGCACACGCGCACGGCGGCATTCAAAACGATTCGTCACGGCGGGGTGATGGTGCACGTGGGCCTGCAAGATTGGGCGAGCGAAATCGATATGCGCAAACTCACGCTTGCGGAAATCACGCTGATCGGAACCTACACCTACACGATGTCGGATTTGGGCAGCACCGTGAAGGCGCTGCACGCGGGCGCGTTTGGTGATTGCGCATGGGTGGAAGAGCGCTCGTTGTCCGATGGTGCAGCGGCGTTTGCCGATTTGCACGCAGGTCGCAGCGCGTCGGCAAAAATTGTTTTGCGTCCACATTGATTGGATGTAGCTCGGCATTTCAGACTATGCGCAGTGGTACAGCTTTTCAGCATCAACGACCGACAGGCGATCGTTAGCGGCACAAAATGGCTAAAGTCGACTTCTTGCCCATTTTCGCTGTAAGTCCCTACAATCAGTCGCTTGACTCAAAAGCTGCTTGCGTACAGAACGCGCGCCAAACAGCGCAACCGGCATCGACCTGATGGAAAACTACATGACCAGCCTTGACGGCGGCCCGCTCTACAAAGGCGTTCAGCGCGCACTGATGGAGCAACTCGCGTCCGGCGATTTAAAGCCCGGCCAGCTCATTCCGTCCGAGCGGCAATTGGCGCTGGAGTTTAATGTCTCAATCGGCACGCTACGCAAAGCGATTGACGAACTGGTCGAAAGCCACATCTTGATTCGCCAACAAGGCAAGGGCACGTTCGTGTCGTCGCATGATCGCGAGCGCTTGTTGTTTTACTTTTTTCACATCGTGCCGCAAAAGGGCGCGAAGAGCTATCCGCTCGTCGAGTCAGTGTTTTTTCACAAATCCGTTGCTGACGACGAAGTTTCTGCGCGTCTGAAAATCGCCATCGGCGCGCCCACGTTTCACATTCGCAACAAGCTCTCGCTGGTTGGTGTGCCGGTGTCCGTCGACGACATCACCATCGATCAGGCGCGCTTCGAGAAACTTTCCGCCGCCCAATTCAAAGAGCGACCGAACACGATTTACAACCTCTATCAAGATGCGTTCGGCATCACCGTCGTGCGCACTGACGAGCGCCTTCGCGCTGAAGGCGCGTCCGAAGATCACGCAAAACTGTTGAAGGTCAAACCTGGCTCACCCGTGCTAACAATTCGCCGCACAGCGTTCGATATGCGAAACGAGCCCGTGGAGCTGCGCATTTCCACTGTGAACACTTTAGCTCACGAATACTTCGCAGAGCTGCTGTAACGCCGCGCACGCGGCGAACGTGCAGTTATCGACTGTCGTGCGTCACCGCCGCTGGCGCAGCCGCAACCTTCACCCATATCGTCGCGATCGCTGCGACGATCAGCAACGCACCGCCGAGGCGAATCGCGTTTTGTGGGTTGCCGCCTAGCAAGCTTTTGTAGTACAGCGGCAGCGTGAAAATCTGAATCATCATTGGAATGACGATGAACATGTTGAAGATGCCCATGTAGACGCCCGTTCGCTCGGGTGGAATGCTCCCTGCGAGCATCACGTACGGATTACCCATGATGCTCGCCCACGCGAGGCCCACGCCGATCATCGGGATAAACATCAGCGCACGGTCCTGAATCATGGGCAGCAGCAGCATCGAAATGCCCGCCAGTGCGAGGCACACGCCGTGCAAGCTTTTGCTGCCAAATTTACGCACGAGCGGCACCATCGCAAAGGCGCTCACAAACGAAATGAAGTTGTAGAACGCGCCCATTTGCCCTGTGATAAGACCCGCGTCGCGAAACGCCGTCGTCGTGGCGTCCGTTGTGCCAAACAACGAACGCGATACCGCAAGCGTGATGTACTGCCAGTAGCAAAATAGTGCGTACCACTGAAAGAGGTAAACCACCGCAAGCTGCTTCATCGTTGGCGGCATGTCGCGTGCAGCGTCCCAAATTTCAACTAACGCAGACTTGATGGACAGCGGTTTCGCTTTCATCGCCGCCAATTGCGCGTCGGTTAGCGGGTCTTCGCGCGTGGTGAATACCGACCACAGAATCGATGTCACCGAAAGCACAGCACCAATCACAAACGCCACATAAACAATCTGCGGAATCTGATTGCCGCCGACCGCGTCCTTGTTCATACCAAACCACACCAGCATCGACGGCGCGAGATAGGCCAACGTTTGCGCCAAGCCAGTAAATGCGCTTTGGGTAAGAAAGCCCATCGCGTGCTGTGGCTTGTCTAGTTTGTCGCTCACGAAGGCCCGGTACGGCTCCATCGTTACGTTATTCGCGGCATCCAAAATCCAGAGCAAGCTTGCAGCCATCCAAAGTGTTGGGCTGTGCGGCATCGCCAGCAAACACAAGCTACACAGGATTGCGCCAATAAGAAAGTACGGCGTTCGTCGTCCTAAGCGTGACGTCGTTCGATCCGACATTGCCCCAATGATGGGTTGCACCAATAGTCCCGTCATCGGACCGGCGAGCCACAGCAATGGCAGGCTCGCTTCGTCAGCACCCAGATAGTTGTAAATCGGGCTCATGTTGCTTTGCTGCAAACCGAAACTGAACTGGATTCCGAAGAAGCCAAAATTCATGTTGATGATTTGCCACAGTGACATACGGCGCGTGGTCGTTGAAGTCATAAATCCTCCTTGTTTCCGTTTTCCTTGATCGCACTCTTCTTGGGCGCGATTCACGGGATTTCACGGTGTAACACACAAATTGCAAACGATTGCAATTTGTGTGTTAATGTACCACCGAACCTATAAACAGCAGTGCAATGCACACGGCAATCAGTCAATACAGCACTGAACGTCAAGGTCGCCAAAAGCACCGCCCCAATCGCGCGCATGGATAACAAAGTACAGCTCATCACCTACGTTGATCGCCTTGGGCGTGGAGGCGTTGACGACTTACACGCACTGTTGTCACAGCAACTCAATGGCGTCTTTGGTGGCGTACATTTGCTGCCGTTTTTCGCCCCGATTGACGGAGCCGATGCGGGCTTCGATCCCGTTGACCACACGCAAGTTGATTCGCGGCTCGGCAACTGGGAAGACATTCGTAGTCTCGCTAATACTGTGCCAGTGATGGCCGACGTAATTGTTAATCACATGTCGTCGGAATCGCCGCAGTTTCAGGACTTCTTAGCTAAAGGCGAGCAGTCCGCATTCAACGGCCTGTTTCTAACCTTTGACACCGTCTTTCCGAACGGAGCCAGCGAGGCTGAACTGCTCGCCGTGTATCGACCGCGCCCCAGCTACCCGATGAGCACCTACACCTGCGCAGATGGCACGCGACGCATCCTATGGACGACATTCACCGCGCGCCAGATTGATATTGATGTCGAGCATCCACTCGGCATTGCTTACCTCGATTCGATCTTGGCGACGCTGTCGGCGGCGGGCGTGACGATGGTGCGTTTGGACGCGGTAGGCTACGCGATAAAGCGTGCGGGCCGTAGCGGCTTCATGATGCCAGAAACGTTTGAGTTCATCGACGTATTTACACAGCGCGCTCGCAGCTACGGACTAGAAGTCTTGGTCGAAGTGCACTCGCATTTTCAAAAACAAATTGAGATCGCGAAGCGGGTCGATTGTGTATATGACTTTGCACTGCCCCCGTTATTGCTGCACGCGATCTTTTTCCGCACCGCGACGACGCTGACGCGCTGGATTGAGATGCGGCCCAAAAATGCGATCACGGTGCTCGACACCCACGATGGCATCGGAATCATCGACATTGGCGCAGATGGCCACGGACCGAACGCGTTGCCCGGCTTAGTGTCTCCGCAGGAGCTTGACGCAACGGTCGAGCGCATTCACAGCAACAGCAACAATCAAAGCCGCGAAGCTACCGGTGCCGCAGCCTCGAACCTAGATTTGTATCAGGTCAACTGTACCTATTTCGACGCGCTCGGGGGCAATGTATCTGACTACTTACTGGCACGCGCGGTGCAATTTTTTCTCCCGGGTGTGCCACAGGTTTACTACGTGGGACTACTCGGTGGACGCAACGACATGGCGCTGTTGGCGCAATCGGGTGTAGGGCGTGACATTAACCGGCATTACTACGATGCCGCAGAAATTTACACGGCCATCGACACGCCAATAGTTCAAGACTTGATTTCGCTCATCAAGTTTCGCAATGCGCACCCAGCATTCGCTGGGTCGTTTTCTTATACGCAAGCCGACGAGAAAATTCTCACGCTCACATGGCGCACTGGCGCAGAGTACGCCACACTTCTCGTTGATTTTTCGACGTTGAAATGGAACATTACCGCCTCACACCACCATGCGGTTGAAGCACCACCATCCTGCCGCACGAACCATAGTATCGTGGAATTCCAGCGCCAAAATTGAGGCGTTCGATCTTTACATTTTCACGCCGTAGCAAGCCGTAGATACCGTCTTGAAAGTCAACAGCTAGATCACGAGAGTGATCGGGCTGTGAGTGGACAAGTTCGAAATGGGCTGAAGGTTCAAACGTGTTT
>JBEBJR010000096.1:0-2115 GCA_040079845.1 Casimicrobium sp. | reverse complement strand
TCGAACACCATATGGTGCAGGCCCGATCCGTCGTCGGTATCGCCGATGTACATGCCCGGGCGCTTGCGCACGGCATCCAGCCCCTTGAGGACCTTGATCGAATCCGCGCCGTAGTCGGCGGTGTTGGGAACGTTCTGGTTGGAGTGCTTGGCAGTGTCTTCGCTCATGGCGTTCTCTTAGGGAAATGGCCGCAAAAACCCAAGGGAAACGACCGTCAGTGAAGCGATTGACCGGGGATAAACAGTTCGATATCTAATGAGGTAGTTTGATATCGAATCAAAGGATGCGGACATGGTCAGCAGGCGGCAAATGGTCCTCGGGCTGGGCGGGGCGCTGGTCGCCTCGGCGGGCGGACTGACCTGGCGGGTAACGCGGATGCCGCAGGCGGCGCTGGCCCCGTGGCAGGGCCTGGACGAGCCGGTGGACGATGTCCGGCTGGACGCGTTCCGCCACGCCATTCTGGCCCCCAACCCGCACAACCGCCAACCGTGGGTGATCACGCTTGAGGGCGCGGATTCGGCGCTGTTGCGCTGCGATCTGGCCAAACGGCTGCCGGAAACCGACCCCTTTGACCGCCAGATCACCATTGGCTTCGGCACCTTCATCGAACTGGCCGCGATCGCGGCGAGCAGGCGCGGCGTCCGGCTGGATGTCGAGCCGTTCCCGGAAGGGTTGCCGCGCGAACGGCTGGATGGCCGGGCGCTCGCCCGACTGCGCTTTGTCGCCGATCCGGCGGTAAAGCCCGATCCGCTGTTCGCGGCGATCAGCCAGCGCCGCACCAACCGGCAGGTCTATGATCCCCCCGGCCAGGCCACCCTGGGTGCGCTCGCGGCCGAAGGGCTGACCACCAGCGCAGATCCGCAGATCCTGACGCCGCTGCGCCAGCTGGTGGTGGCAGCGATCACCCAGGAGATGCACACCCCTGCCGCCCATCTGGAAAGCGTCCGACTGATGCGGATCGGACAGGCCGAGGTGGACGCCCGGCCTGACGGCCTGGCGCTGACCGGCCCGCTGATCGAGGCGACGTCGCTGCTGGGGCTGACCACCCGCGCCAGCCTGGCCGATCCGGCCAGCACCGCGTTCAGGCTGGGGCTTGAGGATCTGCAGAAGGTATATGGATCAATCCCCGCCGCCGGGTGGATCATCACCCCGGGCAATAGCCGCGCCGAACAGCTGGCCGCCGGGCGGCGCTATGCCCGGGCGACGCTGCGCGGAACGCTGCAGGGGCTGGCGATGCATCCGATCAGTCAGGCCGTGCAGGAGTATCCCCAGGTCGCACCGCATTTCGCGGCGGTCCACCGCCTGCTTGGCGTGGGCGCGGGCGCGCGTATACAGATGCTGGTGCGGGTCGGCCGCGCTGGCACGGTGCCAGCCGCGCCGCGCTACCCGCTGGAGGCGCATCTGCGGCCATGAGTGACGAACCGATCGCCTTCCAGTTGTTCACCGAAATCGGGATCATCGACCAGCTGGCCGGCACCGCATTCGACCGGGCCCTGCCGCGCGGGATTACCCGCGCCCAGTTTGCGGTCCTGCACCATTTCGTCCGCCGTGAGTTGACCGATCAATCGCCGGCCCAGCTGGCTCAGGCGCTGCAAGTGACCCGCGCGACGATGACCAGCACCCTGGGCCGGATGAAACGGGCCGGACTGGTCACGGTGCAAGGCGATCCGATTGATGGCCGGGCCAAGCGGGTGGCGCTGACCCCGCTGGGCCGCGCCACGCGCGACCAGTGCATCGCCGCGGTTGCGCCGCTGCTTTCGCTGGTTTCACAGACGCTTGAACTAGGCGAGTTCGAAACCGTCCTGCATCTTCTGCGCCGCCTGCGTCTGGCGCTTGACCGGGCGCGCGATCCGGCGCCGTGAACGGACTATGCCTGCGCCGGAAAGCGGCATAGACTTCGCCGTGTTTCAGTCTGCAATCACGGGGGCCACGCCGATGAAGTCAAAGCTAGCCATAGCGTTTGGGGTGGCCGTGCTCGGCAGCACCGTCCAGGCGCAGACCGCCGCCCCGCTCCGTCCCGATCAGATCGAATTCCGCAGCCTTTACAAGGAACTGATCGAAACCAACACCACGCTTTCGGCGGGAAGCTGCACGCTGGCGGCTGAGCGGATGGCG
>JBEBJR010000095.1:0-2128 GCA_040079845.1 Casimicrobium sp. | reverse complement strand
AAGTATATTTCAGCCTCATACCCATACTCACATCCGGAACACCCCAAACCGGGGCGCCTCCTCCACTGGCGCGTTCAACGCCGCCGCGAACGCCAGCCCCAGCAGATCCCTTGTTTGCGCCGGGTCGATGATCCCGTCGTCCCACAACCGCGCGGTGGCGTGATAGGGGTTGCCTTCGTCTTCGTATTTCTGGCGGATCGGGGCTTTGAACGCTTCGGCTTCCTCCGGCGTCCATTTTTCGGCGTCGCGGTGGACGGTGGCCAGCACGCTCGCCGCCTGTTCGCCGCCCATCACCGAAATCCGCGCGTTGGGCCAGGTGAACAGGAAGCGTGGTGAATAAGCCCGCCCGCACATGCCGTAATTGCCCGCGCCAAAGCTGCCGCCGATCAGCACGGTGATCTTGGGCACACTCGCGGTGGCGACGGCGGTGACGAGTTTTGCGCCGTGCTTGGCGATGCCCTCCGCCTCATATTTGCCGCCGACCATGAAGCCGCTGATATTCTGCAGGAACAGCAAGGGTATCCGCCGCTGGCAGGCGAGTTCGATGAAATGCGCGCCTTTGACCGCGCTTTCGCTAAACAGCACACCGTTATTGGCGAGGATCGCGACGGGCATCCCCCAGATATGCGCGAAGCCGCAAACAAGCGTGGTGCCATATAGCGCCTTGAACTCGTGGAATTCGCTGCCGTCCACAATGCGCGCGATGACTTCGTGGACGTCGTACGGCGCGCGGACGTCTTCGGGGATGACGCCGTAGAGTTCTTCTGCATCATATTTGGGTGGGCGTGGGTTTTGCGTAAGGAGTGTCCCATTAGGGACAGTCCCTAGGGGGACAGTCCCCGGCGGAGTGCCTAGATGGCTGATGATATCGCGTACGATGGTTAGCGCGTGTTCGTCATTCTCGGCGACGTGATCGACCACACCCGATTTGCGCCCGTGCAGGTCGCCGCCGCCCAGATCCTCGGCGCTGATTTCCTCCCCCGTCGCGGCCTTTACCAATGGCGGGCCAGCGAGGAAAATCGTACCCTGATTGCGGACAATTACGCTCTCGTCGGACATGGCAGGGACGTAAGCGCCGCCGGCCGTGCAGCTGCCCATGACGCAGGCGATTTGCGGGATGCCTTTGGCGCTCATGTTCGCCTGGTTGAAAAAGATGCGTCCGAAATGGTCACGGTCGGGGAAGACCTCGTCCTGATGCGGCAGGTTCGCGCCGCCGCTGTCTACCAGATAGATGCACGGCAATCGATTGGCCTCGGCAATCTCCTGCGCGCGCAGATGCTTTTTGACGGTCATCGGATAATAGGTGCCGCCCTTCACCGTCGCGTCGTTGCAGACGATCATGCACTGGCGGCCAGATACGCGGCCAATGCCGGTGATGAGGCCCGCGCCGGGGATTTCGCCTTCGTACAAGTCGCATGCCGCGAGCTGGCCGATTTCGAGGAATGGCGAGCCGGGATCGAGCAGGCGTTCGACGCGCTCCCTTGGCAACAATTTGCCCCGCGACGTATGCCGTTCCCGCGACTTTGCGTTACCGCCCAATGCCGCCTCGGCAACCTTTGCCCACAATTCATCCTTCAACGCGACATTGTGCGCAAAGTTCAGGCGGAATTGTTCGCTTTCGCGATCAGCGGCGGTGGGCAAAACGGGTGCGGTCATGCTTTATCTATAACGCCGCAACAGCCGATGGGAATACGCAACTTTATTGCGCTAACCGCATTATCGCCGCGACGGTTATCCCGCGAATTTCGCGCGCAAATCCAGCATCGCCATAGCCGCCTTCGCCGCTTCGCCGCCCTTATCTTTCTGCTTCGGATCGGCGCGAACCAGAGCTTGCTCCTCATTCTCCACCGTCAGGATGCCATTGCCGATGGCAAGTCCGTCCATCGTCAGCGCCATAATCCCCCGCGCACTTTCGCCCGCGACGATTTCAAAATGATAGGTCTCACCGCGAATAACCACGCCGATGGCGACATAACCGTCATACAGGTCGCTTTCCGAGGCCAACGCGATGGTGCCGGGAATTTCGAGTGCGCCGGGGACGGTCACAACCTCAAACTCATGCCCAGCCGCCTTCAGCGCAGCTTTCGCGCCTGCCACCAGCATATCGTTCAAATGATCGTAAAAACGC
>JBEBJR010000094.1:0-2129 GCA_040079845.1 Casimicrobium sp. | reverse complement strand
CGCCGAGGCCAAAACAGCGGCGGGCGGCATGATGTTCGGCAGCATGAACGCCTTTGGCCCTGAAGAAAATTTCGCCTTTCCCGCCAAGCCGACTAATCCGAAGGCAGTGTGGAATATCGAATGGACCGCAAAGGCGCGCTTTCAATCCTTCGCCAGTTTCATGACTGGCATGGGCGAGCGCGGCGCGCGTGGTGGCCAATCCGAACCACGGCCCAAAAAGCCGTGTAAGGGCCCGTTCGGCGTGCCGATACCGGGGACTGCCTGCTAACGAAATAGATGTCATTTAGACCGTTAGCCCTGAGCCTGTCGAAGGGCGTCTTTCAGGTGCAGCGACAAGCCGTGAAGCGCCCTTCGACAGGCTCAGGGCTAGCGGTATTTAGATGCACATCATTTGCGTTTTTACTGTAAACTCGTAATGCTTGATTGATGGCCGAATTTTTCGAAACGCTAAACGACAAGCATGTGGAAATGATCGGCAAGCAACCGGTGTTTTTCACCGCGACCGCCGCTGCCGATGGACGGATAAACCTATCGCCAAAGGGCTATGACGCGTTTCGCGTGCTGTCGCCGACGCAGGTCGCCTATCTTGATCTTGCGGGATCAGGCAATGAAACTCACGCGCACCTCTCCGTGGATGGGCGTATCACCCTGATGTTCTGCAATTTTGATCGGCCTGCATTGATCCTGCGTATTTACGGACGCGGCCGTGTTGTTCTACCGCAGGATAGCGATTGGGACGGACTGGCCGAGCATTTTGAAATTTTTCCTGGCACCCGGCAGATATTCGTTATTGATGTCGAAAGCGTCCAAACCAGCTGCGGCTGGGGCATACCCTTTATGGAATTTGACCGGGAGCGTGAGACGTTGAAAAAGGCACATGCCGGTATGCCCGAGGTTGATTGGCTCGAAAAGGCGGCAGGTCGCAACACCAGCATAGATGGCATCCCCACGCGCCCGACCACCCGCTATTTCGGACCGGAGAACTGATTGATGTCAGGCGTTGATCTTTCAAAACTGCCTATGCCGAACGGCTTTGATCCGGCACTTATCATGCGCATGATAAGCCAATTCGGCCATGGCGGACATCTCGGCATGGAATATGGCAGCCATACCGATGAATGGGTCGAACTTGCCCTTGACTGGCGGGAGGATCTGGTCGGCGATCCAGAGACCGGCGTGCTGGCATCCTCGGCGATCATCAGCCTGATGGACAACGCAACGTCGCTATCGATCTGGAACCGGCTCGGCGAGTTTCGCCCGCAAGTCACGATGGATCTTCGGCTCGATTATCTGCGCCCATCACCAAAGGGCGCAAAGGTGTTTGGACGGGGGGTATGCTATCACCTGACTCACAGCATGGCCTTTGTCCGCGGCATCGCCCACAATGGTAACATCGACGAACCGCTGGCCCATGCAACGGGAACATTCATCCGCATCGGCGACCGAATAGCATGACTGAGACTCTTCGCGAATTGCACTTGCCGCCTTATGCGCAAAGCCTGGATATGGAGATATCGGGCCTGCACGACGGGGCGCCGCTGATCACCATGCCGTTCGCGCAAAAAGTGCAAGGCCGTCCGGGATTTTTGCATGGCGGCGCGATATCGGGTCTGTTGGAAATGGCAGCGGTCGCAGCGATTGCGTATGCTTTGCGCGAACGCGGCGATGAGGCGCGGTTCAAACAAGTCAACGTCACCGTCGATTTCATGCGCGGCGGCATTATGCAAACAAGCTATGCCGTCGGCACAATCACGCGTCTAGGCCGCACGATGGCAAATGTGGAATCGCGCGCCTGGCAAGATGATCCCGCCAAACCGATGGCAATTGCGACGCTGCATTATTTGCTGAAGCGGGGTTGAGGCTTACGCCTCGCCGTGCGTTTCAATCAGCGCCGCCGCCAAGGCATCCTCGGGGCTCTTTTCACCCCAGATGATAAACTGGAACACCGGATAGAACCGTTCGCATTCGTCCAATGCAACGTCGACAATCGTCTGTGCTTGATCGACGCCCAACATGCCATTGGGTGGCAACAAGCTGCCATTGCGGAATAGGATGATGCCGTTTTGCGACCATAGATCGAAATGGCCGAGCCAGAGTTGCTCATTAATCAGGCCCAGGGCTTTATAGAT
>JBEBJR010000030.1:0-61276 GCA_040079845.1 Casimicrobium sp. | reverse complement strand
GGGGAGGAACGCTCGCCCCACACAAATGCCCGCCTTCGCGGGGACGACAGAGTGACGGTACAGCTTTATACGTCAATCGACAGCTAGGCGGTCGTTACCGGTATATTTTTCCATTTATCAACAATGTACAAAAACAAGCGCTAACGACCGCGCGCTCGTCGTTAGCGCCAAAAAGCTATTGTTCGATATCTGCAACGTCGCACGCCTAAAGCGGCGTCATTCTCGCCAAAGGCGGGAATCCAGATGTTTGCCATTGCAAGTGCGTTCGATGGTTTGTCGCCCCCGTCGCGGCCTGGATACCCGCCTTCGGCGAGTATGACGCCGGTTATGTTGCTCACGTCGCGCCGTTCTCCCGTGACGTGTTGACCCACATCAAACCCCCACCGCGGTGCGCCCTTCGCATCAACCGCCTTGCAGTAAAAAGTACCAAACAAAAACACACATTTAGCAGCGATTCGCGCGAGAGAGACTACAGTGAATTTTGATATTGTGATTGTCGGCGGTGGGCCCGCCGGTTTGTGTTTTGCGCGGGCGTTGAAAGACACGCCGTTGAAGGTCGCCATCGTCGAGACCCAGTCGGCCGAGTCGCTCGCGGACCCCGCGTTCGACGGCCGCGAAATCGCGCTCACGCACTTCTCGGAAAAGGTTCTGCGCGAACTGGATGTTTGGCAACGCTTCGACGCCAACGACGTCTCCGACCTGCGCGACGCGAAAGTGCTCAACGGTCCGTCGCTGCAAGGCATGAACATCGAGCATCGCCACAGCGACAAAGCCGCGCTGGGGTACCTGATCTCCAACCACCTCATTCGCAAGGCCGCGTTCGCCGCGGTGAAAGACTCAACCAACGTCACGCTGCTCGCCAACGCGCAGGTGACCAACGTCGCGACCGATCAAAGCGGCGGCACGGTCACGCTCGCGACCGGCGAAGTCTTGCATGCCGCGCTCGTCATTGCGGCCGACAGCCGCTTTTCCGCCGCGCGCCGCCAGATGGGCATCTCCGCGCGCATGCACGACTTCGGCAAAGCGATGATGGTGTGCTGCATGGAGCACGACGTGCCGCACGAGCACGTCGCGTGGGAGTGGTTCGACTACGGGCAAACGCTCGCGCTGCTGCCGATGAACGGCAATCGCTCGTCGGTCGTGATCACGTTGCCGCATCAAGACATGCAGCCGCTCTTGACGATGGGCTCAGAGGCGTTCAACGCCGCGATGGCCGCGCGCTTCTCGCACCGCTTGGGCGAGATGCGCCTCGTGAGCACGCGCCACGCGTACCCGCTCGTCGCGGTGTACGCCGACAAATTCGTCGGCAATCGTTTTGCGCTCGTTGGCGACGCCGCGGTCGGCATGCATCCGGTCACGGCGCACGGCTTTAACTTCGGGCTGCGCAGCGCCAACACGCTCGCGAGCCTCATCATCAAGGCGGTCAACAGCGGCGGCGACATCGCCGCGAACTCGCTCCTGCAATCGTACGAACGCACGCACCGCCGCGCGACGCTACCGCTCTATGTAGCGACGCACGCCGTCGCCAAACTCTTCACCAGCGAATCGACGCCGAGCCGCATGCTGCGCGACGCCGCGCTCAAGATCGGCGAGCGCGTCACGCCGTTCAAGCGCCTCGTCGCCGCAACGCTCACAGGCGCGCGATGACCGCACGAGGTGTCGCGCTCGACGAACGACCGCAAACGTTAGGCGAAGAAATCGCCAACAGCATCAGCCACGGCGTCGGCCTCGTCGCCGCGATCGTCGTCTTCCCGTTTGTCGTCATGGCCGCCGCAGCGCGCGGCAGCACGTCGGGCATCATCGCCGCGAGCATCTTCGCGACGACGATGGTGCTCTTGTATTTATCGTCCACGATTTTTCACGCGTTGCCCGAAGGCCGCGCCAAGCGCGTCTTTCAAGTGCTTGACCACGCCGCGATTTTCTTGCTCATCGCCGGAACGTACACGCCGTTCACGCTCGGCGTGTTGCACGGCGTGTGGGGCTGGACGTTGTTCGGCATCGTGTGGAGCGTCGCCGCAGTCGGCATCGTCCTGAAATCCATCGGCGGCGTTCGCTACAACACGATCTCGACGTGGGCGTACCTCGCGATGGGCTGGGTCGTCGTCATCGCCGCAGAGCGCCTGTGGACGCTCATGCCAGCGTGGGGCTTGTTCTGGCTCTTCGCGGGTGGCCTCGCCTACACGCTCGGCGCAGTGTTCTTCCTCTTAGAACGCATCCGCTATTTTCACTTCGCGTGGCATCTATTCGTCGTCGCAGGCACCGCGTGTCATGTGGTGGCGGTTGTGGCGTATTCGGGGTGATTGGAGGTCCGAGTGTGGCTTCGTTCACAGCATGATTGTGTGAAGTTCCTGCGCGTCACGTCGCCTTATGCCGGACCAGCTTGACTTGAAGCTCACAACCGACCGCGCTTGCATACCGCTTCAGCGTTGCCAAAGACGGAGTGTGTTTGCCGGCGGATTCGAGGCGTGAGATAGCACTCTTTGTCGTCCCCATCCGTTCGGCAACGGTATCTTGGGTCAACCCGGCGCGGGCGCGAGCCTTGAGCATTTGGCCAGCGACTTGGTATTCCAGGGCAAGCGCTTCGTATGCTTCGTCGAAGCCTTTTCGGGCGCGAGCTTTCGCAAGCAATGCCTTGTGATCGTGCGGGACGGGTTTGTACTTCAGTTCAGGCATTTTGTAGCTCCTTGAGGCGTTTGCGCGCTAGCTTCAAATCGTTGTCGGGTGTCTGCTGGGTCTTCTTGATGAACGCGTGCAGCACGGTGACGCGTTTCCCCACCATGAAACAGTAGAACGCGCGGCCAATTCCGGCTCGACCGCGAGGCCGCAGTTCAAACAGCCCATCGCCGAAGGCGCGGGAGTGGGGTAGGCGAAGACTTGGGCCGTACTCGACCAAAAGCTCCACGAGACGCGCGTAGTCAGCAAGAACATCTACTGGCCATGATTCGATCTCGGCAAACACGCGCTCGTGGAAGTATTCGATCTCGAAAGCCATGTGCAAATGTTAGCAAATGCGCTAACTGCATGCAACGAACGCGTCGAGTGCCGCCTAACGTTGGCGTCGGCTAGGCTCTAGTAGAGACGCTCGCGATGGGCTGGGTCGTCGTCATCGCCGCAGAGCGCCTATGGACGCTCATGCCCGCGTGGGGCTTGTTCTGGCTCTTCGCGGGCGGCCTCGCCTACACGTTCGGCGCTGTGTTCTTTCTCTTAGAACGCATCCGCTACTTTCACTTCGCGTGGCACCTATTCGTCGTCGCGGGCACCGCGTGTCATGTCGTCGCGGTGGTTGCGTATTCGGGCTGAGTTAGTCCCTTCCCCGTCAATACTTGAACGGAGCGCTGAAGCGGCTGTTCGGCTTGAAATAGGCCTCGTTTCGTGAGTAATCGAGGATGATGTTGAACCGGCTTAGCACTTCCATGTTGAGCGAACCTCCGCGCGGCTCGGCTTCTCCGCTGGATTGTTTTTCGACGTGAACCGGCACGTTCCGGAGTGTGAAGCCCGCGACGCTGAATTCAGGGATTAGCCGAACGTAGTTTTCCCTGACGCCCGGCCCAACGCCACTTGAGCGACTGTTACCCACTTTTTGTCCGATCTCCTGAACCGAGTTGGCAGCGGAGAACGCGTGATTGATGTTCATGGTGCCGCCCCCGCCGGTGTCTAGCGCGAAGTGTCCGGCCACACGCTTTTTGCCATCACTCAACCCAACCGCCACCGCCGCGAGCGGCCCAGCAAACGGCATCGGGACCTTGCTGAATCCATCGAGCTTGGTCGGCAAGGTTTCGTGAATCGTCATCAACATGCGATCGAAATCTATCTCGACCATCTTCTCCTGAAACACGGTGTAGCCGACGATGCCGTCAGCAGGATCGGCTTGCTTCTCGATAAACAACATCGGCTCATGCTCCCATCGGAGTCCGGCCACGTCCAATCGGTTGTCGCTGCTCGTCTGGCGAGTAGTTACACCTCCCGTACCAGCATTGGTGGTCGTTCCGTCAAACTTGAGCGCTACCCCGGAACGCATCGCGGACGGGTACACGGCATTGATATCTGCGCCCGTATCGAAAATCATATTCAACGTATCGGACCCGTTGATTGCCCCCTGCAGATGGAGCTTGCCGCCTTTGATGGATATCGGAATGCTCACCGGCCCCGACGCGGGCACACCGGGGCCACGCTTGAAGCTCTGCGTCATCGTCGAAATGCGTGTTCGGCAGGCTTCTTTTCCGTTCAGCAGAATCGTGAAATCGTAGGTTCGTCCGGGTTCGACATTGAAGCTGATCGAATCAACGTCCGAAATGAACGTCACCTTTTTCGGCTTGGTCGTTCTCATCGCGTCGTAGACATCAACCGGCACGGTTGGGTCAACAGTCCAAACCCCCTTAAGCAGGAGCTCGCCGTCGCGAATGTCGATGATTTTTGAATTTGACTTTAGCGTTGGCGTCGCTGTCTGAGCGAAGACGAAGCACGACGCCAGCAACAAAACCGTTGCCGCCAGCGCACGACAGGCAACGCGCAAAGAAAAAATAGTCATAACCAGTCACTCCCATTGAGAAATCCACAATCACGGCGCTGTGCCACGCCAGCGCAAGTGTTCCATCTCGCAATCGAGCTGACTAGCGACTGCCGACGAGATGGAGGTTCGCGTGGATGGTTTGCGGGTGCGCCGCCCGTCTAAGTCGCGACGTGGACCGATAAGGGGTTAGCGTCCTCTTTGCGTAAGTTCAATGCGGCTTTGGGCGCGTTCGCTTCACGAGACTTCCGTCGGCCAGCCCGCAAGAAAACTGAGCACCCCGCGACCGTTGAACAACTTGATAGGCAGCGGATCGCCGCGCGGTGCGTCACTGAGGTTCACTTTGAAATATCGTCGAGCAGGGCTGGAGGGTTTTTGAGCGCATCGGCTGCGACCTTGGCAACAGTTGATGCGGTGATGCCTTTGCGTTGGCAGTATTTGGATTGAAGCCATGCGGACAATGATTTTGCGCTTTTGCTTGCGTTGCACGACATACAGCAACGAGCAATATTTTCAGCGCTGACTATTCGCGCATCGTTAACGATGTGCTCCCACGATGGCCGCTGCCCCTTTGAAGGATTTTGCAGTGCGAACGACATGCCGCAATACACACACTGCCGATCTCGTTCGACTACGTGGTTTTCTAATGCGGCAGGGATGTTCCAGCGATTCACACGGCCTCCGTTGTCGTCGATAAGGGATCAAGTCCCTTTTCCTGCTTGGCAGTCCGACTCACTTCAGCCGCTCCAATTTGCCCTTTCGGCGAACGAGATTCTTGTAGTCCCATTGAATCTCGCGTGCCTCGGCGAGCCACCTCTGCACGGACTCCGTGTCCACCTGATCGGCTGCAGAGTACCGGGCCTCGGCTGCCTTGAATTTGCCCTCCGGCTTCAGGCCCGGAGACGGGAACGACTGACCGCTCCAGAAGAGCAAGCGAACGCTGTCCTTGAGCTTGCTGTAGCCAACCACAGGGTTGCCGTCGAGAAACCAGACCGGGTGTGCGTGCCACACCTTGTTCTCGGCGTCGGGCATCGCGGCGTCAATCTGACTGGCGAGCAGTTCGCAGATCAGCCGATCTGTCGGCGACTGCGATTGGTTGTACTGGATGGTGTCCTGGTGCATGGAAGATCTCTGCAGTGGGGATTGCGATGTGTGACGTTTTGACTTACGGCGCGACGCGATGCGGCGTCAGGTTCTATTTTGGTAAGCCGCGAGCGCAGGCCCATGCGTCGCCCGGCTCACGACGCATACGCCTGTACATGAAAGCCCTCGACCTCTTCCGGCGGCTGGAAGTACGAGGTCACGTGCCAGTAGTCGGCTTCGGTGAGTTGGCTCGCTCCCTCGGGCATCTCAGTGTTTCTTTTCTGAATCCGCTCCAAGCACAACGCGTCGGGGGTTTGCAGGTAGTGCATGACGTGATCGGCATGAGCTTCTTCGAACATAGACCGGAACCAGCTACGCCTGCGCTTCGTGTTCGCCTGAAAGTCCATGACGACGCTTTGGCCCAACGCAAGCAGATCGATGACCAACGGCGTGACGACCGTGTTGAGCTTCTGCGAAAAGCGAATGTAGTCATCAAACACTTTGATTTGGTCGCCGTACAGGCGCGCCAGCCAGACGTCTTCCGAAAGCAGGATCGCGCCATTTGCTTCCGCGATTGCCTTGGCCTTCGCGCTCTTGTCGGCACCTGCTTTACCGCAAAAGAAGTGTAGGGTGGCAACTGACATTGTGCTTTTACCCGGCGGAGTTTCGGCGGCGTCTAACGCGAAAATGAACGCGCCACAGACTGAGATTTCATTGCCGCGTTAAACAGATTGCGGCCATTTGATTTGCACTTTGCGGCCATTGGCCAGGCAGTCGCGCAGGTACAAGTTAATCAGGCTCTGGTAGGGAACGCCCGCTTCATCGGCCATCCCCTTGAAGTAGTCGACGACATCCTCTGAAAGACGCATGGTCACAGGCTTCTTCAACTTGGATGCGTATGGATTTTTGCGGGACTTCAGCTTGGAAAGATCGTATTCTGCTTTCATGGTTGCCCACCTTGATAAAACGCGCTTTCGCGCTTGGTTTCCTTGCGCGCAGAGATGAGGCGAATGACTGCTCCATGCGCTCGTTCGCAATGACAGACGATGAGCAACTTTGCCCGCGAACTCATACCAAGCATCAGAAAACGCGCTTCGTCGGACGAGTGATCCTCATCGAAGAATTGAACGCCAAATTCGTCGAAAAATACCGACTTGGCTTCTTCAAACGACACCTGATGTTTTTCGAGATTTGCAGCCGCTTTGGACTCATCCCATTCGAACTCAATCATATGTACATTGTATTTACAATTCGGGACTAGTCAAACTGCAACGCGCGCCGGTAGTGCATGGCGACCGCGCCGCAGCGAAGCGGCGTTGCCGAGATGAGTTCCAGCCGTCGAGTGCTTGGGAGCCCGCTTTGGTAGAGGGTCGGGCCATGGCCGACGATCCGTGGGTGAACAAGGAACTTGTATTCGTCGATCAGATCCAGCCGGTCGAGCTCGGTCGCGAGCTTGCCGCTGCCGAGGAGCACGCCGTTCGGCGTCGCGTCCTTGAGCGTCTGTACGCTCGTGCGCAGGTCGCCGCCGAGGTGGTGGCTGTTGGTCCACGGGAAGTCTTTCCGCGTCGAGGACGCGACGTGTTTCGGCTTGGCGTCGAGCTTGACCGCCCACTCGCGCAACGCCGCCGGTGCCTCCACGTCGCCGCGCGCGACCGCGGGCCAGAAGCTCTCCATCATCTCGTAGGTGACGCGGCCCCAGAGCATCGCGCCGCCCTCGTCCATAAGGCGCGTGAAGAAGGCGTGCGTCTCGTCGTCGGCGATGCCTTCTTGGTGGTCGATGCAGCCGTCTAGCGTGACGTTGATGCTGAAGGTTAAGAGTCCCATCGTGTCCTCCGTGTGTCGCCTAACGTGCAAAAGAAACGTCGCGATGATGCAGCAACTCGGCAATTGAAGGCACCACCAGATCGGCTTCGGGAATTCGATCATTCGACCCGACCAAGACTGTGCTGAATCCAAGTTGCTTCGCGGGGCGAATGTCGCGTTCGATCGAGTCGCCGATGAACAGGGCGGCGGTGGGGTCCACTTTCATGGCGTGTAGCGCCGCGAGAAACAAGCGCGGAGAGGGCTTCACAACCCCGATGGACGACGAGAACGTCTGGTGCTGAAAGACTTGCGACACGCCGCTCTGCGTAAGCACATCGCGCCACGCTTCCGGCGGCGCCCACACATTGGAGACAAGCGCGAGGCGGTGCGTTGTGGCGAGGGTCTGAAGCGTGTGCGCAGCCCACGAAGGCACCTGGCCGACTTCATGGGCGGCGATCACATTTGCGATGTCTTGCGCGTCGGCACCGTGCAAGCCGCAATGCGTCGTGACCGCATCGAGAACGGACGGGAACGACTCGAAGCACGCCGGGTCGTCGTAGTCTCGGCGAAGCGCGTCACAGGTTCGCAGCACGAGCTCCTGAACTTCATCAGCAGCCAAGCGGTGCCTGCCGATCTTGCGGTACGTGGCGAAGAAGTCTTCACCACTACCCAAGCGATCATGGTCGAACATGAAGGTGCCGTTCATGTCGAAGAAGAGCGCTTGAAACTTATCGACGAATCGCATGGGGTGGTGGTGGGGAGGTCTAAAGCGGGGCTGAGCCGCGGGTTAAGCGGCACTCAGCCTTGCTGCAGCACACCGCGAAGGTACTTTACGACGATGGTTTGATCTGAGGGGTAGTTCTCAGCGCTGACCGGTGTCAGCTGCGCCAAGACGCATAACCACTTCTCGCCAACGCGAACATAGGTATCGGTGTAGCAGGTCATTCCGAGAACGTCTACACCGTCCTTGACGCGGATCCAGCGGTTAGTGGCACCAACCAGAGCGACGTCACCGTGAACCGTGATTCGCTGGTCACGCATATCCCAGTACGTGATGACCTCAGGATCAAAGCCAGTAGCCCAATGCTCCAAGTAAGAGGCTCGGTCAATATGGTTTCCGGCGCTGTAGATCGCGCGGAAATCCGGGTGAAGAATCGCATCGTGTGATGCCACATCATTGGTTACGAAGTTGTGGATGAATCGCTTGTTCAGGGCGCTCAGTTCATCAAGTGTGGACGTGTTGGAGTTCATGGCGAAATCTCGATGCTGGTGTTGTGTGACGCCCAACGTGTTCTAGCGAAGGCGTGGAAATTTGACTATTTAATGGTGGGTGTGCGGTCCGCTGAAACGTCGTGTTGCTCCTGCGGCGCTAGGGTGTTCAAGCAGTATGCTGTTTGAATGTACAGTTTCTCTGACCGACGTGCAATACGAATCAATCGACGGATGCTGGCGCGGTGAACGGTTTGCGCGTGCGCGGGATGCAGCTCGGTAGGCGCGGACTTGGCCGCGCTGGGTGCCGTTGAGCGACGCCAAGTCGTCGCCTACATTGTTAACGCCTTTATGCCGCCAACGACCGACCGGCGGTCGTTACAGGCTATTTTTCGTATTTATCGACTATCTCCATAAATACCATGCAACGACCGCCCGCTGGTCGTTTCCGCAAAAAAGCTGTATCCGCATTCACTGTGCCTGTCGTCGCGCGTTGCGGTAGTTTTCAGTAGTTGTGCATTGCAGCATAATGGAGCGATGAACGCTCAATCCGCTCCCTCCGCCGCCCTTCCCGTTGAAGACAAAGACGCGCCGCTCAAGGCCGACACGCGCCTGCTGGGGCGATTGCTCGGCGACGTGATTCGCGCGCAGCGTGGCGAGCCGACGTTCGACAAGATTGAGTCGATTCGGCAAGAGTCCGTGCGCTTTCATCGCGAGGGGGCGTCGCATCGCTCGCTCGACGCGATGTTGTCGGATTTGAGCGTGGAAGAGACGCTCGACGTCGTGCGCGCGTTCACGTATTTCTCGCACCTCGCGAACATCGCGGAGGACGTTCATCAAAACCGTCGCCGTCGTCACCACAAGCGTTCGGGTTCTGCGCCACAGGCGGGCTCTCTCGCGGCCGCGTTTTCGCACTTGAAAGCGGCGAACATCACCGGCACGGAAATCTGGCATTGCCTCTCGCGCGCGCTCGTGAGCCCGACGCTCACGGCGCACCCGACGGAGATCAAGCGACAAAGCATTCTCGACGCCGAGCGCGCGATTGCGACGGCGCTGACGCTCGACGACGACGATCAAGCCGCGACGCTGCACCGACAAATTTTGCAGCTGTGGCAAACGGCGATGCTGCGCCTCACGAAGCTGCGTGTGCGCGACGAAATCGACAACGCGCTGAATTACTTCCGCGCGAGTTTTCTATCTGAAGTGCCGCGCCTCACGAAGAACACGCTCGCCGCGCTCGAAGCGCATGACCGCACGGTGGCGGAGCTTCCGGCGTTTCTGAAAATCGGTATGTGGATCGGTGGCGACCGTGACGGCAATCCGTTTGTGAACGCGGACACGCTCGATTACGTGATCAACACGCAGTCCGAACTCGCGCTGTCGCATTACCTCGCGGAGCTGCACGCGCTGGGCGCGGAGCTTGCGATGTCGAGTCGCCTCGTGGACGTGAGCCCGGCGCTGAACGACCTCGCGGAACGTGCGCACGATGACTCGCGCTTTCGCGTGGACGAGCCGTATCGCCGCGCGATCACGGGGCTCTACAGCCGCCTCGCCGCCACGTATCGCAGCTTCACCGGCCACAGCACCGCACGCGAGCCGCACAACGCAAATGCCGCGCCGTACGCGACGCCGGACGAATTGATTGATGACTTGGACGTGATCGCCGATTCGCTCACGCAACACGGCTCGCAGGTGATCGCCGACGCGCGTGTGTTGCCGCTCAAACGCGCGGTGCAGATTTTTGGCTTCCACCTTGCGCCGGTGGACTTGCGGCAGAACTCGACGGTGCACGAGTCGGTCGTGGCGGAACTGCTCGCTGGCTGCGGATTGTGCGCCGATTACGCCGCGCTGCCAGAAGACGAAAAGGTTGCGCTCCTGAGCCGCGAACTCGAAAGCGCGCGACTGCTGGCGAGCCCGTACATGAAGCTCTCGGAAACCGCGCTCTCGGAACTTGCAATATTCCGCAAGGCCGCAGAAGTGCACGCGCGGTTTGGTCCGGCGGCGCTGCCGCGCATGATTATTTCGATGGGCGAATCGCTGTCCGATTTGCTTGAGGTCGCGACGTTGTGCAAAGAAGTGGGTCTCGCGCGTGGCGGCGAAGTGCCGCATCTTGCGGTGGCGATCGCGCCGCTGTTCGAGACGATTGAAGACTTAGAGGCCGCGCCGAAAGTGATGACGGCAGCGTTCGCGCATCCGCTCTATCGGCGTTGGCTCAAAGCGCAAGGCGACGCGCAAGAAATCATGCTCGGCTACAGCGATAGCAACAAGGACGGCGGTTACTTCACCGCCAACTGGGCGCTTTACCGTGCGCAAGCGGCGCTCGTCGAAACTTTTGCACAACACGGTGTTCGTTTGTGTTTGTTCCACGGTCGTGGCGGCAGCGTCGGACGCGGTGGTGGTCCGAGCTACGAGGCGATTCGCGCGCAGCCCGCGGGCGCGGTGAACGGCTTTTTGCGCCTCACGGAGCAAGGCGAAATTATTTCGAGCAAATACGGCGACCCAGATCTCGCGCAGCGCAATCTTGAAACGCTACTTGCGGCGGTGTTGGAGAGCACCTTGCTGCCGAACGTCATCGGCGACTCGAAACGCCAAGCGCGCTTCGAAGCACTCGCCGAACGCTTGAGTGCCTATGCGTTCGATTCGTATCGTGCGTTGGTCTACGGCGACGACGGCTTCGTCACGTACTTCCGCGAGAGCACACCGATTAAAGAGATCGCAGAGCTCAACATCGGCTCGCGCCCCGCCGCGCGTAAATCGAGCACACGCATCGAAGACCTACGCGCGATTCCTTGGGTATTTAGCTGGGCACAAGCACGCGTCGCGTTGCCCGGTTGGTATGGCTTCGGCAGCGCAGTTGCGAAGTTGCTCGACGAAGAACCAACGGCGCTGGCGGACTTGCAGGAGATGGCGAAAGACTGGCCGTTCTTCGCGGCGGTGCTCTCGAACCTCGGCATGGTGCTCTCGAAAACCGACATGCAAATCGGCGCGGCGTACGCGTCGCTGGTGCAAGACAAAACGATTCGCGACCGCGTGTGGAACGCCATTCACGTCGAGTGGGAACGCACGAAATCAGCGTACGAAACGCTCGTCGGCGCGGCACCGCTCGCAGACAATCCGACGCTCGCGCGCTCGATTCGCAACCGCTTCCCGTATCTCGATCCGCTCAATCACTTGCAGATCGAACTCATCCGCCGCGTGCGTTCCGGCGACACCGAAGAGCGCACCAAACGGGCGCTGCATTTGTCGATTAACGGCTTGGCTGCGGGGTTGCGTAACACGGGGTAGGCCGTAGCCTCGATGTAACGAAGTGAAATCGAGGGCAACGCTGGTGCGATACAAATGCCTCGATTCCGCTGCGCTGCATCGAGGCTACGTCGTTTACAAACCCGATGGGACGTTTCGATTAGAAATGAATCACCGTGCGAATCGATTTTCCTTCGTGCATAAGGTCGAACGCTTCGTTGATTTGATCTAACGAACGCGTGTGGGTGACGAACGCGTCGAGATCGATTTCGCCTTTCATCGCCTGCTCCACCATGCCGGGGAGTTGCGTGCGACCGCGCACACCGCCGAACGCTGAGCCGCGCCACACGCGACCGGTGACGAGCTGAAATGGACGCGTGGAAATTTCTTGGCCCGCACCGGCGACGCCGATGATGATGCTCTCGCCCCAGCCCTTGTGACAGCACTCGAGCGCGGCGCGCATCACGTGCACGTTGCCGATGCACTCAAAGCTAAATTCGACACCGCCGTCGGTCATCTCGACGATCACGTCCTGAATCGGCCTCGTGCTGTCTTTCGGGTTTACGCAATCGGTCGCGCCCATTTGCTTGGCGAGTTCGAATTTGCCGGGGTTGGTGTCGATACCGATGATGCGTCCGGCCTTCGCTTGCTTCGCGCCTTGAATCACCGCGAGGCCAATGCCCCCGAGTCCGAAGACTGCAACGGTGTCGCCCTCTTTCACTTTCGCAGTGTTGTGTACCGCGCCGATGCCGGTGGTCACGCCACACCCGAGCAGACACACTTTTTCGTGATCGGCGGCCGGGTTGATCTTCGCGAGCGAAATTTCGTTCACAACGGTGTATTCGCTAAACGTCGAGCAGCCCATGTAGTGGTAAATCGGTTTGCCTTGGTACGAGAAGCGCGACGTGCCGTCGGGCATCAATCCTTTGCCTTGTGTGGCGCGCACTTTTTGGCAGAGGTTCGTTTTGCCCGATTTGCAAAATTTACATTCTCGACACTCTGCGGTATAGAGCGGAATTACATGGTCACCCGGCTTCAAGCTCGTGACGCCTTCGCCGACTTCAACGACGACGCCCGCGCCTTCGTGCCCGAGCACCGACGGGAAGATGCCCTCGGGGTCATCGCCGCTTAACGTGAACGCGTCGGTGTGACACACGCCGGTGTGCGAAATCTTGACAAGCACCTCTCCCGCGCGGGGCGGCTCTACATCGATCTCAACAATCTGCAGCGGTTTGCCTGCTTCGAACGCTACGGCGGCACGGGATTTCATGGCTATTTCCTTCTGATTACTTTAGGTATGAGCGCACCAACGACACTGTCTCGTCGATAGCGGTGTGAACTTTGGCGTGCGTCGGATCGATGTGATCAGCGACAGCGCACTCGGCGTGCCGGAAAGTTTCTTTCAGGTGGCCTTCGAGAACGTCAGACATCAAGCCGTTGACCGCGCCGCGCATGGCGGCGAGCTGCTGCAAGACAGCGCTGCACGTCGCGCCTTCGGCAATCGCGCGTTCAAGCGAATCAGCCTGCCCTCGAATGCGGCGCAAGCGCGTGATCGCTCGCTTTTTTTCTTCAGGGCTGTGCGGCATGAATACAAACGTCAGCGTGATTGATACTAGGGGGGAGTTTATCGCATGGTGTGATGCGCCGAACGCAAATGTGCACGCTTGACACATTTACTTTAGATGTCAATAATCGTTGCCTAATACGCTTCACAGCAAAGGCATCGATCGTGCGCATTCTTTGTATTGGTGGTGGTCCGGCGGGGTTGTACTTTGCGCTGCTGATGAAGCTGCAAAATCCATCCAACGTGATTCGCGTCGTTGAGCGTCATCGGCCGTTTGACACCTTCGGCTGGGGCGTAGTGTTTTCGGATCAAACACTGGGCAATTTGCAACGTGCAGATGCCGCAACGGCCAAGCAAATCGGCGACGCGTTCAATCATTGGGACAACATCGACGTTCACTACAAGGGCCGCACCGTGCGCTCTGGTGGGCACGGCTTCTGCGGCATTGGACGCAAGCGGTTGCTCAATATTCTTCAAGAACGCTGCATCGCGCTTGGCGTGGAATTGGTATTTGAGCAAGATGTGGCCGACAACGAAGCGGCGGCCAAGGAATTCGGCGCTGAGTTAGTGATCGCTTCCGACGGGCTCAACAGCCGTATTCGCTCGCGCTACGAGACGACGTTTCAACCCGATGTGGATGTGCGCACCTGTCGCTTCGTTTGGTACGGCACTCGAAAACTTTTCGACGCGTTTACCTTCGCATTCGAGCAATCCGAGCACGGCTGGTTTCAAGCGCATGCCTACCGCTATGACGGCGACACTTCGACGTTCATCGTCGAAACGCCGGAGTCTGTGTGGAAAGCGCATGGCTTGGACAAAATGGAGCAAGCCGAGGCGACTGCGTTCTGTGAGAAATTGTTCGCGTCATATCTTGACGGCAACGCGCTCATGACCAACGCCGCGCATTTGCGTGGCTCGGCAAACTGGATTTGCTTTCCGCGCGTGATCTGCAAGCGCTGGGTGCACTGGACGGGCGAGGTGCCGGTGGTGCTCATGGGCGACGCAGCGCACACCGCACACTTCTCCATCGGTAGCGGCACCAAGCTCGCGCTGGAAGACGCCATTGAGCTGGCGCAGGTCTTCGCCGAGCACGGTGCGGCGGATATGCGCAAGACGCTTGACGCCTATGAGGCCGTGCGCTCGGTGGAAGTGTTGAAAATTCAAAACGCAGCGCGCAATTCCACCGAGTGGTTTGAAAACGTGGATCGCTACACCGGCATGCAGATTGAGCAATTTTCGTATTCGCTGCTCACGCGTTCACAGCGCATTAGCCACGAAAATCTGCGCCAGCGCGACAGCGCGTGGCTCGGCGGCTATGAGCAATGGATGCAAAGCCAAGCGGTGGCGACGAATGGCGGGGCTGAACAAAAGGCTTCGCGCCATGCACCGCCGCCGATGCTGTTGCCGCTAACCACGCGCGGCGTTACGTTGCCGAACCGCGTAATCGTTTCGCCGATGGCGACATACTCTGCCATCGACGGCGTACCGCAAGATTTTCATCTTGTGCATTTGGGCGCACGCGCGCTCGGTGGTGCGGGCCTCGTCATCGCCGAGATGACCTCGCCGACGGCAGAGGGCCGCATCACACCGGGCTGTCCCGGCTTGTGGAACGATGCGCAGCGCGACGCATGGAAACGCATCGTAGATTTTGTGCATTCGTCATCAAACGCGAAAATCGGGTTGCAGATTGGGCACAGCGGACCGAAAGGCTCCACGCAAGTGGGCTGGGAAGGCACCGATGAGCCGCTGCCCGCCAACAACTGGCCTCTCATTGCCGCGAGCGCGGTTGCCTACGGTGCGCAAAACCAAACGCCGCGCGCGATGACGGCCGACGATATGCGCGAAATGACGGCGCAGTTTGTTGTGGCAACCCAACGCGCGGCCGATGCGGGATTTGATTGGTTGGAGCTGCACTGCGCGCACGGCTATTTGCTCTCATCCTTCATCTGTCCGCTCACTAATCATCGTGCCGACGAATACGGCGGCAGCATCGAGAACCGTTGTCGCTATCCGTTAGAAGTGTTTCGTGCCGTGCGCGCAGTATGGCCTGCAGAGCTTCCGATGAGCGTACGCATCTCAGCGCACGATTGGGCCGTTGGCGGCAACACGGCCGACGACGCAATCGTGATCGCACGGTTATTCAAAGACGCGGGCGCTGATTTCATCGACGTGTCGTCAGGGCAAACTACGCGTGATGCGAAACCGGTGTATGGCCGCATGTATCAAGCCCCATTTGCGGATCGTATTCGCAATGAAGTGGGCATTCGCACTATTGCCGTGGGAGCTATTTTTGAGGCCGATCATGTGAACAGCATCATTGCCGCGGGTCGCGCTGATTTGTGCGCCGTCGCACGTCCGCATCTGGCGGATCCTGCGTGGACTTTGCATGAAGCTGCCAAGCTCGGCAGCACCGCTATCGCTTGGCCAAAACCATACTTTGCTGGCCGCGATCAACTCTACCGAAACTTAGAGCGCGAGCGCAGCATGGCAGCCGCGACAGCAGGCTTAAGCGCGGCCGAAGCCGCAGCAAGGCAGTTAGAACAATGAACGCATTGAATTTGTCGAACCCATTGCAAGGCATGCATGCTGTGGTAACCGGTGGGTCGCGCGGCATTGGATTCGCCATTGCGCAGGCGCTCGCCGCTGAGGGCGCAAACCTTACGGTAATGGGACGTGACCGCGCTCGTCTCACGCACGCTTGCCACGCTTTGCAAGCAACGGGCGCAACCGCCAACGCCGTTGAAGTCAATGTGGCCGATGAGGCGTCGGTGCAGGCGGCATTCACAGCTGCAAGGCTCGCACTGGGGCCTGTGGATATTCTGATTAACAACGCGGGAGTGGCGACGAGCGCGCCATTCGCAAAGACAACGTTCGAGCATTTTCAGCAACTTATCAACATCAACCTAACCGGTGTGTGGCTGTGTACCCAAGCCTGCGCATCGGACCTAACGCGCACGTCTTCTGCGCATCCGTTCAGGCGAGTAGTGAATATCGCGAGCACGGCTGCGTTGATGGGCTACGCGTACGTCACCGCCTACTGTGCAGCGAAGCATGGCGTGCTAGGGCTTACGCGTGCGCTGGCGCTGGAATGGGCCACCAAAGGGGTGACGGTGAACGCCGTATGCCCAGGCTACACCGACACAGATATCGTGGCCGAAGCGGTGCGCAACATTGTGAACAAAACCGGACGCAGCCCCGAGGCGGCGCGTGCAGAGCTTGCACACGGTAACCCACAAGCGAAGTTAGTTACACCCGAGCAAGTTGCTAACACTGTGATGTGGTTGGTGCGGCCGGGGAGCGACGCTATTACAGGACAAGCGATCTCAGTCTCTGGCGGCGAGGCCATGTAATGGGCGTTCCTATGGATATGGAAGCTCGCGCCCGAGACGACCATCACGACGCGCTTCGTCTGTGGTTACGCATGCTCACCTGCACGCAGCTCGTAGAGCAACGAGTTCGCAGCAACCTACGCGAACAGTTCGAGACTACGCTACCGCGCTTCGACTTGATGGCGCAATTGGAGCGTGCGCCGGACGGCTTAAAAATGAACGAGCTGTCGCGGCGCATGATGGTGACCGGAGGCAATGTAACCGGCATCACCGATCAACTCGAAGCCGAAAACATGGTGCAACGGTTGCCAGTCGAAGGCGACCGCCGCGCCCTATTGATTCGCCTCACCCCCACCGGTCGCAAAGCCTTTGCAGAGATGGCAGAAGCGCACGAGCGCTGGATCATCGAAGCCTTGTCGGGCCTGAATCAACGCGAAGTGCAATCGCTTCACACCTTGCTCGGCAAAGTTAAACAACGGATCAATTCGCAGGAATCTACAAACGCATGAACACCCAAAATCCAATGGCTGCGGGCTTCAAGCCGATGGCAGACTACACCGCGAGACACTTTAATTTCACAACATCGGGCGACGGCGAGCGACGCATCGCGCATGTGCGTCTCAATCGCCCAGAGCGAAAGAATCCGCTGACCTTTGATTCATACGCCGAGCTGCGCAACTTGTTCCGCGATTTGGTTTACGCCACCGACATCAAGGCTGTCATCCTGAGCGGTGAAGGCGGCAACTTCTGCTCCGGTGGTGACGTACACGAAATCATAGGGCCGCTCACGAAGATGAGCATGCCAGAACTTATGGCGTTCACTCGGATGACGGGCGACTTGGTCAAAGCCATCAAGACTTGTCCGCAACCTGTGATTGCCGCGGTCAACGGAATTTGTGCGGGTGCGGGTGCAATGATGGCCTTAGCAAGCGACATTCGCCTTGGTACGCCATCTGCGAAGACGGCATTTTTGTTCACGCGCGTGGGCCTGGCTGGTGCAGACATGGGCGCGTGCGCGCTGCTGCCGCGCATGATTGGTCAAGGTCGCGCAGCGGAACTGCTGTTCACCGGCCGCGCGATGAGCGCGGACGAAGGTTTGGCGTGGGGATTCTTCAACGCGCTGCATGCAACAGACGCACTCGAGACCAACGCGCTTGCGCTCGCACAAAGCTTAGTTGCGGGCCCTACCTTTGCGCACGGCATGACCAAAACGATGCTGCATCAAGAGTGGGCCATGACCATCGATCAAGCCATCGAGGCGGAGGCGCAAGCACAAGCGATCTGCATGCAGACACAAGACTTTCACCGCGCGTTTCATGCATTCGCAGCGAAGCAGAAGCCGGTGTTCGAAGGCAATTGAGCTTGCTGCTGTAACCCATAGCGAAAGAAGGATCTCCCATGAGCCCAGATCAAAAGCATTTATCGCTACCATTTTTCGACGAAGTGCATCGAACGCTCGCCAAAGAGTTGGTCGCGTGGCTCGCCGCGCAGCAGATTGACGAGCGCGATGATCGCGTCGCTTGCCGCGCGTGGGTCAAAGCGCTGGGCGACGCTGGATTCTTGCGCTGGTGTGTGCCGCAAGCGCAAGGCGGTGCATTGCCCGCGCTCGATTCACGCGCGTTAGTGGTCATTCGCGAAACGCTGGCGTTTCATTCACCGCTCGCAGATTTCGCGTTTGCGATGCAAGGACTGGGAAGCGGCGCGATCACACTTGAAGGCAACACAGCACAACGCGAAACCTATTTGCGCGCGGTGGGGCGTGGCGAAAAAATTGCTGCGTTTGCGTTGTCAGAACCAGACGCCGGATCGGACGCTGGTGCGTTGTCGAGCACTGCGGTTCGCGAGGGCAATCAATGGAGATTAAACGGCACCAAGACGTGGATCAGTAACGGCGGCATCGCCGACTATTACTGCGTTTTCGCCAAGACCGATCCCTCAGCAGGCACGCGCGGCATGAGTTGTTTCATCGTTGACGCCAACACGCCGGGGCTCGACGATTCTCAGCACATTGAGGTGATGGCGCCGCATCCGCTTGCAACAGTGGTGTTCCGCGATTGTGTGGTGCCAGCGAGTGCATTGCTGGGCGCAGAAAACGCTGGCTTTAAGCTCGCGATGCAGACTCTCGACATTTTCCGTGCATCGGTGGCTGGAGCCGCGCTCGGCTTTGCGCGGCGCGCGCTGTCCGAAGCGGTTTCACACGCGCAACAGCGAAAAATGTTCGGTCAGACGCTCGCTGATTTTCAATTGAGCCAGGCGAAGCTGGGTGAAATGGCCGCCGACATTGATGCCGGTGCGCTACTTACTTATCGTGCAGCGTGGCTTCGCGATGATGCCATTGCGCGAGGTGCGCCCACTCATGTCACTCGCGAGGCCGCGATGGCGAAGATGGTGGCCACAGAAAACGCGCAACGTGTGATTGACGCATCGCTACAAATGCACGGCGGGCTTGGCGTGAGAGTCGGCAGCCGCGTGGAATCGCTCTACCGCGACATTCGCTCGCTGCGCATCTACGAGGGCGCGACCGAAGTGCAGCAACTCATCATTGGCAAATCGGTGCTCGTAGAGGCTGCCGCAAACGCCGCAACGAGCACCAAAGGAGCCGCCTGATGAGTACGCAAATCGATCAATTTATTCACGAGCATCTGCCTGCGGCAAGTGCCATGCCGCAGCTCATTTTTGAGCGACCGGAATTGCAATTTCCCGCTCGATTAAACGCCGTCGTTGAACTCTTGGATCGCCACATTGCCAATGGCAACGGCGCGCGCGTTTTGCTCCGGGATGCGCGTGAGGCGTTGACCTATTTACAGGTCTTAGACCGCGTGAATCAATTCGGCCGGGTGTTGATCGAAGACATGCAGCTCGTTACAGGCAATCGCGTGCTGCTCCGCGGCGGCAACAGCATCGCGATGGCGATTGCATGGCTCGCGGTGGTGAAGGTCGGGTTGATCGCGGTGACGACGATGCCGATGCTCCGCGCACGCGAGCTCACCGACGTCATTCTCAAAGGGAAAATTTCGCATGCACTGTGCGTGGATGCTCTGACCGAAGAGCTTTTTCTCGCGCAACAACATTGCCAGCTGCTCACAAACATTACGACGCTTGAATCATTGCAACGGATCGCAGCATCGAAATCCACCGATTGCCCTGCCGCGCAAACCACACACGACGACATCGCGCTCATGGCTTTTACGAGCGGCACGACGGGCACACCGAAGGCGGCGTTGCACACGCACCGTGACCTGATGGCCGCATGCGAGGCGTGGCCGCGTCATGTGTTGCGCGCCACGTCAGATGACATCGTGATCGGCTCGCCGCCGTTGGCGTTTACGTTTGGACTTGGTGGACTTTTGCTGTTTCCGATGTGGGCCAGCGCGAGCGTCTACTTTTCCGACGGCGCGTACACGCCAGAGTCCATGATCGACGCGATCAACACTGTCGGCGCGACGATTTGCTTCACAGCGCCAAGTTTCTATCGGCGCATGGCCGCAGTCGCAGAGAAACGACCGATGCCTACGCTGCAAAAATGCGTAAGTGCGGGCGAAGGTTTACCGGATGCGACGCGGCAATTGTGGAAACAAGCGACCGGCATCGAGATGATCGACGGCATCGGTGCCACGGAGATGTTTCACATTTTCATTTCAAGCGCTGGATCGGACGTGCGCCAAGGTGCGATCGGAAAAGTGGTGCCTGGATATCGCGCGCAAGTCGTCGACGAAACAGGCGCGACGTTGCCGCCCGGAACGGTAGGCAAATTGTCCGTCATCGGGCCAACCGGCTGCAAATATTTTGATGATGAACGGCAGCAAAAGTACGTGCGCAACGGTTGGAACTATCCGGGCGATTCGTTCACGATGGATGCGGACGGCTACTTTTTCTATCAAGCGCGCGACGACGACATGATTGTCACTTCCGGCTACAACGTGGCTGGACCGGAGGTGGAAAATTGTTTGGCGCTGCATCCCGCTGTGGCGGAATGCGCGGTGATTGGTGTGGCCGATATTGAGCGCGGGATGGTTGTGAAAGCGTTTGTCGTGCTTCGCTCCAACTTCGCAGCTAGCCCGGAGACCGAGCAAGTGATCAAAGACTTTGTGAAGGCGAATCTCGCCCCGTACAAATATCCGCGCCAAGTTGAATTTTTAGCGGCGCTGCCACGCACGGAGACCGGCAAATTGCAGCGCCATCGCCTGCGGCAAATGGCACAGACAACAGCGCAAACAGGCGCAGGAAACGCATCATGATGAAACTACTACAACCACCAGAATGGTTGGCACCGAAGGGCTACGCCAACGGAATCGCAGCGCGCGGTACGATGATTTTTGTTGGCGGGCAGATTGGCTGGAACGCCGCGCAGCAGTTCGAGACCGATGACTTCATCGCCCAGACGCGACAAGCCCTCGTCAACATCGTGGCCGTGCTGCGCGAGGCTAACGCCGGACCTGAGCACATGGTGCGCATGACCTGGTACATCGTTGATCGCGATGAGTACGTGGCGCGGCTCAAAGAACTCGGCGCGGTGTACCGCGAGGTGATGGGCCGCAACTTTCCTGCGATGAGCTGCGTGGAAGTCTCGCGCCTCGTGGAGATGCGCGCGAAGATTGAAATCGAAGTGACGGCGGTATTGCCAGATTAGCGCGACGCCAACGCCTCCCAACGCTCCATCGCTTCCATCACGAGTGCATCAATTTCGCCAGAGCGCTTAGAAATTTCGGTTGCGCGCTTGGGGTCTTTTTGAAAGATCACGCCGTCGGCAAGTTCGGCGTTAATCGTAGCTTGTTCTTTTTCCAGCGACTCGATTTTTGCGGGCAATCCGTCCAGCTCGCGTTGGTCTTTGAACGAGAGTTTGGCCTTGGGTGCGGCGGGAGACATTGCTGCGGCAGGCGCGGATTCCGGCTTGCGATCAGCGCCGCTTGTAGCGGAGGTTTTCGAAGATGCGTTCGCCTCGGCGGCTTCCGAGAGCGACAGCGCCGCCATGACTTTAGCCTGCGCTTGCCAGTCGGTGATCGAGCCTTCGTATTCGCGCCACAGTCCGTTACCTTCCGCTACCAAGCAACTGGTGACGACGTTATCCAAAAAGCGCCGATCATGGCTCACGATGAAGACGGTGCCTTCGTAGTTCGCCAGCTTGTCTTCGAGCAGTTCTAACGTGTCGATATCGAGATCGTTCGTCGGTTCGTCGAGCACCAACACGTTCGCTTCTTTTGCAAAGTGCCGCGCGAGCAACAAGCGATTCCGCTCGCCGCCCGAGAGCATTTTTACTTGCGCGTTGGCGCGCGCTGGCGAAAACAAAAAGTCTTGCAGGTAGGTCATCACATGCGTGCGTTTGCTACCCACTTCAATCCAATCGCTGCCCGGCGAAATGAACTCTCCCAGCGTCGCTTCTTCGTTAAGCCCATCGCGCATTTGATCGAAATACGCAACTTGCATATTGGTGCCGGTGCGAATTTTTCCGCTGTCGGCTTCGATCTGTCCGAGGATCAATTTGAGCAACGTCGTCTTGCCGATGCCGTTGGGGCCGACGAGTCCGACTTTGTCACCGCGCAGAATCGTTGCGGTGAAATCTTTGACAATCGTCTTTTCGCCATACGATTTGCAGACGTCCGTGAGCTCGGCGATGATCTTGCCGGACTGGCCGCCGCTGGTGATTTCGAGCTTCACGCGACCGAGCGAATCGCGGCGCGCAGAGCGCTGATCGCGGAGCGCTTCAAGGCGGCGCACGCGACCTTCGTTGCGCGTTCGACGCGCCTGAACGCCTTGACGAATCCACACTTCCTCTTGCGCCAAAAACTTATCGAACTTGGCATTTACCGTCGCTTCAAACTCAAGCTGCGCGGCCTTTTGCGTTTCGTATGCGGCGTAGTTTCCAGGGAAACCGGTGAGTTTGCCGCGATCAAGTTCGACGATGCGCGTGACCACGTTGTCTAGAAACGTGCGGTCATGGCTAATGATGACCGCGCTGCCTTTGTAGCTTGTGAGCAAGCCCTCAAGCCACGTAATCGCAGCGAGGTCCAAGTGGTTGGTTGGCTCGTCAAGCAACAAAACATCGGGCGAGGCGACAAGCGCCTGCGCAATCGCGACGCGTTTTTTCAGACCGCCGGACAGCGTGGAAACGAGCGTCGCTGGATTGAGATTGAGTTGCGACAGTGTGGCGTCGACGCGTGACTCCCAGGTCCAGCCTTCCAGCGCGTCGATCTCGTGTTGCATATCAGCGAGCACGTGTTCGTCGCCGCCTTCCACCGCCATTTTTTCGTACGCATCGCGCAGTTCGCGCGCGCGCGACAAACCGTTCGAGACCGCCTCGAACACCGTTTCGTTTTCGGAGAACACGGGCTCCTGCGGCACTGTGGTGATGCGCAGGCCGCCTTGCAGCGCCATTGCGCCGTCGTCGAGCGTCTGCGTGCGGGCGAGCACTTTGAGTAGCGAGCTTTTGCCCGCGCCATTGCGGCCAATCAGGCCGATGCGTTCACGATTTTCGATTGCGAAATCCGCGCCATTTAAGAGCGGGGCGAGACCAAATGCGAGGTGTGCGTTTTGAAGCGTAAGTAGAGCCATAGCCTCAAGTGTAGTCGGGTGCTTAACAGCTTTTAACCTTTAGCGACCGCCTGCTGGTCGTTACAGTCGATTTTGCATATATGTCGACTATGTAAAAAAACAGCATCAAACGACCACATGGCAGTCGTTACGACGAAAAAGCTGTTTACATGCGCCGCATCTCGCCGCCTTTGAACACATGAAATCTCCCTGCGGGTACGGCGTGTTTTGCGAGCGCCGCCGCCAGATCTTTCGGTGGCTGGTCCAGCGCTTCGTCGGTCAACGCGAAGCTTCCCCAATGCACGCCGAGCGCTTGCCGCGCACCTAGGTCTTTCATGATTTGCACGGCCTCTTCTGGGTTGACGTGCTGCGTTTTCATGAACCAGCGTGGCGCGTAGGCGCCGATAGGTACGGCGAGCCAGTCGAACCCGCCGGGAAAGCGCGCCGCGATGTCGGCGAAATCGCGGGAGTACGCGGTGTCGCCGGTGTAGATAAATCGCCACGGCGTTGCGCCGGAACGGTCCTCGATGACGATGCCGCCCCACAGCGAATTGTCGCGGTCAAATGGCGTTCGCTTACTCCAATGTTTGGCGGGCACGAACGTGAAGTTCAGTCCGTGAAACGCGATAGCGTCCCACCAATCCAACTCTTGAATTTTCGCGATGCCTAGTTCGCGAAACCACGCCGCGAGCCCGAGCGGAACAATGTAGGTGGCGTTCGGGAAGCGCTCTTGCAACGCTCGAATCGAGCCCGTATCCAAATGATCGTAGTGGCTGTGCGACACGAAAACGACGTCGATTTCGGGCAAATCTTTCACCGTCACAGTGAGCGGTACATGACGAATCGGCCCGGCAAATTGCACCGGCGACGCCCGCTCGGAAAAGTGCGGATCGGTGAGAATGTTCACGCCGTTGGTTTGTACGAGCAGGGTCGCGTGACCGATCCACGTCAGCGTACGTTCGGTGCGGTTTTGTTTGAGAAACGCTAGATCCGGGGTGACGCTGGGAAGCACGCTCGCCCAACCGCCCGGTGGCGGTGCTGGCGTGCCATCGCGCACGCGCTCCCACTGCCAGCGCACGAAGCTTCCGTCCGGCGCGTCCGCGCCGTAGTTGTTGCGAAAACCCTCTGGCGTGTGGTGCGGCTTGGCAGGGTTGTAGTGCGGATTTTTACTGTCGGCCGAGAGCAGCGTGGCGCACCCGGCGATGGCGATGAGTGCGACAACGGTGGAGAGGCGAGTGATGAACTTCATAGGCGATACGATACACAGCATTCGCCCATCGGCGTTACTTCATTCGCGCAACTCAGGTATGCGTTGCGCAGATAAAAATCATTGTTAAACGCCAGCGCGTTGCATCGGTGCTTTGAGCGCTTCGGTGAGGCCGTTGAGTACGTCAGCCAAATGTGCGTGCGCCTCTTTGCTCATCGGTTTGGTCATCGCGGTGCGCATTTGCGCTGCAAGTTGCACCGCGTTGGCACGTTGCAGACTCGCCATGTCTGCGGGCGCGCGCGCGGCCGGGCGCAGCAGCGCATTGGCGATCCGTTTGACGTGTTCGCGCTGCAGATTGCGGCGCATGAGCGAAATATCGCCACCTGTTCGCAACTCGCTCCAGATTGCGCTCTGGAGCACATCGTAGAGCTCTGATAGTTTGAGCAAACGCGCTGGCTCAGCCACTGTCTCGGGAGAGTTCAAGAGCCGTGACGCCACGGGCTCGGATAACAAGTAGTCCAGCACCGTGGTTTGCACATTGAGTACACCCGTGCCAACCGAGAAAAACGGGTTGGTCGGTCGGTCAAAATGGTCCATGCCAATACGGCTCAAAAACTCTGGTTTGAAGCGAAAGCTAGTGGTATCAAACAAATCTTTGGACAGCAAGCTCAGCGCTTCGCGCTGTAAATTCGCGGCCACCGGTTCGTATAGGGCTCGCCCCGTTCCCGCGCGGTCTCGCAGATGCGTTACGCCGCCGACGTATTTCGCAGCCAACGGCGAAATCGATGCCAGTTCGCGAAAGCCGTATTGCAGCGTCGTCGCTAGTTTTTCGTAGCTTTCTCCAGGCTTGAGCTGCCGCGCCTGCGCACGATCCCAAAGCTCGCGATTGAGCAACATACGGCGCTTGTAATACGCCAGAGGATCGCTGCCCAAGTCGAAGCGATTGACTTGCGGGTCGATGCCGATGGCCGACGCGTAGCCGCCGGCGTCGTCGTCGGTTCCATAAGCCAAAGCAGGTTCGGTTGAGCGTGCCGCAATTTTTGCCAGCTCCGTGGCCTCATCGCTTTGGTCTATTTCGCGATAGGCGTACTCGATCGCCCAGTAGTCATACGGCCCCAGCGTGGTGTTGATGAAGTCACCCTGTTTGGTGCCGACAGGAGCCACATTGAATGCCAAATACTCCATCACCGAACCGGCCATGCCGTTTTTGCGGGTGAATTCCGGATCTTCCAGCTGCTTCAAGGAATAAATGGACGACGCGCGAAAGTTGTGGCGTAGCCCCAACGTATGCCCCACTTCATGCATCACATTTCGGCGCAAACTCGCGCGCGCCAATGCGTTGGCTTCGGGGCTATCAGGCTCCATACCTCGCGCTTCGAGCAGTGCTGTTGCGTAGTGAAATTCATGCGCCGTGTGCTCCGCATGCTCACAAAACTGATGTGCCGAATAATCTCCCACATGCTGTGTGTGCGTTGAATCTAACTTGCCTAACTCTTCTCGCGCGAGACGGCGTCCAACGCGGGTGAAACCGTCGCCCGTAGCAATGTCCGCATCCAAAATTTCGCCCGTGCGCGGGTCCATGTGCGAAGGCCCAATGGCAAAGCCAACATCCGCTCCGGTGAACCAGCGAATCGACGCATGGCGTGCGTCCATCGTGTCAAACTCGTCGTTGTCGCTCTGTTGCTTCACCACAATGGCGTTCTTGAAACCGATCCGCTCAAAAGCCTTGTTCCATTCCAGTACGCCTTCAGCCACAGCCTCACGATACTTAGTCGGAATGCCCTTGTCGAGCCAATACACAATGGCTTGCTTGGGCTCAGACAACGCAGCCTTTGGGTCGCTTTTTTCGAGACGCCAACGCTTTACAACATGAGTGCGGCGCTTAAGCGCGGTGTCGTCGCTGTAATCCGAGCGCGACGAGACGAAGTGACCGACGCGCTCGTCGGCCAAACGGGTACGCATGGGCTGCGCTGGCAGCGGCAGGAAGTTGTAATAAAAACCCACAAAGAGGCTGCGTGGATCTGGAGTGGCTGTGGGCGCGGGCGTAGCAGGCGTCGGACCCGCAACCAGCGGCGGCGCGGAAATTTTCGGCACGGAAAAATGGGCGTCCACACGAATTCCGGTGAGCGAAGCGCTATTGGACAGTTTGCCAAAACTGGTATTACGAACATCCAACGCAAACGGCAATCTAAACGCGGTTTCTAGCCGCGTGAGGTAGCCCGGAATATCCGCAAACAACAACGCGCTGGCGTCAATCAAGACGGCTTTGGTGTCGGGGTGCGACGAAGAAACAACCGCAGCACTAGCCAGCAGGCTGTCCGAAAATGACTGCGATACCGCATGCGCTTGCGGCGTGCCGGGCGCGGCAAAATGCTCAGAATTTTTAGCGATCAATTGCACCTGATTGCCGATGCGTTTGAACGTGACCAACGCTGAGCGGCCCATCTGGCTGCCGTACAAGCCCCGTTCGCCGACGCTTTGCGGGATGTTGTAGCTGAAGAAAAAGAGCTTATCGAATTGCTCCGGCCGAATCGCCATCCAGACCTTCTCGTCCTTCTGGTGCAGCGTGAAGAAACCCGCAAACTCTTTGCTGTCCTTGATGACGTCGCGGTACGGGCGCAGCGCAACGGGACTAGGGGTCGCGGCGGCAGTGCCAGCGGCTGGGTTAGTGGCTGTCGGCGGCGTAGCGGTGGGCGCTACAGGTGTTTGCGCGAAACTGCTTGAGGCTAATAGCGCGGCCAGAACCAGCGTTTGCTGCGCGGTCACACGGCGGGTTGCGCCCCACGAAAGTCTGGGTCTTGAGGTGAACATGAAGGCCTCTTCCTTGCGAATTCGAAGAGGGCAATGGTACTCACAAAACGTGCGAACGCTGTGTACCGTTCAGCACGAAGCAGCACGCCGCTGCTTTTTCTAAAACAGACGCAAGGCCGAGGTGTCCGCGCAATTACGCGAGCTTCGCCTTCACTTTGGCCGACACCGCCGTCATGTCGGCTTTACCTGCAAGCTTGGGCTTGATAATCGCCATGATTTTTCCCATCGCAGCGTTGCCGGTCACACCAGCAGCGGCAACTTCAGCGACCGCCGCGGTGAGAATGGCGTCAACGTCCGCGTCGCTCATTTGAGCAGGCATGTAGGTCGCAATGACCGCCAATTCCGCTTCTTCTTTCGCGACCAAATCTGGGCGGTTGCCCGCGGTGAACTGGGTGATTGATTCTTTGCGCTGTTTGATCGCTTTTTCGACAATTGCCACGACGTCGTTGTCGGTCAACACGATGCGCTCGTCCACTTCACGTTGCTTCACCGCAGCGAGCAGCATGCGGATGGTGCCAAGCTTGCCGCTATCACCGGCCTTCATGGCCAATTTCATATCGTTGGTGAGGGTTTCTTTGAGGGACATTGTCAGACTCCTGTCGAACTGCGAAAATCGGGAGTAGAAACAAAAACGGCTCCATAAGGAGCCGAATTTTCTCTACCCAGAAGAAAAATCTAGTACATCTTCGGCGGCAATTGCATGCTGCGAATGCGCTTGTAGTGGCGCTTGCAGGCAGCAGCGTGTTTACGCTTGCGTTCGGTCGTTGGCTTTTCGTACGACTCACGGGCGCGCAGCTCGGTGAGGAGGCCCGTTTTTTCGATGGCGCGCTTAAAGCGACGCAGAGCAACTTCGAAGGGTTCGTTTTCGCGGAGTTTGATGATCATGAGCTAGATACGCAATTGCGGGTTTAGTAGCAAGTTTCTGCTGGGTAGCCGGGTAATATAACCCGAAATGGAAAACAACTCAAGAAATGACGGAATGAGCGTGAGTTCGGGCGGCAAGACAAGGCGTCTAGTTTTAGGGATCGAATCGTCGTGCGACGAGACGGGTGTGGCCTTGTTCGACGTCGAAACTGGAAAAGTGGTGGCCGAAGCGCTGCATTCGCAGATCGCGCTGCACGCCCCGTACGGCGGTGTGGTGCCGGAATTGGCGAGTCGCGACCATATCAAATATGGCTTGCGTTTAGTCGATCAAGTCATGAGTGACGCAGGTATTACGGTCGATGTTCTGCAAGCGATTGCTTACACACAAGGCCCGGGCCTCGCGGGTGCGCTGCTCGTTGGTGCGCAGTTGGCGGCGAGCCTCGCCTTCGCGTGGGGCAAGCCGCTGATCCCTGCCCATCACATGGAAGGGCACCTGCTTTCGCCGTTGGTGGCTGATCCTGCGCCGCAGTTTCCATTTGTGGCGCTGTTGGTTTCTGGTGGCCACACTCAGCTGATGTGTGTGGACGGCGTCGGTCGCTACGAGTTGCTGGGCGACACCATTGACGACGCTGCGGGCGAAGCGTTCGATAAATCTGCGAAATTGCTCGGTTTGGCCTATCCCGGCGGGCCGTTGTTGGCGAAGTTGGCGGAAGGCGGTGACGCGAAGGCGTTTGCAATTCCACGCCCGCTGTTGCATTCAGGAGACCTGAATTTCAGCTTTGCAGGGCTCAAAACAGCCGTCGCCAACGAGGTAAGGCATTTGACCGGCACGGCGCTGCCTGCGCGCGGCGCGACATCAACGCTGCAACCGATCTTGCCATCAGATCATCCGCGACGCGCTGATCTCGCCGCGTCGGTACAGGCGGCGATTGTCGATTCACTGGTGACCAAGTCACTAGCGGCTTTGAAACTTTCCGGTTTGACGCAGATTGTGGTGGCCGGGGGCGTTGGGGCGAACAGTCGCTTACGAGAAGCGCTCACCGCCGGCGCAGAAAAAATCGGAGCCAAGGTGTTCTATCCGCCCGTCGCGCTATGCACGGACAATGGAGCGATGATCGCGCACGTCGGTGCGTTGCGGCTCGCGGAGGCGACCTGTGAATACGCGGTGAATGTGCGGCCGAGATGGGCGTTGTCGGAGCTAACGCGGCCTGAGTCAGCACAACCAGCGTCGCCGTAACCGTAGGGCAGTTGGTGCCGCCCGACCACTAAATGCAGCTACTTCTTAAAGCTACTCTCTTTGCCTGAAGCCAAGCGCGCGATGTTGTCTTTATGCCGCCAGATGAGCAGTGCGGCCATGATGAGTGCTGCGTAAAACACAGGGCCCGGCCCGAGAAAAACCCACGCCAACACGGGCGCCATCGCGCTGCCGATGATTGCTGCGAGCGACGACACGCGACTGGCCGCGAAAATCACCCCCCAAATCAGCGTGAGACCCAGCCCCACGCGCCAGTCAAGCGCCCACAACACGCCGGCCGCAGTCGCCACGCCCTTGCCGCCTTTGAAGCCGAAAAAAACAGGGAATAAATGCCCCATAAAAACGGCAATTGCGACCAACGATATCCCTGCGACGGTGATGCCAAATTGCGCCGCAAAAAATTTGGCCAACAAAACGGCGATCACGCCTTTCGCGGTGTCGCCCAGCAACGTGAGCAACGCCGCTTTCTTGCTGCCGCTTCGCAGCACGTTGGTCGCGCCGGGGTTGCCGCTGCCGTAGCTGTGCGGGTCGGGCAACTTGAGCGCGCGGCTCACGATGACCGCGAACGACAGCGAGCCGATGAGATAAGCCAAGAAGGCGGCGGCGAAATCTGCCGTAGTAAACATCATGTGGAAAGCCCCCTCTTGACCGACTATCTAGAATGGCTGCGAGTGTAGCTATTTAAGGCTACCGGCATCGCTGGCAACAGGAAAAACTCAGACGTGGACATCATCTTTATCAAAGGCCTCAAATGCGAAACTACGCTGGGCGTATACGACTGGGAGCGCGTGAGTTTGCGCCCCGTGGTGCTTGATCTTGACATCGGCTCTGCCTCAAACGAATCGTTTGAGCACGACAGCGCCGTGGGACTCATGAACTACGACAGTATCTCCGCACGTTTAACCGAAGCCCTAACAACGTTGCACTACAAAACCGTGGAGCGGCTGGCCGAGCACATCGCGCAACTTGTACTGACCGAATTTCATGCGCCTTGGGTCAAGGTCACTGTCGGTAAGCCCGCCGCCGTGAAGAACGCCGCTATGGTCGGGGTCACCATTTCACGCGGGACTCGCGGCGCGTAGCACGGCCCCGCACCCACAAAAAAGGCGGGATTACCCCGCCTTTTTTTGTTTCTAGCGTTTGCCTAATGCGCAACCTTGTGGCGCTTAGCCATCCACATGCCGATGGCAACCACGATGATCGCGCCGATGACGCCAGCGACGATGTGCGAGTTCGGTAAGGTGTCAAAAAACGCCTTGCTTGCCGGATCGGTCACGAACATTTCGCCCGCGAGGAAACCGAGCAATGCCGCGCCTGCTGTGATGATGATCGGGAAACGATCCATCACTTTCATCAACAACGTCGATCCGAAAATGATGAGCGGGATGCTGACAGCGAGACCAACGATCAGAAGCGTCGTGTTGCCTTTGGCTGCTGCGGCCACCGCGATGACGTTGTCCAAACTCATTACCAAGTCGGCAATCAAAATGGTGCGCACAGCCGCCATCAAGCCGTCTTTAACGTCCTTGTGTTCACCCTCATCATCACCGCCGCCCTCGGCGAGCAGTTGAACACCGATGTAAATCAGCAGAAACGCGCCGACGATTTTTAGATACGGGAATTGAAGCAGTTGAATTGCAATGACGGTCAACCCGATACGCATTGCGATCGCCGCTGCCGAACCCCAAAACACCGCTTTCTGCCGCTGACCGTCGGGCAGCTTGCGCGCTGCCATCGCGATGACGACCGCGTTATCGCCCGACAAAATGATGTTGGCCAACATGATTGAGCCGAGTGCAGCCCACCACGCGCCGGAAAAAAGTACGAGTTCCAAAGTAACGCTCCCCTGTTTGAATGTTTCGTCGATTGTAGGCAGCATTCCTGTCGGGTTTTCAATGCGATTCAGCTTTTGGCTGCATGCGTTGTCATAGCTAGATTTGCGACGCAATAGTGCAATAAGCGACTCATCGAAAAAACAACTCGAAGCGACCGCCGAGCGGTCGCTGAGCGTTTAAAGCTGTTGATAAAAATACAAGCGATACAGCGCAACGACTGCGCTACTAGAAAAGCGGCCCGGCTAGGGTGCATAATGGCTGTTGAGGAGTGTCTCGCGTCGACTGCGGTTCTTATTCAACCGTCATCACGTCGTCACGAAATGCGTAAACCATTCTGAGTTTTACGGAGGAATTTCTATGGTCACATCTACCCAATTTACGAAACTGTCGGTCGCGTTTGGCGTCGCGTTAGGTTTGGCATTGCCTGCCGCAGCGCAAACTGAGATTCAATGGTGGCACGCCATGACCGGCGCGCTGGGCGATCGCGTGGGCGATTTTGCGAAAGATTTCAACGCATCGCAAACTCAGTACAAAGTGGTACCGGTGTACAAAGGCAGCTACGCCGAAACTATGACCGCTGCGATTGCCGCCACCCGTGCAGGCAACCCGCCGCACATCGTGCAAGTGTTTGAAGTCGGGACCGCGACGATGACGGCGGCGAAAAAATCGGTCAAGCCTGTGCACGAACTGATGCGTGATTCGGGAGAAAAATTTGACCCGAAGGCCTATGTTTCGGCGGTGACAGGCTACTTTAGCGACACCAAGGGCAACCTCGTGAGCTTCCCGTTCAACAGCTCAACCACCGTCTTCTACTACAACAAAGACGCATTCAAGCGTGCCGGGCTCGATCCGAATAAAGCACCTGCGACGTGGCCTGAAGTCATGGCCGCCGCTGCCAAAATTAAGGTCGCAGGCGACAAATGCGCCTTCTCAAGCGGCTGGCAAAGCTGGGTGCATTTGGAGAATTTTTCAGCGTGGCACAACGTACCGTTCGCCAGCAAGAACAACGGCTTCGGCGGCACCGATGCGCGCTTGCTGTTCAACAGCGCGCTGCATGAAAAGCACATCGCCAACATGGCCGATTGGATGAAGAAAGGTTACTTCACCTACGGCGGACGCACTAACGAAGCCGAGTCCAAGTTCTTCAGCGGCGAGTGCGCCATGCTGACCTCGTCATCGGCGGCCTACGCAAACATCAAGCGCAACGCCAAGTTCGAATTCGCTGTGAGCCCGTTGCCTTATTACCGCGACGCGCCCGGCGCTCCACAAAACACCATCATTGGCGGCGCAAGCTTGTGGGTGTTGAACGGCAAACCGGCGAGTGATTACAAAGGTGTCGCTAAATTCTTCACCTTCCTGTCCGACCCGCAGCGTCAAGCGACGTGGCATCAGGTTTCGGGCTATTTGCCGATAACGCATGCAGCGTACGAAGTGACGAAAAAATCGGGTTTTTACGAAAAGAATCCAGGGACAGATGTGTCGGTCAAACAGATGATTGAGAAAGACGTAACTCTGTCATCGCGTGGCTTACGCCTCGGTAACTTCGTGCAAATTCGCGGCGTGATTGACGAAGAACTCGAAGGCGTCTGGTCCGGCAAGCAAACGCCAAAAGCTGCACTCGACAACGCGGTAAAACGCGGTAACGAGCAACTGGAAAAATTCCAGTCAGCAAATAAGTAAATCTCGTTTCCTCCTTACTTTGTGGGGAGTCGCACTTACTAGGGCAGGCACTGCCCGCCCTAGTTAATCCGGCGGGCGATGCCCGCCCTACCTATTCGAGCTACCTGCCCAGTGGAAAAACGCGTCGGATTTGATTCAAAGCTTCTGCCCTATCTGCTGATCGCACCGCAGATCATCATCACGGGCGTGTTTTTCTTCTGGCCGGCTGGCCAAGCGCTTTACCAATCGTTTCTCGAACAAGACGCGTTTGGCAACAGCATCACCTTTGTTGGGCTGAAAAACTTCACGGCGCTGTTCACTGATTCCACGTATCTTGAATCGTTCAAGACCACGGCGATTTTTTCCGTCGCGGTCGCAGTGCTCGGCTTATCACTCTCGTTGTTTCTCGCCACGCAAGCGGACCGTGTAATCAAAGGCTCGCGCCTCTACCGTACGATTCTCATCGCGCCGTACGCCGTAGCGCCTGCCATCGTCGGCGTGCTGTGGATGTTCATGCTTTCTCCTTCGCTTGGATTGCTTACGCACGCGCTCGCAAAGATCGGCATCGAGTGGGATCACAACCTGAGCCAAACGCAAGGCCTGTTGTTGGTCATCATCGCCGCCGTGTGGAAGCAAATTTCCTACAACTTCATCTTCTTTCTTGCCGGTTTGCAATCGATTCCCAAGTCGTTGATCGAAGCTGCGTCCATTGACGGAGCGGGCCGCACTCGGCGCTTCTGGGACATCATTTTTCCTTTGCTCACGCCGACCACGTTCTTCCTATTCGTCGTGAACATGGTCTACGCGTTCTTCGACACTTTCGCGATCATCGACGCCTCCACCAAAGGCGGGCCGGGTCGCGCGACCGAAATCCTTGTCTACAAGGTTTACCACGACGGGTTCAAGGGGCTTGACCTTGGCTCCAGCGCAGCGCAAAGCGTGGTGCTCATGGTGATTGTGGTGGGCTTGACCTTCTTGCAGTTCCGGTACGTTGAACGGAAAGTGCAGTACTAATGATTGAGAATCGTCCACTCTCCACATTCTTCGCGCACCTCATTTTGTGCATCGGCGCGGCCATTGTTGCGCTGCCGTTGTACGTGACATTCGTTGCCTCCACGCTCACGCCCGAGCAAGTTTTGCAGTCGCCGATGCCATTGATTCCCGGCACAGAAATGGTGGCGAATTACAAGAAAGTTTTGTTCGAAGGCGGCGCAGGGCAAACCGCGCAAGTGGGCAAGATGATGCTCAATAGCCTCATCACCGCGCTCGTAATTGCCGTCGGCAAAATTGTGATTTCGATGCTCTCGGCGTTCGCAATTGTGTATTTCCGATTCCCCGGCCGCACGATCGCGTTTTGGCTGATTTTTGTCACACTGATGCTGCCGGTTGAGGTGCGCATTCTGCCGACCTATCAAGTCATGTCGGACTTGAAGATGCTCGACACCTATTACGGACTCACCGTGCCGCTTATTGCGTCGGCCACCGCTACTTTTCTGTTCCGACAGTTCTTTCTGACGGTGCCCGATGAACTCGTTGAAGCCGCCAAGATTGACGGCGCGGGCCCCATGCGCTTCTTCAAAGACGTATTGCTGCCGCTCTCAAAAACCAACATCGCCGCGCTCTTTGTGATTCTTTTCATCTACGGCTGGAATCAATATCTGTGGCCGCTCTTAATCACCACGCAAGAGAGCATGTACACGGTCGTCATCGGCATCAAGCGCATGATTTCCGGTGGTGATGCGGGCACCGAGTGGAACCTCGTCATGGCGACGGCGATGCTCGCTTTGATGCCGCCGGTGCTGGTTGTGGTGTTCATGCAAAAGTGGTTCGTCAAGGGCCTTGTGGATAGCGAGAAATAGAAAAAAATGGCACAAGTCGAATTCAAAAGCGTCCAGAAGTCCTACGGCAACGTAGATGTCATCCACGGTGTAAATCTCACCATCGCCGATGGCGAATTTGTGGTGATTGTGGGGCCCTCTGGCTGCGGAAAATCCACGCTCTTGCGCATGGTTGCCGGCCTTGAGCCCATCACCGGCGGCGAGATTTGTATTGACGGCAAAGTCGTCAACAACCTAGAGCCGAAAGACCGAGACATCGCGATGGTGTTTCAAAACTACGCGCTCTACCCGCACATGAACGTGCGCGAAAACATGTCATACGGCCTCAAAATTCGCAAGATGAGCGAGGCGGACATCAACACGCGCATCGGCAAGGCCGCAAAGATTTTGGAGCTTTCGCATCTGCTCGATCGCAAGCCAAAAGAGCTCTCGGGCGGCCAGCGCCAACGCGTTGCAATGGGCCGCGCGATTGTGCGCGATCCGAAAGTGTTCTTGTTCGACGAACCGCTGTCGAATTTGGACGCGAAACTGCGCGTAGACATGCGCTTAGAAATTCAAAAGCTTCACAACGAATTAAAGGTCACGAGCCTGTACGTCACGCACGACCAAATCGAAGCGATGACGCTCTCAAACCGCATGCTCGTGATGAACAGTGGCATCATCGAACAAGTCGGCACACCGAAAGAAGTGTACGAACGCCCAGCGTCGCTTTTCGTGGCGAACTTCATCGGCACGCCCGCGATGAATCAAATGTGGGGCACGCGCGCTGGCCAATCGCTCAAGCTTGACGAAGGCGACATGTTTCACGTCGGCGAATTTCCTTCGACGATCAACAATGGCGAACGCGTCGCGCTCGGCATTCGACCCGAACATCTGCAATTGGTCCCTGCCGCTCAAGCGCGTCTCACGGTCAACGTGCAGATGATCGAATGGGTGGGCGCCGACGCATATGCCTACGGCCAGTTCGCTAACTACCGCGTGATCTGCCGCCTCGACAACGCCACCGACGTAAAGGTCGGCGACCAACTGCCCCTCTCGTTCGACCCCGCGCGCGTGCACTGGTTTAACGCGGATACCGGCAAACGGATTTAGGTCGGCTACTCGGGGGCTTTCGCCCACAATCCTGTCATTCCCGCGGCGGCGGGAATTCAGACCCGGACTCGCGGGGAACGCAACCGAGTGTTAATGTCCAAATCGCCGACGGCCTAGATTCCCGCCGTCGCGGGAATGACAATAATTTCTTGCTATCGATACACTCTTCCCATGAATCTCCCCACCTGGCCCTACCCCAAAACCATTGCGCATCGTGGCGCGGGCAAACGCGCGCCTGAGAACACGCTCGCCGCGATTCGCCTAGGCGTGGCGCATGGTTACCGCGCCGCCGAAATCGACGTCAAGCTTTCGGGCGATGGCACGCTTTTGCTGATGCACGACGACACCACCAATCGCACCTCCGACGGACGCGGGCGCGTCGCCGCGAAGACGTGGCATCAGCTCGCGCTATTGGACGCCGGTTCGTGGCACTCAAGCGTCTACGCGGGCGAACCGATTCCGACTTACTGGCGCGTCGCAAAATACTGTATCGCCAACGGCGTGCAGCTCAATACCGAAATCAAACCCTGCATCGGCCGCGAACGCGAAACCGGCGCAGCCGTCGCGCTCGAAACCCAAGCGCTCTATTCCGACCCGGCGCACGCCGCGTTGAAGCCGCTGCTTTCTTCGTTCTCAACCGACGCGTTGGTCGCCGCACGCGACGCCGCGCCGGAATTCGACCGCGCGCATTTGTTTGAAGACCCGCTGCCGTGGGACTGGGTCGCGCGGTGCAAAACCGCAGGTGCGGTCGCGCTCGACGCCAACTGGCGCACGCTAACCCCAGCCATCATCGCCGAGGCGCACGACCATCATCTGCGCGTCGCCTGCTACACCTGCAACGACCCAGACGAAGCAGAAAAACTCTGGTCGTGGGGCGTGGACACCGTCATCACCGACGCGGTAGACGTTATCCCGTTTCGGCAGTAACAGCTTTATGACTGCGTGCGACATGCAGCCGTCCGCCGCGCAGTTGCGTTCAGCGAAGATCGACGCGAGACGCTGTTAAGACCACGCAGGCGGATGGCTGCCGGGCGGCATGGACGGTCGTGTTTCGCGCAGCGGTGTGCGCGAGAGCTGCACGCTGTGGCGAATCGCGCATAGCTCACCGAAGCCCGACGGTACGGTTTCTAGATAGGCCGTGCGGTCCACGGGCGGCACATCAAATCCGTTGCCTACGCGCCCCATCGCGCGCAGCCAATGCGCCGTTTGCGCGAGCGAGAGTTGCACATGCCAGCTTCCGCCTTCAATGGTTTGCCGACGAAGTGCAGCCGCTGTGGCAAAGGCCATCAAGTGCCCCGTCGCGTAGTCGAGGATTTGCATGGGCATCGGCTTTGGCGTGTGGCTGCCCCCAGCCTCGGCCTCGGCCTCGGCGATGTTGAAGCCCGTCGCCGTTTGCACCAGCGAATCAAAACCGCGCCGATTACGCCACGGGCCGTCGTTGCCGTACGCGCAGAGCGACACGTACACGATGCCCGGTCGCCGCTTCGCTGCCGCCTGCGCATCAAACCCAAGTGAGGCCAGCGCGCCGGGCCGATAGCCTTGCACGAACACATGACTCGATTCGAGCAGGCGCGTGAGCGCAGCGCGGCCGTCGTCGGTGCGTAAATCAACGTGCGCTGAACGCTTGCCGCGACTGGTGTTGGCAATCGATTCGATGTTCGGCAAGTGCGGCGAATTCACGAGCATCACGTCCGCGCCGTACGCGGCGAGCACGCGCCCAGACACCGGCCCCGCGAGGATGCGCGTGAGGTCTAACACGCGCACACCAGTTAGCGGCAACGCATCCGTCGTTAACGCGGGAAGCTCACGCGGTGGCGCGTCGCCGATGCGTTCCATCGAAAAGAGCGGCATCGCGGCCACCGCTCGCGCCTGCGGATGCGCGTCCCATTCGGCAAAACTTCGGCACGCAGCGACAACCAAACCGCGCTCCGCCGCGGCCGCCTCGAAGTCCACCGCGCGCCACGTCAGCAACGCACGCTCAGCGTCAGCGCGCGTGGCAACGCCCGGCGTGAGGCCCAACAAACGCAACGCGCCGTCGCGATGATGCGCGAAGTTCGCGTGGATTCGCACCCAACCATCGGCGCAGCGATACAAACCAGAAAACGCGTCCCACGCCTCGGGCACCACACCGTCAACGCTGAACCAACCGGTGCATTCCACCGCCGTGTGACGCATGTCGAGCGACACCGTTTGCCGTGCTTGTCCACGCGCATGTCCTAACTCGCACGCCGCCAACGCCGCCGCGGCGAGACTCGCTTGCGCGGCAGCCCCGACAGGGAAAGACGAAGGCAGCACCGGGTCCGCGCCGGTCAGTGCCGCATACGCGAGCGCGTCGGCGGGAAGGCCTGCCGAGGCCCAGAGATGAGCGAGCACGACGGATGGATTACGGCGGGAATGAGCGTTCATCAGCTTTTAGGCTCTAACGACCGCCAGGCGGTCGTTAGAGCCATTATTTGTGAGAAGTCGAAGTGGCACTGTGGGCGCGGACTCTGCCACGCGTTTACGTTGCGCCGAGCAACGCAAATTCGCCGCCCGCGGTTTAAGTCACGCGGGCGACGGCGAACGCTACTTCGCGGGGGTCGCGGGTGCGGCGGGCGCTTCGCTCGGGACGTTGGCCTTCGCCGTCGTGCCGACCGCCTCGACGGTGCTGCGCACCACCGGCAAACCCTTCACCTTATTGAGCGCTTGGGCGTACAAGAAATCCTTCTCGTTGCCCCAATCAAAGCCTTTGAGCTTTTTGCTGTCTTCGCGCACTTTGATGAGCTTGGCTTCCTGCGCCTCTTCGGTCAGGTCTTCTTCCGGGTTCGCTTCTTTGGTTTCGTTCTTGCCCACGAGGTGACGCGACAAATCCTTCTCGCGTTGCAACTTCGGTGACATCACGCCGTCCATCGTCAGCTGCTGAATCAAGACGTCGGGCTCAATGCCCGTGCCCTGAATCGAGCGACCGTTCGGCGTGAAATAGCGCGACGTGGTCAGCTTCACGCCAGTCGTCTGCGACAACGCAACGATGTTTTGCACCGAGCCTTTGCCGAACGTGGTCGTGCCCATTACCGATGCGCGTTTATGGTCTTGCAACGCACCGGCCACGATTTCTGACGCAGAAGCCGCCGCTCCGTTAATCAGCACCACCAGCGGCACCGTCTTAAAAATTTCCGGTGCATTCGCCAGCGGATCGACACCACGGCGCGCGTAGTAATCTTTGTTCGCGGTGTAGCGCGTTTTAGTGCCGTCCATGCGACCTTCTGTGTAGACCACCAGCGCGTCTTTCGGCAGGAACATTGCGGACAAACCAACGGCGGCGTCAAGCAACCCGCCGGGGTTGTTCCGCAGGTCTAACACCACGCCCTTAAGCGGCGTTTGTGCGTTTTGCTCGGTGAGCGTTTTTGCAACGTCGGCCACGGTGGTTTCGTTAAACGTGCGCACCCGAATAAACGAAATGCCCGGCTCCACCATCTTGGCTTTCACGCCCTGAATCTTGATTTGCTCGCGAGTGAGCGCAAACGTCTGCGTGCTGCGATCTTCTTTACGGAAGACTTCGAGGCGCACTTTGGTGCCCGGTGTGCCGCGCATCTTGTCGACCGCTTTGGTCGTGGTCAGACCGCGCGTTGAATCGCCGTCCACTTTGGTAATCAGGTCGCCCGCACGAATGCCGGCGCGCGCGGCGGGCGTTTCGTCAATCGGCGAAATCACCTTGATGAAACCGTCTTCGGTGCCGATTTCGATGCCAATGCCACCGAATTTGCCCGTGGTACTGGTGCGCAGTTCTTTGAACGCAGATTCATCGAGGAAGACGGAGTGCGGATCAAGACTCGACACCATGCCGCTGATGGCCTGTTCGATCAATTGCTTGTCGCTCACCGGCTCAACGTAGTCGCTCTTGATACGTGCAAACACTTCGGAGAAAGTGCGGAGTTCATCGACGGGAATCGCGGATTTCGCATCGCGATTGGCGTCGACCGAAATCGCCAGAGTCAGCGCAACACCGATGGTTGCGCCCGCACCCACCCACGCCATTTTTTGCCAGTTACCACTCATGAAAAAGACCTTTCTCCGAGCGAGGCTTCACAGTCGCCCGCTACATTCGCGATATTAGACGATTGAACGCAATGGTGTGTGCTGCGTAGATCAGATGCCCGCCGCTGAATTACGCCAGTCGTGGATGGCAAAACGCCACCCAACGGAAAGAAAAAAGGGCGACCCATCGGAGGATAAGGTCGCCCTAAACGTCACCACGAGCGAGCCGGGGGAAACCCGCCCTGGGAGGACAACGAAGCGTGGAAGAGGGGACAACCACGTTTCGTTTCGCCACACCCATGAGATGGTGCGCATTTCAAAAAGTTCAACTGTTTGTGCGACCTATCGCGTTACGAAATGTAAACAGCTCGTCGCGCGTCGGAATGCCCACGCGCCCACCAAAGCGCGTGCACTTGAGCGCGGCAGCATCCGACGCGAACGAAATCGCGTCGCGCAGCGGCTGATGCTCGGCCAGCGCCAACGCCAACGCGCCGTGCCAAGTGTCGCCCGCCGCCAGCGTGTCGATCGCGTTCACGGGCGGCGCGCTCATGCGATGCAGCGCCGTACCGTCAAACCACACCACGCCGCGCTCGCCGAGCGTCACGCCTGCAATCACGTTGCGCCCACCGAAAACGCGCGGCAGGGCTTCCTCCGGCGAGCCTAGACCCAGTCGTCCGAGCAGTGCCTCGCTAAACACCGGATGCGTGGCAAGCGTTGCCACGGCCAACGCGTCTTCCGCTTCGCCGCCGTCGGCATCGAACACGCTCGGAATGCCCGCGTCGGCGGCGGTGTTAAACAGCACCGTCGCGCCGGGCTTCCAGCGCGTATCGGCGTGAACGGCTTGCACGTTTTTCACCTCGTGCAAGGGTAGCCACGACGTGTCTGGCGGGTAGCCTTGTGCGGGTGCGGAGCATATCAGCCGTTCGCCGCGCTTGTCTACCAAGATTGCAGCCGTTTTTGAGCGCGCACCGGGCAGCCGAAACACATGCGACACGTCGACATGCTCGCGCTCCAGCATATGCACGATCTGGTCGCCCACTTCGTCATCACCCACGCGGCCCCAGTATTGCGCCTCGCCGCCTAAGCGCTGTACGGCCACGGCAGCGTTGGCCGCCATGCCGCCACCGGTCACGATAAATTCAAGCGCACCGAACTTGGCGGGCGCTTCGGGAATCACGTCAACGCGGAAAATTTGATCGAGGGTTGCGACGCCAACGCAGATCACGCGGGCGCGCTTGCTCATGCTTGCGACAGCGGCGGCGCTCATGCGCGTCCGGTGCTGCCAAACCCGCCCACACCTCGGTCGCTGGCCGAAAAGTCGGAAACCTCCTGAAACTGCACTTGCTGCACCGGCACGATGACCAGTTGCGCTATGCGCTCAAGCGGTTCGATGGTGAATGGCGCGGTGCCTGCTGGATTGCGATTCCAGCAGCTCACCATCAATTCGCCTTGGTAGTCGCTATCAATCAAGCCAACGAGATTGCCCAGTACGATGCCGTGCTTATGGCCCAAGCCGGAGCGCGGCAGGATGAGCGCCGCAAAGCCCGGATCGGCGATATGAATCGCGATGCCGGTCGGGATCAATGTGGTCGCGCCGGGGGCGAGCACGATGGGCGCGTCAATGCAGGCACGTAGATCGAGGCCTGCTGAACCGCTGGTGGCGTAGGCCGGCAGATTAACGCGCGCCGCGTCGCGCAAAACTTTGAATTGAATGTTCATATGAGTGATGCGAATAGCGAGACCGTGCGATGCGTACGACTGACGAGGTCAGTCCTTAAACATCGCTGGCTCAAGGTTGTGGCGCTGCAAAAGTTTGTAAAACTCGGTGCGGTTACGTCCGGCCATTTGTGCGGCTTGCGCGGCGTTGCCCGCCGTTAATTTGAGAATGCGCACAAGGTAGTCGCGCTCAAAGGTTTTGCGCGCCGATTCGAACGATACCAGCGGCGCAGAATCGTCGTCCAGACTGTTGCGGATAAGCGATAGCGGGATCACATGTGTCGTGGAGAGCGCGACGGCTTGCTCCAACATGTTTTCTAGCTGGCGCACATTACCTGGCCACGGCGCAGACACCAGCGCCGCTAGTGCATCCGGTGCTAGCGTTGGAACAGGTTTGCGATAGCGAGCGGCGATCTTCTTGAGGAAATGTGACGCCAACAGCGGAATGTCTTCGCGTCGCTCGCCCAGCGACGGGAGCTTCAACGCCACCACGTTCAGACGATAAAACAAGTCTTCGCGAAACGCACGGTCTGCGCGCATCTGGTCAAGATTGCGATGCGTCGCAGAAACGATGCGCACGTCCACGTTCACCGTCTGCGTCGAGCCCACAGGCCGCACAGCGCTTTCTTGTAACACGCGCAGAAGTTTCGCTTGCAACGAAAGCGGCATGTCGCCAATTTCGTCGAGAAACAACGTGCCGCCATTGGCCGCTTGAAACAAACCTTGCTGCGCCGTGGCTGCACCAGTGAACGCGCCTTTGGCGTAGCCGAACAGCTCGCTCTCTAGCAACTGCTCGGGAATCGCCGCGCAGTTGATGGCCATAAACGGTTTCGATGCGCGGCTGCTCGCGGTGTGAATTGCGCGTGCCAGCAACTCTTTGCCGGTGCCTGATTCGCCAAGCACCAAAACCGCCGCCATCGAATCTGCAACCAATCGCGCGCGACGCAATAAGTCGTCCATCTTCGCGCTGCGTGTCACGATTTCTGCGCGCCACGCGTTCTCGCGCAACTCGCTTTCGGCACCGTTGCGCGGATCGCCCGGTGTGCCAGACACGCCCGAAACGGTCACCGCTTGCGCCACTTTTTTGAGTAGTTCCTGTGGGTCGAACGGCTTTGTCAGGAAACCGAACACGCCACGTTGCGTGGCTGCTACTGCATCAGGAATCGTGCCGTGCGCGGTGAGGATAATGACCGGCAACGTTGGGTGTTGAGAATTAATTTGCTCAAAAAGCTGCATGCCATCAATGCCTGGCATACGTAGATCGGTCACGACTACGGAAGGCCGGCTCACCGCGATTTGGGCGAGTGCGACTTCGCCGCTTTCCGCGCTTTTCACGCGGTAACCCGCCGCCGATAAGCGCAAGCCAATCAACTTCAGCAAATCGGGGTCGTCGTCAACCAGAAGAATTTCAGCGGCCATAAAGGACTATCAATTGCGACGACGTTCGCGATCAAGAAGCTGCTTCTCGATGGCTTTGAGTGCGTCAAGTTTTTGTTGCAAGGCATCGCCGCGTTTTTGCTCTTCGCGTAGTTGGCGCGCACGCTCCCCAATCTGCACCAGCAGCACATCCGCAATCGCGCGCAGCGGATGGCTCGTTGCGAACCCGCCGCTCTTGGCGACCAAAGGTTCAAGCAATCCTTGCAGCCTCGCGTCGTCACCTGCGGCGGGGCCCATCAGCGCAGAAAGCCACGCGTAGCGCAATCGGTTAATGCTGCTTTTATCTTTGTTGAACAGTCCCTGTGCCGCCACGAAGTCTTTGCGAAGGTCTTCGGCCGATGCGTTGGCCGAGCGCGCCATGTCTGCGAGGAGCGCAAGGCTTTGCTCTTGATCTTCGGGCAACTTTATCGGTTCGGGTGCAACCGGCGGCGGCGCTTGTTTTTCTACCTCGACATAAACGGGCACGTAGACCGTTTGTGTCACAGCGGGCGCTGTCTCGACCTTAGGCGCAGGCGCGGTCTCCGGCGCGGTTGCGCATCCGGTTAACGCTGCGGCAATCAAGAGGCCAGTGATCCAGAGATTGGATCGTGCCTTATGTTGCAATTGAATCTCCTTGCATCTGCATATTATTTTGCGCAGATAGTGCATCACTACGCATTAAATCTAGCGGCAAGCGAACGCGAAAGCGTCCGCCCTGTTTGCCCGGCTCCACCACATACACGTGGCCTTGGTGCGCAAGCACATATTCACGCACAATCGCCAGACCGAGCCCAGAGCCCTTAATCTTGCCATTGGCACTCGCGCCTCCGCGATAAAACGATTCGAACACGCGTTCCTGTTCTTCCACCGCGATGCCCGGACCGTCGTCTTCCACATCAATTTGCGCGACTGCGCCATCGACGCTACTGATGATCCGAACTTTACCGCCGGCCGACGTGTATTTGATCGCGTTCGACAACAGATTATCCAACACGACTCGTAGCTGCTCGCGGTCCGCTTGAAGCGTGATTGCGTCGCCGCGCACATCAACCGAAATCGCGCGCGACAACATCTCAAGGCGATGCTCGCGCACCACGCGCTCGATCACCGGTTTCAGTTCAACGGTTTCGACCTTGAGCGCGGTGGCGCTTTTGTGTTGTTGGTACGACAACAAATCTTCGATCAAACGCTGCAAAGAGACCGTGTTGTCGCGAATGATGCGCACCACGTCGGTTTGTTGCATCGACATTTCACCGACGATACGATCGTTGAGTAATTCCGAACCTTCGCGCACGGCCGTTAGCGGCGTTTTCAATTCGTGCGAGACGTGGCGCAGAAAACGCGTTTGATGCGTTTCGAGCTCGAGCAAGCGACGACGCAGCCAGTCCAAGCGCTCGCCCAACGAGCGCAAGTCGCGCGGCCCCTTGATGCGAATATCTTCATTAAATTCGCCACGCCCGAGCTTGCGAATGCTGCGGTCAATATTGCGAAGCGGTCGCGAGATCAAAATCGAAAATCCAACCGCGAGCAACAGCGCTGTCGCCGCCGCCACCCCTAAAAACCACGGCCAGTTTTCGCGCGTTTTCGCTGCCATCTCACGAAGCGTCACAACCTCGCGCTCAGTCACGCGCCCGAGCTGCGCAGAGGCCTGCGCCGCGTTGTCCGCCAAATCCGCAGCCGCTTCAACGAGCTTCGGTCGCTCAGACACTTCGGGCATGCCGCTCTTCAAACTCAACGCCAGCGCAGCACGCTGTTTCGACAGCGCTTTCAGCCCATTGCGTTCATCTTCCGACAGCGGCAAGCTCTGGCTACGGATCAGCGTTTGTTCAAGCTGCGCATCAAGCTTTCGGTAGCCCTCAATCAGCGCCGGATCTTCCAACACGATGGACTGCCGCACCGCGCGCTCAATCTTCCCGGTCACATCACGCAATTCGCGCGAAGCACTGCTCGCCGCCTCCGCTTCGCGCACCGAAAGCTGCGAGCGTTTCGCCAACGTATCCAACCCAAACGCCAACTCAGCCAAAGCCACCACCAACGGCACGGCCGAAAGCACGAAGCAGGCGAGGATGACGTTGGTGAGAGAGCGGGGGTAATACACCCATGTATTTTAGGGCTTGTGCTCGCTGCGGGTGTGGACGGACGTGCTTCACTCAAAACATCGCGCGAAGTTTCACGCGCCCGGCGCGATCGGCCACACGATAGGCGGCTCGTGCAAGCGCAATGAAGGACTCCTCCCCAGGTGCGGGTCGTGTGGCGATTTCGGCGCGCTCTGCACTCATCCAGTCTGCGGGCTTTTTACAACGCACTTCAATCTGTTTCGCGTTGGCGTCGCTGATAGGTCGAGACGTTTTCAGCTGGCTTAACAGTGATTTGCTCACTTGCAGCATTTCCGCGAATGCCTTTTCGGTGCCGTTGGCTGGCTCGCCGGCGTTGATACGAGCTTGCGAAAACTCGCGCAACAAGAGATGTAAGTTCGCTCGCCGAACGGAGTGAACATCCTCCTTTGTGATCGTAGCGGGAGAATTTTCGATGTTGTGTTTTTGCATCAACGATGGATTCGAGCGAACTTAATCGCTTGACAAGTTGTAAACAATGTTTACAATTCTATCTGTCGCGATGAGTTTGTGCTCAATGTCGTATTGACTCAACTTTGATGCAGATTTTCGTTAGGTTGCAGCACCAGAATAGTCAGCGCGCCCCAATCGACAACCACTTTCAATTTTCAGGATTCGCCCTTTCAATCATGTTTGCCATTGCACTTCTTAAGACGATAGCCAAGACCTTGCGGTCGATGGCCGCCTACGTCTGTGCAATGCAGCCAACATGGCCGAAGCCATCGCTGAATGCGCTCACGCCGTGCGTGCCAAACGCTTCTATGCATAGCAAGTCAATACTCGATTGCCGCTATGAGCCCGCATTCAACTTGCGTCCGAGAATTTCGGAGAGTGTCGTGTAGATCCCACGACCCTCCCCAAAAAGCCCGGATGCTCCGAAAGGACTCCGGGCTTTTTGTTTTTGGCGTTCCGGTGCGTAACGCAGTGTCGCTGCCAACTCTCGCGAGTTGAGTGCCACGGGCGTATCCCGCGCGGTGCTGCATTGAGTTCGTCGACGGACTCGTTGCTGCGGCGGTACTGCGTTGCGCATCGGAAGCCAACTCGCTCTTTAACAATCTGCAATCGCATTTACACAAACGTCTCGCGCAGAAATGCGTGAGAAATATTCACACGGGGTATAGCTCAGTCTGCGCAGAGCGACTGCTTTGGGAGCAGTAGGCCCGAGGTTCGAATCCTCGTACCCCGACCAATCAATGTTCTGCTGGACTTCTGGTGAGGTCATCACCCTTTCAAGGTGACCAGACGGGTTCGATTCCCGTGCAGAACGCCACAAACGCATTGAGGGGACTGGCGCAATCGGTAGCGCAACGGGTTTTGATCCCGTCGGTTAGAGGTTCGAGTCCTCTGTCCCCCGCCATACTTTTAGTTTCTTGTTTCTGTGCATGAAGGCCTTAACAAAAGCACGCTGCGCCATTTCCCTCCTCCGATCACGGCGCGGAAATCCGAAGAACGGCCTTAACGGACGTCCCTCTTTCAGCGGGAGTGACGGTAGTGCAAAGCGCAGCGAACAAGTTTTCGGCGCGTTGGTTCAGTGGCTGAACACCTCCCTGTCTAGGAGGATCAGATCGGTTCGATTCCGATACGCGTCGCCAATATTTCCACAATGCCCGCCTAGCCCAATCGGCAGAGGCGACGGCCTTAGAAGCCGTGCGGTCGGAGTTCGAATCTCCGGGCGGGTACCACCTCCTTTTTTCTTTTATTCGCGCGATGGCCGAGTGGTCTAAGGCAACTGCCTGCAAAGCAGTACAAAGCGTGCGTTCGAATCGCACTCGCGCGTCCAATTTTTGCGTCCGTAGCTCAATGGATAAGAGCGCCAGTTTACGAAGCTGGAGGTTGCAGGTTCGAGTCCTGCCGGGCGTGCCACGTTTCATTCCCGGGTGGCCAAGTGGTAAGGCACCTGACTGTTAATCAGGGCATCGCGCGTTCGATCCGTGCCTGGGGAGCCAACTATTGCAATTGGATTGCGAGCGGCATGGGCGACCGCACCTGACTGTAAATCAGGCGTCTCCGACATACGAGGTTCGAACCCTCGGCAATCCACCAACTTTCCACGCGCGAGTCGCCCGACGGTCGGGCACTGGCTTCCAAATCCAGCCGTTGCGGTTCGATTCCGTACTCGCGTGCCAACTTTCACCAGACATGTAGCTCAGATGGCGGAGCAGCGGGCTCATAACCCGCGGGTCGGAGGTTCGAGTCCTTCCATGTCTACCAATCTCATCGCGTCTGTAGCTCAACGGGCAGAGCAATCCCCTTTTAAGGGATAGGTTGTCGGATCATCCCCGACCGGACGCACCAAGTTCATCATGCGATTTAGCAAAGCAGCTTTCTTGCGTTACCGACCAGCGGATGGCCGCCGAAACGCATTTGGCGAGCAAGTCGACTAGCACTAAAAATGCGCACTAAGTGCCTACCGATAGTCGTTCAACACGAAAAGCTGTTAACGCAAGCCGCGTGCGCAGTTCATCCATCAACGGTGCCCCTAGCTTAAAGGTAAAGCCCCAGATTGTGATTCTGGAGGATGTCGGTTCGAGTCCGACGGGGCACCCCATTTTCATTCACACACAGCGATTGCAGATTGTCTTTCGAGCGTCCCTTCATCGGTGGCTCATCATGCGCATTCTCAAAATTGACATCAGCGGAATTCCCGAAGCGTGGATCACGCCCGAAGCGGCTGCGGCGCACTACGCGAGCGGCAGCGTGGCGTACACCTACGGCGACGCCTGCACGGTACTGCGCGGTGGCCACAATCACGCCGGCGCACGATCCACGCTCGCAATTCACCCGATTCTCGCGGTCAACGGTCCGTCTGCTGCAGGCAAATTGCTTGCGTCCACGCCGCGCCTGACGCGCTTCAACCACAAACTGTTCCGTCGTGATCGCTATACCTGCGCGTATTGCGCAAGTGTCCTGCCCGCGAGCGCATTGGAGCGCGAGCACATCGTGCCGGTGAGCCGCGGCGGGCGAGACTCGTGGATGAACGTCGTGGCTGCGTGCCGTCCGTGCAACCAACGCAAAGCAGCGCAAACGCCGGACGAGGCGCGCATGCCTCTGCTATTCGTGCCGTACGTACCGTCGCGTTGGGAAGACATGATTCTGCAATCGCGAACGGAACACGTGCTTGCCGATCAAATGGAATTTTTGCGTGCAAATCTTCCGCGTGGATCGCGATTGGCGTGACGCGCGGAGCAACAAGTGTGGGAGCCGCGGAAGCCGCGAATGACGGCTGGTCCTGGCTTGCGCCGCTCCTACGCCACCACCCGATCCCACGACAGTCCAAATCGCAGCAAATATTTACGCACGCGATCGCTGTCGTTCACCACGCTGCGCTCACCACGCGACACGTTGAAAAGCTTGCGCCCGGCCTCTGCCATCGTACGCGCACGTCGGCACTCGGCGATCACCGCGGCGAGCTGCAATTGGTCGAATAGATCGATTTTCGCGATCGCGTCTTCGTCAAGCCGCGCAGCTAGACCTTTCGACGCGGATTGCTCGGAGAGCGCGGCTTCGCCCTGATGGCGCGACCACAGCCAACGTAGTCGCCCAATTTCGGCATCGACGAGTTCAACGCCGATGCGGCCCGCATCCGCGAGCGTTGCCAATCGCGTAACGCTCGCGGAAAGATCGCGGAAATTTCCCGCCCACACCGCTTCGTTCGATTCGGCGAACGCCATAAATCGCGCCTTTGCCTCGGTCGTGAAACGCACGCGCTGGCCGATCTCTTCTCCTAGTGTGAGCAACAAGTGCTCCACGTTGGGGCCGATGTCCTCGCGCCGGTTCGCAAGTCCCGGAAGCTCATAGCTCCACAGGTTGATCCGTGCGAACAAATCCTCGCGAAACGTGCCCGCTGCCACCGCATCGCGCAGGTCGTGATTGGTCCCCGCTATCAATTGGAAGTCACTTTCCACGTCGCGATCTGAGCCAACGGGCAAGAAGCGCTTTTCCTCAATCGCCTTCAACAGCATGGCTTGCTCGTCCAGTCCAAGCTCGCCGATTTCATCGAGAAACAGCACACCACGGTGAGCCGTCTTCAGAAGCCCAGCGCGGTCGGCGACTGCTCCCGTGAACGACCCCTTGCGATGCCCGAACAGCGCCGACGTGGAACTGTCGCCGCGTAGCGTCGCGCAGTTCACGTCCACAAATTCACCAGTCACCAAGTGACGCGACTTTTTCAATTCGAACATCCGCCGAGCGAGATAGCTCTTGCCCGCGCCGGTCGGGCCAGTGATCAAAATCGGCGCCTTTGATCGAACCGCCACACGCTCAATTTCGTCGATGAGTGCGTTGAATTTTGCGTTCCGCGTCTGGATGCCGCTCTTCAGAAAGCTCACGGCATCGGTGTGCGCCGCGGCGAAACGACTCGCCAGCGCGTCGTAGCGCGCGAGGTCGAGATCAATCAGCGCATAGCTGCCCGCGTTGCCACGCGATTGTCTTTTCGGTGGTGCTGTTTGCAGCAGCACACCGGGAATGAAGCGCGCCTCCACCATCAAAAACAAACAGATTTGCGCGACGTGCGTACCGGTCGTGATGTGCGCCCAATATTCCTCGTGGTCGGTGTCGAACGCGTAGCCACTCAGCCAGTCGTAGAGCGCGCCATAAACCTCTCCGAAATCCCAGGCGTCCTCGAGGTCAATCGGTATCAAGTTGCAGGTCGTCTCTGGCGACACCGCCTGAATGTCGGCCACGACGCGGCGCGCCAAATCGACATGCGCAGGCGAGTGAAGCAATTCCAGCCGCGCTACCGCCATGTCGTCGTGCTGCGCCAGAGACACCGTCGGCCGCCATTTCTCCCATCGCCCCGCGCCGCCACCGGAGTCAAGTTGCGAGCCGAGGAAGCCGATGACTACCTTCTTTCGTCTGTTCATAAATATAAGTTTAGCTATTTGCATAGCTCGTAAGCTATTTTCTAGTCTATTTCACTTCGTTGGCCAATTGAGCCCGGCGTCCATAGAGCATAAAAAATGCGCTCATATTCAATGAGTTACGTTATTTCCCGAACCGCACTCCGGTGTCTGGCACGGCCGTTGCAATACATGGCTATAGAAAACAAATAATGACGAGTCAAATCATGGCAAACACTCAACTCTTTCAAAGCTTTCGCGGTCGCTTCTTAGCGCCGGCCAATACGAGCAATGAATCTCGTGCACCAGCCTATGCGTTAACGCCGCGTCATCAATTGGCGCAGCTTGCCGCGACGGGCGCGTTGAACCAGACGTTCTACGCCGACGCGGCGGAGCAGTTGGATCTGATCAAGACACTGTGCGAAACGGTTGACGCCGAATTCGTTGCTAAGACTGCCGTGTATGCGCGTCAAGCGGCGCATATGAAAGACATGCCGGTGTTGTTGGCGGCAATGCTCGCGACACGTGACGTGTCATTGCTGGCGCAGGTATTTGGGCGCGTTGTCGCCAACGGCAAAACGCTTCGCGGTTTTGTGCAGATGTTGCGAAGCGGGACACTGGGCCGTAAGTCCATGGGGACTCGACCCAAGAAATTGGTACAGCAATGGCTTCTTTCGGCAAACGAGAAACAACTGCTGAACGCATCGGTCGGAAACGTACCTTCGCTGGCAGACGTCGTCAAGATGGTGCACCCAAAACCAACTGAGGCGTGGCGCGCTGCGTGGTTCGCCTGGTTGATCGGGAAACCGTTCGACGAGGCCGCGTTGCCACCGATCACCCAAGCCTTCGAGCGATTTAAGCGTTCGTTGGCTTCGGGTGAGGCTTGCGAACTTCCGGATGTGCCGTTTCAGATGCTGACCGCGTTGGAGCTTAATGCGTCTCAGTGGGCGCAAATAGCCAACGCAGGGTCGTGGCAGATGGTGCGCCAAAACCTCAATACGTTTGCACGCCACGGCGTGTTTGCGATCGAGGGGATGGATGCGGTTGTTGCGGCCAAGCTCCGCGACGCGAAGACGATCACACGAGCACGTGTGCTGCCATACCAATTGCTCGCGGCTCACAAAGCCACGGCTGAGGCGGTGCCTACGCTTGTGCGCGACGCGCTACAAGACGCGCTGGAAGTTGCAATGGCTAACGTTCCAGAGTTTGCGGGACGAGTGGTTGTGTGTCCTGACGTGTCGGGTTCGATGAGCTCGGCTGTGACGGGTCAACGCGGTTCGGCGACGTCAAGCGTGCGTTGTATCGACGTGGCGGCCTTGGTTGCTGCGGCGGTATTACGCAAGAATCCTCAAGCGCGCGTCTTGCCGTTTGAAGTGGACGTGGTGAAGCTCGCAATAAACGCCCGAGATTCGGTGATGACCAATGCGCAAGCATTGGCCTCAATCGGTGGTGGCGGAACCAACTGCAGCGCGCCCTTGGCAAAGTTGAACAAAGAACGTGCGGAGGTTGATTTGGTGATCCTGGTTTCGGACAACGAATCTTGGGTCGACGCCACACGACGTGGTGCGACACAAACCATGCGTGAGTGGGAGGCGATCAAGAATCGTTGCCCGAAAGCACGGTTGGTGTGCATCGATATTCAGCCGTATGCGACCACGCAAGCGGCTGAGCGTCAGGACATCATGAATATTGGTGGATTCTCTGACGCGGTGTTTGCGACAGTGGCCCGATTTGCCGAAGGCAAGGCAGGCCGCGCTGGCGCAGAGTACTGGGTGAACGAAATCGACGCGATCTCGCTCGCTCAGCAGTAGAACGGAAGGTGTCCTACGCGAATGCACACAGGAGTACAGCGCCATTTAGGCCAGCGGACCGCAAACCCGCAACGGACAACCCGTCGGCCGCTCTTGTGAATCTGGTCGCGTGGGACGCTAACCCGAAATTATTGATTTCTGTTGCTGGGCGAATGCCGGTGAGACTACATGCCCAAATGTTCGCGTCTCCCCGATACCTCGTCGCCTCACAATGGAAAGGACAGTAACGATTTGCCGCGAATGCAGGCAGGACTACATCGGATCGCCGAGGGGTTCAAGTCCCCCACCTTGGGCAACCAAGGCGAGGCAAGTCTTGCTACGTCTAGTCGCGGAACCTTTTTTTGTGTGTCGCGTTGTGAATGCAGGTGAAACTACAGCCTTCTAAGCTCGTGGTCGCGGGTTCGAATCCCGCCGGCTCCAAATCTTGGGGGCCGTAGCTCAGTCTGGTAGAGCGCGATCGTTTCACCGCCCCTTGTCACGACGAGACACATGATCCCTTTACGGTGAATGCAGATGGAACTACAGGTAGACGCACGCGAATCATCGGGTTTCTGATGATTCGCGGACTTCGGCTCAAACGGGCCGTGGTGCCCGGTTCAAGTCCCGGTCCAGCAATGGGTGGCGGAGTAAACGTTTCACCGATCCTAGTCACCCCATACTTACGAGAAACTATGAACAACAAGAACTACAACGAAGAACAATTCCCGAACGGCGTTCCCATCAAGATGTGGACGAAGGGTGTGCCGGTCGAAGACGATGCAAAGAATCAACTGGCGAACGCGTCGCGCTTGCCGATCGTGTTCAAGCACATCGCTGCGATGCCGGATGTGCACCTCGGAATCGGCGCGACCGTCGGTAGCGTGATTCCGACGTTGCGCGCGATTATTCCAGCGGCGGTTGGCGTGGACATTGGTTGCGGGATGATTGCTTGCAAAACGACGTTACATGCGAGCGATTTACCAGACAATCTTGCGCCATTGCGTGATGCGATTGAGAAAGCTGTGCCACATGGTCGTTCGAGTACTCGTGGTGGTCGCGACAAGGGTTCGTGGGATACGCCACCGCCGGAGTCAGACGCCGCGTGGACTGGACTCGCACCAGAGTTTGACGTGATTTGCCAAGATTACCCGGTGCTCAAGAACACCAACAATCGCAAGCATCTCGGAACGCTCGGAACCGGAAACCACTTCGTTGAAGTGTGCCTCGATGAAGTCGGGGCGGTGTGGTTCATGTTGCACTCGGGTTCGCGTGGCGTGGGTAACGCCATCGGAAGCTTGTTCATTGAACTTGCGAAGAAGGATGCGCTCGCCAACAACATGAACTTGCCGGACAAAGACCTGGCGTACTTTGAAGAAGGTAGCAAGTACTTCCGTGACTATGTGCGTGGAGTCGGTTGGGCCCAGCGCTTCGCGAAACAAAACCGTGAAGTGATGATGCAGCGCGTGATCGGGGCGGCAAAGACCGTGATCGCGAAGCCATTCGAGACGCACCTAGAAGCAGTGAACTGTCACCACAACTACGTGCAACGCGAAACACATTTTGGTGAAGACGTGTTGGTTACGCGCAAGGGAGCGGTGAGCGCAAAAGCCGGCGAACTGGGCATCATTCCCGGAAGCATGGGCGCGAAGAGCTACATCGTTCGCGGGAAAGGAAACGTGGAGAGCTTTATGAGCTGTTCGCACGGCGCGGGCCGCACGATGAGCCGTACGCAAGCGAAGAAGCGATTCACGGTCGACGACCAAATTCGTGCGACGGAAGGCGTGGAATGCCGAAAAGACGCCGACGTGATCGACGAGATTCCGATGGCGTACAAGGACATCGACGCCGTGATGGAAGCGCAGCGCGATTTGGTAGATGTTGTGCACACGCTTAAACAAGTGGTGTGCGTGAAAGGATAGCGAGAGCCACCGGCGTTTTTGCCCAAGGTTCTCGCACCAGGAAATTTGGGAGAACATAAATGTCGGAAACTTCAACGAACGAGCAACGCGTGTTGTTCGATCACCCGATCACGCCATCTATGCGCAGCGAAGTGTTGTCAACGCTTACTCGCATCGAGCAAGAAGAAAACGTTGCGGTCCTCTTTGCTTGTGAGTCAGGCAGCCGCGGCTGGGGCTTTGCCTCGCCGGACAGCGACTACGACGTGCGGTTCATCTACGTCAATCGCTTGCCGTGGTACCTAACGGTGATGCCAGGTCGTGACGTAATCGAACGGCCGATCAGCGGCGACCTTGACGTTGCTGGATGGGACTTGTGCAAGGCGCTTCGGCTCTTGCAAAAGTCCAATCCAACGCTTCTTGAGTGGTTGCGTTCGCCGATCATGTACCGCGAAAACACGGAGGTGATGACGCGTTTGCGCGAGCTGGCGGTGACGCATTTCTCCAATGTCAGCGGGTATCACCACTATGTGTCCATGGCGAAAAAGAACTTCCGTGAACACTTGCGTGGTGAAGTGGTGCGCTACAAAAAGTACTTCTACGTCCTGCGACCGTTACTTGCAGCACGCTGGATTCGCGAAGGCCGAGGCGCTCCGCCCATGTGGTTCGCGGATTTGGCGGAAGCGACGATCACCGATTCCAAGCTAATCGGAGAAATCAACGCGTTGCTTGAAGTAAAGATGCGCGCAGGCGAATCGGCGACGAGTCCACGGTGGCCGGCGATTCACGACTTTATCGTGAGTGAGTTGGCGACCGCCGTGGCGCACGCGCCGACGGATCATGTGAAGCACAGTTCACTGGAGCTGGATCGATTTTTGTGTGAGACGGTGCGTTCCTTTGATGCGGTGCCCCCTGAGTAGCAGTGCGGAGTGAGCGACATGAAGAGTGGTAAGCAGCGTCGAGCTGAAATCAAACACCGCCGGCTTGAACGCGCGCGTGCTTTCGCCAACCTAGATCGTCGCGTGCTCCCTACTGTTTTGCCGGTCGGTGCTGTGCCTGCCGATGCCTTGGCATTGGCGCACAACAATACCTACGGGTTGTTGCCGCTGTTTTATCTCGATCGACCGTTTGTCTGTCGAGATTGCGGTGCCGCTGAAGTGTGGACGGCCAAGCAACAAAAATGGTGGTACGAAACGGCTAAGGGAAACATCGACAGCTTCGCAATTCGTTGTCGATCCTGCCGTGCTATTGAGCGTCGTCGGGTGGAAGCCGCCAGAGAAGCCTCCGCAGCTGGAATGAAGAAGAAAAGAGAAGCGCAGGGGGCAAAAGAATCATGATTGAAATTGACGGATCAGACGGCGAAGGTGGCGGACAAATTTTGCGTACGTCGCTCGCGCTCTCGATGTGCACGGGCCAACCGTTTCGGTTGACGAGTATTCGTGCGAAGCGCAGCAAACCGGGCCTGATGCGCCAGCATTTGGCCTGCGTCTTGGCTGCGCGCGACGTGAGCGACGGCGAGGTGGATGGTGCCGAGTTAGGCTCGATGGCGCTGACGTTTCGCCCAGGTGCGATTCGAGCGGGCACGTATGCGTTCCCGATTTCGGGCGCAGGCAGCACAATGCTTGTGTTGCAAACGGTGTTACCCGCCCTGCTCAAGGCTGATGCGCCATCAACGCTACGTTTGTCTGGCGGTACACACAACCCGATGGCGCCACCCGTGCATTTCATTGAGCGCGCATTTGCGCCGTTTGTCGCCCTAGTCGGCGGCGGGGTGCAGCTCACGCTGCGCCGTTGCGGTTTCTATCCGGCGGGTGGCGGCGAAGTGGACGTGGCAATCACGCCGATTGCAAGCGCATGTCCGCCGTTAAATGTGTCTGATCGCGGCGCGTTGTTTGAGTCCTACGCGGAAGCGTTGGTGGCTGGCGTGCCGACGCGCGTGGCTGCGCAGGAGCTTACGGCGCTGGGCAGTGCTTTGAACTGGAATGACGCTCAGCTTCGCACGGTGCCGCTGCGCCAAAACGAGGGGCCTGGGAATGCACTACTCGCGACGCTTCGATATAAAAACGTCACCGAAGTGTGCTGTGAGGTGGGCGAGCGTGGATTGTCATCGGAAAAGGTTGCCTCGCGACTTGCGAACCAAGTGCGTGCGTATCAACAGTCAAACGCGGCGATCGGTGAGCATCTCGCGGACCAGCTGCTGCTCCTGCTCGCCATCGCAAACGGCGGTAGCTACTCGGTCACTACGATTAGCGAGCACACGCGAACCAATGCGCGTGTCATTGAGCGCTTCTTGCCGGTAAAAATTTCGCTGGGGGAGCCCTCGGCATCGACCGCTTGGGTGACGGTGCGTACGTAGCGAATGGGGGAACAGCTTTTATGTTGCAACGACAACTGTATGGAGCTTGCAAGCGATTTTTAATAGAAGTCAACAATTAGGAAAAAGTGGTCTCATTCCCCGTGCAACAGTCGCTAGCGACGAAAAGCTGCATATCAACCCATCGGATGGGCACTGAACAGCCGAAGTATGTCGCTAAGCTTGCGTCGCCAACAACGTCTCGCCCGTCATTTCCGCTGGTTTCGCTACGCCCATCATTGCTAGGAGCGTCGGCGCGACGTCGCGCAGTGCGCCGCCGTTGCGGATTGTTACAGCGTCGCTGCCGACGTAGACGAGCGGCACTTTGTCGGTCGTGTGTTGCGTGTGCGCTTGGTTGGCTTCGGGGTCGAACATTTGTTCGCAGTTGCCATGATCCGCCGTAATGAGCACTTGCGCGCCTGCTGCCCGCGCGGCGGCGATGACTTGCCCCAGCGCAACGTCCAACGCTTCAACAGCAGCCACCGCCGCCGACAGAATTCCGGTGTGGCCGACCATGTCGCCGTTGGCGTAGTTGCAGATGATCGCGTCGTACTTTTTGCTTTGGATCGCGGCGACGAGTTGGCGCGTGACTTCGGGCGCGCTCATATCGGGTTGCAGGTCGTAGGTTTCGACTTTGGGCGACGGAATCAACGCGCGGTCTTCGCCAGCATACGGCTGCTCGCGACCGCCCGAGAAAAAGTACGTGACGTGGGCATATTTCTCGGTCTCGGCGATGCGAAGTTGGGTGAGCCCGTTCGCGGCGAGCACTTCGCCGAGACCGTTGACGATAGCGTCGTTGCGGAACGCGGTCGAGAGGTGAGCGTAGGCGTCGCCGTAGTACGACAAACACACGAAATCCGCGACCTTCGGCATGCGTCGCTCGAAGCCCGTGAACGTGGCGTCGGTCAACGCGGTGGTGATTTCGCGCGCGCGGTCGGCGCGGAAATTCATGAACACGATGACGTCGCCGTCTTTGATCGGCGCGCCGTGGCTGATGACGGTGGGCTTCACAAATTCGTCGTTTTCGTCGCGGGCGTAGGCGGCGTCTAACGCGGCGAGCGCCGTCGGCGCGTGGTGCGCGGAGGTGGCTTCGACCATCGCGTGATACGCGGGCTCGACGCGCTCCCAGCGCTTGTCGCGGTCCATGGCGTAGAAGCGACCACTCACACTGGCGATGCGGGCGCCGGTCTCGCGGCACACGGTTTCCATCGCTTCGATCGACGCAGAAGCGCTTCGCGGCGGAACGTCGCGGCCGTCGAGAAACGCGTGAATCGCGATGGCGTGAACGTTTTTCGATGCGGCGAGGCGCACCATCGCGTGCATGTGCAGCTCGTGTGAATGCACGCCGCCGGGAGAAAGCAGACCCAGAATATGCAGCTTGCCGCCCGATTTCACGGCGGCGTCACACGCGGCCACCAGCGCTGGCGTGGTTTGAAATTCGCCAGTTTCGATGGCGTGGTCGACGCGCGTTAGGTCTTGATACACCACGCGACCGGCGCCTAAATTCAAGTGCCCTACTTCCGAATTGCCGAATTGGCCCTTCGGAAGACCCACGAATTGCTCCGATGCGTCAATCAGGCCGTGCGGACAATCGCGCCAAAGCGCGTCCCACACGGGCTTCTTCGCTTGCGAGATGGCGTTGTCTGGCGCGGCCTCGCGATAGCCAAAGCCATCAAGAATCACGAGAACAACGGTGCGGACGGCGGATTGGGTGTTGGAGGCGGTCATAAACACAATTTTGACGGGTATGTCAGCACAGAATGGCGTCATTCTCGGCGCAGCCGGGAATCCAGAAAGCGTGCACACGCAGTCGTGCTGAATGTGCCCCGAAAGATAGGGGGACTTTCTGGATACCCGCCTTTCGGCGAGTATGACGCCATAAGAGGCGGAGGTGGACGGGCGGCTTGTTAAGCCATAAAAGGCATTTGGTGGCGGAGCGCCTAAAATTCTAGGCTGGCTAGCGCCGCGTAATCCTGACGCAGCGCAGACACATTGAATTTCGTTTGGAACCCATGCAATTTCTTTACACCAACTGGATGCTCGTCCTGATCATGATCATGTCGGGCACGATGCTGATTTATCCGCTGATTCAACGCCGCATTTCCGGCATGACCGACGTGGGCAACGTGCGTCTGACGCATCTTTTAAATCGCGAAGGCGCAACAGCGCTCGACATTCGCGAAACCAAGGAGATGGACGGCACGAAGCTCATCGGGGCAGTGCATATTCCGTTGTCGCAACTTAAAGAGCGCGCGGCGGCGTTGTCACTCGATAAGTCGAAGCCTGTCGTCGTGTACTGCGCACGCGGTCAACGTGGCCCGATGGCTGCGAGCGACTTGAAAGCGGCGGGCTTTACCCAAATCTTTAACCTCACCGGCGGGTTCAAGGCGTGGACCGAAGCTGGCTTGCCCGTTGAAAAAGTTTAAGGACAGATATGGCCACCATCACCATGTATTCCACCGCCGTCTGCCCCTACTGCATTCAGGCAGAGCGCTTGCTTAAAGCCAAAGGCGTGGCGGAGATCACCAAAATTCGCATCGACTTGCTGCCCGAACAGCGCGATCTGATGATCGAAAAAACCGGTCGCCGCACCGTGCCGCAAATCTACATCGGCGAGACGCACGTCGGCGGGTTTGATGACTTGTCCGCGCTGGATCGCGCTGGTGGGCTCGACAAGCTATTGGCCGCGTAGGCCGCTAAAATCAAAAGTTAACCCTCGTTTCTGAAAGACCACCATGGCCGACGCGCCCGCACAGCAAGCACAACAAGACACGAACGCTCCGCATTTCTCTATCGAGAAAATCTACCTGAAGGATTTGTCGGTCGAAAATCCCAATGCGCCGCAAGCGTATCTGTGGCGCGAAGCCCCGTCGGTTGAGATCGGCCTTGAGCAAGATCAGAACGCCATTGAAGACGGTTTTCACAATGTCGTGGTCAAAGTGACCGTTACGGCGAGCATCGCCGACAAGACGATGTTCTTGGTTGAAGCAGCCATGGGCGGCATTTTCCAAGTGCGCAACATTCCTGAGCCAGAAGTGCAGCCTTTGCTGGCCGTTCACTGCGCCAACATCATTTTCCCGTACGTTCGTGAAGTGATTTCGGATGCTGTGCAACGCATGGGCTTCCCAGCGATCTACCTGCAACCGATCAACTTCGAAGCGATCTACCAAGCGCGCGTTCAGCAGCAGCTCGAACAAGCCGCCGCGACCAAGCAGTAATCCCTTCCGTAGAAAGAACGCCATGAATCGCGCGCTTCGCTCCACTCGTTTGATGCTGTCGGTACTGTTGCCCGTCGCTGCTTTTGGCGCAGCACATGCTGAGTTTCGACAAACGGTGGACGTAGCGACCGTGGCGTTCGAGGGGCCGTCTGCCAAGGCGGCTCGTCAGTATGTGTATTCGCGCGGCACGCCGCTGGAAGTGGTCGTGCAAATCGAAGGCTGGGTCAAAGTGCGCGACGTGCAGGGCGAGCTGGTGTGGGTGGAGCGCAAAGCGCTCGGCACGCGTACCAATGTTGTCGTCAAAACTCCCGTGGCTGAGGTTTACGCCGCACCGGACGTGGCCAGCCCCATCGTGTTTCGCGCAGAAAACGGCGTGACGCTGCAACTGGCAACACCACAATCCACCGACGCTGGCGCATGGGCGCAAGTGCGTCACCGTGATGGTCAGGTGGGCTTCATGCGCTTAGATGCGCTGTTCGGCTTCTAGTCCGTCGCGCCGCGCGACGATCGCGCAAACATCAGCAATCAGTAAGACGATTCCGCTTCTTGCGCCTTGATGCGTCAAGCGCGCTCCATTGCATAGACAGTCCCAACTGCCGGGTGTAGAACGCAGAGGCGCGCTTTCGCGCCTTTTTCTATTCAAACCCAGTAAGGAATCATCATGACTGTAGCCCGCGTAACCGAAATTACTGCTTCCTCTAAAAAGAGCTTTGAAGACGCATTGAACACTGGCGTCGAGCGCGCGTGCAAGACGTTAAAGAACGTCGAAGGCGCTTGGATTCAAGATCAAAAAGTCGTCATCAAGGACGGCAAGATCGTCGAGTATCGCGTCAACATGAAAGTCACGTTCATTCTCAAGGACTGATTCGTTCGAATCCGTGTCGTTCAAGTTCTCTGTTTAGAGACAACGACACGACACAAATTTTGCGGACCTGCGGGCCGCAATCAAAAACTCCGGACAAAAAAGAGCCCGCAAAAGCGGGCTCTGAGCGGGATCACGAGAAGTACGCGCGGGGGCGACCGGGGGAGGAAAACGCCCCCGCGCGGTCAGACAATGAGGCGCGCCGCGGATACGCGGTCACCTAGCGCGGCAAGCTCGCGGAGCGCTTTGCTCTCACCGTCTTCGGCTAATGCGCCGGATGCGGGAGCAACGGGCTCCTGAACTCGATTCAGAGAAAACTCATACGCGTTGGGTGCAAACATATCCATAACGAACCTCACATTGACGGGATGTCTATAGCGGCTTCCGTGCCACTCAAATAAATAGACGCTAGATCAATGACTTAAGTGACATTTCTGCGTGAAAAATTTTGAAGAAGGCACTTTTCCATGGAAAAGCGAGTGAATCTGTCGTGACTGCGCGACAGTAAACGAGGTCGAATAGTTAACCCGTTGATTTTGTTATGTTTTTTGCGTCGGGTTTTAGCGACACACGTCTTAAGAACGCGTATGAAGATGCTGTTTCTGCGTGAAATCCAACGGCTTCAGTGTTGCTGGTGGCGGCAAAAAAACTCAGTAACAACCGCTTACAAAGCGTAACTAGCCTTTGGTCAGCCAGACGCGTCCAATGTCGTTGATTTCTCATCGATTCGATACAACGCATTCAAACCCCGTCACCTCAAGGAGATTTACGATGAAAACACGCTTCACACTCGCCACCGCCGCTTTCGCTGTTGTTGCCGCTTTGGCGAGCTCTATGGCTGGCGCGCAAACCGCGACGCCCAATATCAATAAAACCCAAGCCAACGAAACCGCCCGCATCAACCAAGGCGTCGCTAGCGGCGAGTTGAGCAAAGGCGAAACGGCAAAGCTGCGCACCGAGCAGCGCGCGATTCGCGCTGAAAAGCGTGCTTTCAAGGCCGATGGCAAGGTCACGCACGCTGAACGCGCCAAGCTTCGCGCCGATCAACGCAAGGCCAGCCGCCACATCTACAACAAAAAGCACAACGCTAAAAAAGCAGGTTAATCTCTGCCAGCGGGTGCGGCAACTTGGGTTGCCGCACCCGCGTTCCCGTTCGTGCAGTCATAGTTGTAAGCGGCGGTTGCTCACATCTATCCGTAGCTGGCGAACCCGGAAGCACACAGTGTTGTAGGC
>JBEBJR010000051.1:0-12051 GCA_040079845.1 Casimicrobium sp. | reverse complement strand
TGCCCGCACCGAGCACGACCACCTTCGCGGGCTGCCCGCCGGGGGCGCCACCCATCAGCACGCCGCGGCCACCGTTGTGGCGCTCGCGGTGGCGGGGGCGGGGGCGGTGGCGACCGAGATGCCGCAGTTTGTCGTGACACGAAGCGAAAATGCGGAAGCGACCAAGGAGGCTCATGAACGCATCTACAAACGACGCGAATAGCGCCAGTAAACCGTACGACGAAGCGCCTGTTGACGTTGGCCTCATTGCCCTCCAAGCGAGCCGAGCCGCAAAAGCCGAACGCGATGCCAAAGCAGCACTTAAGGCTAGTGCGAGCTATATCGGCGCGAGCGCGAAGCCCGAAGACAACAACAGTCCCGATTCGATCTTTATTCCGATTGCAAAAGGCGTCGCGCCGCGCGAGATTTCACGCTGGTTGAGCTTGGGGTGGCAAGACTTGACCGGGAGTTATCTGACCGGCGTGTGGTTCGGAGTGTGCTTCGTCGCGATGGGTGGTTTGCTGGGGTTGGTTTTCATGAATGCGCCCGCGTATTTGATGGCCATGATTTCGGGGTTCTTGCTGATTGGCCCGTTTGTTTGCGTGGGCTGCTACGAAATTTCGCGTGCGCGGGAGCACGGTGAGATGCCGCGCGTGAGAAGCGCCGCGCTCGCGTTCAAAAAGAACACGAAAAATATTGCGATTTTTGCGGCACTTTTACTGGTGCTCGAACTTTTGTGGGGTCGCGCGTCGCTCGTCGTGTTTGCGCTGTTTTACCAAGGCGGATTGCCCGAAAGCACGGACGTGTTGCGCGCGTTCATGACATTGCAAAACGTGCCGTTTGTCATCGCGTATTTGGTGGTCGGCGCGATCTTCGCCACGCTCGTATTAGTGACGAGCGTGGTGGCGATTCCATTGATGCTCGACCGATCCACCGATGCGGTAACGGCCGCGCTCACGAGCGTGCGCGTCTGCCTCGCCTCGCCTCTGACGCTCACGTTGTGGGGCTGCACGATTTCGCTATTGACGCTGTTGGCAATGTTGCCGGCGTTTGTGGGGCTCATCCTCGTGGGCCCGTGGCTGGGGCACGCTACGTGGCACGCTTATCGTGCGCTGGTGCCGAAGAATTAACCACATCGTCATGCCGTGAGTCAGGAGCCTGTGGGAGCGGGCTTGCCCGCGATGGGGTGCTGATACGGGCAAGGATGCGCGGCGCGGCAAAGGCTTATCGCGGGCTTGCCCGCTCGCACAAGACGACGCTCGGAGTTCATTACATACGCGAGAACAGATGGGCGTACTGCCGCGACACTTGCACTTTTTCTTTTACGCCCTTCAGCGTGAGCATCACACGCCCCGTGAAGTCGCGGTCTGCCGTATCGACGAATCGCATGTTCACGATCGTCGAGCGATGCACCTGCACAAATAAATTCGGGTCAAGCTGGTCGGCGAGTTCTTTGAGGGAAATACGAATCAGCTGCTCGCCGTCGGCGGTGTAGAGCGAAACGTATTTGTCCTGCGCTTGCATGTGGGTGACTTCATCGACCGGCACAATGCGCACGGTGTCGCCGATACCCGCGCGCAAAAATTTAAGGTGCGATTGCGCAGCCGGTTTGAGCGCGCCGCCACCGCCCGCGGACGCAAGCTGCTGGATGAGCGCGAGGGCGCGCGTGAGTTCGTCGTTCTCGGGCGCGGGCGCAGCGCTTGCCGACAAACGCTTTTGCAAACGCTCCACCGTTTCAGCAAGACGCTCGTCGTTCACCGGCTTTACGAGGTAATCCACGGCTTCGCGCTCGAACGCTTGCACCGCGTATTCGTTGTACGCCGTCACGAACACGACGAGCGGCCCACCTGTCGCGCTGTCGCGCGTGAGCTTTTCCGCTACTTGCAATCCGGTCAGCCCCGGCATACGGATGTCCAGAAAGAGCACATCCGGCGCGTGTTGATCGACGGCGTGCAACGCCGCCGGGCCGTTGCCCAAAATATCCAACACCTTGAGCGCAGGCCATGTGCGCGCGAGCGCGTCCTTGAGGGCCAATGCGAGGTTGGATTCGTCTTCAGCGATGAGAGCGGTGGGGGTGTTTCGCATGGGGAAATTCGAAATGATGCAGTCAATGGGAAAAGCGCGTGGCGTTTGCGGGCAAGCCTGTTCTCATGTAGCAAAATCTATACAGCTTTATACGTTTAACGACTAACTGGTGGTCATTAGAAGCGGTTTTTACAGCAAGTCGACATGTAAGTATTTTGCTATGTCTCAACCAACGGCAGCAGCAAGCGAATGCGCGTGCCAACGGCCGGCGCTTCGATGATGATTCGTGCGCTGCTGCCGTAAATCGCCGCGATCCGGGCGCGCACATTGGCGAGGCCGCTGCCACTGCCCGCCGTGTCGGTGGAGGCACCGAATCCAAGGCCGGTGTCCTCCACCGTGATGTCAAGCGTGTCGCCGTCGCGAGCCGCGCGGACGTGAATCGTTCCGCCCTCGATCTTGGGTTCTAGGCCGTGCTTAATTGCGTTTTCGACGAGCGGTTGCAGCAACATCGGCGCGAGCGGAAGCGCGCGCACGGCGTCGTCTGCTTCGATCGAAAACGCGAGGCGTTCACCCATGCGCAGCCGCAAAATCTCGAGGTAATCCGCGATGATGGACAGCTCGTCGCCCACCAGCGCATGGTCACGCCGGGACGCGTCGAGGGTGTGGCGCAGGTATCCAATCAAGCGCTCGGTCATGTGCTTCGCGTTTTTTGGATCACGATCAATCAGGCTCACGACGTTGGAGAGCGTGTTGTAGAGAAAATGCGGCTCCACTTGTGCGCGTAGGGTTTTGAGTTCTGCTGTCGCACGTTCTTTGTCAGTGCGCGCGGCGGCGGCTTCGAGTTCGGCGCGCTCGCGGCGCTCAATCTCGCGAACGCGATTGACCTCCACGCTTTCCCACAGCGCCCAACCCACGGCCATTGCGATGCAGGCGGCGAATACAAACTCGCGCCATCCTTGGCCAACTCGGAAAAACAAGCCACCGGAAATGATCCACATCGCGATCACGAAACCCACGTAAATGCCGCCGACGGGCAACGCGAACCCAAGAAACAGCGGATGCATCACCCAACGTACCCACGTCGGTCGGCGACGCGCCATGGTGATGAAAACTTTGTAAAGATAGTGCTGCGAGTAGGCAATCGCCACCGTAAACACCGTGATTTCGTAAATGCGTCGCCACGTCAGATGACCGCCGAACGCCGCGATACTCGCTGCGATCATCACAATGATGATCGCACTCAAAATTGCGGTAAGCAACACATTACGCAGCAGCGACGGACGCCAGCGGCGAAACAGCGGAATCACCTGCATCGGGTGGTAATCCGTGCCTGGATGCAGACGGGCGTCAATTTTGGGATTCATTGCGAACAGGGTTGCAGCGAATTAAACGGCGATTGCTGACGTTACCGTATTCAGGCGAAACATCGTCAGCGCACGGCCAGCAAACAAGCCTGAGAGTGCGCCGAGCACGATGCCGGGGCCGACTTGCCACACCAGCTCATTGCGAAGCACTGGGTTAACGGCAAGCGTGACGTTGATGATGTAGTTCAGCAGAAAAATGGTCAGCATCAAGATCATCGGCACGACGCTGCCGGGCATCTGCAATTGATCGCCCTCGGGCACATAACGAGCGCCGGCGGTGGGTTTCCAGATAAAAAACGTAAACGATGCAGCGGCCAGCAGGGCGAAGCCCCAGGATGCGAAGCCTATCGTGCCGCGCGACGTGGTGAGGCCAAGTATCAGGAACGCAATCGGCGCGATAACCACGGTGAAGCGTTTGACCGTACGTGGCCGCAACGATTGTGTGCCAAGGAAAATGAGCGCGGCCAAAATTGCCCACACCCAGATCGGGGTGCGTGTGAGGATTTGGCTGAGGAATTCAAACATGTTTTTCGTCCATCAAGGGGTTGCTGTTGATGGATGAATGTTTGCATCTGAGGCCTGCCGCAACGGTGCCGTTGCGACGAGCGGGCGACGCGCGGCGCGAATGGTCATTTAAGGTCGCGACCGAGGACAAAGCCTACGGTGCCGCGCCCAGCGCTCGCCGATGAAAGGCTGAACTACTTTGGTTTTTTGGCGTCCGCCACGTCTTTGGCATCAAAGCGCGCCATCGCGGCAATGATTTCAGCGCGTGCGTCTGCGGCTTCAGTCCAGCCGAGCACCTTCACGAATTTTCCCGGCTCGAGGTCTTTGTAATGCTCAAAGAAGTGCGTGATGCGGTCAATTTCAATCGGCGGCAAGTCGCGCGGGCTTTGCACATTGCGGTAAATGCTGGTGAGCTTGTCGACCGGCACCGCCAAAATCTTTTCGTCGCTACCGGCCTCGTCTTGCATTTTGAGCATACCGATCGGCCGTGAACGCACCACCACGCCCGGCATCAGCGGCACCGGCGAGAGCACCAACACGTCCGCCGGATCACCGTCGCCCGAAAGCGTTTTCGGGATATAGCCATAGTTGCAGGGGTAGTGCATGGCAGTCGACATGAAACGATCCACGAAAATCGCACCGGTGGCCTTGTCGACCTCGTATTTGATGGGCTCGCCGTTCATCGGGATTTCGATGACGACGTTGATATCGTTGGGAACGTCGCGGCCGGGGGAGAGTTTGTCGTAAGCCATGTTTAAGCAGTCTTTGCGGTGAAGGTACGCGCGATTAACACGCATTGAATGAATCATTTTAGGCAGGCAAAGCTGGCGTGGGGCTGACTAGGCGAAGGCGCGAGGGCGTCCGCCTCGCTATACTTCGCGCGCAAGCGGGTCTGCACCTGCCTCAATTTGTTTTTATCCACCGCCCCACGGGGTCATTTCTGTGTTTCGAGTTGGCGCGCGATTCCTGTAGGAAGAACGCGATTAAATCGGCACCGACATGACGACACTGCGGGGCACGCGCAATGCGGCACCCGTGTCGCCTTGCGCAATACACCACAGGCTTTAGTCGAATGATCAAAGCACTCTTCGAGCGCGTCCTTCCCAAAAAAACCGCCGTCCGCAAGGAGCACTCAGGCAAAGCGCTGGGAATTCGCAGCGAGCACATGAGCGGCAACGCCGTCTACGTCTGCGAAAAGCTACAGCGCGCGGGCTATGAGGCCTACATCGTCGGTGGCGCGGTTCGCGACGCGCTGCTCGGCGTTACGCCTAAAGACTTTGACGTCGCCACCAACGCGAGGCCAGAAGACGTGAAACACGAGTTTCGTCGGGCCTTTGTCATTGGGCGACGATTCAAGCTTGTGCATGTGATGTTTGGCGACGAAACCATCGAGGTTTCGACTTTTCGCAGTAACAGCGTAAAGGCGACCGAAGGCAATACGGGCGCGGGCACGGTTGAGTCGGATGCCACCGGGCGCATAACGTCCGACAACGTTTATGGCACACAAGCCGAAGATGCTGCGCGTCGTGACTTCACCATCAACGCGCTGTATTACGACCCGATGCGCGATGTTGTCGTCGATTTTCTCGGCGGTTTGAAAGATATTGAAAAGCGCACGCTCAGCCTGATTGGCAAAGCAGAAACCCGATACCGCGAAGACCCTGTGCGCATGTTGCGCGCGATCCGGCTTGCTGTGAAGTTGAATTGCAGTATCGCGAAGGCAACTGCCGCGCCCATTCATCTGCACGCCGATTTGATTAAAAACGTCCCTGCGGCACGCCTCTTCGACGAAATTCAGAAGCTTTTGCTGTCGGGTTACGCCAATGCGACCTTGGCGGAGCTTCGTAAATATGGCCTTGCCGAAGGCTTGTTACCGCTACTCGACTTGATTTATCAGCAGCCAGGCGGTCAGAAATTCATTGAACTTGCGCTCGACAACACAGATCGCCGCGTACGTGAAGACAAGCCGGTGTCACCGGCGTTTTTGTTTGCCAGTTTGTTGTGGCATCAAGTGGTGAAGCGCTGGACCGAGATCGAAGGCCGTGGCGAAAACCGAATTCCCGCGTTGATGCAGGCCATGGAAGAAGTGATTGTCGAGCAGCGCGAAACGATTACCTTGCCACAGCGCTTCGCTGGCATCACGCGCGAAATTTGGCTCCTTCAGCCGCGTTTCGAGCAGCGCACAAGCAAGGCTGCGCTGCGCGTCGTTGAGCAGGCCCGTTTCCGCGCGGCGTACGACTTTTTGCTGCTTCGTGCGGCAGCAGGCGAAGTGGAACAAGAGCTGGCCGATTGGTGGACCAATTTCATCGAATCCGATCCCGAGATTCGGCAAGAACTCATCAACCAACGCCAGCGCGCGCAAATCCGCCACACAGCCAGCGTCGGCGGGGCCGAAGGCGGTGAACCCGGTGGCCGCAGAAGACGTTCGCGGGGTGGTCGCAATCGCCGCCGCGACGGCGACGGCGGTACTTCGTCGGTGGGCGGCACGCCGAACGCTGAATGACGAGCGGCCGTTTTTGTGGCGCTTGAAGCGAACTCAAGGCCGCCCGTTACCGCGTTCCTCGCGTTGGGAAGCAATCTTGGTAATAGCGAAGCGCTGCTAGTCGAAGCCGTGCAGGCAATTGTCGCGATGCCAAACACCGTGCTTACGGGTAAATCTTCGCTTTACGTTTCACCTGCCTGGGGTACGGCAACGCCTCAACCAGATTATTTAAACGCCGTAATTTCAGTGCGTACGTCGCTCACGCCAGAGGCATTGCATCAACAGACAGCGGCCATCGAGCAGGCGCACGGCAGGGCGCGCAATGGTGAAAAAAATGCCGCACGCACGCTCGATATCGACGTGCTGCTTTATGGTGACATCGCACTCAACACCGATCGGTTGACCATCCCGCACCCGCGAATGCATCAGCGTGATTTCGTGCTGCTGCCCTTGCTCGAAATTTCGCCTGACGTGACCATTGGAGCGCATGGAAGCGCTAGGCATTTGCACGACTTATTGCCTGTTTCTGCGATCAAACGTTTAGGAGAAACACCGCTGTGGACATGAACGCGTTGCGCTACGTTGTCGTCGAGGGTGCCATTGGTGCGGGCAAGACGAGTCTGGCGCGAAAGCTCGGACTAAAACTCGGTGCCGAATTGCTCCTTGAGGCTCCGAGCGAAAATCCGTTCCTCGAAAAGTTCTACGCCGATCCGGCGCGCCATGCGCTGGCGACGCAGCTCACCTTTCTCTTTCAACGTGCCGATCAAGTCAAAACGCTTTCGCAACTTAATCTGTTTTCACGCGCGGTAGTCGCAGATTTTTTGCTCGACAAAGACGCCCTCTTCGCTAACCTAAATTTGAGCGAGGACGAGCTAGGCCTGTATCGAAAAATCTACTCGCATTTGCAGCCCCAGTGCCCCGCGCCGGATTTAGTGATTGTGTTGCAAGCGTCTACCGACACGCTCGCAAATCGCGTGCATCGCCGTGGTATTCGCTTTGAGCAATCGATTTCGCAGGATTACTTGGCACGGCTAGCCGATAGCTACACACGCTATTTCCACGCGTACGACGCAGCGCCGGTGCTTTTTGTCAACACTGAGGGTTTGAATTTTGTCGACAATTCAGGCCATCTGAGTTTGCTGCTGGATCGGATCGCGCAAATGCGGGGTTCGCGCGAATTTTTCAACGTATCCGCGTCGCAATAGCGGCATATATGCCATCGGGTTGTGCGTTCTTGGTTACACTCATCGTTGATAAAAGTGCAGAGTTTGTTTGAGGGGAGTTTGGTTTGACCCAAAGGTCAGAGATTGATTGGTCACGATTGCGTGCGAGCCTCGTTGCGGTAGCCGCATTGCCGATGCTTACCGTGCAAGTCAATGCGCTCTCCTTTGGTGCCGAGCAAGTCTCCTCATCGCTTGGACAACCGCTCAGCGTCAGCATTCCGCTGCTCGGTGCCACAGGTGACTCGCTCGAAGCGGCCTGCTTTCGTTTAGTCGCGCCTACACGGTCCGACGGAATACCGTCCATCACGCAAGCGCGAGTCGAGGTGCAAAGCTCCTCATCGCCGCCGCGCCTCCTGATCCGAGGCTCTAGACCGATTGACGAGCCAATTGTTCGACTCACCCTCGAAGCGGGGTGTGACACGCCAATCCGCCGCGAGTACACGATCCTCCTCGACCCACCGACGCTGAAGCTGCCTGACACAATGCCTGCCGCTGCGGGTGAGGTCCGTCGGGAAGCTGCGCCCCGTCCAGCGCTGCGAGCGACAACCACAGCGAATGGTGACGACAGGGAATCGCGGCCATCACGGGTAAGCGCATCGCGCGCTAAGGCACCATCGAAAAATGTGCCCGTTGAGCGACGCGAAAGTGGGGGTGACCTCGCCAAACCCCGTACAGCGACAAGCGCCGAAAAATCCGGTAAACGAGGATTAGATTCGTTAAGCCGACGCAGCGAGAAATCAGCCGCTGCACAAGATCAGCTACAAGTTAGAGGCGGGCCGACGAACACAGCTTCGACGGTCGATGCGGCCAGCCTTGCTGCGCTGGCGATACCGCGACTGAAAATTTCGTCTGATCTACCGTCGTTTGCGCCGTCGGCCATCGCTCAACCACAAGCCGGCAATGAGCTGCAAACAGCGATTGCTAATGACCGGCGAAGCCGACTGCTCGCGGCACCCATCGAGGAAGATCTTGCTCCGCGACTGGAGGCTGACTTAGTCGTCGCCAAGCGTCGCCTCGCAGAACTTCAACTACAGCTGGGAGGTTCTACCAACGTAGCTGAGGCGGGCACGCCTGCCAACGCAGCGAACGGTTCCAGTCAGGGGGTTCCGGCCAGAGTAGCAACCAAACCTCCTACGCCGGCGGCGAGCGCCCCCACCAGCTGGCTTGATGAGGTCGATTGGCTTTCGTGGATCTGGGTGCCAGCATTAGCGTTGGTCGCGGGCCTAGCAGGGTTCCTTTTGTTTCAGCGGCGCGCAAAGAACCGTGCGCCGAAATTCGCCGACGTTGATCCAGTTACCGTCGTCCATACGCAGATGGACGAATTTGACACGGTAATGCCGGCGACCACGGTTGCGCTTACGAATGGCGGCCAAACGTTGGCGCTTACGCCAGGTTCAGCAAATTCTGAGCAGACGACGCAGACGGGTAAGTCACAAGGAGCGAAGGCCGGAGAAACGGCCACAGCCACCGAGGCCAGCAGTAGCCACCGCGCTGAACAAGAAGCGACCGATAAGCTAAATAGTCCCCTATTCCAGTTACAAGATACCGCCTCGCAGGTTGACGTGTCGGTGCTGTCGCAGGCGACGGACGAAGCACAGGTTTACGCGGATTTGGGCCGCACGGACAAGGCCATCGCGATATTGCGCAGCCACATTCAGAATCTGGCGAGCGACCGAGCGTCCCCAGTACCTTGGCTGATGATTTTTGATCTGTACCGTCGAACCAACAACCGTGCGGGTTACGACGAACTAGCGCCGCAGTTTCGCAAGCATTTCAATGGCCGGATGCCCGACTGGGACAGCTATGGTCACGAGCTAGCACTGGACGATGGGCTCGAAGCGTTTCCGCACCTTGTCGCGCGTATTGAGCGTGACTGGGGAAAGCCGGAAGCGCGCAAATTCTTGGACGAATTGCTGTACGACAATCGTGGCGGCTCGCGCTTAGGATTCAGCTTGGCGGCGTACCGCGATCTACTATTGTTGCTGCAGGTACATGACGTGCTCACAACGCTTCCGAACTCAGGGGTGACTGACTCTGATTGGGAATCACGCGGTGCCAATGACGACGATGGTACGCCGCGCTGGGACCTTGAACTAAGCATGATCGAACCACCCAAAACCGGGGAACTTGATTCATTCCTAAAAGGGATGCCGAAGCCAGACGCGAATTAGCGCTTCGAGCAGGTTCGTGTCGTCGTCAGTGGCACCCGAATTTATCAATACCTGCCGCAGGTATGCGCGAGGTGAATGCCGCTACGGCAACACCGTGCAAAGCGGGCGCTTGACGGACAAGCCCCCGGTCTGCGGCGTGATCACAAAATCGCAAGCGTCATAACCTTGAGACTTAATTCGACCAATAATTTCAGCCACGGTAGCGGCCGGAACCTGAGGCTCTCGCGACAGCACCCAACCGTAACGCAGCGATGGATGGCCGACAACCGCCCATCGATAGTTCGGATCAAGTGCGACGACCCAGTAGTCCGCAGCAATCCAGTATCGATATTCGCCGAACAAATCGACAAAAGTTACCTCAAGTTTTGAGGGCGCATTCGCGTCAGCGATTCTGGCTCGCCCCTCGATGCGCTCGCGACCACCGTCTTCCCGAGTGCAGACGTTTTCGACGCGAATTTGACTCGCATCCGCATTCGAATAAGTGGCCTTGGTGTCGCGAACACACTTGCGTTGAAAAAATTGTGGTATCGACGCAATCTCGTGCCACACGCCCAAGTATTTTGGGAGGTCGAGCGACTCAACAGCACGCACCTCAGCATGTGCGACCGCAACGCAACACACGGTGGAAAGTGCGGCGGTAGCTAGCCCAAAGCCGAACCTAGTTTGCAACGATCGATTTTTTTCAGAGGCACCACGCTGCGCGTGGATAGTTAGACTCGATTGCAAGGAATACAGCAACAAAAGTTAATACCCAGTACCGGATTTAGGTGCATCTCCAGCCACAGGATCGGCGAGCGCAGTCGCGATGTGCGCTTTCGCCATTTGCGTCACGTAATTACCCTCGTGCGTGAGCGTAATCATGTCGAAGCCTTGTTGGCGGCGGATAGCGCCGGTCGCACCACCTGAACAAAATATACCGGCGAACTTTTTATGTGCGCGTGCGCGCGCAAGGATGTGCGCGATAGTTTCAATGCAGCGCGGATCGGTCGTGTCGCTACCGGGGCGGGCACCTAGCACTAGCGCCAAGTCGTTGGGGCCAATGTAAACGCCATCTAGACCGGGAGTCGACAAAATCTCGTCCAAATTCTTGATGCCCTCCAATGTTTCGATCATCGCCAGCACTACGATCTCTTCGTTGGCATGCGTTGGATAGTCTGGGCCACCGTACAGCAATCCGCGGGCGGGGCCGTAACTTCGCATTCCTTCGGGAGCATACCGGCATGCGCCAACGAGTTTTTCGGCTTCGGCGCGGTTATTGATCATCGGACAAATTACGCCATACGCACCAGCATCCAGCATATGCATGATGACTGCGGTGTCGTTCCAAGGCGTCCGCACGATCGGTACGGCTGGCGTCGAGGACAACGATTGCAGCATCAACAGCGCCTGCGCGAAATCGAACATCCCGTGCTGCATGTCGACTGTGACGCTATCAAAACCCGCATGACCGAGCAGCTCAGCACTGTAGGCGGAACCCAAGGCACACCAGCCGTTGGTCGTACACACACCTTGCGTCATTTTTTGCTTAAGCGCGTTTTTTCTCATGTCGATTCCCCTGATGAAATATGCTCAATTATCGCCCGCTCAGCGCAACGCGCGCGCGTTTCTAGGGCCTTAGCGAGACAAGGCCGCCCGCAAAGGCATTCCTCGAGATGTGATTGGTTCCGGTGGGCACAACATAAAAAACAAAACGCCCCGAAAGCATTTAAAGCCGTCGGGGCGCAGGTGCCGGAACATCGCGATCTAGCGTCAGTCGAGCTTCATGAGGAAGGGGATTTCCACCTCATATTTTTCGCCTTCTGCTTTGGTCTTGCACGCGGGGTCAGTAAGAACATTCGCAAACGTGCGTTGCACGGCGTTACGCAAGTTGCCAGGATTGATATTTCCTGCCCGAACGTTGCCAAATGTTCCATCACCGTTAACCGTTGCCAAGATCGTGCCTTCGACACGATCAACGCCCGCCTTATTCATATCCCGTACGGGTGGCGAGTCTGGACGACACGCTTGTGGTAGCGAGCTGAAGCCGACGCGGGTCAGCGCAGGTTTAGGCGGCGGTGGCGCTGGCGGAGCCGGCGGCGCTGGTGGAGCCGGAGGCACCGGAGGCGCAATCTTGTACTCCGCTTTCGGCGGTTCAGTTGACGTCACCGTGATGCTCGGAGCGGCAGGAGCCTGAACGACCACTTCAACCGGAGGACCGTACGCAGGCGGCGGCGCTTGTGGCGGCGGAGGCGCGTTGGCAGGCGTACAGACCTTCTGCACGCAGCGCAGGTTGGCACCGCAATCGGGCGAGGCTTGGCAGGAGT
>JBEBJR010000093.1:0-2167 GCA_040079845.1 Casimicrobium sp. | reverse complement strand
ATTCCAAATTATTGGTTTTTGCGGGTCACACAGACGTCGTCCCCACAGGCCCACTAGACCAGTGGACCAGCAACCCCTTTGTCCCCAGCCACCGCGACGGCAAGCTGTATGGCCGTGGCGCGAGCGACATGAAAACATCCATTGCCGCCTTCGTGGTTGCCGTTGAAGAATTCCTCAAAAACAATCCCAACCCGGTGCTGTCATTGGCTTTTTTACTAACCAGCGACGAAGAAGGTCCCTCGGTCGATGGCACCGTCATCATGTGCGACTGGCTCACGAAACGCGGTGAAAAGCTGGATTACTGCATCGTGGGCGAGCCCACCTCGGTCGAAAAAACCGGCGACATGATCAAAAATGGCCGTCGTGGCACCATGAGCGGCAAATTGACGGTTAAAGGCATCCAAGGACACATCGCCTACCCACATTTGGCGGACAACCCGATTCACAAGTTCGCCCCAGCGATGGCGGCTTTGGTCAGCACGGAGTGGGACAAAGGGAATGAATTCTTCCCCGCGACAACTTGGCAAATCAGCAATATCCATGGCGGCACGGGTGCGAGCAATGTGATTCCTGGCCAGGCGGTGATCGACTTCAATTTCCGCTTTTCGACTGAATCAACGCCAGAATCGCTGCAAAAGCGCCTCGTCGATGTGCTGATTTCATCTGGTTTGCAACCGACCAAAGACTTCGACCTGCATTGGACTGTCGGCGGTTTGCCGTTTTTGACCCGCCCCGGCGAGCTGGTTCACGCAGTACAAGCCGCGATTCGAGCTGAAACGGGCATAGAAACCCAGCTTTCGACGACAGGCGGCACAAGCGATGGCCGCTTCATTGCCAAAATCTGTGACCAAGTCATCGAATGCGGCCCACCGAACGCAACGATTCACAAAATCGACGAACACATCGTTGTCGCCGATATTGAGCCATTGAAAAACATCTACCGCAAGACGATGGAAAACCTTGAAGCGATGTTGCAAACCGCGTCAAAAAGTCAAGTATGACCACCGTTTTAGAAGCCACGGTCTTAGAAACGATTAAGGCGGGTGCAAAACAACTCACGGAAGCCAAAGTAGCCTTCGGCCACGGTACGGCAAACGCCTTTGACGAAGCGGCTTGGCTGGTGTTGTGGAAAATGGGTTTGCCGTTAGATTCATCGCTGGATGACCCTAAAATTGATGAAAATTCAGTAGCAAATAGACCTCTAGCCAGCGATTTACTTGCCTCAATAGCTACTTTATTCATAGCAAGAATTGAATCCCGCAAACCCGCAGCCTACCTCACCCAAGAAGCTTGGCTGCAAGGCATCCCCTTCTACATTGACGAACGAAGCATCGTGCCGCGCAGCTTCATCGCTGAGTTATTGGTGGACGGCAGTTTTGATGACTGGCTAGGCTCACACACTGAGCGTGTGCTCGATTTATGCACAGGCAATGGCAGCTTGGCGGTAATTGCGGCGATGGCTTACCCAGAAACCAACGTCGTGGGCGCGGACATTTCTACCGATGCGCTAGCCGTCGCCCGCATCAATGTGGACAAACACGGCCTGCAAGACCGCATCCGCTTGGTTGAATCGGACAGCTGGGCTGGCTTAAAGGACGATGCAAATCAACCACTTGTTTTCGACCTCATCCTGTGCAACCCGCCCTACGTCAACAGCACCAGCATGGCTGCCCTGCCCGCAGAATACCTTGCCGAGCCCGAATTGGCGCTAGCCGGCGGCACAGACGGCATGGACTTCATTCGCGGCCTGCTAGCCGCCGCCCCCGCTCACATGAGCGAACACGCCATCATGATCCTAGAAATCGGCAACGAACGCGACTTTTTTGAAGCGGCTTTCCCAGATTTGGAGATTTTTTGGCTGCAAACCAGTGCTGGGGCAGATTCGGTGCTGCTGATTACCAAATCGGCTTTGGAAGACGCTTTTATTGTCTAAATTGGCATCTAGCCGTCGTATTTATTGCCTTTAATGCTACTTTATTTATAGCAAATATTACCACTAGAACGAAGCAAAGAAATTGGGGTCAGATTCCAATTCAGGACAACCATCTAATCGACGGACAACAAATTAACATCGAAATTGGACTCTTGTATCTTCAAGATCATGGACATTTTCAAATTAATTGGCATAGTTGCAACTGACCGTAAAGCAGCTCGCTTTGCGGTCAAG
>JBEBJR010000092.1:0-2167 GCA_040079845.1 Casimicrobium sp. | reverse complement strand
AGCGCATGATGGCGGATGTAGAACCCGGCGTTTCTTCGGCGGGTTTGGCGATGACCGAGCAGCCAGTCGCAAGCGCCGCTGCAACCTTTTTGGACATCAGCGACACCGGGAAATTCCAAGGAGTCAGCGATGCGACGGGACCAATGGGCTGTTTTAGCACCAAAGCGCGCTGTCCGGCGGGGCGGATGGCGACGCGGCCATAGGCGCGCTTTGCTTCCTCTGCGCAATATTCGAACACGCCTGCGCATGACAGGGTTTCGGTGCGTGCTTCGGCCAAGGGCTTGCCTTGTTCCAGCGTCAAAAGGATAGCGATTTGCTCGGCGCGTTCACGGATCAGCGCGGCGGCTTTATGCAGCACAGCGGCGCGCGCGTTGACATCGGTTGCGCGCCATAATGCAAAGCCTTTGGCTGACGCCTCCAATGCTTCATCCAGATCAGCGGCGGTCGCCAACGGCAATTCGGCAATGACGGCTCCGGTGGCTGGATTGACGACCTGATGCACATCGCGCCCTTCGCCGCTGCGCCATTGGCCATTAATGTAAAGCGCGAGGTTCGCGTCATATGTCGTCGTCATGGGAGTTTCCGTATTTGAAGTGATGCGCCCTATCTAGGCGCTGCGTCGCTGCTTTGAAAGACGCACCAACGCAAATATAGGAATACCGGCGACCAAAAGCGCGAGCCCCCAAGCCAGCGGTTCCAATCCGGCACCATAAATCGTCCACAGTGCATAGATCGCGGCCAATGCCATTATCAGCGGGAAAGCCGCGTTCGCCTTTACTGCGCCTTTGCGCCACAGCCAGAACGCCGCCGCAGTGCTGCCCAGATACATCACAAGGACGATGGAAGTGGTGAGGATAATCAGGAATTCAAACATCGATTGCATCGACCGACTGCTGTTCATCAGGATGACGACGGTCAAAAGCGTGGTCGTAAACAAATGCGCGTTGCGCGGTGTGCCATTGGGTGCGGCTTTGGCAAGAAACGCGGGGAACAACCCATCGCGCGCCATCGCGGCGGGCAGTTCAGCCTGACACAAGACCCAGCCGTTCAGAGCACCCAGCGCGCTGATTGCGGCGAAGGCGGCGATGACGAGGCCAGCGTTGCTGTTGCCGCCATAGGTTTCGACAAAGTCGGCAAAGGGTGCTGGCGAGGCGGCGGTGAGCGCGGCGGGCAGCATCAGCACCACAGCTGAGCAGACGAAGATATAGAGCAACCCCGCGCCGCCTGTGCCGAGCAAAGTCGCGCGCGCAATTGTGCGTTCGGGATCAGTGACTTTGTCTGCTGGGACTGTCGCAGTTTCAAGGCCAAGCATCGCCCATAAGGTCAAAATGGTGGCGGTTGATATCGCCGACACACTAATCTCGCTAGCGACAAAGGGCCGCACCGTTGCCGCGCCGCTATCCGCGAGCACATAGGCCGCAAGGCCAATCACCGCAACCAAAGGCAGCAGTTTGATGATCGTCCACACCAGCTGCACTTGCCCGGCAAGCTTTGTCCCCATGATGTTGATCAGCGTGAAGAACCAAACAATCGCAACAGTAATCGCCGCCGACGTGCCGGTTTCGCCAACGGCCGGGAAAATCTTGCTCAGCGCACTGACCGCGCCTGTGGCAATCGCCGCGTTCCCGACCCACATTGAAATCCAATAGGCCCAGGCAATGGCAAAGCCTGCACCGTCGCCAAAGGCTGCGCGGGTATAGGCATAGGGTCCGCCAGCCTTTGGCACAGCACGTGATAGTTGTGCGAACACAGCGGCAATGCACAGCGCGCCTGCGACTGTGATTAACCAGCCAAAGACAGAGTTCCAGCCAAGCGGCGCAAGGCTTGCGGGCAGCAAGAATACACCTGACCCGATCATGCTGCCCATGACGAGCGCCAGTGCCATCCAAAGGCCCATTGGGCGTTGCGCTTTTTCGGTCGCCAATTCCATTGCCAGTCTCCCCCACAGGCGAACAGACTGGCACGGCCCACACAGCAAAGCCAAGCAAGTTTTATGTAAAAGGCAAATTCAGCCTAATGCGCGAGCAATACCGGCACCTTTGTTTCCGCCAATATATAATGCGTCACTCCGCCGAATAACGCTTCGCGCCAGCGGCTATGGCCGTAAGCACCCATCACCAGAAAGTCTGCGCCGAACCGCGCAGCGGCTCCGACAAGTTGTTCCTCG
>JBEBJR010000029.1:0-62130 GCA_040079845.1 Casimicrobium sp. | reverse complement strand
ACCCCAACCCTCCCCCGGCGAGCGGGGAGGCGGCCGCAGCAGCATCGCGCACCACAAATCACAAGGAGGACACACATGAAAACTCAGGTTTGCATCATCGGCGCCGGCCCATCGGGCCTCATGCTTTCGCAGCTCTTACACCTCAAGGGCATCGACACCATCGTGCTCGAACGGCAAAGCCGCGAATACGTATTGAGTCGCATCCGTGCGGGCGTGCTCGAACACGGCTTCGCCAAGCTCATGCGCGAAGCGGAATGCGGCGAACGCATGGATCGCGAAGGCGAAATTCACGAAGGCTTTTTCGTCGCCAATAACGGTGCGATGAAGCGCGTCGACATCCACAAATACAGCGGCGGCAATTCCGTCGTCGTGTACGGCCAAACCGAGCTTACGCGCGACCTGTACGAAGCGCGCGACCGCATGAAAGGCAAGGTCATCCACAACGCCGAAGACGTGCAACCGCACGACCTAAAAAGCGCCGCGCCGTACGTCACTTACCGCAGCGGCGACGACATCATTCGCATTGATTGCGACTACATCATTGGCGCCGACGGCTTCCACGGCGTGAGCCGCAAATCGATCCCGAAAGACGTGTTGCGCGAATACGAAAAGGTGTATCCGTTCGGCTGGCTCGGCGTCCTTTCACGCACCAAACCGGTTTCGCCAGAGTTGATCTACTCGCGTACGGATCGCGGCTTCGCGCTCTGCTCATTGCGCTCGCAAGTGTTGAGTCGCTACTACATCCAAGTGCCGCTGACCGACACGGTCGAGGATTGGTCGGATGATGCGTTTTGGGACGAACTGAAACGCCGCTTGCCAGCAGACGTCGCCGCGCAACTCGTCACCGGAGCGTCGATAGAAAAATCCATCGCTCCGCTCAGGTCGTTCGTCGCCGAACCGATGCGATACGGCAATTTGTTCCTAGCGGGCGACGCCGCGCACATCGTGCCACCAACCGGCGCACGCGGCCTCAACAGCGCAGCGTCCGACATCTACTACCTGTATCACGCGATGCTCGCGCACTACCAAAACGGCGATGACAGTGGCCTCGAAGGCTACAGCGCAAAAGCACTCGCCCGCGTCTGGAAAGCGCAGCGCTTCTCATGGTGGATGACCACGCTACTGCACACCTTCCCCGACAGCATCGAGTACGACAAAAAGCTCCAACAAACCGACCTCGAATACCTGTTCTCATCCGAAGCAGCGCAAAGCTCGCTCGCGGAGAACTATGTGGGGTTGCCGTTTTAGAGTGTCACTTTTCTAGGAGACGTACCCGGTAGGCGTTGCGGCAATCGTCGCCGCGCCGTATTGGCGTGAGTCTCTCTTCGCGCTTGACCGATTAGCCGAGAAGTTTGTCGAACCTGGTTCAGTTTGCGGAAAACTACCTCGCGTTCCATCGTCGATTTAGCTCGATGAGTCTCGCGTCAAGTCGCAAGCTCTCATCGGCCTCGGCTATTTGCGCCAGAACTTGGTGTGCGTCGTATGGCCACTCTGTTGCCCTGTCCGGCAACACTGCAAACATTAGCGACAACATTTCCGCTGGAAACTGGCTGGATAACTTACCGTTAGCCGCAACCGTGTGAAGCATCACATGATTGCCACGGTCAATGCTTGTTAGTAGGGGCAGAACAAGTGCTGCCAGTGTCTGAAAACTGTTTGGATCGGAGAATGTCAGCTTCAAAAGCGCAGCGGATGTTTTTGGAGTTTTGGTCGACTTTTGAAGCGGCCAGACTTCGCGAATGAATTCGGGAACAAGTGTGCGCCAATTATTGACGCCGTCAGCGTCGGTCGCCTATCTGGCCCATGTTTGCAATTGCCGCAGTGTGCGCGAACGGAAATCGTCGCCAGCACGCAGCAATACTTCTCGCATCTCGTCGTTCGAAATGCAACGCTGTCCGTGAGTCTCGTCTCTGCTTCCCCAACCGGCGAGAAGCATTCCCGCCAGTACATTATCGTGATCACGTCGCGACAAATGCGGGGCACTGGTAAACGCTAAGAGCTTTGGTTTCAACCGTAAGTAGAGCCGCATTCCTGGAGTCTTTCCTCCCCAGAAGAATCCACTCCAGAGCGCATTGCGATCATCTTCATCGTCGCTGTCCAAAACGGCCAGCAAGCTCCCCTCAGTCCAGTTTGGGTCAATAAAATGAAACGAGCTGAGATTGCGAGCGAATATGACTAATGCGTAGCGACGAAGATCGCCTGGCAGAGCGAGCAGGTCGTCCGCTCGTTCGCGCCACTCAGATGGAAGCCCGTCATTCGCTTGCAGCGCTGTAATTTTGAGGTCTGTCCAAAGCGTCTGTGCAACTTTTCCGACCGGCGCGTTTAATGCCTTCATGCCCCAATCGGGTGCTTTGTCCCCTCTACCTATGCCGGAATTACCTTGATCTGTTTGCGAGCAAAGACTTTCAATAAGTTTCGATATCAAGAGATGAAAAGACCTCGGGAATTGGGCGATTAATTGCTCGCTTACCGTTAGTAACCAGTCCGAGACGGAACGGAGAAGACCATCCACAGCATCCAACGGAAACCGAGATACACGTTCGGCAATTAGCGCCATAAACTTTGGTCGATCCGTTTTCCGTGCGTCGGAGTTCAAGAACTGTCGCCACAGTTCCAAAGGAAATTCACTAAGCTTCGAGGCTTTTACCAGCGCTCGGAACGCTCGCACAGGATGCGAAGCAGCCAAACCAGCAAACGGTGCTTTGTCCACTAAAAAGTTATCGCGACTCCCACCTATTTTCAGCGCCGTTGCGAGGACGTTTGCGAGCGGCTGTTCCAATAACGCCGCGTGATCAGTCTCGGTTTGTACCCACCCGCCATGAGTCTCCATCGAGTTGGCTGCTTTATCCGCATATTCTGGTTTCCAGTCCGGCACGATAAGCTGGAGGCGATCAATTTCTGCTTTAATCGTCGCGGCGAAAGTGCAGCCCTTTTCCGCGAGCCAGGTAATCCGGGTTAAGGTCGCGTAAGCGCGACGTTGGTCATAGCCTTTTTCATCCTCGTCGTGCCATCTGGCCGGCCCGTCTAGTAGCCGTCGCTCTACCGTCCGGCACGCGGATTCTGGCAGATCATGCCAACGCCCCGCTAGCGTCATGAGCAAGTCCCGCTGGTGATAGCTGCTCCAAAACGCACCGTCACTCAGTGTGGCGAAAACGTCGTCGAACGTTTGCGGTGAGACGAGTTCCCCCTTTCCCGACGTCCAAATTCGCAATCGACTGAAAACCGAATCATCGTCCGTTGGCCACGACGCCATTTCTCGGGCAGCAGCAGCAATGTCAAATTGCATCAATCGTTCGAAGTGCGATACGAACGACCTCATGGCACCGGACAAGCCGCCAGCACCACCAAAACCGTATAAATCTGGCGAGTTGTCTCGAATGAGCGGGCTGTCGTCGTGCAACCCCCATCCGCCAATTTCATTTTCGAGAGATACCGCCAATTCGAGATTTTTACGCATTTCTCGAACTGCAGATGAGAGCCATTCGTCAGGTATTGCAATGTCTTCATGATGATCTGGGTAGTCGACATCTAGAGCAAAAAGACTGCTCAGTGTTGTGGCCTCTCCGTTCGTCGGCGGCTGCGCGCCCGCCGCATGGCGGAACGCGACCTTCAATCGCGGTTGGTTAATTCGGGCAAATCTTCTCGCGAGAGCGCTATCCCAACCATCCTTTTCGACGATTGATTTCAAAGCGAAGAAGTCGTCACTGAAATCGTTCTTGGTTTCCCAAGTTTCGAACAAGTAACGCCACGCTTGACTGATGATTCGAGCGGATGGCTCTGGTGTGCGATCTTGTTGCCACCGTATGTTTCGCTGTACCGCTGGATGCAACCCGAACTGATGGCCCGCCCACCAAACGGCGGCAGGTTGATTAGATACGTTGCCGACCCACATTGCTATTCGGCTCAAGCGCGCCGGAAGTGCCTGCGGATTTGTGGACGATCCTCCCCGGACTAGCGACGCGGCATCGTCGACCAAATCGATTTGATCTAACCGATTAGTTGCGAAACAGTCCCATGCGCCGTCAGGAGTAGTTCGCTTGGCGTGATAGTCGTCTGGACCAATTCTTATGGGTGGCAAATCCGAATCGAGGCCATAGCAATCAAACGGATCAACGTATGGGCCATCTGAACCCAATCCCCCGGATTGCTGTGGCCTCGCATACCGCCTATGCGGGTCAAAAACACAAAGCCATTCCGCGCCGAGCGGCTTTTTGTCCTCGGCCAAATCGTTAGCGCCCTCGACGGTGGAAACGATATGCGCGATTTGTCCACGTTCGTGAGGCGGAAGACTCTCCGGGCCTTGTTTCGCGCGCTCAAATACCGCTTGGCGCCAGCGTTTCTGGTCTTTCGCTCGTTCAGCCCACGCTTCCAGCGTTCGCCATAACAATGAGTGCGCATCCTCGTCCGAGTACGCAATCGCCTGAATCCCTTTGTGTTGCCATCTCGCGGCTGCGTCGTTCGACGTGCCGGATTGGAAAGCGTAAATGCCGTCAAGTTGACCGACGGATTTGTTCAGTGCTTCGAGCAGGTACTGTACTGGTGGGTCATCAGCCGAATATCCGACAAAGACAACGACATACTTTTCAATGATGTCTCGAAAAAATCTGGTTGCCCAGCCATCTGACAGATACGCGCGCCCAAACTCAGAGCTTGAGAGAACGAAGCCATCTCCCTCAGATCGGTCGTAATCAACGTTCGCGCGACCGTGGAGGTAAATGATTCCATCGAATTCATCCTGACGCGATGGATCAGGCAACCGAGGCGGCTGCAAAGAAGGAATCTTGCTGTCGCAATCAGTGAACAGGCGGTCAAAATTGGTCGTGACAAGGCGCACCTTGTGCGACGGCGTTGTAGCCAGTTGGAGCAAAATCTGATGGGCTGACAGGTCTACATCGAGCTTAGGCTTGAGCGCCTGGGCCACGGCGGATTGAATATCGCGATCCAGAAAGTCCCGTTCCAATAGTCCAAAGATGCGATCTGCAGAGATTAACCCTGCGACTCCCGTTTGCACGTCTGTTTCTCTGGCCAAACGTAGTACCTTACATGCTGGATGATCTGCGGTGACGCCTAGCATCTGTATTACTTTTTCGGCTAAGCCAAAAAAATCTGACAGTCCTGCGCGTGCTCGTGACACACCCGCGCCGCAGAAGAAAACTACGCGACCTTCGTCTCTTGCGACAAGCAATTCATCGGGTATTGATGGGCCATCTTCGAAGAAACGCATATTACTTGGACCTCGGGGAAAATTTGGACCTAACGTTTGCCAAGTAGTGGCGAACGTCCAATCGAAGAGGATTCAGTTTTCAGTTTTGGTGGCGGTGAAAAGTTTTCAAATGCCTCGCCTGCGCTCCAGTCACCGAGCGCGTAGGTGCGATGGTCGCGCAGCCCACGCACGCCATCGCTCCACGCCATGAGCATGCGTTTGCCTATGTCTTCAAAGCCCGCGTGTTGCTGCATGGCTTGTCGCACCTGCGGCGCTACGTCGGCCACTGCGTCGCTGATGGCTTCGACGATGTGCGTTTGTTCGCGCGGGGGAATGCCGAAGGTGGTGGCGATGAATCTTTGCAGGTTCTTTCCGGGGCCCCATGTTTTCTTGCCCATGAATTCGATGCCCGGCGGGTTGTGTTGGTAGCCCGCGTATACGTTTGTGGTGAGCATGTCGTAGGTGGGCGAGAGCTGCGCGTCGGCTCGTGTCGTATAGAGCAACGCAAGATTTTTTGCGTGGCAATCGGCGTTGCGCAATGCGTAGGTCAAGAGCAGCGTCGTGGCGAGTTGGCGATAGGTTTCTAAGCGCCGCTCGCCGGGCACGTGATCGCGCACGGCGCGAGCGATGCGCTCCCACGTTGTGTCGTATTTGGCCGCTGGACGCAAGCCAAGCAGCGAGCAAAAATCTTCCATTCCGCGTAGTGGCTGTCCTTCGTCGTTCACGTCGAAGCGATGCACGACCAACGCTTGACCGTCGTCGGACACTTCCGTCTTGGCGGTCGGCGTGACGCGCGCGGCGACCTGCATGCAGAGATGTTCGTTGAGGGCGATGAACGGCAGCGCGTGGCTCGAGCCTTTGATGATGTGGCGGTGGGTGATGACGCTGATTTTTTTGAATGCGTTAGCCGATTCGTTCTGCGCATCGAGAAATTTCGGTACGACGCCGGAGACGCCGCTAGTGGCGTGTTGGCGAACGAGTTCTGCGAAGGCTTCTTCGGAGTTGTCACCTCGCAGCAGTGCGGATACTTCGATCGCGTTTGCGGGCTCGCTCAGCGTTGCGCCGGGCGCGGCGACTTGTATGCGGCCGACCATGTTGCGACCGATAACAGAGAGCAGGGCGATCGGACTCGCGCCAACATGCGGTCCGAATCGTTCTTGCAGTACTTGCAGCAAGTAGCCCTCGGGCAAGTTCATCTGAAGTACGGGCGGCAACTGGTCGTCCCACACGTACGACTCGGTGCGCACTGGCATCGTGAGCGATACGAAGTCATCCGGCGCGGTGTGCGCGTGGTAGGTCAATACGCTTTTGAAGTCGCCCGCCTGTTCCAGGATGGCGACCTCACGACCGAGCACGTAGACGGCGAGCTTCACGCGCTCCCCGCACCGTTACGTTCGCGGCGCAGCTCGTCGAGCGTGCCGGATTGTCCGGCGGTGGCGAGGTCAAGCTCCATACCCAATACGGCGAGCACAGCGAGCAGTTTGCGCGCGCCGAATTCGGCCGTGCGCCCGCGCTCGAAGCGCGAGAGCGTCTCGGCGGTGATGCCGGCCCGCTCTGCCACAACGCCTTGCTGTAAGCCAAGGGCCTGGCGACGCGATGCTACGGCTTGACCTAGTTCTTGAAGGGTTTGCAATTGATATTTACGTCAAAATACTGCTAATATTGGCAAATTATTGACGTAAATATCAATTTGCGCAAGGGGTTTGTGCGTGTAGTTGTGCGCTGCGGCCGATAGAAAGCGTGGGGGAGAGTTCGTTATCGGTCTGGATTCCCGCCTTCGTGGGAATGACAGTCTTGCGCTGATAGCGAGATGCGTTGTCTTGCTGCAAGCGGCCCAAATTTGTCCCACGGCGGGGCCAAGTTGGTGAGCGCTATCTACGAGCGCCAAGAGGGAGTGGTAGGCCGTGTAGGACTTGAACCTACGACCAAAGGATTATGAGTCCTCTGCTCTAACCAACTGAGCTAACGGCCCACTAGCTTTAATTATCGCATCGACGTGCGGTGTGCGGTGCGGATGGCTTACGCAGCGCGAGAAAGCAAAAACGGGCCCGATGGCCCGTTTGTCGTTTGCGTCGCCGCAACTTACGCTTCGGTGACGAAGCCTTTGAGGCGTTCTGCGCGGCTTGGGTGGCGCAGTTTGCGTAGGGCTTTGGCTTCGATCTGACGGATGCGCTCGCGCGTGACGTCAAATTGTTTGCCGACTTCTTCGAGCGTGTGGTCGGTGTTCATCTCGATGCCGAAACGCATGCGCAGCACTTTGGCTTCGCGTGGCGTGAGGGTGTCGAGCACTTCCTTGCACAGGTCGCGAAGGCTGTCTTGCACGGCGGCGTCCATCGGCGTCAGCGTGAGCGTGTCTTCGATGAAGTCGCCCAAGTGGCTGTCGTCGTCGTCGCCAATCGGCGTTTCCATGGAGATCGGCTCTTTGCTGATCTTCATGATGCGGCGGATTTTGTCCTCGGGAATTTCCATGCGCGCGGCGAGCGTGGGCGCGTCTGGCTCGATACCCGTTTCTTGCAAGATTTGGCGCGAGATGCGGTTCATCTTGTTAATCGTCTCGATCATGTGCACCGGAATACGAATGGTGCGCGCTTGATCGGCGATGGAACGGGTGATGGCCTGACGAATCCACCATGTGGCGTAGGTCGAGAACTTGTAGCCGCGACGATATTCGAACTTGTCGACCGCTTTCATGAGGCCGATGTTGCCCTCTTGAATCAAGTCGAGGAACTGCAACCCGCGGTTCGTGTATTTCTTGGCGATAGAGATCACGAGGCGCAAGTTGGCCTCGGTCATTTCTTTCTTGGCCTTGCGCGATTTGGCTTCGCCGGAAGACATTTGTTTGTAAATGTCTTTGAAGTCTTGCAGCGGAAGTTGCACTTTCTTTTGCAATTCGAGCAGCGCTTCTTGGCGCTCAACCAATGCTTGGCGATTCTTTGCCATTACTTCGCTATACGGCTTGCCAGCAGCGATTTCCTTGTCGATCCACGTCAGGTCCATTGCCTTGTCGGGGAACATTTTGAGGAAGTGATCGCGTGGCATTTGGCATTTGAAAACCAAGAGCTCTTGCAGCTTGCGCTCATGACCGCGGATGCGATCGACTTGCGAGCGCACGGAGTCACAGAGCTGCTCGACGATCTTCGCGGCGAAGCGAATGTCGGTCATCTCTTCGGTGATCTTCTTCTGCGCTTTTACGTAGCCTTCGCTCTTGTATTCGCCCTTTTCGATGTGGGCGAGTACCTTGGCGTAGTTCTTACGAATCGTGCCGAATTTTTCGAGCGAGAGCGCTTTGAGTTTGGCCAGAAGCTCCGCGGAGAGGGCCGCGGTGGCCTCTTCGTCTTCTTCTTCCTCTTCGGCTTCTTCGTCGCCGTCTTGATCGCTCGGAGCGGGCGCAGGCGCGGGCTCAGGCGGCTCAAGACCAGCGATACCGTCGACGATGTCGTCGGCAATGGCTTCGCCTTTTTCGATCTTGTCGGCCAACAGCAGAATATCGGCGATGGTCATCGGGCACGCGGAAATCGCTTGCACCATGTGTTTGAGACCGTCTTCGATGCGTTTGGCGATTTCGATCTCGCCTTCACGCGTCAAGAGCTCAACCGTCCCCATTTCGCGCATATACATACGCACGGGGTCGGTGGTGCGACCGAATTCGCTGTCGAGCTGCGAAATCGCGCGCTCGGCTTCTTCGGCGACGTCATCGTCGGCAACGGCCGACGCTGTTTCAGAAATGATCAACTCTTCGGCAGCAGGCGCTTCGTCGAACACCTGAATACCCATGTCGTTGATCATCGCAACGATGCCTTCGATGGACTCGGCGTCCACCAAGTCGTCTGGCAGGTGATCGTTAATCTCGGAGTACGTCAGGTAACCACGATCTTTACCGAGCGTAATCAGCGTCTTGAGGCGCAGACGACGGGTTTCGGCATCAACCGTCTTGAACGGCGCGAGCGCTTTCAGGAGCGCTTCCTGTTTCTTTTCGAGCAGCAGTTGCTTGCGCGTCTTTGGCTTCCCGGTCAGCGGGTTGATTGCAATCGGCGCAGCCGTTGCGTCGTCAGGCGCGGCGCCCGTTGCGTCGGCAACGTCAGCGACCACGGCGGGTGCGGCGTCAACCGCATTTTTCGGAGGACGACCGGGCTTGCCGGTTTTGACTACCACTGCAGGGGCTGCGGCTTTGGCTGGCGCTGCAACGGGGGCAGCGGCCACGGGCTTGTCAGCTCCGTCACGTTTAGAGGGCTTGGAAGGTTTGGTCTCGACCGGCTTGGCCGCGACAGGAGGAGTGGACTTAATAACGGCCTTTTCGGATGGTTTGCTGGTGCCCTTGGTGGGTGTCGCTGCTTTTGGCGCACTGACAACGGCCTTGGCCGCTGGCGCCTTCGATGAGGTCGAACTGGATTTAGCGGCGGGCTGGGCAACCGGCTTTGATACGGGTTTTGCGACAGGTTTTGCGGCAGCTTTCGCCGGGGTTTTCACCACGGCTTTCGCAACTACTTTCACCGTCTTGGCGGAAGCCTTGGCACCTGCTTTTGCAGCAGCTTTCGCAACCGGCTTGCTCGCTGCTTTGCCCACGGGCTTAGCGGCTGGCTTGCTGGCTACTTTTGCCTTGGCGACGACCTTGGTCGCAACTTTGGAGGGGGTTTTTCCTGCGGGCTTGGCTACGGGTTTTGTCACGCTTTTTGCTGCGGGCTTGGCACTTTTTGCCTTCGCTGTGGGCTTTGCTTTGACAACTGCTGTTTTTTTCGCGCTAGATTTCACTGCCGCCTTCGCTGAAGGTTTGTTGGCAGGCTTGGCTTTCGCAGCAGGTTTTGCTTTTGACGCAGGTTTACTCTTCACAACGGCTTTCGACTTCGGCGCAACCTTGGCGGCTTTCGCTTGGGGTTTCGCGGGCTTTGCCTTGCCGGTTTTTGTCAGGACGACAGGTTTGGCGGCAACACGGGCTTTTACGGCCGGTTTCGCTTTCGCTGTTTTGCTAACTTTTGCGGCGGGTTTTGATTTGGCTTTGACCATGCTTCAAATTTCCAGTGCACAAAGGACCACGGGGATCGTGAACCTGGCAGAAAGATGCGTGACGACGTCGACTAGAAACGCAGTTTGATCGCCAAATCGGACAGACTCAGCGCCGCGCCTCTAATAGGCAAGCTATATGAGGGTAACCCTCGATTTTACCAGCGCCCACGTGCTTTCGCGTCATTTTGGGGGCTGGATTTCGTGCGTCTTGCGATACAGCTTTTTATGTCTAACGACCGGCTGGCGGTCATTAGACGCAAATTTGTAATAAAGTCGATTTAGCAAATAAATAGTGCAAAAACACCACAGGGCAGTCGATAGCGGTCAAAAGTCATAACGAGCGAGCCAGTATTTCACGCGGCGTAAACGTGCCCGCAGTTCGCGCCAGAAAAGCGGGGCTTTGTCGCACCACCCGCGCGCAAGCCCGACAAATGCCCTAGCCTTCCACCATTCTGAAAAACGGGAGAAGGGCCACAAGCCCTGAGAACGCATGCGTATCAAACGATGGATGGTGGTGACGGGGCTTTTGTTGGTGGTTGGCGCTGCGGGCGCTGGCTTTATGGCCAAACGCAATAAAGACGCTGCGGCTGCCGCGAAACTTGCCGAAGCCAAGAAAGCCGACGCGCCATTGGTGTTGGCATCGGTGGATATGGTGACCGCAGGCCCGACCACGCTCGTCCAATCGCTTCCGGTCGCGGGCAGTGTGGACGCCGCCAAGCAAGCCATTGTGCGTTCGCGGCATGCGGGCACGGCGACGGGCATGACCAAGCGCGCGGGCGACCGGGTGCAGGCGGGCGAAAGGCTGGCGAAGGTTGACAGCGATGAGCTGCGCCTGCGCCTGATGGAGCGTGAATCGGCGATTAAGCAAACGCAAGCCGCGCTAGGCGTGGCCGAATCGGTGCGTGCGCAGCAGCGCTCGCTGGCGGAGCGCGGCTTCATCTCGAAAACCGCGCTTGACAGCAGCGAGAGCAATTTCGTGGCGGCGCGTTCGGCCTATGAAGCGGCCAAGTCGCAGCTCGACATCGCGAAATCGGCGCTGAATGAGACGTCGCTGATTGCCCCGATTTCGGGCGTGATTTCGAAGCGCAGTGTCGAGCCCGGTGAGCGCATCGGCAACGAAATGGCGGTGTTCACCATTCTTGATCCGACGTCGCTGGAAGTTGTGGTTCCGGTTCCTGCGGAGCGTGTGGCCGAATTGAAAATTGGGCAAAAAGCCAGCTTTTCGCTCGACACCGGCGGCGCGTCAGTCGACGGCACGCTCACCCGAATCATCCCGACCACGGGCAGCGCGGCTCGCACGGTGGAGACGCGCTTCGCACTTCCCGCGGACAGCGGCATTCCAGCTGGCGCTTTCTTATCGGGCCAATTGCGTTTGTCGCAATCGAGCGCGGCAGTGGCCGTGCCGAGCGTTGCCGTGAAAACCGACGTTGCGGGAAATTACTTGTGGGTGGTGCAAGACGGCAAAGCGAAAAAGCTGCGCGTCAAACTCGGCGCAACGTCGGGTGAAAACGTAGCAGTCACCGATGGCTTGGCTGCGGGCGCGAAAGTGCTGACGCTGCGCGGCGCAGAGCCGAACGAGGGCCAAGCGGTCACGTTGCCCGGTGCCGCACCCGCGACAGCAGCGACGCCAGCTGTCCCCGCCGCTCCGGCTGCAGCCGTCGCGGCTCCGGCTCCCGCAGCGAAATAAGGAGCACGCACCATGTGGATGACCCGCGTTGCGATTAAAAACCCGGTGTTTTGCACCATGGTTATGTTTGCGCTCATGGTGATGGGGGCAGTGTCGTATTTCCGGCTGCCGATTGATGCGATGCCCGAGGTGAATTTGCCGTTCGCCTTCACCGTCGTTCAGTATCCCGGCGCGAGCCCGCAGGCCGTAGAAAACGACCTGACGAAGCCGATTGAAAACGCGCTGAACACCATTTCTGGCGTGAAGAAGATTACGTCGCGCTCCCGTGAAAATTCGAGCCTCGTGATCGTCGAATTTGCGATGGGCACCGAGATTAAAGTCGCGATGCAGGAAATGCGCGACAAGCTTGCGCAGATTCGGCCGGGCTTCCCGAAGGAGGCAAAAGAGCCTTACGTTTCGCAAGCCAATCGCGACGACGACAAGGCGATTGTTTCGCTTGGCGTCACGTCAAAAGTACGCACACTGCCCGACCTTTCGTACATCGTCGAAGAAGTCGTTCGCCGCCGCATGGAAAATGTGCCCGGCGTGGCCACGGTGAACCTGAGCGGTTCATCAACGCGTGAAATTCAAATCGAGCCAGATCCCGCAAAACTGCGCGCGCGGCGCATCGGCGTCGATCAAGTCTTGAACGCGATTCGCACCGACAACATCGACGCGCCCGTGGGCAACATCACCATCGGCCAAAACGACAAATCCGTGCGCGTGGATGCGCGCTTCAAAACGGTGGCGGATTTCTCCAATCTCATCGTCGCACGGCGCGATGGGTTGCAAGTGCGCCTCGGCGACGTGGCAACCATCGTTGACGGCAACAAAGAGCAGACCAGTTTTGCGCGCATCGACGGCGTTCGCGCCATCAGCCTCGACATGCTCAAGGTGCGCGGCAGCAATACGGTAGAAGTCGGACAGGGCGTCAAAGCGGCCATTGAACGCTTGAAAAAAGAGTTGCCCGCCGACGTTGAATTGACGATTCTTTCGGACCAATCGAAGTACGTGAAGTCGAGCGTAGACGGTGTGAAAAGCACCATCATCGAAGGCGGTTTACTCACGGTATTGATCGTATTCGTGTTCCTCGCGTCGTGGCGCAGCACGGTGATCACGGCCCTGACATTGCCGATTTCCGTGGTGGCGACGTTCATTGCGCTCTACGCGTTTGGCTTCACGCTGAACAATCTCACCCTCATGGCGTTGTCGTTATGTATCGGATTATTGATCGATGACGCGATTGTGGTGCGCGAAAACATTGTGCGTCACCTCGCAATGGGCAAGTCGCACCGGCAGGCCGCGCTCGAAGCGACTGAAGAAATTGGCCTTGCCGTGTTGTCGACGACGCTCGCGATTGTGGCGGTGTTTGCGCCCGTGGCGTTCATGGGCGGCATCATCGGTTTGTTCTTCTATCAGTTTGGCGTGACGGTCGTTGTTGCGGTGTTGATCTCGTTGTTTGTGAGCTTCACGCTCGACCCGATGCTCTCAGCCGTGTGGGCCGATCCGCTTGGAGATCGCTTCAAGCGCTTGCCGTTGTTGGGCAAATTCCTGACGTGGTTTGACCAACGTATGGAAGGCTTGCAGCATCAATACGAGCGCGTGATTCGTTGGTCGCTTGGCCATCGCAAAAAAGTGCTCGCCATCGTCGCCGCCATGTTCGTGGGCAGCATGGGTTTATTCCCGCTGATCGGTAGCGAATTTGTGCCTAAAGACGACCAAAGCGAATTTGGAATGCGCTTGGAGACGCCGGTCGGGTCCAGCCTTGATTACACGACGGTGAAAGTTGCGCAGGCTGAGGCCGAGTTACGCAAGATTCCCGAGATCAAATTACTGTATTCCGGCGCCGGTGGTGGTCGCGGAAAAAACACCGGCTGGATCAACGTGATTTTGAAGCCTCGTACCGAACGCACACGCAGTCAAAAGCAGCTCGAAGACATCGCGCGGGATTCGGTGAAAGGCATTGCTGGCATGACCGTGTCGGTCGGCTGGAATAAGCCAGTGCAAGTCTCGTTCGTCGGACCTGATGCAACCATGCTCAAGCAACTTTCTGAGCAGTTCGTCGAGAAGCTTGAGAAGATCAACGGCGTGGTCGACATCGACAGCAGCGAGAAGGCAGCGGTGCCAGCGCTGGTGATCATGCCGAAACGTGCAGAGAGCGCGGAGTTTGGTATCACGCCGTCTACGATTGGCTCGGTGTCGCGTGCGCTAGTGGCCGGGGATGCGGTGGCCACGTGGTTGCCACCTTCGGGTAACTCAGTGGACGTGTCAGTGCGTTTGCCCGCGAACGTCAGAAACGACCCCGCGCAATTGCTGCAAATCCCGCTGGCGAATCCACGAGCACTTGATGGCGATGCGCTCGCGCTGGAGCGTGTCGCCACTATCAGTGAGAGCACAAATCCGAAGAGCATTGAGCGCGCGTTTTTGCAGCGGCAGGTGACGATTAGTGCGAACGCAAAGGGACGCACACCGGGTGACGTGGGCAACGACGTTAATAAGTTGATTGAGGCGTTCCCGTTGCCCCCGGGCTATCGCTTTCAGCAAGACGGCGACAACCAAATCATGCGCGATTCGTTCGGTTACGCCATCGTGGCGTTGGTACTCGCGGTGACGTTCATTTACTTCGTGTTGGGCTCGCAGTTCATGAGTTTCGCGCAACCGCTGGCGATCATGGCGACGCTGCCGCTGTCGCTCGTTGGCGTAATGCTCGCGCTATTTGTCACACGCACCACCTTCAATATGTTTGCCATGATCGCGTTCATCATGCTGATGGGACTAGTCGTGAAAAACGGCATTTTGCTGGTGGACTTCGCCAATCAAGCGCGGCGCGAGCAAGGCAAGAGCATCACCGAAGCGCTGGTGTCTGCGGGGCACATTCGATTGCGCCCGATCTTGATGACGACAGCGGCGATGGTTTTTGGCATGTTGCCGATGGCGTTGGCGCTAAAAGAAGGCGCGGACGGTACGATGGGGCGCTCGATTATTGGTGGCTTGCTCAGCTCGGGAATCTTGACGCTGGTCGTCGTGCCGGTGATTTACGCAATGATCGAGGAGTTCAAAGAGCGGCGTGCAGCGAAAAAAGCGGCGCGCCACGGCGGGACACACGACGAACACTCGGTAGTGGCGTCTCCGGCTGAATGATGCGACCTTGCGCACGATCAAATTTCCGCTAAACTTAGTTAACTGACTCGCGGTCATTTATGAAATTTGCCCGTTAAAATGGCACAGTCCCGACCCTAATCATCGCGTACCCACGCCTATCCGCACATGACGCACATGAATATCGAACAAGTCCGCTTCAACATGGTCGAACAGCAAATCCGCACATGGGATGTGCTCGATACCGACGTGCTTGATTTGTTGCACACACTCAAACGCGAAAACTTTTTGCCACCCTCGCAGCGTGAATTCGCACTCATGGATGTGGAGGTGCCGATTACGCCGATTTCCGCGACCGCAAAAATGTGGACGCCGAAAATGGAAGCACGCGTTGCGCAGGATTTGGGTTTGAACGGTAAAGAACATGTGCTCGAAATCGGCGCGCGTGGCGGCTACCTTACCGGCTTACTGGCCTCGCGCGCAGCGAAGGTGACAAGCATCGAACTCGACCCAGCCTTGGCTAAGTTCGCCGCCGACAATTTGGCGCGCGCTGGTATTACCAACGCGAGCATCATCACCGGCGACGGTGCGCGCGGCTGGAAGGGCCAGGCACCGTACGACGTGATTGTGTTCACCGGATCGATGGAAGTGTTGCCAGACGAGGTGTTCTCGCAGCTCAAAGCGGAAGGCAAAATTTTCGCCGTCATCGGCAAATTGCCCGTGATGAACGCGACGCTCACGACGGTCAGCGCAACTGGCGGTCGCCACAGCCGCACGCTGTTCGAAACTGTTTTGCCTCCCTTGACCAACGCGGCCAAAGCGCCGGGCTTCGTTTTTTAATGATTCAACAGCTTGACGTTCAGACGCTCGCGCAGACGCGCAGCGATGCACAAGCCCCGTTGGCCAACGCCGTGCTTCTGGACGTGCGTGAAGCGTGGGAGTTTGAGCTGGCGCGAATCGACGGTTCGGTGAATGTGCCGATGTCGACGCTGGTCGGTCGAGTCGATGAGGTGCGTGCACTTCAAGGCGACGATCCTGCCTCGAAGCCGATGGTTGTGATCTGTCATCACGGTGTTCGCAGCATGAATTGCGCGCAATTTTTGGCGAGCAAAGGGCTTGACGGGCTCATTAACCTACGTGGCGGCATCGATGCTTGGTCGCAGGTGGTTGATCCTAGCGTCCCGAAATATTGACCTACTCGCTTGCGATTGAACTGTTGTTTGTCCCTATTTAGTGATCGTTGGAGCTTTTAATGCGCTTGACCCGAATCCTTTCTCTCTCCGCTGTATCGTTGTCTATCGCAGGTGCGATTTCTGGTGCTGGCGCAGCTTATGGCGCTGATTTGCTCTCGCTCTATCGTGATGCAACGACGCAAGACCCGGCAGTCGCTTCTGCGCGGGCTTCGTTGCAAGCGTCGCGCGAACGCGTCGCGCAAGCCGAAGCCGCTAACGGATTTGCTGCGGGCGTTAACGCTGGCGCTAACGCCAATTACTTCGACTCGCATGTTCGTGGCCTCTCATCGGCGCAAACGGATCGTGGCTACCTTGCTGCTAGCGTGTCGGCGTATGTGAACAAGCCGCTGATCCGCCCAGGCAACACCGTCGCGATTGAACAAGCCAATGCTGCGGTGAAAATTTCCGAGCTCGCAGTAAAAGCCGCGGAAATGGATGTGGCCAGTCGTCTGTCACAGGCCTACTTTGATGTCCTGCTCGCACAGGACAATGTGCTGCTCGTTCAGTCGCAAAAGGCCGCCTTGACGGAGCAGCTTGCGCAGGCTAAACGCAATTTCGAGGTGGGCACAGCGACGATTGTGGACACCAACGAAGCACAGTCGCGATACGACCAAGTGTTGGCGCAAGAAATATCCGCGAAAAACGAAGTTGATCGCACGCGCTGGGCGCTCCGAAACGTCGTTGGCCGTTTTGAGGCTAACCTAAAGAAACTGCGCAACAACGCACAGGTGCCGGCCCCCAATCCCGAAAGTATGGAAGCTTGGGTCACCCGTGCAGAGCGCGAGGCGTTCGCGGTGCAGATTTCCCAACAAACACTCGCCGTCTCGGAATACGACGTTCGACGCGCGGAGACCGGCAAGGACTGGACGTTAGACGCGACCGCCAACGTCGCGCACGCGCAGAACACCGGTAGTACCGGCCTCAACCGCGGCTCCTGGTCGAACAGTGGCTTGATTGGGGTGACCTTCAACTGGCCGTTTGACATTTCCGGCGGCGTGAATGCGCGTATTCGTGAAACGCTGGCACTGGTCGACAAAAATCGCAACGATGTGGAAGCCGCGCGCCGCACGGCCGGCCTCAATGTGCGTCAGGCGTATCTGGGCGTGACCAGCGGTGTTGCGGGCGTTGCCGCGCAACAACAAGCGCTCAAATCGGCGGAGACGCAGCTTGCTTCAACCAAGCTGGGCTTAGAAGTCGGCGTGCGGACTAATCTTGATGTGCTCAACGCACAGCAACAAGTCACACAAGTGCAACGCGATCTTGCGCAAGCACGCTACAACGCGTTGCTAAACAATATTCGCCTCAAGGCCGCAACGGGCGTCCTGAATGAAGATGATCTTCGCGCGTTGAACGGGTTTCTGGCGGACTAAAACCGCCCGCAAACCGCCCGCAAACCGCTGCAGGCGCGGCTCTACTCGGTCACGCCCTTTTTGGTGAGTCGTAGGGGCGCGCAGTGCCCGCCCTACGCAAGTTACGGAAACGACGGAAGCTTAAATCAGCAGTGCCGAGGCTACTCGACTCGCTTGATGGTCACGCCCTTTTTGGCGAGCGCTTCGAGTAGGTTGTTTTCACCGACCATGTGGCCTACGCCGATGACAACGAAGTGCTTGTCAGCCTGCTTGAAATAGCCGTCGATGGCGTCGGCCATTGGCGGGTGGCGATCATCGAAAACGCGCTTACGGGCCGATAACCCATCGGGTGTGTTGCCAAACTCTTCGTTGATGACGCGCGCCATCGTGGTGGCGTCGCCAGCGCGGTAGGCATTCACCATTTCGTCCAGCCGCTTCTCCATTTTGTTTTCGCGAACGGTTGCCAAAAAGCGCGCCATTGTTGCGGCCGATTCTGCGTTGGTGGCGGCGGCGAGCGCGGAGCATTGGCGCAGGCCACCTTCGACCTCTGCGATTCGCTTTTTGTCTTTCTTGGCGTCGCGCAGGAATACCACGTCGAGACCACGACTGAAATCAACACCGAGCTGACCCAGCTCCACGCCGACGACAACCAGATTAAGCAGCCACAGTTTGCGGTTCTGGAATGCACCATCGGGAAGGCCAGAGGCCTTCGCGTAATTGAGCAGCGCGGCGTAGTCTTCAGCGGGGAGTACGCCTTCGAGTTTGTCGGTCGTTGCGCCAAGTTTGATGCAGGCTTGCTGGGTTTCAGCGACGGTGATGTCGGCTTCGACGGCCAATACTTTCGCGTCGTCGAAGCGCTTCAGGACGGCGTCTGGCAAGGGAAAGAAATCGTTCTTGCCGACGTGCAATGAACCAAACAGCGTCACCGTTTTGCCACCTTTGGAGAGCTCCCAGAGGAACGGTTTGGCGAGCTGCGCCTGAGCGGGCAGCGCGAAGGTGGCAACCGCCGCGGCGGTGGCGATGAGGAGGGAGGTGAGGCGTTTCATCATACATAGATAATAGCTGGATGAAGTCATCAGACCTGCCAACGCCACAAGAGGTTGCATCCGCTGCCACGCCGAAATTAACGTGGTTGCAGTCATTGCGTGTGTATCTGGAGCCGGCGTCGCTTCGGATGTTGGCGCTGGGGTTTTCCGCGGGCTTGCCTTTGCTTTTGGTGCTCGGCACGTTGAGCTTTTGGCTGCGCGAAGCGGGCATCAATCGATCGACGATTGGCTATTTGTCGTGGGTTGGGCTGGCGTATGCGTTTAAGTGGTGCTGGGCGCCGCTGGTGGATCGATTGCCGATTCCATGGTTGACCCGCGCGCTCGGGCGGCGGCGCAGTTGGTTGCTGTTGTCGCAACTTATGATCGTTTGCGGCTTGGTGGGCATGGCGCTGACGGACCCCAAAGTGTCACTCGCGCCTATCGTGTGGTTCGCGCTGCTCACGGCGTTCGGCTCGGCCACGCAAGACATCGCGCTCGATGCGTTTCGTATCGAGTCGGCCGATGTAGATCACCAAAGCGCGCTGGCTGCCGCGTACATGACGGGCTATCGGTTGGCGATGATTTGGGCGGGCGCAGGCGTGTTGTGGGTCGCGGCGCGCGCGGAAGTGGCGACCCCTGCGAACTACGATCCAAACGCTTGGAAAGTGGCGTATCTGGTGATGGCGGCGTCAATGGTCGTCGGCTTTGTCACGGTGCTGTTTACGCGCGAACCCGTGCCGCGTCCGCTGGTTCCGAGTAAGAACGTTGCCGAGTGGTTACAGACCGTGTTGATCGAGCCGTTCGCTGATTTTTTCCGGCGATTTGGCTGGAACGCGCTACTCGTGCTCGCGCTGATCGCAACGTATCGCGTGAGTGACATTGTGATGGGCATCATGGCTCCGCCGTTTTATGTCGATATGGGTTACAGCAAGGATGAAGTGGCGGCGATTTCGAAAATCTACGGCGTTGTCATGACCCTCGTGGGCGCGTTGCTTGCGGGTGTGCTGTCGGTCAAGATCGGCGTGATGCGCACGCTGATGCTCGGTGCGGTGTTGTCGGCCGCGAGCAACCTGCTGTTCTCGTGGCTCGCGACGCGCGGTCATGATGTGACCGCGCTGACGCTTGTCATTTCGATTGACAATCTCGCCTCCGGCATCGCCGCGACGAGCTTTATCGCCTACATGTCGAGCCTGACCAACATCAATTACACAGCGTCGCAGTACGCGATGTTGTCGTCGATGATGTTGCTACTGCCGAAGTGGCTCGCTGGGTTTTCGGGCGTGGCGGTGGATGCCGTCGGCTACCACACGTTCTTTACCGGGACGGCGGTGATGGGCGTACCCGTTTTGTTTTTGATTTGGCTCGCGTCAGGGCGGTTGGAACACAAATCCGCCACACCACATCAATAACAGCTTTTAACGTTAAGCGACAGCCGTACGGTCGTTGCAGGACGTTAATGACTATAGTCGACTTATATATTTATGATCATATAACGACCGCCCGGCGGTCGTTGGAGCCATAAAGTTATAAGCGTAACCTTACATTTTTAGAGATTCACAATGCCCACGCAATTCACGCTCAACGCCAAGCCCGTCACGCTCGATGCGCCGGACGACAAACCTTTGCTCTGGGCGTTGCGTGAGGACGCCAACCTCGTTGGCACCAAGTTCGGCTGCGGCATCGCCGCGTGCGGCGCGTGCACGGTCATCATCAACGGCGAGGCGGTGCGCACCTGCATGACGCCGCTGGCGTCCGTTGCGGGCAAACAGGTGACGACCATCGAGGGCGTCACTGCCACCGGCACCAGCGTCGTGCAGCGCGCGTGGATCGAGCACCAGGTGCCGCAGTGCGGTTACTGCCAAGCGGGCTTCATCATGGCCACCACGGCGCTCCTCGAAAAAACGCCGGACCCGACCGATGCGCAGATCGACGCCGCGATAACCAATCTTTGCCGTTGCGGCACCTATCCGGCCATGCGCGCGGCGATCAAAAAGGCGGCGCAACTCAAGAAGGCGGGCGCGTAATCATGGCTGCAAAAAAATACTCCGCCGCACGTCGCGTTTTCCTGATCGGCAGCGGCCTGGTCGGCGGTGCGCTCGCCATCGGCACCACGCTCGCGTGGCGACGCGTGGCCAATGCGCAAGCCTTCAAGCCGCAGGTGAAAGCGGGCGAAATCGCATTCAACGCATGGCTCAAAATATCGCCCGACAGCACAGTCGTTGTGCAAGTGCCGCGCCAGGAAATGGGGCAAGGCGTGTACACCGTGCTCGCCATGCTCGTCGCCGAAGAACTGGACGCGGACTGGAGCAAAGTGCGTGTCGAACAAGCCGAGATCAACGCGGTGTACGGCAACGTCACGGCGCTGGCCGATAGCGCGCCGGCGGCCATGCAGGCAGCGATGATGACCACGGCGCGCGTGCTTGGCGTGCAACTCACGGGCGGCTCCACGTCCACGCGCGACGGCTGGGAGCCCATGCGCATGGCCGCTGCGAGCGCGCGCAACGTGTTGCTCGCAGCCGCAGCGGCAAAGTGGGGCGTTCCCGCGACCGAACTCAGTATCGAAAAGTCAATCATCACGCATGCGAAGAGCGATAAACGTGCGCCGCTCGGCGCGTTCGCGCAAGCCGCCGCCGTATTGCCGGTGCCACCGATTGCCAACCCCAAAGCGCAGAAAGACTGGAAGCTTTTGGGCACCAGCCCACCGCGTCTCGACGTGGTCGAAAAAACGCGTGGCACCGCGCAGTTCGGCATCGACGTGCGGCCCGAAGGCTTGTTGTACGCAGCGATAAAGCACATTCCGTTTGTGTCGGGCACCTTGCACGAAGTGCGCTGGAACGGCGGTACCGCGCCGAAAGAAGTATTGCATCAAGTGCGCGGTGAAAACTACCTCGCGGTGATTTCGACGAGCTATTGGTCCGCACAAAAAGCGTTGAACGAAGTCACCCTCGTTGGCGGTGGCCCCACCGGAAGCGTGCACTCAAGCGTGCACTCAAGCGCGCAGCTCGCGGCGCAATACGCCGATGTGCTCGACGGCAAGGCGAGCGACCTGAAGCCGCTTCACCGCACGTTCGGCAAACACGGTGACGCCGAAAAAATCATCAAAACCACTTCGGAAAAGCAGCGCGTTAACGCCGAATACAGCGTGCCGTTTTTGGCGCACGCACCGATGGAGCCGCTCAACTGCACCGCGCAAATCAAAGACGGCAAAGTAGATGTGTGGGTCGGCAACCAAGCGCCCACGGCAGTGCTTTGGCTCGCTGCGGGCAACGTTGGCGTGCCCGAAGAAAACGTAACGGTGCACACGCCGTATCTCGGCGGGGGCTTTGGTCGGCGCGTTGACCTCGAAGTGATTCGGCAAGCGCTCGCCTGCGCCAAAGTGGCCGGCGGCAAACCGGTGCAACTGATTTGGTCACGCGAAGAAGACATCAAGCACGACGCCTATCGCCCGGCAGTGTCGGCGCGCATGAGCGCAGCGCTCGACGACAAAGGCGGTGTGTCCGCGTGGCATCACCGCATGGTCGGGCCGAGCGTGAGCAAAAGCGTGATGGGCCGCATGAATCCTCTCGCGGCGGGCGATTTCCCGCCGGACAAAACCAACGCAGAAGGCGCAGCGGAATTGCCCTACGCGTTCGCGAATTTCAAATGCGATCACGCACAAGTTGAGCTGCCGGTGCCGCTCGGATATTGGCGCAGCGTCGGCAATTCGTACACCGCGTTTTTCGTGGAAACGTTTGTTGATGAGCTCGCCGTAGCGCTCAAAAAAGATCCGTATCTTTTCCGTTTGGAATTACTGAAAAATCAACAGCGTTTCGCCAAAGTGGTGGACGCAGCCGCGAGCGCTGCGCAGTGGAGCGCTGTTTTACCGAAAGGCTGGGGCCGCGGCATCGCGCTCGCTGAATCGTTCAAGAGCATTGTGTGTCAGGTGGTCGACGTTGAAGTCGTCGGCAAAGAAATCAAAGTGCGCCGTGTCGTCACCGCCGTCGATTGCGGCATCGCGCTACATCCCGACAACGTAAAAGCCCAAATCGCCAGCGCCGCGATTTACGGCTTGACCGCCGCGCTCAAAGGAAAAATCACGTTCAACGACGGCATGGTCGAGCAAGGTAACTTGCACGATTACCCCTTGCTTTCGATGGCCGAGTGCCCGGCCTTCGAGACGGTCATCATCAACTCCGGCGCACCGCTCGGCGGCATCGGTGAAGTTGGGCTGCCGCCGGTTGCACCGGCGCTTGGTAACGCGATATTCGCGGCAACTGGGAAGCGGTTGCGGACGTTGCCGTTTGTGATTGCGTAGTCCGTGAGTCACAGGCGATTCGAATCCCAACTGGAGAGCCTTCGAAATGAAGCGAACCTGATAGCGGGGTATGTGTACGCAGAGCTGGCGATTAACTTCCGTGCTGGAAAATCGCGCAAATTGCTGCAACGCCTCAACGAGACTCCCATGTTTTGGAAATATGTGGCAGCTGGATTTCAGACGTCAGCCTACATAGCGATTAGTCGCGTATTCGACGACAAGTCTAGGTACGCGATTAAGGAATTAGTGAAAGCCTTTGACAGGGACCTTGAGTTGTTTCAGCGAGAGTCGTTAGCCGCGCGCAAGTGGAGCGGCGCTGGCGAGAAGCCCGAGTGGCTAGACAATTACTTGGACGAGGCCTACTACCCCACAAAAGCCGATGTGCAGAAGATCGCGCTGCGCATTAATCGGTTCAAAGACATTTACGAGGAATCAATCGCAGGAGTTCGCAACAATTACTTCGCGCACAGACACACGACTGGTCGGGTAGATGTTCGCGAGTTGTTCGGCAAAACCAAGATTGCAGACATTTGTCGGTTAGCTATTTTTCTGCTCGATCTGCATGACGTGTTGCAGGAACTATATGTCAACGGTCGTGCGCCAGTGTTTCCGCGAATGCGAACGTCGCTAGATTTGTTGTTTAGTTCGTTGGAAAAACGCCGGAAAAGTGGCGCGAACATCCGTGCTCACGAACGAGTTGCGTACGAGGTCGACAAACTTATGAGCGTTTTGGAGTCGATTCCGTTTACTGTTCGATAGTCTTGCATAGGACGAGCAACTTTTTTTTGCCCATGCGTCGCGCGATGTCACAGCCCTTCGCGCGTCATCCTTGACGAGAAGGTAAATCGATCCGCCGGATGCACCGTGATTGACACCTCGAAGGTTTCTCCCTCGGCGTCGATGTAGCGTCGGGTGATGCGCAGCGCGGGTGATCCGGCCTCTGCTTGCAACGCCTTGGCTAACGCTTTGGGCACAACGCCGCCTTGAATGTCTTGCTCGATCGCGGCGATTTGCAATCCATATCGTTGCTCAATGAGCGAACTGACGAGCACACCGGGATGGTCGCGAGCCAACGTCGCAACATCTGTGAAACGCGCGTCCACGTAAACGTCAGTCCAGCCCACGGGCAGTTCATCGGACGCTTCGCCCAAACGCAAACTCGAAATGCGCAACCAATGCTTGCCAATCTCGCAGCCAAGCTGCCCGGCGAGCGTTCGGTTTGCTGTTTCGTCCGCCACTTGGCGGACCACGCGACTGTGCGATTCGCCGAAATGCATGAGATCTCGCACGGATGCGAGCGTCTGGCGAAACGCCGTCACGGGCGTGGCCGATTCGATGCGCGTGCCCGCCTTTTTCCTGCGTGACACCAAGCCTTGATCCGACAACACGGCAATGGCCGCGCGCACAGTGTGCCGACTTGCGCCGTATTGCTCGCAAAGCGCCATCTCTTTGGGTAGCAACGTACCTACCGGGTAGGTACCGGTAGCAATATCGTTCGCAAGCTCGGCAGCAAGCTCATTAAATCGTATGGATGTCATGCATTCAATTTATACGGCTTGACATTATGTTCGTACATATTGTTAAATTATGTCCGAACATATAAATTTCGTTGCAAGCGCCTAACTCTTCTAACGCGTCAAAAATATTTCATGCAAGCTACCACCGCTCTCGATTCCATTTTTTTCCGTGATGCATTTGGCACACCAGCGATGCGTGCGGTATTCGCCGATCAGGCGCTCATCAGTCGCTATGTCGAAGTGGAAATTGCACTGGCGATTGCAGAGGGAAAGTGCGGCGTGATCCCAGAGGATGCCGCGAGAACCATCGCCGCACAATCCAGCGTTGACAAACTCGATTTCGATTTGCTCCGCGAAGAAACTGACATCGTTGGCTATCCGATATTGCCGCTCGTGCATCAGTTGGTAAAACAGTGTGGCGACGCAGGGCGCTATGTGCACTGGGGGGCGACGACGCAGGACATTATGGATACCGCCGTCGTGTTGCAGGTGCGCGCGGCGCTCTCCATCGTCGAGGCTGATATCGCTTCGCTGCGCCAGATACTCGCCGGGCTCGCGGCGCGCTATCGCGACACACCGATGGCGGGCCGTACTCACTTGCAGCAAGCGTTGCCCATCACGTTTGGCTACAAAGCTGCGATCTGGCTGGCGTCGATGGATCGCCATGCCGAGCGCCTGCGCGAATTGAAGCCGCGCGTCTTGGTCGGTCAATTTGCGGGGGCCGCTGGGACGCTCGCTTCGTTGGGTGAAAACGGGCTTGAGGTGCAGGCTGCACTGATGCGAGAGCTCGATCTAGCGGTACCTGTCACCACATGGCATGTGGCGCGTGATGGGCTGGCCGAGACCATCAATTTTCTAGCGCTGGTGGCTGGTTCGCTTGGAAAAATTGCGTATGACGTCATGCTTATGGCATCGACTGAATTTGGTGAGGCGTTCGAGCCCTTCGTGACAGGGCGCGGTGCTAGCAGCACCATGCCGCAAAAGCGAAATCCTATTTCCAGTGAACTGATCCTCGCTGCGTCAAAAGCCATCCGCCAACACGCAGGTTTGATGCTCGACGCGATGGTGCAAGACTTTGAGCGCGCGACGGGACCGTGGCACGCTGAGTGGATTGCGATCCCCGAAAGCTTTGTGCTCGCTGCGGGCGCGCTGCACCAAGCGAAATTTATGCTCGGTGGTCTGATCGTTGATGAAAAGCGCATGCGCAGCAATCTCGATCTGACCAATGGGCTGATCGTTGCCGAAGCGGTGATGATGGGCCTCGCACCGTTTACAGGGCGGCAACAGGCGCACGACATCGTTTATGGCGCGTGCCGCACCGTGAACGAGCGCGGAGGCTGTCTCGCGGACGCGCTTGCCGTCCTGCCAGAGGTCAACGCACACTTTGATCGCGCTGCGCTCGAAAAACTTACGGACCCCGTCAACTACCTTGGCATGGCGCCGGTCATGGTCGATCTTGCGTTGGCAAGCTCCGCGCAGCAATCGCATCACTAACAGACGCATCAACACATTTATTCTCAGGAGGTCACATGAAAATTTCTACTAACTTTCGGCGCGCAATCGCGATGACGCTAGTGTGTATTGCCGTCGGCGCTTCGCTTTTCGCGACACCATCGAGCGCGCAGACCGCATATCCAAGCCGCGTTATTACTTGGGTCGTGCCGTTCGCCACTGGTGGCCCGACAGACGCGTTGGCGCGCAGTATCGCGGAAAAGGTGGGCAAAGAGTTGAAGCAGACCATCATCATCGAAAACACGCCTGGTGCGGGCGGTACGATCGGTGCCACTAAAGTCAGCAAAGTCACTCCAGACGGATACACTTTTCTCGTAGGCCATATGGGCTACATGGGCGCAGCGCCGGCACTGTACAAAAAGCTATCGTACGACCCCGTGAAAGATTTCGAAGCGGTGTTTCGCTTTCCGGACACACCCCTCGTGCTGATGGCGCGGAATGAGCATCCGGCGAAAGATATTTCGGCTCTTGTCGATTACGCCAAGAAACATCCGGGAAAAATGTTTTTTAGCAACGCTGGGCTAGGGTCCAGTTCACACCTGATTGCGGCGCTGGTGGCGGGTTCGGCGGGGATACAGGTAAGTCACGTTCCCTACAAAGGCGCGGGGCCCGCGTTGATGGATGTAATTGGCGGGCAAATTGACGGCATCTTCGATCAAACCAACACGGCGCTTCCGCAGATCAGCGAGAAAAAAGTGCGTGCGCTTGCCGTCACGTCAAAAACACGATTGCCGCAACTGAAAGATGTTCCCACGCTGCACGAGACGGCCTTGCCGGGGTTTGAAGCATCAACGTGGTACGGCATCTATGCGCCAAAAGGTACCCTAAGGCTGCGTTGGAGGCTGTGCAAAACGCCTATCTAAAAGCGATGCAGGACAAGGCGTTTACTGAGAAGATGACCACTCAGGCAATTCAGTTGTTGCCGGAGGCGCAGTACACCGGGGCGGCATTGGCCAAGCACACAGAGAGCGAAGTCGCGCGCTGGAAAACAGTCGCAGCGAAAGCAAATTTGTCGATGGACTGACGCGCCATTGAATTGTTTTTGCAAGCGTTGGCAATGATACGGTCAGCGCAGAATGCTCGGGAGGAGGGGGCGGGGGGGAGCACCCTGCGCTGACCGCACCGTCATGGTTGGCGGTGACGCGTGTGCAACGAGTTGCCCGCCCTACGTTTGGTAATTTGCTTTCGCGTGTTTGGGTTCGCCATGATTAGGCGAACGCTTTGGCAATCATTGCGACGAATTCGCTGGTTTGCGTTGCTGCGACGCCGTGGAAACCTGCGGCGATCACGGTGGTTAACGCGAAGGTTGTGGTGGCTGAAACGGCGGCGGTGAGTGCGCGATCAACAGTGGAAAGTGTGCCCGTAAATTGCGTGGTGGTTTTCATCATCATGTCCCTTTTTTTGGTTTCGGTCGCATCGCGTCGTTGCGATGGAGTGAACTTTAGCGGGGCATGATTTCGCTCGCGAGGGGCACGCGACGAACTGCGGAAAGCGTACGTGAAACGCCGAAAAACGGGGTGGAGCAGATTTGAGTTTAGAACGGGGCGGGAGAATCGAACGCCTGAATTTCGCCGCTTACCGGATGCGGGAAAGCAAGCTTCGCAGCGTGTAGTAACAGGCGTTCGCCGACTGCGGGCGGCACGGGTGCATACAAGCTGTCGGCGATGATGGCGTGGCCTAACGAGGCCAGGTGCACGCGTAATTGATGGCTGCGACCAGTGATCGGCGTTAGTCCTAAGCGCGTGCGGTTGACCACTGCGTCACGCGTGAGCACCACGTAATGCGTGGTCGCGGGCTTGCCGATGGAGTGATCGACCATTTGTCGTGGGCGGTTCGGCCAATCGCAAATGAGCGGCAAGTCAATCGTGCCCGCGTTCGGTTCGATCAAACCGTGCGTCACGGCTTCGTAATACTTGCTTACGACGCGCGTCTCGAATGCGCGGCTGATGGTGCGTTGCGACTCAATGCCGCGCGCGAACACCATGAGCCCAGAGGTTTCCATGTCGAGCCGGTGGACGACGAGCGCGTCGGGAAACGCGGCTTGTACGCGTGCGCTAAGGCAGTCTGCTTTATCGGGGCCACGTCCTGGCACCGAGAGCAGGCCGCTGGGTTTGTCGACGATAACGAACGCATCGTCGACATGCAGCAAAGAAAGCGCAGCGTCTACGATTTGACTTCGCCGACGACGAGATATTCGAGCAGCGCTTTTTGCGCGTGCAGACGATTTTCCGCTTCGTCCCACACGACGCTTTGCGGGCCATCAATCACGCCCGCCGTGACTTCCTCGCCGCGATGCGCAGGCAGGCAATGCATGAACAGTACAGACGCGTCGGCCAGCGCCATCATTTCTTCGTCCACGCACCAGTCAGCAAACGCCTTTTTGCGCGCTTCGGTTTCGGCTTCGAAACCCATACTGGTCCATACGTCGGTCGTCACTAAGTGCGAGCCACGCGCCGCATCAAGCGGATCAGCGAACACACGCACGTGACCATCGGCCGAAGCGAGCATCGACGCCGGGATTTCGTAGCCGGGTGGCGTTGACGCATGCACCGTGAAATCCAAAATTTTGGCGGCTTGTAGCCAAGAATTGAGCATGTTGTTGGCGTCGCCCACCCACGTGACAATCTTGCCTTTGATGTCGCCGCGATGTTCAACAAACGTGAAAATGTCGGCGAGGACTTGGCACGGGTGATGATCGTCCGTTAGGCCGTTAATGACCGGCACGCGTGAGAATTCTGCGAAACGTTCAACGACGCTTTGGTGAAAGGTGCGAATCATCACCACGTCCACCATGCGGCTCACGACGCGCGCCAAATCTTCAACCGGCTCGCCACGCGAAATTTGCGAAGCCTCGCTCGTCAAAAAAATCGCCGAGCCGCCGAGCTGGTTCATTCCCGCTTCGAAGCTTACGCGTGTACGCGTCGAATTCTTCTCGAACACCATCGCAAGGGTTCGATCACGCAGCGGGTGATACAGCTCGTAGCGTTTGAACCGGTCTTTGATGAGGCGCGTGCGCTCGAACAAGTAGGCGTATTCGTTCGCGGTGAAATCGGTCATTTGCAGGAAATGACGGACTTTGGCGACGGGCGCAGCGTTTGCGGCGGATGGGGCGTGGGATGTTTGAACGTTAGGCATAGGCATTGCTACGTTTGCAGTGCTCTCAAAAGAGAGAGTTTACTCGCGTTGCTAAAATTGAAATCACCGAGCCTATCCATGAACACTTGCACATGGATGATGCGCTCCACGAACTTAGGCTGGCCATGAGCACTCGCGCCTCCAACGCGCCCATTTCACCTCCGGCAACACACGTCGATAGCGATCTCGTTATCAAGGGGATCACGCTGTCGGGGCATCAGTTTCGTCCAAGCGACTGGTCGGATCGGCTTTGCGGCGTGATGTCGGCCTTTGGTGCCGATGAGCAATTGCGTTATAGCCCGCTGGTGACGCCAGCGCTGCGTGATGGGCTGCGCTGCGTGATCGTTAAACGTGAATTGGCAGTGCTTGAGCCGCGACTGTTTAAGTTTTTCCTGAGTTTCGCCGTTGACAATGATCTTCAGATCACCATCGATGCAGACGCGGTAGCAACGCTTTTGCCGGAATCGGCGCGCCGAATGTCACAGGACAGTGTTGTGCTGTCCTCGAAACCCGTTCCGACCGTAGCACGCAGCGAAGACTACTAGGCGCTTACTTTCGCGCGCAGCCAAAGTGTGTATCTAAACCTATTCCCCCGCCTCTGTTGGGTTGGAAATCGCTAGTTTTGCGCGGGAACCAAGAATCGGTTCTAATTAGTACTGTTTCGTGATCTTGTTCGCACAATTCGTACTCAATCGCTATTTGGGCATTGGAGGCTTCATGCTGCAACGTTTTGTTCGTCATGTATTGATTGCATCGTCTTTTGGGCTTGCGAGTTTCGGTACGTTCGCTGAAATTCTGATTGGTCAGTCCATCCCGACGAGCGGGTCACTAGCACCGTTCGGCCTCGCGATCATCAAGGGCTCGCAAGCCTATTTTGATCGAGTAAACACCGCGGGCGGAGTGAATGGCGAGGCTATTCGCGTGCTCGTACTTGACGACGCGGGTGACAGCAAACGAACCGTAGAAAACGCTCGCAAACTGGCCGATCAGGGCGTCGTCGCTCTATTTGGTTCTATTGAGGGCGGACCATGCACGGCGCTGCTGCCTGCTGTAGCTGAAATGCATTTGGCCTTGGTTGCCTGTATGGCGGGTTCGCCGCAGCTTCGCGAGCCTTTCAATCCGTACGTGTTTACGGTGCGTGCGCCGCATGTCATGGAGTTTGACGCGCTGATCAAGCACGCCGCTCAGCATGGGCTAACGCGACTGGCGTTTGTTCACTCTGACAGTGAGACAGGGCGGCTGCATCTGGCCAACGTAACGCGGCTTGCAAATACAAACGGCGTATCTTTGGTAGCGGCGATTGCGCTGGCGAGCAAACCAGACGTAGCAGTGATCGCGCAACAAATTGACGCGGCACGTGCGGATTGTGTGCTCAATCACGGCGGCTACACGATGTACGCTGAACTGCTGAAAGCATCGCGCACATCGGGCTCTCGGGCGACATTTCTGGCCGTGAATTCTGGGGGCGAGCAGTTTGCCAAATTGACGGGGTTCGCTGCGTCGGGTGTGGTTATGTCGCAGATCGCGCCTTACCCGTGGGCGCGTTCAACCGCTGTCCAGCGCGAATATCAGGATGATTTACGTCGTGCTCACCCGAACGAGCCGTTCGGCTTTTCGAGCATGGAAGGCTATGTGAGTGCTCGCTTGCTCGTTGAGGGCCTTAAAAAGGCGGGTGTGCGACCTACGCGCGAACGCCTGACAGCGGCCCTCGGCCGCTTGGGGCGCATTGACTTGGGAGGGTTTGCCGTGCAGTACGCCGCGAGCAAGCATGACGGCGCGGACTTTGTCGATCTGACCATGATTCGCGCGGATGGCGGTTTTTTGCGCTGAACTTGCCTTAACCCTTGCTGGCAATAAAAAAGGCCCCGCGGGGCCTTTTTTCACAACCGAGTTCGAAGCTAAAGCTTAAGCAGCTTTCTTTTCGCCCATGCCCTTAACGGCACGAACGAGGTTGCTCTTCACGCGTGAAGCGAGATTTTTGTGAACGATTCGCTTGTCAGCAATACGGTCGATCACGGACTGCGACTCTTGCATCTGCTTCTGCGCAGCGCCTTGGTCGCCCGCGAGGACGGCTTTTTGCACTTTTTTCACTGCGGTTCGCAGTTGGGTGCGAAGCGCTGCGTTGTGGGCGCGCTGTTTATCGTTTTGACGGGCTCGCTTTTTAGCTTGTGCGCTGTTTGCCATGGCAGAAAATCTTTTCTCTAGTAACGAATTCGGTGAACCAGCTATTCTACGGGGAATTTCTGCACCCTGCAAGCCGTGAGCCTTTTCAAATCCATTCTGAGCGTTTCCGCCATGACCTCGCTGTCGCGCGTGGCGGGGCTGGCGCGCGAAGTCATTACCGCCAAAGTATTCGGCGCCGGCGCGGCTAACGACGCGTTTGAAATCGCTTTTTTACTACCGAATATGATGCGTCGGCTGTTTGCCGAAGGCGCGTTTGCCCAAGCGTTTGTGCCGTTGATCGCTGAATATAAAGGCCAACGCGGAGAAGCGGCCACTCACCAACTCATCAATCGCGTGGCCACCTTGCAGCTTGTTGCGTTGCTGATCGTGACGGCGCTGGGTATTGCCGCTGCGCCTTGGCTGATCCCTTTGTTTGCGTCCGGCTTCGACAAAACGCCGGGTAAAACGCTGTTGGCAACACAAATGCTGCAAGTCATGTTTCCATACTTGCTGTTCATTTCGCTGACCGCGCTGGCTGGCGGCGTGATGAATATCTGGAAACGATTCGCCATTCCGGCATTCACACCGGTACTTCTGAACGTCTGCATGATCGGCGCGGCGCTTTGGGCTGCGCCTTATTTTGAGAAGCCGATCATGGCGTTGGCGTGGGGCGTTTTGGCGGGTGGCGTCGCGCAATTGGCGCTTCAGCTGTGGCCGCTCTATCAGGTCGGAATGTTCCCGCGCTGGGATTTTCATTTTCGCGATGAAGGCGTGAAGCGCATGCTCAAAACCATGGCCCCGGCCATTTTGGGTGTCTCGGTCGCGCAGCTTAGCCAATTGATCAACACCAATTACGCGTCGTTCTTGGGCGATGGCTCAGTGAGCTGGCTTAACAAGGGCGGCCGCATTATGGAGCTGCCAACCGCGTTGTTGGGTGTCGCGATTGGCACGGTGATCCTTCCGGCGCTAGGTGCATTGCGCAATGAGAAAAACACCCGTGGGTATGGCGAGCTGCTTGACTACGGTATGCGGTTTGCGTTGCTGGCGACGCTGCCCGCGATGGCCGTGATGGGGGTGCTCGCGACGCCGATGATTGCGACGCTGCTACAGCGCGGCGCGTTTACTGCGTTCGATTCAATTCAGACTGGCCCAGTCGTCACTGCGTACGCCGTAGGGATCGTTGCACTGGTCTGGATCAAAATTCTCGCGCCCGCTTTTTATGCCCAACAAGATACTCGGACACCCGTCAAAATCGCGGTACGCGTGCTGCTGATTTCGCAGTTGTTCAATCTGCTGTTCATTTGGTTCTTAGTACCAAAGCTCGCGCCGGGCTATGGACATGCCGCACTCGCGCTTTCCACGAGTCTGGGTGCCGTGCTCAATGCGTGGTGGCTCTATCGAGGCTTGCGCCGGCAGGGGCTTTACGTTCCGCAATATGGATGGCTGCGGTACGGCTGGCAGCTATTGGGTGCAACGCTGTTCACAGCCGCGATCCTCATACTTGCAAAACCAGGGGACGCATGGTGGACGTCGGTGGCTGAAATCCCGCGCGCCGCGATGCTCACCGCGCTATTTGCGCTCGGTGGCTTCGCTTATCTGGGTGCTTTGTACTGCTGCGGTTTCCGCTTGCGCGATTTGAAGCGCTAAGCCTGTTGCGGCAGGACGGGCTCGAAACAATGGTGTTCGACGGACGGTTCGCTGATTGCTGATTGGCAACGTAGGTATCGCGCGGGGTGGTTCGGGCGATGCTGGTGCTGGTTGCGGTGCAGGCGCCTTTCCTGTACTTCGGGTTGCGCTCTGGTACTGAGTTGAGCGCACATTCCGCGAATGCCGTGGCATTCGCGCGCGCAATCACCGCTCTCTCATCTGTCAACTTCGAGCGAAGTCGTCAATCCGACACGGCGATCTTCGTCATCATTGCGCTGAGAGGCCCAGCTACCTACGATTCTGCCGAATTTCGCGATCATGATCATATTGGAGAAGTGCATGAGGCCAAGCACCAGAACCGCGAGTCCCACATTGCTCCCAACGGTGGGAACAATGCTCTCGTCACTCATCGTCCAGCCCGTCCCAAGCCGTGTGCAGATGAACCCGATGTTGATCAGATAAAAGCCGACCACGAGCAGGTGGTTGGTCGACTTCGCCAAGTCTTCGTCCTGGCCAAAACACTTGATCAGAAACACTTCGCCGTTTTTGGAAAGTACTTTCGCGACCCAAATGGTCATGGCGATGGATATGAGTAAGTAGAGTCCGTATGCAACATTTGTCATGATTAATCTCCTAGGTTGAGCATGGTGAAAGCTTCTTTTCTTGAAGAAGCACAACCAATTTATCGCTCGCGTTTCGCGATAGCTTCCGCTTTGATAGTTTCGGAGATGAATTTTTTATAGTCGGAATTGTGTAAATGAAATCAATGGCTTATAAGTTTCCTGAATTATCTTTTTGGTTATGGTTTTTGGAAACAGGCTCATTTGATATAGATTGCTTGCGATATTGCCCAGGAACGATGCCGGTGAATTCCTTGAACGCAACATAGAAGTTGGACTGTGAGGTAAATCCGACCGATAGCCCGACCGACAAGACGGACGCGCGCGGCTCGTCAATCAACATTTTCTTTGCAGCCTCAACGCGGAATTGCCGCACCAGCCGCGAAAAACCCATCTGAAACTGCGTGTTGACCAGTTCGGACAATTGATGCGATGACAACTTGATCATTTCTGCAACGCCGTTCAAGCTCAGATTCTCGTCCGTGTAAATTTTGTCTTCTTCGAACAAGCGCTTGATTTGGGCAACCGCGTTATCGCAATCCACGCGGCTAAGGGTGGATACGGCATAGCTCGTTGCGACCGCTTCTTGCGTTTTGCTGGCGACATCGGGAAAGCGCAACAGCAGATACAAGATGAGTCCGAAGCTCACACTGATCAGTGCTGCGTAGGTCATTGCCAAATGCCGCCATCCCAACGCGGGTGCCGCGAGACTTGCCGCTGCGATCAACACCGCCATCACCGCAAACAGTGCGAGCACGCGAAACTCGAGCAAAAACCAGCGTCGCTGGGCGCGCAGCTTGTAAACCAATTGCCCTAAACGCGCTGCCGCAGCCGTGCCCCCGATCATCGCCACAGGCAGCGCAACATCGGGCGGCAGCATGGCACCGCAAGCAATCGCCAACGGCAGAACCAGCCATTCCCAAATCTGCCAACGCTGTTCAGGCGGACGCAATAGCCCGAGAAATAACCAGTAAAAACCAATTGACTGAAGAAAGACGACCAGAACGTAGCCGCGTGTCGCCAAGGCTGCGTCGACATCGGTCAAAAATCGCGCATGGAAAAATTGCGTTGTGGCCAGGCCGACCAACATCGCGTAGCCGCCCGCGCGCGATTGCCGCGGAAGCGCGATACTGCGATAGGCAGTGGCGAAGGCGATCATCAGCAGCAACGCCGCGCCTATCGAAAAGCCAATGCCGAGCAAAGTTAGCTGCGTGTACATGTTGTCGGGCAAAGCCGCTACGCGGGGCGGTGGATGGTGTCAAGCCTCAAGTACAACAAGCGCAATTGACCATTGACTCGCCTGGCTGCCAGCTCGTCCAGCTGAATAACCACCCCGACGCCTACGAAAATTTGCGCGGTACGCGCTTCTTTTCCGACTCCGGCACGGGGGCCAGCGCGCGAATGTGCAATACGTGGTCGACCAACTCAAAACCGTGATCTTTCACAATTTTGAGGATGCGCTTTTCGATCTCTGCATCGTGAAACTCGACCACACGCCCGGTGTTGACGCAGACGATGTGATCGTGTTTATCGCCCTCGTTTAACTCGAAAATTGACTTGCCGCCTTCGAAGTGATGGCGCTTCAGGAGGCCGGCTTGTTCAAATTGCGTGAGCACGCGATAAATCGTGGCTAGCCCCACGTCGAGCCCTTCATCCATCAGCAGGCGGTATACGTCCTCAGCCGTCATGTGACGCACTTTGGAGCCTTGAAACAAGTCGAGCACCTTCATGCGTGGCAAGGTGGCCTTAAGTCCGGCATCTTTGAGATCTTGAGCGCGTGCCATGTGAAGAGTTCCGAGAAATTGAGTGAGCGGGCGAGCGTTGGCTATCATAGCGGCTTGCTATTTGCACCGAACGCCTTCTCTATGCGCGCTATTTTTGCCTCCTTTTCCTCGCTCGTCGCAACTCTTTCATTGTTTGCGCTGACCGGTTGTGGTCTCGTTTACAAGATGGAGGTCAACCAAGGGAACTACGTTACTCAAGACATGGTGACCAAGCTGAAAGAGGGCCAAACACGCCAGCAGGTCAAGGTCATTCTCGGCACGCCCACGACGGAAAGCATCTTTCACAAAGATCGGTGGGATTACGCCTATTCGCTGGAGCGTCGCGGTAAAGCAGTTACGGCGCACAAACTCACGCTGCTGTTCAACGACGACAAGCTCAAGCGCTGGGAAGTCGCGGAGCTTCCTACCTCGCCGGTGGTTGACCGCGATCCTGCTTACGCCAATCTAGAAAAAGATAAGCGCACCGATGACGGCGGTCAGAGCTGGTGGTCGAAGATTGGCGACTGGTGGCGTAAGTAATTTCGGCGCGCGATGATGGTTAATTTAGCGATCGCCGGAGCCTCCGGAAAAATGGGACGTATGCTGCTTGAGGCGTGTGCTGCGGACAAAGACACGATGCTTGTTGGTGCCTTAGACGCACCGCAAAGCGCTGCTGTAGGTGTCTCGGTGCGAGCGTTTGGCGGCAATGCCGACCTGAATGTGGGCGTCGCCGCGACGACGCTGCCGCGCGGTAGTGTGCTAATCGATTTCACGCGACCTGAAGCCACGCTTGCATACGTTGACGCTTGCGTTACAGCGGGCGTGGGCATGGTAATCGGTACCACGGGCTTTGACGACGCGGGTAAGGCGAAAATCGCCAATGCCGCCAAGCAAATTCCAATCGTGTTTTCGCCAAATTATTCAGTTGGCGTAAACACGGTGTTCAAGCTTTTGGAGCTGGCTGCGAAGTCGCTCGATTCGAGTTACGACGTTGAAATCATTGAGATGCATCACCGCATGAAGGTGGATGCGCCGTCAGGCACCGCGCTCAAGCTTGGCGAAGTGATTGCCGAGGCGCAGGGCACCAAGCTCGCTGATCGCGCTGTGTATGCCCGTGAGGGTCACACCGGCGCGCGGGAGACGGGAGCGATTGGGTTTGTCGCGTTACGTGGCGGCGATGTGGTGGGTGACCACACGGTCGTATTCGCTGGAATCGGCGAGCGCATCGAGATTACGCACAAGTCGTCCAATCGCACCGCCTACGCCGCTGGCGCGATTCGCGCCGCGAAGTTTTTACAAGGTAAGACGAACGGCTTGTTCGATATGCACGACGTGTTGGGGCTTAAGTAAGCCGTTGCATGTGTGCGCTTGCTACCATGCTAAGCGTTGCCGCAAATGAGAAAAGTGGAACCGCCGGCGCATGCGGTCAGTGTGGCGCGCCGTTTGTTTGCGGTGCGAACGCCGCAAACTGTTGGTGTCAAAGTCTGCCCTTGCTTGACCTTTCGAAGCGAAGCGCTGACGAGTTAGCCGCTGGCTGTTTGTGTCCGGAGTGCCTTTCGGCGGCGCTTAATCGCGGCGCAGTGCGAATAAAAGACTGATATAGCTTTTTAGCCTAAACGACCGACCCGCGGACGTTATCGGGCAAATTTATTACTAGTCGACATGTAGAAATTTAGTGCTGAAACGACCGTATGGCGGTCGCTAGAGGCCTAAAGCTTATGTCCACGCAAGCCCGCCGATCAGGTACAATCCGTAAGCTCTAGAGTTGAGATTTCACCTGTTCAAGCGCTCGCGTCACTTGCCGACGCAACTGTGAACTGAACGCGCGAAAACTTCGCCGCCGGACTCGTTCGGCACTTCACTAGGGCTCAAAACTTCAATCGATCGCCGCTCTCACGATGCCGCGGCGGTCTACGCACAGAGCCAGAATCATGACCAGTCTCTCCCAAGCCAGCGGCCACGCGTCGCTCCTGCCTGTCGTCACGCCCGCCGTTTTGGTGCTCGCTGACGGAACCGTCTTTCACGGTCGCTCCATCGGAGCCGCAGGCCAAGCCACCGCAGAGGTGGTGTTCAACACCGCGATCACGGGCTATCAAGAAATTCTCACCGACCCGTCGTACTGTGGCCAGTTCGTCACCTTGACCTACCCGCACATCGGCAACGTCGGCGTTAACCGCGAAGACGTCGAATCGAACAAAGTGTTCGCCGCTGGCCTCATCGTGCGAGACCTGTCGATGGTGGTGTCGAACTTCCGCGCCGAGCAATCGCTCGACACCTACCTTGCCGCTGCGGGTGTCGTCGGCATTGCCGACATCGACACGCGTCGCCTCACACGCCTCTTGCGCGACAAGGGCGCGCAAAACGGCTGCATTCAAGCGGGCGAGGGCAACATCGACGTTGCCAAAGCGCTCGCCGCAGCAAAGTCCGCGCCGAACATGGCGGGACAAGATTTGGCCAAGGTTGTGTCATGCACCAAACCGTACGAATGGAAGCAATCAACGTGGGCTTTGGGCCAGGGCTACACCGATCGCACCGAAGATAAATTCCACGTCGTTGCGTTCGACTATGGCGTGAAGTTCAACATTTTGCGCATGCTCGCTGAGCGTGGCTGCAAGCTCACCGTCGTGCCGGCCCAGACCAGCGCGAAAGACGTGCTCGCGATGAAACCCGACGGCGTGTTTTTGTCGAACGGACCGGGCGACCCACAGCCTTGCGATTACGCGATTGCGGCGATCAAAGAAATCGTTGATTCCGGCACGCCGACGTTCGGCATTTGCCTCGGCCACCAACTCTTGACGCTCGCGAGTGGCGGCAAAACGCTCAAGATGAAAACCGGCCACCACGGCGCGAATCATCCAGTGAAAGATTTGGGTGATGGCCGCGTGCTCATCACCTCGCAAAACCACGGTTTCGCGAGCGACCCCGCGAGCCTGCCCACGAATGTTCGCGCGACGCACGTCAGTTTGTTCGACGGCACGCTGCAGGGCATCGAGCGCACCGACAAGCCAGCGTTTAGTTTCCAAGGCCATCCCGAAGCGAGCCCCGGCCCGCACGATGTTGCGTACTTGTTTGATCGCTTCATCCATTCGATGAAGGCCGCCGCGTGAGTTCAAAACGCGCGACTCGGCTGATTCTGGTGCGTCACGGCGAGACCGATTGGAACGCCGCTGGACGCATTCAGGGCATGCTCGACGTGCCGCTCAATGCGCTCGGACTGCAGCAAGCTCAAGCCGTGGCGCGGGAGATTGCGCGCATCGTCGACGTCGCCGACATGGTGTCGAGCGACTTGGTGCGAACGCGAGATACGGCGCGCCCGATTTCCGAGGCAACCGGTTTTGAGCCGCGATTCGATGCGCGAATTCGTGAGCGACACTTTGGCGTGCTGCAAGGCAAGACTTACGAAGAATGGCGTATCGCCGATGCCGAGGGCGTCGCGCGCTACAACGCGGGCGACCCGAATTACGGCCCGGAAGGCGGCGAAACTGCGAGCCAGTTTTTGAAACGATGCGTCGATGCCGTGTCTGATCTTGTGCTGACTTGCAACGAAAAAACACTCGTTGTCGTGACGCACGGCGGCGTGGTCAGCTCCATGGTTCGGCACTCCGAAGGCCTAGGTGTGCAGAGCGCGCGCACATGGAGCGTGCCTAACGCATCGATCAGCGAGTGGCGCGTCGAATACAACGACAACACGCCCGTTTTTTATACCGACCGCGTCGGCGATGTGCACTTCATTGAAAGTGCGCTCGACGAGGTTGATAAGTAGCAAATAGAAGAGCAAGTAATGCCAAAACGTACCGACATCCACTCCATCCTCATCATCGGCGCGGGCCCGATCATCATCGGCCAAGCCTGTGAGTTCGACTACTCCGGCGCGCAAGCGTGCAAAGCGCTACGCGAAGAGGGCTACAAAGTCATTCTGGTCAACAGCAATCCAGCCACCATCATGACCGACCCCGAGATGGCGGATGTGACCTACATCGAGCCGATCACTGCCGCCGTGATTGAGCGCATCATCGAAAAAGAGAAGCCCGATGCACTGCTCCCGACGATGGGCGGTCAGACGGCACTTAACGCCGCGATGGAGCTCTCAAAAAATGGTGCGTTGAAGCGCCACAATGTTGAGCTTATCGGTGCGAATGAACACGCGATTGAGAAGGCCGAAGATCGTCTGAAATTCAAAGACGCGATGACCAAAATTGGTCTCGGTTCCGCGCGCTCAGGCATTGCGCACAGCATGGAAGACGCACTCGCGGTGCAAAAGACACTGGGCTTTCCCACGGTCATTCGCCCGAGCTTCACAATGGGTGGTTCCGGCGGCGGCATCGCTTACAACCACGAAGAATTTGTCACGATTTGCAAGAACGGTTTGGAGCTTTCGCCAACCAACGAATTGCTGATTGAAGAATCGCTCCTCGGTTGGAAAGAGTTCGAGATGGAAGTGGTGCGCGACAAAGCGGACAACTGCATCATCATCTGCTCCATCGAAAACTTGGACCCGATGGGCGTTCACACGGGTGATTCGATCACCGTTGCACCTGCGCAAACGCTCACCGACAAGGAATACCAGATCATGCGTAACGCATCGATCGCGGTGCTTCGTGAAATCGGCGTGGACACCGGCGGCTCGAATGTACAGTTTTCGGTGAACCCAAAAGACGGTCGCATGATCGTGATCGAGATGAATCCGCGCGTGTCGCGTTCATCCGCACTGGCCTCGAAAGCCACGGGTTTCCCGATTGCGAAGGTCGCTGCGAAGCTAGCCGTCGGCTACACGCTCGATGAGCTGAAAAACGACATCACAGGCGGCGCTACACCGGCATCGTTCGAACCGTCGATTGACTACGTCGTCACCAAGATTCCACGATTCGCGTTCGAGAAATTCAAAGAAGCCGATCCGCATCTCACGACGCAGATGAAGAGCGTGGGCGAAGTCATGGCCATTGGCCGCACCTTCCAAGAATCGCTGCAAAAAGCGCTGCGCGGGCTCGAAGTCGGGGTGGATGGTTTCAATCTGAAGTCCGTCGACAAAGACAAAATCAGCGAGCAATTGTCGAACCCGACGCCCGAGCGACTTTGGTATGTGGCTGACGCGTTTGGCGTCGGCATGACCGTTGACGAAGTCTTTGAAGATACCTCGATTGATCCGTGGTTCTTGCATCAAATTAAGGAAATCGTTGACCTAGAGTTGGCCATTGAAAAGCGCACGCTCACCAGCATTTCCAAAGAAGAAATGCGCCACCTGAAACGTAAAGGTTTCTCGGATCGTCGTCTCGCGTATCTGCTCAAGGCTGATCAAGATGCGGTGCGCAATGCGCGTCACGCTCAAGGCGTGCGCCCGGTGTACAAACGCGTGGACACCTGTGCGGCCGAGTTCGCGACGAAGACGGCGTACATGTATTCGACCTACGAAGAAGAATGCGAATCGCAGCCAACAGATCGCAAGAAAATCATGGTGCTCGGCGGTGGCCCGAATCGCATTGGCCAAGGCATTGAATTTGACTACTGCTGCGTGCACGCAGCAATGGCGATGCGCGCCGACGGCTACGAGACCATCATGGTCAACTGCAACCCGGAAACCGTGTCGACCGACTACGACACGTCCGATCGCTTGTACTTTGAACCGGTCACGCTAGAAGACGTGCTGGAAATTGTGCACATCGAAAAACCGGTCGGTGTCATCGTGCAATACGGTGGTCAAACGCCGCTGAAACTTGCGCGCGATTTGGAACGTTGCGGTGTGCCGATTATCGGCACCACGCCGGACGCGATTGACGTCGCCGAAGATCGCGAGCGCTTCCAAAAGCTGCTGCACGAGATCGGACTGAAGCAGCCACCGAATCGCACTGCGCGCGACGAGGCGAGTGCGCTGCGTTTAGCCGACGAAATTGGTTATCCGCTCGTCGTTCGCCCAAGCTACGTGCTCGGCGGTCGCGCGATGGAAATCGTTCACGCGCCAGAAGACTTAGAGCGTTACATGCGCGAAGCGGTCAAGGTGTCGAACGATTCGCCGGTATTGCTAGATCGTTACTTGAACGACGCGATTGAAGTCGATGTCGATGCACTGTGCGACGGCACGGACGTGGTCATCGGCGGCATCATGGAGCACATCGAACAAGCCGGTGTGCACTCGGGTGACTCCGCCTGTTCGTTGCCGCCATACTCGCTGTCGAACGCGCTGCAAGACGAGCTGCGTCGCCAAAGCGAACTCATGGCCAAAGCGCTCAAAGTCGTGGGCCTAATGAACGTGCAGTTCGCGGTGAAAGAGGAAGACGGCAAAGACGTGGTTTATGTGCTCGAAGTCAACCCGCGCGCCTCACGTACCGTGCCGTTCGTGTCGAAGGCCACCGGACGTCAGCTCGCAAAAATCGCCGCGCGCTGTATGGCGGGCCAATCGCTGAAATCTCAGGGTATCGTCGGCGAAGCGTTGCCGCCGTACTTCTCGGTGAAAGAAGCGGTCTTCCCGTTCAATAAATTCCCTGGCGTCGACACCATTCTCGGGCCGGAAATGAAGAGCACGGGCGAAGTCATGGGCGTGGGTTACAGCTTCGCCGAAGCCTTCGAGAAATCGCAACTCGCTGCGGGCACACGTTTGCCTACTTCCGGCAAAGTGTTCTTGTCGGTCAAGAACGGCGACAAGTCGAAGGTCGGCGAAGTTGCGCGAATCCTCAAGGAAGTCGGGTTCGTGCTCGTCGCGACCAAAGGCACGGCGGCTGCGATCACCGCTGCGGGCGTTTCGGTTGAAATCGTCAAAAAAGTGCAAGAAGGCCGCCCGAACATCGTCGACATGATTAAAGACGCGCAAATCGCACTAGTGATCAACACGGTGGAAGAAAAGCGCGGCGCGGTGGCCGACAGCTCCTATATCCGCCGTGCAGCGTTGCAGGCGCGTTTGCCGATTTACACCACGATGGCGGGTGCTAAGGCCGCAGCAATGGGCATCCAAGACGGGCCCGAGTTAACCCCCTATCCGCTGCAAGCACTTTTGAAAGAAGTTGTAGTACAGTAACCCCGTTAACGCATTTAGCCCGCCGAGAGCGAATTCGGCGGGCTTTGTTTTTTTGTGAAAAGTGAACTGTGAGCGGCAAACCGTGAACCGTCCACGAGATTCCAATTCGAGACCCTTATGAGCACGATTCCCCTCACCAAAACCGGCGCAGAACAACTAAAGGTCGAGCTTCATCGTCTGAAGACCGTGGACCGTATCGAAACTTCGCGCGCCATCGGCGAGGCCCGCTTGCAGGGCGACATCAGCGAAAACGCGGAATACGATGCGGCCAAAGAGAAGCAATCGTTCATCGAAGGCCGCATCCAGGAAATCGAAGGCAAGCTGGGTAGCGCACAAGTGATTGATCCCGCCGCGATCAACGCCGACGGCAAAGTGGTGTTCGGTGCCACGGTCGAAATTGAAGACCTCGACACCGAGAAAAAAGCCACGTATCAAATCGTCGGCGAAGACGAAGCCGATTTCAAGATCGGCAAAATTTCGGTGGGCTCGCCCATCGCCCGCGCCCTGATCGGGAAGATTGCAGGCGACGTCGTTGAGGTGCAAGCACCAGGTGGCGCGCGCGAAGTTGAGATCGTTTCGGTGCGTTACGTATAGGCACGAGCGCGCGCAGCGCGTGGGAAGTTCTCTGGAGAGTGCAGCGGTATCAGCTTTTTCGGCTTATCGACCGTCCAGTGGTCGTTTGGCCGATATTTAGTGTGTAGTCGATAGTGTAGAAAAAATGGCTGAAACGACCGCCAAGCGGTCGGTGAGCGCGATAAGTTGCGGTCATTGATGCAGATCACGAAACGTGGCACAAATTCACGCCGAATTACGTTCTTTGGACAGCAGGCAGGGCTCAATTTGTCTGCGGGATTCGCTCACGCGATTACCGACAACTAGCCCTACGCCTTTCCCCCCACTCATCCTCCTCCTCGTAATCGGACCATCAAATGCGTCAACTTTTCGTGATCGCTACGCTGAGCGCGTTGCTCCCGCTGAGCTTTGCGGCCAGCCCCAAACTCGTACGTCCCGCCGTGGCCCCGCTGGCTGCGCCTACCGTGGCGATCATCGCCGGTGCCCCGCTGACCGTGCATGTGGGCAGTGATTTCACCTTTCAGGTTTACAACAGTGCTGTGCCGGGCAGCGGTCAAATTTATCCCGACGACGCCAACCAAACAGGCGACATGGGCTGGTTTGTTCGAGCGGGCAGCACCAAATACGCGCCAGATTTCTCGCAGCACCCCGGCGGCACCGCAACTGAGAGCATTGGAGCCAACACGGCGTGGACGGTTGGGACGCAAAGCGCGGTGAGCGGTGCGGGTACAGCGGGCAATCCGTACAAAGTCACCACGACCAACACGCTACCGACGCTCAGCCTGACGGCCACACAGGAAGTCACCTACGTCAATGGCGAGAACTTCTTCCGAAAGAAAATGACGCTGGCGAGCTCCGCGACGTCGCCGCTCGCCGCTTCGGTGTTTCTCGGCGCGGACATCTACCTCGCGGGCAACGACGACGGCGTGCCTCAGTACGTCGGTAGTTCACCGGGCGGCAAAGATTGTGCGGCAGGAACCTACAACATTCTCATAATTCCACAGGGCAACGTCGCGCCTGTGGCTCACAGCGCCAAAGACTACGACGTCGTCTGGACAGAAATTGGTAGCGGCTCGCTGAGCAATCAAGTCTCGGCGGGCTGCCAAGACAACGGTGCCGCGTTGCAATGGAACGTAAACGTACCCGCATCCGGCACGACGGTCATTGAAGCGGCTACGTCGTTCGGCGCAATCCCGACGTCTATCACCAACGGCGCGCCGGTTGACGTGCCGCTGCTCGCACCGCTAGCTCTGTTGATGTTGATCGCCGGCGTCGGCGTTGTGGGTGCGTCCCGTCGTCGCAAGGTTTAAGAGCAAACGCTAGTCGAGCGCGGAAATGCGCTCGTGGCGCCGCGCTTCAAGGGCGGAAAATAAAAAAGGCGCGCATCGAACGATGCGCGCCTTTTTTTTTGCATAGTGCTACGAAGCGTTAAACGCCCAGTAATTCCACTTCAAACATCAACGTTGCATTCGGCGGAATCACGCCGCCTGCGCCGCGTGCGCCGTAGCCAAGCGCGGCTGGAATCACCAGCGTGCGGGTGCCGCCGACTTTCATGCCTTGCACGCCTTCGTCCCAGCCTTTGATCACATGGCCCGCGCCGAGCGGGAATGAAAACGGATCGTTGCGATCCTTGCTGGAATCGAACTTAGCGCCCTTGACGCCATCGTTAAACAGCCAGCCTGTGTAGTGCACGGAAACGTGTGCGCCCGCTTTGGCTTCGGCGCCGGTGCCGAGTGTGGTGTCGTCGTATTGCAGGCCGGAGGATGTGGTTTGCATGAGTCAAAAAGTTTTGTAGAAAAATGACGCAGAAGCTTAGCAGGCTTGTATGTCGTTGCATGGCGACACGTTGCTGGCTGCCCCCATATAATCGGCGAACTTGCTGCAAGTGCTGACATTTTGTTGGTGCAGCGCAGCAACGGTGCGGAATTTCGCGGGCCAAGTGCTGGAGGACGTTGCTCACATGTTGATTGTGAGCGGTGTAGCAACCCCAAGTACGGAAGCCGTGCCGCGGGGACAGTTACTTACCAATTCAAGAGGAGTTCAAACCCTATGTCAGCCACTTCATGGCTCATCGTCTCGCTGGTCTGCGGACTAGCAGCAATTCTCTACGGCTTCGTTTCGATTTCGTGGATTAACGGTCTCTCGGCCGGCAACGCGCGGATGCAAGAAATTGCAGCGGCGATTCAAGCAGGCGCTAAGGCCTACCTTGACCGTCAATACCGCACCATCGCCATCATCGGCGCAGTTCTCGCGGTCATTATCTTTTTCGTGCTGGGCGGCAAAACCGCAGCGGGCTTCGTGCTGGGCGCAGTGCTCTCCGGCGCAGCGGGCTTTATTGGCATGAACGTGTCGGTGCGCGCCAACGTGCGCACGGCAGAAGCCGCTCGCTCGGGCATCAATGCCGCGCTCGCAGTCGCCTTCCGTGGCGGCGCGATCACCGGCATGCTGGTGGTTGGCCTGGGTCTTCTGGGTGTAGCGGGTTTCTACTGGTTCCTGCTGGGCACCGCTGACCACACGCCAAACCTTATGAAAGAAGGCTTGCACACCGCGATGGGGCCGCTGATCGGCTTCGCGTTCGGCTCGTCGCTGATTTCGATCTTCGCGCGTCTTGGCGGCGGTATCTTCACCAAAGGTGCAGACGTCGGTGCTGACCTCGTCGGTAAAGTCGAAGCGGGCATTCCAGAAGATGATCCCCGCAACCCTGCTGTGATCGCTGACAACGTGGGCGACAACGTGGGCGACTGCGCCGGCATGGCCGCTGACTTGTTCGAGACGTATGCGGTGACCATCATCGCAACGATGCTCCTCGGCGCACTGCTGATGAAGGCCAACGCTGCCATGGCAGCGGTTTACCCACTCGCGCTCGGCGCGGTGTCGATCATTGCATCGATCATCGGCTGCTACTTCGTGAAATACAGTGGCACCGGCAAGATCATGAACGCGCTGTACAAAGGGTTGACCGTCGCTGCGATTCTTTCGCTGATTGCTTTCTTCTTCGTGACGAAATTGGTGTTCGCTGGCGTTGACGGAGTCAGCACCAACGCACTCTTCGGCGCTTGCGTCGTCGGCATCGTGTTGACCGGCGCGCTCGTGTGGATCACCGAGTACTACACCGCAACCGAATACGCACCGGTTAAACACGTTGCTCAAGCCTCAACTACGGGTCATGCAACCAACATCATCGCCGGTATCGGCATTTCGATGAAGTCCACGGGCTACCCAGTGATCGCCGTGTGTATCGCGATTCTGGCCGCGCATTGGCTCGCAGGTTTGTATGGTATCGCAGTGGCTGCAACAGCCATGCTTTCGATGGCGGGTATCGTCGTAGCGCTCGACGCGTACGGCCCGATCACCGACAACGCTGGCGGTATCGCCGAAATGTCCGAACTGCCGCCCGAAGTGCGCGCCGTGACCGATCCGCTGGACGCAGTGGGCAACACCACGAAGGCCGTAACCAAGGGCTACGCAATTGGTTCTGCCGGTCTTGCCGCATTGGTGCTGTTCGCCGACTACACACACGGTCTTGAGAGCCGTGGCATCAGCGCGAACTTCGACTTGTCGAATCACATGGTGATCGTTGGGCTCTTCATCGGTGGCTTGATTCCTTACCTCTTCGGCGCGATGGCGATGGAGGCCGTGGGCCGCGCTGCGGGCTCGGTGGTGGTTGAGGTGCGTCGTCAGTTCGCTGACGGTCAAATCATGGCTGGTAAACGCAAGCCTGACTACAGCGCAGCGGTTGACATGCTGACGACCTCCGCGATCAAAGAAATGATCATCCCGTCGCTGTTGCCAGTGGGCGTGCCGATTCTCGTCGGCCTGATCCTCGGACCTGCGGCGTTGGGCGGTCTGCTCATGGGCACCATCATCACCGGTCTTTTCGTTGCTATCTCGATGTGTACTGGCGGCGGTGCATGGGATAACGCGAAGAAATACATCGAAGACGGTCATCACGGCGGCAAAGGCTCTGACGCGCACAAAGCGGCCGTCACCGGCGACACCGTTGGCGATCCGTACAAAGACACGGCAGGTCCCGCTGTGAATCCGCTCATCAAGATCATCAACATCGTTGCGCTCTTGATCGTGCCAATCGTTGCTCAATTGCATCCGGGCACGGGCGCTGCGACGAGTGGTTCACACAGCGCGGCTGCACCTGCTGCAGCAGTGACCGCAGCGGCGGTAGCTGCTCCGGCGGCTGCTTCTACTGCAACTGCTACGCCTGCAGCGGCTCCAGCGGCCGCTGCTGCGCCAGCAACGGCAACCAGCGTCGGCGACGGTGGTTCGTTCGTTGTCACCGGCAAGGCCGACGGCGCGAATTCCACCGGGCTGATGAAGGTTTACTTCGCTTCCGGTGCGAGCACGCTGCCTGCTAACGCCGACAAAGGCGTGGCTGAGCTCGTGGGCTACTTCAAAGCCAAGCCGAACGGCAAACTCGCGATCAGCGGTTACGTCGATCCAAGCGGCGACCCCGCGAAAAACGCCGAAATCGCCAAGCAACGCGCGACCGCTGTGCGCGACGCGCTCAAAGCAGCTGGCGTGGCCGACGACAAGGTCGAACTGAAGAAGCCTGCCGACATCACCGCTGGCTCGACCAGCGCAGCCGAAGGCCGTCGCGTTGAGGTGAGCCTGATCTAAGGGCTCGCGTCCGCGAATGAAAAAGCCACCTTCGGGTGGCTTTTTTTTCGCCAGACTTGGGTTCTGGTGAACCGCGTCGAAGATTGGCGATAAACAGCTTTTTACCTATAGCGACATTTCTGTATGGTGTTTAGCTCGATTTTTTACATTGTCGAGATTAATACTTTTAACGCTGAAAGCACCGGCTAGCAGTCGCTAAAGCCTAAAAGCTGTAAGCGCAATTGCGCAGTAGGCGTTGACCGGTAATCTGCAACGTTCACCGCGCTCGGGTGACTTGTTGCATTTGCCTGTTAAGACAATTCTTGATTCCAGAATTCCAGTCAAACGACCGTTTGATGCCCAACTTTAGTGCGCATAATCACACCCTTTTCCGCAGCGGCAAACGCTGCCAACGTCGCAAATGCGTAGCGACTGAAGCCGCAGTCACCCGCTCAGCCGCACCGCTACACAGTTTTGAAAGTTGCTTTTTTCGTATGCGTACTGACCATTTCCAACACATTCTGCAAGAACTCAACGGCGGTACCGCCGACATTGAGGCGTCAGCCCTGATCTCCACGGATGGTCTGATGATTGCCTCGGCGCTGCCACAGGGAATGGACGAAGATCGCGTCGGTGCGATGTCTGCCGCGTTGCTTTCTCTGGGCGACAGAGCGGCGCGCGAACTGGCGCGTGGCACGTTGCAGCGCGTGTTGCTTCAAGGCGAACGCGGATACGTCATCATGAGCGCCTCCGGCACCGAAGCTGTGCTTACCGTACTTGCCAAACACAACGCCAAGTTGGGGCTCATCTTCCTCGACATGAAACGCGCCGCTGAATCGCTCGCTAAGCTCCTTTAGCGCGTCGCGGTTGGGTGAGCAGGATTTTGATGGATTCAAGGAGCGATTAGGTGGCAGGTTTTCGATTGAGTGTGTGTCCGCATGACACCGCAAAAAATAGCGTTGGATGGTTTTTCCTAAACACGTATCTACAGCGTCGGCTTGGCTGCGGCATTCATTTCGAGCCCAAAGACAATTTCGTCAAAGAACGCAGCGACGTACTCGAAGGCGGCTATCACGTCGTCTACGCCAATCCGTTTAGCGCGGGTGTGTTCGGGCAACAGCTAGGCTTTATTCCAGTGGCACGGCCTATCGGAATCTTCGATGAAACCGTATTGGTGCGTAAAGCGAATGCAACGTTGTCAACGGATCGCCCGGTGCGAATTGCTTCGGCGACCGACAAACTCATCATCCACGGACTTGGTTTGTCGTTGCTTCCAGCGCTAGGGCTTGATGCGGCACGGTGCGAATTTGAATTTGTTGGCACGCACGTTAAGGCCGCTCAAGCCGTCATGCAGGACAAGGCGGACTTAGGTTTCGTCTACAACGAAACGTGGAACGGGCTTGGGCACATGACCCGCGACGCGCTAACGGTCGTGAGCGAAACGCAGAGTCAGCAGGCGTATCACTGCTTTTGTGTGTCGCCCGAGTGGGCGGATAAACGCGAACAGCTGCAATCGATTTTGTGCAGCATGCGAGACGAACCTAAAGGTAAACAGATACTTGATGACTTGAATTTTTCGGCGGGTTTTGAGGCGATCAGCCACAGTGATCTGGCCGCCGTATTGAAACTCGTTGGAGAGTAAACGTAACAAATGCTGAACAGTCTTGTGGCGGATGAACACTGCGACGACGCGTTAGAAAAAGTGCGAAACAACGAATTGTGGAACGACACACATCAATGAAAAAGCGTTTGCGTCGGTGTCAAACGGGAATTTAAGATTTCATTCATGTTGCGAACGCGACCATAGCAGTACCCAACGGCGCGGGCCATCGCTCGCACTGTTGTCGCAGCTGCGCTAACCGCGCCGGCATGCGGACTAGTTCTTACTAACACATGTAAAAAATGCATGCTCTTGGAGGGGCACACAATGCGAACCGATCTTTTTCAACAAATTCTTCAGGAACTCAACGGCGGCACCGCCGATATCGAGGCTTCAGCCCTAATTTCGACTGACGGTCTCATGATCGCATCGGCGTTACCCCAAGGCATGGATGAAGACCGAGTGGGAGCAATGTCCGCAGCGTTACTCTCGCTGGGTGACCGTGCGGCGCGAGAGCTAGTGCGCGGCAGTCTTCAACGAGTGTTGCTTCAAGGCGACCACGGCTATGTGATCATGAGCGCGTCAGGCTCCGAAGCCGTGCTGACGGTGCTTGCGAAGCAAAACGCCAAGCTCGGCCTCATCTTTCTTGATATGAAACGTGCAGCGGAGTCGCTGGCGAAGCTGATCTAGGCGCACGCGAATGTCATTGATAGACATGGAGCGTCCGGCATTGCCGTGCACTGAACACAAACAAAGCTATGCGGACGGAACCTCGCGCATCGTTTACTGCACCGAATCGGAAGTTCAATTTCCCGATGGCCGGTTGATCGTCTCGCGTGTCGATCTAAAGGGAATCATCACCCACGCCAACGAAGCGTTTGTCATGATGAGCGGCTATCAACGCAACGAGCTCATGGGCGCTCCGCACAACATTTTGCGACATCCCGACATGCCGAAAGCTGCGTTCGCGGATTTGTGGTCAACCGTCAGCGCTGGCAAGAAGTGGCATGGATATGTCAAGAACTTGCGCAAGGACGGTGCGTTTTATTGGGTGTACGCCACCGTTGTCCCCAACGTTCGCGGCGGGGTTATTGCGGGCTACACATCTGTGCGTCGCAAACCATCGCGTCGCAAGATTGAAGCGTCTAGTGTTGCCTATGCCGACCTGCTTTCGGCGGAGCGGCAAGCGCAATGAAATTCAATTTTCTAATCGCCCCGGATTTTCCGCCAGCACATTTCGCTGGCTGGCACATGCTCAACACGTTGTTGCAGCGACGCTCTGGTTTGCAGCTTCACCTTTTGATGCCTGCCAACGCGCAAGAGCAGACCGCACTGCTGCAACAGGGCTCCGTCGACATGGTTTACGCCAACCCGTTTGATGCGAGCGACTTGATTCGTCAGATGCATTACCGGGCCGTCGCACGCCCCATCGGGAAAGCAGACGAAATGGTAATCGCGGCAGGGCTGGGACCTGCCGTACAAATCGTTGAAAATTTGAAACCAGGCTGTCGTATCGCCTTGACAGATAACCGTGACGTAAAACTCATTGGCCTGCGATTGCTGGAGTCTGCCGACTTAGCGGAAAGTGATATTGAATGGTGCCTTCGCGACAGCTACCAAGCGGTTGCACGCGCGGCAATTAAAGGCGAAGTCGATGCCGCATTTTTCTTGTCCGACGCGTACCACGCGCTGACGCGTCTCACGCGCAGTCAGCTTCATGTCGTCATTGAAAGCGCGCTTGACGACATCACACATGTCTTGCTGGCACACCCAGAAATCGTACCGGAATTGCCGAAAATCGTTGCTGCGCTAACGGAGATAGGGGAGAGCGCATCTGATAAAGAGGTCTTGGAGGCGCTAGGACTTCCGCTTGGATTTGAGGCGATGATCGACGAAGACGCTGAGTTCATGATCGATCTGATGGATACTCTTTTAGATTGACCGCTCGCATCGTGAGCTCGCCATTTACCTCTTCAGCAACTTACGCCGTCCGCGCGCAGTTCCGCGCATCAAGCCGCGCGGTGTACGCGCGTCCGGGCGAGTATGTGCTGCATTGCGAGCGATTGCGCGCTGCGCTCGCGCTCCCTGGCACCGAACCCGTACAAGGCGCGCTAGCAGACCTTTTCTACGGTTGCCGTGACCAAACGGCAGCGAAGAAAAGACAGGCGATGGAAATCGTGGGCGAGCGATTAAGTAGTGCGTATCGACGCTGGTTTGAGCCGTACGTGATTGTGACGGACTTTCCAGTCAGCTCGCGTATGGCAACCCGCTGGAGCGTGTTGGTACGACCCTCTATCGAAATTCCGCAAAGGGAGATGCGCTGCAGTTCTGATGACTCGCGATCGTTGGCTCAAGCAGCGGTACGTGCTTGGCGCGACAGAGATGAAAACGCGCAGGAGGAGTTTTTGCAGCATTGTTGGGTTTGTCGCGACGCGATGGCCTTCATGCTGGTACGTCGAGAAATTTTGCGCATTGAAGCGGCGTTACCAGAGCGGTGGGCAGCGGTATGTATTTTTTTGCAGGAACTGGGTAGCACGAAATGAGAATTCTGATTGGCGGGCTGTCACCGCAATCAATCATTGCAACGGAGGTTGTGGCTCAGTCGGTTTGGTCCGACGCCACGTTTGTGCACCACGCTCGAGGCAACACACTAGGCGTAGCCATGCAGTCGAGTGACGCTGTTCGTTGTGATATCTGCGTCGTCGACTTGTTGGGGATGGGGCTCGGCACGCGCACCGATGAGGCGGAAATTCAACTGGAAATTTTTCTTGCTGATCGCGGCGCAGTTCTGCTTGTACCCGCTGGCAGTGGAGGCGGTTGGCTAGACCCGACCGCGCCGCAGGGACGAATCAAGAGTGCGCGCACTGTGCTTCAGCGGCCTGTCACGGTGTCGGCGTTACGCGACGCTTTGAGAGGCGCTGCTGGCTCGCCGCTAAAAGGCAAATTTGCCGATACCCCGTGGGACACGACCAATGCCGACAGCACTACGCGCGGACGCTTCAGTCTATTTGCACCCTCTGCCTCGACCGGACACCGTGCGTTGACGGACGCAAGCGCGGCTCCACCGTCGCTCCCGAGTTCGTCGCCTGCGCCCGTTTCAGAGGAGCGCAATTTGCCTTCTGCTGGGCTTCGCGCGCCCAACTCGCCGCGAAGCGCTGGCCGACACGGTGCCCCACAAGCTCCCGAATACTCCGCCAAAAGCCCCCAACCGCCAGCAAGTCCGCATCCACCAGGACGTCGCCTTGCCGACGGCGGCTTTGACGCGCTGAGAGCGGCTTGTCCCGAAGTCGCGAGTAATAAATTCTTGAAGGTGGTGCTCAAACTGGTCATCAGTGGAGTGCCCTACGAGCTGCTCATTACGCCGGGCACTGGAGCGATATTCCACCCAGCAGACGGATGGGTTGCATCGAACATTCGCACCGAAATGCTAGAGCGGTTTCTCAAACATGAAATCATGTTGCAGACGATGCAGGCGCGCGACCTGACGCCAGCTGCTGCTTTGGAGTTGTCCGAAAAGTTTTTTGGTCGGCGCGAAGACGGCCGCCGCCCGCTAGACACGTTCCTCTGGTCGGTGGCGTTTGGTGCCTTTAACGATAGCCCACTGATTTTTGTAAGTGATCTTCACTTTCAGTTGCATCGTTACCCAAACTTTACGCGTTTGACACAATCGTACGAAGTGTTCATGCAAATGGCGACGATCTGCTTGCGCGGTCCGCAATCCGTTGTAAGTTTACGGCGAATATTTGCGCGATCAGACCCGCAGCAGGTTGCACTGTTTGTTGTTTGTGTTTTGCTGTGCGACATGGCCAGCGTCCTTCCGGAAGCGCACACAACGCGCGCCGAAAAATCGTCGTTTGCGGTAGCGTTCAAACCCTCTCGTTTGCGTGGCGTATTCAAGGCGCTGCTCGAAAAACTCTTTTGACGAAAGTCGCGATGTCATCTGTATACAAAATTGTCTTTGCTGGACCGATCGGTGCGGGAAAGACCCGTGCGGTGAAAACATTGTCGGACATCGAAGTCGTGTCTACGGAGGCTGCGGCTACTGACGGCGTCAAGCGGTTGAAGGCCGAAACCACCGTCGCGATGGACTACGGAGTCATGAATTTATCCAACGGCGACAGAGTTCGTCTTTATGGAACGCCTGGGCAGGAGCGATTCGACTTCATGTGGGAAATCCTGACGGAAAATGCGCTTGGCCTTGTGCTGCTTATCGACGGTAGCGCCCCAAATCCAGTAGCTGACCTGCGTGCGTATGTGTCGGCGTTTCGTGCCATCATCGACAAAACCTCCGTCGTTGTCGGCATTACGCACACCAGTTGGGGCGATCGAGTCGTCCGCCCGCAAATCGCCGCAGCTATGGCGGAAATGGGTTTGCCGCCCACGGTCATGAACGCTGACGCTCGTGAGCGAAAGGATATGGTTACATTGATTAAGTCGCTTATCTACAGCCTCGATCCTCTCTATGACGCACGTTAATGGCCGCAGGATTGAATCCATGGCAGAGGTCTCAAGCCACTCGCAGCCAACCCATGCTCACTCGCGTGACGATAGCGTTGCACTGACGCCTCCGGGCGTGGTGTTTGCGTTTGCTAACGCTGTCGTGGACGCAACCTGCACGCAACTGCAAAGTGTGTTGATTGGGGGGGCATTACCGACGGTCAACCAATGGCTCAACGCTGACGTCGCGAACTCGGAAATATTGGCAAGAGGCCTGAAAAACGGCTGGCTCCAAATTGTGAGTCGACGGCTAACCGCTCCCAACGTCAAACTAGACGACTTTTTGCCTGTCGTCATTGCTGGATTGTCTGGCGAGCGACGGGCCGCGCTAGCGTCGTCGGGTGGATTTTGCGTGGGCCATTCGGGCTATACGCAAGACGAGGCGGAAGCTTTGTGTGCGGCAGCCGCAGATTTCACAGAATTCGCACGCAGGCAGCAAGCGCGAGGCTGGGATGGCGCTAACCGCATGGTGTCTTTTCACGAGGACGCCGCCATGTTGATTCCGAGTGTCTCCTTCGTGCCCTTCTGGGTCGATGGTGTCGACTACTGCCTCGTGCTGGCGGGAGAGCCGCTGATTAACAATCCTGCGTTTGTAGAGTTGGTGTGGGGGATAAAGGCGGCTGGATCGCGTTTTGTGCGCGATGCTTAGTCCAAGGCTAGCGGACGTAGGCACCAATTTTTTCACACCGCACAGGTTCTAAAGCCCGCAAAAACGTCGCAGCGATGCGGTTGAAAAAAGTTTCGATATGCCACGTTGTGCATGAAGTCCAACGTTGCAAAAGAGCCCCCGCGCAAGACGCGAGGTACGCCATCAAACCACGGCGCGGAATATTCGCGGTATCGATCTGGCGTGAAACCAACGTAGGGCGCGAAGTCCGTTGCCGTCCATTCCCACACGCTGTCGCCCCAGTCGATAGCGCCTAATCTCGCGGCGGCTTCCCACTCGGGTTCGCTCGGTAAACGTCGGCCGACCCAGTCGCAATACGCTTCTGCTTCCAGCGCGTTGATGTGCACCATCGGCGCGGTCAACGGCAACGCAATCCACTGATCGAACGAACGCATCTCCCACGAAGGGCCAACGCGCCGCCAAAATTCTGGATGCTCGCGCCCGGTGCGTTCAAGGTATTGCCCCGATTCAACAAAGCGCAAAAACTGTGCATGCGTAACCTCGCTTCGATCAATCTCAAAGCTTTGAATCGCTGCTGGGAACGCGTGACGTTCGTTATCAAAACTAAAACCCGCGTGATCGTGGCCCAGCGTTAGCGCCGAAGCGGGCACGGTGACCGTACCAGACACCGTCACTGCGCACTGCGGGCGAACCCAGTCCGGTTTCGCCCAGCCCAACGATTGCGCGCACCATGCCAATGCTTCGAGATGCATCGCCTCGTGAAACAACGACAACCGAAACGGGTAAAGCGACGCCTCATCTTGCGCCGCCACATCGAACGCGGCCAACACGAGAGCGTGCGTCGCATCCATGTACGCGAGCGTTGCGGCGCGATCAAGCTGCGGCAAATTCCAACGCGCATCGTGCGGCAACACATTCGAATTCAAAATCAAATCGGCATCGGCACGCACCGAAGGCCGTGCCGCAACCCACACATCCGTTGTCGAATCAAACTTCGCGCGCAGACACCACCACTCTGCAAACCACGCCACATGCGCACACTCCCAGAGCGGCGGATTGACCGTTGCCAAACGCTCGGGCGCAAGCGCCGCGTCGGGCAAGGCCTCAACCCATGCGCGCAAAAACGCCCGCAGCGCGCACATTTCAGCGCGCAAGGACGCACCGCTCAAATTACGCGCACTGTGCGATAGTTGTGGCATGAAGCCTCGTGTCGTCATCGTATCTCCTGCAAACGCCAAAGCCAACAATGGCAATTGGCATACGGCCGCGCGCTGGGCGCGGTTTTTATCCGCGAATTATGCGGTGAGCGTGGTCGAGCAGTGGGGCAATCGTGCAGAGCGCGCGTCGCCGCCCGAGGCATTGCTAGCGCTGCACGCACGGCGCTCGGCTGGCTCAATCGCCGCGTATCGTGCGTCGCGGCCCGAGGGCGGCCTCATTGTGGCGCTCACCGGCACCGACGTGTATCGCGATATTCAAACCGACGAAGCCGCGCAACTTTCGCTGCGCATCGCGGATCGGCTCATCGTTCTGCAGCCCAAAGCGATTGAGGAACTGAGTGATGAACTCAAGCCGAAGTGTGACGTCGTCTTCCAATCCGCACGCGCACTGCAAAGCGGCAAGCGCTATCAGCGGCATTTCGATGTGGTGCAAGTGGGCCACCTGCGTCATGAGAAAGATCCGTTCACACCGATCACCGCGCTACGCCTATTGCCCGAGAACAGTGGCGTCCAGCTCACGCACATTGGCAACGCGTTGGATGCTGAACACGCCGACGCAATGGCCATCGTCTCGCGCAGCGAATCGCGCTTGCATTGGCTCGGCGGCGTGGGTCACGCTGCAACGCGCGCACGTATCAAGCGCGCGCATCTGTTGGTGATTGCCAGCCGCATGGAAGGCGGCGCAAACGTCATCGTGGAGGCAATCACCGCAGGCGTGCCGGTGATCGCAAGTTTTGTCAGCGGCAACATCGGCATGCTCGGCGACGACTATCCCGGCTATTTTCCGCTCGGCGATGCGGCGGCTTGCGCGGCGCTCATGTCGCGCGCTGAGACGGACGCGACGTTTTACGCGCGGCTGTGCCGTGCATCGGAGGCGTTGGAAAAGCGCTTCACGCCGCAGCGAGAAAATAGCGCGATCCAAATAGTCGTGCGCGCGGCGCTGCGCGCGTAGACGCTGCAAAAGGGTTTCGGTCTGCGTAGGGTGGGCAACTTGTTGCCCACGGAAACGTTGTCGAAGCGTATCCGCTTGGTGGGCCGAGGGCTGCTTACCCTACACAAAGACGCCACGCAAAGACCCCACGCAAAGCCGCCACGCAAAGCGGCACACGGCGCACCGGCCCTTACAGCGATAATTTGCAGCATTCGCACCAGCACAAAATTCGAGGAAACACCCATGAGCACATTCAAAGCCTACCTAACCTCGCAAGAAGGCAAAACTAGCAAAACCGAACTCGTTGATTATTCGATCGACAAGCTCGACGCCGGCGAAGTGCTCATCAACGTCGAATACTCCACGGTGAATTACAAAGACGCGCTCTCCGCCACCGGCGCGGGCCGCATCATTCGGCGCTTTCCATGCATCGGTGGCATCGACCTCGCGGGCGTCGTCGAATCCTCCACCGACGCCAAGTTCAAACCCGGCGACAATGTGATTGCGCATTCGTACGACGTCGGCGTCGCCCATCACGGCGGCTACGCGCAAAAGGCGCGCATTCCTGCGGCGTGGCTCGTCCCCGTTCCTGCGAGAATGACCACCTACGACGCAATGACGTACGGCACGGCCGGGTTCACTGCCGCGCAAGCCGTGCACCGCATGCAGCATGATGGCCTGCATCCGTCGATGGGGCCAGTGCTCGTCAACGGTGCGACTGGCGGCGTGGGCATGGTTGCCATCGACATTCTCGCGAAGCTTGGGTACGAAGTGGTTGCGGTCACCGGCAAAGAAAAAGACGCCGAACTGCTCAAAGCGCTGGGCGCAAAAAGCGTCCTCATCCGCGGCCAATTCGAAATGACCGAAAAGCCGCTCGGCGCAGAAACGTACGCTGGCGCGGTGGACAACTTGGGCGGCGAGCAACTGTCGTGGCTCACACGCGTCATGAAAGTCGGCGGCACCATCGCCAGCGTCGGGCTCGCACAAGGCTGGGAAGTCAAAACCACCGTTATGCCCTTCATCCTGCGCGGCGTGTCGCTGCTCGGGATCGACAGCGTGAACTGCCCGATGGGCTTGCGCCGCGAGCTATGGGCGAAGCTCGCGGGCGATTGGAAGTGCGACAAACTCGCCGCGCATTGCCGCACTGTGACGTTCGCCGAGCTTCCGACCGTGTTCGACGCCTACGTCAAAGGCGCGGTAACGGGACGCACGGTGGTACAGGTTCGCGACTGAGCAGGTTATCCCGGCTTGCGGGTTGTGACCATAAGCTTTATGACGCTAACGACTGCCTGTCGGTCGATTGATGCGCATTTTTGTCAAAGTCGACTTTCTTATGGAATGCGATGGAAGCTATATAAAGCGGCGATTTCAGTGAAAAGTTGATAACGGAACCGTGCATCGCTGGCGTTGTACACAAACGCGTCGCGAAACAGCGGCAAATCTGATATTACGCATGAGTTTGAAAAAGCACACGCGCGTACCAATGCTGCTAGGTGCATTTGCCGAATGTGAAGAGCTTCGCGTTCCAGTCGCGCTGCTTGCCACAGCAAAATCTGAAGCGCAAAGATGCTCGCGGGGGAAAACAAGTCGCTGGTTGAAGTCAAAAAACGTTCGCAAGAACCGTATTGGGTCATTTGTCGCGCTGCTGGGCGTCCTAGGCGCGTTCGGTGCCATGAGCGCACACGGACTGGTGAACAAGAAATATGTGGTCAGCCCAACAGCAGTTCCGGCCACGCAAGTTGACAACCTCGACCCAGGGCGGATCAACTACCTTGAGTTCAACATGTTCAACGCCTCGACGGGGATGTTTATCACCAACGTGACCGACGATTTACCGTTCGGTTTGCTTGGGGACGCGACTTACACGCCTACTGCTAAACAATGCGACCAAGCATCTGCACGCTCGCCTTCTCATCCCCCAAAGTACTTCTACTGCGCAGACTCTTAGCGCTTTCAGGCCAAACAATCCCCATACGACCGTTCGCGCCGCCGCCGTACATCAGCATTTCACAGAAGGCATCCGCAAATTTTGTCATTCGCTGCGAACCATGCGAACTCCGGGAGCAATTCAAACAGGACTTATCGGCTTGCCTTTTCACAAAAGATAATGCTACATTGACGCTACGCCGTATAAGCGCGCAACACAACGTCATGCTGAGCGACTGAAAACCAACGATCGCAAGTGCGCGCAACTTCACTGAAACAACTGTCTCGGGGTATACAACAATGTCAAAGCGGATTTCACGGCTTGCCGGCCCAACTGGCGCGGCCCGACTAGTGCGCGGCCTAGTACTTGCGCTGACCGCGACCACCGCCATGCAGCTAAGCGCTGCGTCGCTGAACATCAACGTCGGTACGATTGGTTCCGTGCCGAGCCTGCCGCTTATTGATGGTGATGGGAGTTGCACACTGGACGTGAGCCAAAACAACGGACAGATTTGCACCAACGACATCGCACGCTATCGCGTGCAGTATCAAGCGATTGGCCCTGCGCCTAGCACCAACCTGACCATTACTTCCGGCCCTTTGCCAGCGGATTTTCGTTGGTCGAAAAACGGGCCTGGCATGGGCTCTTGTGTAAACGCGCCTGCAACTCAAATTTCCGCCGATGGCAAGACGTTGACCTGCGTCGTAGCGGCCTCTGGGTTAGTGTCTGGCACACTCGACTTTGACGTGACAACCGATGGCACAGCGCAAAATGGAAGCGTGTTGCCACCGATTAGCTTCGGCCTAAACAATCAAGAAAACTCCCCTGCAATCGCCGGCGGGGTAAAGACTGACGGCGCACTTGGCGTGACCGTTATCGCGCAACCGATGGTGGACGCTTTTAAGCTGCTCTATGGCAACTATTTTGGGATTGCGCGTCCAACGTACAGCACGTACAGTCGCACCGCGCAACCTGGGGTTTCATCGACCTCGGGTTCACCGCTTTGCGGCGGCGTTGCCGGTGATCAAGGCGTGTATGTCGCTTTCCGTATCGGCGGGAATGCGACGCAGCTAAAAGGGCACGAACGCTTAGGCAGCACTTTTAGTTTTACCGACGACTTGTCGGGTTTCCCCACCGGCTCTTGTATAGCTGATATCTATCCTTTGAATTCCATCGAGCCAAGCTTTACAGCTGCGGCGATCACGGCGGGCGCACCGCCAGCTTTCACTGGAGCATGGAGCTGGACGCAGACGGCGGCTGTAGTGAACGGTGTTTCTGGAGCTGCGACTATCACCGTTACGAATGCTGACACCTCGGGAACCTTTCCGTTTGCCGTAGGCGCGAATACGAATTCAGTATTTGGTGGCTGGGCCCGCGTATGGGTGCCCGTTGCCGCGATTCAGGCGGCGGGCGGCTCCGTCGCTGGCGTAAATAGATTACGTGATTTCGACCCGAATAGCGTTACTGGCGTGTCCAACTATGGTGGTACGGCGGGACCGCCACCGTCATGCCCAATCACACCTGCGCAACAGGTCAATCTTGAAGCGGACTACTGCGCTACCAATCCGACAGGCTCCGCTAATCGCACCAATCAAGCCGCATGGGGCCCAATCGTGTTGGGCCAAGGTGCCTTTTCCAAGCAGTTCCAGCAGACGAGTCAAACCTTCGCCACAACGCAAACCAACGCCGGTGACTATCCGTACTTGTCCAACGACTGGATCGGGCCTGGCGATAAAGTTGATTCGTTTACGGTTCTGGGAAACACTGGCGCGCTCGCCATCACTGGCTCATTGTGCGATAAGTGGGATAACCGTAAGTTAAAACTCATAACGGTTGATCCTACTGTCGTTAAGACGCACGCGGGTACTGGGCCAACCTATGTGCCAGCAGGAAATGCTGCTTATTACGGAGTGCCGGGCCCGACGGGCACCACGACCGCTACCGCAGTCGGATTTGCGCATGCCTATCCTTACAGCACGACAACGACTGCGCCTGCGGGCACCGATTATGAATTTGGCCGCGTAGGCGGCGCGAGCTTCACCGACGACAGTCTGTCCAACGCGGCTTGCGAGGACGCGGATTCGATTCTGGGCACGCTGGGCGTAGGCCCGACCACGCCATGGGTAACCAATGCACAGTTGTTAGCCAATCCTTCATGGGCACAGCACATCAATGCAGTTCGCGTGCGTGATGTCACGATGCCGCCGGGAGCCTACTACTCGGTTAACCCACACCTAGAGGTATTACCCGGCAATCCATTTGGCGCCCCCGCGTCTTGGCCAATTGGCACAATCCTACCCAATTTCGGCACCTTCAAATTCACCGGCGCTAACGCCCCGACTAACTATGGCAACCCAGCAGGAACATGGTTCACGTCTGCCACTGTGCCAGGCGCGTATTACCACCCAGGCACCGATGCGGAGGCCGTATTTACGTCGTCATGCTCAGCTGTGCCTGAGCCGGATCCCGCTAAATTCTGCGGGTCACAAAGTGGTGTCGGTAGCCGACTTCGGCTCACCACGATGGAGCCGAAGATTCGCAAAGGCATCAAGGGCATCGATCCGGTCGATGGGCCGATTGTCGCGCCAACGGCGTACCCGAGCGGACTGGGTAGATCTCATCGTTTCCAGCTTTGGCCGACACTAAACGTTTACGCGCCAGCTGCTCCAATTACGGGTGATGTAGTTGTGACGGACGCGTTGCCAGTAGGCATGCTGTATCTGGGCAACGCTACATTTGGCGGCAACCCGATCACACCCGCCTCGGTTGTGACCACGGGAACTGCACCAAACACGGTAACGACCGTGACGTGGCTGATTCCCAACCAAATCGCAACAGGCCTACAGCAAGTCAAGCTGCCGGTGATTGAGTTTGATGGGCAAGTCGATCTTGACAATCCGCTGAACGCTCCGAACACGGTTTTGAAGAACGTGACGACTGTTCGCGCCTGTTCGCCAGGCGCAACGGTAACGGTCGCCGGCGTTGTAACGTGCACGGACTTTAATCCACTACAGGCGCTTGCTGATCGCAGTTCGGATCGAAGCGTTATTCTCGGCACAGCAGGCGCCCTGATTGCGGTGAAGACCGTCACGCCAGCGGTCGATGAAATTCTCACGCCTTACCAAATGACCGTGCGTTACAAAAACGCCGGTAGCACGCCGGTATCTGAAAATCGTTTTGTCGACAAATTACCGTACAACAACGACCTGCGCGGCGATCCATCGCCCACCGCGGATCAGTCGCGCTTCAGCGGCACGCGTCCGCTAGCCTCGGTGGTGACGCCGACGGCCACGGGCTACTCGGTCTATTACAGTGTTGCGGCGATTGCATCGATTGATGACGATCCCAAGTGCCCATCAAACGTATCGGTCGCAGCGTGGGTTGGCGTCGTTGGAACAGGCTCCGGCTGCTCTGGCACGGCAGCACCTGCGTGGACGCTAGCAACTCAAGTGGGTGCCACGTGGACGGGTTTCCCGGCAGGTACAACCGCGATTCTCGTTCGTGACGCCAACGCGATGGCGCCGGCAGACCCTTCACGGCCGGTCGCGATGAATTTCACAACATCTGCAAATCGTGATGGCGATCGCTATTCGAACAACGCCTTCGTGTCCAACACGACAGTGCAGTTTTACCAGCTCACCAACGACGTGACGACGCGCAAGGTGGCCGCCTCTATCCAAGGCACGGTATTTATTGATCCGAATTTGAACGGTGGGACGGCGGGCTTCTTGCCGGCAGAGGACACGGGTTTGGGGGGTGTCACGGTCACGTTGCGCAAGGGCGCGACTGTACTTGGCACCGCGATCACCGCATCGGCGGCGATTCCCCCCGGTCAGTACTACAACCCAGCCACGGGCGCTGGCACCGCGACGTACGGTCCTGGCGTCTGCCCGGTCCCAGCCGCGGGTTTAGCC
>JBEBJR010000001.1:0-458178 GCA_040079845.1 Casimicrobium sp. | reverse complement strand
GCTCAATCCCGTCGGCAGCGTCTTCTTCATCTCCGCTAGCGCGGTTTCGATGTTGCGTGTGAGGCCGATGGTGTCGGCAGTCGGCTGCTTTTGAATGCCAAGAATCACCGCCGGCTTGCCTTCGTATCCGGCGTCGCCCCTCTTGATCGCGGGGGCAAAAGTCACGTCAGCAATTTGTCGCAGCAGAATCGGTTGCCCCTCTTTCGCCGCCAGCGCGAGGTTTCTCAAATCGTCGAGTTTCGAGGTGCGCCCGAGATTGCGAATCAGATATTCGCGTCCGTTGATTTCAAGAAAGCCACCGGATGTGTTCGACGAATAGCCCTTGAGCGCGGCCTCCATCTGCTCATGCGTGATGCCCAGTTGCGCCATGCGCAACGTGTTGGGCTGCACCTGATATTGCCGCACCTCACCGCCAATCGGGATCACCTGCGCCACACCGGGAATGGCCATCAACCGGGGCCGCAGCACCCAGTCGGCGTACTCGCGCACGGCCATCGGCGAAATTTTCGCCACGTCAATCGGGATCGCCACCTGCATGATCTCGCCCATGATTGAGCTGATCGGCCCCATGCGCGGAATCACGCCCGCCGGCAAACCTTCTTCCATGGATGAGAGCCGCTCCGACACCATTTGTCGCGCCCGAAAAATATCGGTGCTCCAGTTAAAGGTGACGTAAATGAACGACAGCCCCGATCCGGACGTTGAGCGCACAGTCTCCACTCCCGGCAAACCGTTCATCGTGGTTTCCAGTGGAAAGGTGATGAGCTGCTCCACCTCTTCAGCGGCCATGCCACCGGATTCGGTCATGATGGTGACCGTCGGTTTGTTCAAATCAGGGAACACATCCACCGGCATCTTTGACAGGGTGAATGCGCCATACACCATGAGCACCACACTGCTGATAATCACCAGCAAACGGTTGCTCAGGCTGCTTTTTAAGAGCCAGTTAAACATTGTTGTGAGCCTCGATCAACGCACTTGGTTAATCAGCGTTGCGCCGCGTGTTGCAACGCGGTCTCCCGCCTTCAATCCTGCGGTTACCGCCACCGACACACCGTCCAGTGCCTCGGTCATCACCACACGTGGCTCAAATTTCTCCGGCGCGGTTTTGACCCAGACGATGGTCTGATTCGATGGGCTTTTCATTAGCGAAGAGGCTGGAACCGCCATTGCGTTCACTTTGGTTTTGCTCTGCACGAACACGCGTACAGGCTGCCCGATGGCTAGTGCTGACAGCGAGGCATCATTGGCCTTGAACAACAGTGGCAATGCCTGCTCGCGCAGTGATCGTGTTGCGCCGACAAAGGTCAGCGCTGCCCGCTTGTCGCCTATCGCAATCGTTGCCGCGCCAACGTCGGCGGCCATCGCGGGGTCAAACGCCAGCGCTTCGATGCGCAGGCGCGTCGGGTCAATCACCTCAAACAGCACTTCACGCGCGTCGACCACCTGACCGCTCACCACACTGGCTGATGCGATAACGCCACTGATCGGTGCCACCAGGGTGTCGCGACTGCTGAGCCCGCTACCCAGCGCATTCGCCCGTGCCGTGAGACTCGCGATTTCGTTTTCGGTCGCCTCGATTTCCTTGCGCGGGATGGTGTCGGCCAGTTCTTTCTGTCGTGCCAGACGCTTTTCGGCCAGCGCCTTGTTGCCACGCAACTCGGCGATCAGCGCGGTCTGATTGGATCGCTCAATCTGGCCCGACGATGGAATGACGTAGGCCAGCACTTCACCCTTGCGCACCGATTGCCCTGCGCTGGGCAGCCCGCGGGGACCTGGCTCAATGCGACCGGCAATCGTTGGCTGCACTTTCCCGCCAGCGTTCGGATCCATCATGACTTTTCCAGCAAGCTCCGTCGTACGCGGCAAATCTGCGGCTGCTGCGGGCATGGTGAGCACACCCAGCTGCCGTTGCGCTGGCTTGGGCAGAAACACGCTGCCGTCGGCCTGCCGCTGCGGGCCGTTGGCGTTGGTCGCAGGGCCACTGTCGCCGTGATCGTGGCCTTCGCCCGCCCTAAGCGGTGAAGACATCATGATCAGCGGTGGCAACACTGCAATGGTCAGTAAGTTACGCCAGTTCATGCTGCGGCTCCCAAACGATTGCGGTTACTACGGCGGTTTACCACAAGGCGGCGAGCGCCAAAGAACAAAAGCAGCGCGGCGATGATGCCGCCGCCACCCCACTGTGCGGCGCGTTGCCATCCGTGTGAGTGCGTACCGGTCGCGGCGGTCGCCGCAGCGGGGTCGTGAATGTCCAGGTCGCCCGCGAGCAGATCGCTTTCCGCCCCAGCCTTCACCGTTAGCGTGATCGGATACTCCCCCGCCTTCGCAAATGGTTTCGCGTCGAAGTGATACTCGCCGAGTTTCGCTTCGAATTTGCCAATCAGCTTGATGCCGGTGCTCACAAGCTCAACGGTGGCATTGACCACCGGTTCGTTCGTCGCCGCGCGGTCGATATAGACCACCAATTCGTCTTTGCCGAGTACACCAACGGCTTCAAACAAGTCCGATTGCGCAGTGAAGCGCGGCAGCGCCGGGCCGGACGCAGAGGGCTTGGCCTCACCATGGTCGTGGCCTTCGCCCGCCACAGCGAGCGTGACAAACAGCGCACTTGCGGCAACTGCGCAGGCTTTGATAACAACTGAAAAGATCATGGCAACAGCCCCAGAGATTGATTGACGCGAGAAATCGCGTGTTTGAGTTCGATGCGGGCGCGGTTCAACGCTAGATTGGCGTTTGCCCGTTCGCCTTCCGCTCGCAAGCGGGTAGGCAAGTCCAGTTCGCCTAGGCGATACGCCTTGGCGTAAAGCGTCGCGACTTCGTTGGCCAAACGACCGCGCTCGGCCAGTACCTCGATGCGCCGGTCGGCGCTAATCACAGCAGCCTGCGCACTGGCAACCTCCGCCTCAAGCTGCCTGCGCAACAGCGGAACGCTTGCTTGCGCTTCCGCTAGTTCCGCCCCCGCCTGCGCGATGCGTGGCGTCGCACGTTGCGTGCCGCCAAACGGAAAGGAGACGCCAACGCGCGCGGTGGATGCGTTGGCGCTGCCGTTGCTACGCTCATTGGTGAGCGCGAATGACACGGTGGGTGCGCCGTTGGTCAGCGTGGACGCTTCGTTCAATTTCGCTCGCGCCAGTTGCTCCGATTGAGCGGCAAGCCGCAGAGACGGATGATCGCTTAGCGCACGCGGCGCAACGTTGCCTCGCGTTTCAACCGTATCCGCAAGGCCACGATTTGCGGCGTCGCCGATCAATCCGCGCAACACTTGCCGCGCGGCGTTTAATCGTTGCTCCGCTTCGACGCGCGTTGAACGCAGCGTCTGCACGGTTAGCTCGGCTTGCAGCGTGTCTACGCGCGCGGAGTCACCTGCAGCGGTGCGTCGCGCCGAATCAGTTGCGACCAGTTCCGCACGTTTGACCTCGTCGTCTGCCAGCGTCAACTCGCCCGCTGCCAATTGCACGGCCCAGTAGGCATCGCGAACGTCGCCCGCGAGCTTTAGCGCAAGTTGCGCGAGGTTGGCGGTGTAGACAGCTGATTCACCGCGAACGCTGGCGACCTGAAGTGAACGACGAGTAACGGTTGCAATGGGCGCGCTGATTTCAACTTCAAATTCGCGCAAGCCGTCGCGGTTGCCGGTTTTGAGGCCGGAAGCAATGGTCGGACTGTCCGCCAGCCACGAATCAGCAAGCGCTTCTCGCGATTGCTGTTCGCGTTGCCGCTCGCTCGCAGCGAGTGTCCAAGGTTGCTGAGCTAGCCCAAGCTGAAAGGCCTCTGCAACCGTGAGTGAAGTAGAGGATGCGGTAACGGCAGACGGCGCAGTCGCAGCGTTTTGCGCGGCGACGGGCAGAGTGCCTAGGCTGACGCAAATCGCCAGCGTCAGCAGAGATCGAGCACGCAACGGTGCTCGGGGAAACAAGGACATGTTCGGTTCTCCAGAATCAAAAAAGATCAGGCGGGAACCGACGAGGGATGCTTCTGACGCGACAGCGTCAGGCGAGTTTATTAACTGTGTCCCCGTCGGCTAGACGAGGGCGGACCAGTTGGGGCGTTCTGGACGCTCGGTTGCGGCGTTACGATAGCGCTCATCGTGCTCATTGGGATTAACAATGGCAGCGTTGGTGAAGCGCTTGAAATCGGTGCTCGTGGCTAACACCGGGACAGAGTGAACACAATGGTGACAGGCACCGCATTCGCCATGAGATTTCGCCGAAGCGTCTGCATCATTGTCATGGTCAACGTTTGTGGATACGTCGTCGATAACGACGGCATGCGAATGTCCATGGGCGAACTCGGAATGACCATCTGGCGCGTGTTGAAGCGCGTCTACGGTCGCCGCCAGTCCAAACTGGATCGGCAGTACCCACAACAGCAACAGAATGACAAAACGACGCATCTGATAAGTGTAACCAAGAGAAGGATCGTACAGCCGTTCCGTATCGCGCACGTAACGACTTTGGATGGAATATGCCGGTCTCAGGGAGCCGGTGGGTTCATACACCCAATCGACCAACCTTGAGATCCGTTTAGCACCAGAACCCGTATCTGAGTTTCGACTAACCACCCGCGCTGTACTGCGCCTCCCACGCTGCACGCTCTTGGCCCGTCATGGTGATGCTGGGTTTTGGCAGATTGTGTGGCAGCGCATCGACGTGTACGAAACGACCATCGCGCGATTCAAAGCGATGACCGACGTACTCCCAGCCTTGCTCGCCACCTACGTCGCGGTATCCGTCCGCTGTCACGGGGTTCTTGCGCCATTCGGCCAATTCTTGTTGTACTTGCGCGCGTGTTAACGTGCTTGGCATAGGGTGAAACTGAAACCCGGCGTTCCCAAGGGTCGTAGTACCGCTGCTCGCGAACGCTGGCAGTGCCATGGCGCTAAGCAGGGATGCAAGGATGATGGTTTTACGTGTTGACATACTGAGACTCCGTTGTGATTTAAGAATCGCGTTGCCATTTCGCTTGGCTTCGCGGTGACACAACGCTTGCGTCACAAGATGAAATGTAGGTTTTGAGCAGCGACGCGCTACTGACGGGGAGATTACAAATTCGTAATGTTTAGTCAACATCAAGCCTGAGATACTTGCGCCCGCAATATCGCGCACACAGAAATGTGATTCACGCCGCCATGAAACTACTGATCATTGAGGACGAGCTTCGTGCCGCTGAGTACCTAAAGCAGGGGCTGAGCGAGAACGGCTATGTGGTCGAGTTGGCACACAACGGCACCGATGGCCTGCACGCTGCGGCCAATGGCGACCATGATTTGATTGTGTTGGACATCATGCTGCCCGGTATCGATGGCTTCGCGGTGCTCTCGGCACTGCGAACGAGCAAAGCGACCCCAGTGCTGTTGCTCACCGCACGCGGACAAACCGACGACAAGGTGCGCGGCTTTGATTTGGGTGCCGATGACTACTTGGTGAAGCCATTCCAGTTTCCGGAGTTGCTGGCGCGTATCCGCGCGTTGCTCAAGCGCAATAGCAATCGAGGTGCCGCCGCTGAATCACTGCTTCGCTTGGCAGACATGGAAGTCGATCCAGTGCGTCACCGCGCTGTTCGTGCCGGCAAGCGGATTGATCTCAGTGCGAAAGAGTTTGCGCTGTTGACCCTGCTTATGCAACGTACAGGGCAGGTGCTTTCACGCACGCAAATCGCGTCATTGGTTTGGGACATTAATTTCGATTCTGACACCAATGTGGTGGAGGTAGCGATACGGCGGTTGCGCGCAAAGGTCGATGATGATTTCCCGGAAAAACTTATCCACACGGTACGTGGCGTGGGCTACGTGCTCGAACAACGCACTACTGCGCCATGAGTTTTCATTTACTGCGACATTCATTGGCCGCGCGGATCGCGTTGGCTGCGGCAACCCTTGGACTCAGTGTGATGGCGATGGTCAGCGTCTTGGGTTACGTTGCTCTGTCGTATCAACTTAAATGGCGAGCGATCGAGGACATTGAGGCGAAGCGCACGCTGCTGCAGCACATCCTGTCTGAAATTTCCTCGTCGGCAACGCTTTCTACAGAGGGGCACCGACTAGACGACGTGCTGATTGGTCACGAAGACTTGCATCTCGCTGTATTTGACGTGACGGGTTCCAACGTGATCGCCGCTTTTTCGCCGCTGGCGCGTGACGCTTCGGCGTTGATGCTCAAAGATTTGACTGCCTCGCGTCTGAGCGCGGAGAGCGCGATGCGAGAGTGGACGGCCCCGTCGGGCCAACGGCTGCTCGTGACAATGGGCAAAGCTCGATTGGCTAGCGGTGAGATGACGCAAATAGCGATTTTGCAAGACAGAAAAGCCGATGCACGGTTGCTGTCCAACTACGCAAAGGCCGTGACGATAGGATTGCCGTTGGCGTTAATGGTGGCTTTGGCCGGCGCATGGTTAACGGCTCGTTCAGGGCTGCGGCCATTGCGCCGATTCGCTACGGTAGCTGGGTCGGTCAGCTCGCAGTCTTTGAGCGGTCGAATCGACATCGATGGGTTACCTTCAGAGCTGCGCGATCTAGCGACGTCATTTAACGCCATGCTCGGCAGGATTGATGAGGGCGTGACTCGGCTGACACAGTTTTCAGCGGATCTTGCACACGAAATGCGCACACCGATTGCCACCCTGCTAGGGCGAACGCAGGTGGCGCTATCGAGAGCGCGCGACGCGGAGGCGCTTCGCGACACGTTAGCAAGCAACGTCGAGGAACTGGAACGCTTGACGCGTTTGATAGCTGACATGCTGTTTCTGGCGCACGCTGAGACGCACCTTGAAGTACCGGACGCTGAGGTGCTGCAACTTGATGTGGAGACGCGGGTCGTGGCCGAGTTCCTTTCACTCGTCGCTGAGGAGCGCGATTTGGCAATTACTGTTTCCGGCGCGGCACAGGTCCGTGGCAATCGCATTCTGATTCAACGCGCGATCACTAACCTGCTGTCAAATGCTTTGCGACATGCACGCGTCGGATCGACCGTTCGTGCGGAAATATTGCCTACCGTTGAAGGAACGCACCTTTCAATCACTAACGGAGGAGACAGTATCGCAACAGCACATACCGCGCGAATATTCGAGCGCTTTTATCGGGTCGAGTCTGATCGTAGTCGTACGTCAGGCGGAACAGGACTAGGGCTGGCTATTACCCGCTCGATCATGCGTGCGCACGGCGGGGACGTAAGGGTTGATTGCGACGAGTGCGCATTGACGACTTTCACGCTTTCATTTCCACGCGACTAGCGAATGTCGGAGCTTGCGCTACCCGTCTGTCGGGTGTGCATGCCCATGATTACAAATTTGTAATTGCCGTGCAAGCGTCCAGTCGTGGGTCGAAACCTACATTGCATGCAGTGACATCAATTCTGTGTCACCGCAGGGAAACCTGGGTTTTAGCTGCGACCACAACCTGTTCCGAGGATGACAATCATGACTGTACAAAAGCTTCTTACTCAATCTGCCATCGCGATGGCGTCAACGCTCGCATTTGCAGGCACTGCCATCGCGGATACTGAGTGGCATTACGAAAATAGCGAAGCTGGCGCGCGCTTCTATCCAAATCACGGGCCGAAATCGACAGTGACTCGGGAGCAGGCAAAACAGGAGGCGATTTTGGGGAGGCAATTCGGGGCGGGTAAGGTGTCACCGGACGGCTGGCGCTTCGTTGGAGGTGAACGTGGCTGGGTGTTTGAAGGACATAAAATCGAGTATCGCGACGGCAAATGGGTGCATGTCGACGGCATTGATAAAACCGCAGCTCGTGCCAGCCCGAAAATGACTGCAAAAGAAAAGGCGCAATTCGAAGCCCAGTATGGACAAGGTAGCAACTGATGGCGCAGCGTTTTTACCAGTAAATAGTTGCAGTAACGCAAGTGAGCGAGCGCGATTGTTCCCGCTCGTGCCATGGCGTTTCAGCTCCCCTCGGGCGTACGTTCGCCGCGTCATGACTGGTGATGCGAGAAGCTTGAGAACCATCAAACTGTGAGCGACTGGATCATCATTTCGAGGATCAGTAAGCAGAGAAATCCTTAAAAAAATGTCGCCGACAACAACGGTGTTTCAGGTGCCTCATGCGCCTCCACCATAAGCTCTTCAACGACCCAGTACAGCAGCGCTGCGATACCAAACGAAAGCACCATGTCAATCACTGACGGCGATTGACCACTTAGAAAAAGCACACCCAATCCGGCGCGGAGGAGGAGCAACCGACCAAACGCAGCCGAGGTGGCTGCGATCATGAGCCGACTGGCGTTTCCGGCTGCAAACGCTGCGGCTGCCGATACGCCTAGAAAAAGCACTTCTAACGCCAAGGCAATGGTGAGCAACAGTCCTTGTTTTTCACCCGCTGAAAAGCCCACACCAATTAAATGCCCATCGAGAAGGACGTCTATTCCCAAAACTATCAACAGGGCTCTTGGAATTCCCTTTTTCGCTCGGGTCAACGCTCGCCTTCTTCTCCGTTAGTGCCTTTAGCAAGAGCATGGCGACAACGCCGAGCGCGAAGCCAAGAATCGTTTGTAGCGGCATGCGCCTGCGCATCACGTCCGGCACAATTCGGTGGCAACCGCCGCGAACACAAAACCCGCTGCGAAGTGCTGCACAGCACTTCGCATGGTACGCCAGGGGGACAGACGGACGCGAACAAACCGCCAACGAAGACGGCGACCGCAGGAATGGTTGCGTACGTTAAAACGCTCAGCAGCATAGTGGTTGGGAATAGACTGGAAAAGGTTTAGCGAAGGCAGCGTTGCCACCTGATGTCCGATGAGGGTGTTTTCTCCCCACTGTTTCATCAGACTCTGCTTTTTGTATTTAGACAGCGCACTGCTCAGACAACGATTTCTACGATTTCATCCGTAACAGCCGCAGTCCGTTAAACACCACCAAAAGGCTCGCGCCCATATCAGCAAACACGGCCATCCACATCGTCGCACTGCCAAACAACGCGAGGCCCATGAACAGCACTTTGATACCTAATGCCAGCGTGATGTTTTGCCACAGGATGTTGTGCGTCCGTTTTGACAAACGAATGGTTTCCGGGATGCGGCGCAGGTCGTCGTTCATCACCGCGATGTCAGCGGCCTCCATCGCAGTGTCCGTGCCCGCTCCGCCCATGGCAAAACCGATGTCCGCTTTGGCAAGCGCTGGCGCGTCGTTGATGCCGTCGCCGCTCATCGCCGTCGGGCCGTATCGCGTTTGCATATCTTCGATGGCTTTGAGTTTGTCTTCAGGTAACAAATTGCCCCGTGCGTCGCTTATGCCCGCAAGTTCTGCCACAGTTTTCGCGGTCGCCACGTTGTCGCCAGTAAGCATGACGGGCGTTACCCCGAGCGCAATCAGTTCAGCCACTGCTTGCTGCGATGACGGTTTGATCGTGTCGGCCACAGCGATTAGCGCGAGCACGATGCGGTCGGTGGCAAGCAAGGTCACGGTGCGGCCCTGATTCTCATGCTCGGCAAGTTTTGCCTCAATTGCCGGGCTGCACAGTCCACGCTCCTCGATCAGACGATGATTGCCGAGCACATATTTCTGTCCGCCAATTTCGCCTTGTACGCCTCGGCCAGCGATGGCGGTGAACGATTGCACCAGTTGCGCGGCTGCCGTTGCGGACTCCGCGAGGCCTGCGGCAATGGCCTTGGAAACCGGATGATCGGATTGCGCCGCCAGACTTTGTGCAAGCGTCGATATTACTTCACGCGACTGCGCGTTATCAATCAGCTCAAACGCCACCAGTTTTGGCTTGCCTTCGGTGATCGTGCCCGTTTTGTCGAGCGCGATGGCTTTTAGGTTGCGCGCTTCCTCCAGGTACGTGCCGCCCTTGATCAAGATGCCGCGTCGTGCGGCGGCAGCAAGTCCGCTCACCACCGTGACCGGTGTCGAGATCACCAGCGCGCAGGGGCAAGCGATCACCAGCAGCACCAGCGCCTTGTAGGCGGCAAATGTCCATGTCCAGCCGAGCGCAAACGGCGCGATTAACGCGACCGCCAACGCCAGCGCAAACACTGCCGGTGTGTAGATGGACGCGAAGCGATCTACAAAACGCTGCGTCGGTGCGCGCGTGCCCTGCGCCTGCTCGACTGCGTGAATGATGCGGGCCAGCGTGCTGTTGCTCGCCACCGCAGTAATCCTGATTTCAAGCGTTGCCGTTTCGTTGATGGTGCCCGCAAATACCGCGTCGCCCGGTTGCTTGTCGACCGGGATGCTCTCGCCAGTCACGGGCGCCTGATTGATGGCGCTGTTGCCGACGACGATCACGCCGTCCAGCGGAATCCGCTCACCCGGTTTAACGCGCACCACCGCCGCAAGCGGCACCGCACTCGACAACATGCGTGCATAACTGCCATCCGGCTGCTGAACGTCTGACTCTTCCGGGGCCAGAGCCATCAAGCTTTTGATGGCGTTGCGCGCGCGATCAACGGCACGCGCCTCGATCAATTCGGCAATGGCGTAAAGCGCCATCACCATCGCGGCCTCTGGCCATTGTCCGATCAAAAACGCGCCAGTGACAGCCACCGTCATCAGGGCATTGATGTTCAAGCGTCCGTTTCGTAGCGCCGCAAATCCTTTGGTGTACGTAGACAATCCGGCAAGCCCAATGGCAACGGCGGCGAGCGCCATGCCCGCGATCTTCCACGGCATTGCATCGGGCGCGAAGAACGAGAGCGCTTCGGCGGCGACGGCAAACGCGAGTGCTGCGACGTAGCGGGTGACATCAGACCAACCGCCTGTGGATTCACTGCTGTGATCATGGTCGTGAAGTTCCTGTCCATCATGCGATTGATCGCCAGCGTCGCTTGTTGCGTCGGCTCCGCGAGCAGTGCCTCCAACCGGCTGCGGAGTGAAGCCCGCCTTACGAATTGCTTCAAGTGCCGGTTGCAAGGCGGCTGCGTCGGCGTCAATCGCAAGGGTTCGCGCGCCAAGCTGAAACGACAATGACCGAATCCCTGCAATCGGCTCCAGCGCGCGGCGAATTTCGCCCTCTTCAGACGCACAATCCATGGTAGAAATTCGCCAAATGGTGCTTTCGTTTGCGGCCACCGAAGGCGACGAGTTCGCCATCACGACAGGCAACGGGGCGTCACAACACGCAGAATTAGCGCAGGGCGGCTTGGTTTCGGGAATCTTAGCGGAAGACATAGCGAGGCCGATATAGCAACAGAATGGCAGCATTAGAAACCCTGTAGTCGCTACAGAGTCAAGCGTAAAATAATCTCACCTGTAAAACGCTGGTTTCTGACTGGGCTCATTATGCGTATTGGCGAACTTGCACAGTCCACCGGCGTCGACGTAGAAACCGTCCGCTATTATGAGAAGTCAGGGTTACTGCCTCCTCCCGCGCGCGAAGCTAATGGCTACCGAAGCTATGGCAAGACACATCTCGAACGGTTGGCGTTCATCCGCCACTGTCGAGCGCTCGATATGCCGCTGGCGGACATCACGCGTTTGCTGAATTTTGTGGATCGGCCTGCCTCGGATTGCGGCGGCATCAACGTGCTCATAGACGAGCAAATCAGTCGTGTGAAGGCGCGATTGAAAAGCATGCGCGCGTTGGAAAAACAACTCACGGCGCTGCGTCGCCAGTGCGGCGAACCTCACTCAACGAAGGAATGCGGCATCCTGCACGAATTGGTTTCGGCAGCGCACGGCGAGGCTTGCGCCTGCCACGTGGCGCATTAAGCGACCAGTCGGCGGTCTTTCTTCGAACTATTGGATCGTGCCGAGATCAGAGTTAGCCTTGTCTACCGCGAATTTCGGAATTGTCGTCGCCTGATGCCGCCGATCATCCTCCGCGTGCAAATACAACGCCGTCGTCTCAAGCGAAGCATGCCGAAGATTCTTCTGAATGAAACGAAGATCGGTTCCCGCATCGGCTTGGTGCGTCGCAGCGGTATGCCGCAACCAATGCGTTGACGCTCGACGAAGTATTTCTGCCGCCGCAGGATCAGCAGCGTTTCGTGCTTCCGCTGCGCGTTGGAACACATCCTTCACGATCAAATAGACTGCGGTCGACGTTAAACACTCTTCACGATTCCCAGTGATCGACATCACCAGTGGACTGGTGTCGTCCGGTGCAAGAACCGTGAGCAACCCGTGAAACTCGCGATATCGTGCGTAGACCTGCATCAATTCCGCACCCACGGGCACATCACCCTCAACATCACCTTTGCCAACCACCCGAAGCCACCAATTCCCGCGCCGAAACATCAGATCGGTCGCACGCGCCTTCGCCGCCTCCGATGCGCGCAAACCGGTGCCGTGCAGTAAACGCAACACCCAGCGCACACGTTCATAATTCTGTCGCTCACGCGCTGAAACTCGTGACCAACCCTCCACAAAATCCAACACAAACTGCCAGGTCGCGTGTTCAAGGTAGCGTTCGACCCTCGCAGGCTTTCGACCCGTCTTGCGCCGACGACGTAGCGCCAGAGGATTTCCCGCCAAATACCCTGCCGCAACGAGATACCCAAACAGCCCTGAAACAATCCCCATTGCGTGGCGAACACTTCCCGCCGAGAGCGCGCGTTCGAACAATCGACGATTACTGCCATGGCGAGGCAGCTCTCGGTTCATCCATTCGTCACCCGGATCCGCGAGAAACGCTTCGTACGCAAGCACATCTTCACGGGTCAAACTCGACAACGCCTTGCCGCGAGCGCGTGTGGCCCACAGCAGCAACCGCTCGACTTCCTTGCGATAGCTCCGAAGCGTGTGTGGCGTATCGGCGTACTCCGCTAGCCACGCTCTCACCGCCTCGATGTCGTTCGACGCATTGAGCTGACAAACTCCACTGCGCGAGCGGTTTGAACCTTGACCGCCATCAAGCAATTCCGGAATCGCAAACTCGATGGTTGGATGTGGCGTCGCCACCGGCACCAGGGTAGCCGGTGATCCCATTCCCGACTGTAACGGTTCCGGATACGGTGCTTCGCTGCTCATTTTTGTCGTCGTCGGGTCTCAGTGATTTCGCAGGAGGAGATTCTGGAAGTACGGTTCATTGTATTTCGATAATGATAGTTATCGTAAATATTAGATGATAAACATTATGTATATAACGTAATACGCAAATATACTGTAGCAATTGAAGGCAATTAGAGGATGTTCAGATGGGTCGTATCAGCGATACGCGCGCGCGTACCCGGACAGCGGCTGTGAAATTGGTGTCTGCTGGTCACCGAGCACACGCGATCACGGTGGACTTGATCTACGCAGAGATCAAGCAGGGCAGCCGTACGACGATCAATGACGAGCTCAAACTGTGGAAGGATGAGCAGGCGAAGGTCAATGCGCTGAGCGCGGCGCTTCCCGATGAGGTTGCCAACGCAATGCTGACCACCTGGGCGGTCGCGATAGAGCATGGCGAAAAGGCGTTCGACCAACGACGCGAGGAAATCGAATCAGAGATCGCCACTGCCGTCAAACGGGTGGAAGCCACTGAGGTGGCCCTCGCGGAGCAGCGCGCTCGTACGGAACAACTATCGGCGCAGTTAGGCCAATCGGCTGAACGCGAAGGATTGCAGCGTGCGGAAATCCAGTCCCTCCGGGTTGCGAAACATGAGGCCGACCAGCGCGCCGTGCTTGCTGAGCGGGAAACGGCGTCCGCACGTGCTGAAGCACAAGCGCACGAGTCAACGTTGAAATCCGATCATGCACAACAACTCGCGGATGCGCGGACTGAACTTTCGGCCAAAGAGGCCGAGCTGCGGGCTGAATTAATGCGAACCACCGAAAGGCTCGAAGGTGTGCAAAAGCACGTGATGCTTCAAGTCAGTGACGCGCGCGAGGCACAGCGGCGAGCGGAAGATCAGTCGACCAAGGCGACGCAGCGCGGTGACAAGCTGTCTGTTGAGCTGGAAACGCTGCGGGCACAGTTGGCCGAGGTCAATGCGAAACTGGACCGTGCTGCTGCCGGCCACGCGTCGGCGACCGCCGACGCCAATCAGATGCGATCCGAGCGCGACGTACTTAGGGAGAAGGTAGCCAACACCACAGGGCAATTGGAGGCATTGAGTAAACAGTTCGACGGCTTGTCGCGGCATTTAAGCCAGGCGCGAAAGGCCTCACAACCGGTCGTGCGATCAGGCTCAAGCGCCACAAATAACACCAAAAACAACAAAGCCTAAAAATCAGGCAACTTCTAACCTATTGATATTAAATGTATTTTTTCGGCCAAGCGCCACAAATAGCACGAAAAACAATAACACCCCTTCTCCTGCGAGGTGCTGCATTCGCAGCGTCTTAGGACAACTCTGTGGGTTGACCATCACCGGCATTCGCATGACAATTGCATGAAGCTAATTCACGCCATCCGATCGAGTTATTCATCATGCACACCTCAACACGGCATCACGCTGGCGCGCAAACATCCGTTGCCCATGTTCACATCAGGAACCGCGGTTTCGCTCCGACTTTGCTCGCTGTCGCCGCTCTATCGGTGTGGATTGGCGGCGAAGCGCTTGCGCAAACCTCAACTGACGTTCTAGAGCCCCGCATTACGTGGGAAGCGGGTTACCCTTATGTGACCGCATATGGTCCCTATGAAAAACTTGGCGCGTGCTACACGAACGCTAAGAACGACTACGTCGCAAATTATGGCGTGGCGAATCCAGGTTCGGTATGCGTCCAGAATTGGTCTGGGTTGGTGATGACGCGTCCAGCAACACACAACAATTTGACGCTGAACCCTTACCTCCTTTTTAACGATACACCAAGACAGCCGGATATTTTCTACAACATCGACGTCTCCTGCGGTCCGCAAACCGCGTACCAATCACCACCTGGCCCAATCATCTCTGGTGGCCCTTGTTACTACGTACCTGAATGCCCGTCTGGGTATCAGCTAACCTACATGGATGCACTATCTGAGTACAGCGGAAGCTACCTAAACGAGCGGTGGCAGTGTGTAAAGCCAACGATTCAACCTAATACGTGTGACGCAGGCAGCGCGGGCGGCGGAGGGTATCAGGATGGCGTAGGGAACCCGATTAGTACCGGAACTGCGTTAAAGAGTGAAACAGTAAATGACTTTGCTGGTGTCGGCAGCGGTATTGCGGTGACCCGCACTTACCGGAGCGACACGGGTAAGTGGATGTGGCAGCACGAGTCGGTGGGTGTTCAGACCACAAGTTTGCCGCCGGCGTCAGCCTGCATTCCGCAAATCACTAACTCTCCAGAGGGTGGTCTCGTTTCTGCGTGTTTTGTGTTGGGCCAGACAACGGACTCTTACGGCTTCGCTTTGCACAGGTCAAATGGTCGCGTGCTCAGATTCGGAGGCTCCGCCGCGTTCACTTCCCCTGCTGACGTTGTAGACCGAGTCACCCGTATTAACGCAGGCGACGGATCGCTACTTGCGATGGAGGTTAGAACCAAAGCTGATGACATCGAACGTTACTCACCGTCGGGTCGATTGCAGAGTACCGTGACTAAAGCTGGTGTAGCGCATACCTACTCCTACGAAACTAATCCACCGGTAGGACAAGAAGCGAAACTTCTGTCCATCACAGACAGCTTTGGCCGGAGCGTCAGCTTCGCGTACTACCCGAGCACGGCCACAACAGGCGCAAACAACATCGCCACGGTCACCGATCACCTGGGTAACGTGGTGACGTATGGCTACGACGCCAACGGCAACCTGAGCACGGTCACCTATCCCGGTGGCGGCACAAAAACCTATCTCTACAACGAGCAGGCGTACACGCAGAACACGAATCTACCCAACGCCCTCACCGGCATCCTCGACGAAAACGGCCAGCGCTACTCGACGTACAACTATGACGCTCAGGGCCGCGCCATCAGCACCGAGCATGCTGGTGGTGTCGAAAAATATCAACTCAACTACGTCTCACCGTACAGTCAAACGGTCGTCACCGATCCGTTAGGCACCCAGCGCACCCATAACTTCCAAACCATCTTAGGCGTCGTTAAGACGACTGGCGTTTCCGAACCCTGCCCAAGCTGCGGCGGCACTAGTTCGCAAGGCATGACTTACGACGCCAACGGTAACGTCGATAGCAAAACCGATTTCAATGGCGTTCAGACGACCTACACGTACGACCTCGCGCGAAACCTTGAAACAAGCCGCACGGAAGCCGTGGGCACATTAAACCAACGCACCATCAGCACCACCTGGCACGCCACCTACCGCCTCCCGGTAACCATCACGGAACCCGCCGCGGCGGCCACCGTCGGCGGCACGCCTGGCACCAAGACCACTGTCTTCACGCACGACGCCAACGGCAATGTGCTCACCAAGACCGTTACCGCGCCAAAAAACGACGGCACAGCGGGCAACGAGTCGCGCGTTTGGACGTGGACGTACAACACGCTCGGCCAAGTGCTCACGGCGAAAGACCCGCTGAACCGAACCACGACCACGGTGTATTACGCCGCCACTGATACGGCCGTCCCGCCGAAATACACCAAAGGCGACGTGCAAACAGTCACCAACGCCGCCGCGCACGTCACCACATTTAACGAATACGACAAAAACGGTCGCCTCACGAAGCTGACCGACCCGAACGGCCTTGTCACCACGATGACCTACCACCCCCGCGGCTGGCTCACGTCGCGCGTCGTGAACAACGGCACCACGACCGAGACGACGAACTACACCTACGACAACGTCGGCCAACTCACGCGCGTCACATTGCCCGATGCCAGCACGCTCTTCTACGCATACGACGACGCACACCGCCTCGTCGGCATGAGCGACCAAGTCACGGGCACAACGATCGCCCCCAACGGCAGCTTGCGCGTACAGCTCGCCAATCTCTCGGGCAACAAGATCGTCTACACGCTCGACAACATGGGCACCCGCCTGAGCGAGTCGAACTACGACCCCGCCGGTGCCGTGCAAAAGACCAAGTCCCGCGTCATCGATAGCCTCAACCGTCTGCAACAAGACATCGGCGGCACCACGTACGCCACCGCGCCAACGCAGTCGATCACCCAATACGGCTACGACAACAACGGCAACCTAACGACGACCACCGACCCGCTGGGCCGCGTCACGACGAACGAATACGACGCGTTGAATCGCCTCGTGAAAGTCATCGACCCCTACAACGGCGCCGTGAAGCCCACGCAGTACACCTACGACGCCACGGGCAACCTCACGCGCGTGACCGACCCCGAAGGCAAGTCCACCGACTACACCTACAACGGCCACAACAACCTCATCACCCAGCTCTCGCCCGACACCGGCACGACACAGTTCAAGTACAACGCCGTCGGAAATGTCCTCGCCAAGATCGACGCCGCCAACCGTTGCAGCGCGAGCACGTATGACACGTTAAACCGCATCAAGACCGTCAAGTACTACGCCGCCACCAACGCAAGCACCAACACCAAAGCGCTCTGCTTCGGCACCATCGCTGGCACCGTCGTCGCCGAAGAAACGATCACCTACAACTACGACAACACGACCGCCACCGGCGGCGGCGTGGGCGGCAAAGGCCGTTTGACCAGCATCGTCGACAACAGCGGCACCACGAACTACACCTACGACAAAAACGGCCGCGTCACGATCAAGAAATACACGCTCTCCAGCAACGCCACGCAAAACGGCGGTGCGACGAACCTCGTCAAGGCCGTCACCTACGCCTACAACGCGTACGGCCAACTCGCCAGCACCACAACGCCAAGCGGCCAAACCATCGCCTACACCTACGGCAGCAACGCGAGCAACGCGCCGGGCAAAGTCGTCGGTATCAAGGTCAATGGCATCGACGTCGTCAAAAACGGCGTCTACGAACCCTTCGGCCCGAACGGCGGCTGGAGCTGGGGCAACCACAACGGAACGACCGTGATCAACCAACACCTGCGCGTGTTCGACCTCGACTTCCGCCCCGTCGCGATTTCGAGCGACCCGCAGGGCTACAACCGCAACCTCACCTGGGATCAAGCCAACCGCATCACCGGCATCACGATCCCCGCCACGGGTTCGCCGCCCACGCCAAGCATCACCGTGCCCGGCGTAACCAACGCCTTCAGCCTCAACCAAGGCTTCGCCTACGACGAGCTGGATCGTGTGACCACGTTCAACGCGGGCGTCGCAGGCGCCACCACCGCCGCCAACGGCATGGCCCTGCTCCCGAAAGAAGTCTTCACCTACGACGGCATCGGCAACCGCAAAACCCGCACCACCACCGCGCCGGGCGTCACGAGCACACAGAGCACGAGCTACACGCACACGACCGGCAAACACTGGCTCGCGAGCAGCACCGGCCAAGTGCCCGACACTTGGGCGTACGACACCACGGGCAACGCGACGTACGAATCGAACGCGGGGATGTGGGGCGGCTACGGCAGCTCCGGCACGGTCACGAGCGCGATCTACGCCACCAGCAGCACCGGCAAAGCGAACAAAGCGCTCGTGAACACCTTCGACGCCAAAAACCGTCTAAGCAAAGTCGCGATCGCCGCCGCCAACACCGCACAAGCAACCGCCGCCACCAGCGCCAACACGGTCACGTACCGCATCAACGCCCTCGGCCAACGTGTACAGAAGATCGGCGCGGGCACCTTTGCACAACCGACGACGATCCCGTTCGCCGTCACGCTGTCGAACCCACCGACGCAGGCGCAGCTTCAAGCGTTGAACACTCAGGTCACCGCCTTCTACGCCAACACGCGATTCATCTACGACGAACAAGGGCGACTCCTCGGCGAATACTCAAAAGACGGCAAACTCGTCGAAGAAACCGTGTGGTTCGATGATCTGCCGGTTGCGGTGTTGAAGCCGAAAGGCGCGAGCGCAACGAGCCCCGTTTCCGGCACCGGCAACGTCGCGACCAACAATCAAGACGCCAACAACACCGGCACCAACGGCAACACCGCACCTCCCGCAGCGCCGACTGCTAAGGTCAACGTCGAAGTGTTCTACGTCCACCCCGATCATCTCGGCACGCCACGGGTGATTACGGCGTCCACCGCACTCGCCGCCACGACGGGAACAGGCATCACCAGTCCACAAACCGTGAACAAAGCCGTATGGCGATGGGACAGCGATCCGTTTGGTTCAAACGCAACGGCAAACTCCGCACCCAACGAAAACCCGAATACGTTGAGTCAGGTGGTGGGCGCGGCCACCCTGCCGTATTTGTTCGGCTTCGACCTCGCGTTTCCGGGGCAGAAACGGGATCGGGAGACGGGGAAGCATTACAACTATTTCCGGGACTATGATCCGGCGGTTGGGCGGTATTTTGAATCTGATCCGATTGGGTTGCGAGGCGGCTTGAATACTTTCCGATACGTGAGAAATGGCCCAACGATGTTCACGGATCCCTCGGGACTCGCGCCAGAGTGCACAGTGCTCTATTCAATAAACGGGTCGTGGTCGTCGCCAGAGTTGGTGGCGTCAACAGCACTAGACGGTGGTAGTTGGCAATTGAATTTTTGGAGGGTTTACATGTCGCAAGGGCCGAGACTTTTTGGGACTAAGTATCCGGGGCTCCCTGGTGCTGGGGTCGATTGCTACGCTGTGTTCGTTCAATCGTTCCTAGACACGTTTGTTCGAACTCGAAGCGTCACAACTTTTGAAATCTGCGTTGAGATGGATTGCGGTAAACGTGAAGCTTGGTACCAAATGAGTCGACGCGAAGAGAAGGACAAGTACACCGCTACTCGACAAACGATTATGCGGAACGCCTCAGCCACGTTCGCTCTTGTAGCAGCCGTAGATGCTCTGGGGCAGTTGGCGTGTTTCGATTGGCTTAAGACTCTTAAATAGGGCTCGATTTATGCGTTTGTTACTCATCTGCATCGCGATAGTTGGTATTCGAATCGTGCTTGATGGCGCATTGCGTCACGCGTCCATCGGCGAGACGGTTTCTAATTCCTTCTGGTTCCCATTGTTAAGGCTTGCCTTGGTGGACTTCGTTTACTTCAGCCTCGCGGCGGCAATCGCCTTATTTGCATTCCGATTGAAAGCGATCACGAGCGTGATGCTCGGCATGGCAAGCTTTGTCACGGTGCTCTTCGCGGGCTGGCATTTCGCGACGTCAACGGTACATTTCTCGAGCGGTCTAGGCTTTGTCGCCGCGTGTATGCCATACGTTGGTTCGTTCCTTGGAATCGTTTTTGGTTGGAGCGTGGCAAGGTTGGCGGTAACGCGTAAGGTGCAATCGTAGGGTGCGGTTCGCCGCACCTTATGGACAACAACTCCACGCTGCAAGCCTTATTCCATCAGGGCCGTAGGGCGGCACGCTTGTGGTGCCGCCGAATGCGATGGCTTGATGAATCCGGTTTTTTAAACAGCCTTCGGCAATGTCACAAGGCGGGACCGCAAGCGTCCCACCCTACTCCGTCACGACGCTGTGCCGCGCATGATTGTTCGGGACTCCTGCCCACGGCGGCACACGCGCCACGCCACGAAAACCAAAACCCCCACCGCCCGCGACCGGTGTATGGCGCTTCGCGTATGCACCCTACAGCTTTATGCCTCCAACGACCAGTGGGCGGTCGTTTCAGCCGTTTTATTGCACTTATCAACAAATGCAATAAATCGCCGCAAAGAGCCGCCCGGCTGTCGTTTGCGCGTAAAAGCCATACCCACAAATTCGTAACCGTTTCCCAGACATTCCACCCGCACGCGCCCGTGCTACGATGCTTCGCATGAAACCCCGCATCTACGTTGAAACGTCGGTCATTTCGTACCTCGCCGCGCGGCCGAGTCGCGATGCGATCACGTCGGCACGGCAAATCGCCACGCATCTTTGGTGGCGTTTTTTGGGGGAGATGTTCGACGGCGTGGTTTCGGACTTGGTGCTGCGCGAATCCCGGCGCGGCGACGCCATCGCTGCAGCCCGGCGCGAGACGTTTTGCGCGTCGCTGGCTTTGATCGACGCACCCGAAGGCACGGCGTCGCTCGCGCAACGCCTTATGGATGAGCGCATTGTGCCCGCAACGGAACCTGAGGACGCCGCGCACATTGCAATCGCGACGCTCATCGGCGCGAAATATTTGGCGACGTGGAACTTCGCGCACTTTGCCTCGCCCGAAGCGAAGTACCGCGTGGTGATCGCACTGAGTCAATGGAGCTACGACCCACCGCTGATCGTGACGCCCGAAGAATTGCTTGAGGAGTTTTCGCAATGACGCAAAAAGTTATCAACGAAGCGCACGAATCGTCGTTGCCGCGCTCACCTACACCGCGCGAAAACGGCGATGAAATTCTCGCCGAACTGTACGCCGTGAAGGCACAAATCAATCGCGACGCGCTCTATGACGTGACTGCGTTGTTGACCGCTGCTCGGGATGATCGCCGACGTGCGGCACATTGACGGAAACGCGCGAAAAAGATTGGAGCAAAACGTGCTTCCAAACATCGTCGACGGCGGATGTTCGCGTTGAAACTATCGTTTACGGCGCCAGCATGTCCACGCCCTCGCGCCTGCGCGCTTGGGCTCCGTCTTGTTCGCGTTCGCTCACGACCTTTACCTTGCAATCGGCTTGGTTTGTTGCGCACTGTCGCTGCGTCCTTGACCGGCAGGAGGATGGCTGCTGAGTCTGTTCGATTCTTGACCAAATCGCTCCTAGGGTCGCGATTTGTCAACACCTTCGACGCCAAAAACCGTCTAAGCAAAGTCGCGATAGCCGCCGCCAACACCGCACAAGCAACCGCAGCCACGAGCGCCAACACGGTCACCTACCGCATCAATGCACTCGGCCAACGTGTCCAGAAAATCGGCACGGGCACCTTCGCACAACCGACCACTATCCCGTTCGCGGTCACGCTGTCGAACCCACCGACGCAGGCGCAGCTTCAAGCGTTGAACGCACAAGTTACGGCCTTCTACGCCAACACGCGCTTCATCTACGACGAACAAGGGCGACTGCTCGGCGAATACTCAAAAGACGGCAAACTCGTCGAAGAAACCGTCTGGTTCGATGATCTGCCGGTTGCGGTGTTGAAGCCGAAAGGCGCAAGCGCGACCAGCCCCGTCTCCGGCACTGGCAACGTAGCAACGAACAACCAAGACGCGAACAACACTGGCACCAACGGCAACATTGCGCCACCGGCTGCGCCGACTGCTAAGGTCAACGTCGAAGTGTTCTACATCCACCCCGATCATCTAGGCACGCCGCGGGTGATCACGGCGTCCACCGCACTCGCGGCAACGACGGGAACCGGCATCACCAGCCCACAAACCGTGAACAAAGCCGTGTGGCGATGGGACAGCGATCCGTTCGGCTCAAACGCCACCGCAAACTCCGCACCGAATGAGAATCCGAATACGTTGAGTCAGGTGGTGGGCACCGCTACGCTGCCCTATTTGTTCGGCTTCGATCTCGCGTTTCCGGGGCAGAAACGGGACCGGGAGACTGGGAAGCATTACAACTATTTCCGGGATTATGATCCTTCCGTTGGGCGGTATTTTGAATCTGATCCGATTGGGTTGCGAGCAGGATTGAATACGTTTGCATACGTGGGCGGCAACCCGCTGTTGTACGCAGACGTCAAGGGACTAGTTCCCGTCGTCATTCCGCCTGGTGTAATTATTCCGCCGCCTTGGTATAACCCGCGGCCGCCACCGAATTGGCCTGAAATGCCAGTGCCTGAACCCATAAAACCGCCGCCCCCAAAGGGCCGACCTGGAATCCTGGCGAAGATGGTGAAGGAAGTGGCAGTGGAATGTGTGCCGCGATTCTCCAAAGCTGCTTGACAAACTGCAAAGACGCTTGCGGCAACATATCACTTGGATGCCGATACAAATGCACCGTGAAATACATGCTGTGCGTGTTTCTATTGAAAGGCGGGGGTGGCTAGCATGTTGACTTTTATGAGCAGCGAAACTTTGTTCTTAAGTAGTCAAGACCGTTCGCGCGTCACGAATGCAATCGCACAAAGAGCATCGTTTGTGTGGAATTTTGATCGTCTTCCAAATGTTGATCGAGAAGTTGCGCTCAGAGTGCTGGAGCAAGTTGATAAATTGCTTCAGAGCCACACTGATTCATGGATTTCGTTCGTTAAGCGACTAATGCTTATCCGAAAATTGAAAGCCAAGTGTGGCGATCTCTATGTCGCAATGGATGCGGCTCTCGCTGCGGGCTTTAGCGTTACCCATCGTGCAGTAAACGACGATGGCTTAAAGGTTAGCTTTCTTGCGGCTGACGCAAATCTAGGTCCGTAGGGCGGCACGCTTGCGGTGCCGCCGAATGCGATGGCTTGACGAATGCCGTTTGTTGAACAGCCTTCGGCCATGTCACAAGGCGGGACCGCAAGCGTCCCACCCTACTCCGTCACGACGCTTTGGCGCGCACGATTGTTCGGGGCTCACGCCAACGGTAGCACAGTAAGCGTCCGGTCATGACCGGACGCTCACGACCTAATGAATGGCTCCCAAAACCGCAGTACGTGACTCAAAAAAACGCAACACGATGTCCTGCTACAGACTTCTGCGAGTCGCCAACGCCGTGAACGACAATGCAACGCCAAGGCTCTACACCTAACGCAACATGCAAGTTGTGGATAACTTTGCAAAACAGTGGGTAAAACGCGCGCGCTCTCTTTAATTTCTTTCCGAACCGAAAAAGCAACTCCCGGCCCTACCTACCAAGAACAGTTTAATTGCTAACTGCTACGCAACGCTTCCACAGCCGCCTCAATTCGGGAAATGGGTTTCAAATAGATTTGTTCGACGCGCTCTCTCGCTTGTTTATTGACGGGCGGTCCTACGACACGGGAAAAGCCCAGCTTGTCAGCCTCTGCGACCCGCAGTTGACTTCCAATAACGGGACGCACTTCGCCGCCCAAACCCAATTCCCCAAAAACGACAACATCGTGCGGCACCGCTACGCCTGACAGCGATGACCAAACTGCGCAGGCGATTGCTAAGTCGGCAGCCGGCTCTGCCAAGCGCAAACCACCGACGACATTAACGAACACATCAAACCCACCCAATTGACAGCCAAGGTGACGGTTCATTACGGCTAGCAACATGGCTAAACGTTGACCGTCGAATCCGGTACACACGCGCCTTGGGTTGCCTCCCGTGCGATCCACAAGCGCCTGCACTTGTACGAGAAGTGGCCGTGAGCCCTCAATCGCTGCGAAAACGATATTCCCTGGCGACGCTTGCTCGCCGCGTGCAAGAAACAACGCCGACGGATTGCCTACACCTTTAAGCCCGTCCTCCAGCATCGCAAACACGCCAATTTCATTAGCAGCGCCATAACGGTTTTTTAACGCGCGAATGATGCGAATATTTGAACCGGGCTCGCCTTCAAAGTAAATCACTGTGTCGACGAGGTGTTCTAGAACACGCGGTCCGGCGATAGCACCTTCCTTGGTCACGTGGCCGACGAGCAAAACCGCGGTACCGGAACGCTTCGCGTAACGCGTGAGTTCAGCTGCACATTCGCGTACCTGAACCACAGATCCTGGCGCGGAAGAAAACGCCTCGCTGTACATCGTCTGAATCGAATCGATGACTACTACATCAGGTTGCGTAGCGGCGATATGTCCAAGAATCGCATCGAGCGATGTCTCCGCCAACATTTTGATTGACGTCAAATCTAGACCTAGTCGCGTTCCGCGCGCAGCCACTTGTGCGGCGGATTCTTCTCCCGAAACATAAAGCGCAGGCCGGGATTTCGACAATGCAGCAATTGACTGCAAAGTCAAAGTCGATTTTCCGATACCAGGATCACCACCAATAAGAGTGACACCACCCGGCACTAAGCCGCCGCCGAGGGCTCGGTCAAACTCGGGTAATCCGGACGACCAACGCTGAATGTCCTCTTGCTTGACGTCGGAAAGCGTAACCACGCGCGCGCTCATGGTCGGCGCATGATCGCCTCCGCTTCGTGGTGCCGACGATTGTCTGGATTCTTCTAATGTGTTCCATGCGTCGCAGCCAGAGCATTGACCTTGCCACTTGCTTGCAACGGTTCCGCAGTCTCGGCACACAAAAGCTATTTTGACTTTAGCGATATTTAGTACCTTTTATTCAATAACTTAGGAGGGAAAGTTGAAGTAATTTATTGAAATAATTCTCGGATAATCAGAATGTACGACCGAATGCTTCGTACCGCAGCCCCGCCAGCCGTGCAGCTTCTGGTGAGAAAACGCTACGTCCGTCGAACACGTTCGGTGATCGTAAGGCCCTCGCCACAGCGCTTGGCTCAATAGCAAAAAACTCACGCCACTCGGTTGCGATCAACAGCGCGTCCGCCTCTTCCACGGCCGCAATCGCCGACGGCGCGATGGAAAATTTGGCATACTTTGCCAACTCGGCACTGCCGGTTGCGGCGGCCTGTGGATCATAAGCACGCACTGTGAAACCTGCCTGGAGCAGTATTTCTGCCATAACAATGGCCGGTGCCTCGCGAACGTCATCTGTGTCTGGCTTGAACGCCAACCCCCACAGCGCGACAACGCAATCGGTCGGCTTGCGTCCGATGTTTGTAAAAGAAGCGATAAGTCGTTCCGCCAGCAAACCGCGCTGAACAACATTGATTTCCGCGGCGGCATTGGCGATACGCATCACTGAACCCGCCGCCTCGCCCTGCTTCACCAGAGACGTCACGTCTTTCGGAAAGCAAGAACCGCCGTAGCCGCAGCCAGAATTCAAAAACTTTTGTCCGATACGCGGATCAAGCGCCATCGCGTCTCGCACAGAATCAATTCGCGCGCCGGTTGCATCGGCTAAGTTTGCCAATTCGTTCATGAACGAAATGCGTACAGCCAGCATCGCATTAGCCGCATATTTCGCAAGCTCGGCAGACTCAACAGACATTACGAGCGTACGTTCGTCGCCCAAGTTCAGCGGCGCGTAAACCTCGCGCAGTTGCACCTCGGACTTGGCGTCTGATACGCCAAACACAGTGCGCTGCGGCTCCAAAAAGTCTGGCAGCGCACGCCCTTCTGCGAGAAACTCCGGATTTGACGCCACCCGAAATGCAGCGGTGCGCCCTGCTCGCGATGCCGCCTCACGCAAACGGGACGCTAGTTTTTTCCCCGTACCCACTGGCACCGTCGATTTGGTAACGATCAAGCTGTCTGCCGGAGCATGCTCTGCAATCGTGTCAGCTGCAGTCAAGAGGTACGAAAGATCAGATGATCCGTCCGCCAGAGGCGGTGTACCTACCGCCAAAAATTGCACGTCGCCATGAGCCGCCGCCACGGCAGGATCGCTTGTAAAGCGTAACCGACCGTCGGCAATACCTTTCGCCAACAGTTCGTCTATGCCTGGCTCGTAAAACGGTGTTTTACCTTGCGCAAGCGCAGCTAACCGGCTTGCGCTGAGCTCTGCACACACGACATCGTGCCCCAGATGCGCCAGTCCGCTCGCCTGTACGAGGCCAACGTAACCAGCGCCATAAACAGAAATTTTCATGGGCTGTGCGTGAGATGGTTAATTGTTATGACCCAGTGGCGTAGCGCAAAAGCTCTCCCACTCGTTGCAGCCAGGACACTTCCAGTAATAGCGTGGCGCACGAAAGCCGCAATGCGCGCAATGGAAACCTGGGATTTTGTCGGTGGCGCGATGCAGTAGCTGGGCGATGCCCAGCATCGCCTCGGCTGCCACGCCCTCGTGCTGCGCGCTTTCGAGTTCTAGCAAACGGGTTGCCTCCCGTGCCGACGGTTGCGCCGTCAACTCACGCTTGAGATGCGCAATCGCCTGAGCGCGGCCCTCAACGTTCAGCGATGCATCAACCAAGCGTGACAGCCCAAGCGACGTCGGCGCGCTGCGCTGAGCGGCAGCAAGCTGATCGATCGCAATCTGCGGCGTACCGAGCTTTTGGTAGAGCGCAGCCACGTCCTCGGCGATCAACACCAAAAGCTCAGGATTCGTGCGTTGAAGTTCACTCAATGCGACGGTCGCTGCGACAGTGTCGTCAGACTTCATCGCGGCCCGAAAGGCAATCAACTTAACGCGGCTGTTGTTTCGATTCGCAGCCAACGCTTCGAACAGTTGTTGCGTCACCGCCGCCGCGTCACCGGATGCGAGCGCCATGTCGGCTAGCTCGCAGTGGTATTGCGCAATAAATTTCCCTTGTGGCTCACCGCTCAAGCTTTGAACGCGCTGCCGCGCAGCTATCGCCTTTTGCCAAGCTTTTTCTTGCTCTAAAACTGATGCCAGCTTCATCACGGCCTCAGCTTCGTACGCCGTGCCGGTCAGTTGCTCGTATACCGTTTCAGCGCGGTCAAACAGGCCCGCCGCGTGAAAATCTTGTGCTAATTCGAACTGCGCCAGATCGCGCTTTTCTTTGGGCAAATCGTGCCGATCCACCAGTGACTGGTGAATGCCCGTGGCCTCCCCTATTCTTCCTTGGCGTCGAAACAGACTGCCAAGCGCGAGCTGAAGATCTAGGGCGTGAGGGTCGCGACGTGACACATCGACGAAGCTTTCAACCGCCTTATCGTGTTGCTCACGCAGCAAAAAATTAAGACCGCGAAAGTACGCGGAAGGTAAGGCGCGCGCTTCGCGCAGCACATAGCGAATATCAACCCTAGCTGCGAACCAGCCAAGAGCAAAGCATCCGAGAGGGATTAACAACCACCACGCTTCAAATTCCACGTTGATTTCCTATGAGACGCATCTAGGCATGCGATGGAACAAGCCGTGGCGCGTTTTAGGCATTCTTCAACGCGATATCGTCCACAGTGAACGCGCGCGCTTTTGCAGCAGCGGCCGCAGCTTCATCGAGAGCGATTTGATCAACGCGTTCACGCAGCTCTTTGCCCGCTTTGAAATGCGGCACATGTTTGGCTGGGACGACGACTTGATCGCCGGACTTGGGATTGCGCCCAAGGCGCGGTGGGCGGAACGACAGCGCAAAGCTGCCGAATCCGCGCACTTCCACGCGGGAGCCCTCAGCAAGGGCGTCCCCAATAGCGTCGAGTATGAGTCGAACCGCCAGTTCAGTGTCGCGCGCCATCAAATGAGGGAAACGCTCTGCAAGTCTCGCTACTAAGCTCGAACGTGTCATCGCTACCCTCTTCAAAAAAACGTCGCGACCATGAACTGGTCAGCCACACCCAATCTTACTTACTCTGGCTTGTCTTGCTTCGATTTGAGCAACGCGCCCAGACCTGCCAAACCGGAACCGGTCGAGCTGTCGTCTTTTGCGTGTGCACGAACGGCTTCGGCTTCCTCAGCAGAGTCTTTCGCTTTGATCGACAAGCTGATGTTGCGCGTCTTGCGGTCAACGTTGATGATCATCACTTCAACGGTCTCGCCCTCTTTCACGTGGCTGCGGATGTCTTCCACACGCTCACGGGACACTTCGGACGCACGCAAGTAGCCTTCAACATCATCGGCCAACTGGATAACAGCGCCTTTGGCTTCGGCCGACTTAACGGTTCCGTTGACAATCGCGCCCTTGTCGTTGATGGCGACGTAGTTGTTGAACGGATCGCCGTCGAGCTGCTTGATGCCCAGCGAGATGCGCTCGCGCTCAACGTCAATACCGAGCACAGCAGCTTCGAGCTCCTGGCCTTTCTTGAAGTCGCGCACAGCGGTTTCGCCCGGAACGTTCCACGACAGATCCGACAGGTGGATAAGACCGTCGATGCCGCCTGGCAGACCGATGAACACGCCGAAGTCGGTGATCGACTTGATCGCGCCGGAAACTTTGTCGCCTTTTTTGTAGTTGGCAGCAAATTCGTCCCACGGATTAGCTTGGCACTGTTTGATGCCGAGCGAAATACGACGACGGTCTTCGTCAATCTCAAGGATCATCACTTCAACTTCGTCACCCAACGACACTACTTTAGCTGGGCTAACGTTCTTGTTGGTCCAATCCATTTCGGAGACGTGCACCAGACCTTCGATGCCAGCGTCGATTTCAACGAAAGCGCCGTAGTCGGTGATGTTGGTGACTTTGCCGAACAGACGCGTACCTTGCGGGTAGCGACGTGCAAGACCGACCCACGGATCGTCGCCCAATTGCTTGAGGCCGAGCGAAACACGGTTTTTCTCTTGATCGAACTTGAGAACCTTGGCCGTAACTTCTTGACCCACGGTGAGCACTTCCGATGGGTGCTTGACGCGACGCCATGCCAGATCGGTGATGTGCAGCAAGCCGTCGATACCGCCCAGATCCACGAAGGCGCCGTAGTCGGTAATGTTTTTGACGGTACCGGAGACGGTCGCGCCTTCGGCCAGCGTGGAGAGAAGCTTTTCGCGCTCTGCGCCCATCGACACTTCGAGGACTGCGCGGCGGCTAACAACCACGTTGTTACGCTTTTTGTCGAGCTTGATGACTTTAAAGTCGAGCTCTTTGCCTTCGTACGGCGACGTGTCCTTGATAGGACGCATATCGACCAACGAGCCTGGCAGGAAGGCGCGAACGCCGTGCGTCATGACGGTCAGGCCGCCTTTGACTTTGCCAACGACCATACCGGAGACGATGTCGCCTTGGTTCATGGCGTTCTCGAGGAAATACCACGAGGCCAGACGCTTAGCTTTATCGCGCGAGAGCTTGGTTTCGCCGAAGCCGTTTTCGATGGCTTCGATCGCTACCTGAATGAAATCACCAGCAGCGACTTCAACTTCGCCGCGGTCATTTTTGAATTCTTCGATTGGGACATAGGCCTCAGATTTGAGACCGGCGTTCACGACTACAACGTTGTAATCGACGCGGACCACTTCAGCAGTGATCACTTCACCCAGGCGCATTTCTTTGCGCACCAGGCTCTCTTCGAACATTTCTGCGAAGGATTGGGTTTCGGTTGACATTAAGGGAAGTAACTTTCGGTTTGCTCTCGCCCCGGCGACAGTGCTGGAGAGTAGAGGTTAGGTTGAAACAAGCCGATGCCCGACGAAGTGTCGCGGCATCAGCGCCAAGCTAGCAATCATTTGTGCGCAGTTTCCAGAGCGCCAACACGGCCTCAACCGTCTGTGTTGGACGGTGCGCGGCGTTGTCGATAACGATGGCATTTAGCGCAGGCTTTAGCGGTGCAATCGCGCGGGATTTATCCTGCGAATCGCGCTGCCGAATTTGCGCTTCGACCTCGGTCTGGACTTGCGCTCGAATGGTTTCAAGCAAGCCGCCCATTGTAGGGGATTTTCCCTTTTCAATCAACCGCTTAGCGTCATGGTCGGTGAGGCTGGCGAGGCGCTGCGCCGCCACCTGCCCGGCGCGTCGGCCGGCACGAACTTCAGCCGTCGCCGTGAGATAAATTTTCAGCGGCGCATCGGGAAAAACAACGGTTCCCATGTCGCGACCATCCGCCACCAACCCCGGCGCTTCCGCGAAATCGCGCTGCCGTTGCAGCAGCGCGGCACGAACTTCCGGGATCGCCGAGAGCGTCGACGCCGCCATGCCGGCCGCTTCGGAGCGCACTTTTTCGGTCGCATCCACCCTGTCGATCCACACGGTTTCGCCTTCGAATTTCAGAGAAAGTGCTTTAGCTTGTTCCTCTAAAACATTGATTTCATTGAAATCCAAATTCCTAGAAAGACACGCCAACGCATGCGCGCGGTAGATCGCGCCAGAGTCCAACAAGTGAAATCCGAGCGCTTCGGCGACCTTACGAGCAACCGTGCCCTTGCCTGAAGCGACCGGACCGTCGATGGTGATTATGGGCGTCATCGCGGTGCACCCGCTGATACAGCTTTTCCACTGTAACGACAGCCAACTGGTCGTTTCACCGATATTATCGGTAATGTCGATAAATAAAAAAAATAGCCTGAATTGACTGCCTGGCTGTCGGTAGCGCTAAAAAGCTGTTGGCGACTTTGTTGTGGTTGCATTGCCCGATTTTAGGTTCTGCCCGCACGCCGTGCCCGCGACGCGCACAAACGCACGAATTGAAAACGCCCGGCGAACCGGGCGTTTTTATCGTAACGGTTACCCCAGATCCGGGGCGAGCGTTACTTCTTCTGCTTGGCGATGATCTTGTCTTTGATCTTGTCGTACACATCCTGCGGGATGATTTTCTTGTTGACCAAATCATCCTTACCTGCGTAGGGGCGACCTTTGACGATAGCTGCGGAGCGCGCATCGCCAATTCCGTCGAGCGTGGCCAGTTGCTTGGCCGTGGCCGTATTGATGTCCATCGGTTCGGCCGCTTTGGCGGGCGCGGCGGTGGTTGGTTTGGTGGCGGTAGCGGCGTCTTTCTTCGCTTGCGTAGCGTCGAGCGCGAAAAGCGGCGACGCCATCAGCGCAGCGGCGAGCAATGCAGTGGTGAAACGTTTCATTCAATGGCTCCAAAAAGGTTGGGGTAAAGAGATGGGACTTCACCGCAACTTCGCGGCGGAAGCGTCAATCCTGAGCCGAAACATCCGTGGCATCAACAAGGCGCTGCGGCAATGTAACGCAATGTTGCGGCGGCGGTTGACAGCGCGAATCACTAGCGCGCTCTTCATGCGCGGTTTCTGCGTTTCGTCCCGAATGCCCGCGAATGGTCGCTCGGCTGTTTTCAATGCGTTTGGCGACTTGCAAAATTCACTCCACAGTGAATCGCCTCACAATCCACCAAGGAAACAATCATGAAACCCGGACTCAAAATCGCACTGCGCAGCCTGATCGTCGTGTTGGCTGTTGTCGGCGTAGCCGCCTTCGGAGCTCTGCTCGCCATGCAGTTTCTGCCCGATGCCGCCAATGCGCACGTGCGCATTGGCGGGCATCACATCGAGGTGCAAGGCATTTTCATGCGCGGATTTTTTGACGTGTTCGTTGCGTGGCTCGCGATCTCAGCGGCTCTCGTTATTGGTACAGTAGTCACCCTGCTCTCGCTGGCGTTGGTTGCAGTGGTCCTTGGCATCATCGCTGTCGTGCTGGGCATGCCGCTGAATTTGATGGGCTTGGTTATTTGGTTCATCGTTCGCCAAGCGCGGCGCAGTCAAGCGCGATCAGCGTTGGCGTAACTTGTAGGCGCGAACTAGGCCGCGCCTCCCGTGACATCCGAGCGACGCCAACTCGTCGCCTACAGGGGGGCTGCGTCCTACCCCCACAACGACACAATCATCCCCTCGTCCGGCTTCACTTTCCCTGCGACTACGCTTTGCATCGCCGCTTGTGAAGCCTCAACGCCACGCACCGAATTCACCACCAGCCACGGCTGGTCGTGCCGCGTCACCGGCACCATGAAATCGGTCCACGCAGCGGCGAGTCGCTGCATCAACGTCGCGTTGCCCCAATCCTTGATGCGCTTCTGAATCTGCGATGGCGCGAAAAACAGCGTGGGTCGTGGGCCCGGAAGATCACCCACTTTTCCTAGGTGTTGCCAATCGGTGCCGCCGATGGACGCGCTGTGCTTCAGCGCATCGCCAAAACGCGTATGAATCGCGCGGCGAAGGTCCGTGTTGCCCGAAAAATCTACGTACACCGTCGGCACATGATTGCCGATGTCGGCCACTTCGTCGTACGTAAACACTTCGGTGTAACAGCCCAAACTGCGCGTGAAATCTAGGTTCGACTTCGAGGTCAAACCCACCACGTCCACCGCCTTACGGGCATGCAAACAAAACGCCGTGCCGTACGCCGTCTTGCTCGACGCGCTCGACAGCACGATCCGCTCAGCGCCAAACCACGCGTTGTCGTGCAAGAAATCGTCGATCAAAAAGCTCGTGAAAAAGAGCGGTCGCAATAGCGCTTGTTGCGCCTCCAACGACGCGCGGTAGCCCGCATCAGCGCTGCAACGCATGTACTGGTTGTAAACCGCAGGCAGCCCCACGCGATGCGCGACGCCATCTACAAACCCGCCGGGCGACACGCGATCTGGCTTCACCACCACATGCGTTGCCGTCGGGAAATATCCATAAAAACGCTCGCCCACCGAAATGCCGTCAGCGGCACTCGACAGCACCGTCGCAAAGCCCCACACCGGAATCACGCCCCACACCGCATCGCTCGACGGAAAGAACTGCCAGTAATGCATCGCGTCGCCAAACATCGCGTAGGTCACATTGTTCGCCGTGAACGCAAAGTTTTCAACCTTCAGCACCACCTCGCCCGACGCGAGCGCTGCGGGCAAAGGCGCAGACGCAACACGCGATTGATCTGGATGAGATTTCGCAACTTCGAGGGTGAGGCAAGTGTTGGTCGTTGGCATGATGGCTCCTTGGGAGCGTTCATGCTAGCAAGCGCGGCCGAGTCCGCGTCTACAGGCGCAGGTTGTAGGCGACGACTTGGCGTCGCTTGGGTGCGACGGGAGCGCGGCCGAGTCCGCGCCTACATGCGGGGAGTTCCGTAGTCGCCCAAATAAAAAACGGCGCCGAAGCACCGTTTTAGCTGAGACGTAACGAGTGATTAAACCCGCTCGAACACTGCTGCGATACCTTGACCGCCGCCGATGCACATCGTCACCAATGCGTATTTGCCGCCGGTGCGTTGCAGTTCGTACAGCGCTTTGGTGGCGATGAACGAGCCGGACGCGCCGATCGGGTGGCCGAGAGCAATCGCGCCGCCGTTCGGGTTGGTCTTGGCCATGTTCAAGCCAAGGCCGCGCGACACCGCAATCGCTTGCGCTGCGAAGGCTTCGTTCGACTCGATCACGTCCATTTGGTCAAGCGTCAAGCCGGCTTTTTTCAGCGCCAATTTTGACGCTGGGATTGGGCCTTCGCCCATCACGTCGTTCGGCACGCCCGCAACCGCGTACGACACCAAACGTGCCATCGCTTTGTGGCCTGCCGCTGCGGCAACCGCTGCATCGGCCAACACGAAAAACGCTGCGCCGTCGTTAATGCCCGAAGCGTTGCCCGCCGTGACACTACCGCCGTCTTTCTTGAACGCAGGCTTCATCTTGCCCAGCGTTTCCATCGTGGTCGACGCTTTTACGTGCTCGTCGGTGTCAACGATGACTTCGCCTTTACGCGTTTGCTTCACGATCGGCACGATCTGCGATTTGAAATAACCTGCGGCCTGCGCTGCGGCTGCGCGACGATGCGATTCAACGGCGAGTGCATCTTGCTCTTCGCGCGTGATGCCCCATTTCGTGCAAAGATTTTCAGCGGTGATGCCCATGTGGCCGACGCCGAACGGATCGGTCAACGTCGCGACCATCATGTCGATCAGCTTGGTGTCGCCCATGCGCGCGCCCGAGCGCATCGCCGCGGACAAATAGCCACCGCGCGACATGACTTCCACGCCGCCACCGACGCCGTAATCACAGTCACCGAGCAAAATGTTTTGCGCGGTCGTCACAATCGCTTGCAGGCCTGACGAACACAAACGGTTCACCGACATCGCGACCGATTCCATCGGCAAGCCGGCTTGAATCGACGCAACGCGCGCCACGTATGGAAAGCGGCTATCGGTCGGGATCGTGTTGCCCACCGTGATGTAGTTAATCTCTTTTGGGTCAACGCCAGAGCGCTTGACCGCCTCTTTCATTACCAGACCGCCCAACTCCGGCGGCTCCATATCGGAGAGCACGCCTCCGAATGAACCGATTGCCGAACGAACCGCACTCAACACCACTACATCGCGCTTAGACATGTTTTCCTCCTGAGACATCCGCAGCACCGTTGCGCGGACCATAAAAAATAGGCAATTCGTGATGAAAGCCCCGCTACGGGCGTAAGTATGCGTCAAAGAGGCTGACGGAGACCTGTCTGAAACGGCGTTCCAGCGCGGATTTCGCGCTTTGTTTGATCTCGCGAAAGTTCAACAGCTTTTATGCACCAGCGACCGCTGTGTATAGCTTTTGTCGGAATTTATTGATTTGTCGATAACCGCTAAAAAGTGGGTTAAACCGCCGTGTAGCAGTCGATAACGCTAAAAAGCTATATCGGACACGCCCGACGCAAGCATTTGTCACAAACCCGGAACGCACAACAATTGACGTTCGACAATTGAACGCAAAAGTTCGACAATAAGAAGTTAGCGAAAGCGTACAAATTAACGAAAATAGTCGCCGCGCTACAGGGCGATTGTTTAAGATACTTCCTATCCGCGTGTCGATTGATGTACGCCATCAATTCTCGCTAAACCCTCCTCTACATGCCGCAAGCCACGCCGGAATCCGACAACAGCGAATCAACCGAACGCCGCCGCCACGAGCGCCGCGCGACGCGTTGGGCTGTGCGCATTCTGGTGCCGGCAACCGCCAAATCACCGGCGCAAAAAGCTTCCGCACTCGACGCCGAAATTCGCGAATACAGCGACTCCGGCCTATTCGCCGCTCTGCACTCCACGGTAGCCCAAGGCCTTTCGCGCACTGCGCTTCGCGGCGCAACCGTCAGCATCGAGTTCAAGTCCCAAGGCGCAAACGCGGCCAACGCCACTAGCGAAACCTACACCGCCACGGGCCGCATCGTCTACGTTTCATCGACCGGACTCGGGATCGCCGTCGCCACGATGCCCGCCGGCGCGCGCCACTGGCTCGAATCTGCGAGCGCGAAGCTCGCGTCGAGCGTAGCCGACATCGCCGAAAGCAAACCGCCCAAAGCCGTCGCCAGCGCGTTAATCAAATCGTGCAGCACGCATTTCCGAGCCGCACTGGAAACGCTCGAAACCGATTTTTTCGATGGCGTGAGCAAGCAGCTCGCCGACATCAAACTCAGCAGCAGCGGCAGCGTCACCGTCACGCCGCGCCAAGCCGCGCGACAAGCGTTGGCAGAGTCGCGCGGCGCATTCCACGCACAGTTTTTCTCCGAAATCGACGCTGGCATTCGCCGCTTGCAATTCGACGAAGCCGAACCGCTCTCGCTCTTGGGCCGCGATTTGCAGCTGATGGACGACGCCGAGCTCGAACACTTTCTAGCCGTCACGCGCATCATCGAGCGCGTCGAATCGAGCGTCACGCCGCAGCTCGGCGAGCTGGAGCGACGGCTCGGCCTCCTCGTGCACCGACAGGTCATGCGCGCGACCAACCCATTCGGCCCCACGGTCGTTTGCCGCGCGTTTCGCGGCGCGCTCTCCGGCGTTCGGATCGCGCCAGAAATCTGGCCCGGCCTCTACCAATCGTTCGAAGATTTGCTGCTGCGCGACGTGCAGCGGCTGTATCACAACCTCACCAAAGCGCTGTCCACTCTGCGCTTCGCCACGCTGCCAAAAGCGGTCAGCCCTGCGGTGTCTCCAATACGGCCAGAAGCCGTAAAACCCGTTGCCGAAACGCCGCTGAGCCCGCCACTAGCTGCCGCGCCCAAAGCACCTAGCAAACCGAAAAAACCGTCGACCCGCGCCACCGTCGCCGCGTCCGCCGCGCCTTCCACGGGCGATTTGTTCAGCCTCGTCGCACAAACCAATCGCGACGCCTCCGACAACTCCACCGGCCCAGACGTCGCAGTAGACAAGCTGCTCAACGCCATCAACGCGCTGCCTGCCACGCGCGCGGGCAACGCCACACAAACGCCGCTCAGCGCGCTGCTCGACGCCAAGCTGGGCAGCGGCGTATCGCTCTCTTCCGATCAGCGCTCGCGCATTGATTCGGTCGAACAATTGCTGCAACGCGGCTGGCAGGCGTTGGCCCCGAATTCCTCTGTGCGCGCGCTCGTGCAACGACTGGATCGTCCGCTCCAAAAGCTCGCGCTGACCGACACTGCGTTCCCCGCGACAGGCGACCATCCCGCGCGCCAAGTCGTTAACCTGCTCGACGAATTCGCCATCGCCACCGATGACGCCGGACGTTTTCTCGACCCGGCGCTCGAGGCCAAACTCGCCGCGTTAATCGAGCAAATTCGCGCGATGGCCGACGGCGACCCCGCCGTTTTCGCGCGCGTTCGCGAGCAACTCGAAGCCGAGCTGCTGCCGCTGCGCCGCGCCCGCCGTGCGCGTGTCGAGCGCGCGCAAGAAGCGCTCGCTGCGCGTGATTGCATCCGCACTGCGCGCGTGCAGGTCGACGAAACCCTCGCGCGCCGCTTGTCTGGCCGCCGAATTCCGCGCGTGATTTTTGATTTGCTCGACGGTGGTTTGCGCCACGTCTTTGTCCTGTCCGTCATGCGCGGTCGCGCCAGCAGCCCGGACTGGGGCGCGGGCCTCGCGCTGTTGGATCGAATCGTCGAGGGCTGCGCACCAAACGCCGCAAATTCCGACGGCAGCCCGACCAACGCCACCAGCACCACGCTCAACGCCCCGGCCGTGATGATCGAAGTCGAGCGCGCGCTCGCCACCGCTGCCGTCGACGAACAACTGCACGAAGAAATTCTCAACGACGTCGGCCACTACCTCGGCAAACACAAAGCCAACACCGACGGCGGCACCGTCGAGTGGATAGACCTGCCGCCGCAAGACCCGGCCAAAGCGCGCAGCCAATCCGAGTTCCCCGCTGCGCTGCACGGCGTGCGCATCGGCGATTGGTGGGACATCGCCACGCCGTCCGGTCGTGCGCCGATGCAGCTCGTGTGGATGAGCTATTCGAGCGCGATGTGCGCGTTCGCCAATCGCTCGGGCACCAGCAACATCGAGCGCACATTCAGCGAACTGAGCCAACAAATCGAAGACGGTCGTGCCGTGCGCGCTGCGAACCTCGCGCTGCCCGCCGTGGATCGCTCGGAGCTCGGGCTCGTGGACGAAGCCTTCCAAGGTTTACTCTCGGAAGCGACGCTTGATTCGGTGAGCGGCTTGCCCAACCAAAAGGGCCTGTTGCTCACGCTCGCCAAGCTTCCCGCGCCGAGCGACACGACGCACTCGCACACCGTCTGCGTCGTCGAATTCGACCAATTCCGCATGATCGCCAACACCTGCGGCTTCGAAGCCGTGGAGCGCCTCACGCGTGATCTCGCCGGCCGTATCGCCGCGTGTTTCGCCCAGAGCGCGGTGGTCGCCAGCATTCGTGAAGGCACCTTCGCGCTGCTCCTGCCCGACATGGCCGCCGACGCCGCGCGCACACAGGTCAAGCAGATGGTCGCGACGCTCAAAGACTCGCAATTTCGCCACGAAGAACACCGCTACAGCCTCGGCATTCACGTCGGCATCAGCGATTTTTTGCCCGCGCAATGCAGCAACGCCGAGATCATTCGCCGCGCTGATTCGGCGTGCCTCACCGCGCGCGCGCTGGGCCGTAACAATTTGCAGGTCTATGAACTGACCAACCAAGAATTGCTGCGCCAAGAATCGGTCATGAGCTGGGCTGGCCGCATCGACACCCTGCTCGCAGGCAAAGGCATGCATCTGCGCAGCCAAAAAGTGCAGCCGCTCAACCCCGCGAAAAATCCGCTGCCGATCTACGAGATTTTGCTCGGCGTCGGCGACGGCCCTGAGCACACGCAGCGCCCCGGCGAATTCGTCAGCGCCGTCGAGCAACTGCGCCGCGCGCACGAAATCGACGTCTGGGTCATCACCAAAACCTTCGAGTGGATTCACAACCACCGCGCCCTCTTCGACGCGATGCAATGCATCTCGATCAACCTCTCGGCCAGCTCGCTTGCCAACGCCGAAGTGAAAACTTTTCTTCAGGAAACGCTGCCGCACTGCGGCATTCCTGCTGAAAAAATCATGTTCGAAATCACCGAAACCGCCGCCATCCGCAGCTACACGGCGGCGCAAGAATTCATCCGCGACATTCGCCGCTACGGCTGCAAATTCGCGCTCGACGACTTCGGCACCGGTTTCACGTCGTACGCCCACCTCAAACTCTTGCAGTGCGACATGCTCAAAATCGACGGCGGCTTCGTCGTCGACATGCTGAACAACCCGCAAGACTTAGCGATGGTCAAATCGATGAACGACATCGCCCACGCCCTCGGGATGCAAACCGTCGCCGAATGGGTCGAGTCGCCCGAAGTGCTCGCCAAACTCACCGAAATCGGCGTCGACTACGCCCAGGGCTACACCGTCCACCGCCCAGGCCACATCGACCTACTCAGCACCGACATCCCAGCCGCCGCGTAGCCCGCGCCACCCGCGCAGCCAAGCGCTCCCGCATCCGCGCAACACCAGCGCATTTCCCCAAATACAGCTTTATAGCCCCGACGACCGCCAGGCGGTCGTTACAGGTTATTTTGCGCATATATCAACAAACGCAAAAAACACGTCCAAACGACCACCAGGCGGTCGCTAGCGCAAAAAAGCCATATCCAAAGTAAACCGAGGAACCCGTAACAAAGTAGGGTGCAATCTAATTGCACCTCAAATTGCTACCAACCAGACGACGCCAAGCAGATCCCAGGCGACCAAACTGTGGGAGCGGGCTCGCCCGCGATACGCGTGACCGACTAAGGATGCGAATCGCAACCACGGGGGCTTATCGCGGGCAAGCCCGCTCCCACAGTCGTTCTGGCATAACTTCGGTGACGAACGCCGCAACCTACCCCGCCCAGTTCTCCACCGCAAGCCCATCCACCCGCCGAAACTCGCGCTCGTTGTTGGTCACCAGCACCCAGCCTTCAGCGCGCGCATGCGCCGCGATCCACAGATCGTTATTGCCAATGGTTTGCCCGGTGCGCTCCAATGCGCTTCGAATCTCGCCGTAGTGTCGCCCCGCCGCCTCGGTCAACGGCATCACCTGAATCACCGCGACCAACTGTTGCAACGTCGCCAGCGACCTGTCGCGTGCTTGGCTCTTTTCAGCCCCGTGCTGAAGCTCTCCGAGCGTAATCACCGACATCGCCAGCGCATCAGCCGCATGCGCCGCAAACCGCGCGCGAACGGCCGGGGGATTGTGCTTCGCGATGTAGATGCAAATGTTCGTGTCGAGTAGGTAGCGAACGGCCATCTACAGCCCCTCGCGCACCTGCGGCGGCATATCCGCGCGGCCGTCGTCCATGAAGTCTTCCGGCAGCTCCGCCAACGCATCAAAAATCACCGCGCCCGTCGCCGGCCGCTCGCGCAAAATGATGTCGTTCCCTTGCCGAAAAATCTCAACACGATCCGTATTGAACCGAAATTCCTTCGGCAAACGCACTGCCTGACTGTTACCAGACTGAAAGATGCGGGCGATGGTCATGGCGGACTCCTAGGAAAGGATATACGGCGAGTATATACGCCGTTCGCGGGCGTCCGTGCAATCTCTGCGAATAAGCCGTAACAAAGCAGCGAGCGTATCAACGCGCTTCAAATTGCGATCAATGCTCCACTGCCAAACAAAACCAACCAGCCCCACAAGCCACAAAGAAATCAACGCGCAACAGCGATAATCCCCGAGCGCGTTCACCCCACCGCGCACCGCCGAAATCCCCGCAACGAAACAAAAGAAACTGCCCATGCTCACAGGCGAACTCCGCAGCCAGGTCGACTCAATCTGGAATGCCTTCTGGTCCGGCGGCATCGCCAACCCGATGGAAGTCATGGAGCAAATCACGTATCTCCTGTTCCTGCGCCGCATGGACGACATTCACACCGGTGCCGAAAACAAAGCCAACCGCACCGGCAAACCCATCGAAGGCCGCATCTTCCCTGAAGGCAACGACGCCAAGGGCCGCGCTTACGCCGATCTGCGCTGGAGCAATTTCAAAAACTTCGCCCCCGCCGAGATGTACACCGTCGTCGGCGAACTCGTCTTTCCGTTCATGCGCTCGATGGGTGGCGACGGCTCGACGTACTCGCACCACATGAAGGACGCGCGCTTCACCATCCCCACGCCGGCGCTCTTGGCCAAGGTGGTGGACATGCTGGATCACGTGCCGATGGAAGACCGCGACACCAAGGGCGACTTGTACGAATACATGCTGGGCAAGATCGCCAGCGCTGGCCAAAACGGCCAATTCCGCACCCCGCGCCACATCATCCAACTCATGGTTGAAATGATGGCCCCGACCGCCAAAGACGTGATCTGCGACCCCGCGAGCGGCACCTGCGGCTTTCTCGTCGCGGCGGGCGAATACCTGCGTGAAAAACACCCCGAAATTCTGCGCGACCCCGCCACCCGCGACCATTTCCACCGCGACATGTTTCATGGTTACGACTTCGACAACACCATGCTCCGCATCGGCAGCATGAACATGGCCCTTCACGGCGTCGAAAACCCCGACATTCGCTACCAAGATTCGCTCGGGCAGGAACACGCGGGCGATGAAGAGCGCTACACCCTGCTCCTCGCCAACCCGCCGTTCGCCGGGTCGCTCGACTACGAAAACACCGCCAAAGACCTGCTCGCCATCGTCAAAACGAAAAAGACTGAGCTCCTCTTTCTAGCGCTTTTCCTGCGCCTCCTAAAACCCGGCGGTCGCGCCGCCGTGATCGTGCCCGACGGCGTGCTGTTCGGCTCGTCCAACGCACACAAAGAACTGCGCCGCCTCATCGTCGAAGAACAAAAATTAGACGCGGTCGTCTCGCTCCCGTCCGGCGCGTTCAAGCCCTACGCCGGCGTTTCCACCGCGATCCTCATCTTCACGAAGACCAACTCCGGCGGCACCGACCACGTCTGGTTCTACGACATGAAAGCCGACGGCTGGAGCCTAGACGACAAACGCCAACCGCTCCTGCCCGAAGACAGACTAGGCGCAACCCCCGCCTTTCATTCCCGCGAAGGCGGGAATCCAGACCGAGCGCCCGCGCTAATCGCAGAAGAGCACAGCAAGAACAACCTCCCAGACGCCCTAGCCCGCTGGCGCGCACGCGACACCACCGAGCGCACCCGCGCGCGCACGGATCAGAGCTTCTGCGTCCCCAAAGCCGACATCGCCTCCAATGGCTACGACCTCTCGATCAACCGCTACAAAGTGGTGGTGCATGACGTCGTGGAGCATCTGCCGCCGAAGCAAATTTTGGCAAAGCTTGCTGCGCTGGAGGCTGAGATCAAGGTCGGAATTGAAGATTTAGCAGGAATGCTTAGCTGATGACTGCTTGGAACACCGTTAAGCTCAGCGAGGTCTGCGAGATTCAACGCGGCGGTTCACCGCGTCCAATCGAGCAGTTTATGACCGAAGACGCGAATGGAGTTAACTGGATCAAGATCGGCGACGTTGCCGAGGGCGCGAAGTACATCACCTCGACTCGGGAGAAGATTCGACCCGAAGGCGTTCAACGATCACGGGAAGTGAGTTACGGCGATTTTCTGCTTTCCAATTCGATGAGTTTCGGACGCCCTTACATTTTGCGTACGTCAGGCTGCATTCATGACGGGTGGTTGGTCCTCCGGTACGACAAAACCAAGCTCACTGAGGATTTTCTTTACCACGTACTAAGCTCAGATTTTGTCTACGCTCAGTTCGTCAAGTTCGCCGTTGGAGCGGTGGTCAAAAATCTGAACAGTGACATCGTCAAGAACGTCTCAATCACTCTGCCACCCCTCCCCGAACAACGACGCATCGCCGCGATTCTGGACCAAGCCGATGCACTCAGAGCGAAGCGCCGCGAAGCCTTAGCCCACCTCGACGCCCTAACCCAATCCATCTTCATAGAGATGTTCGGCGATCCCGCCACAAATCCGAAAGGATGGCCAATTCGCAAGATCGGGGAACTGTTGGAATCAGCGTCGTACGGAACGAGCGAAAAGTCGGCTGCGGAGGGCCAGTTTCCGGTTTTGCGAATGAACAACATCACGCGCACCGGCGAAATTGACCTGACAGATCTCAAGTACATGAACTTGGACGAAGATGAATATGACCGTTACCTCGTAAGAACGGGCGACGTACTGTTCAATCGAACAAACAGTGCCGACCTCGTTGGGAAGACCGCGATATACCGGCACACCGAGACAGTCGCATATGCGGGCTACCTCATCCGACTACGAGCAAACACCGAAAATGACCCTGAGTATCTTGGGCGGTTTCTCAATAGCGCTTACGCAAAGCGCATGTTGAGAGGCATGTGCAAAAGCATTATCGGGATGGCCAATATCAATGCCACAGAAATTCAAGCGATGAAAATTGCGCAACCGCCGACCTCCGTTCAACGTGAATTTGGAAAACGTGTGCGTGCAGTTGAACATGTAAAGGCGCGTCATCGCGAGTCATTGGCTGAACTCGATACCCTCTTCGCCTCGCTCCAACACCGCGCCTTCCGCGGCGAGCTTTGAGACACTTGGGGTGCTTTTGGAGCGTTCAGTTCGTGCTAAAGCGTGAAATTTTGTCTTTTAGTGCGTTTTTTGCGTTTTGCGCGTAAATATATTCATTAAATGCGTGTAATATCGCGCCATGCTGATCGAATTCTCAGTCACAAACTATCGCTCGATTCTTGGGCGCCAGACGCTGAACATGGCCGCGTCGTCGTATTTCAAAGAGTACGAAGCGCTCAATACCTTCGCCCCAACAGCGGATGACGGCCTGCCGCAGCTGTTGCGCTCGACCGTGCTTTACGGGCCAAACGCGTCGGGCAAGAGCACTTTAATTCAGGCGCTGCGCTTCGTGAAGGGCCAAGTGCTCAATTCGCAGCGCGAGAGCCAAGCGGGCGACCCGATTGATACTGTGCCGTTCAAGCTCACGGCGGCGTCGCGCGCGGCGGATAGCGAATTTGAGGTGACGTTTGTTGAGCAAGGCGTGCGCTACGAATTTGGTTTTCGCTGCAATCGCGAGCGGTTCACCGAAGAATGGCTGATCGCGTATCCGCTGGGCCGTGCACAGAAGTGGTTTCACCGCGTGTTTGATGCCACCACCGGCAAAGACGACTACAAATTTACAACGCTGTTCTTGGGCGGGCGCCAGCGTCAACTTTGGGCGGCGCAAACGCGCCCGAATGCGTTGTTTTTCTCCACAGCGATACAGCTCAATAACGAGCAGTTGAAACCCGCGTTTGAGTGGTTTCAGCAGCGGCTGCGGGTGTTTGAATCGGCGAGCGGGTTCGACCCGATGAATTCGATGATTCGCTGTGTGGAGCCAGAAAGCCGAGCACATGTAGTTGAATTCATGAACTCGGCGGACCTGTCCATCGCGGACATTCGACTCAAAGAAGTTACCTTTTCGGCTGATTCATTACCGTCCGATATGCCAGATTTCATTCGAGAGGAAGTTGCAAAGAGCCTTGCCGGAAAAAAACGATTTGAAACCCTTTTCTTCCACCGCGATGCAGAAACGCAAGAAGTGGTGGAATTTGCTGACACAGAGGAGTCGGACGGCACGCGCGCGCTGTTTGCGTTCGCAGGGCCATGGCTAGATGTGATCGACAATGAACGTGTGTTGGTGGTGGATGAGCTGGACACGAGTCTGCATCCGTTGCTGGTACATCATTTAGTGAAGCGTTTGCACCATGCTGGCACCAACGCGCAGCTCATCTTCACAACGCACGATACCACGCTGTTGAGCCAAAAACTGCTGCGGCGCGATCAAGTGTGGTTCATGGAAAAAGACGAACAAAGCGCGACAAAGCTCTACCCGCTGTCGGACTTCAGCCCACGCGACAACGAAGCGGTGGAGCGCGGCTATTTGAATGGCCGATATGGCGGAATCCCGTTCTTGAAAGAGCTGGACTTCTATGGGGTCTGATGATCTTTTTCATAGGCGAAAAGCGCGTGCGGCCAAGGCATTAGGGCGACCAAAAAATACGCGCGCTCCCAATCCACGGTTCTTGATCGTTTGCGAAGGTACGAAGACGGAGCCGCACTATCTTGCGGAACTGCTAATCGATCTTCGGATTCGTCCGCAGAGTGTGCGCATCGCGCCGAACGACGGCGTTTCGCCGGATCGCGTGGTGGCGCACGCACTCGCACTCTACGAGGAGGACTCGCAAACCGGGGATAGCTACGACAAGGTCTACTGCGTGTTTGACCGCGATAACCATACGACGTTTTACGGGGCGGTGCAGCGTACGCGCGACTTGTGCATTGCAGGGAAGCCGTTTGTGGCGATTACCTCTGACCCTTGTTTTGAGGTTTGGTTGTTGCTGCATTTCGGCTATACCGACCAGCCGTTTCAGGCAGCGGGTAGAAAATCAGTCGGTGACACAGTCGTTGCTGCGCTGAAGTCAAAGCCCGGTTTTGCGAAGTACGGCAAAGGCCAGGCTGGCGTGTATACAACGTTGAAAGGCTCGCTTGAAATCGCGATTGAGGCCGCGCGTCGGTTGCGCGATCACGCCGAGGCTACGGGGAGCGTGAACCCGTTGACGTCCGTTGATATTTTGGTGAGCGAGTTGCGTGCACTATAGGGCGTGACCACGTAGCATGTGCGGCAGCGCGGTTTGGATCGGACGCGCATCAATGGCGGTTTGATTTCCTTCCCAAAGCACAATGCCCTCCAATTTCACGTTCCTCCAGCTCGAATGGCCGTCGCTCCACACCGACGCGACGAAGGCGGAATGCATGGCCAACTCGGACGCGCGCGCTTCGTGCTTCTATGCGCGGCGCACACTCGAATTGGCCGTTGCGTGGCTCTACAAACATGACGCGGCGCTGCGCCTGCCGTACCAAGATACGCTGTCGGCGCTGATCCATGAGCCGAGCTTTCGTGCTGTGGTGGGCGATGCACTCTTTACCAAAGCGCGGTTGATCAAAGATTTGGGCAACGGTGCAGCGCACAACACGCGCGCAGTTCCAATCGCCGACGCGGTGACGGCCACGCGCGAGCTTTTTCACGTCTGCTATTGGATCGCGCGCACCTACGGGCGGCGTTCGCGCCGCGAGCCGGGGTTGCGCTTCGCACCGGACGCGTTGGTGTCGGCTACGGCTCCTGCCGCTGCCTCCCCCGCGAGGTCGCAAACGCTCGATCAACTGCAAAAACTTGAAGCCGAACTTCACGCGCGCGACGAAAAGCTCTCGGCGCTGTTGAGCGATAAAGCTGCGCTAAACGACGAGCTCGCCAAGTTGCGCGCCGAATTTGCAACAGCGAAAAAAGCGAATTCTTCACAGCCCGATACGCACGATTATTCCGAGGCGCAAACGCGCGACGCGTTTATCGACCTGCTGCTGAAAGAGGCGGGCTGGAACCTCGATCCGGCGCGGAACTTTGAAGTTGAAGTGTCCGGGATACCGAACAACGAAGGCAAAGGTTTTGTCGATTACGTACTCTGGGGCGACGACGGCAAACCGCTGGCGCTTGCTGAGGCGAAGCGCACTCTGCACGATGCGCGCCGTGGCCAGCAACAGGCGAAACTTTACGCGGATTGCTTGGAGAAAAAATACGGCCAGCGGCCAGTGATTTTCTACACCAACGGTTATGAGCATTGGTTGTGGGACGATGTGAACTATCCGCCGCGTGCGGTGCAGGGATTCTTCAAAAAAGACGAACTGCAACTGATGATTCAGCGGCGCAGCAGTCGCAAAAAATTGTCAGAGGCCGTGATAAACGCCGAGATCGTTGAGCGCTACTACCAAACGCGGGCGATTCGGCGAATTGGCGAGACATTCGAGGTGGATCACCAGCGCAAGGCGCTTGTGGTGATGGCTACCGGTGCGGGCAAGACGCGCACAGTGATTGCGCTGGCAGATTTGCTGTTGCGCTGCAATTGGGCCAAGCGCGTGCTGTTTCTTGCGGATCGCGTGGCGTTGGTGAATCAGGCGGTGAAGGCGTTCAAGCTGCATTTGCCAGATTCATCGCCCGTGAATTTGGTGACCGAGAAAAACACCGAAGGCCGCGTGTACGTGTCGACCTACCCCACGATGATGGGCTTGATCGACGCGGCGAACGATGGGCAACGGCGCTTTGGCGTGGGGCATTTTGATCTGATCATCATCGATGAGGCACATCGTTCGGTGTATCAGAAGTACGGCGCGATTTTTAGGTATTTTGATTCGCTGCTCGTGGGGCTCACGGCCACGCCGAAAGAAGAAATCGATCACAACACGTACGGATTGTTCGACTTAGAAAACGGTGTGCCCACCGATGCGTATGCGTTGGGCGACGCGGTGAATGATGGTTACCTAGTGCCGCTGAAGGCGGTGTCGGTGCCGCTGAAATTTCAGCGTGAGGGGATTAAATACAAAGACCTGCCCGAAGCGGAACAAGAGCAATGGGACGCGTTGGAATGGGGTGAAGACGGCGCTGCGCCGCCACCAGACGAAGTGGACGCCGCTGCGCTCAATAAGTGGTTGTTCAACGCGGACACGGTGGACAAGGTGCTAGCGCATCTGATGACACGCGGCCAAAAGGTAGCGGGCGGTGATCGTTTGGGCAAGACGATTGTGTTCGCGAAAAGCAATGCGCACGCGAACTTTATTGAGGAGCGGTTCAACGCCAATTACCCACACCACGCGGGGCATTTCGCGCGCGTGGTGACCTATGAAACGAAATACGCGCAGAAGCTGATCGACGAGTTTTCGACGAAAGACAAAGCACCGCATATCGTCATCTCGGTAGACATGCTCGACACCGGCATCGACGTGCCGGAAGTGGTGAACCTCGTTTTCTTCAAAGCCGTGCGCTCGAAAACAAAGTTTTGGCAAATGATCGGGCGCGGAACGCGGCTATGCCCCGACCTCTTCGCGCCGGGCGAACACAAGGCGTTTTTCTATGTGTTCGACTATTGCCAAAACCTTGAATATTTCAGCCAAAACCCGGACAGCGTGGATGGCTACGCGAGCGAGCCTCTAGGCAAACGATTGTTCAAGACGCGGCTTGATGTCGTCGCCGAACTGGATGCGCTGCTCGCGGATGGCACGCGCGCCGCGCAGCGCGACGCTGCGTACGGCGATTTGCGATTTACTGAATCCATCTTTCGAGGCGAATTGGCGGGCGGGTTACACGGGATCGTTGCGGCGATGAAGCTCGACAATTTCGTGGTGCGAACGCAGCGAAAATCCGTTGAGAAGTTCGCGAAATCGAGCGCTTGGGATCGGCTGCGCCGTGAAGATTTTGAGGAGCTTGCGCTGAACGTTTCGGGCTTGCCATCGGAACTGGTCGACGACGACGAAGACGCAAAGCGGTTTGATCTGTTGGTGCTGCGCACGCAGCTAGCGATCTTGCAGGGGAGACCAGATTTGTCGAGTCTGCGCGAGAAGATGCAGGCGATCGCACGTGCGCTTGAAGACCAAGACGCCATTCCCGCAATCAAAGCGCACATGGCGTTGATTCAGGAAGTTGCGGGCCAGCAATGGTGGCAGGACGTCACGATTGGCATGTTGGAAAACGCACGTAAACGGTTGCGCGCGTTGATCAAACTGATCGAGAAAGCGAAGAAAAACGTCGTCTATACGGACTTTGAAGACGAACTTGGCGAAGACGTTGCCATCGACCTTCCGCAGGCGGGCGGCGGCATGGATATGTCGCGGTTCAAACTCAAAGCGCGCGCGTTTCTCCGTGAGCACGAGGACCATATTTCGTTGCAAAGACTTCGCCGCAATCAACCGCTCACCGCGACAGATTTGATTGAGCTAGAGCGCATGTTGGTGGCCGCCGGTGGGACGAAAGCGCTTATTGACGAAGCGACCCAAGAGAGCCAAGGGCTTGGCATCTTCATTCGCTCGTTAGTCGGGCTAGACCGTGAGACGGCAACACAAGCGTTCAGCCAGTTCATTACTGGCACCACGGCTACGCCAAGCCAAATCGAGTTTGTGGACCTAATCGTGCAACATCTCACCGAAAACGGGGTGATGGAGGTGGCACGTCTTTACGAATCGCCATTCACGGACATCAGCCAACGCGGGCCGGAAGCTGTGTTTTCGGCGGCGAGCGTTACTCAGATTGAGCGTGTACTGAAAGACATTCGTGCGCGGGCGGTGGCTTAGTTCGGTCGCTAGAAAAAGTCCATGCGATGCGCCGCGCGAACACTCTCGCGCCACCCCGCGGCGACGCCCGCTTCTTGCGCAAATTCCGGCCAACGTTTTACGGCGGCTTGCACTTCGTTGAGGATCGTTTTCGCGCGTCCTCGTTTCATGAGCGAGGCTTTGGCGCAGGCTTCGAAGTCGGCGAGCGTGAAGCCGTCGCGCTTGCCGTTTAGCGTCATTTGGTGCGTCGCCGTCCAGTTGCCTGCGGGGTTGTAGCTGTAGGTGACGTCGAAGGCCGGGGCGAGCGCCCATTGGCCTTGTTTGTTCATGAGAAACGCAATGTTTTTGACGTGATCGTCTTGGTTTCGCGCGACGAGGTTGAAGGCCATACGCCGGAATTGTTCTTCGACCGTGGCCATCGGCAAATTGAGCTGCCGAATCGTCAGAAGCGCTTGCTCGTATGCGTACGCACCGGCTTGGTTGAAGTCGAAGTGCGCGAGCGCGCAGAGCGATTGCATGTGCAGTTTTTCGCCACCCGCGAGGCGGTCGAAGCGGCGCGTCATGAAGTGTCGGCGGCCACTTTCTTCGAGCAGGCGACATTCGCTCATCGTGATGCCCGCGGTTTTCGCCATGAGGTAGTAGGCGTATTCAATCGCGCCGTACCCCGCGGGGTCGTCGAGTTCTTTGTCGCTGTTGCCGCTCACGCCGTCGAACTTGAGCAACCAATATTCGAAGCCCTCACCCGCCGCGATTTGGCCGGAGCGCACTTCGTTCGTCGACGGGTTCCATGCGATGACGGCTTTGGCGCGTGCGCCGCCCGCCGAGGTGCCGACCTTCAAGATATCGCGCAGCGCTTTTTCTTGGTCCGCCCCGTGAAAATGCCCTTGCAGATTGCTTCGGTGTGTGAGTACGTCGCTCGCGAGTTGCACGAGTGAGTCGATGGCGATTTTGGTCGTTTGGCGCGGCGCAGGTCCGAGCGCGGGCAGAAATTCCAATGCGCCCATGCCGCGAGAGCCGGTGTAACAGAGGCGCTCGACCGCGCCGAATGAGTCGGCGGTACGACCTTGCGTCGCGAGCCATGCGTCGATCAGGGCGTTGCCGAATTTGTCTGGGAGCGAGTCGGCGAGCAAACCCGGCAAGCCGTGAAACGTGCCGCGCGGCAGGGCGGGAAACTCGTACACGCGGTCGGCGAGCGGCATGACCAGCGGCGAGATTTCGATGCCGCTTTTGGCGAACGCGGGGTCGTACTGAAACGCGGCGACGTCGCGCGCTTCATCAAGCGACACCGCGCCGATAGTGCGTCCCCAAAGGCGCACTTCAGCCATCATGCGGCGTCACCCCACGTCCACGGCGTGGCTTCGCTTGGCGTGGCTTTTTTGCTGGCGGCGCGCTGGCGTTTGTGCCCTTGCTGTTTGAGTTGCGCGATTGGGCTGACGGTCGGTTCGGGAATCAACGTTTCGAGACGATCAAGAAGTCCAAGCGCACGAACGACGCGCAGGAAGCCCGACAGCTGCGTGGCCACTTCGCCCGATTCGAGCCGCTCGACGGTTCGCTTGGCCACGCCCGCCTGCTCCGCGAGCGCCGCTTGCGTGAGGTTTTGCGCGAGCCGCGCGCCAGCGAGTCGCGCGCCGAGTTCGCGCAGAACGGCATCGTCGGAGAGTTGTGGGGCAATCTTCATAGTGCGTCACATTAGGCGAGTTAAAGCAATAAATCGCAATTATTCGTCATAAGTGACGAATACTGCAATTCGCCTATTATGCCGAATAAATACAAAAAATGCATGTTAATCGCCACATATGGCGATTTGTATCAACTTATCGAAGATTCGTGTCGCGAATGCTGTGCGTTTCGCCGCTCCAAAAGCACAAAGGGTTACAGTCTCATGAACTGTAACCCTTTGATTTATATAGCTAATTTGGTCGGTGTGATAGGATTCGAACCTACGACCCCTTGCACCCCATGCAAGTGCGCTACCAGGCTGCGCCACACACCGAAGACGTAAATTGTAGCAGTGCGAGGGGTTTCACTCGGCCGCTTTTGTCGCGTTGTTCATGGTTCGACGAGCTCACCACGAGCGGGCAATTTGACTCACCACGACGCGGCGGTGGTCGCAAAATTTGGCGTCATACTCGCCGCAGGCGGGTATCCAGTCGTTGCATGCGTACGCGGATTTTCGATGGCTGTGACCGAAACCATTCTGGATCCCCGGCTTCGCCGAGGATGACGCCAAAGGGCAGCAATGGCGGCGACAAATTGACTGCCTTGAAAACTTCTACGCGTCCAATGCCGGTGGATCGAGCAGATCAGCGATGGAGAGCAGTTCCGCTCTCAAATCGGCGTTGCGCGTTGCGACGGCGGCCTTGTCGGCGACGTCTTGCGCTGTGGCTACGGCGGCTTGTTGGGCCGTGCCTCGGCGCATGGTTCGCGGTTGTGCGCCGTTGGCCTCTTCGTCTAGGCGGCCGCGTGCGCCGATGATGGTGAAGCCTTCGCCGTAGAGCAGTTCGCGGATGCGGCGCACTAGAAGCACTTCGTGATGCTGGTAGTAGCGGCGGTTGCCGCGACGCTTCACGGGACGAAGTTGGCCGAATTCCTGCTCCCAGTAGCGGAGCACATGCGGCTTCACCAGACAAAGCTCGCTGACTTCACCGATGGTGAAATAGCGCTTTGCCGGGATCGGAGGCAGTTCAGCTAGCGGTGGGTTCTCGCTCGGCATGGGCGGAGTCGACCTGTCCCTTGAGTTTGTTGCTCGCGTGGAACGTGACAACGCGACGCGCGGTGATCGGAATCTCTTCGCCTGTTTTCGGATTGCGGCCGGGGCGCTGCGACTTTTCGCGCAAGTTGAAGATGCCGAAGCCCGAGAGCTTTACATCTTCACCGCGTTCTAATGCCTCGCGTACTTCTTCGAAGAAGTAGTCGACCATGTCTTTGGCCTCGCGTTTGTTCAAGCCCAGTTGCTCGAACAATACGTCCGCCAGCTCCGCTTTTGTTACCGATTCAGGCATGTTGCAAAGTTAGGCGCGTAGTGTCGCGCCGTGTTGTTGTTTCGCTTGTAAGAGCATCTGTTGGCAAGTCCCCTCGATCTCTGTATCTGCCAACGTACGTTCAGTATCTTGCATAAGTACCCGAATTGCAACGCTTTTTGTACCTTCAGGAAGCCCTGCACCGCGATAAACGTCAAATACGTCGACAGACTGAACGAAGCCGGGCGCGCCTTGGCGCAGGCTGTGGATGAGCGCATCAGAATTTACTGAATTCGCGACGACCAGCGCGATGTCACGGCGTACAAGTGGTTGTTTTGACACAGAAACATGGGTTGGCAAGCCGACGACTTGCAGCGGTGTGACGTCGAGTTCAAACACGATTGGCGCGCTCGTGAGTTCAAAACGGCTAAGATGTTTCGGATGCAGCTCGCCGATCCAGCCAATCACTTTGCCGCCACATTCGATGCGCGCGGAGCGGCCAGGATGTAGCAGCGGATGCTCCGCCGCAACGAAGTTCGCGGCAGCGGGCAACACCCCAGAAAGATCCGACTTCACGTCGAAGAAGTCCGTTGTGCGCTTTGGCGTGGCCCATTGCTCGGCGACTGCGCCGCCGAATGCAACGCCTGCGAGTTTGAGCGGCTGTTGAATACCGGCCACTGCGAGTTCGCCGTCGACGACCGATGCGTCGCGCATGAACACCTTGCCGAGCTCGAACACACGCACGCGGTCGGCTTTGTGGCTGATGTTGTATTGCACGATCGCGAGCAAACCGGGGATGAGCGACGAGCGCATCACGGCCATTTGGCTGGCGATCGGGTTTAGGAGATTGATCGGTGCGGCATTACCCAGCAGATCGCTTTCCCACGTCGCATCAACGAAGCTGTAGTTGATGGTTTCGAAGTAGTCGGCAGCGGCGATGGCGTCGCGCAGCTCGTGCAACGAGCGTGTGCCTTCGGGTTGCGAGCGCATGGCGGCGCGAGCGACCGGCGGCAGCGCCGGGATGTTGTCGAAGCCGTAGATACGCGCGATTTCTTCGATCAAATCTTCTTCGATTTCGATGTCGAAACGGAAGCTTGGCGGCGACACGGTGAAGGTGTCGGCCGTGCGTGTGTGACGCAGACCCAGGCGCGTGAAGATGCTCGCCATTTCCTCGACGCTGACCGGGACGCCGATGACTTTTTGCGCGCGTGCGATGCGCATGGTGACGCTCTTGCGCTCGGGCACGTTAACGGTTTGGTCGTCAATCGGGCCGGCTTGTCCGCCGCAGATTTCGAGAATCAATGCGCTGATGCGATCAAGGTGGGCGGGGATGGTGGCCCAATCGACGCCACGCTCGAAACGGTGACCGGCATCAGTCGAGAAGTTGTAGCGGCGCGAGCGGCCCTGAATCGCGAGTGGATGCCAGAACGCGGCTTCGACGTAAACGTTTTGCGTTTCGAGCGACACGGCGGTGCTGTCGCCGCCCATGATGCCCGCGAGCGATTCGACAGATTCGCCGTCGGCAATGACGCCCACTTTTTCGTCGAGTTCGACGGTGTTGCCGTTGAGCAACTTGAGCGTTTCGCCCTTTTTGCCCCAGCGCACTTCAAGCCCGCCATGCACTTTGTCCAAGTCAAAAACGTGCGTCGGACGCCCGGCTTCGAGCATGACGTAGTTCGAAATATCCACGAGCGCGCTGATCGAGCGTTGGCCCGATTTTTCTAGGCGCTCGCGCATCCATGCGGGCGTCGATGCCTTGGCGTTTACTCCGCGAATCACGCGACCTGCAAAGCGGCCACACAAGTCGGGCGCAAGTACTTTGACCGGCAAAACTTCGGTGAGTGTCGGCGTGACGCTGCCCGTGGGTTCCGCGGCGAGCGGCGCGCCGGTGATGGCGTGCACCTCGCGCGCAACGCCGTAGACGCTCAAGCAGTCGGCCTTGTTCGGCGTGAGTTTGATCAGGAATTTGGCGTCGTTCAACGCGAGGTATTCGCGGATGTCGGTGCCAACCGGAGCGTCGGCGGCGAGCTCCAGCAAGCCTTCGTGCGATTCGGAGATGCCAAGTTCGCGCGCGCTGCACAGCATGCCGTTGGATTCGACGCTGCGCATCTTGGCCTGCTTAATCATGAACGGTTTACCGTCTTCGCCTGGAGGCAATGCAGCGCCTACCAGCGCGCACGGAATCTTGATGCCAGCGCGAGCGTTCGGAGCGCCGCAAACGATTTGCAGCGGCGCGGCGGCGTGCGACCCGACGTTGACGGTGCAAACGCTCAGGCGGTCCGCATTTGGGTGCTTCTCGCGCGTGAGAATTTCGCCGACGACGATGCCGGTGAAGGGCGGCGCGGCGGGCGTCACCTCTTCCACCTCAAGGCCCGCCATCGTGAGCGCGTGCGCGAGTTCGTCCGTCGTCATCGACGGGTTGCAGAAACTACGGAGCCAAGATTCTGAGAATTGCATGATGGTTTTCTACCGGTATCGTGTTCGGTTCAACTTTTTGCCTTCGGCGACTGCTGGGCGGTCGTTTCAGGCTGTTTTTTCTTAAAGTCGATAGTGTTCTAAATTTTGCTGTGGTGACCGCTGGGTGGTCGTTGGGCCGCAAAAGCTGTTTCGCCGATTTGTCATTCCCGCGAAGGCGGAAATCCAGACCGTTGGCGTGCGTTTCAAAGCACCGTCCGTCTCCAATCCCAAGGGGTTCGTATCAGTTTGGGTGCAATGAGATTGCACCCTACGATCCCTTACGAACTGTCAGGCAAACTGCTTCAAAAACCGCAAATCGCCCTCGTAAAACAGGCGCAAATCGCCAATGCCGTAACGCAACATCGTCAGGCGCTCAAGTCCCGAACCAAATGCGAAGCCGATGTAGCGTTCAGGATCGAGACCGAAGTTTTTGATGACTGAAGGATGCACCTGGCCTGAGCCAGAAATCTCTAACCATTTGCCTTTGAGCGGGCCGCTTTCGAACTTCATGTCGATCTCGGCGGATGGCTCGGTGAACGGGAAATAGCTCGGTCGGAATCGAACTTGTAGTGCGTCGGTTTCAAAGAAGCGGCGCAGAAAATCGGTGTACACGCCCTTCAAATCGGCAAACGAAATGTTCTCGTCGATCCACAAGCCCTCGACCTGATGAAACATCGGCGAGTGCGTGGCGTCGGAGTCCACGCGATACGTGCGGCCCGGCGCGATAACCTTGATCGGTTTGCCTTTGGACTCGACGTCTGCGGCGTGCATGCGCGCATAGCGCACCTGCATCGGAGAGGTGTGCGTGCGCAGCAAGAGCGGCATGCCATCGGTGCCGTTCATATCGACGTAAAACGTGTCCTGCATCGAGCGAGCGGGATGGTTTGGCGGGTTGTTCAGCGCCGTGAAGTTGAACCAATCGGCTTCGATCTCTGGACCGTCGGCGACGTCAAAACCGATAGAGCCGAAGATTTCTTCCACGCGCTGCCACGTCTTAATGACGGGGTGAATACCGCCCTGCCCGCGACCGCGTCCCGGCAACGTTACGTCGATGGCCTCGGCGGCGAGTTTGGCGTTCAGCGCGGCGTTCGCGAGCGCGTCGCGGCGTGCGGTTAGCGCGGCCTCGACGGCAGATTTGATGCGATTGACCTCTGCGCCGCGCGTCTTTTTCTCTTCCGGCGTGAGCGTGGCCATGCCTTTGAGCAGGTCGGTCACAGCGCCGGTTTTGCCGAGGTACTTTGCCTTTGCGTTTTCGAGCGAAGGCGCGTCAACGCAGGCCGCGAAATCGGCGGTGGCGGCGGTTACGAGACCTACCTGTGCGCCGTCTAAGCCAGCAGGTTCGATTCGTTGAGGCAAGTTTTGATCACTCAAGATCATTCTCCATTTTCGTCGTCCCTGCGCAGGCAGGGAGCCAGTGGCTTTCGTCCCTTCAGCAACGATCCTTGTTCAGCAAAGAAAAGTCGCTGGGCTCCTGCCTTCGCAGGAGCGACGCTAGAGGGCATAGCATCATCTTAAATATCGAGCACAATAAAAACAAAAAAGGGAGGCTTACGCCTCCCTTTTTTGGGTTGCTCAAGAGCGTTCGAAGTGGGAGGCGAGTTACGCCGACTTCGTCGACACTGGTTGCACAGGCACCAGTGGCTTGACGCGCTCTACGAGCGCCTTAAACGCATCCATGTCATACACGGCCATGTCGGAGAGCACCTTACGGTCGATCTCGACGAGCGCTTTTTTGAGCGCGCCCATGAAGGTCGAATATTTCAGGCCGCACTCGCGGCTTGCTGCGTTGATACGCGCAATCCACAGGGCACGGAAATCGCGCTTCTTGTTGCGGCGATCGCGATAGGCGTATTGCCCAGCGCGCATCACAGCTTGTTTAGCAACGCGATATACGTTGTTACGACGACCGCGGTAGCCTTTGGCTAGCGCGATAATTTTCTTGTGGCGGGCTCGGGCTGTTACACCACGTTTTACGCGAGGCATCTTCTAAACCTCCTTATGCGTACGGGAGCATTTGGCGCACACGGCCCTCATCGCTCTCGTGAATGGTTAATACCCCGCGCAGTTGACGCTTGTTCTTCGTCGTACGCTTGGTCAGGATGTGGCGCTTGGTGGCGTGAGCGCGCTTGATGCTGCCGCTCTTCCGCGCTTTTAGCCGCTTGGACGCGGCCTTCTTGGTCTTCATCTTAGGCATGGGCCTAGGTTCCTCTCAAATCACCTAATGAGGCGTTGCAGCACTACGCTGCAATCTTGGGTGCCCCAGCGGGTGCTGGTGTTGCGGCGGGGGCCGCTCCGGTACTTGCGACTGCAGCTGCCTTAGGGGCGGCTGCGGCAGCAGGTGCCGGTTTGGCTGCGGGTGCTGAAGCGGACTTCGGCGCTGGCACAGCCTTTTTCTTTGGCGCAAGCATCATGACCATGAGCCTGCCTTCCATCCGAGGAAACTGCTCAACAACGCAGGTTTCTTCGGTTTCTGTCTTAATACGATCGAGTTGTCGAACGCCGAATTCTTGATGCGCCATTTCGCGGCCACGGAAGCGAAGGGTGACCTTCACTTTGTCGCCCTCAGCGATGAACTCGCGGAGCTTGCGCATCTTGATCTGAAAGTCATGTTCGTCGGTTTGCGGACGCAGCTTGATCTCCTTGATCTCAATCTGCTTCTGCTTGCCCTTCGACTCATGCAGACGTTTTGCTTCCTGAAACTTGAATTTGCCGTAATCCATGATTCGGCAAACCGGAGGTTGCGCCGTAGGGGCAATTTCCACCAAGTCCAGATCAGCATCTTCGGCCATTGCCATTGCTTCACGCAACGTAACAATGCCCGCCTGCTCACCGTCTTTATCTATCAGCCGAATCTCGCGAGCGGTGATCTCGCCATTGATTCGGGTATCTTTATCGGCTATGTGACGACTCCAACGTTAATTAGTCTTGTGTGCGCCCGGTCGGTTTTCTGAAACGGCCAGCTCAATGAACTTTTCAATGGGCATAACACCCATGTCCACATTGCCTCGACCGCGAACCGCGACGGCACCTTGTTCGGCCTCTTTGGCCCCCACTACAGCGATGTAGGGCAGCTTTTGTAGGCTTAACTCACGGATTTTATAGGATATTTTGTCCGCCCTCAAGTCCACTTCTGCCCGGAGGCCTGCGGCCTTGAGCTTATTCACCACATTTTCGGCAAATTCGCCGTGTTCGGAAGTGATCGAAGCCACCGCCATTTGCCGTGGCGCGAGCCAAAGGGGCAATGCGCCTGCGTAGTTTTCGAGCAGGATGCCGATGAAACGCTCCAGCGAGCCCAAAATGGCGCGGTGCAGCATGACCGGGTTTTTCCGAGTGTTGTCTTCGGCCACAAACTGCGCGTCTAGGCGAATCGGCATGTTGAAGTCAACTTGCATCGTGCCGCACTGCCACACACGACCGAGTGCGTCTTTGAGCGAATATTCGATCTTCGGGCCGTAGAACGCGCCCTCGCCTTTCAGCTCTTCCCACGGCGCACCAACGGAATCCAGCGCGTTTTTGAGCGCGGCTTCTGCCTTGTCCCACACTTCGTCCGACCCGACGCGCTTTTCAGGGCGAGTAGAGATTTTGTAGATGATGTCGGTAAAGCCAAAATCAGCGTAGACCTTTTTGAGCAGTTCGTTGAACGCCACGCATTCCGACTGAATCTGATCTTCCGTGCAGAAAATGTGGCCGTCGTCCTGAACAAAGCCCCGCACGCGCATGATGCCGTGCAACGAACCGGACGATTCGTTGCGATGGCAAGACCCAAATTCACCGTAGCGCAGCGGCAGTTCTTTGTACGAATGCAGTCCCGCGTTGTAGATCTGGATGTGACCTGGGCAGTTCATCGGTTTGACGGCATACGTCCGCTTCTCGGACTCGGTCGTGAACATCGCGTCTTTGTAGTTTTCCCAATGGCCCGATTTTTCCCACAGCGTGCGATCCAAAATCTGCGGGGCACGCACCTCTTGGTAACCGTTGTTTTCGTAAACCTTGCGCATGTATTGCTCAACGATTTGCCAAATGCGCCAGCCGTTGGGGTGCCAGAACACCATGCCCGGCGCTTCTTCTTGCGTGTGGAACAGATCTAGCAAGCGTCCGATCTTGCGATGGTCGCGCTTGTCCGCCTCTTCCAAACGGAACAGGTATTGCTCTAGCTCTTCTTTTTTCGCCCACGCCGTGCCGTAAACGCGCGTAAGCATTTCATTACGATGGTCGCCACGCCAATACGCGCCGGCCACTTTCATCAGTTTGAAGTGCTTAAGCTTTCCCGTAGACGGCACGTGCGGGCCGCGACACAGGTCTGTGAAGGGGCCTTCGGAGTACAGGGAAACGTCCTGATCGGTCGGAATGCCCGCGATGATTTCGGCTTTGTAAGCCTCGCCAATGCCTTTGAAATATTCAACGGCCTCATCGCGTGGCAGCACTTTACGCTGAACTTTTTCGTCTTTTTTCGCAAGCTCCGTCATCTTGGCTTCGATCTTTTGCAGATCTTCGGGGGTGAACGGGCGCTTGTACGAGAAGTCGTAGAAGAAGCCATCTTCAATCACCGGGCCAATGGTGACTTGCGCGTCAGGGAACAATTCTTTGACCGCATACGCCAGCAAGTGCGCCGTCGAGTGACGGATAACGTCTACGCCCTCGGCGTCCTTTTCGGTAATGATGGCCAACTCAACGTCTTTGTCGATCACGTAGCTCGTGTCGACGAGTTGGCCATCGACCTTGCCTGCGAGCGCGGCCTTGGCGAGACCTGCGCCAATGCTGGCTGCAACCTCAAACACCGAAACCGGTTGCTCGAACGGTCGCTTGGAGCCGTCGGGGAGTTGTACTTGAATCATGATTTAGCAGTCCTAGAAAACAAAAAAGCAGCCGAAGCTGCTTTTTCTTGAACACGTTTCATCCAAACGGAATCAACGCAGAAAGCCCTAGCCTCAGCGGATAAACAGTCCCGTTGTGGTGCTAGTTCGCGGCATTCTTCGGCATCCCTTTTCAGTAAAGTGGCGTGACGTGTTCGTAAATTTGGTAGAGACAATTGGATTCGAACCAACGACCCCCACCATGTCAAGGTGGTGCTCTAACCAACTGAGCTATGTCTCTGTAAGCTTTAAATTATAGCCGGACTTTTCGGCTTACGCCAAATGCGCTCCGTTGACCACGGCGACTAATGCGCGTTGGGAAAATCAACCGGGAACGGCAAGGACGAAAATTCGATGCCCTCTTCGCGAAGTTCTTGCACGGTGTCGCGATCCGCGCGACCGCGAATGCCGCGATGATCTTTGTCGCCGTAGTGCATTGCGCGCGCCTCGTCAGCAAATTGTTCGCCCACGTATTCCGTTGTCTCGCGAACGTGCTGCGCAAAGCCCTGCATCGCCTCACGCAGCTTGCCGAAGTCAATTTCACCATCAGGCTTTGTGGCGGATTCAACAGCCTCAGACTTGGTTGCTGGCGCGGCACCCTTGTTAATGCGCGGCGCGTGAAGCTTCCGCTCCACGCTACGTGACGCGCAGACCGGGCATTCGACCAAGCCACCATCCCGTTGATTTTCAAAATCCGCAGGCGACGAAAACCAGCCCTCAAAGGGGTGATTTTTTTCGCAAGCGAGGTTGTAAACAATCATTGATCTCTGAATCCAGTGGCACAAAGGGAGCGCGGTTGTGTGTGGATGAAGTTTAAGTCAGCGGCAGCGCTTTCAAGCAGCCCTCAAATTTCTTCAATGCGTTCACGTCAATAGCGAACGTCACCGTTTTTGTTCAACACCGTCATTTCAACGAATTTGGACCCGTTGTGATTATCAGGCGCGAACGAGACAGAAAAGCCGCCCACATCGAGGCCGCGTAAGCCTTCGAGCGCGCGGATCAGCGCATCGCGCGACGCGTCACCACCGCGACGCAATGCTTCAACGAATACGCGCGCAGCGATGTAGCCCTCCAAGCTTGTGTACGAAAAATCAGTAACGCCGGCCGCACGTAGCGCTTTTTGATAATCCGACACCACGGCGTACTTTGTCGCCGTGGGTGGCGGCATCACCTGCGAAATCATGACGCCATCAGACGCAGGCCCGAGCGCTGTTGCCAATGCGCGCGTGCCTACGAAACTCACGTTCACAAACCGCGCAAGCAAACCTTTGGCTTTCGCTTGTTTGATGAATTCACTGCACGATCCGTATGCGCTGATCATGATGATGACGTCCGGCGCGGCCGCGACCATCGTCGATATTGCCGCTGCCACGTCTGTAGAGTTTCGCTCAACGGTCGCCTTGGCCGTCACGGTCATATTGCGCTTCTGCAGCGCGCGCTCCACGCCAGACAGCCCTGCCTGACCGTACGAATCGTTTTGGTAGAACACCGCGATTTTGGTCACACCACCTTGCGTCATTTGCCGCACGATTGCTTCGGTTTCGTCGAAGTAACTAGCGCGAACATTGAACACATAGCGATTGAGCGGAGTGCGCAGCAATTCAGCCCCGGTAAACGCGCCAAAGAACGGCACCTTTGCCGCCGTCGCAACCGGCACAGAAACGGCCGCGGTGGGAGTGCCGACGTAGCCAAACAAGGCGAGTACGTCGCCATTGGCGACTAATGCCTTCGTGTTTGCCTCTGCACGCGGCGGATCGTAGCCGTCGTCTAACGTGCGCAACACAATCTTGCGACCGCGAATTCCGCCTGCAGCGTTGACTTGATCAAAATAAATTTTTGCACCGAGCCGCATGTCGCGTCCGAGCGCTTGCGCGGGACCGGTGAGTGCAACAGACTGGCCGAGCACGATGTCCTCAGCCCTAGCCAGTGACGACATAAGGGTTGCGCAGCCGAGCGCAACGGCGACAAATCCACTTCTCATCAATATTCTCCTTGCGCTCGCTTTTAGCGCATTCGCGCGAGGATGGATATCAATGCGCGCTAAATCAACGCACTCGATTGAGCGCCGCTAGATGCAAATCAAATCTGACGGATTTAGTTTGGGCCAACAGCGATCATCACTCGAGTCGCACTAAACGATTAACCGTGCCTCATTGGCTGGGAACGCGAGCCGCACCGAGCTGCCGAGTTCGCGCACAATTTTTTCTTTCGGCAAGAACACGAACAGCTCACCCGCTGCGGTGCTCACCATCATCTCGACACCTTTGCCGATGAATGCGCACTTGGTTACGGTCGCGTTGAGAGCGGGCGACACACTTGGATCCGTCGTAACTTCAAATACATCCGGCCGCAACGCAATTTTCGCTTCACCAACAGCAGCGGACTCGACATCGATATCGAAGCGCGTATCGCCCAGTGCGAGCGATGCTTTGCCGTTGGCGAACGACTCCACTTGGCCGGTTGCCACGTTTGCTTCCGACAAAAAATCGGCGACAAACGCGGTATGTGGCTGGAAGAACAACTGCGCTGGCGTGCCTGATTCTGCAATTCCGCCTTTGTTCATCACGATGATTTTGTCGGACACGGCCATCGCCTCTTCTCGGTCATGCGTGACGTACACACAGGTGATTTTCAGGCGCTGTTGCAGTTCGCGAATTTCTTCGCGAACATGACGGCGCAGCTTTGTGTCCAGATTCGACAACGGCTCGTCGAACAACAACACGGCGGGCTCCAATACGAGCGCGCGCGCGATAGCGACGCGCTGTTGCTGCCCGCCCGACAACTCGGACGGCAAACGCTTCTCATAACCGGACAATCCAATGAGTTTGATGACTTCGTTGGCCTTCGCTTCGGCCTGCGGTTTTTTCATACCCTGGACAGTTGGACCGTATGAAACGTTTTCCATCACGGTCATATGCGGGAACAACGCATAGCTCTGAAAAACCAACGACACATTGCGCTGCGAGGCTGATTGCGCCGTCACGTCTTTGCCACCGAGCAAAATCTGCCCTTTTGTCGGTAGCTCAAGGCCCGCCACCATTCTCAGCGTGGTGGTTTTGCCACAGCCCGATGGGCCAAGTAGCGTCACCAGCTCACCGTCTTCAATGCGAAACGAAATGCCCTTTACGGCCGGTTCGCCCGTGCCGTAATCCTTCACGATGTTGATAAATTCGAGCGTGCCTTTTGTCGTGGCTGATGTGGTGTTGGCCATGATTAGGCTCCCGTTGCAAAGTTAAAAGGTGTTGCGGCAGTGCGTGAAACGCGTGTGATGCGGAGGACACTCATAGCTATCCTCCCACTGCCATCGTGCCGAGCGCGGGTGCGCCGGACGTCGCGGCGGCGCGGCGGCCCAGCTTTCTTGAGCCCACAAGCCATTGCACAAACACAATCGCCACCACCATAATCAGAATCAACACCGCACAGTACGCAATCGCCACGCCATAGTCGCCGTTTACCACGCGACCGATGATGTAGGTCGTCGCCACTTCGGTGTCACCAGAAACCAGAAACACAATCGCGCTCACGGTCGTCATTGAGCGCACGAAGCCATAAATCAATGCACCAACAATCGCCGGTTTCATCAGCGGCATCAACACGCGGCGGAACGTCGTCGCGCCATTCGCACCCAGCGTGGTGCTGGCCTCGTCGAGCGACTTATCAAGCTGCGACAACGCCGCGATGCCGCCGCGAACACCGACAGGCAGATTGCGGAAGACAAAGCAGAGCACGATGATGAGACCTGTGCCCGTGATTTCAATGGGCGGAACGTTGAAAGCGAAAATGTAGGCCACGCCGATGACGGTGCCCGGAATCGCGAACGACAACAACGTTAAAAATTCGAATGCGCGCTGACCTTTGAACGTCGTCCGAGCAATCAGGTACGCCGACAAAATTCCCACAATCGCCGTGATAGGTGCGGCTGCGAGCGAGAACTGCAACGTGTTGATGAGCGAATGCCACGCCGCGCCCGTAAACAGCCATCCGTTAGGGCCATGATCGATGGAGAATGCTTTTACGAAGTGATCTAACGTCAGCGTGTGATCGCGGCCCCAGACCTTCACAAATGCGCCGAAAATGCTCATGCCGTAAAGCACCACGGTCAATGCGAGCCACGGCACACCCACGCCAATGGCGGTGCGCTTCACGCCCAGCGGTAGCGGGCTCGGCAAGCCGGTATCGCCCTTGCCGGACACCGTCACAAAGCTCTTCTTGGCGGTCGCTTTGCGTTGCAGCCAAAACGCGAACAACGCGAAAGCCAGCAAAATCAGCGAATACACGGCGGCTTTGCCTTGGTCGAGCTGCGCGCCGACGATGGCGAAGTAAATTTCGGTAGCCATCACGCCAAAGTTTCCGCCGAGCACGACAGGGTTACCGAAGTCGGCAATCGACTCGATGAAGCCCACTAGAAATGCGTTGGCGAGGCCGGGTGCCATGAGCGGCAGCGTGACTTTACGGAAGGTTTGCCATTGGCTAGCGTGCAACGATTGGCTGGCTTCTTCCAGCGTTGGGCTCACGCCTTCAACCACTCCGATTAGCACCAAAAATGCGACCGGCGTGAACGCGAACAACTGCGCAAGCAACACACCGGGTAGGCCGTAAATCCAGCGCGTTGGTTCGATGCCGAACCAAGCCTCCAAGCCTTGATTGACCACCCCCGCACGGCCAAAGAGCATGATGAGCGACAAGCCGACCACGAACGGAGGCGTAATGATTGGTAGCACCGTCAACAAGCGCAACAGTTTTTTGCCGCGAAAGTTCGAACGTGTCACGATCAGCGCCAGCATCAGCCCCATGAAGGTCGTGCCGGTGGCGCACAAAAGCGCCAGCCAGAGCGTATTCCAAGCAACACCACATCCGCTGCCGCCCCACAAACACGCTGGCACCAAATTCCAGAGCTTGGGTTGCGCAAAACGTTCCCACAACATCGCAAGAGACAAATTGCGATCCTGATCAATAAACCCCTCGTACAAAACCCGCACCACCGGGAAAAACACGAACATCATCACCAACACAACAATGCCCAGCAGCGCCGAGGCTACGAATCGGTCGCCCCGGAAATATCCCATCGTGGCAATACCATCGGCGCAAATCAGCACGAAGCCGAACACCACCAAGAGCGCGCCAGCGCCCATGCCGAATTGTCCGCCCGTAATCGGCGGCATTCCGGATTTCAGCCAATCAAACGAGTAGCCCTGTGGCCCGATAGCGAAGCCTTGGAGCAGCACATACAGTCCGCCGGCCGCGCCAATCAGCGCCACCATCTTGCCCCAGGTACGCATCGCACCTTCGACCGCCGTGTTCGCGTTCACTGGCCGGGCGTAAAGGCCCGCAGAGGCGAGCAACAACGCGGGCAGCAAAATCAGCCACGTCTTGCCGTAACTTGAAATCTGTAAAAGCGCAGGCGCGGGGTCTTTGCCGCCGAACTTCGCGATCCATTTGAACGCGTAAAAACTGTCTTGCAATGCGTACCATGGCACAAGCGTTAAGCCCGCAGCAATGAGTAGCAGCGCGATGATGCGGTAGCCCGTCATGTTGATCTATTCCCCCGAAATGTTTGCCCGGCTTGCGCCGAGAAATTAGCTAACCAGTTTAACGGCAACGGCGTCTTTATCACCGCATTCCGCACGAATCACAAAACTCTTAGGACGCGCTTCCCGCGCGCGGCGTGACAAGACTCAAAGGCGCAGCGCCGTTTCCAGCCGCACCGCACGTTGAACCACGTCTTGATGTTTGCTGCCTTTTTCGTCCAGAGACAGCGACACGTTGCGCTCGATTTGCGTGCGTGCATTGAACATTTCGATGTCTGCAATGACCAGCAACTGTCGATTACTCGACGGACGAAAGCGCTTGAGGCCGTTGATTTTCAGGAGTGTCGCTTGTTGCTGCGGGGTTGAGCCGTAATTCGCAAAGAATGTTCGAACGCGTGCTTTCAGCGCTGGGTCCATCGTATTGCGCCACATCATCGGGCTCTCCGGAATTTCCACCGACTGCCACAGGACGCGCAGGTTTGCGCGCTCGGTTGGATTGCGTTGCTTGATCACCGCCAGTTCCGAATCGTTGCAGGTGCCCGCGTCCACTTCGCGACGCGCCACCCGGAGCGCGTTCTCCGCGTGATTGCCTTGGATGATCTTGCTGAACAACGCCTCGGGGCGCACTTTGTTTCGCGCGAAAACATAGTAATTTGGAACGACGTAGCCCGAAGTCGAATTCGGATCGCCCGCTGCGAACGTGTGCCGCGCCTTGGCGTCAAGCAACTCGCCAAGTGTTTTAATCGGACTGTCTTTGTGCACCACGATCACCGAGCGGTAGCCCGTGCCGCCGTCTTGCCGCACCATCGCTGCGAACACCTCGCCCACACCCGCCTCCACGACCTCGAGCGCCGGCGCATTCCCCATCCACGCCATGTCGGCGCGACCTTCGAGCATGTCGGCCACCACCTCACGCTGCGTCTTGCCAATTCGTAGATTGACGGGCATCTTCAACGCTTTGGACATATCGGCGATAAACGCTGACCAATCTTCGCGCGTTCGCTCCACGCCGCGCGGCGAGATCAGCGACACCGTTATGCCTTGGGACAGCGACACCTGCCGTGGTTGCGCTTGCGCGCTCGCATGGGGCGCGCCGATAAGCGTAAACGCGCATAGGGCAAGCCCAATAGCGTTCGCTGTCTTGAGCTTGAGCGCAGCAGCAAAAGCCCTCTGACTTGCTTGCCGAAACGGACAAGCGGCGTCTCTCCAAAATTTATGCCTCACAGCGAATCTCCTTGGTCGCCTTTTGTGGTTTGGCAACTCGGAAATTAGGTTACGTCGTGTAGTAAGACGTAGTAGTTCCGCAACAAAATTCGTGTGGTTGCACGATGCGCCCTTGTAATTTCATACATCAATGTAATACAGCTTTATGGCTCCAACGACCGTTCGTCAGTCGATGTAGTCACCTTTTTTAAATAGTCGACAATATGTAAAAACGTGCTGCAATCACCGCTGGGCAGTCGATAAAGGTTAAAAGCTGTACCTAGTGTTGCGCCAATTACGCTTTCGGCGGATCGCTCGCTAACCGGCCACCCGTCGCCTAGTTTTCGCGCTTCACATCGGTGAAGATGACCTGCACGCCCTCGTAGGTTCCACCCAGCGTCTCTACAGTGACCTTAGTGACGGCTTCAGCAAACGCACGCTTTTGCTCGGTGGTGCGGCCTTCGAAAAGTTGGATGTTGATGGTGGGCATCGTGGCTCCTGATTTGTATTGAACGACAGTCCAATTAGTGTAGTCACGCGCCGTGTCAGTGCAGGCAAACGTCTAGTGACGGACGGCCTCAAGGTGCTGGTGATCGATGTGAAGTAGAACGACGTCGACATGGATTTCATGAAGCGGTGCAGTGCAATTTAGCCCATCTGAACATCGGCGATGACTACGCCGCACTACGTCGTTATGCTGATCATCGCAATTTTGCAAGGAGAGACGAGCCATGAAACTTAGAACAAAAACACTCGCGTTGACAGTTGCGACCGTGATGTCTATCGGTGCCGACGTCGCGCACGCTGACGGCGTATTGAACGTCTATTGCAGCTATCAAAAGGACTGGTGCGAAGCGATGAAAAACGCTTTCGAGAAAAAGACCAACACCAAGGTCAACATGACGCAAAAAAGTTCGGGCGAAACATTTGCACAGGTGAAGGCTGAAGCGGCAAACCCGAAGGGCGACGTATGGTGGGCCGGCACAGCCGACCCGCACGTACAAGCCGCCAACGAAGGGTTGAGCCAAGCCTATACGTCACCGAACACCGCGAAGCTTCACCCTTGGGCCAAACGCCTTGCGGAACAAACCAAAAATCATGCGGTGGGTGTGTACGCAGGCCCGCTTGGGTTCGGCTACAACCCGGAGGTGCTCAAGAAAAAAGGTGCCTCAGTGCCCGCTTGTTGGAAGGATCTGCTCGACGCGAAATACAAAGGCGAGGTACAAATGCCCAATCCGTTTTCTAGCGGCACGGCGTATGTGGCCATCGCAACCCTTGTGCAATTGATGGGCGAAGACAAAGCGTTTGACTATCTTAAAAAGCTCAATACCAACATGAATCAGTACACCAAGAGCGGCGCAGCCCCAGTCAAGGCCGCTGGGCGTGGCGAAACCGCAATTGGCATTTCGTTCATTCATGACGCTGTCGCTGAAGCCAACGCGGGCCTGCCCGTCGTCAGCGTCGCGCCCTGCGAGGGGACGGGTTATGAAATCGGCGCTATGAGCATTCTCAAAGGTGCGCGCAATTTGGACAACGCCAAAGCGTTCTACGATTGGGCGCTCACGCCAGAGGCTCAAGCCCTCGGCGCGCAAGCCAACTCATTCCCCGTGCCAAGCAACCCCGCCACACCGCTTCACCCCAAAATGCCGAAGTTTGAATCGATCAAACTGATCAATTACGACTTCGCCAAATACGGCTCGTCCGAAGAGCGCAAACGACTGCTCGCACGGTGGGAAAAAGACATCGGTTCGGCGTCGAAATAACGAACGATTTTCACGCCTGGGAGCGGCAGGACCGCGACGTGTTTCAGCCGCGCTGCGGCTGCTTACGCAACACCCGCACGTGCATCGGTCGCGCAAAATTTGCGCCGCTGGCGGTCATGTGCGGTGCGAAGCGTTCGCGAATTTGTGCGCGCATTGCCTCTTCGAATGAACGCTCTGCGAAGGTCACGTCGAGCATGCGTCGCATGTAGTCGTCTACGTCCTTGAAGTGAGCTGGCATGTTGAAGCGAACTTCCGCGTGCGTCGTCCAGTTCCCGCTTGTAAGCGCGCGATCCAGCGCCTGCTGCGCTTGAGCGCGTACGAATTCTTCGTCGTTAAAGAGCCGACTGATTTCGTTGAGTTCACCCGCGAAGACTGGCTCGGAAACGTAAAGCAAACCGTCTGGCCGCAACACGCGCCACGCCTCGTTGAGTGCCACATCAAGCAGCGCCATCGGCACCTGATGCAGCGATTTCAACATGATCGCGAGATCAAAGGTCGCGTCACCGAACGGGATCGCCTGAGCGCCCGATTCGACAAATTGCATTCGCGGCGCAGGCGCGGAGAGGTTTGCTGCGTGTTGAATCTTGTCAACCTCAAGCCCCACCCATTCGCACTGCGCAAACCGCGCAACCAACGCTCGCCCCAACTTCGCCGCTCCACAACCAAGCTCAACGATGCGTTGCGCGTTGAGCGGGATCAGCTCGTTGAGCAGTTCAAGTTCGTCGCTGATCTCGCGTTGGAATAGTGCGGTGTTGGGCATATTGAGGGACAAATTAAGCGTGGCAGGAATCGTGCATTTGAATGGTCAGACACTTTGCGGTACTTCGATCTCTTACGCGCAGTGCTATTTCAGTCCGATCACACCGAGCGCACCAACGGCAGCGTTTCTGACACGCTCGAGGATCTGGCATGAGACGGAGCAACGTGCAACGGCGCGCGTCCAAGCCACCGACGCAGCGCGAATGCGTCAGTGGTGCGCGGCACGTTGTCTCGCCGCATCAGTTCTTGGTGTCCCCATGACAGCGGCGTGAAGTGCAACACGTCAAAGACATGCGCGAAGCAGCGCACCAACCACGACGGTAGTGTGACGCGAACAGCGGGTTGGGTTTTTCGCCGCAACGCGTGCAAGTATTCAGCCATTGCAAATTGCGTTTCACCGCCAAGCTCCACGCTTGTCGGCAATTCTCTGACGTCGCAGACGCACAGCGCCGCAATCGCCTCGCCCAATTCGCCCACATCGAGCGGCGCGAGCTTTCCGCGCGCATCTGACGGAACGAAATGCACCGGCCACTGCGCCACGCGGCACAACCACCGTGCGCCAAATCCGTCCATGCCATCAAGCAGCGACGGCCGCACGATGCACGCAGATGGGTTTGCCGCCGCAATACCGATTTCGCCTGCGAGCTTGGCGGTGATGAAGCCGCTACTGGCCGACGCGTGCAGCCCCAATGCCGTAACGTGAATCAGCCGTGTGTTGTTCGCGGCGCACGCGGTTGCAATCGCAATCGGTGCCTGCCGGTACACCGCGTCAAACGTCTCCCGCCACCGCGCGCGCAAGATGCCCGCGCAGTTCACGATGATGTCAAACTCCTCTGCGGCTGCGTTCCAATCGCTTGAGTTCGTACGCTCGTGAAGTCGAAACTCGCGCTCCATCGGCGGACCGCTGTCGGAGATTCGCGCATGTCGCGTCCCAATCATCACCTCAATGCCGCGCGCCACCAACGCCTTCACCACGTACCGCCCGATGAACCCTTTTCCGCCCAGCACTAGCACTTTCATGATCGGCTTTTATTTCTTTAAATTCTGTCTTGACAGAAATGTATGAAATCAAGAGAATTTAGTCAACCCTTTTTGTTTCCTTCCGACCATGACACTCACTCCAATCACCGAACGCTTCGTGCTCCACTGGGGCGAAATGGGCTCACGCTGGGGCGTGAACCGAACCGTGGCGCAGATTCACGCCCTGCTCTTCGTGCTCGGGCGGCCGCTGGCAGCGGAAGACATCGCCGACGCGCTTGGCGTGGCGCGCTCTAACGTGAGCAATAGTTTGCGCGAACTGGGTAACTGGAATTTGGTGCGCATCACGCATGTGCTCGGTGATCGCCGCGATTTCTTTGAAACCTCGAGCGATGTGTGGGAGCTGATGCGCACCATCGTGCGCGAACGCAAACTGCGCGAATTCGATCCGACGGTGGCAATGCTCAACGAAACGCTCGCTGACCCCACGTTCGCCAACGAAGCACCGGAGCAACAAAAGCGCATTCGAGAAACGCAAGCGCTCATGCAATCGCTCTCCGGCTGGGCGGATGACATGCTCAAACTTGAGCCGTCTCTCCTCGTCAAAATCATCCGTCTCGGCGGAAAAATTCAACGCTTTTTTAATGTTACGAACGTCACCAACACCAAGGCCAGTGCGAAATGAACACCGCAATTACCGTTCAATACCCGCTCACGATTTATTATGACCGCTCGTGCCCGCTCTGCACGCGCGAAGTCACCGTTTTGAAGCAGTACGACCATAGCGACCAATTGCAACTCGTCGATTGTTCGCCCACTGATTTTGCGGCCGTCGACGGTCACACGCGCGAAGCCATGATGCGCCTCATTCATGCGCGCGACTCGGCGGGCCAATGGCTCATCGGCGCGCCGGTTTTCGCTGCGGCCTACACCGCGTCCGGCTTTGCGTCCGTCGCGCGGATGTGGGGCGCGAAACGCTTGCAGCCGCTGTGGCGCGTGGTCTATCCGTGGATCGCCGACAACCGCATGCTGCTTTCAAAAATGGGGGTGACCGGCGCAATGACGTGGGTGTTGCATCGTCTGCATGCGCGCGCTGCGAAGAAAGCACTGGCCGCGTCAAGAGCTTGTCACGATGGGCAGTGCGAGATCAAGTGAATCCTGGAAAGCTGTCGCATATGCATAGCACCGCCACGCACTGGTCGAAACGCTAGCGAACGATTATTGTTTGGCGCATGAACCCGACATATTGCAAATTACTTAGCACGCTTTCCGCTCTCGCCACTGCGTGCGGCCTGGCGGCGTGCGCGCAAGCACCTTTGTCCGGCGATCACGCTGCCCACAGCCACGGCGGCGCTCCGGACACCCGGCAGTTTGTGAAATTCCCGGAGGAGATGCGGATCGGAACGCTCACCCACATGCGCGACCATTTGCTCGCGCTGTCCGAGATTCAGGACGCGCTCGCGGCTGAGCGTTACGCGGAGGCGGCGGACATTGCGGAGAATCGATTGGGCATGAGTTCGCTCAAGTTGCACGCCGCACATGATGTCGCGAAGTTCATGCCCAAAGCCATGCAGGACACCGGCACAGCGATGCATCGCGGTGCCAGCCGCTTCGCCATCGCCGCGCAAAACAGCGCAGCCACGGGTGACGCAAAACCCGCGCTTGCGGCGTTGACCGAAGTTACGCGCGCCTGTGTGGCATGTCACGCGGGTTATCGGATTCAGTAGAAACATCGTGGATATAGCTTTTACGGGCTATCGACCGCCGGATGGTGGTTACAGCCACAAAACTGCATTTATCGACAATTAAAAATAATAAGCGCAAAATACCGCCTGGCGGTCGCTGGCGCGCCAAAGCCATATCGTAGGGCGGGCACTGCCCGCCTCGTGAATCCTGCCGAAGGCAATTCGATTCCGCACTTCGCGGGGCTGAAGGCGGGCAGTGCCCGCCCTACGAAGCTGGATCCCGGCCTCCGGCGAGGATGACGCCAAATTAGAGCCGCGGAGACGCTAACGCTAGCAACTCACCCGACGGCCATCGAAGCCGGTGAATTCAAATGCGCTCTGCCAACCCTGCTGACCTTCGGCGGATTTTTGGCGCTCCGACTTGAGGAACGCAGCGGCCACACTTTCGCCGAGCAGCATGCCTTGCCACGCGTCGCTGCGCCAATGAATTCCGGCAAAGTTGCGGCCCATCGAAATGTTCATCGCGAGTTTGTTGAGTTCACCGCCGACCGTCGGCGCGGGCAGATTCGGGTTGTGGTTTTCCCAGTCTTTTCCGTCCCGCGTGGGCTGCATCGCGAAACGCAATTTGCGGTTTTCGTCGAACAAAGCCTTCAGCACGGAAATGCACGCGCCGGCAATCGTTGCGTGCCCCGACGGATACGACGGATGCGCCGGGCTGCCCTCGGGAAACGCTTGCGGCAACAGCGCAGAGCCAAATTTTTCGCGCACGCGTTTCACCGCATCCGACTTCACGATCAACGGATGAATCCCCACCGTTTCCCCGCGCACGGATCGATCAACCAGTGCACCGTATTCTTCGGGCCGCAACGCACGGTGGCGAACCCATTTCTCATTCCAACACGCCTTCAACGCCAAGTCGCACACCATGCCCATCGCGTTTTGCGCGTAGCCTGGGCCGAGCGTTACGAAACCGTTCATCGATCGCGACGATTTGTAGGGGTTGCCCGCAGGCCAAGCCTCGCGCGGACGATGCGTGTTCGCCAGCAAAATCGCAGCGGCATTAATGCCCGCTTGATTGCAAAAATCCCAATGCACATATTCGCCCACATCGCGGCCGGAGCGCAGGTAATACAAGTCGGCGAAGTGATTCAATATGCCCGGTGGCCATTCGCCGTTGGCCACTTTCAAATACTCGGGCCACGAAGTCATGAAGTCCGTGCCTTTGAACGGCACGCGATAGGCCTGCCACTGATTTTGCGCGCCGAACGGCACTGGCATCCACAACATTTGCGAAATCCAGTAACCGTCGTTTTCGCCGGGTGTACCGAGACGAAATAGCGTTTGCGGTGTGACGTTAGCGTTGAGCTTGGTTTTTTTAAGTTCCGCCACCGCATCGCGCACAAGGCTGTTGCGCTCGTAATCCCACAACGGCACATCACGCAAGAGCGCCATCCAGTAAAGCTCTAGCGCCTCTTCCGCGAGCCGCTCAGAATCAAGCGCAGGAAACGCGGGCAGCTTGATCACGCTCGCAGCCAAAGGATCTTTGTCCCACGCGTACGCCGCGAGCGGGTTCACCAAGCGCATCTCGTTGGTCACCGGCAGGCGTTCCCAATCCGCAATTTTTGCGCTCTGCGTTGCCGCCTCAAACGCTTCGGCCGCGCTTGCGACGACGTTGCCCGACGCATCATGCGTTAGTGTCTTCCCGAACGCTGCATGGCCACTGGCGCGCTTAAAGGCGGTCTCCGTCGCGGCCTTTACGCTGGGTGCGTTTCCGGCGACGACCGTTGTCATGCCCGCAGCAGCGAGCTTTAGCAAATCGCGGCGTGACGGTATGTCGACGGTGACGCTTGGCGACGTGAGATCAGAGTTAGACATGGTGCCTCTAAGATTGGACTGGGGCGCGGAGCAACGTTCGTCTCCGATGACAGAAGCGATTTTATGCCGTGCACATCCATCGCGAGCGATGCAATAATCGACGACACCATGAAACGCGCCGCAACATTTTTCGCAGCAACCGTCGCACTCGCGACGCTACTCGGCTGCGCAACGCACAGTGCGGCTACCACCGAGCCCACACTCATCGCCGTCGAAGCGTGGGGCGGCACACGCATAAACGTCGGCCCCACGCGCAAACATGACGTTAAACACATCACGTTGCATCACGGCGGCGTCGATTTTCTGCAAGGTGCCGACGCGCCGCATTACCTGCGCAATTTGCAGAAATGGTCGCGCAACACGCGCGGCTGGCCTGACATTCCGTATCACTACTTGATCGACCCTGACGGCAAAATTTACGAAGGCCGCGACATCACGCTCGCCGGCGACACCAACACCGAATACGATCCGGTCGGCCATGCTCTTGTCGTCCTGCTCGGCGATTTCGACAAGATCGAACCCAACGCCGCGCAGCTCAACGCCACTGTTGAAGTGATGGCGATGCTTGCGCAACGCTTCAACGTTTCGCCTGCCACCATCCAAAGTCACCGCGACTATGCCAAGACCAGCTGCCCCGGCAAAAACTTGTATCCGTATGTAGAAACTGGCGAGCTTGCGCGACGCGTGACCGCGAGAATGAAGAGCTGATGGGTACCAAAACTTTTCTGCTTATTCCACTCGTTGTTGGTGCTGCGGGTGCGCTTTGGTATTTCAAAGATGCGCCATCCGTACGCGGCGCGACAGCCAGCGTTTCTGCGAGCGCAGCGACCGTAGCCACGAAGTTAGGCTATAGCGACATCGCCTCAAGTGTGGGAAACGCGTCGAATCCGACATCCAACGCGGGCGGTCTGCGCAAATGCGTCAAAGGCGACGCCGTGTCGTACGTCGACACGCCCTGCCCACCGGGATCGAAAGAACACGCGATTCGTAAAGACCTCGTAACTGTTGTTCCCGGTCAAGCCCCAGCGCAGGCAAGCTCGCAAGACGCAGCAAAAAATACAGCGCAAACCCAGCAACCAAAAACCGTTTTGGAAATGCTCGCACCGCCAGAAAAAGGCGAATCGCTCAAAGAAAAAATGATGAACCGCGCGATTGGACAATAAGCCACGCGCAGAAGAATAGGAGTGCAGCCATGACCACCCAACCGGTTACCGACGGCGCACAATGCAACGTTATCGGCGGCACGCACAAAGGAAAATCCGGCACTGCGCGCGACCTCAACACCAGTAAAACGGGGCACCTCACCCTGACCGTTGTACAAGCCAACGGAGAGCGATTCAAGACATTAGCGAAGAATGTGGTGGTGGTGCGCTGACCCCGTAAATCGCCTCAGCACCGCTATTCCTAACGCAACGCGATTAGTGTGGCGATGCCGTGAATACATCAAGAAACGGAGAAACCCATGTCCCGAGTCAGTACCTATCTCAACTTCACCCGCAGCACAGAGGAAGCGTTCGTCTTCTATCACTCGGTGTTCGGCGGCGAAATGCCGATTCATCGCTTCAAGGATATTCCTGCAGTGCCAGGTCAGCCGCCGATGGCGGAGACCGACAAAAATCTGGTGATGCACGTCGAACTAACTCTGATCGGGGGGCATGTATTGATGGGCACCGACGCGCCGGAATCGATGGGATTAACCGTGCGTCAAGGCAACAATGTGCACATCAATCTCGAACCCGATACGCGCGCTGAGGCGGATCGATTGTTTAACGCGCTATCCGTCAACGGCACAATCGTAACGCCCATGCAAGACATGTTTTGGGGGGCGTATTTCGGGAGCTTCACCGATCAATTTGGCGTAAATTGGTTAGTGAATTGCCTCGCCAAAGCGTGACCATTCGCGCGCGGTAATAAACTAGTCGCATGCTGACGTTCGACCAAATCCTCCTCTACCTCCCTGCCGTGGCGATCATCATCGCCATTCCGGGGCCAGACATGTTGATGTCGCTGTCGCGCGGGCTCACCCAGGGCAAGAGCGCGGGCATCGGCCACGCAGTTGGCGCGGGCGTCGGCATCATGGCGCATTCACTGCTCGCGGCGCTTGGCGTCAGTGCACTGCTGACGGCGAGCGAAACGGCGTTTTGGATCATGAAGCTCGCAGGTGGCGCTTATCTGATTTATCTCGGCGTATTGCAATGGAAACACGCGGACACCACAGCCACAGTTGCAACGAAACGCGCGCCGCTGATCGTCATTTTTTGGCGTGGTTTTCTGAGTAATTTGTTGAACCCAAAGGTCGCGCTATTCGTGCTCGCGTTCGTGCCGCAGTTTGTGCGTTCGGGCGACGGTGCGTCGAGCCCGCTCGTGCAGATGCTTTTGCTCGGCGCGATCTTCTCCGTTCTCACGATGATCGCGTACGGCGCGCTGGGGACGCTCGCGGGAAGCGTGAGTCGCTGGCTCGCAGCACACCCGAATGCGATGCGTGGCGTGAACCGTTCGAGCGCCGGGCTATTCGTAGCGTCGGGCGCAGCTGTCCTGCTGCTGGATCGTCGGCAATAGCTTTTTGGCGCTAACGACCAGCAGGCGGTCGTTAGCGCGCGATAAATTGACTTATCAACTATTAATTTTTTAGCCCGCTAACCACCGCCTGGCAGTCGTTAGAGCCTAAAAGGTGTAACAGGTGTAACGAGCGCAGACCACAGTAACCACGCCTCGTCGCGCTAGCTAGCGTTTTCCCAAATACGTGGCAATGACGCGTTCGTCGTGCAGTAGGTCTTCAGCTTTACCTTCGAGGCTCAGCTCACCCGTTTCGAGCACGTAGCCGTAATCTGCGGTTTGCAGGGCGGCGCGGGCGTTTTGCTCAACAAGCAGCACTGACAAACCCGTCTCGCGCAGGCGCGAAATCGTGGCGAGAATGTCGCGGGTGATGAGCGGCGCGAGCCCCAAGCTGGGCTCATCCAGCAGCAACAATTTGGGCTTGCCCATGAGCGCACGACCTACGGCGAGCATCTGACGCTCGCCGCCGGATAACGTACCCGCGAGCTGCGGCATGCGCTCTTTCATGCGAGGAAAGAGCGCGAACACCTCTTCCATCGTGTTGCTCAATGCGGCCCGTGATTCACCCGACCGACGCCGAGAAAAACCGCCGAGCTCGAGGTTTTCAAGCACCGTCATTTCCGCGAACAATTCGCGCTTTTCGGGCACGAGCGAGATGCCCATGCGCACCAGCGCTTCGGTGTCTTTGCCGTCGATCCGCTCACCCGCAAAACGCACAGCGCCCTTCGACGGCAACAGTCCCATGATCGCGCCGAGCAGCGTAGTTTTCCCCGCGCCGTTAGGCCCAATCACGGTCGCGATTTTTCCCTTGGGTACGGAGAGCGTGACGCCGCGCACGGCTTCTACTTGGCCGTACGCCACATGAATATCGGAAACTTCCAGCAGCAATTCGGTGGTGCTCACGTTTTTGTCCACGATCATGCTCCCAAATACGCTTCGCGCACCAGCGGGTCGGCCTGCACCGTCTCTGGCAATCCTTGCGCGAGCTTTTGCCCGAAGTTGAGCACGACTAAACGGTCCACTAAGCCCATCACGAAATCCATATCGTGCTCGACGAGCAGTACGGTCATGCCCTGCCCTTTGAGCGATTTGATGAGCGCGGCGAGCTGCTGCTTTTCGGCGTAGCGCAAACCGGCGGCGGGTTCGTCGAGCAGCAACAAAATCGGATCAGACGCCAACGCGCGCGCGATTTCGACGATGCGCTGTTTGCCCAGTGGTAGGCTGTTAGCTGCATCGTGCGCATGCCCAGCGAGCCCCACGCGCTCAAGCTGACGCATCGCTTCGGCCAGCGCCGCCGCTTCGTCGGCTGTATTGAGCCGGAGCGACGAAGCGATGATGCCTTTAGAGCCGCGCAAGTACGCACCGAGCGCTACGTTCTCAACGACTGTCATGGTGCCGACGAGTTTCACATGCTGAAACGTGCGACCAAGACCGAGCTTTGCGATGTCGCTCGCACTTTGGCCAATCAACTCCGTGCCCATGAATTTGATCGAACCTGCGCTTGCTTCCAACGCGCCAGAAATGAGGTTGAAGCAAGTGCTTTTACCCGCGCCGTTCGGACCGATGAGTCCCACAACTTCATGGCCGTTCACGTTGAACGTCACATCGTTCACGGCGACTAAACCGCCAAAAGTTTTGCGCGCGGCATTCACATCCAGAACCGCCGCACCGGCCGCCGGCATCGTGCGATGTGGCAAACGATCGCCAGCCGCCGGAAGCTTCCGCGGCGGCGTAGGCACGAAGCGCTGCAAGTACGGTAGCAGGCCGTCGCGTGCGTACTGAAGCAACAACACTAGCAACACACCGAACACAATAATTTCGAATTGCCCCGCTTCGCCGATGAGCTTCGGCAGCAAGTCTTGCAGCCACGTTTTTAAGAGCGTCACCAGCGCCGCGCCAAGCACCGCGCCCCACACGCTGACCGCGCCGCCGACAACGGCCATAAACAGGTATTCGATGCCTTGATTGATGCCAAACGGAGTCGGATTCACGAAGCGCTGTAAATGCGCGTACAACCAACCGGACAAACAGGCGAGCAACGCAGCGATGACGAATGCAGCGGTCTTAGTGCGACCCGGATGGATACCGAACGCTTCGACCATCGTACTGCCCTGCTTCAACGCGCGAATCGCGCGGCCAGGACGCGAATCCAGAAGGTTGGCAATGCACCAAAGCGCGGCCAGCACCACGATCCAGATAAAGTAATAAAACTCGCCTTCTTTTTCCAACTTGAAGCCGAAGAGCGTCACTGCTGGCACTCCGGTGATGCCGGTGAAGCCCCCGAAGCTCTCAATCGTGCCCATCAAGAAGTAAAGCGAAATGCCCCAAGCAATAGTGGCCAGCGGCAAGTAATGCCCGCCCATCGACAACGTGATGATGCCCAACACGTAGCCCACAGCGAGCGTGATCGCCAGCGCGATAACAAGCGTGAACCAAGGTGACATTCCGTATTGGGTGGTGAGCACGGCGGTGGTGTACGCGCCCAAGCCGACGAACGCAGCTTGACCGAAGCTCGTTTGCCCGGCCACGCCTGTGAGCAGCACGAGGCCAAGCGCCACCAGCGAATAGAGTCCGATGTAATTTAGGAGCGTTACGTAAAACGCTGGGGCCACCATTGGTGCAATGCCGATCACGCCAACGACCACGGCAAGAAGGATGCGAGGATTCATCTCACTCCTCCTCGTGATGCGTGGTGGTCAACGAGCGCCACAGCAAGATCGGCAAAATCAGCGTGAACACGATCACTTCTTTGTACGCGCTCGCCCAGAATGAGGAGAACGCTTCAACCAAACCAACGAAGATCGCGCCAGCCGCCGCAATCGGATAGCTCGCGAGTCCGCCCACAATCGCGCCGACGAAACCTTTGAGTCCGACCAAAAATCCAGAGTCGTAATACACCGTGGTGATCGGTCCGATGAGTAAGCCTGAGATTGCGCCGATGGCCGCAGCTAATGTCAAGCTCAAGCGTCCCGCGAAATTAGGGCTTACACCGACGAGACGCGCGCCGGTGCGGTTGGCCGCAGTGGCACGGAGTGCCTTGCCAAACAACGTGTACTTGAAGAACGCACCCATGATGACCACGAGTGACGCGGTAAACGCGTAAACCAACAAACTCTGGCCCGAGATATTGACGCCACCGACGGAGAACGAAGCGTTGGTGAAGGCCGAGGTGCGAGCGCCCTCAGCGCCGAAGAACAGCAGACCCAATCCGGTCAATACAAAATGCACCGCGACGGAAACGATCAATAGCGTTAGCACCGGAGCCGTCGCCACCGGCTGAAATGCCAATCGGTAAACCGCTGGCCCCATCGCAGTAACGGACACCACCGTCGCAAGGACCTGCAAAGCAAAACCCGCCTGCGAGGCCCATACGCCCCACACGATGGCAGCAGCGACAACACACGGAAGCGCGCTGCCGACAATCGCACGCAGAATCCGCGCAGGCTCGCGGCGATACGTCAACGTTTCTGACAACACCGCAGCAGCTGCAAATGCGAGCAACAGCCACACAGTTCCCGGAAGTTTGTTTTGCTCGAAGGCAGCGAGTGTGAGCACAGCGAACGCAACGAACTCGCCTTGCGGTACGAAGATCACGCGCGTCACGGCGAACACCAACACCAGCGCAAGCGCCAGCAGGCAATAAATTGCACCATTCGTCAGCCCATCTTGGGCGAGCAGCGTGGCAATCGAAAAATCCATAACGTGGGGCTCTCAACGCAAACAAGCAAATAAACACAAAGGGCAGGTTACGCGAACGCACCTGCCCAGAACAAATCAACTTCGGCGCGGGCACACAGCTCGCACCGAAGGTTTCGTCAACGCGTTACTTGGTGGCTAATGCCCACTTGCCGTCTTTGATCATGAACATCGTGCGACCACGATTGTCGAGACCGTTGTGGTCGGTCGCGCTCATGTTGAACACACCGTGAACGCCTACGACTTCCTTGGTGTTTTCCAATGCGTTGCGCAAGGCAAGGCGGAACTCTTTGGTGCCGGGCTTGGCCGATTTGAGCGCTTCAGGAATGGCTTTGTTCAAGACGATGTACGAATCCCACGCGTGGCCGCCAAATGTAGTGCGTGGGCCGAACTTGGCTTCGTATTGCGTGATGTAATCCTTAGCCACCTTTTTGATCGGGTTGCTCTCCGGCAGTTGCTCGTAGGCGAGCATAGGGCCAGCCGGCAGGAAGGCGCCGTTGCCGTCTTTGCCGACAACGCGCAGGAAGTCGGAGTTGCCAACGCCGTGCGTTTGGTAAATACGACCTTTGTAACCACGCGCCAGCAGTTCTTTGTGTGGGGTGGCAGCAGGCGTACCCGAACCAACGATGAGGATTGCCTGTGGATTGGCAGCCATGAGCTTAAGGACTTGGCCTGTCGTGCTGGCGTCGGTGCGATTGAAGCGCTCGATGGTGTCCATCTTGATGCCAGTGGTCGCAGCGGAACGCTTCATTTCTACAAGCCAGCCTTCGCCGTACGCATCGTTGTAACCAATGAAACCAAAGGTCTTGATGCCGGCGGCCTTGGCGTGCACGGCGACGGCATCCGCCATCAACGAGTCGTGCTGCGACACTTTGAAAACCCAACGGGTTTTGGGGTTCGCAGGGTCGACGATGCGAGCCGAGCCACCGAGCGAGATGTTCGGCGTTTCGCCGTCGGCAACGACGTCAATCATCGCCATCGCGTTTGGCGTCGTGGTTGAACCGATGATCACGTCGACTTTGTCTTCGGTGATCAGCTTCTTGGTGTTGGTGACGGCCTTCGTCGTGTCGGACGCATCGTCAAGGATGATGTAGGTGACGTCAAGCCCGCCAATTTTCTTGGGCATCAAATCCACCGAGTTTTTCTCGGGGATACCCAACGAGGCCGCTGGGCCAGTCAATGAAAGCGTCAAACCAACTTTGATCTGCGCGTGAGCTGCCGTAACTGCGAAAGTCGCTGCGACCGCAGCGCAAAGAACCCGAACCATGAAAGCCTCCTTATGAATTCCGGAACAATAACCAAAGATAGTTATTGCTGATAAGTAATTTTGCACCAAACCGTGAGCAATGCCAATAGCGCGAACCACGGGCTAACCCGCATGCACACGCGTGTTCGCACGCCTGACACTCAAGTGTAATACGCCAAAAAGAAAAACCGACCAAGCGGTCGGTTTTTCTCGATTGAGTAGCGAAAACGCTACTTTTTAAGGCTATCGCGAATTTCACGAAGCAACACAACATCTTCAGGAGTTGCGGGTGGTGGCGGTGCTGGCGGCTCAGCGGCGGCCTTGGCCTTGTTCATCGCCTTAACCATCATGAAGATCACAAAAGCGAGGATGATGAAGTTCAGCAGGATCGTAATGAAATTGCCATAAGCGAAGGTCGCGATACCGGCTTTTTTCAGGTCAGCGAGCGCGGTGAGTTTGTTTGGATTGTCTCCGAGGACAACCATCAAATTGGTGAAGTCCATGTTGCCAAAAATCTTCCCAACTACAGGCATGATCATGTCGCCAACGAGCGAGTCGACAATCTTGCCAAACGCGCCGCCGATGATCACGCCCACGGCGAGATCTACCACGTTGCCTTTCATCGCAAAGGCTTTAAATTCTTCCATCATTGACATAGATATGTCCTCCCGTTGTGTTGCAAAAACTATAGCGACTAAACAGCCGCTTCCCCGGTTTCACCCGTGCGGATACGAATAACCTGCTCCACACTAGATACAAAAATTTTCCCGTCGCCAATCTTGCCGGTACGCGCGGCTTTCACGATCGCCTCAACCACGCGCTCCACGTCCTGCTCCGCCACGATCAGCTCCACCTTCGTTTTGGGAAGAAAATCGACGACGTACTCCGCGCCACGGTAGAGCTCTGTGTGTCCGCGTTGGCGACCAAAACCTTTTACCTCGGTGACCGTAAGGCCAGTTATCCCGGCTTCCGCCAGCCCCTCGCGTACTTCGTCAAGTTTGAACGGTTTGATGATTGCTTCGATTTTTTTCATGGCTTGTCCTCTGTCAAGGTGTGTTAGCCCAGAGTATGCCAGACGATCGGCGGCGACTAAGCGCGCAGTATGGCGCAGATTCGTCCGCGCCGGCCCAGTTGCTTGAATAACAGGAGTAGTCCGAGCTTCGTGCGCGGTGGTTGCGCCGCATTGCGCGGCCTCGTAACGCGCACGTCAAAGCAAAGCGAATGGTCGGTGGTAGCCGCGAGAGCGCTAGGGGCTCAGCGCGTCAGACGGTCGCGGCGCACGCCGACGAGCTAGTCGGCTGACCACGAGCGCGTTGCGTCAGCGCTCAGCATCGGCAAGGTCTGCGCGCGCGAGGTCCGTGCGATTGGGGTGTACGCAAAATGCATACAACTTTTTTTGCGCAACGACCGCCAGGCGGTCGTTGACAGTCGATATTTACTACTATCGACTAATAATAAATACGCCCTGTAACAACCGCGTAGCAGTCGCTGACGGCAAAAAGCTGCTCGCTGTACTCTGGTCAAACCATCCCGAGCGCAGCTTTGATTTGCGCGAGTGCCGCCGGATCTTCGATGGTCGTCAAATCGCCCGGATCGCGGCCCTCGGCCAAAGCTTGAATCGTGCGACGCAGCAGTTTGCCGGAACGCGTTTTCGGCAGCAGCGTGACCAGATGCACCGCACCAGGGCGCGCAATCGCACCGATTTCTTTGTCCACGGTTTGCGCAATCGCCGTGGCAGTCGCTGGCGAGGCTTTCGATGGGTCTTTGAGCACTACAAACGCGACAGGAATCTGCCCTTTGAGCTGATCGGCCACGCCGACCACGGCGCATTCCGCGACGAGCGCATTAGACTGAATCGCCTCTTCGATTTCGCGCGTGCCGAGACGATGGCCCGCAACGTTGATGACGTCGTCGGTTCGGCCGAGGATGAAGTAATAGCCGTCGGCGTCTTGGGTGGCCCAGTCGAACGTCGAGTAAACCTGCTCGTCTTTGAACGTATCGAAATACGTTTTAACGAAACGCTCATCGTCGCCCCACACGGTCATCAGCGCGCCCGGTGGCAGCGGCGCTTTGATCACGAGCACGCCCTTTTCACCCGCAGGCACCGTGCCACCCGACGCTTCGTCTTTTAGTTTCACCTCGAAGCCGTACACCGGGAACGACGGCGAACCGAATTTGCGCGGCGTGTCTTCAACTCCGATTTGCGCCGACAGAATCGGCCAGCCGCTCTCCGTCTGCCAGTAGTTATCAATGATCGACACACCGCCCAACGCGTCACTCACCCAGCGCGCCGTAGGCTCGTCGAGCGGCTCACCGGCGAGGAAAAGATATTTAAGCGCGGGCAGTTTGTACTGCTCCATGAACTTCGGATCTTGCTTCTTCAACACGCGCACCGCCGTCGGCGAAGACGACATTGTTTTGACGTTGTTCTCGGCACAAATCTTCCACCAAATGGCAGGGTCCGGACGCAGCGGAACGCCCTCGTACATGATCGTCGTGTTGCCGTTAAGGAGCGGGCCGTAGACGATGTAGCTGTGACCGACCACCCAACCGATGTCACTCGTGCAGAACATCGTTTCGCCCGGCTTCAAGCCGAAAATTTTCTGCATGCTGGACGTAAGCGCCACCGCGTAACCGCCGGTATCGCGCTGCACCCCTTTGGGCTTGCCCGTGGTTCCGCTGGTGTAGAGGATGTAGCTTGGGTGTGACGACTCGACCCATTCGCATGGCACGGTTTTCATCATGTGCGACGCGCGGAAGCTCGCCCAATCGACGTCGCGACCCGGTGTCGTGTTCATCGGTTCAAGACCGCGATCAAACATCAACACTTTGTCCGGCTTGTGCGACGACAGATCAATCGCGGCGTCAAGCAACGGCTTGTAAGGGACTACTTTGCCCATGCGCATACCAGCGTCTGATGAGACGATGACTTTTGGTTTCGCGTCCTCGATGCGCGTAGCCAATGACGCTGACGCGAAGCCACCAAACACGACTGAGTGAATCGCTCCGATGCGCACCGTGGCAAGCATCGCAAACACCGCTTCGGGAATCATCGGCATGTAAATCAAAACACGATCGCCCTTGCCGACGCCCATGCTTTGCAGCATCGCTGCACAGCGGTTTACCTCTGCGTAAAGCTGCTTGTACGTGTACTTCGTTTCAACATCAGTTTCGGTGGAGATGAAATGCAGCGCGGTTTGGTCGCCGCGCTGCGCCATGTGGCGATCCACGGCGTTGTGGCACAGGTTCGTCGTTCCGCCTACATACCATTTCGCAAAAGGTGGGTGCGAGAAATCACAAATTTGCGTCGGCTCGGTTTTCCAATCGATGACCTTGGCTTCATCCGCCCAAAACGCATCGCGCTCATTGATCGAACGGTTGTAGTGCGCCTCGTAGGCCGTAAACGCTTTGCGACTCTCGCCCATGAAATTCCCCTTGCGAAACACAATGTTTCTGATGGGGTGATTGTGCCACTGAAAGGCTTACATGAAGCTGAGGTCTTATATAAGACTTGATGTAGATTAAGTGGCTGCAAGGATGTCAGCTGACCAAGTGTAGGAGAACACCAACGCCAATTCCCGACCAACTGGACGGTTTTGTTTTCGGCTTGCGATAGCATCAATCGATAATCCGAGACAGCCGCTTTTTTTGATCATTCTTTGCACCTGAACTCACTATGACACTTACCTTCAAGACCGTTGGCGTTATTGGCGCTGGCACGATGGGCGCGGGCATCGCGCAAGTTGCAGCGCAAGCCGGTTGCATCGTCAAACTTTTTGACGCGCGCGAAGGCGCGGCCACAATCGCGATTGCACGCACAGGCGACACGCTGAACGCGCTCGTAGCAAAAGGTCGGCAAACGGCTGAGGCCGTCGCGGGCACGATATCGCGCTTGCACGCTGCCGTTGATCTCGCCGATTTTCACGATTGCGATTTGGTGGTCGAGGCCATCGTCGAAGACCTCGGCGCAAAGCAAGCGCTGTTCAAGTCAATCGAAAGCATTTGCGGCGAATCGACGATTCTCGGCACCAACACCTCGTCCATATCGATCACGGCGATTGCAAACGGCTTAGCGCGTCCGCAAAACGTCGTCGGCATGCACTTCTTCAACCCCGCGCCGCTCATGCCGCTCGTTGAAGTGGTGAGCGGTCATCTAACCGCACCGGAAGCGGCGGCTCGCGTCGAAGCAGCGTCCATCGAATGGAAAAAATCGCCCGTGCGCTGCAAGAGCACACCGGGCTTTATCGCCAACCGCGTCGCGCGTCCGTATTACGGCGAGGCGTTTCGTGCACTTGAAAGCGGCGCGGCCGACGTGGCGACGATTGATTTGGCGCTCCGCGAAGCCGGCGGTTTCAAGCTCGGTGCGTTCGAGTTGCTTGATCTTATCGGCCTCGACGTGAACCTGATGGTGACCAAGAGTGTGTGGAACGCGTACTACCAAGACAGCCGCTACCGCCCAAGTTTGACGCAAGAAGAAATGGTCTCCGGCGGGCTCTTTGGTCGGAAATCTGGGCGTGGTTTTTACAAATACCCTGAGGGCGTGCCCGCAGCGCCAGCCTCGCCTGAAGGCCCGAAGCCCTCCGCGATTCAGTACCTCACCGAATCGGAAGCGATGGAGCCGCTGATTGAACGCATCAAGGCTGCTGGTATCAAGGTGCAATCGCGAAAAGAGGAAGACCCATTTGGCGCAGGCATGCTGCGAGTGGGCAATGCAACGGTGTGCCTCACCGATGGCCGCACCGCGACACAAACGGCGTTTGAAGACGAACTGCCGAATGTGGTGATGCTCGATCTTTCGCGCGACTTCACGACGAGCAAACGCGTGGTTCTCGCTAAGGGTGAAGAAACTACCGCTGCTGCACTCGCTGATGCAGTGGGGCTTTTCCGCGCCGTAGGTTTCGAAGTGTCCGCGATTGAAGACGTGCCGGGCATGATCGTGGCGCGCACGATTGCGATGCTTGCCAACGAAGGCGCGGACGCCGTGCTGCAAGGCGTGGCGGACGCTGTGGGCGTCGACACCGCGATGAAGCTCGGCCTTGGCCATCCCGAAGGGCCATTGGCAGCGGCGGATCGCATTGGCATGACGCTGATGAACGCGATTCTCATCAATCTGCAATCGCATACTGGAGACGATCGCTATCGTCAGTCGCTCTTGTTGCAACGAAAGGTGTGGAGCGATGGACTCTTCATCTAACGCTGGCCCATCACCCCGCGCGGTGGCGGACGCAATGTTCGCGCGCGACCACGCGGCGATTGCGGCGGGCATGCAAGTCACGGACGTCGCGCGTGGCCGCGCAACGGTAACGATGACCGTGCGCAAAGACATGGTCAACGGGCACAGCATTTGCCACGGCGGTTACATGGCGCTCCTATGCGACACCGCGTTTGCCTACGCCTGCAACAGCTACAACTTCAACACCGTGGCGAGCGGCTTCACGATAGAAATCCTCGCGCCCGCCAACCTTGGCGACGTACTAAGCGCAACCGGCGTTGAGCAAGTACAACGCGGTCGCAGCGGCGTGTATGACATCAAACTCATCAATCAAAGTGAGGAAGTCATTGCCCTGTTCCGCGGCAAGAGCGCGCGGATTGCAGGGCACGTCATTGAATGTGAGCAGTAAACGGTGAGTAGTGAGCAGTAGAAACTGCACACAAGCCCACGCGATTCACTGTTCACCGCTCACTACTCACCGCTCACTTTCACCAAAAATGCCAACCAAAAACCCCTCACCACTGCACGCCATTGAATCAGCGTCGCAAGACGAACTGCGCGCACTACAACTCAAGCGCCTGAAATGGAGTTTGGCGCATGCGTACAACAACGTACCGCATTACAAAAAAACATTCGATGCGGCGGGCGTGCATCCGGACGATTTGAAGCAGTTGTCGGACCTTGCGAAGTTTCCGTTCATGGCGAAGGGTGACCTGCGCGACAACTATCCGTTTGGCTTGTTTGCCGTACCGCGTGAGCAGATTTCACGCGTACACGCGTCGAGTGGAACGACTGGCAAAGCTACCGTCGTCGGCTACACGAAGAACGATATTGATACGTGGGCCGACTGCGTGGCGCGCAGCATTCGCGCGAGCGGTGGCTGCCCCGGTGACATGGTGCACGTGGCCTACGGGTATGGGCTATTTACTGGCGGCCTCGGCGCGCATTACGGCGCGGAGCGACTAGGCTGCACAGTAATCCCAATGAGCGGCGGCCAGAGCGAAAAGCAAGTGCAACTCATCACCGATTTCAAACCTGACATCATTATGGTTACGCCGAGCTATTGCCTCGCGCTCGCCGAGGAGTTCGAGCGACAAGGACTCGACGCCGCGAAATGTTCTCTTTCAACAGGCATCTTCGGCGCAGAGCCCTGGACCAATGCGATGCGCGTAGATATTGAGAAGCGAATGGGGATCGACGCGGTGGATATTTACGGTTTGTCCGAAGTCATGGGGCCTGGCGTAGCCAGCGAATGCATCGAAACCAAAGATGGCCCGGTCATTTGGGAAGACCATTTCTATCCCGAAATCATCGACCCCGTCACCGGCGAAGTGTTGCCGGACGGCAGCGAAGGCGAGCTTGTGTTCACGAGCCTATCCAAAGAGGCCATGCCTGTGATTCGCTACCGCACGCGCGACTTAACGAAGCTTTTGCCACCGACCGCGCGTAGCATGCGCCGCATGGCCAAAATCACCGGCCGCTCCGACGACATGATGATCATTCGCGGCGTCAACGTGTTCCCCACACAGATCGAAGAACTGATCCTGCGCCAACCCGACCTCGCACCGCATTACGTCTGCGTCATCACCCGACCCGGTGCGATGGACGAACTCGCCGTACGCGTAGAAATGGGTCTGCGCTTCGTACACGCCGGTGGAAATGCGCATAACGTCATCACGCGACAACTCACCAACGACATCAAGAACTTGATCGGAGTTTCAGCGAACGTTGAACTTTCGTTGCCAGGAACAATTGAGCGCAGCTTGGGCAAAGCTAAGCGGGTGATTGATCTGCGGGCCAAAGCTTAGGCGGATCCCTTCGCGATGCATCACGAAGCATTTCTGCGCAAGTACGAACGCGCGCTTGCAACACTTTCGTGGGAAGCGATTGCACCGCTGATTGACGACGGTGCCTGCTTCATATTTTCGGAAGGCACCTATTTCGGCATCGCTGCAATTGAACAAGCGATTCGCAAAACGTTTTCGTTGATTCAAAATGAAACGTATGCCATCAGCGACGTTCGTTGGTTACACGCGCGCGACGATTGCGCGCTGTGCGTATACGTGTTTGATTGGGCAGGAGTGATCGACGGCAAAGCGTGTTCAGGGAGCGGGCGTGGTACGAGTTTGCTCGTAAGCCGTAATGGCGAATGGAAGATTAAGCACGAACATCTTGGTCCGGCCCCTAAGTAGTTGGTTTTCCACTGCACCTCAAGTCCCCTCTTCTCACAGTGGAGTACCTCGACTCTCGCGAGATGAATCAACGCAGGGCACCATTCCCCACACTCGTAGTTGCTTTTCTCCCAGCAATCGACGCGCGAAATAACAACGAAACTCGAAGAACAACATCGCATACGCGTCGTCTGGTGGCAAGCGCAGTCGGTGGCTATATGGGGTATCGCTTGATGATCTTCAAAGATGCAGTTGCATCTACGATAACCACAGCGCTTCGCGCAACGTCAAGGAACGCGTCAATCTTGATGGGCAAAAAATCCTAGCAATTCAGCCGCTCGCGAGTAAGCGTCACGTTGCCCCAACGCGATTAGCGCGTTCACAAAATCAGGTTCAAACAGTAGGTAGCTCGCCAGCGATGCGCCACCGTTTTCACTGAGTAGCCCGCCCAGCGCAGATCGCGTTGATTTTGGAATGCACCTTACATACTGCAGCGCAAGCGCATCAAGTGACTGCGACGGCTGCATTGCCAGTACGCGCACTGGTCGATACGGCAGCACTGCCGCAACACTCGGTGGCAATCGCCTGAGCGTCTCGCTTACTCGCATCGCCTGCTCTACGTCCGCCTGCAATGTGTCGTGAAACACACTGGCCATCGCATGCGCGGCCACCGCACTCACGCCCGGTGCAGACTGCGAAGGAGCGTCGGCCCCCAAGCCAGAGCGGGTTGGTTGACCAACACCGATGACGAGAATGTCGTGCGCCCCCAAATGTAACGCCGGCGACAGCGGTGAAATTTGTCGCATCGAGCCATCACCAAAAAATTCGCGTTGACCGTCAACAACCAATGGTGACGCCGGAAAAACAAAGGGAATGGCGCTCGACGCAATCAAGTGTTCGAACGAAATATCCTGAATGGTCGCCCGGCGGCCCGGCCGAATCCAAGGCTCGATCACGTCAGCGTTGGCAGAGCGCTGACAAAACGTCCAATGCACCCCGCTCGAATAGCTCGATGCCGTCACCGCCACTGCGGAAATCGCACGCGCCACCAGCGCGCGATCAATTCCGTCGAGCGAGACTGCGCGCCGCAACGTTTCGGTGAGCGGCGCGTTGTCCAATATCGCACCGTGTGCGCGCAGCCCTCGCGAAAGATTGAACGCCGCGAGGTATTTATTCCGACTGGCAAACCATGCGCTACCCGAGGTCTTGTTGAGTTGGTAGACGTCGTTTGAACGCACACTCATCCAAAACCGCGCCAGTTCATCAAACGCTCTGAGCCCCAACTCGGCATAGCCTGCGAGCGAGGCAACGTTAAGCGCGCCTGCTGACGTGCCAACCAGCACCTCGAAGGGAAACGCAGCGGTTGTGGCGAAGCCAGACGCATCCGGCGCGGCATTCTGCTGCAACAACATGGATGCCATCGCACGCAATACGCCGACTTGATAGGCCGTACGTGCGCCTCCGCCCATCAGTACGAGCGCACGCACCTTACGCTCTGGTGCTGCAAGACTCGAAGCGATTACGGTTTCAAGCGCCATTGCGTAACGCCCCTCGATCCACGCGGATGTGCAGCACTACCCGGAGACGCAGCGCGTCGCACCAGCTAATTGCTTGCGCCGAAATCGTAGGTGAAGTCAGTATCGGCTATCCCCAACACAATCTCTTTTAATGCAATGCCGTCAATCGTGCGCCGCAAATACTCTTCCGACAACTTCGGCAGGATCGTATTAGTGAGAATTGCGTCAATCATGCGCCCGCCGCTTTCAATCTCTGTGCAGCGCGACGAGATGAGTTTGACCACATCATCCGAATAGGAGAACGTTGCCTTATGATTTTCGGCGATACGTTTCTTGATACGGTTGAGTTGTAAGCGAATGATGTTTCCTAGCATTTCGTCGCTAAGCGGGAAATACGGGACCACTTGGATGCGACCGAGCAGCGCTGCCGGAAAAACTTTCAATAGCGGTTCGCGCAGCGCCTTCGCGATGTCTTCCGGCTCAGGCATGAGTTCTGGGTCACGCGTCATGCTCATGATGAGCTCAGAGCCGACGTTACTCGTCAAAATGATGACCGTATTTTTGAAGTCAATCAGGCGGCCCTCGCCGTCTTCCATGATGCCTTTGTCAAAAACTTGGAAGAAAATTTCGTGCACATCACTGTGCGCCTTTTCCACCTCATCGAGCAACACCACACTATACGGTTTGCGTCGCACGGCTTCCGTCAACACGCCGCCTTCGCCGTAGCCCACATAGCCCGGTGGCGCGCCTTTGAGCGTAGACACGGTATGTGCCTCTTGAAACTCGCTCATATTGATGGTGATCATGTTTTGCTCGCCGCCGTATAGCTGCTCGGCAAGCGTCAACGCGGTTTCGGTCTTGCCGACACCGGACGGGCCAACGAGCATGAACACACCAATCGGTTTGTTCGGATCGTCGAGCTTGGCCCGGCTAGTCTGAATGCGCTTTGCGATCATGTCCAAACCATGCCGCTGGCCAATCACGCGCTGGTTCAATGTGTCAGCAATTTTCAGGATTGCTTCCACTTCGTTCTTCACCATCCGCCCAACCGGAATACCGGTCCAATCGGCCACGACGGACGCCACAGCCTGCGCGTCAACGGCGGGCAGGATGAGCGGCGAATCGCCCTGCATACCCGCGAGCTTTGCCTGCAGTTCACCCAATTCTTTGAGCATGGAAACGCGCGCTTCGTCCCCCATCGGAACGGCGATATCCACTTGACCGTCACCCGAGCCGCGCAATTTGCTGCGCAAGTCGAGAATGGTGTCGACCAGCGCCTTTTCTTCTTTCCAGCGCGCATCCAATGTTGCCAGCCGCTCGGCCTGAACTTCGCGAACGGCTGCGGCCTCGTTTCTGCGGGTGCCGATGTCGATGCCAACGGCCGCTTCGCGGTCGATGATGCCAAGTTCCACGTCGAGCATTTCAATCTTACGCAGGGTGTCTTCCACTTCCGGTGGCGTAGCGTGTTGACTCACCGCAACCCGCGCACAGCTTGTATCGAGAAGGCTCACGGCCTTGTCGGGAAGCTGACGTGCGGGTATATAGCGATGCGATAGATTGACCGCCGCTGCAATGGCTTCGTCAAGCAGCAATACCTTGTGATGTTTTTCCAACACGCTCGCAACGCCTCGCAACATGGCGACGGCCTTGGCCTCGTCTGGCTCCGGCACTTGCACAACCTGAAAACGACGTGTGAGCGCGGGGTCTTTTTCAATGTATTTCTTGTACTCGGCCCATGTTGTTGCGCCTATAGTGCGCAGCGTGCCGCGCGCCAGCGCGGGTTTCAGCAAGTTAGCCGCGTCGCCCGTGCCCGCTGCTCCGCCCGCGCCAACCAGCGTGTGCACCTCATCGACAAACAAAATAATGGGCTTCGGGCTTGCCTGAACTTCGTCAATGACTTGCCGCAAACGTTGCTCAAATTCACCTTTCATGCTCGCACCGGCTTGCAGTAAGCCAATGTCGAGTGTCAGCAGTGACACGTCTTTCAATTGCGGGGGCACGTCGCCCTTGGCGAGCCGAAGCGCGAAGCCCTCGACAACAGCCGTCTTGCCGACGCCGGCTTCGCCAGTGAGAATTGGGTTGTTTTGCCGACGGCGCATCAATATATCGACGATCTGGCGAATTTCTTCATCCCGACCCGTCACCGGATCGAGTTCGCCATTCTTAGCCTTTTCGGTCAAGTCAATCGCGTATTTCTTTAGCGCTTCTTGCTTGCCCATTTGCGCCGGTGCCATCGCGCCGCTGGCTTCACCCGGTTCGCCGCCGATGCCGCTACCGTCGCTCGCAGCCAAGGATTCCTCCGGAGAGCCTTTGACAATGTCAGGCAGCTTTTCGGAGAGCGCATCAATGCCAAGCTTTTCAAACTCCTTGGAAATACCGTAGAGAATATTTCGCAGGCCCATCGTTTTGACGAGGCCCACCATGATGTAGCCGCTACGCACCTGCGCGTCGCCGTATTTCAGAGTGCCGTAGACCCAAGCCCGCTCCACAGCGCTCTCTATGTGTTCTGAAAGATCAGAAATTGCCGTGGCACCGCGCGGCAACCGGTCAAGAGCCCTTGTAAGGTCGGCAGCGAGCTTCGATGAGTCCACTTCAAAGTGACGCACAATGCGATGCACGTCGCTGTCGTTATTGCTCAGAATTTGATGCATCCAGTGCACTAATTCGACATAGGGATTCCCGCGCAATTTGCAGAAGACCGTTGCACCTTCGATGGCTTTGTAGAGAAGTGGATTGAGTTTTCCGAACAGCGCTGTACGACTAATTTCCGACATGGTGCTTCCCCTATTCGATCTAAATAATGGCGATCAGAGCTAAATAGCCCGAACGTTAGTTAATCTCTCCGCATCGAGAATGACGTCATCGGCGTCAGAATTGCGACGTCCTAGCGTCATACCGAGCCAACTTGTCCAGCCCAGCTTTCCGTAGGCGCCCAACCGCGCTGCTGGAACTTCTTCGCGTTTGAGCACCATTTGTGCGTCCCACGCTAGTTCAACGCCAATGTAATTGCGCACCCAATCACGCGACTGCACAAATCGCACGCCTCCGGGCAAATATTGCTCAAACTCAGCGAGCGACATTGGCCCGATGCGCAGACGAAACTTATGCTGAACGTCAGGAACCCGAGCGCCCGCTATCGCGCCCTGCCCAAGGCGGCTTGAGTCAGTGCCTAGTTCAATTCGGTGCTCACCGCCTCCGCCAGCGACCGCTACAGAAGATAGTCGAGTACGGTCGGAGTCCGCTAAGCGAAGCCACTGAACGCAGTATTCGAGCAGCTCAACTCTGATTCGAAGCAGTGCACCCAATGCACGCACCAACCCCTCAGGGTTGCGAGTCTGGCGAACTAGGTGTCCCGCGTGATGTAGCTTAAGATGATCCGGCACCGCGTCGCGGTTCTTCAGTGTGGATTGACCCAAGCCCACTAAGCTCGATGCGTATCGCCCGAAGTTGTCGCGCCAAGGGTTATCCAAGCTAGTAACGGCTTGGCAATCCGCCCACGCGCGATACGACAGCAAAATCATCCGATGTTGGAAGATGTCGCAAAAGCGCGCAATCGTTTCGTCTTTGTAATGAAGAATTCGCTCCTGAACAAATTCCGTCAAGTGCTGGGGTAACGCTCCGTTGGGGCCGAACAATCCAAAGTGATGCACAGAGAGTCGCCCGAGCCCTTTTGCCGCCACGCCTTCTTTGTACTGATAAAGCGTCGATGGTGCGAATATTAGCGACGGATGCTGTGTCAGGCGTATGGGTTCGTCTCTGGGGCGCGGCGCTCGACCGAGCGGCGCATTGCCATCGGTATAAGCGTCGATGTGCCGCATCGCGAAATAAAAATCAAACCGGGTGGCGTCGGCGGACAAGCCCGAAAATAAGCGAGCAAGTCGCGTGCTCGGTTCGACCGATGAGCGGTCCGACGCAATAGAGTCGCTCATGCGGTTGGACGACGACCTATGCGAGGCTTCCAAGTCGCAATCGTGCCACGTTGAATGGAGCGCAAGGTAAGTTCGGTGAACGAATTCACGCCTACGTGACGAGAAAAAAACTGTTCAAGCACGGCACCCAGTAGCCAAGGGCTAACGCCGGCGAACGGCAGTTCATCGACTTCCAATTCAAGTGCCACGCCGCGACCAAAAACAATCGGCCCACGATTTGGAACTCGCCTGTTCACCGCGTTAACTGCCATCTTCTGAATTCCACCAACTTGCGTGTCCGCTCCAACCACGCCTACTCGGGCATAAAGGCCGAGTAGTTCACGCAGCGCGCTCGCACCTTGCTCCGCATCGAGGTCAGTAAGCGTTACATAGTTCAGACTTAGGTGCGATATTAGACGCCACGTCATTTCCCGCTCGGCTAACGCCGGAGCGGGACGGGTTGGGCTGACCACAAATTTGATTGCGTCGATCGGCGCAGACGCGACGAGCGTCAGGTCAGAATCTGAGTTGCCGACGGGCGTCAAGAGCGGCAAATCTCGATTGGTGCAGAGCGCGTCAACCGTAACTTGGCGAAGATCCGCAGAGAACGGAGCTTCTTTTGAGTCGACCAGCGACAGGAAACACTCGGAACCGATGTAGCCTGTGCGCGGCCCGTGTCGACGAGAATGATCCGACAAGACGCGTGGTTCGCGTCGCACCGAGAAGTACGCGCCTGCCCCACGCCGATCAACGTCAGCGGCAGCGTAAAAGGGGTGAAACACCATTTCGCGATCAGACTCGGAATGATGTCCTGTAACGCGTCGGATACTGTGAATTTCAAAGTCAAGCGGCCGTGTTCGTTCAACGACCGCGTGATACTCAAAACGTGTCGACGTAACGGGTATGCGATCCGACGTGCGTTCGAAAAGATTAATCACTGGCGAACAGTAAAGCGAAAAATTCGCCACGTCGATTATCGATTCAAGAGACGCGCTCGCCTGCTTAAGGAGGAGTACGACCTCAAATTTTGTGCCGCTGATGCCACGTAGCGACCGTTGCAGATCGTTGAGGGAAAAGAATCTAAAACGATCCGGGAAAGCAAAATATTCGTGCAGGAGTCGATGACCGTCAAAGGCGCGCGACTCGACAGGCAACAGGGCTTGCTCAGTTGAAAATCCTTCCGGTCGCACCGCATCAGGGGGATACGGCGTGAGATTTCTAATCGGCAAACCACCAGCGTGAACCACCATCCCAACACACTGGGTATGGATGATCTCCTGCAGTTTTGAAGCGGTATCCGTCGATCCGTTTACAAATATCGGAAGCGAATCTAATTTGAGCGAGCCAACGTCAACGTGGTTGGTCGTCTCAAACGTCAGCCTCAGCGCGCCACGAATGGGTGCCCCCCAACGATAGCCTGATATCGGAAGATCGGGCGGGGCTGCGGTGAGGCGCGCCTCGCACAAGCTTAGCGGCCATATATGAACATCGTGAGCGGTTCTGAATTCACACGCCGTCTGTTCTTGTGCGGGCAAGCGCGCTCGTAGTTTCGATTGACGTGGCAGCAAATGTCCGTCGGGGGAACCGCCTTCTGACTTGGACGGTTGAAATTGCACTACACCCATGGCAGGTGTGGGCGCAAGATATCCAGGGCAAACCAAGTCCAACAAGCGTTGCGAAAAACGTGGAAACTCAGCGTCCATTTTGAGCTGAATCCTCGCCGACATGAAGGCGAAGCCTTCAAGAAGGCGTTCGACGTACGGATCCGACACCTCCAGCCCACGCATACCCAAGCGCGCCGCCACTTTGGGGAATTGCTCCGCGAACTCGGCGCCCTGCTCTCGCACATACGACAGTTCGCGGTTGTAGTAGTCGAGTAGACGCGGATCCAATTAGGTTGCCCCCGTGCTGAGTTGGTCGACAAGTTTCACGTAACCCGTTTCTAGGTCAAGTTGAGTGCGAATCAATAACTCGACGGGCAGCGGAATCGACCACAACTCCCCGCGAACTTCAAATTGGAGCAAATTGTGATGCCCAAGCATGTCGCCTGGGACAATTGCCGCAATATTTAGCGAATCGGGCAGGATTCGAGGTTCAAAGAAGACTATCGCTTCATGAATTTGTCGTTCCAACTCCCGCCAATCAGTGGACGAGAAATTTTTCCCAGAAAGAACAGGAATCCCGTAATTGATGACCGATTTTTTGACTTGCGGGTAGTCGTCAAGTTGCGAGTCGGTGTGATGAGACGTCGTATTAAGCAACCAACTCAAATCACGCAGCACAGTGCGCTTAAGTCGCCCCTTAGACACGACAGAAAACTGAAGTGTTTCCTGACGTTTTTCCGGCTCGTCATCGACCAATCGATCCAGCAGCGCGGGCTGCAGTCGATCACTTGTGTTTCTGAGAATTGTGCGTTCGTCCATGGACTGAAGTTATGTTGTCAGATACTCAGTTGGCGGTCAACGCGTGCGCGGGGACAAAGTCACTAAAAATGACCTTATCACACGCCAACGGTATGTAGGACGTCGAGTGAGCAATTTCCACGCACGTTTCCGTTCCTCATTCTGGCGAGGTAACGACAAACGTTATCTGCCGAGTGTCAAGGATGGAATGGTCTGCGACATCAGTGTTCCAAACACGTTGTCCGTGGCCAAACCAAATTCCTAGTGAATTTTCACTCCATTCGGTGGCACGGGCGCGTTTCAACGCGTCCGCGTTCGCACCGCCGAGCGAGCTGGTTCCGGGGTAACGTGTTGGGATGAGCGCCGGAACCCTTCCTTCATTCGGTAAAAGCACTTCTGCGGGTGCCCACACTATATCTCGCAAGTCGGCTGGGGCCTCGATCACAATGCCCCTGCACGACTGAAACGGCAACCAGTAATACTGGCCGTTTGCGATGACTTCGCAAACGGGTCCAAGCCTCGAGTCTCCGTCCGCGACCCACTCGCACGCAACTCCATCAATCGTGCACGCGCTCGGTTCGGCTTCATCCATCGCTCGCAAACGCAGTTGTGTGGCACCACTGATATCTCCCACTCCGTCGCGTTTTAACGCCTCGATGAGCCCGCCAATCCACGCTGGCGGGGTACCCATAACTTGAGGCATCCGCTGCCCGGCGAACACCTGTTGGCGAAATAATTCGCAACGGATGGCTTCTCGGTAAGTCTGCGCCATGGGTATGGCCAACGCATCAAGCTGGGCACAGAGTTGGAGCTGCGCAAGAGCGCGTTGCCAATTGCCCATGACGCAAAGCAGCTGGAACAGGTGAATGCGCAATTTGGCCGAACTGGCATCACGCTTGATTCGTGATTGCAATTCTTGCAGTTGTTCGTCGAGCGTCCCTGTAAGCGGATCCATAGTGCTCTGCCAATTCGTTATCGCGCCAAACAACAACGCGCCGAACCATCAACCATAAAATGGTTCAGGTCAGCGCGCCAATTCTTCCGTCCGCCGCGAGCTAACGCACGCGGGCTAACCTGCGGCTTGCCAAATCCACTTCGGCAAGCGCGGACACTACATTGCCTTATTGGACTTTTGATCCCACTCGGCTTCGGTTGACGAGCCCTGACCGCCCGAACCCGACTGCATAAAGTACATAGTCTTGATCTTCGAGAAATTAAGCGAGACCTGCACCGTTGGGATTTGATTCGCCATTCCACTGAAGTGGACGCCGGTGACAACTACATCCTTACATGTAATCTCAATGTAATTGAAGCTGTTACCGTTGCCGCCCATTTTCGTGGCGTGCAGCTTAGCCTCGCCGTAGTGCTTGTGGTCTGCACAAGCCCTCATGAGCGCTGGAATCGCCTTTTCCATGTGACAAGTGATCGTGATGTCGTTGTACGATACGGTGCCTAAGCCCGCGCCACCGCCATAACCCGCCGTTCCAGACGATTGAAGGCCTTCGCTATATGACTCAACGTCGATCCATTCTTTGTGATTCGCTTCGGCGCATTCACCTTTAACGTCGCCGATTTGCAGAAATAAATTTCCAGCCATGATGGTCTCCTAATAATTGAAAGTGTGACTTTGAAAGAGGCACTTCATCGTTTTGCTTGAAGTCCTTATTGCAATAGACGAAGCGGTGTCTCGTAAAGCGACATTGCTTCGCGTTTTACCATCTGTAAGTTACGCGGCTCCACCTTTGGTTGACGGCAGCTTCGATACCAACCGCAGAGACACGGTCAATCCCTCCAGTTGATAGTGTGGTCGTAAAAAGAATTTCGATGTGTAGTAGCCAGGATTGCCCTCTACCTCTTCCACTATTACTTCTGCCGCAGCGAGAGGCTTACGCGCCTTGGTTTCTTGAGTAGAGCTTGATGGATCGCCATCGACATAGCGCAAAATCCACTCATTAAGCCATTTCTGCATGTCATCCCGTTCACGGAACGAACCAATCTTGTCACGTACGATGCATTTCAGGTAATGCGCAAAACGACAGCAAGCGAACATGTAAGGCAGGCGAGCCGCCAAGTTCGCGTTGGCTGTTGCGTCAGAGTCATAATATTCGGCTGGCTTGTTCAACGACTGTGCACCAATAAATGCGGCGACATCCGTGTTCTTTCGATGCACCAATGGCATGAAGCCATTCTTCGCAAGCTCCGCTTCGCGGCGGTCACTAATGGCGATTTCCGTTGGGCACTTCAAGTCGACGCCGCCGTCATCAGTGGGAAAACAGTGCGCGGGCAAATCAGTGACGACGCCGCCAGACTCAACGCCACGAATCGAAGTGCACCAGCCATACTCTTTGAATGAACGGTTGATGTTCGCCGCCATCGCGTATGCGGAGTTCGACCAGGTGTACTTAGCGTGTGAACCGCCTTCCGTGTCTTCCTCGAACGCAAATTCTTCGACGGGGTTAGTCGTTGCGCCGTACGGCATGCGCGACAGATAGCGCGGCATCGCTAGACCAACGTATTTAGAGTCGTCGGAGTCGCGAAGGCCACGCCAGGCGGCGTACTCGGTATTGCTGAAAATTTTGGTCAAATCACGAGGATTAGACAGTTCCTGCCATGAATTCATCTGCATGATTGCTGGAGAGGCGCCCGCAATAAATGGTGCGTGCGCTGCCGCAGCAACGCGAGCCATTTCACCGAGCAGTTCGACATCGGGTGCGCTGTGGTCGAAGTGGTAGTCACCGACTAAACAACCGTACGGCTCGCCGCCAAATTGTCCGTACTCTTCTTCGTACAGTTTTTTGAAAATCGGACTTTGATCCCAACCCGTACCCTTGTAGCGGCGCATCGTTTTGCGCAGGTCGTTCTTCGAGATATTCATCACGCGAATTTTCAGCATCTCGTCGGGGTCGGAGTTGTCGACCAAATATTTCAGCCCACGCCACGAACCCTCTAACTTCTGAAAGTCCTCGTGATGAAGAATCAAGTTCATCTGATCAGACAATTTTTTGTCAATCGCTGCAATCAAGCCTTCAATCGTGCGGAACGCGTCCGTCGAAATTGTGTTGCTGTGCACCAATGCCTGTTGCGCGAGCGTCTGTACCGCCGACTCAATTGCACCGCGTGCCTCGTCGGTCTTGGGTTTGAATTCCTTATTCAGCAATGAGGCGAATTCATTACCCTGAAATTCCACATTCGCCAATGCGGATGCGCTTTGATTTTCGGTAGCCATGATGTGGGTTCCTATCTTTGAAATCAACGTTAAGCGCTAGGCGTATCGTTTGGCTTTGGCGCGGACGACAACGAATTCATCAACGCCGGATCTTGCAGCACTTTCGAAAGCAACTCTTCAGCGCCTGACTTGCCGTCCATGTAAGACAGTAAATTGTGAAGCTGCGTGCGCGCTTCGAGCAATTGGTTCAACGCACCGACCTTTTTGGCCACTGCTGCCGGCGAGAAGTCATCCATGTTTTCAAAACTGACGTCGACGGACATGTAGCCTTCGCCCGTCAGTGTGTTTGGCACAGTGAAGGCCACACGAGGCTTGATAGCTTTCATGCGTGCGTCAAAATTGTCAAAGTCGATTTCGGTGAATTTTCGATCAGCGATTTCTGGCAACGGCTCCTCAGACTTGCCCGATAAGTCGGCCATCACCCCCATGACAAACGGGATTTGAACCTTTTTTTCTGACCCGTAGACTTCAACATCGTATTCAATCTGCACGCGCGGTGCGCGGTTTTTCGCGATCCACTTTTGACCACTTTTTTTCGCTGCCATGATGTATTACTCCTTGATGAGATTAAGAGAGAAGAACGGTACGGAATGCACTAGAAATCCCGCTGTTGCTGCGTGCCCGTAAGCATTTCGAGATGAGACATGGAGTCGGGCGAGAGTTCGCGCATGATGTCCAGAAATGGCAGACTGAGCAAGCGTTGCGCACGTCGAGCAAATAGAGAGGCCGGGTTGCTGGGCTCGTGGCGCTCAAGATACTCGCAAACTCGGTCTAATGCTCGCCGACAGTCCTCGCGACTCTGAATCGTGCCTGTCGCAGATGCCTGTACCTGCCCGTTTGCACCAATTCCGCCTGACGGGGAGCCTTCACTGTTTCCTTCCTCGCTAAAAGATCCAGTGCTTTGAGCCTGCATACGTTCCATGCCCCGCACGACGGGCTTCAGGACGTTTTCTAGCCGCTCGAGATCGGGCGTATCGCCAGATGCAACTTTTTCTTCCAGCAAAGAACGTAACGCCAAAAACGAGTTGTATGCCACAGCGATCTCAGCGATGTCGGTGTTGCCCGCCGCCATAGCGTCGCTCAGCATGGATTCCGCTTGCGCTTGAGAATATTGCGCATCACCTACTTGCGCGAAGGCGAGCTCGACATCACGATACGTAAGAGTCAGCGGTTGTTTGATCAGCACCGAAGCGCGAAGCGCCTGCACTAATCGATCCTCGCCTGAAAATTCCGAACCCGAAAATGCAGCGATCGCGTTCATCCGAAGGTATGGATCAGAGTCACCGTCTACCACGACCCTTGGATGCACATCATCCCAGTACCGCTCGCAGAGCGTGAGCATCAGCTTCAAACCCGCAGAAAAAGCGGCAACTCCGTGAAGACGAGTGTTAGCCAAAGCCAGCCACGCGACCACCCTCAAATCCCTAGTACGCCCCAATAACAAACTCGCAAGCGAGTCAACTTCTCGCCAATCAGGATCCACGGCCGGAATGACGGTATCACCGAACTGCTGCTCGGGTTTGCCAGCGACAGCTTGCGACAGCGCTAAAAAGTCATTGTCGTATTCACAATCAGGCCCACACGGATTTTCGCCGTCGAGTGGTTCCGCAAAATGATCAAAATCAGCCATCTATTCCCGATCTTCAAGTCGACAACCAACAAGGGGTCGTCAATGTGCTCACGTGTCGGCCAAGGCCTCTTGGTTGGTGAGTGGGCGCGATCTCATATTAACCGCACCTTGAGCCTCAAGACTACAACTGTATGCTGTGCCACACAAGATGAAGCCACTTACTCCCGCGTTACAGGCAGTTACAGAAAGCGAACGACTCACCAATTGCATAGACGGGAACCGCGGCGAAAACATGTCACACTGTCTGCAACCTCATGGGAGGCATCGTTCGATCATCGTCCCGGGTTGCTGTGGCTTGGTTTGCTACACAACGTATTAGCAAGGCGCTAAAGTTGTCGTGACCAGGCGCCATGCGCCCACGCACCGCTGCCACAAGGTGATCGCGCCATTGTGCCGCCGTATCGCTCATGGCATGCAATCGGCCCAGCGTTGCCTCGTCGACCAACTCCCAAACGCCATCGCTACAGAGCAGAATGCCGTCGCCGGGATACAGATCAATGCTGGATTCGCTCACATACGGATCAATTGCCTCTTCGTTCGCCCCTAAGGATGCGTACAAAACGTTTCGCTTAGGATGTACCCTAAGTTTTTCCGCAGGGTATAGACCAGCATCTATGAATCGTTGAACCAAGCTATGGTCGTAGGACTGTGCGACGACGGTTTCTTTCCGGAAGACATAACAGCGTGAGTCTCCGAGGTTGCCGATGAGGGCATGACGCAACCGATAATCCACCAAGAAAGCGACGAACGTTGACGCCATTCTTGCCAAGCGCGTTTCCTCCAGCTGCCTACTCCTCACGGCTTGATCGGCGCTCACCATACAACGCCTTAACGTATCTGGGCTGAAGGCTGGTAATCGCATAAATTCACTACGCGCGGCGGCAATAGCCGTTCTTGCTGCAACGTCTCCGCCACCCTGCCCGCCCGCGCCATCAGCCAACATGAACAAGCGAACCGCCCCAAAGGCGTCACTGTCGCCAACGGCGTCCTCGTTATAGTCTCGACCGCCGTCATGAGAAAAACTGGCCGATTCCAGCCGCAGCTCGTCCGAAGTGCTCATTACCGTTCTCCCCCTGATGCCGATGAGTCGCCCTTAATGCGCGCCGTTTCACGTTCATAGGCGAGCACAAACGCGCGACCAAAAATGCTTTGGAAATCGTCTTCTGCCTCGCGCCGAATCTGCAGATATCGTTCGAGATACATATCCCACAGCTTGGCTTTGCGAGCAGACGGCAACAAGCTTTCCAAGACCGACCCCTTGGTGAGTTTTTCACCCAAGACCGCGGGATCGAATTTGCCCAATACCTCAGTAAGCGCCGCGCGCGTCCCGGCAATGACTCCGACCTCGTGGGCACGCAAATCGTCGAACGCGTCGCGCATAGCAACATCCGCGCGCATGAAGCCCGGCATTTTTTTGCCTAAGAGCTGCAACAACGCAGCATCCGCATTTGGCAAAAATTTCAACGGATTGTTCGCCTGGACGGAAATAATAGTCACGCTGGCCTGCACCTCTCGTTTTGTCGCTGCGCGCGCAGCAAGCATGTCAACCGCGCCAGCGGTGGCGCTACGCAACAAACTACCAATCGTCGCCATGATTTCAGGTGTCAAACCGTGAGGCAGTGCGGATGGTGCTAGTGATGCGCCTCTTAGAAAAGCCTCTGTAAGCGCATCTGCTGACGCACCAACGACCGACAACGCACCCGAGTGTTGAACTGCGGGCGTGGCGAATACGCTGCTGGAAATGTTTGCAAACGAAGTCGCGGAGGCGGGCGGCACGGCGGTCTGCTTGATCGGAGTGGGCAGTCGAAATGCAGCCCCTACCTCGGCCGAATCATCACGCATGGGACGATGAGCAGCGGCGGAAGCGACCGTCGAAGTGGCATCGAGCATGACCAGCGGGTCGTTGCCTAACGGATCTGACGCAATCAATCGATCAAGGCCGTGTTCGACAGAACCGAATGACCCCAAGCCGCCCAACAAAGACGAGGAGGCGTTACTCCCGAAGGCGGGCGTCGCGGCGGGCGCGTCTTGAAAAAGTGAATCTATGGAGGGCGCTGCATTCGCAGTGTCAGCACTGTTGACCGCCGCCGCACTGTCATTAAGCAAAGTCGATAGAGGATCCGCCGCATTTCTCTGGCTGCTCGTTGGCATCGCAAACGGATTGAAGTCGTCAGGAATGCGCGCAGAGGCCGCTCCACCCGCCCTTGACCGATCATCGAGTGAGGCACGTGGGGAATCAAATGCGGATCGTGATACGTTCGCGCCGAACGCAGCTAGAGGATCGGCGCTAACGCCCCGCTCGCGCCCAGTGCCTCCATCCAATGGCGAAGCCATTGCTGCTGCCTGCGTGTTCTGTCCCAAATCGCCCTGATTGGCAGCTCCAGACGACACGCCGATTCCAGACAACAAATCGGCAAAGGGGTCCTCAATGCCATTGCGCTCAGCACTTATTGGCTGCGGACAAGGCGAGACAGCCGACGGCCGAGCGACGTGCCGAACGGGGTTTGAAGCCTGAGGCGCTACGTTGGAAGTGGAATCCCCGCCACTAAGCCCGGCTAGCTGGTCCAATTCGGAGGTGTCCGACGGCGCCTTCCGCCCCGCCTCGGGCGGTGGAAACAAACTGTCCAAATTGACTTCATGAGCCGCAATCGGTGGCAACCGCTCAGATGAACGGAGGCGAGACTGAACATTGGTCAAGACGACGTCAGCGCCCGGTACATCTAGCCCCCTCGAATTCGCTTCCGTCGTGCTCGACGGCGATTGGCTGAGCACCAATGTCGCCCGCAGCAGGTAAGGTCCAATTTCGACGAGTGCGCCGTCAGCAACCGGCAGCGAATCACCGCAATCAACTTGCTGTTCGCCAATGGCGATGGGCAATGAGCTGCTTGAATTTTCGAGGATTGCCGCGCCGTTTAAGAATGAAACTGTGGCGTGCAACCGAGAAACGCGTCGGTGCTTGTCGGGGAGCGAAAGTGTGCTGGCCTCGTCGCGACCAATGCTCCCGCCAGCTTCACTGAACACACCTGAAAGCGCATACGGCAGCGGTAATCCGTCTAGCGAAATAACCTGAAGAGTGAGTTTTGGCATGACCGTTTTTTTGGTTGCGACGAGAATGATTAGTTCGCGTTGCTAGCGACCTAATACCGCTTTTCTAGCGCGTTCAAACTCAGGCTGCCATAGCGGATGTCCGCGTTCAGTGGGGGCAAGTTCGAATGTCGGATCCGCCCGCAATGCGCGCTCAAACGTTTGACGACACAGGGTTCGAGCATTGGAGGAGCATTGCGAGAACGCAAGCGACTTTAGCGCTCGCAGTTGCTGTGCCGCGTCCAAACTACCATCATTGGTCAAAGGCGTTAGCTGGCGAATTGCGGACGAAAACTCGCCGCGCTCGTAGGCCGCGATCGCTGTCACCAATGCCCTTTCGGCAATGCTAGGGTCAACAACGGCAACCGACGAAACTCCGGTGGGCGCCGACGCGAGGGGTGCCGATCCGGGTGTCACCGACGAGGAGTTGCTAACCGCGGGAGACGTTGGCGAGACGGCTGTCGGCGATGGCGCCGGGTAGTCTTTTGTAGATGGTGGTGGCGTCGCACAACCACCGAGCATTAAGGCACCAAACGAGATTAACGTGGCGAGTGATTTGGGTTTCATTTTCTTCTCCTGAGCGACACGCAAAAAGGCGCCATCTACTAAAAATTGTGGTGCACCGTGATCGACTTGCCCGCGATCACATCCACCGTCTTAATGACCGGAGCGCCCGCTGGGTTAGTAATCTCAATTTCATGCTTGCCGGGTGCAAGTTTGAGTTGCATTGTGGGTGGCGTCGAAACCTTGGCTGCGCCATCAACCGATACGTATCCCCAAGGCTTGATACGCAAGTCCACACGCCCAATGGCAGCTGCCGCGGGTTTTGGCACATCTACCGTCGCGTCTGCGGACTTCGATGACGTAACCGCTGCCGGAGGCACCACGGCATTTCCTGGCGGGTCCGCTTTCGGTGACTCGGAAGCCAACGCAGGTGGTGTCGACTGCGGCGCAACGGGCGTGGCTGATGACTCTGGCGTAGCAGCGGGAGTCACGACTTTCGGCAGATCCCGGGGTATTGCTGGCTCGACGGGGGTTGACACGGGCGGTGGACCGTCCGGCGTTGCGCCGGGTTTGACGGAACCACCGTTCATGAGCAAATATGCCGCAGAAGCGACGACCGCGAGTATGGCGACGCCTACCATCACCAACGGGAGACTACCTCGCTTTTGTGCGACCTGAATGTCTGGAGAGCCATAAGATTCTGCGGGTTTTGCGGCAGCTTTCTGCTTCCCGCCTATGCCAGAAGAAGACTGAGTAGCCTTATTGGCCTGCCCACTTACTTTTGGTTGTTTGGAGGGAGCAGAAGTGCCGAGCAGACTTGCTAGGGGATCGGCTGAATCACTGGTCGTAGCGACTTCAAGAAGGCTATCAACTGGAGCAGCCGCTGACACGGCAGACACCGCCGTCGCTGAATTAGCGCTCCGCTCACCGCTCGTATTCGCCGCAGAAACCGCCTGCACCTGCGGCGAACCGCCTGCGGTGGACACCGGTGCGGGCCGCGCAAGAATAACGGTAGAACTCACAGGCGTAGTCACCCAACCCAATGCCGCCCGCAATTCATCGATGGATTGATAACGGTTCTCCGGCATGACCGCCAAGCACTTCATCACCACGTCGCACAGGTTTTGTGAAAACTGCCCTTTCGCCACCGTTCCAATCGGCTTGAGCGGATCGTTCATCATACGAGATATAGCCTGAACTGGAACCTTGCCGCTCATGGCGTGGTAGAGCAATCCACCGATGGCGTAAACATCCGTCCACGCGCCTTGCGCCATTGAGCCATCGTCAGAGTATTGCTCAATAGGCGCATAACCAGGCTTCAGGACCGTGGTCAACGCGCGCGTCATGCCGCCGATAATCCGGCGCGCAGCGCCAAAATCCATCAACACAGATCGACCGTTCGGTAGCACTAAAATATTATCAGGAGCGATATCACGGTGGTAGCACTTCTCGTTGTGAAGTTCTTGAAGGGCTAGCAATATCGGGTCTAGCGTTTCACATAGCCATTGCTCGGAAACGATCTCAGGATTCGTTCGTACCATCTCCCGAAGCGTCACGCCGCGGTAGTACCGCATCGCCATGTACGCCGTACCGTTACCTTCCCAAAAACGAAAAACTTCGACGAGTCCAGGATGAGAAAATTTCGCAAGCATGCGAGCTTCGTTGATGAAACTTGACAGCCCAGCCACAAACGTGCTGCCGTGTGCCTCCGAACGCACCTCGACGCCGCCTGAACTATTGCGACTCGCGAACGCAGCAGGTAGGTATTCCTTGATCGCAACAATGCGATCCAAGCTTGAGTCGCGCGCGCTGTATACGATGCCAAATCCACCTTCCCCGACGACGCCTGTAATTTCAAACTCACCTAGTCGCGTGCCCGCAGGTAATGCACTCGAAGCGGTAACGGTTGGTGCGGTCATGAGTATGTCTCGCTGAATGAAATGATCGACAACACGCGTCGAATCGTCATTTGAAGGTGTGGGTGATGGTCACAGGCGCGTCGCTGGTGACCTCTATCGTGCGAGTCACCGACGTCGATGGTGAGAAAACTATCTCAATCGTGTGCTTTCCAACTGGCAATGTGAGCTCGGTAGTAGGCGGAGAAACTGCGCGCGCGAAGCCGTCAACATCAATACGGCCGCGCGGTTTGATGTCAAACTTGACGACGCCCTCTACGACCGGCGAAGCCGGCGCTGTAGCTGGAACGTCTTGAATCGGCGAGACAACGGACGGTTTTGGGTCTTGCCGCAGAGGAAGCGATTCAGAAGATTGAGCGCTCACGACAGGCGAAGCAGACGCGGCCGGACGCGGCGGGGGGCGACGGGTGAATGCCGTCACGACCAAAACAGCCAACGCCGCTGCTGCGAGCACAAGATACAAGCGCCGCCGGGATTTAACCGAATTTTTTTCCGCGATGCGAAGACTTTCGCGCTGCGGCGGAGTGGCGTCCGACGTCGAGCGCACAGCCGCGCGTAATTTATCGGACTCAAGCTTTGCATGCGGTTCGCTACTCGCGGCCGCTGCATCAGGATCAAGCCATACCTTCGCGTGCTGAACCGTAATCACTCGCGGAAGCGCGCCGATGTTCCAACCCAACGCTTCCCGAAATTCAGTGACCGTCTGGAATCGATTCGCGACATGCACATTCATCGCTTTGCTAACAGCATCGGAGAAAGGCTTAGAAAACTTTTCCCCAGTCACTTGATGTACTGTTTGTAACGGATCGGAAAGCATTCGCGATACCGCTTGCAACGGCGGCCTTCCTGTCGCGAGGTGATACAGCACGCCACCGAGTGCGTAAACATCAGTCCATGCGCCTTGTTTCATCGTGCCGTCGTCGCTGTACTGCTCAATAGGTGCGTATCCCGGCTTCAGCACCGTCGTCAACGCCTGAGTACCATCGCTTACGATGCGCCGCGCTGAACCGAAGTCAAGCAGTACCGGGCGACCGTCGGCCAGCATAATGTTGTCCGGAGCGATGTCACGATGAAACACCTGTTCTCGATGCAGCATCTCCAGCGCATCGAAAATCGGCCCCATAGTTTGCGCCACCGCGTCCTCATCAAATTGCTTAGCGCCCGCCGAAAGCACTTGCCGCAACGTCTCGCCCTTGTAGTAGCGCATTGCCATGTAAGCGGTGCCGTTTTCTTCCCAAAAGCGATATACCTCGAGTAGCGCGGGGTGCGAAAACTGAGCCAGCATTTTTGCTTCGTTGATGAAGCTACGCAAACCGGCATCAAAGGTTGTTTTTTGGTTCGCAGCTCGTACTGCTACACGAATCCCGTCGACGCGCCCAGCGAATGCACCGGGCATAAATTCTTTGAGAGCGACAATTCGATCTAACGAAGTGTCGCGCGCCAGATAGACGATGCCAAACCCCCCCTCACCTATGAGACCAATAATTTCAAAATCGGCCACACGAGTGCCCACCGGAAGGCAATTGGCATGCGTAGCTAATAGGGGGACTGACGGACTCGACACGCTAGGCCTCAAATTTGCGAATGGACAGAACCATAACAGCATTCATTGTGCAGTGCCACACCACTCGGCAGCGTAGAACTCGGCGCGCTAGAACACGAGACCAACCTCTGCAAGGGTCTTAGATACTGTGGAGCCGACGTTGCGTGTTTTGTATGCGCTTGTGGCGGCAACCCGTCCCTCATTGAAAACGACTGTTGGGGCACCCTTTTCGTTGCCGAGCGACGTAGCCTCGCTAATCTGCACGAGCACCACTCGGCGCTGCAAATCAATCTCACGTATTTTCGCCCGGACATCAAATACATAAATCACACGTTGACAGGCAGTCGCAGTTGCCGCCGTTACTACACAAAACGGAAACTCTTGCTTGAATGCGACAGGCGCGCCAATAAAAGCCTTCGCAGCCGCCTGCCGCTCCTCCAGAGCGCGGTTGACTGTTCGCGCCTGTTCCTCCCATGTGGCGATTTTTTGCCGAGCGAGAGCATGCCGAGCGCATTCGTCATCAGGAAACGAGTCCATGAACCGACGCAGTGCGCTCAAGGTTCTTGCGCTATTAAAGCCCGTCGCGCAAAGTGTCGCTCGAGACGGTGGGGCGGATGCCAAAGCCACGGAGGTGGCAGCGCCACTCGCCCCGGAGGGGGTTGGATCGGGCGGGTTACGTGCGCCTTCTGCTGCAGGCGCGCTCGCGGCGACCGCTTCTGCTAAAAACGTCATCGTTCCGCGACTAGTAGGTTTACCCGATTCAAAATCCCCTTCAAATCGATCTCCAGAACCCCAACGAAAAATGCCTGCTCCGTGCGGCTCTCCATCACGAATTTGTCCGGTATAAACGTCACCGGATGCAAATAAGATGTCGCCTTGACCATCCGCGCGATCATTTTTCCATTCACCGTGATACGAGCCGCCGTTGGCGAAACGCATGCTGCCTTGCCCGTCTTTGCTGTTAGCCTTCCAGCTACCCTCATAGCGCTGTCCGTTTGACCACTCCTCAACCCCCTGCCCTTCGCGCAAGCCACGCACCCATTGCCCTACATAAGAATTGCCGGATTTTTGTCGTAACGAGCCGTACCCCGTGCGTTGCCCTTCGAAAAAGTCGCCCTCATAGACGTCGCCGTTAGCAAATGTAAAAGTGCCAGGGCCGTGCTGAATGTCGTCGCGCCAGATACCGGCGTAACGTTGTCCGTCGGCCCAAGTGTGTGTTCCGAAGCCAACTTTGCGGCCGTTCTCGAGGATTCCTTGAAATCGTCGGCCGTCTGAATATTCAACACGCACGTCGCCGCTTATAGCTCCTGTTCGGGGATCAACGAATACCTTTCCACGGTAAACGCCGTCCGGCGCGCGAACCTCTTCCAAGACCGGTGCCGCGTAAGCGTTTGAATTGGGGGGCTGAGCTGCGGTCGCTTGCGCAGTTGCCGAGGATGTGCGTAGCGCCAACGCCGCTTGCTGATGGCGACGAACGAGGCTTGGGGGCACATCGTCGGCACAGGCATCGTTAGCGCAATCACGCGTTCGGTCAGCCCGTTCGAGAGCACCGTCACGAAATTGGCCGCGCAGAATGAATTGCAGCCTGCCGCCTTTGAAGGCGAACACTTCGCCCACGCCAGCGGCCAGTCCCGCTAAACACTCACCGCTCCACGAGACCGTCAATTCATCCGTTGTTGGGAGTTTGGAAAGCGCGCAATTAGTCTGAACGTCCCTCGCCGTGCCCGGTACCGTTTGGCCATGAACACATACTGACCAGACGGCCAATAGCCAGACACATGGCAGAACAAAACTGCGAATCATCCGATCAATACTCCCACTCCTATGGTACCGCGAATTATCACTCACGAGTTAGGTGCACTGCCCGCGGAGCGCGAAATCGTCACAATAAGCTTAGGCACCCGGCGAACTGCCCTCCACTAAGTTTCCGTTCAGTTCGCACAAAACAAAAAGCCCTGATATCAGGGCTTTTGTTGTGCGCTATTGCTTTCCGAATCGTGATACCAAGCAGTGCTTGGCGTCCCCAAGGGGATTCGAACCCCTGTTACAACCGTGAAAGGGTCGTGTCCTAGGCCTCTAGACGATGGGGACGTAGGATCTAACAGTTTGTTTTGGTGGAGATAAGCGGGATCGAACCGCTGACCTCTTGCATGCCATGCAAGCGCTCTCCCAGCTGAGCTATACCCCCAAACAAGATGTAAATTATACACACAATCTTGCGTGATTCGCAAGTGGCACTCAACTTACAGTAAACGTTCGGTGTCGGCGGCGTTGCGAGCGCAATTCGGTGGTCAAAGATCTCCAACGAACGCTTGCCACCTCGTCCCGGAACACGACTGCAAACCGCCTATCAAGCCAAGACGTCGTCGGAATCACGGGAACCCCTGTTAGCACCGATGCCACTCGACCTGTAACACTCGCGCGCGCCGGCTTCGCCAAACGTGCTTCGCGCAAATCAACAAGCAAATTTTCAACATATGCGACCGGAACGATCTGACCGAACGCACTGCGGAGGAGCGCAGCAGACGCGCAAACCAAAGTGAGGGCCAAGCCCCAATGCGACCCTGCTGCGATGCACGCTGCAGCCACTATGGTCGTGGTGACGGCCAAAGTTACCTTGCAGGCTGCGCGATATCGCATCAGTGGGCAGTTGACTCTAACGGCTTCGCTGCCTTGAGCTTTGCCAACATTAACCACGTGTCGATCGCCGCATCAGGGTTGAGCGAAAGTGACTCGATACCACGGTCCACTAGCCACGCAGCTAGATCTGGATGATCAGACGGCCCTTGTCCGCAGATGCCGACATATTTACCTTGCCGACGACACGCATCAATTGCAAATCCGAGCATTTTTTTGACTGCAGGATCACGCTCATCGAAGATGGACGCAATTTGCCCGCCGGAATCACGGTCGACGGCTAGCGTCAGCTGCGTCAAATCATTTGAACCAATCGAGAAGCCATCAAAAAACTCAAGGAACTCGTCAGCGAGAATAGCGTTCGACGGCACCTCGCACATCATGATCAAACGCAAACCTTCCTTGCCACGCTCAAGACCGTGCGCGGCTAATGCTTGCACAACGGCCTTGGCCTCACCAATAGTACGAACGAATGGAATCATTACCTCAACATTACTCAATCCCATCGTCTCGCGAACATACCGGAGCGCTTCACATTCGAGCGCGAAGCAGTCACGAAATTCAGGGGCAACATATCGCGACGCACCGCGGAAGCCGATCATCGGATTTTCTTCATGTGGCTCGTAACGATCGCCACAAAGCAAGTTCGCGTATTCATTGGACTTAAAGTCGCTCATGCGAACGATGACGGGACGAGGGAAGAATGCCGCTGCAATAGTGGCAATGCCCTCAGACAACCGTTGTACAAAGAACTGACGCGGAGAATCGTAGCCGTGAATACGCGCGGAAACTTTCGCTTTCAGTTCAGCTGGCAACGTGTCGAATTCAAGCAACGCACGCGGGTGGATACCAATCTGGCGGTTAATAATGAATTCAAGACGAGCCAGTCCTACACCGTGATTTGGCACTTGCGAAAATTCAAATGCCAAGTCTGGGTTAGCGACGTTCAGCGTCACCTTAATTGGCGCGTCGGGCATATTGTCGAGCGCTACTTCCGTGCGCTCAAACGCCAACTTTCCTGAGTAGATTTTGCCGGTGTCACCCTCGGCACAACTCACCGTCACAACATCTCCTGCGGCCAACAAATCAGTCGCATCGCCACACCCCACTACCGCCGGTATTCCGAGTTCGCGGGCGATAATCGCTGCGTGGCATGTTCGCCCGCCTCGGTTGGTAACGATCGCGCTAGCGCGCTTCATAACCGGCTCCCAATCAGGATCGGTCATATCTGCCACGAGAACATCGCCCGCTTTGACGATATCCATCTCAGCGGCATTTCGCACGACGCGAACCGTTCCTTGTCCAATTTTTTGGCCAATGGCGCGGCCGCTAGCGACCACCTTGCCAGACTCCTTCATCCGGTAGCGGACGAGGGTCCGCGTTACCTCTTCGCGGGACTTGACTGTTTCTGGACGTGCTTGGAGGATGTAAATTTTTCCGGTCGTGCCGTCTTTGCCCCATTCGATATCCATCGGACGACCGTAGTGCTCTTCGATTGTTAGCGCGTAGGTGGACAACAGTTCGACTTCGGCATCATTCAGTGAGAAACGCGAACGATCCTCAACCGTAACGTCGACGATATCCGTTGACTTGCCCGCCTTGGCCTCGGAACCAAAGATCATCTTCTGCATTTTGCTACCGAGCGTGCGCCGCAGAATTGCAGGGCGTTTCGCTCGCAACGCCGGCTTAAATACATAGAACTCATCGGGGTTGACTGCGCCTTGCACCACCATTTCGCCCAAACCATAGCTTGAGGTCACGAACACGGCGTCTCGAAATCCCGACTCTGTATCCAACGTGAACATGACGCCAGCGGCCCCGGTGTCGGATCGCACCATTTGCTGAATACCCGCCGAGAGCGCAATTGGCATGTCTCCGTAGCCAGTGTGCACACGATAGGCAATGGCACGATCGTTATAGAGACTGGCAAATACGCGCCGCACTGCATCGAGAATGGCCGGAACGCCGACGATGTTTAGGTAGGTCTCCTGCTGACCCGCAAAACTCGCGTCAGGCATATCTTCGGCAGTCGCGGACGAGCGCACAGCCCAGCTTATCGTTGCGCCAGCGTCAGCTTCTAGTTTTGCCACCGCGTCGGTGATGCCCTGCTCCAATTCGACAGGGAGCGGCGCAGCTTCAATCCAACCACGAATTTCCGCACCGGCTTGCGTGAGTGCGTGCACGTCGTCCACATTGAGCCCCGCGAGTCGCTCGGCGACCCGTTCCGTCAATCTATTAAGCGCGAGAAAATCTCGAAACGCGTCCGCGCTAGTGGCAACACCACCCGGCACCTGCACACCTTTTTCGGCGAGGTTGCCCAATAGTTCACCCAACGATGCATTTTTGCCTCCGAAATCCGGGACGTCCGTCATTCGGAGCTCGTCTAACCAGCGTAACAATCGTGGGTTGAGCTGCGTTTTGCTGTGCACCATGGAGCCTCCGAGTGGATGAATGTGTGATTCTATCCAACAACATCATTGCGATGCTGCGGCGCACAATTGACCCTTACACGATGCTTGCACCGCCGGCAGTATCCCCGTCGTCACCCACCGCATCTCGCAGTTTTGAATACAAATCCGGATGATTTCCACGCAAAAATTCGATGATCTTGATGTCCTCTTTGCGTACGGTGCTGAGATCAACGCCCTCTAGATGTACCAACCGTAAAAGCTCTGTGACCGGCCGCGGCATGTCCCGCCCAGCCTCATAGCGCGAGCCACCACTCTGAGTAACACCGATTTTCTGCCAGAACTCTTCTTGGTTCAGTCCAAGTTTTTGCCGAATTTCGCGCGGATTCGCGATCTTTTGAAAAAGACCCATTATTTTCGTGCCTCCCAACAAGCGCAAGGTGTCCGGATTCGCCAAGGTAGGGCAACTCGAAGCCATGACATACGCATAATATTATGCAAGTATAGTGCCGCAATCGGAAGGCGAGGCTTAGCGTCACGCATTTCTATAATGTTCCGGATGAATCGTGTTGTAGATCTCCACTGCCATTCGCAATATTCGGACGGCACTTTAAGCGTTGGCGATCTTGTTTCGTTAGCCAAATCGCGAGGCGTCTCGCTACTATCGCTGACAGACCACGATGAAGTGTCTGGCAATGCGGAAGCGCGGGAACGATGTCGTGCAGCCAATCTCTCTTTTGTGGCCGGCGTTGAAATTTCAAGCGAATGGCGAGGCATGTCAGTCCACATTGTCGGGCTGCGCATTGACGAAAATGAGCCGAAGTTGAGCACGCTGCTTGCCGACACTCGCGAGAAGCGAACCTATCGCGCCCAACGCATGGGGGACGCGTTCGAGGCCGTCGGTATTCCCGGCGTGCTTGCTGGTGCATCTGCGTACGCCCCCAACCAAGATCTTATTTCGCGCACACATTTCGCCAGGCACCTAGTCGACAGTGGAATTTGCGGCTCAATGGGCGAAGTGTTTACACGATTCATGAAACCTGGAAAGCCGGGCTACGTCCCTCACCAATGGACACCCATGCAAAGTGCGATTGACTCGATTCATGCCGCTGGTGGGCGGGCTGTCCTCGCACACCCGGCACGCTACGAAACGCAGTTTTTGGGTGGCCCCTCTACCCTGCTAAAGTGCTTCGCGGACGCAGGCGGCGACGCGGTAGAAGTGGTCTGCGCCTCTCACAAACCCCCTGAGTGGGCGCAATATGCCGCACTCGCTCGGCGCTTTGATCTGCTAGCCTCGATTGGCAGTGATTTCCATTCGCCGATGGAAAGTCGCGTGAAGTTCGGCGATCTCCCTCGACTTTCCCCCAACCTAAAACCTGTCTGGCACGATTGGCCGGAAGCGGAGTGCCTTTATGCCTAATCGTCGTACCGTATTTTTTGTTTCTGATCGAACCGGCATTACCGCCGAAGCGTTGGGGAATTCGCTGCTCACCCAATTTGACGGATTTGAATTCAAAAAATCAACGATTCCTTTCGTTGACTCGGAGGAAGCGGTTGATCGGGTCATTCAGCAGATTAACAACTGTCGCGCGGAAGACGGCAAACGCCCAATCGTCATCAGCTCCATCGTGAACGAGAGCCTCAGCGCACGGATGCGCACCTGTGACGCGTGCGTCCTCGATTTTTTCCAGATTTTCATCGCACCGCTCGAAATCGAACTCAACGCGAAAAGTTCGCACGCCGCGGGCCGCTCACATGGCCTACGAAATCCTGGCGAATACTTCACGCGAATTGACGCCATCAACTTTACGCTGGCCCACGACGACGGACAAACGACGAAAGAGCTAGATCGTGCCCAAGTAATTTTGGTGGGGGTTTCGCGTTGCGGCAAAACGCCGACTTCGCTCTACCTTGGCCTGCAATGTGGCATTCGTTGCGCGAATTTCCCGTTGACACCGGACGATTTCGAACGTGGTGCGCTGCCCGATTCCATCATCAAGTATCGTGACAAACTGTTCGGCCTTACGATTGCCCCGGATCGCTTGCAAGCCATCCGTACGGAACGAAAACCCGATTCCGTCTATGCGAGCGCCAAGCAGTGCAGGTATGAAGTGACTGCCGCTGAACGCATGATGGAAAACGCCCAGGTGCCGATGCTCAACACTTCCACAAAGTCAATTGAAGAACTTGCGACGACGATCTTGATGCAGCGAAAGCTAGATCGACATATTTTTTAGCGATTGGCCATTCCCGGATCAACGTATCAGCTTTATGCGCTCGCCTCCGCAATGGGCGTACGCGGGGATGTCTTCGGTGAAGATTCGCGTGTGCCTGACACCTGAGCCGAACCGCGTGAGCCCGCAGCGACAAGCGTGAATTCGGCTGTTGCGCGAAGTCCTGTGGTGCCCGCCTTTGCTTTGTCGCGATTTCGAAGCGTTAGCCCCGCGCCAATCGCCACACAAATGTCGCGGCAAATCACTAGGCCCAAGCCACTCCCGGTGTTCGGGTCGCCGGATGAAAACGGTTCGAAGAGGCGAGCTTCGCGCTCTTTGTCGACGCCCGGCCCGGTGTCCCACACCGACATCATCACGACTTGGGCCGACACCACAATGTCGATCCCAAGCGAACCGTCGGCAGGCGTGTGGCGAATCGCATTGCTGATCAAATTTCGAAATAGTTCGCGCACCATCCAATCGTGTCCGCGCACAAGTACGTTCGTGTTTTCAGGCGCGTCCAGAGCGAAATCCAGGCGCTTTTCGGCGAGCAGCGGCGAACACTCGACCGCAAGGTCTCGTGCGAGCGTCACTAACTCCGTCTCCGGGAGTTCCGCTTCACCGGCACTGCCGTCGAGCTGAGCCACTTTCGCGAGCGCGAGCATTTGGTTCGCGACACGCGTTGCGCGATCAACCGACTGTGCAAGCTCGGCAAACGCTACATGCGGTGGCATGTCCCCGCGTTGGGCGTTTTGCACTTGTGCTTTAAGTACCGCCAGCGGCGTGCGCAGCTGATGCGACGCATCGCGAACAAATCTTTGGCGGTTGTCTAGCACGCGCTTGAGTCGCGACATGACTTCGTTGAGCGCCTCAACAATCGGAGCCAACTCCCTCGGTGCTGGGGTGGTAATGGGGGCAAGTGAGTCCGGCCCGCGTTGCAACAGTTCACGTCGCAACACCGACACAGGTCGCAGGCCACGACCAATCAGCCACCAAATCAGCGCCCCCAGCAGGATAAGAAAAATGACCTGCCGATCCAAGGTAGAGATCAACGCCTCTCGCGCCAGCGCTCGTCGCAGTTCTAGCGTTTCGGCAACTTGGATCGTGACCATCCGATACGCCACCCCGTCGTACACCGGCTGCAGCATCGCGGCCACGCGCACGGGTTCGCCTTCAAATTGTTCCTCATAAAAAGCCGCGAGAGCCGCGTAAGGCGTGCGCTTCGGGAACACGCCGTTGTGCTTGGGCAGTTCTGCGTATCCCGAGAGAAAATCGCCATTGAAATCGCCGACGCGGTACACGATGCGGCCACGCGTCACGGCTTCAAAAACTTCGAGCGTTGCGTACGGCAGCGAAGCTGAAAGCTTCCCGTTCTCATATTTAACGGTGTCACCAATCGCACGCGCTGACGCCAACAACGTTCGGTCATAGGCGACGTTTATCGACTGCAACGTATTCTGATAAATGACCGTGGTGTCGATCACCAAAAAGCACATCAACGCGCCGAGAATCATGACCGCAAGGCGCTTTCGGATCGAGAGCTGTTCCACGCGTTAGTCCGGACGCTTCTCGCGAATCAAATAACCCACACCGCGCAGTGCCACCAACTCAACGCCGAGCCCCGTTATTTTTTTTCGCAGGCGATACGCCACCACCTCGATGGCGTCTGGCTGCGCATCGCGTCCATCCGCGAAAACCTTCTCCCACAGCCGTTCGCGCGTGACGGCATGCGCGGGACGCTCCATGAGCGTGGACAACATGGTGAACTCCCGCGACGAAAGCTCAAGTGCCTCGCCGTGCGCGTAACAAACCCCCGAGCCCTCATCGAGCGTCAACGCGCCGAAGTCAACCCGCATCGGCGAGCTACCGGCCACTGCGCCTGCACCACGTCGCAACAACGCCAGAACTCGCGCCTCCAGCTCATCGAGGTCAAACGGTTTAGGCAGGTAGTCGTCCGCGCCGAGCCGCAGCCCCTGCACCCGATCGCCCACTGTGCCTCGCGCGGTGAGCACGATGACCGGTGTGGTGAACCCTTTGGCGCGCAGCGAACGCAAGACTTCAAGTCCGTCGAGCTCCGGTAACGTCAAATCAAGAACGATCGCGGCAAACGATTCCGTTGTTGCGCGTTCTAACGCAGAGCGGCCGTTGGTTGCTTGCGCAACATTAAAGCCGCGACGCGACAGCGCCAATGCGAGCGCCTGCGCTAACGCTGGATCATCCTCCACCACCAACAACCGCGGTTTGTCGCCTTGAATCTGAGTCGTGTTCGCCATCGTCGGATATCTACAAAAAAGTCCAAAGGCTTTGCGATTCAAATATGTCGATGACGGTCAGCCAGCCGACAGTTCGACCACATACTATTTCTGAAGCAGCATTGTCGGATGACGTCGCAAGATCAGTCGACAACGCACGCAAACGCCAAGCCCCCAGAACGCAAAAGGATTTCTACAGCAATGATCGCGATGTTACCGCGCTTGGCTACCGCCGATATCAAGGCCAACCGCGCTGTCGGGCTGGGTCGCGTCGTTTGGCGAGCGCTTCTGTGCGTCGCATCAATGTGTGTGTTGAACGCCCCAAGCGCGGCACTTGATCACGTCCATTTCACGGTAGGAACCAACCCTGGCGGCGGGTATGAGCAAGCCGCGCGCAGCCTCGGCCAAGCGATGCTCGATGCGGGCGTCGCTCGCACCGTTGCCTATGAAAACAAGGCCGGAGCTGGTGGCACTATTGCACTCGCACACTTCGTCAACGGGCAGCGCGGTCAAGGGAGTGCATTGATTGTGACGGGCGCGGTGATGATCGGCGCAATACTGCAAAACAAGCCGCCGGTCGCGCTTTCGGACGCCACACCCATCGCCCGTTTGTTTCATGAGTACAACGTGTTTGTCGTGCCCGCGAATTCACCGATCAAGTCGATGAAAGATTTGATCGATCTACTCAAAAAAGATCCAGGCGCCATTACATGGGGTGGAGGCTCGCGTGGATCGATTGATCAGATTTCGATTGCCCACATCGCGCGCGCCGTCGGTGTCGAGCCCAATAAAGTGAATTACGTTCCGTTTCAAGGCGGCGGTGAAGCGTCTGCGGCAATTGTCGGTGGGCATGTGACGGTCGGCGCGTCCGGCTGGGCGGAATTGGCCCCATTCATCAAGTCGGGCAAAGTGCGCGCGCTAGCTATCACCGCGGCCACCCGCCTTCCTGGCAATTCAACGCCGACACTGAAAGAGCTTGGACTGGATGTGGTGTTTGAGAATTGGCGTGGAATTTATGCCGCCCCCGGCATCACCGCCGCACAGCAGCGCGCGATTACCCGCGCGATCACGGCGGCGACCAAGCAAAAATCGTGGCTAGACGCGCTGTCCAGCAGTGCTTGGACACCCGCGCTGCTCATTGGCGAAGACTTCGAGAAATTCGTGGCGGCAGAACATCTGCGCATTGACGCGTCGATGCGCGTGGTGGGTCTCGTGAAGTGATGACGGCGAACTAACACCTAGCATTATTTTAGTCGGAACCCTACAGCTTTATGCCTCTAGCGACCATCCGCTGGTCGTTTGATCGCGATAAAGTTTATTATCGACTTATCAGTTTCAATACATCAAACGACCGCCAGGCTGTCGTCGCAGGCCGATTTATCGCTAAAGTTGTTGGGACGCCACAGCGTACAGCGCTAACGCCCCCGCTATCGCCACGTTCAGTGACTCTACGCCGGCAGCCATCGGGATCGACACACCATCCGTTATCGCCGGCAGCAGCGATGGCGACAGCCCGTGCCCCTCGTTCGACAGCACCACCACGTTGTCCGCGCCAAACTTCGCGTCGAACAGCGAACAAACCTTCACCGTCGCATGATCCCGAGGCAGTGTCGCCCAACGCCGCCCACCAAACGCTCGCAGCGCACTTGGCAAATCCACGTCTTCCAGCACCTGCGTATGAAAGTGCGCGCCTTGCGCCGCACGTAAGGTTTTGACACTCCACGCAAAGGCGCAGCCTGGCGAGAGCCACACTTGCTGCACACCCGCCGCCGCAGCAGTACGAATCAGCGTCCCCACATTGCCAGGATCTTGTACCTCGTCCAACGCCAACACAAATCCACGCGAGAACGGCAACGCCGACGGCGGCACCGTCGCGATAGCCAACACACCCGACGGACTGACCAGCGTCGACAGCGAATCAAATATCGTCGGCGCAACACAAACCGCCTCCTTCGCCTGCGCGACCAGCTGCTGCTGCACACTCGTCAGCGCGCCGGTATCGCGGATGGCGACGATGTCCAATCGCCCAACGCGTGCCGCGTAACTCTGCGCAAGATGTTCGCCCTCAAGCAGGCACATGCCATCACGCTTGCGTGCGGGCGCAGAGCGCGAAAGCGCGGCGAATCGCTTCACCAGCGGGTTGTCGCGTGAGGAAATGGTTCTGAGCATGCTTTGACTGACGAACGGCGACTTCGAAGCCTGTCGCTAGGGCTTTTGCGTCGTCGTCACCGCTTGCGATGGCGATGATGACGGGCTCGTAGTCGAAGCAGTCGCAACACCGGCCGCAACGGGCCGCTCTTTGACTTGAAACAACGTTTCGCCTTTTTTCACCATGCCAAGCTCGCTACGCGCTCGCTCTTCTATGGCTTCGCCCGCCTTCTCCAGATCGCGAACGTCTGCGTCGAGCGCTGCGTTTTTTTGTTTGGCGTCATCGTTCTTTGCTTTCAGTTCATTGAGGTCTTGCTCAAGCGCGTGCGCACGAGGCACCGAGCCTTTATCGAACCAAAGCTTGTACTGCAAACCCAAAAACATGAGCACGAGTACCGCGAAGATGACGCGTCCAGTCATGCCAACTTAACGGCCAAAGTGCGCAAAAACGTCGCGACCCGCGTAATGCGCCACGTCGCCCAAATCTTCTTCAATACGAATCAGTTGGTTGTATTTCGCCGTGCGATCGGAGCGCGACAGCGAGCCCGTTTTGATCTGGCCGGCATTGGTGCCCACCGCCAAATCAGCGATCAGCGAATCTTCTGTTTCGCCCGAGCGATGCGAAATGATGTTGGTGTAACCCGCGCATTTCGCCATCTCGATGGCAGCGAACGTTTCTGAGAGCGTACCAATCTGATTGATCTTGATGAGGATCGAATTGGCCACGCCTTTTTTGATGCCTTCGCGCAAAATGTTGGTGTTGGTGACGAACAAATCGTCGCCCACGATTTGCACCTTTTTGCCGAGCTTATCGGTCAGCAGTTTCCAGCCATCCCAATCACCTTCGGCCATGCCGTCTTCGATCGACACAATGGGGTAACGCGACGCCCAATCGGCCCAGAGATCGGTCAGCTCGGCGCTGGTGAGCGAGCGGCCCTCGCCTTCGAGATGATATTTGCCGTCTTTGTAGAACTCGCTCGCCGCGCAGTCGAGCGCGAGCGCAATCTGCTCACCCGGCTTGTAGCCAGCGCTCTCGATGGCTTGCATCAACAGCGTCAAGGCTTCTTCGTTCGATTTCAGATCCGGTGCAAAACCGCCCTCGTCGCCCACCTGTGTCGGCCAGCCTTTGCTGTCGATCAGTTTTTTCAAGCGATGGAAAACTTCGGCCCCCCAACGCAGCGCCTCTTTGAAGCTCGGCGCGCCCACCGGCACGATCATGAACTCTTGCAAATCCACGGAGTTGTTCGCGTGCGCGCCGCCATTGATGACGTTCATCAACGGCACTGGAAGGCTCATCGGGCCAGCACCACCGAAGTAGCGGTAAAGCGGCAACCCGACGTCTTCGGCCGAAGCCTTCGCGACGGCGCACGACACCGCAAGCATTGCGTTCGCGCCGAGACGTGATTTATTCTCGGTGCCATCGAGATCGATCAATACGCGATCAATGCGCGTCTGCTCTTCGCCATCCAAGCCCAAGAGCGCTTCGCATATTTCGGTGTTGACGTACTCAACCGCCTTTTGCACGCCCTTGCCAAGATAGCGCGACGCATCGCCATCGCGCAGTTCAATCGCTTCGCGGCTGCCCGTCGACGCGCCGCTCGGCACCGCTGCGCGGCCCGTAGCGCCGCTTTCAAGCACTACATCGGCCTCGACAGTGGGATTGCCACGCGAATCGAGAATTTCGCGGGCGATTACATCAACAATTGCGCTCATAGCTTTTCCTGTAACGATCAACTTTTTAACGCCGCGTCGCTCGCGATGCGAGAACCCAGCTCAAACAAAAAACGCGATGCGAATGCGTCTAAACGCCTTCGACAACAATCATGTTGAACCGCGCCGCACCGGCACGCTCCGCACGCGCAGCGCGATAATTTTCGGAATCGTAAAACGCTTTGGCGGCAGCCATCGTCGGGAATTCCGACACCACGACGCGCGGGTGCTCCCAATCGCCTTCAAGCACGGTCACATCGCCACCACGCACCAAAAATTTGCCGCCATGCTCCGCCACAGCCGCAGGCCCGAGCGCTTTGTAATTCTCATATTTCACTGGATCGGTGACCGTAATCGAGCTGATGACATACGCGCTCATAGCTTGTGCACTCCGACTAATTGATCTTCCGCGAACGGCTGCCCCTTAACCACGCGATCCAGCGCAACCAATTGCTCAAGTAGCGCTTTCATGCGGGGCAGTGGCCACGCATTCGGCCCGTCGCACAAGGCTGTATCCGGCGTCGGATGCGTTTCCATAAACAGTCCCGACACCCCAGCCGCAACGGCCGCGCGCGCCAGTACCGGCACGTATTGCCGCTCGCCGCCGCTGGCCGTACCCAGACCACCGGGCAATTGCACCGAATGCGTCGCGTCAAACACCACAGGACAATTCGTGTCGCGCATGATCACGAGAGAGCGCATGTCGCTCACCAGATTGTTGTAGCCAAAACTCACGCCACGCTCACACACCATGATCGTGTCGCTGAAGCCATGTTTTGCGTGCGCCGCTTCTTTGGCTTTCGCCACGACGTTCTTCATGTCACCCGGCGCCATGAATTGGCCTTTTTTCAAATTCACCGGCTTGCCGCTTGCGGCCACCGCTTGAATGAAATCGGTTTGTCGCGCGAGAAGCGCTGGCGTTTGCAAAACGTCGACCACGCTAGCGGCTTCGTCGATTTCGTCAAGAGTGTGCACATCGGTCAACACCGGCACGCCAATTTGTCGGCGAACCTCGCTCAGAATGCGCAGGCCTTCCGTACGGCCCAAGCCGCGAAAGCCAGCGCTGCTGGAGCGATTAGCTTTGTCAAAACTGGATTTGAATATGAAGGGAATGCCGAGCGCTTGGGTCATCTCCTTGAGCTTACCGGCTGTTTCCACCTGTAGTTGCTCGCTTTCGACCACACAAGGCCCAGCGATCAAAAAGAACGGTTGATTCAATCCGACTTCAAATCCGCAAAGTTTCATGCTGCCACCTTACGATCACGCTGCGCCATCGCGGCGGCCACAAACGCTTTGAATAGCGGATGTCCGCCACGCGGTGTTGAATTGAATTCAGGGTGATATTGCACCCCCAAAAACCACGGGTGGGTCGCCGCTGGATATTCCATCACCTCAACCAAATCTTGCACCGCCGAGCGCCCGGAAACGACCAAGCCCTTCGCCTCAAACTGCGCGACGAAATTGTTGTTTACCTCGTAACGGTGACGATGACGCTCGTTAATTTGAGTGCCCCCATAGATTGACGCCGCGAGCGAGCCCGCCTTAAGCGTCGCGTCCTGCGCGCCTAGGCGCATCGTGCCGCCTTTGTCGGACGACTGCGTACGCACCTGCACTTCGCCGGTTGCGTCCTGCCATTCGGTAATTAAGCCAACCACTGGATTTTTCGTTGCGACGTCAAATTCCGTCGAATGCGCGTCAGCAAGGCCACACACGTTACGCGCAAACTCGATCATCGCGATCTGCATACCGAGACAAATACCAAGGTACGGCACTTTATTTTCGCGCGCGAATTTCGCCGCAATAATCTTGCCCTCAACGCCACGCTCACCAAAGCCTGGGCCCACCAAGATGGCGTCCATACCATCGAATACGCCCGTGCCATCGGTTTCAACTTTTTCCGACTCAAGGTAGTGGATGTTGACCTTGCAATCGTTCTTGATACCGCCAGCTTTGAGCGCCTCGTGAATTGATTTGTAGGCGTCGATCAACTCAACGTATTTGCCCACGAACGCGATATTGACCTCGCCCTGCTTCGGGCTCAGCGTGCGGGCAACGATGTCGGTCCACGGCGCAAGGTTGGCGGGCTTCGCGACCAAATCCAGCGTGTGACACACGATTTCATCGAGCATTTGATCGTGCAGCATTTGCGGCACTTTGAAAATCGTATCCACATCGGGGACTGAAATCACCGCGCGTTGCTCAACGTTTGTGAACAACGAAATCTTCTTTTTTTCGTCTTCAGGCACTGGGCGATCCGAGCGGCACAGCAGCACATCCGGGAATATCCCGATTTCGCGCAATTTCTGCACGCTGTGTTGCGTCGGCTTGGTCTTCAACTCGCCAGCACTGGCGATATAAGGCACCAGCGTCAGATGAATGTAGCAACGGTTTTTGCGACCAACCTCAACGCCCATTTGGCGGATGGCTTCCATGAACGGCAGCGACTCGATATCGCCGACAGTACCGCCAATTTCCACCATCAAAACCTCCACGCCTTCGCCGGCGCTCTTAATCGAGGCGATGATTTCGTCGGTGATGTGTGGAATAACTTGTACCGTGCCGCCAAGGTAGTCGCCACGGCGCTCCTTATTGATCACGTTTTGATAGATTTTTCCGGACGTAAAACTGTTGCGCGTCGTCATCTTTTGAGAGACGAAACGTTCGTAATGGCCCAGATCAAGATCGGTTTCGGCGCCGTCATTGGTGACGTACACCTCACCGTGCTGATATGGGCTCATCGTGCCCGGATCAACGTTGATGTAGGGATCGAGCTTTACGAGGGAGACTTTGAGACCGCGCGATTCGAGGATCGCGGCGAGAGAACCAGCGGCGATGCCCTTGCCTAGGGAGGACACCACACCGCCGGTCACGAAAACATATTTGGTCATCGGTAAGACCTTAGCGGGAAAGCCAAATTCTACCGGACAGCAGGCCACGTCGTGGAAATCGCGCGTGAAGCTTTGTCTGGCGTCAAATGCGCGGCGTTCGCCTACAGGTGAAATGCTTTTAAGGGTGGATACTGGTCGTCAGCAGCCATGCCTTGAGCGCTGTAGGAGAGAAAAACGTGCCGCAACCCCGTATTACTGCGAACGCAGAGGGCCTGACATCAAGCCAAGCCGTGCGCCTGCTCGCAGAACATGGCCACAATGCTCTGCCGAACGGCAACAAACGCACGCTGCTCAAGATCATCGGTGAAACGCTTCGTGAGCCCATGTTTCTGCTCTTAATCGCAGCCGGAACGCTCTACCTGGTGTTTGGCGACATCACCGAAGGCCTCACCTTGTTTGGAGCGGTGCTCGCCACGCTCGGACTCACGCTTTATCAGGAAGGCAAGACCGAACGGGCCATTGAGGCACTGCGCGACCTGACCAGCCCGCAAGCGCGCGTCATTCGTGACAGCGAAGTGCAGAAAATCGCGGGACGAGAAGTCGTCGCGGGTGACATCTTGCTGCTAGCCGAGGGCGATCGGGTCGCCGCCGATGCCGTGGTTCTTGTGGCCGACAACTTACAAGCCGACGAATCCCTGCTGACGGGCGAACCTGTGCCCGTGCGGAAGTCAGTTGCGAGCGAAAACACCCCTACGCAGGGCAATCCCGGCGGCGACGACTCGCCATTCGTCTACTCCGGCACGCTAATCGTTCAAGGCCAAGCTACCGCCCGCGTCACCGCCACCGGCCCGAGAAGCGCCATCGGCAAGATCGGGCAATCGATGGGCGAATTGGAAACCGAACGCTCGCCACTGCAAAAGCAAACGGCCCAATTGGTGCGCACGCTCGCCATTCTTGCGTTCGGAATGAGTTTCGCGTTGGTTGCGATTTATGGCCTCCTGCGCGGCGATTGGCTGCAAGCGCTACTTGCAGGCATTGCTCTAGCTATGGCGTTGCTGCCGGAGGAATACCCGGTAGTGATGACAATTTTCCCGGCACTGGGCGCGTGGAGGCTGTCCAAGGTCAAGGTGCTGACTCGGCGGATCAACGCCATCGAAACGCTGGGTGCCACTTCCGTGCTCTGTGCCGACAAGACCGGCACGCTCACTGAAAATCGGATGACAGTTGCGCGCCTGCAAACGCTCGACGAGATGGTTGAAATTGACTATGCGTCTGCGGCGGCGCTGCCCGAATTTGCACATCGATTAGTCGAATTCACTATCCTCGCCAGCGCCGTAGACCCGTTCGACCCGATGGAAAAAGCGTTTCATCGCGTTGGTGCACATTTTTTGGCGGGTACAGAACATATTCACACGAACTGGACTCTGGTGCACACGTATGCGCTCACGCCGAAGCTACGCGCCATGGCTCAGGCATGGGAGGCCGTTGATAGCGACATACATGTCGTTGCTGCCAAAGGGGCGCCGGAGGCCATCATCGAGCTGTGCCATCTGGACAAGTCGACACAAGAAAAAATTTCGGCTCAAGTCGACACAATGGCTCGAAGCGGGCTGCGCGTACTCGCAGTCGCCGAAGCACGTCACCAAGGCGAAACCTGGCCCGAGACAGAACGTGATTTCGACTTCAGTTTTTTGGGGCTCGTTGCTCTAGCAGACCCGATCCGTGCCGAAATTCCAGCCGCGATAAAAGAATGCCGCGAAGCCGGTGTGCGGGTGATCATGATCACTGGTGACTATCCGGCCACCGCGCATGCGATCGCCACCCAGGCGGGGTTAAGTGTCGGCGACGCAGACGTACTTTCTGGCGACGAGCTTGCTTTGCTCAGCGACGCCGAACTTCAGGTGCGACTCAAATCGACTAGTGTCTGCGCACGCATCGCGCCCGAGCAAAAGCTGCGAATCGTTCAGGCGTTGAAGGCAGACGGTGAAATAGTTGCCATGACCGGCGATGGCGTCAACGATGCTCCGGCGCTCAAAGCGGCGCATGTGGGCATCGCGATGGGCGGACGTGGCACCGACGTCGCGCGTGAAGCGGCATCACTGGTCTTGCTCGACGACAATTTCGCGTCCATCGTGCGGGCTATTCGACTTGGACGGCGCATCTTCGATAATCTGCAAAAGTCGATGTCATATCTGTTGGCCGTACACATTCCTATCGCAGGCATGGCGCTACTGCCAATCTTGCTGGGCTGGCCAATCATGCTATTTCCATTGCACATCGCTTTTCTAGAGCTGATCGTGGATCCTGCATGCTCACTCGCGTTCGAGAACGAACCGGCTGAAGCAGATGTCATGCGACGACCGCCCCGCAGCACGACGGCCAAACTATTCGCTGGCCCGACGCTGATGTTTGCCCTGATTCAGGGGCTCGGAGCACTCGTGGCGGTTGCGGGGGCGTATTGGTGGGGGATCACCCACATGACTGAGCTACAGGCCCGCGCATTCGCGTTTTCCACCTTGGTGGTGGCCAACCTCGCGCTCATATTGTCCAATCGCACAAAACATGGTTCTTTGGTTGCGTCCCTGCGTCGCCCGAATCGGACATTGTGGATGGTCGCGGCGGGCACCATCGCGCTCCTTGCTCTGGCTATCGAAGTCCCCGCACTTTCAGCACTGCTGCGGTTTGACACGCCCACGCCAATGGCATTGCTCGCCGTCGTTGGGCTTGGCGTGGCGTGCGCGGTGTGGTTCGAAGTCGTACGCTGGGCAAGGAAGCCCGCACTATAAGGCTTACGTGCAACGCGGTTAAATTCGCTGTGCCTAAAACGGGCTAGGACTTGTGAAATACGAAGTTGCCGCTAGGGTCACGTCGAAAATCGATGGCGTCCACTAGGTGAGTGTCGGCGTGATTGGAAGTTTCCGCAACGTAGTCAATATGAAACGCTTGAACGCTCTTGAATTCTGGTTTCGCAACTAACACTTCTCCAAGTGCAACGGCGATCTTGACCGCTTCAGTCTGGCGCGACATTGGTGTGCTCAAAGCGCTGTTGACCAAGCTCACCACGATCTGATAGCGCCCCACCGATACATGCACCGAGCGACTCTCGTAACCTGTTGCCTTAAGCACTGCAGCCAACAGTTGCGGCTCCGCGTTGACGGCCAACGCTTGTGTCGCCGCGACACTCGCTGGCGTTGTTTGTGCAAATGTCTGCGCGCATGGCACGAGTGCGCCAATCGCAACGATTCCCAAGATCGCAGCGAGGCTACTTAAGTTTGAATTATTGATTCTCATAATTTCTTTCCTAGGCATGTTCAATCGCCGCCAATCACGGCCAAATTTATTGGGCTGTGGGCGGGACTGTGTGGTGCGTTAAGACCACACCACTAGCCTAGTTTTTAGCCACGGAAAAGTCTGTGCGTTACGCAACAGATGCGAGAGCGGCGAGAGGGATGAAACCGCGACGCAAACGAGTTGCGCTAGTCGCGCTCCCGCCTTCCTCGCTCGCCTTTTCCCTCCGGCTTGTCGCGTGCGCTCTTGTGACATTTCACACAGTTCGCGAATTCACGAATGCCTTCCTTCTCATGCTTGCGTCGGATGTTTTCGACCGTGTGCTCATGACACCCATAGCAGGTGTAAACCTTGTAGGCAGCTGTCGTGTGGCAGGTCACACAGCTCGCGTTATGGTCACCGTCGAGCACAAAGTATTTGTCGTGATCAAACGTCGCGGGCTTCCACGCCTTGGTGGTGTGACAACTCATGCAGTTGCCCTTGAACTGGCTGTGCAACTTATCGGTTGGCGGCTTGTGGCAGCCTTCGCAACAATCCAGCACACTTTTCGCGAGAAGCGAGTGTTTAAACGTCGCTGGTTTCCATCGCGTCGCACTGTGACACTGACTGCAGTTCGCCGTCAGGTCGCGGTGCAAGCCGTCAGTCGGCGCAGTGTGACAGCCCTGACAGCGTTCGCGTAGGTCTACACGCAGCAACTCATGTGAAAACGGCTTAGAACTTCGCTTCGTGAGTTTAGGGTCGGCGTGGTCACTGTGACAGGCCACGCAATCCTTCTCGCTCAAGGACTGATGGAACGACGTCTTCACCGACGGCGACGGCAGCACGGCTCCCTTCGTTGTGCGTAAACCAATGTCAGACACTGTGTGGCACGCAATGCACCGGTCGGAAGCAACCCCACGTAGCGGCGCATGGCAGGCGAAACAATCGGTTGAGAGCTCGACGTGTGCCGGCATAAGCGCACCGGGGCTCACCATCAAATGTGGATAGGCAAACACCAAGGCAATCAGCACCACCAAATTGGCACCGATCAGCGCCGCAATCCAATGGCGTTTCACTTCCAACCCCAGAACAAAAAGATGCTGATGATGTGCGCAAGCGAAAGCACGGCGAACGCAAGCGTGATGGGAAAGTGAACGCCGCGCCACTGCTTGACGACGTCGAAGGTCAACGTGTCCCAATACATTTGATCGCTGAGCGCCTCCGGCGTGAGGCCCTGGTCGCGCAACTGTTGGCGAGACGCCTCGATTCGCTTGCGAGATCGTTCGAGCAAATACTTCCCGGTCAATCCGCTTGCGACATTGATCAACATCGCCCACACCGCAAGCCAACCCAGAATCGCATTGAAATGGATACCCGCGTGAACGAGAATGAGTAACGAACCCAGCCACGCCATTCGCTCGTGCCAACGTAGCAGCTTGACCGGCTGCCCCCTTTTGATCAACTTACGCTTTCGCAGCGAGTATCCAAACGAGCCGAGAATCAAAAGTGTTCCGGGAATACCAAGGTACCGACCGGCCCATACCGCATCGAAGACGTGCAGCAGCGCATCAATGAGAAGGGTTACGGCGGCCAGCGCCAAGAGCGCGAGATAAAACGGTAGCACCTCACGACGAAACAGGCTTGTTCTAAGATTCATCACGCCTCCAGCACCAACGCCGACACCGGTTTAGCAACACACATGAGACATGCGCCGGGCGACACTTCAAAGTCAGGCGGATGCGAGTAGCGAACCTCCCCAGAAACCAGTTTCGTTTCACAACTTCCACAACTTCCAGACCGACAGCCTGACTCCACGGGTATGCCGTTTCGCTCGGCGAACTCGAGTAGCGATGCATCCGACCCGTCCCACGTGATCGTGCGGCCAGTGCGCGCAAATCGTACGTCGGCCTCGACACGTTCATCCTTCGCCACCACCATTTCTGGAGTCTGGGGCAGGCGCAGCGTCGCCGGCCCAAACGCTTCAAAGTGCACGTCGCTGATCGGGACACCCCAAGCGACAATGCTGGGAACCACACTCTCCATCATCGCCGAAGGGCCACAGACGTAGAACTCGTGGTTTCCATGCGGAAGCGTTCGCCGCAGCAGGTCGATATCGATGTAGCCGTTGTGCTGGAAATCAGTGCCAACGACATCTCCGGACAACGGGTTGCTGTAAACAACGTGCAGTCGAAAGTTCCGATTGCTGGCTGCCATGCCAGCGAGTTGCGCCTTAAACGCGTGATCCGCACTACAACGCACGCCGTAGTAGAGGTGGACAATTCGCGTTGGCTGTTCGGCTAGACACCACTGCAACATGCTGACCATCGGCGTCACGCCAATCCCGCCCGCAATGAACACAGCTTGCGTAGCAGAGTCTCCATTGATGTAAAAGTTGCCCGCAGGCGCCTTCACACTTAGAACATCGCCGACTTTTACCGAGTCGTGAAAAAACGATGACGAAACTCCGGGCGGCAACTCCGGGCGATTCGGCGGTGCCGTCGCGCGTTTGATCGTCACCCGGTAGGTTGAAGCATTTGGCTTGTCTGACAACGAATAGCAACGAATCACCGAACGCGGGGCCGCTACTCCGCGCGCGTCCGTCGTGCCGCAGACCAGTTGGAACGTGAGATATTGCCCTGACTTGAACGGCGGCAAGGCCACACCATCCGACGGCTCAAGATAGAACGAGCACTGACTCCGCGCTGCGTCTTCGAACTCCCGGCGTGCAACACGAAAATCGCGCCAACCGCCCCAAGCAAGACGCTCTGATGACCGTTGGACAGGTGCGATAGGCGTTGCTGGAACTGAAACATGTGCTCGTCGCCACAACGCAATCGAGACGCCTATCGCGACCTGAAAAAGGATCGCGGCGGAGATGTACGCAAGAAGGGTTAGCGCGGTCAAGAAGTCGTCTCAAAAAATTTCTGCCGCTAAGAGGAGCCTAGTCGGAATGCTTAGTTAGCGGTTAGAGAGCGCAGTGTAGGCACGGGTACGCTGTGACCCGTTGATGCAGGTCAACCGGTTCTGTCACTCGCGTGAAAACAACGTACTGCCACACTAACTTCTTAGGGAATGTGCGCGCGTGATAGCTTGGTGATAGCAATGTGCTCAACCGCACACGAAAACGAGCTCTGGACTGCGTAACATTCGCGGGGTGACGCCCTTTCCGCCGTCAATCATATGAATCGAAACGATATGCCGTTACTTTATTCAGCTTTAAACCCCGCTTCGCGCACGACGGCACTTGCCCTCATCGCCGTTGCGAGCGTCTGCTTTTTCTTACTCACACCGGTAACCGCCATGGCCACTGAAGAACCAAAGTACGACGTGATCCTCACCGAAGGCGATTTCGAGGTGCGGCAATATGGGCGCATGGTCATCGCCGAGACCTTAGTGGCCGGGACTCAAGACGAGGCATCGAGCGCCGGCTTTCGTGCCATCGCCGGGTACATCTTCGGGGATAACAAGCGCGCGGATTCGAGTGCAACCAAGATTGCGATGACAGCGCCGGTGACGCTTGAAAAGCAGCCCGCTTCACAAAAAATCGAAATGACCGCCCCCGTAACTATGGATCGAAATGGCGAGAAGTGGCGAGTACATTTCGTAATGCCTTCGCAATACGCTCTGGCTGATCTGCCTAAGCCCAACAACCCAAACGTTCAATTGCGGGAAGTAGCTGCCAAAAAAATTGCCGCGCTTCGCTTTTCGGGATTCGCAGGCGAAGACAAGGTCGCCACAAAAACGAAGGCGCTCACTGATTGGGTCATCGCAAAAGGACTCGCCGCGGTCAACACGCCGCAGCTCGCGCGCTACGACCCGCCGTGGACGTTGCCGTTCATGCGCCGCAACGAAGTGCTGGTCGAAGTTAGGTAATCGTCGAGCGTGCGGCTTGCGCGCGCAAGTTCTCCGTTGTTTGACCGTTTCCGTCTGGCTGCCAGCCCGGTGGCCCGAACAAATACCCCGCGATTTCGCGCGCACTTTTCGCTTGGCGTAGATCGGCCCACACATTGATCCATTGCTGAAACGCAACGCGCAGCGGATTGTTCGACGTTATCGGCTGCACCCATCCGTAGCGAATCGGCACATCGCGTTTTTCTGGAATGTACGTGCCAAACACGCGATCAAAAATCAGCAACACGCCGCCGTAATTCGCGTCAAGATACTCCACGTTTGACGCGTGATGCACACGATGCGCGGAAGGCGTGTTGATGATGCCTTCAAGAAAGCCCAGCGATGGGATCCACTCGGCGTGAATCCAGAACTGATAGAGCAAATTCAGCGCAAACGCGATCAGGATCATCTGCGGCGAAAAACCCAAGAGCGCGATCGGCGAAAAGAAAATCAACGTTAGCGTGAATTTTCCGGTCCAGCCCAATCGGTATGCCGCCGACAAATTAAATTGATTTGGCGAATGGTGCACCGCGTGGGTCGCCCAAAACCACCGCACGCGGTGGCTCGCGCGATGAAACCAGTAGTACGCAAACTCCAGCGCGAAAAAGAGCGCAACCCACGCCACCGGATCATTCAACTTCCAATCGAAGAGCCGATGCTGATAGAGCCACGCCGCGCCTGGCAATGCCAACGCCAAGGGAATGAAATCAGTCAGTCGTCGACCAACTGCGATCGCGAGCGAGACTAACGCCCCTTTCCAGTCGTAGTTGCGACGCAACCAGAAGGTGAGCACCAGCCCTTCAAGCATGGCGCTGCCGATGGCCACCAACCCGACGACCGCGTAGATTCGTATGAACGGTGTGTTTTCCATGAAATCCTTGTTCTTTGCGCGAACGCAGCGAGTCGTTTATCTGCTGCGCACCTGGCGAACAATGCCCGTTTTACGCCGCTTGCGACCGTATTTTCGCTAGGCAAAGCATAGCGCGTCATCTCGCTTCAGACGCTGGTTGCAACCGGGAATTCCGTGTGTTGCGTCAATGAATTGAAACCACTTGTAAGCAGCGCGCCGGATTTCGCCGCATACTTACGTGTCAAGACCAAAAGGAGGCTTCACTTATGTTTAATCGAATCAAGCGCTCACGCGCCGTCGTCGCAACCGCTTTCGCGACACTGCTGCTCGCTGCGCCTGCCGCAGAAGCGCAACAACTGAACCTGCTCTGCAACGCCACCATTGACTGGTGCGAGCTGATGAAAAACAAGTTTGAGGCCGAGACCGGCATCAAAACCAACATGGTCCGCCGCAGCTCCGGCGAGTCATACGCGCAGGTTCGCGCGGAATCGGCAAATCCGAAGACCGACATTTGGTGGGGCGGCACCGGCGATCCACACCTGCAAGCCGCAGCCGAAGGCTTGACCGAGGTCTACAAGTCGCCGATGCTCGCCAAGCAACAACCGTGGTCGCAAAAAGTTGCTGAGGTGTCGGGCAACCGCACCGTCGGCATTTATCTGGGCGCATTGGGTTACGCCTACAACACGCAACTCCTCGCGTCCAAAAAGTTGCCCGCTCCGAAATGCTGGAGCGATCTGGCTGACCCGAAGTACAAAGACGAAGTGCAAATGCCGGACCCGAATTCTTCCGGCACCGCATACACCATGCTCGCCACGCTGGTGCAACTGATGGGCGAAGAGAAAGCCTTCGCGTTCATGAAGAGCATGCACAAAAACGTAAACCAATACACGAAGAGCGGCGTCGCGCCTTCGCAAGCCGTGGGTCGCAGCGAGACGCTGATCGGCATTTCATTTATGCACGACTTGATCGTGCCGAAACTCGGCGGCTTCCCGGTCGCGCTCGTCGCGCCGTGCGAAGGCACTGGCTACGAGATTGGTTCGATGAGCCTCATCAAAGGCGCACGCAACATGACCGAAGCCAAACGCTTTTATGAGTTCGCGTTGCGCGCCGACATCCAATCGCTCGCAGCGTCCGCGAAGGCGTTCCAAATTCCATCGAACGTTGACGCCAAAGTTCCTGCCGAGGCGATCAAACCTAGCGACGTAAAACTCATCGACTACGACCAAGCCAAGTACGGCTCAAGCGCAGTACGCAAAGCGCTGCTCACACGTTGGACCAACGAAATTTCCGGCGCGCCGCGCTGATCGGCGCTTCGGACGTAGGGCGGGCACTGCCCGCCTCCAACCCAACGCGAAGCGCAAACACAATGGCCTTCGGCAGTCGCACAAGGCGGGCAATGCCCGCCCTACGATTGGGCGCGTCACTGCGTTCGTGGTGAGCTTGTCGAACTATGAACGTGCACACCGAGAAATTTTTACAGCACAGAAGCATGACCGCCCAACTCCTCGCTCGCTACACCTTCGCCCAAAAACTCGCACGCGACGCCGGAGCTTTGGCGCATCAATACTTCGCGAACCTAGCCAACATCGTCGTTGAATCCAAGGGCACGCAAGACGAAGTCAGCATCGCGGATCGTGAAACCGAAGTGTTCATCCGCGCGCGCATCGCCGACGCGTTTCCCGACGACGGCGTCCTTGGCGAAGAAGGTGGCGACGACCGCGACGGCAAATCCATCGTCTGGATCATCGACCCCATCGACGGCACGGCGTGCTTCGTTAACAACATGTACGCGTGGTGCGTCTCGATCGCGGTGGTGGTTGATGGCGTGCCCACGATCGGCGCGGTGTACGACCCGAACGCTAAAGAACTCTTTCACGCCCTTTCCGCGAGATACGGTGGTGGCTCAGCGTACTTGAACGACAAACGCATTCGCGTGAAAGACGTCGCCGATTTCAAAGGCGGCGTACTCGGCGTCGGCTTTTCGCACCGGTCACAGCCCGTCGAGTTCTCGCCGTTCATGCACACGCTTCTGTCGAACGGTGGCATGTTCATCCGCAACGGCTCTGGCGCGCTAATGCTCTGCTACGTCGCGGCAGGCCGCTTGATCGGCTACTACGAGCCGCACATCAATTCATGGGACTGCGCCGCCGCCATCGTCATCGTCGAAGCCGCAGGCGGACGTTGCAACGATTTCATGGCGAACAACGGTATCGCCAAAGGCAACCCGATCCTCGCGGCAGGCCCAACGCTTTATCCGATGCTCGTCATAGCCGCGGGCAAGACCATCGTTTAGCCCGTGTCGCCAGCACGCGTGCAGAGTGCGCCCGTACAGCTTTAGCTATCAAGCGACCGGCCGGCTGTCGCTACAGCCACTTTTTCGCGTTAGTCAACATACCTAATTTTCGAACGCTAACGACCGTGTAACTGTCGTTAGCGCCAAAAAGCTATAACCGCAGCCACCAGTGTAGTGCGAGCTATGGCACGGTATTCGCACTGCATGCCGGGTCGAACGAGCAGCGCGACCGACGGAAACAATCGAGCAATATTTAGCCAATCGCTGCGCCACGGCACTTCCGTATTGGCAGCCACGTTTGCACCGATGTGATCGCGATCTGCCGGGCCAGCTGATTGCCGTGCTTTCGCACTGCCGTTGTACCGGCACGAAAATTCGCGCAATTTGCAATCGTTGCGTCGACGGCCAAAGAACACCAGAATAGAGACTCACAAGAGAGGGACTTCATCATGCAAATTGATTGCCTGAAACGCACCATTGGCCAACTCGCTGCGGCTGTTGCGTGTTTCATGTTGGCCTCCACCGTTCAAGCGCAGGCGACACGAACCTGGGTATCGGGCGTTGGTGATGATGCCAATCCCTGTTCGCGCACCGCGCCTTGCAAGACCTTCACCGGCGCGATTTCAAAGACCGCCACCGGGGGCGAAATCAGTGTGCTTGATCCGGGTAGTTTCGGCGCCGTGAACGTCACTAAATCCATCACCTTGAGCGGCGACGGGACGCTTGCCAGCGTCCTTAACGCGGGAACTAGTGGCGTTGTGGTCTCTTCCACATGTGCGCCTTGCGACGTGCGCCTGCGCAACCTTTCGTTTTTTGGCGCAGGTACGGGTGTGCACGCGGTTAATTTTCTTGGCGCTGGATCCCTCTCGCTGGAGAACGTCACGATTGAAGCACAGTCTGGTAACGGGGTAAACATTGCGGCGAACGGCACCGTCATTGCCGTGCTGCGCAACGTCTCGATTCGCGGTGGGTCCACCGGCGTGCAAGTTGCAACCACTTCGGGTTTGGCCCGCGTGTTGCTCGACGGTGTGCACATTCAGCAGACAGCCGCCGGCGTGAGTGTCGACGCCAACGCAGTGGTCGACGTCAATCGCAGCAGCATCAACTTCACGATCACTGGCATTTTGTCGAGCTTCGCTTCGTCCATCGTCCGCCTGAGTGATTCCACGGTTTCGATGAACACCACAGGGCTTAGCGCCACCGCCGGTGGCCAGATCATCTCCTACAACAACAATCGGCTGCGCGGCAACACCACGGACGGCGCGCCGACCAGCACTATCTATCAGCGCTGAGACTCAGAATGAGTTTGCTCCAGCGAAAGTGTGGCATCGCACTTGCCAGCCTGCTGCTCTCGGTAGCTGCGCCTGCGATTGAACTCGTCGTCAATGGCGGCTTTGAGGTCAACACCGGTGTCGGCACGTCAACGTTTTCAAACTGGATCGTGGTGCGCGAAAACGCAAACCCCGGTGCCGTGGGCAATTTTTTTGCACAAACCGGTTCGCGATCCCCAAGCGCCGGGCTCACTGTAAGCGGCGCTCCCGCGGGCTCCTTCACAGCGATGGCCGATCAAACCGGTCCAGGCCGCACCGCCATTTATCAGGACATTAGCGTGCCGGCGACCGGCCAGATGTGGCTCTCCATGCGCCTCTTTGTGTTGAACCAGAGTGATAATTTCGCCGGCGGTGGCACGCTCGACTTCAACACCGTGCCCAACCAGCACGCACGAGTTGATGTCATGTCCCCCGCCGCCGCGCTGTTTGACACTGGCAGCGGTGTTCTGACCAACGCGTACATCACCCGTCCCGGCGACGCGCCGTCCGGGAACTATTTTCCGGTGTCGATCAACCTGAAGCCTTTCGCCGGTCAAACCGTTCGCATCCGGGTGGCCGAGGTTGACAATTTGCACGGTCTAGTCGTTGGCGTTGATCAAGTCAGCGCGACCTATGTGCCGGTCAACGCCTGCGCGCCCGTGCGGCCCCGCGAGGGTGGCGCCACGTGCAATCTCGATGTCGACGGAGACGGGTTACTCACAGTGACCGACGCGCTGGTCGCCACGCGCTACCTCCTCGGTTTCCGTAACGCCGCACTCGTTCAGGGCATCACGTTTGATGCATGCGCCACCAACACCTCGGCGGGCGGCTTGAATGCGGCCGCCGCGACTCTGAGCATCGGCGCACCGCCTCCGCTGGACATCGACGGCGACGGCGCTGCACACGCCGCAACCGACGGCGCGCTGCTGCTACGCGCAATGCTCGGCTTGACCGGCGCTACCGCCACATCCGGTGTGGTCGTGCCATCCCCGGCCGCCAGTCGGTCCCAGTGGCCGGACGCACGCAGATATCTCAACAACGCCTGTCTTGCTGGAGTGCTCTAGACGGCAAGCTCTTGCGGCTCACGTAGCGTCCCTGGGCGTTCCTGCGCCGCCCCGACCATGGGGTAAGCTACGCTGAATACTTTGCAAGATTCAAGAAGTTGCCCATGTGGGAACGCCGCATCCTTATCAGCATGCTCGCCCTCGCCGCGCTCGGCGGTTGCGCCGTGTTCCTCGCGCATCAATACGGTGACAAGCTCGCCATCGAGCTCAGCGAACAGGATCTGCAAACGCGGCTGGCGACCCGCTTCCCGATCCAGAACTGCGCGCTCGTCATCGTTTGCATTGACATCACGTCACCCAAGCTCAAGCTCGTCGAAAACTCGGACCGAATCGCGCTCTCCGCCGACATTGCCGCCACGGTCCTGCAGCGTCGTTACGCTGGCGTGCTCGCGTTTTCCGGCAAGGTTCGCTACGTTGCTCAGGAAGGCGAATTTTTTCTGGACGACATCGAGATTCAACGCCTAGACCTAGAAGGCGTGCCTGCCAATTACACCGAGATGCTGCGCAGCCGAGGCCCGGCGGTCCTGCGCGGCGTGCTCGCGACGAAACCAATCTACACACTCAAGGCCGACAACGCGCAACAGCACCTCGCCCGCCTCGCCGTGCGTGACGTTCGCGTCGTGAATGGCAAGCTGCGCGTCTCGTTCGTCAGCCCGACCCAGTAGCTCACGCGCGACCTTCCCTCGCCACTCACCTAGGCAGGAACCTGCGCCCCGCCCATTTGTGGGAGCGGGCTTGCCCGCGATTGGCCGCCCCCCGAGCGACGATGGTTGTGACTCGAACGGACGATCGCGGGCAAGCCCGCTCCCACAGGTCGTTCGCGCCGCGATTCCCGCCCCGCATTAACATCCAATTTCAACAACCTAATCGCAGCACCACCATGACCAACCTCGCCAGCCTCACCAACCACCAAATCCGCCTCGCTGCCCGCCCCGTCGGCCTGCCCACGCGCGACGGCTGGTCGTTCACCACCGAGCCCGTCTCCGAGCCCGCGCCAGGCGGCATCGTTGTCAAAACGCTCTCCCTGTCGCTCGACCCCGCGATGCGCGGCTGGATGAACGAAGGCAAGTCCTACATCCCGCCGGTCGGCATTGGCGAAGTCATGCGCGCCGGCGGCATCGGCAAGGTCATCGCCTCGGCGAACCCGAAATTCGCGGCGGGCGACGTCGTCACGGCGGGTCTCGGCGTGCAGGAATATGCGTCGTTTGACGACGCCAACATCAAGCGCTCCGGCGTCGCCAAGATCGACCTGCGCATGGGCAGCATCACGCAGTGGCTCAATGTGCTCGGCATGCCCGGCATGACCGGCTATTTCGGCCTCATGGACGTGGGCCAGCCGGAGGCGGGCGAAACCGTCGTCGTCTCCGGCGCGGCCGGCGCGGTCGGACAAACCGTCGGCCAGCTCGCAAAGATCAAGGGCTGCCGCGTCGTCGGCATCGCGGGCGGCAAGGCCAAGTGCGACTGGGTCGTCAACGAGCTGGGATTTGACGCCTGCATCGACTACAAAGGTCTTGCGCCCGCTGGCGCAAAAGATTCGTGGAACGGGGTTCGCGACGGCCTCAAAGAACATTGCCCGAACGGCGTCGACATTTATTTCGACAACGTCGGCGGCGAAATCCTCGACCACGTGCTCGCCAAAATCAACCGCAAAGCCCGCATCATCATCTGCGGCGCCATCTCGCAATACAACAACACGACCGCAGTGCAAGGCCCGAAAAATTACCTCTCGCTACTCGTCAACCGCGCCCGTATGGAAGGCATCGTCGTCTTCGACTACGCAGATCGGTACGGCATCGCGATTGCCGAAATGGCCGCGTATTTGAAGGACGGCAAGATGAAATCTAAAGAAGACATCGTGGTCGGGATCGAGACGTTCCCCGAGTCGCTGCTCAAGCTTTTTAATGGCGAGAATTTTGGGAAATTGGTTTTGCAGGTGGCGACGAGATGACGGAACATTGCGTGGCTCGTGTTGACAACCGTGTGTAAATCGCTGCGCACCGCACGACCTCGCTAGGTACACGTCCGTTGCAAGCAGCGGGCGCCCAATTCGCAGTTGAGTTCTACACGTTCGAGCGGTGCGACAGCACGCTAGCAGTGAGATCCTGAGATAGATAACGTACGTGAACCACGAAAGGGACGGTGATGAGCCCCAAAACCACTAAGCCGACTAAATCAAGACTACGTTGGTTGGTATTTTTACTGGTGAGTCTTGGTATTTTCTTGATCATCACTTTTAATTTTCTACTACTCAATGCCGGAAATGCTCCTCGCGAAGTGCCGATTCCGCCTGTGACAACAAGCATTCCCCAACGTATTTTGGTGCCTGGAGCTGAAGACGTTGGATTAGAACCAGCGAAGCCCGGTTTTTATGCGAACCCAAACTACGTCACCACAACTGTCTTTTATGCCACTGATCGCAACGTGGTGTCGCTTAGGAAAACAGTAGATGCGCTGTACGGCGGGGAGGCTGCGGCACTCACTTACGGTACTTGTAGCGTTTCTATTCCCCGAGAGCATCGCATGGGTGAACTTGAGTCGCCATCCGTGTGGAAGATGGAGTGGAAGTCGCAGCCGGAGAAGCACGTCACTCTTTTGTCTACAACCATTATGGAAGCATCCGATTTCCACAACAGTCTACGCGAGCGCATCAAACGCTCCCCTCGCGAAAATGCGTTCTTGTTTGTCCATGGATACAACGTCACGTTCGTTGATGCAGCTAGGCGAACAGCCCAAATGGCGTACGACCTCGGTTTTCAGGGTGCCCCTATCTTTTATAGTTGGCCGTCGCAGGGCCAGGTAGCGGCTTACACTATTGACGAACGAAACATCGAGTGGTCAGAAGCCAACATTCGCAAGTTCATCGACGATGTCCTCGAAAAATCTGATGTTCAGAACGTGTATTTGATCGCGCACAGCATGGGAACGCGCGGCCTTGCTAGGTCAGTGGCAAGCCTTGTAAAGGACAAGCCGCGCTATCGCGCTCGAATCCGAGAGTTGATTTTGGCGGCACCGGACATTGATGCCGATGTGTTTCGCCGCGACATCATGCCCGTGTTTGCATCGGCTGCGCTGCCTGTGACGTTGTACGCATCGTCTAAAGACAACGCATTAATTGCGTCAAAAAGGGTCCATGGCTATCCTCGTGCGGGAGATTCTGGAATTAACCTAGCGGTCGCTCGTGGTTTAGAGACGGTAGATGCTTCCGCGCTGGACACAAGTTTGCTTGGTCACTCTTACTATGGTGAATCATCCGTCATCGGAGACATGTATCGTCTCACTCAGTTAGGAAAACGTGCATCGGTACGCGATGGGCTGAAAGCCGTGCGTACTCCGAATGGCACGTATTGGAGGCTGATTCCGTAGATGCGCACAAGCAAGCTAGCTCGTAGCTCGTAGGTCGGAACGCTTGCGGTTCCGACGAGTGCAAATTTAAGGGGTCAGATACCTTTTCTGTCCGTTACTTCCTTGGTAGTTGGTGCGCAGACGATGAAATTGACGGAAACTTTGATCCGGGCGTTGACAACCAAATCATTTTCGTTATTCCGTCGTCCGGGTTAACAAAGTTTTGCGACAGGCGACGCGAATGAGTGACCAATTTGTGATCTACAAGCTAAAAGTCTTCATTGACGCGAATGTCGTACTTGAAGGACGGCCGGTTGGTGTGTTGCCCTGGTCGGAAATAGACAAGGACGGCCCGATACTAGTTATGTTGACGCCCCGAGTCTTAAGTGAAATCGATTCGAAGAAGAATGACAAGAGGCTTGGCCTACGCGCTCGCCAATTCAATCGTCTCATCGCACCATGGTTGTCTACACAAACACCTATCAAGGTAGACATTGCCGATGGTCCGGATGTATTCCTCGCGATCGCCACGTGCGACAAAATCAAATGGGACGCTTACGACGACTTAGATCGAAGCGAGAGCGACGATAGAGTAGTAGCTGAAGTGCTCGCCGCGACCGGCATTCCAGACCAGGAGAAGTTGTTCATCAGTCAGGACATCAATCCGCTTTCCAAAGCTATGCGGCATGGCCTACGAATCTACCGACTAGATGATCGTTGGCTGCCAGATCCACTGCCAACGCCCGAAAGTACGGAAATTTCGCGGCTCAAAGAGCAAGTAGATCAATATCGGAAGTCTGAGCCAGAATTCTTCTGTGAATTATCGATAGATCCACGGAATATCACTTTGTACAAAGTACGCTCGCTTGAAAAGCGCGAGAGTGCCATACTGGTATCGAGAATTCTTCATCATAACCCGATGCAAACACAAGAAAGCATTGGATCCTTCGCAGGATTACAAGATCACTCTCTAAAGTCACGATATCGCAAGTATGCTGAGGAGTCTGTTCCCGATTTCTGCGCGAGTTTTTCTAAGTTACTTGAAATTCAATTTAGTCAATTTCCGTTTCGTCTTGTCCTGCGCAATGTGGGTCAGATACGTGCAGATCACCTAGCCGCAAAGATTCGAATCAGCGGAGGTGTTTTCTACTCGAAGCCGCAGTTCGTGCTACTGCGCGGTCCAACAGCGCCGAGAGCACGCAGCCCGTTAGACAATTTCCATACTCCGAGCATTCTTGACTCAATTCAAAGAGCCGCCGCGCGTGTTGGGCGACACGAAGTATCCGTCGATTTTGAGAACGATAACGGCTGCGCCGTAATCTCGGCAGAATGCGAAAATTTCGCGCACGATCAGGAGTGGGCGTTTGATGCAATCGCGTGCCTTGACCCCCACTATGGTCGACAGCACGTCCTCACCATTGAGGTCACGGCTGCAAACTTTCATGGTAAGTTTGAAAAGCACTTAAAGCCCGAGGTGACAATGGAAGACGTTGGTGCGTTCGATTTAGTAGACGAACAGGCCTTGAAGCTCACGCGCGACCCAATGGTCAAGACGCTCATAGTTGCCGCGCTGGAAAGAAATAGCTTTTCTGAGATCAACATGATTCCTCAATACAGAGACTCCTAGCCTGTAAGGTCGAACACTTGAGATTCCGCCTTGTTACCTTGCCGAAAGCTGTCTAATCGCGTGGTTGGATATGCCACCGCATTCGGCGGAACCGCAAGCGTTCCGCCCTACTCCACTGATTCTCGCAAGAACAGGACATGAACTCACAGCACGGATACGATCCGACAGACGACCACAGACTCAGCATGATCGTCGGCGTATCTGTGGCGACGGTTCTCGGACTAATATTCTTCGCGGTAGCGTACTTTGCGCCGCCCGCCGATGAGGGACCATCCATCCAACAACGTCGGGACCAGGAAAAACTTGCGCAAATAGTTGAGTCTCTGAAGGTTCCCCACGTGCTAGTGAAGTGCCGGTACTTTTCAAAGAAGGGCCGTGTTGCAACCTGTCACATTTTCACACCGAGCAGCGACGCCGTAGTCGACGCGCTTCTAGCGGGCGGTTGGAAGAGCGGCGAACATCGTAGATCGTATGTCTGGGGCATTGACGTAGGCTGGGAACGCGCATTTAGCAAAGACCAAAGCAAGTTCATTTTTGGTTGCCATGAAACAGCCGCGGAGAACTACTGCTACGTCCAGTTGGTGGAGCCACACTCGTATTTCTAGCTTCTAACCCGTCGGATGAACGACGCAGGGTGCACGGGAAGACCGTATATATGGGATCGGGCCCCTTTAGCGCTAGGCTAGTCGCTCGTTCGCCGCGAGTAGGTCGTGCCCTTCGCCTCCTTAACTCTGCTACTCGCCTGCGTTGACATCTGACAGTCGTTCTCGCGGCTTCCGTCGCGTCAAGTTCTATCCGTGTTTCCACTTTTCCTGCTGTCGCGTTTCTTGGGGCCAGTTTTACGAAAAAAATGTCTCCGTTAGCCTTGATGAATCAATTAATTCACACGAAAATTGCTGACGAGAGTTGATACCGTGCGCAAGTCAGCGCATTGATCAAACGAAAAAAATCGCGATTTGGGGAATCTATATGCGCAGTATCCGCACGCAACAATGGTTGCACGTGTCATTTGAACGCCTTTGCCAGGCGCTGCATCGCGGCGCCCGCTTCTTGGCGCTGCTTTTGTTCGCGGGGACGACGACACTGAGTCATGCTGCGATTCCTCAAGCGGAACGTGATGTATTGATGGCGCTCTACACGGGATCGAATGGCTCGGGGTGGTCTAACCGTACGAATTGGCGCAACCCGGCGAACACCGACTTCAACAGTAGCGGTACTGAGTGCACTTGGTTTGGCATCACCTGTAACGGTGCCGGTACGCAGGTCACGTCAATTGATCTGCCGAATAACGGATTGAATGGCGTCTTGCCCGCGTCGTTGAGCGCGTTCAACGCGCTGACGTATCTTGATCTCAGCGGAAACGCCTTAAGCGGCGCGATCTCCGCGCTTTCTGGGCTTACATCGCTGCAAACCGTTTATTTCAATGGCAACCAGTTGACAGGCGCTATTCCCGCGTTATCAGGTCTAACGTCACTTCAGCTGTTTGAGGCGTTTAACAATCAACTCAATGCCCCGCTTCCGGCGCTGACCGGTCTCACCGCGTTGCAGCGGTTTGACGTGAGCAGCAATCAGATCCCCGGCGCGCTTCCGGCGCTGACGGGCGTAACTCAGCTCCAGGTTTTCTACGCGCGCGGCAATTCGCTGCGCGGCTCGCTGCCATCGCTTTCCGGGCTTTCGGCGCTGCGCGAGTTTTATGTCGCGCAAAACTTGCTGACCGGCAACCTGCCTTCACTGAGCGGTTTAGCCGCCTTGGAGTATTTCGACGTCAGCCAAAACGAACTGACCGGATCGATTCCGAGTCTGGCGGGGCTCTCGTCGTTACAGCGGTTTTACGTCAACAGCAACCAGCTCACGGGGGCAATTCCTGCGGTGCCAGCGCCTTCTGCCTTGCTCTCGGAGAACTCTCAACTTTGCCCCAATCAGCTCACCAATTCCACAAATGCCGCGTGGGATGCTGCTACGCCAGGTGTAACCTGGGACATTGGCTGCATCTCGCCGCGCATTGAATCCACCCTGACTTTTGGCGCTGCCCCAACGTTGCTACTTGGCGGCTCCGGTAACGTTTCAACGACCGTGGCTCCGCTTCCGGGCTCCAGCATCGCAACCGCGTACACGAGCCTCACACCGACGGTGTGTAGCGTAGACATCAGCTCCGGTGCAGTCGTCGTGTTACCAGCGGCTATTTACGGAGACTTTTGTACGATTGCCGCTGACAAATCTGGGGACCTTATCTACAACAGCGCACCGCAAGCACAACAAAATATTCGTATCTCGGCATCTGCTTGCAGTCTCGATGTCAACGGTGATTTTTCACTTTCACCGACGACGGATGGCGTATTGATCGTGCGCTACTTGTTAGGGCTCAGAGGTAGCGCGCTGATCGCCGGTCTAACGCTGACCGGCTCTCGCACGTCGGCAAACGATATACAGATTTTTTTGGCCGCAAAGAATTTCAGCGTGCGCGGGCTATCGGCGGCATCCGCTGTCGCGCCTGTAGACGGCGTGGTCATCATGCGATATCTGCAAAATCTGCCTGCTGCATCGCTACTCGGCGGAACTGGCATCGCGCCCGTCGACACCACCACCGTATTTAATCGAGTGAAGGCCTTCTGTAGTTAGGCCTCCAGCCAAGCCCTTCCAACATGTTCCGTAATATTGAATGAATGGAATGAAACGGGGCAGACACTATTGAGTCCATTAGCCCGTTCTGTACGGGCTACTACTGTGTCAAGGCGCCAAGGTATGCCTCGATGGAGGATGCGCTGCTTCGCGTTGGGTTGGCACCCGTCGCGCCAGTGACGAGCGCTGCGCCGCGCAGCCCCCAGCGAATGGCTCCGAAAGACGGCAGAGCCGGAGGTTCGTCACCTGCTTGGGTTGAACGGAGACGCGCTGGTTGCCGGGGCGGTAGACCTGCAATCCGGAACCCGGACGCTTGCAACGGATATCCATAACTATCTAGAGTCGCTGATGCCCTAGGCGGGACTTGATGGGGCCGCTTCTGCGCGGCCCGTTCACGCGCGCATCTCACACCTCGCGCGGCTGGCCAGCGTTTCGTCGCACGACCACCGCAACGCGCAAACGTACTTGGATACTTCGGCCTGCTGCTCCCCGCAGCGCAACCCCACCCGAAAGATATCCCTCCATGTTTGCCCGTTCTAACTTTGCTCTTCGTGCCCTCCCGCTTGTCGTTGCAGCGGCATGCGTTGCGCTGCTGCAGCCTGCCGCTCATGCGGCTGACACCACGCGAGCGGGATTTCGCCAAATGGCGGTCACCGCCACCAGTGCGGATGCCAAGCCGGCCCACTTCGCGTTGTACTACCCGACGCGTGACGCGGCGCGCGTGATTCCGTTCGGGCCGTTCCCGCAGACTGTGGCCATCAACGGAGCGCCGGAGGCGAAGGTCAAGGGCCTCATCGTGATCAGTCATGGCACGGCTTCTACCGAGACTGGCTTTGCGACGCTTGCGCAGGCGCTCGCGCGCAACGGCTACCTAGTAGCCAGTGTCGAGCACGTCGGCGACACCTGGCAGGACCAATCGATGCGTGCCACGCCGGGGCGCTACTTTGCCGAGCGGCCACGCCAGGCCTCGCGCGTGATCGACACCGTGCTCGCCGACCCGCAATGGCGCGCACGCGTCGCCAACGATGCCGACGGACGGCCGCTGATCGGTGCGCTAGGCCATTCGGCGGGTGGCTACACGGTGCTTGCGCTGGCAGGTGGCAAGCCGGTGCTCTCGCGCCTGCGCACGCATTGCGAGCTTGAGGCGGCGCTGGACCCTGTGTTGTGCAAGTTGTCGAGTTCCGTCGGCGGTGCTTCGGTACAGGTTGACACGTCGAAGGACGGACAGGAAGAGCCGGTGCAGGCCGATCCGCGCGTGCGCGCCGTGATGGCGTTGGCACCGATGGGCGCGGCGTTCAGCGCGGCATCATTAGCATCGATCACGGTGCCGGTGGCGATTTACGCAGGCGAAAAAGACACCTTCCTCGTGCCGCGCTTCCACGCGCAATGGGTCATGCAGAACATGCCTGCCGCCACCACAATGCTGCAACTCGTGCCCAACGCCGGACACTACGCGTTCATGAACACACCAACGATGGACCTACCCTCCCCCGACGGCAGCGTAGGCCGCGACCCGCAAGGCTTCGACCGTGCAGCGTTCCTCGATCGGCTCGCGCAGGAGTCGGTTGCGTTATTCGACAAGAATTTGCGGTAGGGCGAAGCCTTCGCAGAATACTGCGGAATGCTTGCGGCTCCGCCCTGTTAAATTGCTTAGGGCTGATCAATCGCGTTGTCCGGTAGCCACCGCATTCGGCGGAACCGCGAGCGTTCCGCCCAACGTCGGTGCACAATCGCAGCCTCAACACACGCACGCGCCTTGAACCGTGACCCCGACCAGCCCATCCGACGAACTCTCGCAAGCGCACGCCCTGCTCCGCGCCGGAAACATAGCGCAGGCGCAAGCGTTGTGTCGCGCGGCGTTGGTGCGACTGCCCGATCATCCCGATGCGTTGCGTTTGCTTGGACAACTGTTGACGCAAACGGGAAAGTTTGGCGAGGCGGTTCCGCTGCTGCGCCGCGCGATTGTGATGAAGGCGGCGGACGTGGAACTGCCGTTTTACTTGGCGCAGGCGTTGCTCGGTTTGCGGCGCGACGACGAGGCCATTTCGGTACTGGATACGGCGCTGCGCGGTCGCGCCGTGCATGTGCCGATGACGAAGCTTTTGGCGAGTGCGCTGCGTCGTCTCGACCGCGTCGATGACATGCGAGCGACGCTGGGCGATGCGGTTTTTCGTTTGGGTGCGACACCCGCGGCGACCGAGCTGATCGAGCATTGGCTGAGCCTTATGCCGGACGACCCTGCTCCCGCGCACCGGCTGGCGGCGCTGCGCGGAGACACGCCGCCCGCGCGAGCGGCGGATGAATACGTAACCTACTTGTTTGATCGTTACGCGGAGACGTTTGACGATTCGCTATCGCGGCTCGGTTACCACGGGCCGGCGTTGATCGCGCAGCTGTTGCAGGCGACAGGCGTGACGCCGAACGGCGAATGGCGCGTGCTCGATGCGGGTTGTGGCACGGGGCTGTGCGCGCCGATTGCGCGGCCGTTTGCAGAGCATCTGGCGGGCGTTGACCTGTCGTCTGCGATGATAGAAAAAGCCCGCGAGCGCGGCGGTTACGACGAGCTGGTCGTTGGCGAGTTGACGGAGTATCTTGGGCGAAACGCCGTGCAATTTGATCTGATCATTTCGGCGGATACGTTGATCTATTTTGGCGATCTAAGCGCACTTCTCTTGCGCGCTGCAAACGCGCTAAGTCCCGCAGGATGGTTCGCGTTCACGGTCGAGAAAACCGACGACGACGCAGACGTGCTGGGCTATCGCTTGAACACGAACACGCGTTACAGCCATTCAAAGGCGTACGTGACGCAAGCGCTTGACGCTGCCGGTTTTGTTTTGCGAGCGATGCACGAAGCGGCAATTCGCGAGGGCGACGGCGAGCCGCAGATGGGCTGGGCGGTGCTGGCGCAACGCGTCAGCGCGCTGAGGTCTGGGGTGCGAGCCGCGTGATTCCCACGCGTCAGCGCTTTCGAGCCCGCGCGAACACGAACAGCTACTGCGCTAGCTCTTTGCAGACATGTGTGCCTACTCCGCTTATCGCAAACGGATTACCACTTCTGACATATTTCAATACGCGCGGTGGCTGCATAGACTGAGGCACGTTCAACTTAACGACTGCAAGCTATGAAAAATGCCATTGCCGCCATCCTCGCTGCTTCGCTGCTCGCTCCTATGACAACTTCTGCTCAGGTTACCGACGCGCTTATTGTTGCCGCCGCTAAATCTTCGTCTAAAAAGCCTGAGCTATTGCAGGCTTTGATTAAAGGGCATGTCGTCATCATCGCGACGTGGGCCTCGGGAAAATCGAAGACGATTAACGTGCAGGATTTCATGCGCAACGGAAAGTCGTTCATTCCGATTTTTTCGGATCAGCAACACTTTAAGGACGAAACACGCGGGTCGGGTTTCGAGGGTAAAGGCGTGTCGATTGACGCCAACATGCTCGCTTCGATTATCAAGGGTGATGAAACCTTTGTACTCAACCCCGGCAGCAAAACGCCAGTAGACATTCAAGCCAAAGAATTAAAAATAATGATTGACGCACGCCGCCTGCCAAAGCAAAACAGTTAGGTAGCGCCGCCGCATTAACTTTTTTTGAGAATCGCGCACCAAGCTCAAACAGGTTTTCGCGGCGCTACCGTGGCACACAAAATTTAATGCCCTCGCCATCCCAGCCGAGCGCTTGATATTCTGTGTAGAGCGCCTCGTCAGTGGTGAATCGATGGTTCGCTGCGTCGGGGAAACGCGCTGGGCCGCGAAACAGTCGGTATACCGGTGCAAGATTAGCCTCACACGAGCCGCCAATCCCCTCCACGGCAGGCGCGTTTACGTACGAATCAACACCCTCATTAAACGGCAGACGAGGCAACGCTGCGTTCGTTGGATTCGCATTGGCAAGCAATGTTTTTTCGCTGGAGATCGCCGTATAAAAGTGCGTGCCGCGCGTGCCTCCAAGCGCGGCGCGGTCAAAGTAGTAGCGGCTTAGCCCAATCGCACCGCCCGTTAACGCAGTCGCAACTAAAAATTCGCGTCCCGTGCGTTCCCATCCGAGGGATGCGTCGATTGCGGCAATCTCAGCGGGACGTGAAGTCACAAAAAAGTAGTCCAATTCGCCGTGGTGAAACTCAATCATTGTTGCCACACCCGCCGTGGAAATTTTCGGCTGTTGTTGCGTGGCACAGTGAATGCCGCCGCCACCAGCAGCAATGGCGTCGATATTGAGCGCGACCACGGTACGACCGGGGAACAGGGTTTTGAGGCGCGCTTGCGCGTTTGCGTCGGCCACAGCGTCGCCAAACTGCGGCATGATCACCGCACCGTTGACCACGTAAAAATTGACATATCCTGCCGCGAAATCACTTCCGCCGTAGGTGCCGCGCATTTGTGTTGGCCCTGTCAGTTCCACAATTCGGAGCGGCTTACCATTGACGTCAGTTGCTGCACGCAGCAACTCAAGATGCCGGCGCGTAACGGCGTAGTCGTATGAGGCAGGATCGGGATCCACATGTGCGACCACAACACCCGGCCGAGCAAATCGTGCATAAAAATCGGTATGCGCATCCGTGATGTCTTGGCCCACAATCCCAGGAAGCCAGATTACTTTTCGCACGCCGAGCAGGGATTGCAATTCCGCCTCACACGCGCTCTTGCTCAAACCCGGATTTCGATTGGCATTGAGAACGCAGCTCTCGGTAATGATCGCCGTACCGATGCCATCCACTTCTATGCCTCCACCTTCCAGCACGAGGGAGGTTGTGCGGCGCGTCGAACCTACATTTGCATTCACAAACGCTGCAACTTTCGCGTCGTTAGCATGCGCTTGTTTGTTGCCCCAGCCATTGAAATTAAAATCAACTCCCGCCAGCGAACTGCCGTCGGAAACGAACACCGGGCCGATGTCGCGCATCCACAGATCGTCAAGTTCGCAAATGATCAAATTCACGCGTGAGTCACATTTCTGTCGAGCGAGCGAAAGGTCACTGGCACGCACCAACATGTTGACCGGCTCGAAGCGCACGATGGTATTGGCAATTAAAGCGAGCGCATCTTGCGCGGCCGCGGAAAGCCGCGTACCCCACACCGACTGTGACGCACGAAACGCCATCCACGTTGCAGAATGCGGGACACTCTCGTCTGGCATTAACCATGCGTCGAGGGTCTGCTTTCGCGCGGTCGAGGCGTTTGTGGCGTTGATCGCAGGGGCCGTGTTCGCCGCCCTAAAGATGGTGCTCGACCGACACGGCTCGGACATCGCAGCAGCAAGGGGTAGCAACGAAAATAAAAAATTTCGACGGCTTGGCATTGCGTGGCTCGCATTGTTTTGATAGTTGTAGCAGGAGTTTATCTGCGTCATCGCATCACTGAAAATGCTTAACTCCCAACTGGTGATGTCACATAATGCGTCATGCCTAGATTCGTAGCCTTACTCCGCGGCGTTAACGTGGGCGGCAATAAGCGCGTGCCGATGGACGAGTGGCGCGTACTGCTTGAAGGCTTGGGCTACACCGAGGTGCGGACGCTGCTCAACAGCGGAAACGCGGTGTTTGCTAGCACGATTCGTTCGAGTGCCACGCACGAGACACGCATCGCCGCCTCCATCGCGGAAGCCATGCAGCTTGACGTTGCCGTGGTGGTTAAGTCGGCCAAAGAGTTCGCGGCGATTGAAGCAGAGAGTCCGTTCGCCGCGGCCGCAGCGGACCCTTCGCGTTTGTTGGTTGCCTTTGCGCGCGATGTGTCGGTGTTACAGGGGCTCGCGCCGCTGTTGGCGTTGGTGCGGCCTCCGGACGATTTTCGCATCGGGCGTGAGGCGGCGTATCTGTGGTGTCCCGACGGCATTCTTCAAAGTAAAGCAGGCGACGCGCTGCTCGGAAAACTCGGCAAAGCGGTGACGACGCGCAATTGGGCCACCGCGCAGAAAATATCAGCGCTGTTGCGCGAGTAACTTTCCGCTAGCCCCGCCGTTTGTCGTATTTTGTAGCGGCCTTGGTAGCGGGCTTAGTCGCCGACCACTCGGTTCCGTCCCGCGGCTTTTGCCCCATACAGACGGTGGTCAGCGCGCGAAAGCGCTTCGTCCGGCGTTTCCCGTTCGCTCCATCGCGTGACGCCGATGCTCACGGTTACCGAATGCTGCGACCCCGAAAGCACGATCGGCATGTCGGCGACGGCTTCACACAGCCCCTCGCACAATATCAGCGCGTCTAGCGCCGAAGCGTTCGGCAACAACACCGCGAATTCCTCGCCGCCCATTCGCGCCACCAGGTCGCCAGCCCGCAACGCTGCACGTAGGCGAGATGCAATCTCGACGAGCACCTTGTCGCCCGACGCGTGACCGTAGCTGTCGTTGATGCGCTTGAAGTGGTCAATGTCGAGCATCGCTACGCACAGCGGCTCGCCGAAGCGTTGTGCGCGTTGACATTCCTTGGCCATGCGCTCAAAAAAATCGCGCCGATTGGGCAGGCCCGTCAACGCGTCTTCACGCGACTGGCGGTAAAGCTCGTCGGTGCGCGCACGCCGTTCGGCGGCTTCGACGGCAAGCGCGGCGTGCGATTGGGCCAATTCATCGCGAAGCCTGTGCTCCTCGCGCGCGACTTGGCGCGCGGCCTCAAGCTCCGCCATCAGGGCTGAGGCGCGCATGCGCGTGTTGGCGCGGTGGTCAAGCCACAGACGTTCTCGTTCGCGCAGTTTTTTGTATGCGTCGAGCGCGACAGCGGCGTCGCCGATGGCCTCCGCGCATTCCGCGAGCACGCCCCACGCCTTCACCTCTTCGTCCAGCGCGCGGTTTTCAGCGAGTTCTGGGATGATCTCGCGAAGCGCAGCGATGGCGGCCGCGTAGTCGCCGCGCGCTTGCGCAAGCTCTGCCGCTGAGAGCCTGACGTCCAACGAGCTTTGCTTCCAGTTGACGCCCGCGGCACCGCGCGAGTGCAAATCGAACGCCGCCGCCGCATCGTCGAGACGCCCCATCTCCATTAACGTCCGGCCTCGACCGCCCGTGAGTGTCGGCACCAACGACTGAAAACCATGCGTCGTTGCGACATCGATTGCACGGTCAAACGTTGCGAGCGATTCGGCGTGTCGCCCCAAGTTGCGCAAGTTCAGGCCGGTGTTATTGAGCACGCGCACTTGCCCCAAATAATCGCCCAATTCCACAAACGCAGCGAGCGCGACAGCGTAGTGGCCGAGCCCAATCTGGTGATCGCGACAGCGCGAATGCACGACGCCCATCGACAGTCGGGTGGACGCCGTTCCGCGCAAATCGTCAGCGCGTGAAAACGCGGCAAACGCCTCTTGTAGTGCATCCAGCGCTTCGGAGAATCGGCCTAACGACTCGTAAGCGACACCGAGCGCCGCCATCAGCGCAGCGCGGTCAAGCGGCGCAAAAGTAGCTTCAGGACGCGCCAGCAGTTCGTGCACATAGCGCGCCGCCACTTCCGGCGCGCCACGCATGGTGTGTGCGCGGGAGAACAGCGTCGCGGCATCGGCGAGCATGTGTGTGTCGCCCTCGCGTTCTGCGCGAAGCATCGCGTCGGCGGTGGCCTCGATGATTTCGTCGCAGCGCTGCGGAAACAATTGCGACAGACGCGCTCGCTCCGCAGCCCACCATTCGGCAGATCTCTCGTCTACGTCAGACTTCGACACGCTACACCCTCTCGACGCGATTACATTGATCGCTTATATGAAGCAATCGTAACGCAACGTCGCCCGCCGTAGCTGTCGAACTAGCCGGCCTCCAACTCGCCGCCGAGCGCGTCAATCAACTCGGGGATGAGTTTGCTGAGTTCGCCGGTGACCAGCGCGACGTCGGCGTCGAATCGATCTTCCTCGTCCATCTTCGGGCCTTCGTCGACAACGCCGTCGAGGAATTTCACTTTTTTAATTTGCATCGTGTCGTGCAGCGTGAACGAGACGCGACCGTTCCACAACAATGCGAGCCGTGTCGGCGTTTTGCTGTTTTGCAGATGTTTGCGGACTTCTTCGTTGTCGAGCGTGTGCTTTGAGTAACGCACCACGGCTTGCGAATCATCGGTTGCTTTGAGCTCGCATTCACGATCTACCTCAAAGTTGCCCGGCGCTTCATGCGTCATGAGCCACGCCGTCATTTGCGACGCGGGCGACGAATTGGCTTGCATGGGCGTGATGACGATTCCGTCGAGGCAGCGCAAAATGACGGCGATGATTTCGTCTGCCTTCACCGGGCTCGACGCGTCAATAACCAAGAGGCGCGCTTCTGGGTCGATCCACACCGTCGTGTTCGAGAGGCGTGTGAACGCTTTCGGCAAGAGCTCCAATAGCGTTTCTTCGCGGATGTCTTTGCGCTCCATGCGCCCCGGCTTACGGCCCGTCGTCTCCTCAATTTTTTCGATGCGCTCCTCGGCGCGGCGCTTCACGACGGACGCGGGCAACACTTTGGTTTCCGTGGTGAGTCGCATCATCCATTGGCCGGCAACCGATTCGACAAGCATGCCGTGTTTATCGCCACGCGGCGACGCCCAGCCGACGGATTTTTCTTGGGTGGCGCCGCAGGTCACGAAACGCATGAGCGAGAGCCCGGCCTCAATTTGCGCTGTGGTTTTTGACCATGTTGGGTCGATGCGAAAAGCGATGATGTTCTTAAACAACGGAGGCTGGCCTGTAATAAATGCAGCATGTTGATGGGCTCAACGCGCTGCTTGATTCAAAAAAATGGCGCGGGTCATGGCGCGTTCATTGATATTTTCCACGAAGCTGCGCAATCGGTCCGACAGCCGCATTGGCTGGGGTTGGGCACCGAATCGATAGGTGCGATGCCGTCGGTCGTAGCCTGGATGGAGCGAAGTGGAATCGAGGAATGTGGCCCCAGTCTTCCACGATTGCGCACCATTCCATCGAGGCGACGAAAGCAGCGCGAACGCTAGCGTCGCACTCGCTTTACCAGCGTCACCAACGCCAACACAATCGCCCCCGCGATCACGCCGACGATGCCGTCGAGCAGTGTCGGCACCACCGCACTCATCCAGCCGCCGACGCTGGCGGCTGCGCTTTCAATCGCGTGGTGCACGGCGGGCAGACCGTGCGTGAGGATTCCACCGCCGACCAAGAACATGGCAACGGTGCCCGCAACCGAGAGCGCCTTCATCAAGTACGGCGCGCCGCGCAGGATTGCGCCGCCAAGGCTGTGTTTGAGCTCGCCTTCGGTGCTGGTTTTGGTGAGGTAAAGACCCAAATCATCGAGCTTCACGATGCCGGCGACGAGGCCGTAAACACCGACGGTCATGATGATGGCGATGCCGCTGAGCACCGCGAGCTGGGTGTTGAACGACTGCGTGGCGACGGTGCCAAGTGAGATCACGATGATCTCGGCGGAAAGCACGAAGTCGGTGCGAATCGCGCCTTTCACCTTGTCGTTCTCGAACGCGACCAAATCGACCTTTGGGTCAGACAACGCGGTAACCAACGCCTCGTGATGGGCGGCGTCTTCGGCTTTGCTGTGCAAATATTTATGCGCCAGTTTTTCCACGCCTTCAAAACACAAAAACGCACCGCCCAACATCAACAACGGCGTGATCGCCCACGGCGCAAACGCGCTGATGGCCAACGCCAACGGCACCAAAATCAGTTTGTTGATGAATGAGCCCTTGCACACGGCCCACACCACGGGCAACTCGCGATCAGCGTTGACGCCGGAAACCTGCTGCGCGTTGAGCGCGAGGTCATCGCCGAGGACGCCGGCGGTTTTTTTGGCGGCCACTTTGGTGAGCACCGCCACATCGTCAAGGACAGTGGCGATGTCGTCGAGGAGCGCGAAAAGACTAGAGGCCATCGCGTTACCGCCCTTCCGCGTAAAACAAACCCGCCAACGTCATTGGCTTTTTGGCTCGGACGACCGCCAGGCGGTCATTACAAGAGATATTCATATTAAGTCGACTACATATTAAAAATGGCCGCAATCGCCGCCTGGCGGTCGCTGAGGCCATAAAGCTGAAACAAACACACACAAGCGTGCGCGCAAGAACACATTCTCAACGAAGTCGCGCTCAAACGCACCGCCCGAGACGATGTCGCTTCGCTGGCGTACGATTCGTCTATCCATCACCTATGGAGCTTTTATGAAATTTATCGCCCCCCTCCTCGCGCTCTGCGCCTCGTCCATCGCATTCGCCGCAGGCGCGGCCGACATTCGCTGGTCGCCGTCCGACACGTTTGAACACAGCGCCACGCTCGCACCGGGAAAATCCGCCGAAGTGTGTGGCCTCATCGAGTCGCGCTACCCCGTCGAATGGCGTTACAGCGCCACCGGGCCGCTGACGTTCAATATTCATCGACACTCCGGCGAAGAAATAATCTACAGCCACCGCAGCTATCTCACGCGCGAGCAAAATGGAAAATTCAGCCCCACATTTAATTTCGATTGGTGTTGGATGTGGACTAACGAGTCGGGCGAACCAGTGACCGTACAGCTCGAACTCAAGCGTTAAGTAATCACCCTGCGGCGATGCGGTTACGCTAGCGCCATGCACCGCAAATCCAAAATCGTTACGGCGGACGAAGCCGTTCGCTTGATACACACCGGCGACACCGTCGCGACCGGCGGCTTCGTCGGCATCGGGTTCGCAGAAGAAATTGCCATCGCGCTTGAGGCGCGTTTCGTAAGAGACGCCACACCGCGCGATCTCACGCTCGTCTACGCGGCGGGCCAAGGCGACGGCAAGCATCGCGGCTTGAATCATCTCGGCCATCGCGGGTTGGTGCGCCGTGTGATCGGCGGGCATTGGGGCTTGGTGCCGAAGCTTCAGGCGCTGGCCATCTCGGGCGAAATTGAAGCCTACAACTTGCCACAAGGCGTCATCAGTCACCTCTTCCGCGACATCGCTGCGGGCAAGCCCGGCACGCTCACGCGCGTCGGGCTCGACACGTTTGTCGACCCACGCCACGGCGGCGGCAAGGTCAACGCGCGCACGACGGAAGATCTCGTGCGCCTGATGCCCATCGACGGCGAGGAATATCTTTTCTACAAAGCGTTTCCGATTTCGGTCGGCATCATCCGGGCGACCACCGCCGACGCCGACGGCAACCTTACGATGGAGCGCGAAGCGTTAACACTCGAAGCACTCGCGATTGCGATGGCGGCACGCAACTCGGGCGGCGTAGTGATCGCACAAGTTGAACGCATCGCCGAGCGCGGCTCGCTCAATCCGCGGCAGGTGAAAGTGCCCGGCGTGTTGGTCGATGCGGTCGTTGTCGCAACCGATGCGGCGCATCACATGCAGACGTTCGTCGAGCCGTACAGCGCGGCGTTTGCTGGCGAAATTCGCGTTCCCATGGACGATGCGCCATCGCAAGCCCTGAATCTTCGGAAACTCATCGCGCGCCGCGCTGCGCTCGAACTCACGGCGCACAACGTGGTGAACCTCGGCATTGGTATGCCCGAGGGCGTAGCGGCGGTCGCGGCGGAAGAGCGCATCATTGATTTGATTACGCTCACAGCCGAACCCGGCGTAATCGGCGGCATCCCGGCCGGTGGCCTTAACTTCGGCGCAGCGGTCAACACACAAGCGATCATCGATCAGCCGTATCAGTTTGATTTTTACGACGGTGGTGGACTCGACGTTGCCGTGCTCGGGATGGCCGAAGTGGACGCCGAGGGCAACGTCAACGTAAGCAAGTTTGGCCCGAAACTCGCAGGCGCGGGCGGCTTTATCAACATCAGCCAAAACGCGAAGGCGCTCGTGTTCGTCGGCACGTTTATGGCCGGCGATTTGCGCGTCAAGATTGGCGACGGCGCGCTGCAGATTCTGCAAGACGGTCCGACCGGCAAGTTCGTGAACGCCGTTGAGCACCGCACCTTTAGCGGTCGCGAAGCGCTACGCCGTGGGCAACCGGTGCTCTACGTAACGGAGCGCGCGGTGTTTCGCTTAGTGGACGTCGGTGGCGGCAAGAGCGGCCTTGAACTGATCGAGCTGGCACCCGGCGTGGACGCCGCCCGAGACGTGCTCGCGAAGATGGCATTTGCGCCCGCGCAGCCGGAAAACATCGGCGCAATGGAAGCGTCACTTTTCACCGATGCGCCGCTTGGACTGCGCGAAAGAATTCTCGCCACGCCACTGGCGGAGCGCTTCGAGCTCGACACCGAGCACCACATTTTCTACATCGACTTCACGGGCCTTTCGATCACCGCCACCGCGCAAATCGCAGCGATCGAGCACATGGTTGAGTCGCGCTTGTCGTCGTTGCACAGCAAGGTCGCCGCAGTCGTCAACTACGACCATTTCAACATCGCGCCGGAACTCGTGGATGCCTACGCTACAGCGGTGAATCGGCTCGCAGAGCGCTTTTACAGCCGTGTCACGAGATACGGCACGGGTGGATTCTTGAAGGCGCGGCTGGCAAAAAATCGGCCTACGGACTCGTAAAGCGCTCGCCAAACGAAAAGTACTGCGCTACGCTTAGTTCTCGCTTTCAAAAAACGGGGACGAACATGAAACGCGTAACTGGCATCGGCGGCATTTTCTTCAAAGCGCGCGACCCCGCAGCGATGTGGGCTTGGTACAAGAAGCACCTCGGCATTGATGTGCAAGCCTGGGGCGGCGCAGCATTTCGTTGGACAGACGACACGGGGCAGCCAGTCGGCGGGACGACGATCTGGAACGTCGGCAGCGCCGATGGTGACTACTTCGCCCCGAGTACCGCGCCGTTCATGATCAATTACCGCGTGCACGATTTGCAGGCACTGTTGGCCGCGCTCCGCGCAGAAGGCTGCAACGTTCTCGAAAAAACCGACGATTCGGAATACGGGAAATTTGGTTGGGTCATCGATCCAGAGGGAAACAAGGTCGAGCTCTGGCAGCCTCCTGCCGGCCAGTAAATCTCGCTATAGTCGATGACTATGCCAACGGAAGCTGAAACGGTATTCGATGGCGGCTGCGCGTGCGGCGCGGTGCGCTATCGAATTCATCGCACGCCAATGTTCGTGCACTGTTGCCACTGCACGCGATGTCAGCGCGAGACGGGCGGCCCCTTCGCCCATCACGCGATGGTCGAATTCACTGAGATGTCGCTACTGCAAGGTGAGCATGAATTCGTCAAAGTTCCGACCGACAGCGGTGGCACTCATTGGGTCGCGCGCTGTCCAACTTGTCGGACAGCGATGTGGAATGAGCACGGTTCGCGCACCGCGATCACGCGCTACGTGCGTGTTGGCACGCTCGATGAACCCAGCCGACTCCCGCCACAGGCGCACATCTTTGTGCGCTCGAAGCAAGCGTGGCTGACGCTCGATGCGAGTACCCCAGCGTTCAGCGCGTACTACGACGCAGCGAAATTTTGGCCAACGGAGAGTTTGGAACGCTACGCTCGCGCGAAGGCGGCGAAGGTCGCACGTAAGCCATCCTCACCTAAAAAGTCATGACACCCAGCAAGGCAAAAAGGCACGCGCGTGGGAGCAGCCGGTGGACCGCCTGTAGCTACGGCCACAGCCGAACCGTCAGGAGCGATAGCCGTTAGGGGTGAATGCAATTGGTCTTAGCGTTTGCGCTCGTACGTCGTGTCAATCGCTTATAGCTTTTCGCACCTAAGTACTGTCCAACTGCGCCTACCGGCTGTTTACGCTCGCTGTCGACATTCGCCTAAATTCGGCCTAAATAACTGCGTGTCGGTCGCTCGGAGCGAAAAGCTGTACGGAGGTGCGTACGTTCCGACGTTACAACGAAAGACCCAGCATAGCTGAGCCCCCTACTTAGAACACCATTGTTCGCCATGATGGGTCAGCCATGCGCGCCATGAACTGCACGGCACCGCCGAAGGCTTGGCACTCTACGATGAGGTTCGCGGAATCAACGTCGCTTGCAACCAACGCATCGCGACACGCGTAAAAAACAGCGCCGTGCTCGATCGCCTCGCGCATCGAATCGAGTATCGTCTTTGGGTGCGCAGAGGCCCGAAGTTCTGCGGCCACGCCGGGGCGCAACAGTTCAACGCTTCTAGCGGCAAAATAAACTTCAACCGGCGTATCCATCGCTGCGGCCGCCGCCGCACAAAAGAACGGTGTTGCCAGACGATGCGGTGCGCGTGGATCGGCCGACCACAAGAGAATCGCGATGCCGTCCACGGGCGCGTTATTCGGCGTTTCGTTCATGCGGTTTGGGCGCCGTGGCGTAGTAGTTCGACACAGCCTCAGCCGCGAGCGCGGCGCGAACGAGCAGCGACTCATCGCGACCAAAATCCTCCACGCGTACTCGCGCCAACCAGCCTTTGCCGTAGGGGTCAAGGTGGATGAGCTCCGGCGTCTGTTCGAGTGCCGGATTTACGGATTCGATCACGCCGGTGACCGGTGCCTTCACGGAAATGATGGTCTTTGCGAGTTCGACAATCCCAATCGAGCGCGCCTGCTCAACGCGCGTGCCAACGGGTTTGACGCGGCACATATAAATCTCGCCGCCTAGGTGAATGCCAAGCGCTGTAATGCCAACGGTCGCGGCACCATCCGCGTCCCGCCGAACCCACACTTGGTGCTCGACCAAAAGGTAAACATCATCCGGAAACTCAAACCCGTGAACGATCATGCGCAGAGTGGCCTTTGGGTAAATCCGTGGGGAACAAAACGGTGGCGGAAGGGAATGGGAGTCGAACCCACCCGGCAACGCGTGGCGCCGCCCACCGGGTTTGAAGCCCGGCCGATCCACCAGGATCGTTTCCCTTCCAAATCATCACGACACTTCATGCGTGACAAACAACTGACTCTCCGTGCGCAGTTTGTGCGAATCGCCAACGCGCCGAAACAAACCTACACGGTCGAAATACTCAAGAATCTGGATCGCGCGCTTCCGACCTAGGTGTGTCGCATCGCGCAGCGCGGCGGCCGTGACGGTACCTTCGGCCCCTGACGCCAGCGCTCGCGCAATCGTAGCAAGTTCAGTCATCACAACGGTTGAATATAGAAGATCGCGCACCACTTGGTGCACCTCTCCTTGCTGCGACAAGCGCGCCACCGACGCGCGCAATACCGACTCGGCAATACGGCAGTCTCGCGCTAGGTCACGTATCCACGCGCCTTCGAAACGCGCAGCGTCAATTGGTGCGGCGATCTGCTGCGCGACGCGTTGATCTGCGTCAGACAGGCGAACGCCATGCTCTGGCAAATGAATAGCAGCCCCGCGACGCGTCACTGCGCCCGCGGCAATGAGTTGCGCCAACAGCGCGTCAAAAAGCGACGCATTGAGCCGCGGCAGGGCGAGACGGCGCAACCGAGACGGGTCGGGACCCAACTCTTCGGGATGCGCGAGGTGGTATTGACGCAACGCGTCGCAGGCTTTCATTGACGCGGCTGCCGCGCGGACTCCTGAGAGCGCAAACTGACCGTCCGCCGATTGCGCGACGAGCGCTGAATCCGGGTTGAGCCCACCGGGTGGCCACGCGTCGGCGCGAATTCCTTCAACGCGCCGAAACTGGTCAATGGCTAAGCCGGTTTCACTGACCGCGAGCAACGCCCTGAACCGCTCCGTGACCGACGGCAGCGCCATCGCATCGAGCTCCGCCATCCGTTGCGGCGTGCGCCGGTATCGCACCGGTGCCGATGGGTCTAGCACCCTGCCACCGCCTATCGTTCGCGACGCCGCTGCGTCGCGTAGGACAACGCGATCATTCCGCCACAGCCCCACGGGTTGCCGCAACACAAGTTGAGCGCGCGCGGTCGCGCCTTGCTTGATCGCGTCGCCAGCGTCAAGGACTGCCACGCTCGCCATGACGCTAGCAGCGCCGACGTGTACGTGTACGCTGGCCCCGGAGCGCAGATTCGACGTCTCGTCCTGCCAAACGGTGAGTTCTACGTCGACGCGCGCACTTACAGAAGTAGCACCCGCTTCGACCAACCATTGCCCCCGCGCCAAATCATCCTTCGCGGCCCCAGCTAGGGCCACAGCGCAACGCTCTCCAGCGCGCGCGAGCTCAACGCGTTTGTTTTGCGCGTGCAAACTGCGAACGCGAAGCGCCGTATCCGCGCGCGCTGGTGCTAGTTCAAGTACGTCCCCGATGCGCACCTCGCCCGCATGTACGGTCCCTGTACACACTGTGCCTACGCCGTCGATTGTGAATGCGCGATCTATCGCTAACCGAAACGCACGGCCCGCCGCGGTCTCGGGAGTAAAGGAACGCGCCTCGGCAAACAACCAGTCTCGCAACGAAGCCACGCCGTCACCCGAAACGGCGGAGACGCAAAATGTTGGCGCATTCGCCAACGCGGTGCCAGCCACCAACGTCCTCACCTGACCCATGACCTCGGCAAGCCTCGTAGCGTCAGCTCGATCAGCCTTCGTGATGACAACAGCACCACGGGTGATCCCGAGCAGCGAGAGTACCGCCAAATGTTCGCGAGTCTGCGGCATCGGGCCGTCGTCCGCAGCGACGAGGAGAAGTGCCAGATCAATGCCAGTCGCGCCCGCGAGCATGGTGTGCACCAAACGCTCGTGACCCGGCACGTCGATGAAGCCAATTCGTTCGGTTTCGGCCCCATTAGACGCTGTTGCATCAGCGGCGAGTGCAGGCACATCCAGAAACGCGTAACCCAGCTCGATGCTGATGCCTCGTTGCTTTTCCTCGGGCAGCCGATCCGTGTCGACGCCCGTGAGCGCGCGCACGAGCGTCGTCTTGCCGTGATCGATATGCCCTGCGGTACCGACAATCATGCTTCGCGTGTGCCGTTTAGCCTATGCAAACAAATCTTCCACCATCCGGCTAAACCACTTAAAGTCTTCGGAAAGTAGTTCCGTACGGCGAACGTTGTCGTCGATCTGGGACTGTTCGATGATGCCTTCGGCGTTGAGTTTGTAGTCGAATTGCACGTTGATCGCTTCGCGCGGCTCGCCGTTGACGAGCATGTAGCAAAGGTTGTCCGGTAGCGCGTATTTCGGCGCGCGCCCAGCGATACGCTCGGCAATGTACTTGGCGACGATACGGCCATGTTGATTCGCAACGTGGCCCGCTTTGGGGTAGAACAAAAATTGCGGCGAGACCATTCCGACCGCGTCGCCGATCACGTACACGTTAGGGTCGGATTTCATCGTGAGCATCAAAGGATCGACCGCAGTCCAACCCGTAGGCTTGCCTTCAGCGTTCATGCCAATTGCACCGGCCTTCCATGCAATGTCGCCCGCTTGGTGGGGCGCCATGAGCACCGCGTGATCAAACTTCACGTCGCCCGCAGCGGTCTTGATCCGCTTCGCGAACGGATCAATTTCCTTCACATGCGCGTTCGGCACGTAGGTGATGATGTCTTTGTAGAGCTCGGAGAAAGCTGTGCGGAATCCAATACCAATGGGCCGCACGCCATCTTTGTGGTCGAGGATGGTGATGTGGCCTTTGATACTGTGCTTCTTGAACCACCACGCCACCAGACACGCACGCTCGTAAGGACTTGGCGGGCAACGTTGCGGCGGCGGTGGCAAGTTCATTACCCATTCACCACCTTTGAAATCATGCAGCGCGCGCTTGAGCGCGAAGTGTTCGGCGTTAGGCACGTAGGCCGCTGGGAAGCGTGCCTTGGTCGCCTCGGCCGCGCGGCGGTCATTACCAAACCACGCTTCGTAGTTGTAACGAATACCAGGCGCCATCACGAGGTAGTCGTAGTCAAGCCATCCGAGGTTTGTCACGACGCGCTTGGCGTCGCGGTCGATAGCCAGAATTTCGCTTTGGATGTAGCGATAGCCGTGACGCTCGCTGACTTGCAAGTACTCGTACGTCAAGAACTGCGTATCGACAACGTCGATGAGCCACTTGTTGCTCATCGGGCATGAGAAGAAAGTGTTGTTGCGCTCGAGCATGATGACTTCAGCGTCGGGCGCGAGTTTGCGTAGGTACTTCGATACCGTGAGACCGCCCCAACCACCACCGCACACCACCACCCGCGGCGCTTTACCTTTCGCGATGAGCGGCGAGGTCTGGCTGCCAATCAGAAATGGCAGTGGCGCGGTCGCGGCATTACTGTTAGCGGCGAGAACCGTAGCGGTACTAGCTGCGGCGGTGAGGAATTGGCGTCTATCGAGGCTCATAAGTAATCCTTGTGACTGAGTGTGAAGTGTTCAGGAATAGAGGTTTGCGCGCAGTTCAGGCAGCTGTCGCGTGAATATTTCTGGCGATTCGAGGCAGCGCATATCGAGCAGCAACCGTCCGTCATTGATGCGTCCAATCGTCGGAACTGGCAGCGACCGGAGCGCGGCGGCAAGCTCGTCGAGCGCACGGCCAGCCGCCTTCTTGTCGACGGGCTCAATCGCCAATCCCGCGGAGGGCAAACGCTCGACGGGTAACGACCCAGAGCCAATTTGCCCCTGCATCGCCAGCACGTTCACGCGAAAGCGCGGCGCGATGGCTTGGCCCACGGGATCAAGCAGCGTATTGGCGGTTGCCTCAATCTGCGCCAACGGACGAGTCAGCAACCGCAGCGTCGGCAAATCTTGCGTCAAGCGCTCCGGCCGCAAATACAACCGCAACGTGGCTTCGAGCGCGGCGAGCGGCAGCTTGCTCATACGCAGCGCTCGTTTCATCGGGAACTTGCGGATACGTCCGATCGCGTCGCGCGACCCGACGATCAGACCCGCTTGTGGCCCGCCCAGCAATTTATCGCCACTAAAGGTGACGACGTCGCAACCGGCAGCCAACATCTCTTGTGGCAAGGGCTCGCGTGGCAATCCCCAATTTGAGAGATCGACCAATGCACCACTTCCGAGGTCGGTCGCAAGCGGCACGCCACGAGCGTGACAAATTTTCGCTAACTCACCCTCTTCCACGGAGGACGTGAAGCCTTGCACGGCATAGTTGCTTGTGTGAACTTTCATCACGAGCGCTGTGCGCTCGGTGATGGCGCGTTCGTAATCATGCGGATGCGTGCGATTGGTGGTGCCGACCTCGACCATCGTCGCCCCTGCGGAGGCCATCACATCAGGCATCCGAAACGCGCCGCCAATTTCAACGAGTTCTCCGCGCGAGACCACCACTTCGCGACCACGCGCCATTGCTGCGATGGTCAGCAGTACCGCCGCGGCGTTGTTGTTGACCACCGTTGCGGCCTCGGCACCGGTGAGTTCGCAGAGTAAATCCTCAACGAGCGAATCGCGGTCACCACGCGAACCTGTATTGAGGTCGAACTCAAGATTGTTTGGCCCCGACATCATCGCCAAGACATATTGCAGTGTGCTATCGGACAACAGCGCGCGGCCGAGATTCGTATGAATCACAGTACCCGTCAGATTGAGCACCGACCGCATTCGTCCGGCTAAGGTCGAGTCAACGCGAGCGGATATCGCTGCCTCCGCTGCGCCGGGAGCAATCGCTGCGCGCGCAAGCGTGGCAGTCTTCGTCAAGGCTCGCCAATCATCGAGCTGCTCTCGAGCAATGCGCGCCACCAAGGTGTGGCCGTGCACCGCTACAAGCGCGGCAACACCTGACTGACGCAATAGCGTATCGACGGAAGGTAGGTCTTTGAGCGCGGCGGCTTCGTTAAGCTGGGAGGCCTGCGAACCGTCAACTACGGATTCTGGGGGCCTCGTCATCATGGTGCTCCGGGGTCGGGTGGCGCGATGGCGCTTTCGTCAAAAAGCAGCATTAGGTTGCGGCCATGACGTCGCTTGCCTTCGTCAGCCACAAGCAAATCCAAAGTAACAGTAGCGAGGTCATCCGCGACGGGCTCGATCAAGGGATCGCGATCCGTGTGCATGATCTTGAGATAGTGATTGCACTCGTCACAGGTCTCCGCTTGAATACTCGCGAGTGCAGCGCGCGCAGCAGCGCCATCAGCATCCGTCTCTGCAGTCGACGCATCAAGCGCGTGATAGGCGAGACTCTTGCTTGATGCACAGCGCGGGCAGCGAATCCGCACCATATGCCATTCGCAATTGCACAGCGAACAATGCAAGTAACGGTGCCCCTGCGTGCCACCGGTAGCACGGGTGACGCTAGCGGTGGGTCCGGAGCCGCAGCACGGACACACGGTGTCGTCGTTGGTGCGTGGAAACGGGTCTGCGCTGGCGGCGGGTGACGCGCCCACGGCGGCCGCCATCCGCGTCCAGTAAACCTGAAGGGCAGCGGCGATGAACGGGGCGGCCGCCATGTCGAACGACGCGTCCGTCGCGCCCAGCAGCGCATCCGCCTGCGCTTCCAAGAACTCCGAATCGGCGACGGACAGAGTGTCAAGCGTTGCGTAAGCACTGTCGGGTGCGGCTGGCCTTACGAGAGCGACCAGTTCACGCAGCATCGACTGCCAAACGGAATGTCGCGACCACGTCGCAGCGGGGAGTGCAGACATGCCATGAGCGCGGGCCACGGCCAGCGCAGAGGGAGCCGGAATGTCAACGTCGACGAACTTGGCGACCAACGTTTGCTGTGCGCCCGCGACCGCCGCCATCAGCGTCATGTACGCCTCCATCGCATGCCCGCGAGCAAGCTGTGACAAACGCATTTGTCGTTCGGCAAAAACCGTCGACACATCGGGCAGCCTAAGCAACGGCGCATCCCCAATCGACTGCGCTGCGATCTCCTCCGCCGACATAATGCGCACTGTTGCGCTCGCCACCATTATTCAAACCTTTCAACAAAAAGCGGGCGGTTCATGCGAACCCGCCCGCAGTATCAAGCGCCTCTCAGGGAAACTGATTAACGCTTGTTCACTTCCTCGCGCCACAAGGGATGATTGGCCTTCGCCCATTCGTCAGATACCGTTCCACGCGTCATCGCACGAACCGTCCCCTTGACCCAAATAGCTGCGTATACATGCACGATGATCGACGCAATGAGCGCCACCGCCGCGATGGAATGCAACAACACTGCAACCCGCATCAACGAGATTGGGAAAAATGGTGCAAACCACGGCCGCCAGAACATGAACCCCGTGACTAGGAGCACTGCGAGGCTAAGCGCCGCAATCCAGAACACGAGCTTCTGACCGTAGTTGTATTTGCCCACAGGCGGCATGCGAGACTTGTCGCCGCGCATCATCTCTCCCATGTGCTTCTTCCACTCGCGGTCGGAATCCGAAATGACGTTCTCACGCCAATAGCGAATAAACATACCCGCGAATGAGAGCACCATGACCAGTCCCGCGAACGGGTGCAGGATGCGTGCCCACGCGCCGCCACCAAACAGGTTGGTCAAGAAGAACAGGCTGGGATGAAAGAAGGCCAAGCCCGACAATGCGGCGAGCACAAACATGAGCACGACGAACCAATGGTTCATTCGCTCACGCTCGTTGTAGCGTTGCAGCAGTTTAGTAGCCATCACGCTTTCTCCTTTTCGTCGTTTTTGTCTTCGCTCTTCTCTTCAATCGGCCCAACCTTCACGTAATGGAAGAATGAGGCAACCACCGCGCCGATCATTCCAGCGACGGCGAGTGGTTTGGCGATGCCTTTCCACAATGAAACCAACGGACTGATGCTTGGATTGTTCGGAAGTCCAACCAACTCAGGTTGATCGGCATGTTTGAGCACGTACATGACGTGCGTACCACCAACGCCCTGCGGGTTGTAGAGCCCGGCGTTCTGGAATCCGCGTTCCTTCAACTCGCCGGAGCGCTTTTCACCATATGACACCATGTCCGCCTTAGTGCCAAACGAGATCGCGCCAGTCGGACACGTTTTCACGCACGCGGGCTCAAGGCCAACCCCTACACGATCAGAGCACAAAGTGCACTTGTAGGCCTTGTTGTCTTTCTGCGAAATGCGCGGGACGTCGAACGGGCAACCTTTGACGCAGTAACCGCAGCCAATGCAGTTTTCAGACACGAAGTCCACGATGCCGTTCGCGTGTTTAACGATGGCGCCCGGCGATGGGCACGCCTTTAGGCACCCCGGATCTTCGCAATGCATACAGCCGTCTTTACGGATCAGCCATTCAAGACTGCCGGCCTTGGGCTCTACTTCGTAGAACTTCATGACCGTCCACGAACTCGCCGTTAGATCGGCCGGGTTGTCATACACGCCAACGTTATCTCCAACGTCGTCGCGTAGGTCGTTCCAGTTCATGCACGCGACCTGGCAGGCTTTGCAGCCAATGCACTTGGACTCGTCTATGAGCTTGGCAACCTCAGGCACGGCGCTGCGTATCTGAGGCGATGGGGTAGTGGTCGCGGAGCGCGCCATTACGTCTTGAGAAATTACACCAGTCATAACGCTCCCCCTACACCTTCTCGATGTTGACAAGGAACGCCTTAAATTCAGGCGTCTGCGAATTGGCGTCACCCACAAACGGTGTCAGCGAATTGGCCAAGTAGCCATTTTGCGTGACGCCCTTGAAGCCCCAATGAATTGGTATGCCTACGTGGTGCACCTTCTTGCCGTCGACATCGAGCGCTTTGATGCGCTTGGTCACGACGCACGCTGCAATGACCTCGCCGCGGTTCGAGCGAACCTTGACTTTGTCACCCTGCTTGATGCCTTTTTCCTTCGCGAGCTCTTCGCCAATTTCGACGAATGCAGCCGGCTGCGTGATCGCGTTGCTTCGCGAGTGTTTCGACCAATAGTGGAAGTGCTCCGTAAGTCGGTAAGTCGTCGCCGCGTACGGGAACTCCTCTTTCTTACCAAACGCTTCCAGATCGCCTTTGTACACACGCGCGGCCGGATTGCTGACCGCCTTGGCGTTGGTCGGGCACATCAAGTTCACGCCGACCGGCGTCTCAAACGGCTCGTAGTGTTCAGGGAACGGACCTTCGTTCATGCCGACAGCGTGCAAGCGTGCCACGCCTTCCGGGTTCATGATGAAGGCACCGACACCCTGCTCTGGTGCCGCGTCTGGCCGCATATCCGGCACGTCCGCGCCGCCCGCCCAACTGGTGCCGTTCCACGCCAAGTATTTGCGCGATGGATCCCACGGTTTGCCGTCTTTGTCCGCGCTTGCGCGGTTGTAAATGATGCGACGATTGGCCGGCCATGCGAAGCCCCAGTTTGCGAACACACCCAACCCGGTAGGGTCGGAGTTGTCACGACGCGCCGTGAGATTGCCAGCTTGACTGAAACAACCAGAGTAGATCCAGTTGCCGCAACTCGTCGAGCCATCGTCACGCAACATTGCAAAGCCCGGCAACTGCTCCCCAGCCTTCACCAACACCGTCGGCGGAGCCGTCGGATTTTTGGGGTCTGGCGGTGCGACGACGTCAGCTAGTGCCTTGCCGTTAATTTCTCGCAGCAACTCAACCGCCGTCGGGAAGTTGGCATTCAAGTACGGCCAAGTCAGCGCTGCGACGGGCTCCGGCAGCGAACCGCCGTCCTTCGAATACATCGCACGCAGCTTCTGGAAGAGCCGCGCCATGATCTCGGTGTCGGTTTTGGCCTCACCCGGCGGATCAACCGCTTTCTCTTTCCATGTGATGACGCGGCTTGAGTTCGTAAAGCTGCCCGCTTCTTCCGCAAAACAACTCGTGGGGAACCGGAAGACTTCGGTTTGCATCTTCGACGAATCGACGTCGTTGAGCGCACCGTAGTTTTTCCAGAACTCGCTGGTTTCAGTCTCTAGCGGATCCATGACCACGAGATACTTCAACTTGGCGAGCGCCGCCGACAGCTTCTTCTTGTTCGGCACGGCCGCAAGTGGATTGAAACCTTGGCAAATGAAGCCGTTCATCTTGCCTTGGTGCATCCGCTCGAACATCGCGAGGACGTCGTACGCGCCGTCACGTTTAGGGAACCAGTCGTAGGCGAACCCGTTGTCAACCGTGGCTGCATTGCCGTAGTACGCCTTGGACAAGCTTGTGAACCATTTCGGGAAGTTCTGTGTAAACGTCATTTGGTTCGGACGCAACGGTTTCCCCGTACGCGAAGCCAAGTACGTAGTACGATCAACATCCGCCTCGGTGGGTGACGACAAGTAGCCCGACAGTACCTCGGAGTAAGCGCACATATCGGTGATGCCTTGCACGTTGGCGTGGCCACGCAGCGCGTTGATTCCGCCCCCCGGTCGCCCCATGTTGCCAAGCAACAACTGGATCATCGCCATCGTGCGAATATTTTGCGAGCCCACTGAGTGCTGCGTCCAACCGAGGGCATAGCAAATCGTCATCACTTTGTTCGTCGCTGACGTACCCGCCAACATCTCGCAAATCGTGATGAAACGATCTTTCGGCGTACCGGTAATGCGGCTAACCAATTCTGGTGTGTAGCGCGAGTAGTGCTTCTTCATCCGTTGGAAGACACACAATGGGTTTTCCAACGAGTCGTCAACTTTGACAAAACCGTCTTCGCCCAGTTGGTAACCCCAGCTTGATTTGTCGTAGCTGCGCTTCTCGACGTTGTAACCACTGAAGAAGCCGTTGTCGAAGCCGAACCCTTCCTTCGTCAGGAACGTGGCGTCGGTATTCAACTTTACGTAGTCGAGATGAATCTTGCCTGTTGAAAGCAAATAATTGATGACGCCGCCCAAGAAAGCAATGTCGGTTCCTACGCGAATCGGCGCGTAGTAATCAGCAACCGCAGCGGAGCGCGTGAAACGCGGATCAACGGCGATTAGTTTGGCCTTGCGCTGTTGTTGCGCTTCAACGACCCATTTGAATCCACACGGATGCGCTTCGGCGGCATTGCCACCCATGACGAGAACGAGATCAGCATTCTTGATATCAGTCCAAGAATTTGTCATCGCTCCGCGACCGAAAGTCGGGCCCAGACTGGACACCGTCGGTGCGTGTCAGATACGCGCTTGTGTATCTAAACCTACTATACCTAAACCACGAGCGATCTTGACGCTCAGATAGCCGCCCTCGTTGGACGCCGCGGAGGAAATCAAGAACCCTGTCGTGTTCCAACGATTAACCGTGACGCCTTTGTCATTTGTCTTGACGAGATTTGCATCACGGTCGGCCTTCATGTGCTTGGCAACGCGAGTCAACGCGTCATCCCACGAGATGCGCTTCCATTCATTGCTGCCTGCTTCACGCACTTGTGGAAACGTGACGCGATTAGGCGACTGGATCATGTCCATTACGCCAGCGCCCTTAGGGCAGAGCGTGCCGCGATTAACCGGGTGGTCAGGGTCGCCTTCAACGTGAACGATGGTTGATTTCACGTTTTTGGCCTTATCGCCCAACGTGTAAATCACCATACCGCAGCTCACTGAGCAGTACGGACACGTACTTCTTGTCTCGGTCGTTCGGGCCAATTTGAAGTTTCGCGTTTCGGCCAAAGCGGCCGTGGGTGAAAACCCCAACGCGACAAGACTGGAACTGACCAGCCCTGCTCCACTGACCCGAAGGAATTCCCTTCGGCTGATTTCCATACACATTCCTCCTGTTAATGTCGGTGCCTCACACGCCTTCGGGCCGCCCGCCCTAAGTACACCCACGTGCAAGCGCGTGGATAAAAGAAGCGTTGTTTCGACTTTGCCGCAGCATTGTGGTGTAGCGCAGGCCTCATTGCAACAAGAACGCCGTGCAATCTTTCAGATGCAATCGATTACATATTGCACAGCGCGGTTGCGTTAGAAAGCTTTGGATCGGATTGAGTGGAGCCAACCCCGGGCGAAAACAGGATTAGCGGACTCACTCTAGCCGCTGGCGCTACGGTTAGGGCTTATGCGCTTTTTTTGCGCGGGAAGTGCAACATGACACAGAGCCCTGGTTCCATCGCCTCCGATCTGCGTGGCGTTGGCCGTTTAGTGATTGACGCGACGACTGGAATCACCGATTTAGTTGAGGCAATGCATCGCAACATTGCGCGAGTGCCTGGCGTCACGTCGTCGCAGGAAAACGGCCGCACGAGTGGCGTCACTGGGTTTGTGTACCGCACCGTGCGAGGCGTCACACGCGTGGTGGGCGGCGGCGTGGACGCGGCGTTGGCGTTGGTGTCGCCGGCGCTCGCCGACGTGCCGTCACCGCGCGCGCGCGGTGCGATTGTTGCAGCGCTCAATGGCGTGTTGGGCGACCATTTGGTCGAAACAAAAAATCCACTTGCCACTGTGATGCAGATGCGTACCAGGACGCAGGGGCTTACGCTCTCGCGGGACGCGCTCGCGGAAGAATTGCCACAGGCGACCGGCAAAGTTGTAGTGTTTGTGCATGGACTCTGCATGAATGAAGAAGGCTGGATGGATGACGCCGACAATACGAAATACGCAGACAGCGACACCTGTGATTTCGGCAAGCGGCTCGCGGATGAAGACGGCTTCACATCGATTTATCTGCGCTACAACACAGGCCGACACGTATCTGAAAATGGTCGTGAATTTGCGGCGCAGTTGAAAGCGCTGCTCGCTGCGTGGCCGGTGCCGATTGAATCGCTGGTGATCGTGACGCACAGCATGGGCGGACTGGTGTCGAGGAGTGCCGTGCACTTTGGTCGCAAAGCGCGGCACGCGTGGTGCAAGTCGCTTGACGCGATGGTGTTTCTGGGTACGCCGCATCTGGGAGCACCACTGGAGCGCGGCGGTCACTGGATTGATCTGTTGCTCGGCGCTGCGCCGTACGCGTCGCCGTTCGCAAAGCTCGGTAAAGTGCGCAGCAATGGCATCAACGATTTGCGTCACGGCAGTGTGACCGACGAAGATTGGCACGCCGAGAGCGGTGCGCCGCGTGCCGCGAGCGAACACAGCGTGGTGCCGCTACCGACTGGCGTGCGCTGCTACGCGATTGCGGCGACGATGAAGCCATCGGGCCACCAGAAAACCGATTGGATTGGCGATGGTTTGGTGCAGCTCACCAGTGCGCTCGGCGAGCACGAAAACGGCGCGCGTTCGTTGAAATTTTCCGAACAAAACCGCGCGGTGCTGCACGACCGCAATCACATGGATTTACTCACGGACCGCAAGGTGTACGCGTTGCTTCACGGCTTCATTACGACTTAAACAAAGTTCGTGTCGAGCAACAAGCGCATACTGCGTCGGTCTGCCTAATTTCCGGAGCTTGATCATGACTGTCTGCCCTATCGCCCTCGCCGTTGGCTGCAAAAAGTGCGCTGTGTTTTCTGTGTGCCCCGTGAAAGGGGTCATCGGCGATTACAAGCCCGAAGAAAAGCCGGAAGCCAAAAGCACCACGAACAAAAAGAAATAGCTGCGGTTGGTTCGCGCCGCGCACCATTGAAGGGCAGCACAGCGAGCGTGTTTGCCCTGTTTTAACTCGTAGCGGCGGTCGTACTCTGCACCACAGGTGTGTGCGTCGCTCCACGTGCGAAATCGCCGCGTTTTGCGTAGCATGTACGCAGTATTTTCTGGAGATCCACATGTCTGCGCTCGCTTCCATTCCGACACCGTCACGCCTGCTGGCCTCTCGCCTTGTACGCTTTGCACGCACTGCGCTGCTTACCGCCCCGATCATGGCCGCATTGATCGCGTCAAACACCGTGCACGCGGCGAAAGTCACGGAATGCACGGAAATCAAACTTTGCTACTGCGTCAACGATGAACTCAAGCCGTTGATCGACGAAAAAATAAAGCGCTACCGAAGTCAAATCGCCGAGGCGCGCGCTGCGGGCAAAGCGATTGGTTATCTCAGCTTGCCGCTGTCCACGTTGGGGGGTGGGTATTTCAACGTGAACGCCGAGGTTGGCAAGATGACGAAGGAGCGTGTCGAGGCACGCTTCGGTGCGGGTTCAGTTTGGGTGCTCAATCCGGGCGAAAAAGAATCTGACCTGTCGCTGCCATCGGGCACACGCGGTGCCAACGACGACTACATGTTGATGTGGACGCGCGTGCTCGAGGGGCTGACCGCTACCGGTAAGGATTTTGATTTTGTTTACTTCGCGGGTCCTTCTGATTTCGCGGCGTATTTCGCGCTCACCGGCACCGGCGACATGGATCGTCTGGGCACGTTTTTCGATGAGCGCATAGCGAAGGATGCAGGACTGAAACGTGAAGTTGAGCGCGGCCGCGTAACGCGAAACACGTTCCGAAATTATTACGGGCTCAAAGCGTCGGTGTCGTTTAGCAACGGGGCACACGAAGAGTGGAATATTTTCCGCACGCTCAATGAGCGCCGTCGTGCCAACGCGAAATTTGGCGTCGCGAATCAGATCGCTGTGTTCTTCGACGGAAAAGCCGTCGCGACCGGCGCGGCGGAGTCAGCCGTGGCAATGGGGGTCAGCGGCGCATGCAAATTGCCGTGATGCCGACGCTCAATCGTGAACGCGCTGGGCTACGGCGAAAGTGATTGAATCGCGGCAACAGCTATTTGCAGCGAACGACCGCCACAGCTAGATTTCATCGCTTTTTTCGCCTTAGTCGATAAAAGACTAAAAGTAGCTTAAAAGGCCGCCTGGCGGTCGTTTGAGCAAAAAAGCTGTATTAACTAGCAACCAGTACGGTCTACCCGCGCAGCGCCCGCTCCCATACGCCCGCCTTCATCACACCCGCCAGCGCATTCGCGGGGTCGCACAACACCGTGATATCTGCCGTCGGGTCACCGTTGACGACCACCAAATCCGCATGCGCACCGGGCGCGATAACACCGAGCTTGCCCTCTTGATTTAAGAGTTTCGCGGCAACGCTGGTCGCGCTTTGCAAAATCTCGACGGCAGTTTGCACGCCCGAGCGCAGCCGCCATTCAATGCTCTGCTGCGGATGCATCGCGCCGAGCAAATCGGTGCCAAACGCAATTGGCACGCCGTGCGCTTTGGCAATCGCGATGGCCTGCGTACCCGCGTCTTTCACCCGATCCAATTTCACCAACTGCTCAGGACTCCACATCAAGCGCTTGCCCTCTTCGCCGAGCACCGCGTACGTCGAGAGCGTCGGCACGAGATACGCGCCTTGCGTTTTCATCGCCTTAGCCGAATCTTCATCGAGCAAATTACCGTGCTCAATCGAGCGCACGCCGCACTGAACCGCACGTGTGATCGAACGCGGCGAGTACGCGTGCGCCATCACGTACGTGTTCGCCGCCGTCGCCTCTTCGCACGCAGCCGTCAGCTCTTCGAGCGAATACTGCGTGCCGTCAATCGGGTCGGTCGGGCTCGCTACGCCGCCGCCCGCCATGATCTTGATCTGATTAGCGCCGCTGCGCAGCTGCTCGCGCACCGCACGCCGCACTTCGGGCACGCCATCGGCCAACGCTGGAAACAATCCAAGTCCCGCACAGGTGCAGATAAATTCCTGCACGCCTCGCGGCCGAATGTCAGCATGACCGCCGGTTTGTGAAAGCGGTGCACCCGCAAAAAATAACCGCGGCCCCCGCAAGAACCCGCGCTCAATCGCGAGCTGCACGCCGTAATCCGCGCCCGCTGCATCGCGCACGGTCGTAAAGCCGCGATCCAACATGCCTTCGAGTACATGCCGCGCCTGTGCGGTGATGTAGCTCGGCGGTTGCATCGAAAGCTGCCACACGTCGTGGTGCACCGCCATCACATGCACATGACAATCGATAAGCCCCGGCAGCACGACGCGTCCGCCCAAATCCACGCTTTCCCCCGCGGGAACCGGCGATCCTGCCGGCATAACCGCCGAAATCTTGCCGTCGATGACAAGAATGCTTGCGGGTTCGCCGACGCGCCCAGTCATGCTGTCGAAAATTCGGGCGTTACGGAGAATTTGTTGAGTCATTTCAATCACCTAGAAGCAGGTGCCGTGAGGCGGTCGGGCACCGGTTTGGTTTACGTTATCGGGGATAAAGGGTAAAAAGACGTTTCCTACGAGAAAACTATGCCAGCGGTCACTCCCGAACTCTTTCACCTCGCAGCCGGCGGCGACGCCGACGCGATGGGCACCCTCTACGCAGAACTGTACCCCGAAATCAAACGGGTGGCTCGCGCGCGTCTCGCTCAGGCCGGTGGCGTGACCGGCTTAAACGCGACGGCGCTGGTGCACGAGGGCTTCATGCGCATGGCCGAGCGCGAAGGATTGATGGGCGACACGCGTGTGCAATTCTTCGCCTACGTTGGCAAAGTGCTGCGCTCGATCGTGATTGATTTTGTGCGCGCGCGCGACGCAGAGAAGCGCGGCGGCGGCGCGACACTGCTTACGCTCTCGCACGCCGACTCCGCGCCAGATAGTTGGTTACCGGCGGTCGACGTCGTCGCGCTTGATCAAGCACTAGAGCGCCTCAAGCTCATCGACGAAGGCATGTATCAAACCTCTGAGCTGCATTTTTTCTGCGGCATGACGATTGAAGAAACGGCTGAAGCGCGTTCGATTTCAACGCGAACGGTGAACCGTGAAATCACCAAAGCCCGCGCGCTACTCGCCGAATGGCTTGATGTAGCTAACGCTCGCATCTGAGCATGGCGCGTACAGCACAGCGCTTAACCAAAGTTTGAAATCCGCTGGCGCAACACGGCGGCAATTCGCGTCCTTTCAAGGGCAATGACCGCCACGCCTCCAACTTCCTCGCCCGCACCGTCTCCCGCCGCGCCGGAGTTTGACGCCGCGCTCTGGAAGGCGGTGAATACGGCATTCGACGAAGCGCTCGAAACCGACGAACTCTCGCGTCCGGCGTTCCTCGCGCGGCTAGCGCAAGGAGACCCACGCGTTGCCAACGAAGTGCGCCGCTTGCTGGGCCGCGCACACGCCCAGACGCTCGTCACCAACGTCGTACGTCATCCGCTGGCGGGTCTAACAACGCACCTTGCACCTGTGCTCGGCGACGGCGCGGAAAAAGGATTTGACGGCTTACTGCAACGCGCGCTGCGAGCCGAGCGTTCACGGGCAAAAAATAAGCGCCACAGCGGCGAGCTCTGCGGCGCATGGCGACTAGAAGAGATCATCGGCGTCGGCGGCATGGGTGAGGTCTGGCTCGCCACGCGCGCTGATGGGTTGTACCAAGCAAAAGCAGCGGTCAAGTTCTTGAAGTCCGACGTGGACAGCGAGCGCTTCGAGGCGCGCTTTGCACAGGAGCGCTCGCTACTCGCGCGGCTCAACCATCCGGGTATCGCGCGACTGATCGACGCTGGACGGTTGTTTGGCCAACCATTTCTGGTGCTCGAATACGTAGAAGGCAGCCCCCTGCTTAACTACGTGGCGGAGCACGCAAAAACGGTCGACGCGCGTGTGGCGATCATCCGCGAGATCGGTGAAGCGGTGGCCTATGCGCATTCGCAACTGGTCGTCCATCGCGACCTGAAACCGTCGAACGTGTTGGTGACAGCGAGCGGGCACGCGAAGCTCCTCGATTTCGGTGTCGCCGGATTGCTAGAGAAAACCGAGCACGACGAGACCACCAGTTCGGAGGTGACGAAGATCGCGGGCCGCGGGCTGACCGTGGAATACGCTGCGCCGGAGCTCATTACCGGCGAAGCCTCGGGTGTTGCCAGCGACATTTATTCCATCGCGGCGTTGGCGTACCACCTGCTCGCCGGACACCGCGCACACACACCCGAAAAGCCGGGCCGCGCAGCCTTAGAGCACGCGGTGTTGCACGTCGTGCCGCCGCGCGTGTCTGAGGCCGCCAGCGCCCGTCCGCCGCAGAACACCAAAGACAACATTCCGCCACCTGCCGACGCAGTACGGCTCGAAGGTGACATCGACGCCATCATCGCGCGCGCACTGCGCGTCGACCCGGCTGATCGCTATCGTTCGATGGAAGCCTTCGTGTCGGACCTGCGGCGGTGGGCGGAACGTCGCCCGATTGCGGCGCGCCGCGAAGATCGAAGCTATCGCACGAAACTGTGGCTGCGCCGAAATTGGCTACCCGTGGGCCTCACCGGCACACTAATCGTCGCACTGGCGACGGGTTTGGGCGTTTCGGTGTGGCAGTACGAGCGCGCCAAAAACGAAGCCGCACGCGCCAATGACACCGCCGACTACGTCGTGAGCATTCTCGGTCGTGCGGACCCTGATCTGCATGGCGGCAATTGGCCGACCGCGCTGGAACTGCTTGACGACGCCGCCAAAGAGAGCAGCACGCGCTTTCAAGATCAACCGGCCACCGAGGAGCGCCTCGCTCGACTTTTCGCGTCGGTGTATCGCTCGCTCTCGCGAGACACCGACGCACTTCCACTGGCGCAGCGCGCAGTGGCACTTTCGACACAAGTTCACGGTGCCGACGCGCTGGCCACACAGCAGACCCGTAGCCTCTTGGCGTGGACGCAATACTGGTCCGACGATTACGCTGGCGCTTTGGGCACGATGCAACCGGTCATGGAACGCCTGCCAAAACTGGTCCCCGCTGGCTCACCAGAGCTTATCGAAGCTCAGTTGCGGTACGGCAACATTCTCGCGGGTGTGTATCGAATCTCGGAGGCTGAGACGCTATTTCGCGAAGTAATTGCGCAACTGAAGAATGACACACGTGCGAACAGCAACAACGCGTGGCGCATTGCTGATGCTGAGGGTGATCTCGCGGCGGCAATGACACGGGGTGGGCGCTGGCCTGAGGCGCTAGATTTGCTTCGGAAAAATGCGCGGGCCTACGAAAACCCACCCGCCTCGGACATCAAGTCCGCGCTCGAACATCAAAGTAATCTGATTACTGTCCAAAACGTGTTGGGTGACCCGACCGATGTTGAGCGGCAAATTTTGTTCCTCATCGAACGTTGGCGCAAATTAGCGGGCGACAAAAATGAGCGCATCGACGAACTGCTAAACGATTTGGGTTTTTATTACGTTCAAGCTGGCAATCAACTCGCAGCAGAGAAAACCTACAAGACATTGTTGAGCCGGATCGCAGCGCGCCCCAATCCTGCAGCCTCTAGTCGACTTCGCGTGGAGCTCGATCTGGTAGACGTCACCTCTAGATTTAGCGCTCAGTCGTCGGTGTTGGTGCTCAGCGACGTACGCCGACTCGGTGACGAAGTGATTGCGCGCGTCGAGCCCTCACATCCACGCTTTCGCCAGCTGCTGTCGCGCGCCGCGATCATCGCGCTGACCCAAGGTGACGCGGTGCTCGCGGGACGCTACGCAAGCGTTGCGCAAGCACGCGGAACCGACAAATCCGCAGCTAACGATTTGCGCATGCTGTACGTGTTGACCGATCTTGCGCGAATTTCGGGTGACCATGCGCAATCGCTCCGGATGGTTGAAGGCATTCGTCGGTCGTACGAAAAATCGGGCGAAAAGGTGTCGTTACGTCGCGCTCGGTGCGAGCTTGACGTCGCCTACGCGCTACTTTTGTCTGGTGCGGCGGCGTCGAATGAACCTCGGATTGAGGCAGCGTTAGCCGCGACGCGAAACGCACTCCCGCAAAACTTGCCGACCGGCCACCGCATTTTCAAGCAGCTGGAGTATGTCGCCGCTTGGGCGAGGTTCGGGCGCGATTCCTCCCAGTGGGTCGAGGCACGCTCACGATTAGCGTTAGAAATGGGGCGAACCGTCGAGACATTTCCTGAAGTGCTGGTGGGTGCGTTCGCGCGCTAGCCATTAAGTTAAATATTTTTCGCGAAACCTGTCGCGATGTCGGTCGAAAACTCGTTCTTTCAAGTAAGGCCCTTGCAACCTCAAAACTGCGCGGGCTCCGGTCGCGCACTTTGCAACGGGTGCGTGTGCCGCCGATGCATCTGTGCGTCGGCACTTGCGGTTTCCTTCCCCGGTGACCGCAATGCGTGTGCGGCCCCCTCCCCGCACGCACGCAAAACCTCATGAGCCCGTCACTGACGGGCTCTTTTTTTGATATGTTTTTATACAACTATTTGCGTTAATCGACTGCTGTGTGGCGGTTTCAGCGCGTTTTTTCAATAAGTCGATAATTAGACTAATTTCGCTCTAATGGTTTATCAGCAGTCGCTTAAGCACTAAAGCCGTATATCGCAATATGTATTTATTGGCAATAATTTGGCAGTTTAGTTAATTTTTAAGGCACAATGTTTTTCATATTGCAACTATTGGACAACTTAGCGCAATTTTCTTGCTTGCCGTAAAATCATTGCATTGCATTGCAACAAGGAAACGTTATGACCGCAGCCCTGAATCACCAGATTGACGACGTCCGAATCAAGGACATTTTCGAGCTCGCCCCGCCTTCGCACCTGCTCCGCGAATTCAAAGTCAACGACAAAACTGAGCAACTGATTTTTGACACGCGCCGCGACATTCACAAAGTCTTGCATGGCGCGGACGACCGTTTGGTGGTCATCGTCGGCCCCTGCTCCATTCACGACAAAAAGGCTGCACTCGAATACACGCAGAAACTCAAAACGCTGCGCGACGAACTCTCGCGTGACCTGATCGTCGTGATGCGCGTCTATTTCGAAAAACCTCGCACCACCGTCGGCTGGAAAGGCCTCATCAACGACCCGTTCCTCGACGGCAGCTTCAAGATCAACGAAGGCCTGCGTCTTTCACGCGAACTGCTCTTGGACATCAACGAACTGGGCGTTCCCGCTGCCACGGAATTCCTCGACACCTTGACGCCACAGTATTACGCCGACCTAATTTCGTGGGGCGCCATTGGCGCGCGCACGACGGAGAGCCAAGTGCATCGCCAGCTCGCCTCCGGCATGAGCTGCCCGATGGGCTTCAAAAACGGCACCGACGGCAACATCAAGATCGCTGTCGACGCGATCAAAGCCGCGGCCGCGCCGCACTTCTTCCTCTCGGTGACGAAAGGCGGCCACAGCGCAATCGTGTCCACCAACGGCAACGAAGACTGCCACGTCATCCTGCGCGGCGGTAAGGCCCCGAACTACGACGCCGCCAGCGTCGAAGCCTCGGGCGCGGAGCTTGCAAAAGCCGGTCTGCCACAGCGCATCATGATCGACTTCTCGCACGCCAATTCGAGCAAACAGCACGATAAGCAAATCGAAGTCTCAGCCGACGTGGGCCGACAAATGGCCGCCGGCGACGACCGCATTTTCGGCGTGATGATCGAATCGCACTTGAACCCAGGCCGACAAGACCTAACGCCGGGAAAAGATCTCGCGTATGGCGTGTCGATCACCGACGCTTGCATCGATTGGTCGAACACTGAAATCGTATTGCGCCAATTGGCCTCCGACGTACAAAAACGCCGCCTAGCTAAAGCCGAGTAATAAGAAACGCGCGGCACCTGTTCCCCTATGTGGGAGCGGGCTTGCCCGCGATTAAGCAGTGCCATGCGACGACGTGTGCGCACCACAAACACCGGGCACGCAAACGCTCATTGCGGGCGAGCCCGCTCCCACATAGTTGTGTCGGTCTAAACCTTGCGCCCAGACAGTGCGGCGAATATCCCCAGCGCGATGAACGACCACCCGGCGGTCAATCGCGCTAAGCCGCCCGCACGAGCATTACCCGCAAGCCTCGGCGCGATGGCCCCTGCCAGCAGCGCGTAACCCGCATCGGTCATCGCCGCGATCAGCACGAACATCGCGCTCAGCAGCAGCGCCTGTGAAAACGCCGTCACGCCGCCGATTCCCGGCGTCATGAACTGTGGCAAGAAAGCCGTAAAGAAAATTGCGGTTTTCGGATTTAACAAGGCAACGACGCAGCCCTCGCGAAACACCGGCCAAAGCGGCACATCGCCCGCCGCGACGGTCGCCTGCGCGACCGCCTTCGCGCGCAACGCCCTGATTCCTAGCCAAATCAAATACGCCGCGCCCGCGTATTTCACAACCGCAAACGCCGCTGAAGAGGTCGCAAACAACGCCGCCAGTCCAAACGACGCCGCCACCGCGCACCCAAAGTTCCCAAGCGCCACGCCCGCAACGGAGGCCACGCCCGCGCGCCTCCCCTGCGCCACGCTGCGCGTAACGATGTAAATCACGCCCGGCCCTGGCGTTACGGCAAGCACAAAACTTGCTGCGAGAAACAGACTGAGCAGCGTCCAGGGAGGTAAGAGATCAAGATGCATATTGCAAAGAATACAACGCCCGGGACCATATCGCAGCGCACGTTTGGTCAACCAAGCCCTCGCGCTAAACTCAACCCAATGCCAAAGATTCAATCAACGTACCAACGCCCTTGGTGGCTGCCCACCGGGCATTTGCAGAGCATCTACGCGCAATATCTCAAACGGCCTGTCATCGGGTACAGGCGCGAACGACTTGAGCTTGCGGATGGCGATTTTCTCGACCTTGATTGGGCCGACGCGCCGGACGCTGCTGCGCCGATATTAGTATTTTTTCACGGCCTCGAAGGCTCCAGCGACTCGCAATATTGCCGCACCACAATGGCCTCGGCGAACAAGCGCGGCTGGAGCGGTGTCGTCGCACATTTTCGTGGCTGCTCGGGCGAGCCCAACCGCCTGCCGCGCTCGTACCACTCGGGCGACAGCGAGCACTGCGACATTGTGCTGCGCGAGCTGCGCGGTCGTTTTCCTGAGCGCACAATTTACGCTGTCGGAGTGTCGCTCGGCGGCAACGCGCTCACCAAATGGTGCGGCGAACAAGGCGACGCGGCCGCGTCGGTAATTGCCGCGGCAGCATCGGTGTCGAATCCGCTTGATCTTGGAATTTCAGCCGAAGCGATCTTGCACAGCCACAACTGGATTTTCAACACCTATTTCATGCGCGCCATGGGCGAGAGCTACGCCAAACGCATGGTCTTGCACCCCGAACTACGCGTGAAGGACTTTCTCATCAAGCCGAAGAATTTTCCGGAGTTTGATGAGCACTACACGGCGCCCATGCACGGATACACGAGCGCGTGGGATTACTACCACCGCGCATCGTCACGCGGTTTCATCCCGAAAATTCGCATCCCGTTCTTGCTGCTCAACGCGAGGAACGATCCGTTTGTTCCTGCCTCCCTGTTCCCGAATGCGCACGAGGTTCCAGACAACGTCACGCTTGAACAACCCACCGACGGCGGGCACGTCGGGTTCGTCGCGGGAAAGTTTCCCGGCCACCTGAATTGGCTGCCGGAGCGGCTTTGCGCTTTCTTCGAGGCGTTGTAGCAGCACGTTATCGCATCCCACCGCACAGACCACGCGAAACTACGCCGCCTAAAATCTGGAATATGACTGAACCCCTCTCCCTCCCCTCCGAAATTTTCAAGGCCTACGATATTCGCGGCATCGTTGGCAAGACGCTCACTCCTGAGATCGCCTACGCGGTGGGCCAAGCGCTCGGCTCGCTGTCTCAAGAGCGCGGCGCAACCTCTATCGCGGTTGGCCGCGATGGACGGCTGTCGGGGCCATCGCTGTCGCAAGCGCTGCGCGACGGCATCACCTCCACGGGCTGCGACGCGATTGACCTTGGCCTCGTGCCGACGCCGGTCTCGTATTTCGCGGGCCATTACCTCGGAACCGGCTCCTGCGTGAGCGTGACCGGCAGTCACAACCCGCCTGACTACAACGGCATCAAAATGGTGGTGGCGGGCGAAGCCATTTGGGGCGACACGATTCAGTCGCTCAAAACCCGCGCCGAAAGCGGCGACGTCAAAACCGGCACCGGCAAGCAAACGGCGGCTGACATCAAACAAGCCTATGTGGACCGCATCGTGGGCGACGCCAAGCTCTCGCGTCCGATGAAGATCGCGGTCGATTGCGGCAACGGTGCGGCGGGCGAATTGGCCCCAAAAATTTTGCGCGCGATGGGCTGTGAAGTCGTTGAAATGTTCTGCGAAATCGACGGCAATTTCCCGAACCATCATCCGGACCCGTCGAAGCCCGAGAACTTGCAAGACTTGATCAAAGTCGTGAAAGAAACCGACGTTGAGCTCGGCCTCGCGTTTGACGGTGACGGCGACCGACTCGGCATCGTTACCAAAAACGGCGAAATCATTTTTCCGGACCGGCAGATGATGCTTTTCGCGGGAGACGTGCTCTCGCGCAACCCTGGCGCGACGATTATTTACGACGTGAAATCGTCACGCTTGCTCGACAAATACATCGTCGATCACGGCGGCGTGCCGTTGATGTGGAAAACCGGCCATTCGCTCGTCAAAGCCAAGCTCAAGGAAACCGGCTCACCGCTCGCTGGCGAGATGAGCGGCCACATCTTTTTCAAAGAACGCTGGTACGGGTTCGACGATGCGATTTACTGTGCCGCGCGCTTGCTCGAAATCGTTTCAAAATCTGCGAACGCGAGCAAGGTGCTAGAAGATTTGCCGAACGCACCGTCCACACCAGAACTCAATTTGAAGTGCGCCGAGGGCGGGCACTTCGCGCTGATGGATCAGCTCAAAGCCACGGCAAAGTTCACCGCCGACGGTAAAGTCAATACGATCGACGGTCTGCGCGTGGATTACCCCGATGGTTTCGGCCTCGCGCGTGCGTCGAACACGACACCCGTGATCGTGCTCCGTTTTGAGGCAGACAACGACGCGGCGTTGAAACGCATTCAGGCCGATTTCCGCGCGCAATTCGCTCGGGTCAACCCCGATTTATCGCTGCCTTTTTGACCGTACACTGCTGCCACTTTCAACTGAGAATTTCCCAATATGCGTTTCGCCAAGCCCCTGAAAACACTCGCAGCTGTCGCCGCCGCGCTCGCCGCATCGGCCACCTTCGCGCAGGCCTACCCCAGCAAGCCGATCAAGATCATTATTCCGTTCGCGCCGGGTGGCACGACCGACATCGTCGCGCGCATCATGGCCGCGAAAATGACGCCGATTCTTGGCCAGCCAGTCGTTGTGGAAAACAAGGCTGGCGCGGGTGGCTCCATCGGGGCGGCTGAAATCGCAAAGTCCGCGCCTGATGGCTACACCATCGGCATGGGCTCGGTTTCGACCATGGGCACCAACATCGTCGCCTACAAAAACAACAAGCTCGACCCGCTCACGCAGTTCACGCACATCACCAACCTCGCGTCGGTGCCGGGCATCATCATCGTGAACAAAAACTTTCCGCACAAAGATTTCAAATCGCTGGTAGCGGAACTCAAGGCCAATCCGGGCAAGCACAGCTACGCCAGCTCCGGCGCGGGTGCGGTCGGGCATTTAGCGATGGAACTCTTCCTCGTCGAAACCGCGACCGACGCGCAGCACATCGCCTACAAAGGCGCAGGTCCGGCGGTCACCGACGTACTCGCAGGCAACGTGCCGATCATGTGGGACAACCTCACCTCGTCACTCGCGCAGATTCGGGCAGGTAATTTCGTCCCGATTGGGTTGGCCTTTCCGAAGCGCATTCCGCAGTTGCCCAATGTGCCGACATTCGCTGAGTTGGGTTTGAAGGGCTATGAGGCGGACACGTGGTTCGGTTTTGTCGGCCCGGCCAACATGCCGAAAGACGTCGTGAAAAAAATCTTCGACGCGTCGATGCAAGTGCTGAAAGACCCGGACACCATCAAGAAGTTTGAAGAGAACGGCGCATTCGTCATCGGCAACACGCCGGAGCAATTCACCGAGCAAATCAAACGCGAAGTCGCCAAGTGGAAGCGCGTAGTCGACGTGAAGAAAATCTCGCTGGACATGTAGTCGCTACTGATCGTTTAACGGGTAGGCGACGACTTGGCGTCGCTCGGTGCAACGAGGAGGCGCGGCCACGTCCGCGCCAACAAACCGCTTACATGAACCGTATTGGGCCTGGACTTAGCACGTGCAATCACCCGTAGCAACAGCTTTTTGGCACTATCGACCGCCATACGGTCGTTACAGTGATTATTTCTATATTGTTGATTATCCTAAAAAACAGCCTGGAACGACCAGCGGGCGGTCGCTAGCGCTAAAAAGCTACTAGTTCGCCAACCGATGGCGATACGTCGTCAGCTGGCGGCTGAGTTGGCAGCTGGATAGACTGTGCCCACACGCACATTGAACCCAAACCCCATGACTGCCAAATCCGTCGAAGCGCTCATTTCTGACATTCAAATTCTGGGCTCCGACCAGCACGCGGTCGTGATTGCCGTGCGCAAACTGATCCATCAGCAGTTCAAACCCTGCGCCGAAGAAGTGAAGTACGGCGGCATTCTGTTCGCCGCAGGCGTACCTTTTTGCGGCCTATTCGCTTACAAGGCGCACGTCTCCCTCGAATTGAGCCACGGCGCACTGATCGACGACTCGCACGGGCTGCTCGAAGGCGCAGGCAAAGGCCGACGGCACCTGAAACTCACCACCGTCGCCGACATCAAGGCCAAAAAAGTCTCTGAATATCTGACCCTCGCACACGCGGCAGCGAAGCGCGCACTTTGAAGCGCGTCGTAACCGAGAATGTGGGTAGGGTGTATACGCGAAGCGTCATGCGCCGGTTGCATGCAGCGGGCATCGCGAAGTTTGCGGCCGTACGCGTGTGCTACCGTCGGCGGAGGACGCTACGCGTATCCGCCCTACTTTGCTCAACGCACTCTGACCTATGTCCGACGCCCATCAATTCAGTGATCACCTGCCGCGCGTTAGTTGCGACTTCAATGCTTTTGGCCTCGGTGAACAGTCGGGCAATGTCAGCTACTACTACTCGTTCAATCGTACCCAAGTTGAACTACTGCATTCATTAGTTGGCAGGAGAGTCGTGCTCTTTTCCCATGACACGGAAACAGAGGTCACGGCCTGCGAGGCGCAGATCGAAAACTACCGCCTTGGTTGGCGTGGCGCACCCGAACGCTCGTTCTGGTTCTGTGGCTTTCGTGCTCGCGCTATTGAAGGCACTTGGTATTGGGGGCCAATGCCTTAAGTCACCGCCCCCAAAGCCTCAAAAAACGTAGGAAACGTTTTATTGACGCACTTCGGATCGTTGATCCGCACGGGCACGCCGCGCGCACCTAAGCTTGCGAGAGCGAAGCACATTGCGATGCGGTGATCGTCGTAGGTGTCTATCGCTGCGTTGGGGGTGATCTTCGCCGGTGGCGTGACCGCGATCCAGTCTGCGCCCTCTTCGACGGTTGCGCCGAGTTTGCGTAATTCGGTGGCCATTGCGGCGATGCGATCGGTTTCTTTTACGCGCCAACTGCCGATGTTGGTCAGGCGCGTGGTGCCTTCGGCGAAGAGCGCGACGACGGCGAGCGTCATCGCGGCGTCGGGGATGTGGTTCATGTCGGCATCAATCGCGCGCAAACTGCCGTCGAGCGGCGCTTGCGCGATGATCGCGTGATCTTCAAACGTGATGCGCGCGCCAGTTGCGGCGAGCGCGTCCGCGAACTTGACGTCGCCTTGCAAGGCTTTGCTTCCGACGCCTTCTACGCGAATCGGCCCACCGCCAATCGCACCTGCTGCGAGGAAGTAGGACGCCGACGAAGCGTCACCCTCAACTGCGTATGCGCCGGGCGAGGCGTAACGCGCGGCCGCGCCGCCGGGCACGGTGAAGCGCTGCCAACCGTCGCGCACGACGTTGACGCCAAACTGCGCCATCATCGACAGCGTGATTTCGATGTACGGTTTCGAGATAAGTTCGCCGATGACTTCAATCGAAGCGCTCTGGCCCGTGCGCGCTGTGACCACCGGCAACGCCATCAACAAGCCGGTCAAAAACTGCGACGACACATCGCCGCGAATGGGGATGGCTTTGTCTATCGCGATCTTGCCGCCACCGATGGCGACCGGCGGAAAACCGGGGTTACCGGTGTATTGAATATTCGCGCCAATGGTTGTGAGCGCATCGACCAAATCGCCAATCGGGCGCTCACGCATGCGCGCTACGCCGTCGATTCGATACGAAGCGCCGGGCTCTGCCGCCAACGCGAGCGTCGCGACCAACGAGCGCGTCGCCGTGCCCGCGTTGCCCACGAAAATGTCGCCGTTGCGCCCCACAAAGCTGCCACCGCAGCCCGTTACCGCAACAATACCCGACGCCGGTTCGCCGTCGTTGGCGACACCCAACACGTCAAGCGCGCCGCGCATTACGCGCGTGTCGTCCGAGTCGAGCAGACCCGTCAGGCGGGTTGTGCCCTGAGCCAGCGCCGCGAGCAACAGCGCGCGGTTAGAAATGCTTTTGGAGCCGGGGAGCGCAACCGTGCCGTGCGCTTGAATACGGGGAGCTAGATCGAGAATTTCCATGGCTCAAGTTTAGCCGCGGTAGTCCCGTGGAAACACATGTAACACCGCGTAACAGCAAGTGGATTGACCCGTGCAATGGGCGCGTACATACTGGAAATATCGCAAATGTCATCTGCATGAGGTCGATACAACGTATGGCTACTAAGATCAACGCACAGGACTGCTACCTTGGTTTTTCTAAGCCAAAAATTACGGTAGACGACTTGCAGTCCGCCAACTTCCAAGGACCGCAAAAAGTCGCCGTTGCAGCCAATATGCAAACGGCGTTCGATTTGTACTTACGCGCACACGAAGCCGCGCGCAACTTCGGCGCGGATCGACGCTACGATCCGAAAACGCCGCGCCACATCATTGAAGCGATTGATGCAGTGCGAACCAAAATGTCCCAAGATCTTCGCAACGCCGCAGATACGGGGCTCTTTCAGCGACAAATGGGTGGAGGCCACCTCAAGTGGGCTTTTCAGCATTTGGAATCGACGGGAGGTAGGTGGACTGACACGTACATGAATGGGTGGAACCAGCTGACGATGCCATCCTCTATCGCAAACTTCATGGAGCAAGTTGAAGCCGCACAAGGCGCGTTTAGTGCAGAAAAATACGGAGAATGGCAGACCCTTCAACAACGCATCAAGATGCAGAAAAAGTTGGGGGATTGGGAAAAACTCGGCACGGAAATTGGATACGCGAAACAAGCGTTTGAGCTCGTCACACCAAAGCTTTGGGCCTACTTGGGTGCGAGCGAAAAAGCCGCTGCCGCTGCCGCCTCGACAGGCGGCAAATGGCTCGGTTACGGCGCTTCGTTACACACGTACTCGTCGCTCTATTTAGGTCTGCGTTACAACAAAGCGGGGGCCAAGGAAGCGATGGTGGCTGAGGCCGCGGCCATGGTCGTTGAGCAGTTGCCGATCTTCGGCAAACTGTATGGTGACGTCATTCGCGGCATCCCAGGGCTCGTGTCGTGGTTTAAAGCCTACGGCGAGAAGAACCGCGCGGCGATCAACGGTGTCTTTCGATAGTCAGTTTGCTACATGCGTTTGCACGTTGTCGTCAGCACAGTTGACGCGGTTACGCCGGCCAAATCGCGACATCGCCTTGACTATTCTTCGGTTCCACCGTTGTTGAATCTCGGCATCGGCTCGCCGTACTCAATATGTCGGCGCCACGCATTTCGCGCAGCGCTCGCACGGGTGTAGCTCGATTCAATCGCAGCAATGTCAGACACGTTAGCGTTCGCGAGCCATTGGTCGAATTGATCTAATCGCGCGCGGTAAGCGCTGAGCTGTTCGCGCAGCGCGGCTCGGTTGGCCACAGAAATATCGCGCCACATTTCGGGCGAACCCGCTGCGATACGGGTGAAATCGCGGAAACCGCTGGCAGCGTAGTTGAAATATTGGTCGGCGCGCGGCATTCCCGCGAGCATGTCAACGAGCGCAAACGCGAGCAAATGCGGCAAGTGGCTCACGGCGGCGAACACGTCGTCGTGCTCGCTGGCGTTCATGCGATGAATGTCGGCACCCGTGGTTTTCCACATCGAGGCGACGCGGTCGACGTTATGGTTGTCGGTGCCCGGCTCTGCGCAAATGACGATCTTACGTTTTTCGTAGAGCGTCGCGAATGCCGCACCAGCTCCGGTTTTCTCGGTGCCGGCGATCGGGTGTGCGGGAACGAATTGGTTGAACTTGTCACCAAGCGCGACGCGTGCGGCGGCTACGACATCTTGTTTTGTACTTCCGCCATCAGTGACGATGCTGGTTGGACCAAGGTGCGGCGCGAGTGCCGCAAACACAGCCGACATTTGCGCGACGGGTGTAGCGACGAAGATGATGTCGGCCTTGGCGGCTTCATGGAGCGTAGCGACGGCGTCGATAATGCCCAGGCGCATCGCTTCGTCGAGATTGGCTTGCGAACGACCGACGCCCACAACGCGACCCACTGCGCCTTTGGCTTTGAGTGAGAGCGAGAGCGACCCGCCGATGAGTCCGACGCCGACAATGGCTAGAGTGTTAATTGCAGCACTCATACGCAGCTAAACCACAGCAGACGGATAGCTTCCCACCACTTTGAAATAGCTCGACTGCGCCTTTACATCTGCCAGCGCTGCGGCGACTTTCGCGTCCGAAAGATGGCCTTCAATATCGAGGAAAAAATAGTATTCCCAGAGGCGGTCCGGCGACGGGCGTGACTCGAAATGCGTCATCGACACGCCGTGGCGCTTAAGTGGTTCGATCATGTCGACGACTGAGCCCGGACGGTTTGGCGCAGCCAGAATCAGGCTTGTTTTGTCGTTGCCGGATGCGTTCACGTCTTGTCGCCCGAGTACCCAAAAACGGGTCGTGTTGTTCGGCGAATCTTCAATGTTGCGATGAAGTATGGGCACGTTATAACGCGTGGCGGCCATCTCGCCTGCGATGGCTGCGCTGCCCGGCGTGGTGGACGCGAGGCGCGCAGCCTCGGCATTGCTCGCAACCGGAATGCGCTCCGCGTTGGGCAAATGCCGCGCGAGCCAACCCGCCGTTTGTGCGAGCGATTGCGAATGCGAATAAACCTTTTTGACAGCGTCGAGCGTGGGCTCAATCGTCATCAAATTTTGCTGCACACGGAAATCAATTTCGGCGCAGACTTTCAGCGGACTGGAGATTGATAAATCCAGCGTGCGACCCACAAACCCCTCCGTCGAATTGACGACCGGAACTACCGCGTAATCCGCGGTTTTGGCTTCGACTTGGCGAAACGCCTCGTCAATCGTAGGACACGGCTCGAACGTGGGTGCAGCCCCGAAATGCTTGGCAGCGGCAGCGTGGCTGAACGTGCCTTCCGGTCCCAAAAAAGCGATCACAAGTGGTTGCTCAAGCGCCATGCAATTGCTGATGACTTCGCGAAAAATGCGCGCGATCGCGTCACCAGAAAGCGGCCCCGGATTCGCGCCTTGCAGGCGGCGCAGAATCATGGCCTCGCGCTCAGGGCGGTAAAGCGGCGAGCCCGGCGCTTTGCTGTGGCCGACTTCTTGGGCAATGCCCGCGCGCTTGCTCAAAAGAGCGAGCACCTCGTCGTCGATGGCGTCGATTTGTTTGCGGAGTTCGTTGAGATCAGCCATGCGGTTAGGAACTAAACAGTCGAGGAAGTTGCGAGCTTATCCGTTCGCCGTGAGACGTTAGCCATCGGATCCACGGTAAGCGCGAACGGTCTGGTGTGCGAGGCGCGCTAGCGCGACGCTTCAAATTCTCGCATGGCCGCCACCAATGCCTCGACACCCGCGACAGGCATCGCGTTGTAGACCGACGCGCGCATGCCGCCACGAACGCGGTGTCCCTTGAGCGACATGAGCCCGCGCGCTTCGCAAAACTTTACGAACGCGGCGTCGGTGTCGGCGTTGCCGGTATCGAACACGACGTTCATGCGCGAACGATCTGCGTTGGCAACCGGCGCTGTGAAGAGCGTGCTCGCATCGAGCGCGTCATAGAGCATGGATGATCGCGCAATGGCTCGGCGCTCCATCTCGGCCAAGCCGCCCTGCGCCTTGATCCATTTGAGCGTCAGCGCGGTCGCGTAGATCGAAAACACGGGCGGCGTGTTGAACAGCGACCCGTTCGCGGCCATGTGTTTGTAGTGAAAGACCGACGGAATGTTCTTCGGGGCGCGGTCGAGCAAATCTTCGCGCACGATCACAATCGTCGCTCCGGCTGGGCCGATGTTTTTTTGTGCGCCGGCGTAGATCAAGCCGCACGCGGCAACGTCTATTGGGCGCGACAAAAAGTGCGACGAGGCATCAACGACCAGCGGCGAATCGAGCCCCGTCGGCAGCGCGTGAAACTCGTTGCCGTACACCGTCTCGTTTGAACAAATATAGGTATAACTTTTTACCGCTATCGACTGCCCGGCGGTCGTTTGAGCGGTGTTTTTATCTTTAGTCGACTTCCATGCATTTCGCGCTGGAATGCTTGTATAGCTGTCGCTCTCGCTAGAAGCTATTACCTCAACCGCCCCAAACTTCGCGGCCTCAATCGACGCGCTTTTCGACCAGCCGCCGGAGACTACGTAATCCGCAGTCTCACCCGCGAGAAGCAAATTCATCGGCACCGCCGCGAACTGCCCCCACGCGCCGCCCTGCATGAAAATGACTTTGTAGTTCGACGGAATCGCCAGCAATTCGCGCAGGTCCGCCTCCGCCTCACCGATCAGCGCCTCGAACGCTTTACCGCGATGCGACACCTCCATGATGCTCGCGCCCTGCCCCACGCCTTTCCAATGCCACTCAGGCAAGTCGTCACGAATTTGCGCGATGACCTCCGGCGGAAGCATCGCGGGACCGGGGGAGAAATTGAAGGGGAGAGACATGAGTCGGTGCCAGAGAGGGGAACACAAGCACTGCGACGCTTTGGCCAAATTGCGTAGGGCGGGCACTGCCCGCCGTCGTGGCCGTTGCGCGAAGCGCAAACAAATAATGGCTTCGGTTAGCGCACGAGGCGGGCAATGCCCGCCCTACGCTTACGATGCTCGATTCGACTAAATCAAATCCACCTGATCGCCAGGACCATCCGGTACTTCTGGCTCGTCGATGCGCTCCAAGCCGGAGAGTTTTTCGCCCTCGCCCAGATTGATAAGCGTCACGCCCTGTGTAGAACGGCCCGACTCGCGGATTGATTTCACCGTGGTGCGAATCAATACGCCGCCGGTGGTGATGAGCATGATTTCGTCGTCCTTGCGAACCAACGTTGCGGCAACGACCTTGCCGTTGCGCGTGCTCTGCTGGATGGCGATCATGCCCTTGGTGCCGCGACCGTGGCGCGTGTATTCGATGATTGGCGTGCGTTTGCCGAAACCGTTTTCGGTCGCAGTCAACACTTGCTGTTCTTCGTTTTCGGCCACCAGCATGGCGATGATGCGCTGGTCTTTTTCGAGCATCATGCCACGTACGCCACGAGCGTTACGGCCCATGCTGCGCACGTCGTTTTCGTCGAAGCGAACCGCTTTGCCGCTGTCAGCGAAGAGCATCACGTCATGCTTGCCGTCGGTGAGCGCCGCGCCAACGAGGTAGTCACCGTCATCGAGGTCAACGGCGATGATGCCGGTTTTCTTCGGACGGCTAAAGTCTTCAAGCGAAGTCTTCTTCACGGTGCCCATACTGGTGCCCATGAAAATGAATTTGTTCGGGTCGAAGTCCTTGGTGGACACAATCGCGGTGATCTTTTCGCGATCTTGCAGCGGGAACAAATTGATGATCGGTTTGCCGCGCGCGTTGCGACCGCCTTCCGGCACCTCGTAAACCTTGAGCCAATAAACGCGGCCACGGTTCGAGAAGCAGAGGATGTAATCGTGCGTGTTGGCGATGAAGAGTTTTTCGACGAAATCTTCTTCTTTGGTCGCAGTGGCTTGCTTGCCGCGACCGCCACGCTTCTGTGCGCGATATTCTTCAACCGGCTGCGCTTTGAAATAGCCGCCGTGCGTGAGCGTAACGACCATGTCTTGCGGCTTGATGAGATCTTCCATTGAAGTCTCTTCGGCGTTGAACACGATTTCGGATTTGCGCTTGTCGCCAAAGTTCTTTTTGATCTCCGCGAGTTCGTCTTGGATGATGACCGTGACGCGCTCTGGCTTGGACAAAATGTCGAGCAAGTCTTGCACAGCGGCGATCACTTCTTTGTATTCGGAAATAACCTTGTCCGACTCCATCGCCGTCAGGCGTTGCAAGCGCATTTCGAGAATAGCTTTGGCCTGAATGTCGGTGAGCCGGTAAGCCTGCTCTTTTTCTTGCCAGCAGAAATCGGCGGTCACGCCATCGGGACGCAGGAACTCAACGTTGGCGCGGGCAACCATCTCTTTAACGAGATCAGATTTCCACAACTTGGTCGTTAGCGCGGTCTGCGCTTCGTCCGGCGTGGCCGACGCTTTAATCAATTCGATGATCGGATCGACGTTGGCGAGCGCAACGGCAAGACCTTCCAAGATGTGCGCACGGGCACGCGCTTGGCGCAGTTCGAATTGAGTGCGGCGCGTAACGACTTCACGGCGGTGCAGAATGAACTGCTCCAAGAAGTCTTTCAGATTGAGCAGTCGCGGACGCATGTCCACCAGCGCAATCATGTTCATACCGAAGCTGTCTTGCAGCTGCGTGTTCTTGTAGAGATTGTTCAGGACGATGTCCGGAACTTCGCCGCGTTTCAGCTCGATGACGATGCGCATGCCCGATTTGTCGGACTCATCTCGCAGGTCAGAAATGCCTTCGAGGCGTTTATCGCGAACCAGTTCGCCGATTTTTTGCAACAGCGTTGACTTGTTGACCTGATACGGAATCTCATCGACTATGATGGCCTGACGGTCACTCTTGCCAATCGGTTCAAAGTGCGTCCGAGCGCGCATGACAACGCGGCCACGACCCGTGCGGTAGCCGTTGACGACGCCTTCGAGGCCGTAGATGTAGCCGCCGGTTGGGAAATCGGGGGCGGGCACCAAAGCGATCAATTCGTCGATGGTGATTTCAGGGTTGAGCAACATCGCTTGAACGCCGTCAATCACTTCGCTCAGGTTGTGCGGCGGGATGTTGGTCGCCATACCCACGGCGATACCTGAGGCGCCGTTAACCAGAAGATTCGGAAATTTCGCTGGCAGAACCGTAGGTTCTAGCTCTTTCCCGTCGTAGTTCGGCTGGAAATCGACGGTTTCCTTTTCCAAATCGCCCAACATTTCGGCCGTGAGCTTTTGCAGGCGGCACTCGGTGTATCGCATCGCAGCGGCGTTGTCACCGTCGACCGAGCCGAAGTTTCCTTGGCCATCGACCAGCTGATAGCGCATCGAAAAATCTTGCGCCATACGCACAAGCGTGTCGTAAATCGAGGCGTCTCCATGCGGGTGAAACTTACCCATCACTTCGCCCACGACGCGCGCGCACTTCACATACGGGCGGTTATGAACGTTATTAGCTTCGTGCATGCCGTAGAGCACGCGGCGGTGCACCGGCTTGAGGCCGTCACGAACGTCAGGGAGCGCGCGCCCCACGATCACGCTCATGGCGTAATCGAGGTACGAGGTGCGCATCTCTTGCTCCAGACTGATCGGGAGAGTTTCTTTAGCGAATTGATCCATACGTGGGCAGTCTTGGTCAGTCTGTTACCAGACTGTTTCGGCGAAAAAGGTCAACTTAGCATTTTAAGGGTCTGAAGCCGAATGTTGCACGTTGCGTAACTGCGACAAGTCGGAAACTCTTTACCGAACAACGCATTAAGTTGACATTGGTGCATTGCACCCCTCAAAAAGGCAGTGTTATATTGCGACAGGAGGGGATTTTGCGCTGCACGCTGATATTCGAATGTGTGGTTAGTGTGCAATTTGCAAAGTCGCCGTGACATCGTCTCAAGCCTTCAAGGGGTACAAAACCAATGAAACTTCGCTTTATTGCTAGCGCTGTATCGGGTGCAGTGGTCGCGCTTTCCGCGAGCGTTGTATTCGCGCAAGCCACGCCTGCCAACAGCGGCTACGTTCTTTCCGCCACTGGCGTTGCTACGAACAACGTCGTTCGCAGTGGTCGCTACGGCACCAACAATGCTTCGTGCAACCTGTGCTGGCGTACCAGCTACTGGACGCCCGCCATGGCCATCGCTGAATGCGACCCTGACCTGGTGAAGAAGGCTGCTCCTGCTGCCGCCGCGCCTGCACCAGCTAGCACGGCCAAGCCTGCTGCCCCAGCGCCTGCTGCTCCTGCTGCCGCAGCGAAGCCAGCAACGCCACCAGCCGCTCCAGCTGCGCCATCGGTCCAGAAGATCACGCTCGCTTCTAAAGCGCTGTTCGACTTCGATAAAGCTGTTCTGAAATCTGAAGGCAAAGCCGTTCTTGATCGCGAAATCGTTTCGCGCATCAAAGAAGTGCAAAAGCTTGAGCTCGTGCTCGTGACCGGTCACACCGACCGTCTCGGCTCACAACAGTACAACCAGAAGCTCTCCGAGCGTCGCGCTGCTGCTGTTGCCGCCTACTTGGCAAGCAAGGGCGTTGCTAAAGACAAGATCGAAACGCTCGGCATGGGCAAAACCCAGCCAGTTCCAGGCGTAGTATGCGAACAGAAGAACCGTAAGGCTCTGATCGCTTGCCTGCAACCGCATCGTCGCGTTGAAGTTGAAGTCAAAGGCGAAATCGTTATCCGTAAGTAATTACGTAACGAGCTTTGCTCCGAAAAACCCCGCTTCGGCGGGGTTTTTCATTTGTACCGCCGTACCGCTCAAAATTCTCTCTCGGTCGCCTTTCCCGCTTTTCTGCCTTTCTCACATGTCGTTAACGCTCATCACCGCTCGCTGGATCATGACGCCAAATACTTTGGGCCCATCGGGCAATACTGCCGTGTCCACGCTGGCAAACGCCGCGGTTCTCGTCGCCGACGATGGCTTGATCGTTGCCGTCGGCCCAACGGCCGAATTGGAGACGCGCGCAAACATTGCCACGCGCATCGACCTGCCGAATCATTTACTCGCTCCGGGCCTGATCAACGCCCACTGCCATAGTGCAATGACGCTGCTACGAGGCGCAGCCGACGACCTGCCGCTCGATCGGTGGCTGCGCGAACGCATCTGGCCGATGGAACAAGCGCTGCTCGATGACTCTTTCGTAAACGCGGGCACCAAACTCGCGGCAGCCGAAATGCTGTTGGGTGGCACGACGACCTGCGTGGATATGTACTTTTATTCGAAGGCGGGTGCTCAAGCGTATTTGGCCATGGGGCAACGAGCGATGCTCGCCCTCGGCATTGTCGATTTTCCGTCGAACTACGCGCCCGACGCAGACACCTACATCAGCGTCGGCCTTGCCGCGCGCGATGCTTTTGCGGATGAGCCGCTGCTGTCGTTTTGCCTCGCGCCGCACGCGCCGTACACCGTGAGCGACGCCACTTTCGAGCGCGTCGTTGCGTTTGCGAGCGAACTGGCCATTCCGATACACACACACCTGCAGGAGACCGCGCAAGAAGTCACCGATGCAACCTCCGCCACCGGCGAGCGCCCGACGGCTCGAATGGCTCGCTTGGGTGTGCTTGGACCCGAATTCTTTGCGGCTCACTGTGTGCATATGAACGACGAGGACATTGAAGCCTTTGCCCGCCACAACGGCGCAGTGGTGCACTGCCCTTCGTCGAACTTGAAACTCGCAAGCGGGCTCGCACCGATTGCGAAGTTTTTGGCCGCTGGCGTGACCGTCGCGTTGGGCACCGACGGCGCGGCAAGTAACAACCGCCTCGATATGTTCGAAGAAATGCGGCTCGCCGCGCTGATCGGCAAGGTGCAGGCTAACGATGCCGCGGCTGTTAATGCAAGCGAAGCCTTCACGATGGCAACGCTGGGCGGCGCACGCGCGATCGGCCTATCCGCATTGATCGGCTCGATAGAAACGGGCAAAGCCGCTGATATGTTGGCTATTTCGTTGGATGCACCTGCGATGAAACCTTTGTTTGACCCCGTTTCGCATTTTGTTTACACGGCATCTCGCTCTGACGTTACCCACGTTTGGGTACAAGGCGAGGCACGCGTAATCGACCGTGCGTTGGTCGGTGCAGCCGCGCAGGCAATGGCAGAATTGGATCCACACATCAACGCATTTGCCGAACGCGTCGCCGCATTGCGCCACTAATCCGTCGGCGGCGATTACCGCGCTTTATCTACTTTTTTGCACGCACCCTCGAATTCGTTTCCGCTCAGATTGCCCGTTATGATCGCCTCGCCCGACACCGACCACACGACCAACGCCGACCCCGCAGAGCTCGCCAAATTTTCTGCGCTCGCCAGCCAATGGTGGGACCTCAACGGCAAATTTCGCCCGCTGCACGACATTAACCCGTTGCGCTTATCGTTGATTGACGAACACGCGCGTGGCGTCAAAGGCAAGCGCGCGATTGACATTGGCTGCGGCGGCGGCATCGCCTCCGAAGGCTTAGCCCGCATGGGCGCGCAGGTCACTGGCATCGATATGGCGGGCAAGGCACTCGCCGTGGCGAAGCTGCACGCGCTTGAGAGCAACACCGTCGTGGATTACCGTGAGATGACCGCCGAAGCCGCAGCGTCGCAATACGCGGCCACGTTCGATATCGTCACCTGCCTAGAAATGCTTGAGCACGTGCCCGACCCCGCCTCCGTCGTCCGCGCCTGCGCGGCACTCGCCAAACCGGGCGCTACGCTCGCGTTCAGCACCATTTCGAGAACGCCGAAGGCCTACGCAATGGCGGTGCTCGGCGCGGAATACGTGCTCGGACTCCTGCCCAAAGGCACGCACGACTACGCAAAATTTCTCAAACCGTCGGAGCTTATCGGCTTCACACGCGATGCTGGCCTTGAGCTGGTAGATCTACGCGGTCTTGGCTACAGTCCTTTCAGCCGAATCGCGAAATGGATTCCCGACACCACGGTGAACTACATCATCATCTGCCGGAAACCTTAATCACGCCCGCGCCTTGCTAGAATTAACGCTATTGGGCGGTTAGCTCAGCGGTAGAGCACTGCCTTCACACGGCAGGGGTCACTGGTTCGATCCCAGTACCGCCCACCAATATGCAGAATTGAATCAAGGACTTACGAGAAATCGTCAGTCCTTTTTTCTTGGCCGTGACATCTGTGTTTGTGAACTGAAGCAACCAAATCAACGCGCGGGACGCTTGCGGGAATTGAACGTCAAAGTATTCTGCGATACAGCTTTTAGCCTCAAACGACTGCCTGGCGGTCGTTTCACGCATATTTAGTGACTTATCGACTTATAAATAAATATAGCGCTAACGACCGCCAGACTGTCGTTAGACCGCAAAAGCCATATACAAACCTCGCGTCGGGCGGGCACGGCCCGCCTCCCCCCGTAACGCAAAGCGCAAACTGACTTAAATTCGCCTGCAGCACAGATCACAAGGCGGGCACTGCCCGCTCTACCTCGTGAGTCAACACAATCCACGCTCCGTTGCGCAAAATTTCATTGGGGGCGAACTTGGCCTTGTAGGCCATCTTGCCGCTGCCTTCGATCCAGTAGCCAAGGTAGACGTAGGCTAGGCCCAGCGCGCGCGCTTGCTCGATTTGCCACATGACGCCGAAGGTGCCGAAGCTACCCTTCACGGTTGGGTCGTAAAACGTGTAGACAGCCGACAAGCCGTCGCTCAATACATCGACCAAGCTGACCATCACGAGCGCGCTGGTCTCGTCGCGAAATTCAACGAGCAGCGTGTCTACGTGGCTTTGCAGCAGAAAGTGTTGGTACTGCTCGCGGCTGTCGCGGTCCATGCCGCCGCCTTGATGGCGCAACTGTTGATAGCGCAGGTACAGCGTGTAATGCTCGCTCTGATATTCGAGCGGCACGATGTTCGCGGTGAGCGATTCACGGTAGCGCGCCCACGCCCTGCTCTGGCTGCGCGTGGGCTTGAACGTGGCGAGCGGCACTCTGAGCGCGGTGCAGGCGTTACAGCCGTCGCAATGTGGGCGGTAGACAAACGTTCCGCTACGGCGAAATCCAATTCGGAGTAGTTCGCCGTACACATTGCTGTCAATAAGGTGGCTCGGCGTTGCCACTTGCGAGCGCGCCGTGCGGTCATCGAGATAGCTGCACGGATACGGCGCAGTCGAATAGAACTGGAGCGCTTGCCACGGAACGTTGGCCAGATCATTGAGCTTAGTCATAGGGTCGCGACACGCTACCGATCACTGTTTACTCGGAAATTTGAACAAGGCCCGCGCGCACTTTACGCAACACTTCGGCCTCAAATTGCCATGCTCCCGCACGAGGCGGCGTTGCGACTGAGTGTACCAACCGATCTAGCTCAGCCAGAAACTTCTCGCGCGAAATGGGCGCTGCACCCATCGACGCCAAATGCCGCGTTTGCTGCTGGCAATCAATTAGCTCAAACCCCCAACGGCGGAGCTGCACAACCAGATGAGTGAAGGCAATTTTTGAGGCATCGGTGCGGCGCATGAACATGCTCTCGCCAAAAAAAACGCGGCCCAATGCGATGCCGTATAAGCCACCCACAAGCTCGCCATCCATCCACGTTTCAACGCTGTGCGCGAACCCGGCGCGGTGCAGATCGCAATAGGCGTCGATCACCGCTTCGCTGATCCACGTTCCGTCTTGGTCGGGCCGCGGATCCGCGCAAGCGCGCATCACGGCTTCGAAACTCGTATCAACACGAATCTCGTAATCCGCATGTTTGAGCGTTTTGCGCAGGCTTCTGTGTAGCGTGAAATTTGACGGATAGAGCACCATGCGCGGATCCGGGCTCCACCAGAGCACCGGCTGATCTTCGCTATACCAGGGGTAGATGCCGCGCTCGTAAGCCTTGAGTACCAGCGCTGCATTCAGATCAAGCCCCGCACAGAGCAAACCGTTGGGGTCGTCTAGTGCCTCGGATGCATGCGGGAACGCATCGCCCGCGTTGATCCACGGGAGCAATTTATTCGCCCATTTGCAGCAACAAGCCGCGCTCGCGTCCCGCCTCAACGAACCACGCAAAAAGCGCAGCGCCAATCGCAAAATAAACGAGATCCAACGCGAACGAAATGCCCAGCGCGCGCCACGCAATTTGCCCGTCAATCAACGCTGCGCGCATCGCATCAAACGCCCACGCCGTTGGCAACGAATACGCCACGACTTGCAAAAATTCGGGCAAGACAGAAGGCGGGTAATAGGCACCAGACAACGGCCCGATTAAGAAAACTACCGCCCAGCCAATCTCCTCTGCGCCCAAACCAAAGCGCAACACAAGGCCGTTGGCGATCATGCCAATGGCCCAACCAAACATCAGCAGACAACCAAGACACAAGCTCAGCGCCAAAGCCTGCTGCGCGATTTTCAAATCGAAAAACATCACGGCAACCAGAAGCGCCACGCCCGATCCAATAACCACCCGCACAATACTCATGAGCATTTGCGCGATCACAAACTCGTGCAATCGCAGCGGGCTCACGAATAAATTGCCCAAGTTTCGCGAGTACATTTCTTCTAGAAACGACAGAAACAATCCCAGCTCACCGCGCACCAACACGTCCCACAGCAACACGCCCGTCAGCAATATGCCCGGCACGGCTTGCAGCACGCCTTGGCTCGCGCTTTGTGGCCCGAGATACTGCGTAACGAACCCCCACACCAGCAGTTGCATCACAGGGTAATACGCAAACGAGAGCAATCGCGGCCACGATTTGCGCAGCAAAAAGTAGTGCCGCGCAAGCAATGCGCCGATGCGCTGTGCACTGCTGCCACGCGTTGCCGATCGCCCGTTCATTGCGCGCCCTGTCGTGAAATGTCGAGGAACACATCGTCCAACGTGTGCCGCCCATATTTTGTGAGCAATTGCGCGGGCGAGCCACTGTCCACAATTTCGCCCTGACGCAACATGATCACCCGATCACACAGGCGCTCAACCTCGGCCATGTTGTGCGACGCCAGCAGCATCGCGCAGCCCGACTGCGCTCGGTAGCGTTCCAGCAACGAACGCATCCGATCACCCACATCGGGGTCAAGCGAGGCGGTGGGCTCATCCAACAGCAACAATTCGGGCGAATTGAGCAACGATTTTGCGAGGCTCACGCGCGTTCGCTGTCCGGCCGACAAGTTGGCATACGGACGATCCGCGACTGTTTCGAGATCAAGCTCGGCGAGGAGCGCATTAATGCGTTGACGCGCATCAGTCACGCCGTACAACCCCGCGAACACGCGAAGATTTTCGACCACCGACAAACGCTTCGGCAAGTCAACATACGGCGACGTGAAATTGATGCGCGGCAAGATGTCGTAGCGCTGCCTGGCGAGCGATAAACCCAGCACTTCAATCGTGCCCGATGTGGGCTTCAACACGCCGAGCAACATTGAAAGCGTGGTGGTTTTTCCGGCACCGTTTCCGCCGAGGAGCCCAACCGTTTGGCCCGCTTCAACGCGAAAGGAAATGCCGCGCACGGCAGCAACATTGCCATACGATTTTGTGAGCGCGTCCACGCGGATGGCGGGGGCTACGGACATGGATGGCAGTGCGCTAAGATGCGATTCACATAAAGTTCTGCTGAACGATTCATTACGCCACGTGTCTTGTTGAGTAGAAAATTCAAGAAAGTTTCTCGTGTCACCGTCAATGCAGATCGTTTCCGCCAGCAAACTGCTCGCCGACATTCACCACCAACTCGATTCGATTGTACTGGGCAAAACCAGCGTCACCCGCCTCGCTGTAACGTGCTTACTCGCACAAGGCCACCTGCTCATTGAAGACGCCCCAGGGCTCGGAAAATCGACCCTCGCCCTCGCGCTCGCCAAGTCGTTTGGTCTGGAATACAACAAACTTCCTTGCACCAATGATTTGCTGCCGTCCGATCTGCTGGGCCTGTCGGTGTGGGACGCGGCCACGCAATCAATGCGCTACACACCGGGTCCCATATTCACGCAACTTCTATTGGCGGATGAACTGAACCGCGCACCGTCGAAAACACAGAGCGCGCTGCTTGAGGCGATGGAGGAGCGCCAAGTCAGCGTGGACGGTGAAAGCCGTGCGCTGCCAACGCCGTTTTTCGTGATTGCCACGCAAAACCCAATGGATCAAGTCGGCGTGTCGCCGTTGCCCGAATCACAGCTTGATCGCTTCATGATGCGCTTGACGCTTGGCTTTCCGTCGCAAGAGGCTGAACTGGCGTTGCTACGCGGCGGTGATCGCCGATCCAACGCACTCACGCTTGCGCCCGTCGTGAGTGCGGAAACGCTCGTGAAATTGCAAGCGGTCGTCGAGCACGTTCATGTGGCTGAAGCCGTGTTGCGCTACGTTCAACAATTACTCGCTAGCAGCCGCCTCGGAGCCACGCGTCCGTTGTCGCCACGAGCGGGCCTAGCGGTGCTTCGGGCGAGTCGCGCGAGCGCATTGCAGTCTGGCCGCGACCACGTGCTGCCAGACGACGTGCAAGCAGTGTGGGCGGCGGTGGTGAGCCATCGCCTTGGCGCTGGTCATGACAGCCTAGCGAAGGGCTTGCAGCTCGCGCAGGCGTTGCTGGTGGGCGTTGCTGCGCCTTGAGGTCAGAGCGAACGACCATGCTTGCACGCTCTGTGATTCGTGGTAGATGAGATGAACACCACCGCACCTTCATGGTGGGCCGCGAAGCGCGCCGATTGGCGCATCAGTTTGGGCCGCCAAGCCACGTTTGAGGACGAAATTGAATTGGTACAGCGCCGCATCTACGTGTTGCCTACAACACGCGGCCTATTTCTTATCGTCACGGCGATTCTCTTGTTGCTTGTGGGCATCAATTACCAGTTATCACTGGCGTACGTCGTGGCGTTTTTGCTCGGTGGATTCATGCAGGCTGCGCTGCTTACAAGCTACAGAAATCTGCGAGGGCTGATTATCAAACCGGGGCAGTCGCCGCAATGTCAGCCACTAGAAAATCTTGACTTCGTTGTCTCGCTTCGTTCACCGGAGCGCACGCGTGCGGGAGTTATGTTGTCTGCCCAGTCCGAGGGCGATACCGTCCGTGCGACGTGCTCGTCCCTGCCAGCGGACGACCAGTCAACCCAGACACTCCGCGTGAGGCCATTGGTGCGAGGCATTTACAAACTCGGACGTATCACGATAGAAACGCGCGCGCCGTACGGCGTGATACGCGCGTGGAGCTATGCACATTTCGAGTGGATTGGACTGGCGGAACCCCTGCCCGAACACCCCGTGCCGACGTTGCCGTTGACTGCGGGTGATGGCGACGACACTCAACCGAGCGCCGCCCGCGTAGCGCACGATCCCGACAGCCTGCGTGACTACGTTGCCGGGGATTCTTTGCGGCGCGTAGCGTGGAAGCAAGTGGCCAAGTCGGGCACGTGGTACACACGCGCTTCGGAGAGCGGTGCTCGGCGCGAAATCGACATCACATGGGACGCAACAGGAAAAAGCGACGACGAGGAAAAACTATCGCGATTGGCCGCGTGGGTGTTGCGTGCCCAAAATGAAAACGTTGCGTTTGCGTTATCACTTCCGAACGGCGCGCTACCGTTGGCCGATGGCGCACAACAGCACCACGAAGCAAAGCGATTGCTTGCGGCATTTCCGCATCGTCTTGACGCACTGAAAGGTTTACGGTGAGCACCGCCGTTTCGAATCGCCAGGGTGTCCGTGCGATGTTTCGACGCACGCCTAAAGCGGTAAATGCCCCACAATCGACCGCGATTGAACCGGACCTGCGCGCGCGCCGCTTCATGGCATTCGCGATTACCCTGTCGCAGTTGGCGAACATTACTAACATTAAGCCGCTAGTGGCCGTCGCTGGAGTGACTGCCCTGCTTTTGGCGCTGGCGCTCAGCTTTCGGGAACCACCTCGATCAAGTTGGTGGCGGATGGGTTTGATGGCGCTAACAGTTGGCGCAGGTGTGATGGTGTTCACGCAATACGGTCGCATCGTCGGGCGCGACCCTGGTGTCGCCCTCCTCTTCATTTTCGGACCGCTAAAACTCATCGAGGCGCGATCCTCACGCGACTTTATGGTGGTGTGGGGCTTGGGGTTGATGCTCTTTGTGGCGAGTTTTTTTGACAATCTCGGGCTAGTTGCGGCATTGAGCGTCCCACCCGTCATCATCGTGTACGTCGCTGCCCTGCGCTTGTTGGACGCACCATCGAGTGGCTCAACACGACGCGGCGCGGTTGTCGAGCTTTGGTCGGAAGTTAAGAGTGCGGCAACGCACGTGTTGCTAGGCGTACCGCTTGCCGCCGTGATGTTCGTGCTTTTTCCGCGTGCCGCAGCGCCGTTGTGGGGAATGAACGATCCATCGTCTAGTAAATCTGGGCTTTCTGAGGAAATGCGTCCTGGAAAAATTTCAGACTTGATTTTGTCGAAGGAAACGGCGTTTCGTGTTGAGTTTGAGAAACGCGTGCCGTCCGCCGCCAATCTTTACTGGCGCGGGCCGGTGTTGCGTGAATTCGACGGCGGCACTTGGCGCGGTGGTATGGGTAGCAATGGATTCTCTCGCGGCGAATTTATTGCGTTTAGCCCCGAAGAACATGAGCGCGAGGCGATCAATTACACAGTGACCGTGGACAAACAAGAATCGCGCTGGCTGCCGATGTTGGAATTGCCGCTGGCGTATCCATCTGGGCCTGGCGTTGAACGCACGCTCTACCTCACCGACGCTCAGCAAATTGGCGTTCGTGGTGTACCGAACGGTGCGCTCCAGTACCGCGCGCAAGCCTTAGTACGTGGCACCTACAGCGCGCCACAACCGACAGAGACAAGCGTAGACGTGCAAACGGGACCGCGAGAATGGAATCCGCGAACCCGTGCATTCGCGGCCAATCTCGCTTCGCGTTTTCCAGAGCCCAGAAGTCGAATCGTAGCGTTGCTGAAAACGTTCAACGCTGAGCAGTTCTATTACACCCTCAAACCACCGCTTTACGGCGCTGACAAAGACATCACGGCCATTGACGAATTTCTGTTCGATGGTCGACGAGGATTCTGCGAACACTATGCAGGATCGACTGCTTTCATACTTCGCGCGAGCGGCATACCCGCGCGCGTGGTTACGGGGTATCAAGGCGGAGAATTTCACCCGTCGGGCTACATGATCGTGCGACAAAGCGACGCGCATGCATGGGTCGAAGCTTGGTTCGATGGCTCATGGACTCGCATTGATCCGACGGCTGCCGTTGCGCCCAATCGCATCGAACGCGGGCTTGAATTTTCGTTGCCAGACGCTGAGCGCATGTTCATCAATACGCAGGGATGGCGTGGATTGCAAGGCATCAAGAATCTTTGGGAAGAAGCTAACTTTAGCTACACGAAATGGGTGATCGGCTTCGACCGTGACCGGCAGCAGGCATTGCTCAAACGCATGGGGCTAGAGGGCATCAATCCGCTGACAGCACTAGGCTGGATGCTGCTGGCAATCACCGCCAGCGGCGGTTTGATGGCGCTTGTGTGGTGGCTATTCCATCAGCGTGAAGCGCGCCGTGCCGATCCGTGGTTGCGCACATGGAAAACGTTGCGTAAACGTCTACAGAGCGCTGGCTTACCGATCAATACTCACGATACGGTATCGACCGCCATGGCGCGTGCCGCAGCAAAATGGCCCACACATGCACCTGCGTTTAGTGACTTTGCCAACGCGTACAACCGTTCACGATTTGCGCCGACGCCGGACCAACGCATGAGCACCCCAAAAACCATGGCCGGGTTGCCTTCGTATTGGCAACTTCGGGCGGGTCGCTAGTCCAACGTACGCATGGCAATCCGCTCGCCGGGGTCGTCTGGATTTGGCAATATCTTGAAGCCCAACGATTCGCAAAACTTAAGCATTCGTGGATTTTCGCGAAGCACCACGCCCTCAATTTCACGATACCCGCGAGCGCGTGCAGCTTCGATTAAACGCAGCATCAGAGTGCGCGCAAGACCCGTGCCGTGCATGTCCTCTTCCACCACAATCGCGAACTCGCAGCGCTCGGGAATAGTCGTTGGCGTAACACGTGCGACCCCGACGATTTTCGAGGTCGGCCCCGAGCCCATCACGCCGACGAGCGCCAACTCGCGACCATAATCAATCTGCGTAAACCGTTCAATCATCGAAGGCGACAGCTCGCGCACCGGCATCATGAACCGAAAGTACAACGTCTCAGGTGACAACCGCGCAACGAATTCGCGTTCTCGATCCGCGTCCTCTGGTTGAATCGGCCGAACCAGCAGTTCAACGCCGTTTTTTAGCTTTACCGGCTCTTCTAACTCACGTGGATAAGGGTAAACGGCTAGATGCCCGTAACGCCCTTTTAGCAACAACTTAGTTGCAACGTCACGAGGCTTAAGCACCACACGTGCGTCGACCGCTACTACGCCTCGTTCGTAGGCAATTACTGGGTTCAGGTCGCATGACGCAATCTCCGGACATGCACAAGCAAGTGTCGAAAACCTCAACATCATTTTGGTCAGCGCATCACGGTCAATGCCCGGCACGTTGCTGTAACTGTCCAGCAATCGCGAAACCCGTGTCCGTGAAATTAAATTGGCAATCAGCACGTCATTGATGGGTGGCAACTCAAACGCCACATCATCAAGCCGTTCCACGCCAATCCCACCCGCGCCAAACCCAATCACGGTGCCGAATGTCGGGTCCGTGGCAAGGCCAAGGTAGAGCTCTCGTTGGCCGCGCTGCCTTACATACGGCTGCACTGTTAGGCCAATCACCTTCGCGGTAGGTGCCAGATTTGCAATATCTTCAAAAATTTGCCGCGCAGCACGGCGAACACTTTCGGCATCACGCAAATCCAGTTGTACGCCGCCCACTTCCGTTTTGTGAGAAATATCCGGCGAGACGACTTTCAAGACCACGGGATAGCCAAAACTATCGGCGAGCGTGACCGCTTCTGCTGGTGAGCGAGCGATACCCGTGTTTGCCATCGGCAAACCAAAGGCTGAAAGTAATTGCCGCGCTTCATGTGCGTAAAGCAACGTTCGGCCCTCGCTCCAGACGCGATCAAACAACGCCTTGGCTTCATCGAGATGCGGCGCAAAACCATCAAAGCTTTGCTCCGGCACCTGCCGTAATAAGGATTGGTTTCGTGTGAAGGTTTCGAGAAAACCGATGGCATCTACCGCATTTTCCGCGCTCAGGAATTGTGGAATACGTGCGTGATCGAGTTTTGCGCGCGCCTTCATTACGCTTGCGCCGCCACCCAGCACTGCGAGCACTGTTTTGCGATATCGCTTCGCCACTTCAATGATGACGTCCGCAACATCATCTGCACTCACAATCGATTGCGGCGAGAACAAGATGAGACAAACGTCCACATTGGCGTCGGCCAACACAGTTTCAATGGCTACGCGGTAACGCTCCGCAGTGGCGTCGCCCGCGAGATCGAGCGGATTAGCCACATACGCGTGGCTCGACAACGACGAACGAAGCGAAGCGTATGTTTCGTCCGATAGCGGCGCAAGCGAGAGCCCCTGTTCGCGCACCGCATCGGCGGCGACTAAACCAGGACCTCGCCCGTTCGTGATCGCCACGATTCGCTGTTGGCCGACTGACCTTGCGCCTGTGAGCAAACGCGCCGCCGACACCATTTGCATGGCGGTTTGGACGCGCACTGCACCTGCTCGGGCAATGGCGGCCTCAAAAATGCGGTCATGTCTTGCCAGCGTTGTTGCATGCGTACCATCGGCGTCGCGATGCAAATCGGCACGATCTGATTTCAGCACGATGACGGGCTTCATGCGTGATAGCTGCCGTACCCCCGACATAAACGCTGGTGCGTTTTTTACTTCTTCGATGTAGAGCAAAACGTCGGACGTTTGTGCATCAAATGTGAAGTAATCAAGCAATTCGCCAAAGTCGAGATCAAGCGACGCACCAAGCGAAAGTAAACTCGAAAAACCAATCGACGAGCCTGCCGCGAAGTCCCGAAGAATCGAGAGCCACGCGCCTGACTGCGACAGCACCGCGAGCGATCCAGCGGCTGGCATAGTGTCCACGTCAGTCATCGCTGAGGCATCTAACGCGATGCGCGGACGCAACAGCCCACGTGCATTTGGTCCGATCAATCGAACACGCGCGTCGCGCGCGACATCGGCAAGCTTCTGTGTGAGCGCCAGATGCTCAGGCTCCATGCCGGAACCGAAACCATGCGACAAAATCAGTGCGTACTGACAGCCACTGGCCCCGCAATCTCGAATAATTTGCGCGCACGCATCGGCAGGGGCAGCGACCAACGCGAGATCAACGCGCTCGGGCAAATCCGTCATCTTGGCGTAGCAGTTATCGCCGAAGACTTTGCTGTGTCTGGGGTTAACGGCGTAGCTTCGTCCCGTGTAGGGATGAGCGCGAAGGCGCTGCCACACTGCGCGCCCCAAGCTGCCTTCACGCTCAGAGGCTGCGATTACGGCAATCGATTCGGGTTCGAAAAGTCTACTGAGTTTGTGCTGGGCCATGACCCATTGTAGGCCGGGCTTCGTGATGAATTAAGTCAATTCCATTGGAGCAAATGCACTCAATGATCGGGCCACCGTCCACAAGCCATGGGGCGTCGCGATACTCGCGTCCAAGGATTCAGAATGCAGCCCAAAACGCTCCGCAGTCAGTTCGTACCACGGCACTAAATTTGGGCTAGCAATCAAAGATATTTTGCGTGTATTCGGATACATAGAAAGTGCGGCAACAAACTCGCACCCAAGCAACCAACCGGCCAGTACAGTGCTGATTTCATTTTGCGTTTTCTGCCCCGACACGATAGACGCACGCATCACGAACAGATCATGAAGCCAAGATGCAGCCCCCGCTCGCGCATAGTTGAGGCCCAGATCGAATGCCGCAACATCCGCAGCGGTTGGTGGGCTCTTTAATAAGGCTCCCATCGAGCTGTGGCCGCGAATCAACGCGTTCATTTCTCCCGTCATGAACGTAGCGAAACTAGCCACCGCTCCGTCACGCAGTTCGACCCATTTGCTATGCGTCCCCGGAAGCACGACACAACCGTCCGACAATCCACAGCCAACCAATTGCGTTTCCTCGCCGCGCATAACGTCGGGCTCATCGCTCTTGATCCCCGGAATGATGGCAAGCGTGCGACCAAGACTGGTATCGACATGAATTGTGTGCTTCGCAAGCTCCTGCGAGTCTGCGCCACAGCCGCAGTAAGGAGCCTCGCGCCAACCTGCCTTTGAGCCCACCATGCCGCAAGCAACCATCGGAACGCTCACGTGATCGCCGATCCACGGCGCGAGAGCCGCTCGGAGCGCATCATCAAATGCTGCCGCGCCAGAGAGCGAGAGCGCACCGGCATCAGACGCCCGCGTGGCGATTACTTCGCCGTTTACATCAAACGCATAGGCTCGCAGATTGGTAGATCCCCAATCCAAGCCAATGAGCGCGATATCTGATAGCGAAGCCGTCGCTGGTATCACGACGTTTGCTTCCAACGATCGGCGGCCGCCTCGTCACTCGCACGCGCTTCAACCCATCGTTCGCCAGCAGGCGTAGCTTCTCGTTTCCAAAATGGTGCCTGCGTTTTTAGGTAGTCCATGATGAATTCACAGGCCGCGAACGAATCACCTCTGTGTGCACTCGAAACCGCCACAAAAACAATTTGATCCAGCGGTCGCAGTTCGCCGACTCGATGAATCACGAGCGTGTCAAAAATATTCCAACGTGTGGCCGCTTCTGCGCAAATTTTCTCGAGCGAGCGCTCGGTCATGCCGGGGTAGTGCTCTAGGTACATAAGGCCGACGCTGTCGCCCTCGTTCATGTCTCGCACACAGCCGATAAAGCTAGCAACAGCGCCGATGGCTGGATTGCCTTTTCGGAGGGTGGCGATCTCCGCCCCTACGTCAAAGTCGTCTTCCTGCACGCGAATGACACTGGACATATCAACCTCCGGTCACGGGTGGAAATATCGCCACTTCATCGCCCGCTGCGACCGGGTGATCTAGCGCCACCACGTCCTGATTAACTGCAACACGAAACGCACGATCTGGCGCGAGTTCAGCCGCGAAGTTGCCGCCACGCTCACGCAGAACGCGAAGGATGTCTGCTACGGTGCGCAAATCAGCTTCGTAGGGCAGTGACTCACGGGAGGCACCGAAGCGTTCGCGCAGTCGCGCCAAGAAAACTAGTTGAATGGTCATTCGCCAATTTTATGGCGACCGGGCCAGTGACACAGCGTGGCCTTAGAAAGTCCAGCGAAGGCCGAAATTCACGGCATCTACGTCAGCGTCGGAACGCAGCCGGTCGGCGCTAAACCGTGTGCCTCTACTTAACTCAAGCTTGAGGCCAAAGCGGGAGCTGAGGTCGTAGCGCACACCCACACCATAGGAAATGGCGGGCAAATCACGCACGCCCACCGCAGCACCTCGATACCAATCGGTCACACCGCGGTTGGCTACCCGCCCTACGCCCAGTTTGCCAAAGACAGACAAGGAGTTGTGCCAATTGAAAGCGGACACGACGTCCAAATTTAAGCTTGGGCGCGAGTCAGCCCAGCGCAATCCGTCAAATCTCAGCCCCACACCTGAACTCGCGCTGCGTGCGTCCCAACGCTCTGTATTAAGCGCCGCGCCGACCGCGAAACCACTCTCAAACTGGTAACCGCTAAACGCGGTGTTGGTTCGCTCAGCATTGCTTCCAGAGCGTGAAAACTCAAGCGCCTGTCCAAGCTTCAGTCCGGGCGCGGCAAAACTCCAAGTCTTATTGATGGCCCCCAAGCGAACACCTGAAAAGTATCCGCCTTCCTGTGCCGTTGCGGTCAACGGCAAAACGAGCCCCAGCGCGCAGGCGAATGCTCGCGATAAGCTCAGCAAGGTCGAAACGATCGAAATCCGGGGGTTCATAGCATCATCTTCCGCTAGCCAGAACGGGGTGTCAACTGGGAGACACCGCAGCGCAGCAAGTTCAGACTGGTCTCAGCGCGAAATGTTGCACTCCGCGCAAATACGCTGAAAACGGGTCAGCCAGCGCTACCGTCCACCGCCCGTCTAAAGCGAAAGCGCGTTATCCATGGCAAAGTCTGCAATTTGAGCAATCGCAGATAGCCCAAACCGCGCGAATGCGGGCTCGCGAATGGAATCGGGCAATGCATCGTCGGACACCAATCCGACAATATGCGAATCGGTCGGAAACAGTAGAGGCTTGCCTACCTCCGCCCGCCAAATTTCAAGTTTTGGCATGGCCTCGCGCTTGTAGCCCTCGACGATAACGAGGTCGCACGGGCTAAAGCGCTGCAAACACTCAGCCAAGGTAAGCTCAGGCGCGCCGCGCAGCTCGTTCATCAGCGCCCAGCGCGTGCCGCTCGAAATGAGCACTTCCGAGGCACCTGCCGCCCGGTGACGATGCGAATCTTTGCCCGGGTGATCGACGTCAAAGGCGTGGTGCGCATGCTTAATCAACGCCACGCGCGCCCCTTTCGACGAAAGATGCGTAATGACTTGTTCAATGAGCGTCGTTTTACCGCTGCCCGACCACCCTGCGAATCCAAAAACTCGTTGCGTCACGCGATGCTTGCCTAACCTATTTGTTCTTAAAGTCAGGTTTTCGCTTGTCAACGAACGCGCGCATGCCCTCTTTCTGGTCGGCCAACGCGAACGTCGAGTGGAATTCTCGGCGCTCGAACAGCAGGCCCTGCGTCAATGTCGTCTCGTACGCGGCGTTGATCGATTCTTTGACCTTCATCACGGCTGGCAGCGACATGCTGGCGATTTTTCCGGCGGTTGCGAGCACGTCTTCCATCAATTTGTCGGCCGGAACCACGCGCGCCACCAAGCCCGCAGCTTCCGCTTCCTGCGCGCTCATGAAGCGACCCGTCAAACAAAGCTCCATCGCCTTGGCTTTGCCGATTGCGCGCGGCAAGCGCTGCGTACCGCCAAGGCCCGGAATCGTGCCGATGGTAATTTCGGGTTGGCCGAACTTCGCGGTGTCGGCGGCGATGATGAAATCGCACATCATGGCGAACTCGCAGCCACCGCCCAGCGCGTAGCCCGACACGGCGGCGATCAACGGTTTGCGCATCGCGCGCGCGGCTTCCCAATGCTTGGTGATGTAGTTGTCGTTGTAGACCGTGGCGTAATCCCAATCCGCCATCGCCGCGATATCGGCGCCGGCGGCGAACGCTTTTTCATTACCCGTGATGACCACAACATGCACGTTCGGGTCCGCCTCGAGCGCCGCCAAGACGCCGGCCAGTTCCTGCGCCAACGCATCGTTTAGGGCGTTCATCACCTTCGGGCGATTGAATTTCACCAACGCGACTTTGGCGGGGGTTTCAAGTTTTTCTACGACAACAAGAGAGTCAGTCATTTTTTAGTTCCGTGTAATGATTTTTTGAGAGCGACCGGTTGCAGTCGCGCCGCACCGCCGTTGAGTCCGCCTTCGAGGATGCCCACGACCGTTTCCGCAAACTGTGCGTACGTCAGCGCGCCGCCGGGTTTCAACCATGTGAACGTCCAGTTAACGATGCCAAACACGCTCATCGTCAGCACTTTCGCGCGACCCTCGTCGATGCTGTACGTCCGCGCGATCACGTCGGCAAACGCCTGCACAACGCTCCGCTCCATCGCGACCACCGTCTCGCGCTGATCCGTCGGCAAGAACTTAACGTCACTGAGCAGGACAATGTGGCGAGACCGTGAATTTTCGTATTCCCGCACAAAGCGGCGAATCAGCTCGGCCAGCGCATCCTTCGCGGAGAGATTTAACGCGGCCACCTCCACCACCAACGCCTGCAATTTCGCCATGTACTCGGCGGAAAGGTCGTAAAGAATCGCGTCCTTCGACGGGTAGTAGTGGTAGAGCAAACTCTTCGACACCCCGCAGCGCTTGGCCAGCACCGCCATCGTCGCGCCCGGATAGCCCAACTCTGCGAACGCGTCAGCAGAAATATTAAGAATGGTGTCGCGTTGCAGCGAATGAGCAGAAGACGGTCCACGAGGCATGCCGTCGATTCTATCGGCGTGCTCCACCGACAGTCGGGCGGGTCTCACCCGCGAGCGACGGTCGACGCGCGGCGCGCACTGCGCCGACCGCACGCGATGCCCTCAGGCATAACATACAGCTTAATTGCGCCAGCTACAGCTGAGCGGCGGTTGCAGCCTGTTTTTCTATATTATCGACATTAAGTTTTTAGAAGACAAAACGACCGCCAGGCTGTCGTTTGAGCAATAAAGCTGTAAACCCGTACCTTGACGCGCGAAACTCGCAGCACGGCTCGCTGCTTCACCCATGCACGCGCGGTATGTTCACTCCACCTGCAGCCAGTCGTGCAGACCGCTTCATCGCAGTCACCTCGCCAAGTTAAGAAAACGCCGGATTGGCTGCTTTGTACCGTTTCGATGCATCGCGCCGATACCATTTCTACTCGTTCACGTACGAACACCCGTAGCCATTCATGACGCCCTCTTCGCCATCGAACTCAAATTCCCTATGACCCATCGCCATTCGTACGCCTACCGCGTCGCAATCGTCGCCTGCATGACACTCGTTGTCTCCGCATGCAACGCACAAAAACCAGCACCAACACCGGTCACGGCATCGAGCGCCGCAGCGGCACCGAGCAAACCACTATTCAGCGAACCCGCCGTGCGCGGAAAGATTGTTGATGCCGTGACGCAGCAGCCGATTCAAGGCGTGATTGTGTATGGCTTCTACGCTACGACCGGCGGTGGAACGCTGGCCGGTGGCTCGAAGTTTGGTCAGCATGTGAAGAGCTTCGAGACGGAGACGGACGCTAGTGGTGTGTTCATGCTTCCTGCATGGGACACCGGTGCCCGTGTGATCTCGGGCACGATGGGCAACAAGTTTCCGATGATTGGTTTCTACAAACCCGGTTACGACCTTTGGTACGACAACCTAAGCGCTGTTGCGCAGTACCGCCCCAAGTCCGGCATCGCAGGCACCGAGGTTGAGATCAAAGACGGTGTGCGTGACTGGACGAAGTTTCCACATCGACTTCCGCCCATCACCAACGAGGCGGAACGCTATGCCGCGCTCGACGATAGCAGTCGCATGATGATGTTTGAGGGTGAGTGTGGGTGGGAGGCTTATGCAAAACTTTTGTTGGTGCAGCATAACGAGTGGAAGGGAATACTAAAGTTAAGTTTCCCTCCGAGCGAGTTGCGCGCCGATGGTTACAGCAAAGGCCAATACAACCACCCAAACCTAGAACTTCGTGCCTACCAAACAAAAATGTCCACAGTGGATAGGCTAATTCGGACAACTGCGAATCGAACGTCCAACTCGACCTGTAGAGACCCAAACACTGTGTTCTCAAAACGGAAATGAATCGCCTAATCGCATTTGTGTTCGCCGCCTCTGCGTGCACGCTATCAACAGGATATGAAATCAACAACCACGCCGACATGTCCGAGCGAGCACTCTTGCTCTCGACGCTTAACACTACCGGCGCAGGTAGCAAACTTGAAAAATTGGGTCTGAAGTCGCTGCCACTCACTGATGCCAAACAAACCTTCCCCCTAGACACGAGCCTACTTCCGGTCCCCTATTGCTTCGGCTCGGATCGTCCGGCGAAATGGAAGGTCACTATTCCGGTCGGAGATAGCAATTTTCCTGCTATGCAGCAAGACGGCACTCAGACGCAACCGAACTGGTCAAACGCGAAGCTCACGCTCGCGCAAATGATTCGTTATGGGGCATGCTTCGAGGACAGTGACGAGCCGAACAAACGGCCGGTCTCACACTTCTACAACACGCAGAATGGCGGCGCCGCGTTGACGCTAGCGCTCTTCGTTCCGGCAGGCCCAAGTTCACTGCATTGGACGCTGCAGCGCAATTTCTGAACGACCACCTTAACGGGTATCAATCACTACACCTCAACGGACGCGCGCTTCGTTCTACAAAGCGCTCGCCACCAACCATGTGGCGAACCCAGCTGAACAAAACACAAACAGTAATCGCGGGCAAGCCCGCTCCCACACTGGCCGCCGTGGCGCTGTAACCGACGCGAGGCTTGGAGAGGGCTGACCTCTACCGCGAGTCGTAGCTGATTCGAACCGTGTCGGTCACCGGGTGACACTGGCAGGTCAAGACGAATCCCCTCGCGACTTCTGCTTCGTCGAGGGCGAAGTTTGCGTCCATGCGCACTTCGCCTTCGAGCACTTGCGCGCGGCAGGTGCAACAGACGCCCGCTTTACAGGCGTACGGCACGTCGATGCCGGCGGCGAGCGCTCGGTCGAGTACGGATTCGCCTTTGTACGCAACGTCCAAGATGCGCTCAATTCCGTCGGCGATCACTGATACGCGCGCATGCTCGGTCGACGCTGCCTCCGATTGCCCCGAGGCGAGCTGGGTGGCGGTTTTCGGTGGAACACCGAACATTTCTTTATGAATCCGGCTTTGCTCGACGCCTGCGGCTTCGCACGCTGCGACGCACGATTCGATCATTTCGCCGGGTCCGCAAATGTAGACGTCATCAAACGCGCGTGGGTCCAAAGCTCCGAGGAACAGCGCCGCGACTTTGTCGCCGTCGAGCCGACCATTGGCAATCGCCGCATCTTGAATTTCGCCCGAGAGTGTGTGGTGCAACTGAAAGCGCGTGAGATGCGTGTCACGCAAATCTTCAATCGCCTCTTTGAACACAATATCTTTGACGCGACGGTTGCCGTACACGAGCGTCACGTGCGAGTCGCGCTCGGTTTCTAGGATGGTTTTCAAGATCGCAAACACCGGCGTTATACCGCTGCCAGCCGCGAGCAACAGCACTTTGCGGGCTTTGGCGTTGTCCGGCGTGTACTTGAAGTGCCCGTCCGGCGGCAACACGTCGATGACGTCACCCGCGCGCAGCAGCGCGTGTGCCCATTGCGAAAATTGCCCGCCGTCAACACGCTTGATAGCAACACGCCACTGCCCTTCGTGCGGCGCGGAACAAAGCGAATACGACCGGCGCAACTCACGCTCGCCAACTTCCGCTTTCAACGTGATGTATTGGCCCGCGGAATAGGCAAATGTGTCGCGGAGCGCGGCGGGGACGTCGAACGCCACGGAGATACAGTCGGCTGTTTCGCGCGTAACGTCAGCAATATTGAGCGGATGAAAGTGTTGTGCCATAACGGAGCGCTACCAAGTCGCGCCCGGATGCTGCCGGGCTAGGGATTGCATTTCAGCGAGAAGCGCGCGACGCGTTTCTTGCTCTTTTGTGCTCGGCACAGCCGCAGCGGCCACCGGCCACGCGGGAAGCGGAAGTGTTGCTTCGGAGAACGTCGCACTCACCGCCCGCTTCCACGCGACGGTGCGAAGCGCAGAGTCGGTTTCGCCGATTTCTAACGCCAATAATTGTGCGCATAGTGGCCACAACGCACCAACAGCCACGTCCAATCGGTTGCGCGACTCTGTTGTGCCGTCACCAAATCGCACGACCCACTCCGCAGCGTGGCGCTGTTGCACGCGCGCCTCCTTCGCTGCGTTAACCGCGGCAGTCGCTACGTCGCGATCCGTGCCACGCGCGAGTGCGTCCCACAACGGCACAAACCACGCCGCTAACAGGAACGATTTCAGCACCGTGTGCGCGTAGTCCGGCTCGGGCGCTTCTGCCAACGTGATGCTTCGAAACTCCGACGCGTCACGAAAGTACGCGAGCGCATCTTCCGTCGTTTTTGGCGTGCGCCGCGCGGCGACGATTTGATAGATCGAACGCGCTTGTCCAATCGCGTCAAGCGCGGTATTGGTCAGCGAAATATCTTCTTCCAGCGCGGGGCCGTGACCGCACCACTCTGAAAAGCGGTGCCCTGCAATGAGGCACGTATCGGCGACCGTGAGAAGTGCATCTTCATGCTTCAAGTGTGAGGTAGGCATTGGCTTCGAAGTACAGAAAATTGTTGGCGATTCGCGCCGAACAGGGTGCGTTCATGGTTCGACAGGCTCACCACGAACGGGATTACAAGACTAATTTTGCAGTGGATGCCTCGACGTCGCGGGGCGCCGAACGCCTACATGTGCCCCACTTCGTCGGGGATATCGTAGAACGTCGGATGCCGATAAATTTTGGTGGCCATCGGATCGAAGTTATCGGCCTTTAAAGCGGGGTCGCTCGCTGTGATCGCGTTGGACGGCACCACCCAGATGCTCACGCCTTCTTGCCGGCGCGTGTACACATCGCGCGCCAACGTCACAGCATGCTGCGCGTCGCTGGCGTGCAGGCTACCGACGTGTTTGTGATCGAGGCCTTGCTTGCTTCGGATGAAAACTTCAAAGAGCGGCCATTGCGCAGCGGACGAATCGCTCGCTACTTTCAGATTACTTGCGTTCATGCGGCTACTTTCATTGCGGATTCTTGGGCGCGCTTGTTTCGATCGGCTTGTTTTGCGGCATGGGCAGCGGCGGCCTCGCGCACCCAACGGCCGTCCTCGAATGCTTTGATTCGGTCATGCATGCGCTCCTTGTTGCAAGCGCCGCCGCCGTTGACCACGCGCCAAAACTCGTCCCAATTGATCGGGCCGAAGTCGTAATGGCCGCGCTCGGCGTTCCATTTCAAATCCGGATCGGGCAGCGTCAGTCCGAGGAACTGCGCCTGCGGAACAGTCGCGTCGACAAATTTTTGCCGCAGATCGTCATTACTAATGCGCTTGATGCCCCACGCCATTGCGTTGGTATGCACCGAGTCAGAGTCGTGCGGCCCAAACATCATGAGCGAAGGCCACCACCAGCGGTTTACCGAGTCCTGCGCCATCGCCTTTTGTTCCGGCGTACCGTTGACAAGGGTTCGCAGCAAATCAAACCCTTGCCGCTGATGAAACGATTCTTCTTTGCACACGCGAATCATTGCGCGCGCATACGGCCCGTAGCTGCATCGACACAACGGCACTTGGTTCATGATCGCTGCACCATCTACCAGCCACCCGATGGTGCCGATGTCGGCCCAGGTATCGGTTGGGTAATTAAAGATGCTCGAATATTTCGCCTTGCCGGAGTGCAGCGCGTCGATAAGCTCACCACGACTTACACCCAACGTCTCAGCCGCTGCGTAGAGGTAGAGCCCGTGTCCGCCCTCGTCTTGCACTTTGGCTAGTAAGATTTCTTTGCGCTTCAGCGATGGCGCGCGGGTAATCCAGCCGCCTTCGGGCAGCATGCCGACCACTTCGGAATGCGCGTGCTGCGAAATTTGTCGAATGAGCGTTTTCCGGTACGCGTCGGGCATGGCATCGTTTGGTTCGATCGATTCGTCGCGGGCGATTCGAGCCTCAAACTCTGGGCTGTCGGGTTCGACGGATGCCGCGACCGGCGGCGCTGTGTCCAAAGACTGTGTGTACATAGTGCTTCCCTAATGCAGCGGCGGCGGCGCCTGCGTCGTGATCGCGAGCCTGCCTTGTTCGCAAAACAGCGCTATAGTATTCCCGACCGACCGGTCGGTCAATAATGTTTCCAAAAAAAATGAGCTTACCGGCCTTTCCTTTAATTAAGGTGGCTCGCGGTGCATCCTAGCGGGCTTTGCACGGATAAAGAACGCCGTTAACATCGCACAAACACGAGAAAACCCGCTTCCTCCGGGTTTCCCACCCGCACCCGCACAATTGCGGTGCGCCTTCTTCGGCGCGGCTAACACCTCAGCCTAGCGCCCAGCGGAGCCAAATTGTCGGAATTCGAGCCACCTCTCTTGCTGCCCATCCCCATCAACTACAGCGCCCCAGTGATGGAAACCGCGCTGGAGGTTGGCGGCATTGGCATTTGGAATTACGCACCGGCCACGCGTACCATCGACCTGAGTCACACCATTGCGGGCAGCAAAACACTACCACCGGGCCGCTACGCTGGAGACATCAGCGGGCTCGCGCGCTTTGTCGTGGAGGAAGACCTTCCCGCATTCGACCGCATCCTAGAGCAATGCGAAAACGGTTACACAGAAGTCGAAGGTGAGTTCCGTGTGCGCTCCGCAGGACGCACGGTGAACAACGGCCTGGTGTGGTTGATGCTCCGAACACGCCGAACGAGTGCGCCGGATGGCAGCGTGCGCTACGTGGGCGTGTTTTCCGACACCACCACCACCTCCGAACGGCAAGTTCGCCGGCTCGCGCACCACGACGCGCTCTACACGATGGCGCGCCATCCGCAGGTCGTAGGTGGAGCCAATTTGGTGGACGCGGCGGCTTATATTTTCCAGATAAGCGCGCAAACGCTCGGCGTACAGCGCTGCGGCTTATGGCAGTTCTCGTCGGACTACATGGCGCTGGAATGTCTGAGCCACGTCGATCAACGAAACGAATACGAAAGCTCGCTCGGCGTCGTCCTGCATCGTAAGGAGTTTCCCGCGTATTTTGCAGCGATTTCTCAGCGCCGTAATCTCGCCATCAGCGACACGCTCAACGACCCGACGATGCAAGATTCCGGGGCCGACTACCTGCTCAAGTCGGGCGTGCGAGCGCTGTTGGACGTGCCGGTTTTTCGACATGGTGAGCTTTGGGGCATTGCTTGCTTCGAAGACAGTGTGACAACCCGAGCGTGGGATAGCGACGAATGTGAATTTGCTAGCTCCGCAGTCGATCTGTTGGCGTTGTCGCACGAAATTTCCGAGCGGAAAAAATCAGAAAATGAGCTGCGCCACACGCAGGAACGGCATGGTGCGTTCGTGCAGGCGAGCCTAGACTCGATCTGGTCTGTGGACATCGATCCGCCAATTGCCATGTGGCTGCCTCCGTCCGAACAAATTAGCGCGCTGCGCGAACGTGGCTTGATTTCAGACGCCAACGACGCGTTTTGTCGCGACTACAAACTTGACGTAAACAGCATCATCGGCCAGAAGCTTTCGCAGTTCATGCCCGAGCTTTTCAAAGGAACGTCGCTCAGCGATTGGATCGACCGCAACTACAAGCTGCACGAGCGTGAAATGCGCCGACGCATGCCAGACGATGAGCATCATTGGATTTCGCTGACGTTACTCGGTATTGTCGAAAGCGGTCAACTCGTTCGACTCTGGGGCGCTCGGCGCAACATTACCGATCGCATGCGCTATCAGACCCTGTTACGGCAATTGGCGTACCGCGATCCGCTGACGGGACTGCTGAATCGGCAATGCCTCGTGTCGGAAGTCAACGCCTACATTGACCCGCCCTCGCCAGCGCCAGCGACAAAGCCCGCAGGCATTTTGCTGTTGCTCGACTTGGATCAGTTTAAGGACATTAACGATACGCTCGGACACAACGCTGGCGATGAAGTGCTGCGACAAATTCGAGCGCGATTTGACGAAGCCTTGAGCGATGAGGACGCGATCGCTGGGCGCTTGGGCGGCGACGAATTCGCCGTATTCGTGCGCGGCACCAGCGCGACCGAGGAAGCCAATCGCATTGGCGCTGCGCTCACTGAAGCCATCAACGCCCCGTTCGTGATCAGCGGCGGCAAATTCCACATCTCGGCGAGCATCGGCGCCGCCACGTTTCCTGCGGACGGGCGCACCTTTTCTGCGCTCGCCCACGCGGCGGACGAGGCGATGTATCACGCCAAAGAGACTGGCGGTGGGGTGCGTTTGTATGCGCGTTCCACGCTAGTGTTCGAGCCGCGAAAGCTTATGCTGCTGGCGGGTTTGCCTGATGCGATCGAGCGCGGCGAGTTGGTTCTGGAATATCAACCTATCGTCGATTGCGCAACCAATAAGCCGGTGCGCATGGAAGCACTCGTGCGCTGGAACCATCAGGAGTACGGCCGCTTGGGTGCGAATGATTTCATTTACAAAGCAGAGATGTCGGACGCCATTCGTGTTCTCACGCGATGGGTGATTAACACAGCCATTTCTGCGGCTCGCGATTGGCAGAGCATTGCGCCAGGAGTTGGCGTTGCGATCAACATTTCGCCGCGTTTACTCGGGGACTCTAACGTCATCGATCATTTGCAGCAATGCGTCGCTACACACGGGTTCCCGGCCAATTTGGTTGACATAGAAATCACTGAAACATCATTGATACACAACCAAGAACATGCCGCGCAGATTCTTGAGACGTGTCGCAAGCAAGGCTATTCGGTCATGATTGACGACTATGGCGTTGGATTTTGTTCGCTCACGTATCTGCGTCGTTTACCGCTTAAAGGATTAAAACTCGATCAATCGTTCGTCTCACGCGTCATGGAAGACGCGGAGGACGCCATCATCGTTCAATCCACGATTGCATTGGCGCATAACCTCGGCATGACTGTGGTGGCAGAAGGCGTTGAAAACGAAGCGATCCTCGCGTTTCTTAAGGCCAATGGATGTGACTTCGCGCAAGGCTTCGGTATTGCTCGCCCAGTAGAGATTGCGCACACAAAGGCGTGGCTCCGTCGCAGCGCTTTGTCCGCTACGGCGATCGACGCGGGGCTAATGGTTACCGACGACACGCTTTTGCTCTAGCCACCCGTCTTGTGCGCCGCGTCATTTGCGCTGGATGACCGCAAGAAGTTCGCACAACGCACTGCGTTCGTAGTCAAGCTGCCGGATCATAAACGCTCAACCTTCTAATCAAACTGCGACCTCCTACATGACCTACGAAACCATCCAATACCAAACGCAAAACGCCATCGCTCGCATCACGCTCAACCGACCGGATCGGATGAATTCGTTCACGCAAAAGATGCACGAAGAACTTCGTAGCGCGATCGCCTCTTTGTCCGCCGACGGCGCGCGTGTTTTGGTGATCACCGGCGCTGGACGCGGGTTTTGCGCTGGGCAAGATCTCAATGATCGTGCCGTGGCGCCGGGACAAGCCGTCGACCTCGGTGAGTCTGTGGAAAAAAACTACGCGCCGTTGGTGAAATCCATCCGCGCATTGCCGATTCCGGTCATCGCGGCTGTGAACGGTGTTGCGGCAGGCGCGGGCTGTAATTTCGCGCTCGCGGCAGACTTAGTCATCGCCACCGAGAGCGCCAGTTTCTTGCAGCCCTTCTGCAAACTCGGTCTCATTCCCGACACCGGTGGCTCGTACTTCCTCCCGCGACTGGTCGGCACGCAACGCGCGATGGGCCTCGCGCTTCTCGGCGACAAGATTTCCGCAAAGCGCGCCGCTGAGCTCGGGTTGATCTGGGAATGCGTAGCCGACGCCGAGTTCGCAGCGCGCATCGACGCAATCGCCGCCCAATTCGCCAGTGGCCCAACGCTCGGGTACGCGCGCACGAAGCAAGCCATCTACGCGAGCCCCAATAACACGCTCGACGCCCAACTCGCGCTTGAAGGCGCGCTGATGCGCGAATGCGGCTTCTCAGAGGATTACCGAGAAGGCGTTGCCGCGTTCAAAGAAAAGCGCGCGGCTGTTTTTACGGGGAAGTAACGCGGCGTCCGCCGCCCGACGGGTTCGGCTATCTCATTACGTTCGCCCTGAACGTAGTGAAGGGTTTGATAGCGTTCCGCTCGCTGCGGCCCCCAAGCCCAACGCTCGTGGGAGATGGCTGCACCTTTTGCGGCTTAGCGACCGCCGGGCGGTCGTTTCAGCGATTTTTTCCCATAAGTCGATAGATGCATTTACTGGCCTGAAATGACCGCGCAGCGGTCGCTAGAGCCAAAAAGTCATTGGCCGAAGAAATCGCCAGTCGACACCGTGGAGCCCCAGCAGTGAACGATGTCCGCGCCGTGCTCGTATGACAATTCACGTATCGCTCGGCACACTCAAAAACTCACACAATGCCCGGCTAGTTCGAGCGGTTCACCGCTTCCCCACTCGTTTGGGTAGTATTCATTCGCGACAGTCCCGCTTATCGTCACTCCATAAAAATAAACCGGAGTTACGACCATGAGCTACGACGCGCTATCCCTTGCTTCCCCGATTCCAGAAACCGGATCGCTCGATTCCGACGACAGCGTTGCGCAACGGTCGCATAGCGATCGCGGGGCAGAACGCTGGGTAACAGCTGCGCGCCTGAGCGGCGTTTTGGACGGCAGCACTCGTGACTTTCTGAACACGCCAGCGCGAACGGCGGTAGAACGCGCCGACGCATTCTGGCAATGGAATCGAAAACGCATCGAGCACGGGACATTTGCGTACGGTAAAGCGCTCGCAACTGCGCCGAAAGCGCAGACGTCGTTGCGCTATTTGGATGGCCGTGTGATGTCGGGTCTGAACTTTTCTTCGCAGGATTATTTGTCGCTTGCCTCGCACCAGCAGGTGCATGCGGCCGCGATTGAAGCGATCAATCGGCTCGGCGTACACAGCGCCGGTTCCACCGCGCTCGCGGGCAACGTTGTCGATGGCAACGTGCTTGAACATGAGCTTGCGTCGTGGCTGCAGACGCCGCATGTAGCGTTGTTTCCGACGGGTTGGGCGGCGGGCTATGGCGTGATTCGCGGCCTGATGCGCGCGCAAGATCACGTCGTGATCGACGTGCTGGCGCACAACTGTTTGCAGGAAGGTGCCAACGCGGCCACGCGTAACGTGCACCTCTACCGCCATCTCGATGTCGAACACGCGCGCAAACAGCTGCAACGTATCCGAGACAAAGACAGCAGCAACGCCATCTTGCTCGTCACCGAAGGCATTTTCTCGATGGACGCCGATTCGCCGGCCATCAACGCGTTGCAAACCTTGGCGCACGAATTCGGCGCGATGCTGCTCGTCGATGTCGCGCATGATTTAGGATGCAGTGGCCCGGACGGCACCGGGCAAATCGGCGTGCAAGGCATGCTCGGAAAAGTGGATTTGGTGATGGGCGCGTTTTCCAAGTCGTTCGCCTCGAACGGCGGATTCGTTGCCACGCACAGTCATGCGATCAAAGAATACCTGCGCTACTACGCGCCGCCCAACACCTTCTCCAACGCGCTCTCGCCTTCACAAATCGCCACCGTTCGCGAATGCATAAAAATCATTCGTTCTGACGAAGGACAAATGCGACGCGACGCATTGTTCGACGCAGTAGGCACCCTGCGCAGCCACCTGCAAGCGCTGGGTATTACAGTCATGGGCCAGCCCTCGCCCATCGTTCCCGTCTTGCTCGGCCGCGAAGACGTTGCGCGCATCACCAGTGGACTCATCGCCGAACGCGGCGTGTTGACCAACCTCGTGGAATACCCAGCGGTGTCCAATAACAACGCACGGCTCCGCATGCAAGTCATGTCGCAGCACACGGCGGAGCAGTGCGCCACCGCTGCCGGCATCATCGCCCAGGCGTGGGAAGAAGCGAAAGCGTTGGTGGGAAGCTGTGGCGCGGCGACGTCAGAGGAAGTGAGTTAGACGGTTCGCGAACCGGGCCTCAGCGCGCCGAATTGCGCCGTGGCATTCGCGCGGCGGCGACACGCGACGACTACGATAAACGTTACAGTTTGCGGGCTCCAGCGACATGCGCACGGTCATTTCAGCGCGAAATCCCACTAAGTCAACTAGTCAAGAAGAATAGATCAAACGACAGCCAGTCGGTCGTTCGAACTGAAAAGCTGTTGATTGAAATATCGGCGTCGATCAAGCCTGGCGCAACAAACGCGCGACGTCCGCGCGGTCGTGCACTTCGAGCTTCGCGAACACTTGCTTGACGTGGTAGCTCGCGGTGTTCACCGTGACGCCAAGCTTCTCGGCGATCTCGGCGTTGGTCTGCCCGAGCGCGACCAGAAGCGCCACTTCGCGTTGTTGCGCCGAGAGCGAGAGTTTCGCTGCGCCTTCTGCGAGCCGCACGGATTCCGTGGCAAGGCGCGACAACACCAGCGCCGTTGCGTGCGAGCCCGCAGCGCCCGAGAGCGCATGGTGCCGAAACGCAAATTTTCCCCACGGAGACTCCACCTGATACAGCGCATTTTTCGCAGCGCGCGCAGCGATCACCACGCCGCGCAGGAACTCGCGCAACGCTTTCGGCTCTTGTTTCGCCTGCATCGGCGAAATCGGCTCGCCACGTGCCAACCGCGCCAGCCGCGTCCAACCCTCGTCGGAGAACATCACCTCACCGTCGTCCGACAGCACCGCCATCGCCTCTTCCGCAATCTGCTCGGACGGCGCGGACACCGGCGCATACGGCGTCGCCGCCAGCGCACGGCCAAGGTAGTGCAACACATCCCGAAGCGCCTCCGCGTCCTCCGCGTCGAACGCAGGCTCGCCCTCGCCCCGATACAAACTCAATTGCCCAATCGGCTCGCGACCGTTGCCCACCGCGCGCACCACGCCGTACATCACGTGCGCAACGCCCAGTGCCGAGAGCACCTCGCGGTAGTAATCCGTGCGCTTCTCCTCCGCCGAAATCGTCCGAAACGACACCGGATCAGCCGCCGCAGCCAAGCGCAGGAAAGCCCGAGAAAACGCATGCGAATCGTGTCGGTAATGCCGCTCGTAATAGCGCGTCATCGCCTCCGGCGGCAACATCCGCTCGGCATACATGTTCACCATGTTGCCCACTGCGTCACAATAAAAAAAGGCCGCGTGCGCAGAGGGCACCAAAGCCCGAATAGCCGGCAACAAAGACGGCAACAACACCGGCGCAGGCAACGCGAGGTTGCACAGCTGGCGTAGGGTTACGCGGGCGGATTGACTACCAGAAGCAGCCATAACTCTTTTTTTGACTTCCATAAAAGTAGTTCCGAAAATTACGCGGAAGCCTTCGGTCAGCAATCTTTCGCCTATTCATTTTGAGGTGCCGCACAGCCGCGCGCCGTACTGGGATCGGGCATTTCGTCACTATCTATGAACAGGCGGCCTTCACCGTCAGCGATCCCACGCAAATGCGGATGACTCCTCGGCTGCGCGTGCATCGTCAGGCACTCCAAATGCGTGCGATCTATTCCGTTCGCAAAACAATTTGCAATCCATCGAGCCGCCTGCGGTGCCGCTATGCTGGTGCCATTCATATGTCGGCGAGCTCCACGGTAGTTACCCCAAACGAGAATTCCTGGCTGTGCGGGATTGCGGTCAGCGCGCGCGATAAGTTGTGGACGGACGCCGCCATCACCGCCGCCCGAATACGGGCTCACGAAGCCATTGCCCTTGTCTCCCGTTCCAGCCGCCACTGCGAACACATGCGCCGTGTTCGCCATATTGCTTGTGGTCTCCCGCCGCGAAATGTCGCCAGCGCTTTCATCGCTCCAATTGTCTCGGGCGGGTGGCTCCGCACCAGTTGAGGCAAAGCGCGCATGTTGCGGTTGCCGGACACCGAATACTATTTCGTCGCGCTCAACCCATGCCTTTATGCGTAGCGGTACGTTAGAGCGGTTGTTGCAACGAACGACCCAGTTGCCGTACGGCGCGTTAGAAAGGAACTCGTGCGGTGCCGTAGCCGAGACCACCAACAGCGCCATAGGTCTATTCTTTGCCTGAACAGCATCGCTAGCGCTTCGGAAGCCGGCCAAAACCTGCTTGGCGACGTCGCGAAAAACCGCTTCTGAGTCGTCAAATTTGACGCTCTTCTGAACTTCGCCCGTCGGGGACTTCACGTCAAATGTCACGCTAGAGTAGTCCAGTGGTATCGAGCCGTTTTCTGGCCGTTCCCATTGCGGCCAAAATTCGGCATAGGTTTCAAATTTTTTCCGAGGCGGTACTCTCACCACGATTTCATTCGAAGCGTTTGGCGGCACAACTACGTCGACGTGCGTGCCCGTCAACCTTGAATTCCCTGCCGCCACAGTGATCGCAACCCACGGATCAGACTCCAAAATCTCCGCGAACGCAGATTCAATCATCGAAGTTCCATCGTGCGGACCGGTGTTCGATCCCGAGGAGATATTGATTACAACCGGTACGCGCGGGCTGCGTGAACCACGAAACCGTTCGCGAGCTCGCGCAATAATGTACCGAACCCCGTCAAGTGCTGAAATCGGCATCCAGCGCCCAGAAGAAATGGCGATGTGCTCATACGGAAGCTCAACGAAAATGATGGGAGCTTCTGATGCTTTATCGACGGCCTTCGTCTCCGCGATCCCGCTTGATGCGCGTACTGAATTTAAGTGCCTGCCTGCCGCGCCAAAGCGACCCGCCATTGTGGTCATGACGGCGGCGCCGTGTGATTCCCGTCCGCGTAGGGCTCGTTCCGTAGCATCGGCATCAAAGAGCGCCGAGTAACAGGCTAACTCGTCAAGCTCGGAGCCACTCGAATGCTCATCAATCAGCTCCGCAATTTTTTCTGATTCAAGTTCGCCCCCGTGCCAACCAGCTTCCTTACGACTAGTCCAGTGCCTCTCATTGAGTCGGTGAGATTCACGCGTCTGATTCCAGATTAGGGAAACCCGTGACTTAAGCTTTTGCGTGCTCACTTCACAAACGCTGGCGTGCCCGAAAGCTGCGCCGTCATCGATAACACCCAACACCACATTCGCCTCAGTCTGAGGGTTCTTTGCTGAGGACTCCGCTGCAGCAGGCAGTGGTTGGCGTTTGGAGGTATCGCCCTGCACGCGGCCTCCTTCGCCTCGCGGGAAGCCGAATTGAAGCCGTTTGACATTTTTCGAGTGCACTAAGCGTCGATACATCTCCCTTAGCGCCTCGGTATCAATGCTTGAACCATTTCCCCCAACGTGTAGGTCAAACGTAAAAAAAGCACTGGGGCTTTCGTCGCGATCACGATTGATGGGGCGGGTGTACTCGTCCCAAAAAACCATCGCTTTGTTTCCCGTGAACTCCTTCTTAAAAGCGTCGAAATTCCCTTCGGCAATAAACGAAAATCGAGTGGGTAAGCTACCGCTCACCGGCTTCGATGCACGAAATCCTACCAATTGTGCCCACCAAAAGTACAGATCTGTCGGCGGACGAGTCTTCGACCGCGCCCCCCCCCCCACCGAGTCACTCGTAGACTCGGTCGTAGTCGTAAATCCCCATTCCGGCGAGGATTGCGGCGAGGTTACGGGCCATTCGTCGCTCCCGAACAGCGGTCTATTGGCAAGTTCGTACGTCTGCATGGTTCACCTTTTTGCGCACAGAATCTCCACGCGCATCGCTACATTTAATTTTTCACCCATAACGGCTGTCGTGCGGCTCGGGACTTTACTCATTGCGCGGAGTTCGGATCGTTCCACCACGTGGTCACGCCCTTCCACTCAGCTTCGACACGCTTCCACAGCGCATGGAGAACAGAGCAGTATTCGTAGGATGTCGTCTGAACCGAGTCGTTGCCGGCCACCGGCTTTCCAATTCCTCTCGACAGAAAATAAAAAGGCGGAGGGCCTGCCAGTGGCTCAAATTCAAGTGCCGGAAAATACGGTGCAACTGCACTGAAATTTTTATGCTTTGCCTGCGGCGCGCTTGATGGATATCGGAGGGGCTCAAACGCGTTGAACGCGAGTAATATTTCGTTACCAGCTGCACCCAGCTTCGTCGCCTGATTTCCATCGAAGGATCTTGGCTGCCAACAAATGCTTGTGCCAATGGCGGGCGCGCCGCAGCGAAAGAGGAAATATTCTGCAAACGATTCACCGACCATTCTCCCCGCAGTGCTATCGACGGGGAAATGCACGCCCGCGACGACACGGTTATCCGCGATTCGACCGGCTAGTCTTTGCAGGTGGGTCTCCAAGGTAGGCCTGCCGTCTAGTTTGTCTGGCACCTTTTGACCGCTGATGACCTGCAACAAGCGGGCGATCAGAAACGCTTCGGCCGCGTGGCCGCTCGGAAACGCGCCGAAGCGACGCGGGTTAATCACGGGTTGGATGCTTGGGGAATACGCCACAGGGCGCGGGCACGCCAGCGCATGCTTCGACATCTGGTTGACGTGCGACAACCCTTGCAACGCGATGAACAAAAATTCGAGGGTATAGTGGTGATCGGTCGGGTTCAAATCTAATACAGCCGCCCAAAACTGCATCGGAACACCAATTTGATTGATGATTTCATTCAAGCGTTCCGGACGTAAGTCGATGTGCTGATGGACACTGTCTAGCTGCGCATTGAAGCACTCAATCTTCGGGCGTTTGACTCGAAAAATGGGCCAGTTATCGGAGACATGTGCGGCGACAAAGCATTCTCCCTCTAGGGAAAGGCGCACGGGCTGCATCAATTCCGTGACTGCGTTCTCGATTCGCAAATCCGCGCCCCATCGGAAGACGGCAGCAGCAGCGCCCACAGGCGGCAGCGCGTCAACCAAACCGGGGGGCTTATCAGTCCATGGCGTCGGCTTTCCGCGCACTGACATCAAGTCCTGTTGCGTAGTCATCAAAGAAAATGACACCGACGGATCTGCGCCGGGTAACAGTGCAGTCGAACCGCCCCCGCCGGTGAAGGTGGGAATCCACCCCGCGCTTCCCTGCGTGCCCTGTGTTCCTTGTGTTCCTTGCGTTCCCTGAGTACCTTGAGTGCCTTGGGTTGTGCTGAAAAATGTCACTTTTTTACTCCGATCGATGAAAAGACAACGTGGGCTCGTGATTCTGGTAACCCCGCGCGTCGCAAGGCGTCGATGAAATCCGCGTTTGCATCGGCTTGATTGCCATAGCGCCGCCTTACGTCGTCTAGCGTGCAAGCGGGTTCAACGGCAAGCAATTTGGCCACCGTCGATTCGGCTTCGCTCTGTTTGCCCTGTAGCGCCAGCGAAATCGCTAAAGAACGATACGCCGACCCGTGCATGCAATTCAACCGAATCGACCGATCCGCCAGCATCGCCGCTTGCTCCAGGTCGCGCGCGAACAACGCGGCAGTTGAACGCAGTGAGTCGTAATAAAAACCGTAGGGATGCAACGGCGCGAGAAGCGCAGCCCGGGTCGCGGAATTTCGTGCGTCCGCACGCTCACCAGCAATACCGTCCGCAACCGATTTCAGCAACCACGCGAGTGACTCGTTTGGGTTTATTTCTAACGCTCGGCCGTACAGCGCGCGCGCGGCCGCTACATCCCCGAGAACTCCTATTTCGGCCGAACCTCTCACGGTGAGCGCCAGCGCACAGTTGTCATCACGCGAAAGCGCTTGATCTGAAAATGAAAGTGCAGCCGAGGTGTCGAATTTCGGACTTTCACTCCAACCTTGCACAACGCGAAGCACATGCCACCGCGCTATCCACGCGAGCAAGTCCGGATGCCGAGGTGCTCGTTCACGCAAAGCCTCGAGCATTGGGAGCGCTCGACAAAAGTCGCGATGAGAAAATCTGTGCATCGTCGAGACCGCAGATAAGTAAAGCGCGTGGCTTGCTACGTTTGGCAGCCTTTGGACCGCCGTCAACCTGGACGCGAGACTCACGACCTGATCAGAAATTGCGGCTGCAATTTGCCCCAACAACTCACTTTCCGCCACCAGCACGTCAATCTCGTTCCCCCGAATCTCGGAGCACCAGAGCGACTGTGACTTATCGGTTTGATTCAACGAAATTTGTGCAACAAAAGCATCGCCGGAGCGAACGACTGATCCGCAACAAAAGTAGTCCGCGCCCAAAGACTTGGCGACGGTAGCGGCGGGCTCCTCGCGACCGCGGAGATTCAACACGGAAAGCGAAGAAACTATGTTTAGTGAAGAGCTGCCCGAGAGTAAGGTCGCCAGTCGTTCGGCGAAGATGTCACAAAATCCAAAATTACCCCCTCTGCGATTTCCAGAGGATTCGACCAACGGAAACACCGTCAATGTCGGACGCAGACTGGACTCCGTGGGTGCTTTAAGCACACGACCAGATTGTCCGCAGTCAGTGGAATCAATCGACTCAAGGCGAAACGCGCGAATGGGCTCAGCAACATGCTTAAGGAAGCAATCTCCTAGGTCAAAAACCTTTGTGTCGATCTCGTCGACCAGATCGTCTCGCGCATCAGCCGATGCTGTCGTCTCGCCCGGATTGGCGAGACTCGCAATTCTGGCCGCGAAATTGATCGACTTGCCATAAATCGCCACGTCATCCGTAAGCACTCTGCCGGCATGAATGCCGATTCGAAGCCAAAGCGGCTCTTCCGTCTCGCCTTGTGTGAGCTCGGCCGCGTGATGAGCCGCTTGCGCAAATTTCAGCGCGTCACGAGGACGTTGAAAGCTCAATAGCAAGCCGTCGCCGCGTCGTTCCAAAACGCGTCCACGACACTGCGGCGCCTCCCACGTGGCAAGCAGGATTAGGAGCTTGCGAATTCGCCTAACACTTCCAGCCTCATCCTGCTCAATCAAACGAACAGACTCCACCACGTCCGCAAACATGATGGTGGTAGTTTCGACGTGCAGTTCTGCTTCGTCAAAACGATCTAGCTCTGCCACTCGGGCCCCCGCGACTTTGATTCTTGTTGCGGGCAAGAATAGTTCATCCCACCCTGTTTGAATAGGGGATGAATTACGGCGGACTGACAAGTGCATTGCGGCGGTGAGCATGCTCGCAAGCGTAGGGCAGGTAGGATCGGTTCTAGCCTACCTACTTAGGTGGGACGCAGCAGTTCACTAACGCTGTAGATTCGCTCAAAACGGCACTGCTGAGCACATCAATCTTCCCGCGCACTCCCCCGCGCCGCCTTCTTCATAGCATCCGCCGCATCGCGCTGCCCCTCGCGCTCTTTGATCGTGGCGCGTTTGTCGTGGTCTTTTTTGCCTTTGGCTAGGCCGATTTCTAGCTTCACTCTGCCTTTGGAAAAGTGCAGGTTGATGGGGATGAGGGTGTAGCCCTTTTCCTTGACTTTGCCGATCAGTTTGTTGATCTCTTCGCGGTGCAGGAGGCAGCGACGCATGCGGATGGCGTCGGGGCGGATGTGGGTGGAGGCGCTGCCGAGCGGGCTGATGTTTGCGCCTACGAGCCAGACCTGGCTGCGGATGACGCGCACGTAGGCTTCTTTGATGCCGGCGCGCCCGGCGCGGATGGCTTTGACTTCCCAGCCTTCGAGCTCAAGCCCTGCTTCGTATCGGTCTTCGACGAAGTATTCGAAGAATGCCTTTTTGTTGTCAACGATGGTCATGTGCACATTGTAGAAGTGTGGGCGGCTATCGCTTGAAATCGCTAGTTGTAGGCACGGACTGGGCCACGCTTCCCCATCGCACGGAGCGACGCCAAGTCGTCGCCTACCCTTAAAACAAACAGCACCGAGCGACGCCAAGTCGTCGCCTACCTTTTAAACGTTTAGCGCGGCCAGGTCCGCGCCTACATGCGGTTGGGCAACTGCATGAAATAATCATGCCAACATGAAACACGTTGTCCGCTCGATCCTTGTGCCGCACTCGGCCGCCAAAATGTATGCGTTGGTAAACGACGTTCCGTCTTACCCCAAGTTTTTGCCTTGGTGCGGCGGTGGGCGCATCACCGAGCACACCGAAACCCAAATGCAAGCGGCCGTCGACATCGCGTACATGGGCGTTCGCCAGACGTTCACGACGAAGAACGCGTTGCTCAAGAACGAGCGCATCGACATGACGCTGGTCAGCGGGCCGTTTTCCAAACTGACCGGGCAGTGGCGATTCACGCAGCTTGGCGACGCGGGCTGCAAAGTCGAATTTGATTTGAACTACGCATTTGAGGGCATCATCGGCGCGGTGGTCGCGCCGGTGTTCGACCGAATCGCCGCATCGTTTGTGGATGCGTTTGTGCGGCGTGCAGATGAGTTGCACTTATGAGTAGCGATTCACCTGACGCTCGGGATGACGGTGTTCATGGTTCGACAGGCTCACCACGAACGGGGAACTCATCACGAGCGGAGAGCAGCGAGGCGCGCCCTGCTCTCACCGTGACCATTGTTGCCGCATCGCTAAATCAGGTTCAAGAGCGAACCCTTTCTTTGCCGACAGGCGCAACGTTGCGTGACGCGCTGCTGCTCGCGGGCGACGTGGCCGTTGATTCGTTGGATGAAAGTGATCTCGACGTTGGGATTTGGGGGAAGCGCGTTCCGCTCGGCACGTTGCTTCGTGACGGTGATCGTATTGAGCGCTATCGTCCGATTACCGCCGACCCGAAGCAAGCGCGGCACAACCGTGCGTCACAACAAGGCTATCGCTGGCAAGGCCGGACGCGACGCGCGGCGCGGAACAACTAGGGGAGCGCGGATTTAATCCATATCCGTTCGCCCTGAGCGAAGCGAAGGGTCTGAAGCCAGCATCCATCTGTCAAACCCTTCACTACGTTCAGGGCGAACGGGAAAAATCCGTGTCGCCGTTGCGCTCAGGGTGCGAGCGAAAGCCCACACTGTTGATTGAGATACGTCCGCACGTCAGTCCACGACGTCCTCGTTCCGGAAGCATTGACCGCGTTACTCACCAACGCTGCGCCGGGCACGCCCAATGCAGCGCGCAAAACCATGAGCCCATCGGTTGCCGAGGTCGCGACACCGTCGCCGTCGACGTCTAGCCCAAGCGGTAAGTTCAGTCCGTTCGATTGAGCGTCGACAAACGCGCCGACCGACGCGCCCGTCGTTCGCGTTGCGCATGCGCGAAAGGTCACGCCTCCAGCAACAGCATCGCCAGAAAACCCCGCGAGTCGCCGCAACGCGAGCACGGCGTCCGTGCTGTCGAAGATGCTGTCGCCATCGATGTCCAAATTGCACGTTGACCCCGGCACCGGAACGTAATCGCCACATTGGTAGAGACGCACATTGAACGTGCCCGTCGCGTCGGCCGTTGGGCTCCAACTGGTGGCGTCGATGTAGTGCTTGCCGGTGGACGTCAACACAAATTGCCGAATGCGTGAGTTTCGAATTTTTCCAGAAACGATGTCGTCGTTTTCGGCGAGGATCGCGCGGTTCGGATCAAGCAAGTAGACGTAGGTGTCGAGCACCGGTGGACCTATCGTTGTACTGGTGAGGTCAATCGAAACGATATCGCCCGCGGTGCCAGAGAAGCTATAGCGAACGGTGTTGTAAGCGCTGCCGCGCACGCCACTGTGGCAGTACGTTGTGTTGGCAATGCCAAGGTCGCCCGCGAGCGTCTGCCCCATGCTGATCGGCGTCACCATCGCACAATCCACGTCGTTGATTCGCACGGTAACAGCCGATGGCGCAACCACGGTTGCGCCGCCTGTCGGATTGGTTACGGCGATGGAAAAGCTGCGCGAGGTCTGCTCGCCTGCTCGATGAACAATCGGCACCGTCACAACCTTGTCGCCACCGTCGCCGACGGCCCACGAGACAGTTGAAGGTGTTGGAGCACCAAAATCTACGCCACTGGTTGCGGTGCCGTTGACCGTGGCGATGGTGGCTGAAACTGATTGCGACAAGTTGCCCACGCGAGAAACCGAAAACGTTACTGTCGCATCGGACTCAAGCACCGTCGCCGCCTGTTCATTCCACCCAATGCGCGAAGTCGACCCAAGCACCACGTCGAGCGAGCCGCGCGCATCCAACAGTCCCGCACCGCACTGCAATCCAGGACAGTTGCTGCCCACAGGAAACGCCCGAGAGCCCGCGCGAAGCGCGAGCTGAACTTGCGACGGCGCGATGCTGGGCGAGACCGCCTGCAACAAGCCAACGGCAGCCGTGACGTGCGGCGCAGCCATCGATGTGCCGCTTAGGAAGCACGCCCCGCTTGTAGTGCCACCGGTTGAATAGATAGCCTCACCCGGCGCGGTGATCGCCACGCCTGCGCCGCGATTACTAAACGACGCCAAACTACCCGACACGTTCGACGCCGCTACTGCTACCGCGCCGCGACAGTTTGCCGGAGCGGAACTCGACACGTCGCCGCTGTCATTTCCCGCCGCAACAACCGGCACGGTTCCATTCGCGATCATCGTGTCGAACGCGTCCTGATATGCGCCGCCACACGCACCGCTGCCGCCGAAGCTCATGTTGATGACCTTCACCGGATTTGGATTTATTGCGACGCCAGCAATTGATTCGCCGGCAAGCCACAACATTGCGTCAATCGCGTCGGCGTCCGTTCCGAACGTATTGAGCGCACGCGCCATCAAGAGCTTCGACAATGGCGCACCGCCAGCAACACCGCCGTCTAGCGACAGGCCTACGAAACTTGTTTTGGCGGCGACCGTTCCGGCGACGTGCGTGCCATGCCCGCAGCTAGATACAGCCTGTTGCGGGTCGTCGTCCCGACCGTCTCCGTCTGCGGCCGACGCCGGATCAGACATGAAATCGTACCCACCGTTTGGAAAAAACGCATGTGTACGCACTTGCGTTGCAAGCTCAATGTGCTCACGCGCAATGCCGCTGTCCACAATGCCTAACGTCTGCGTAGCCGCGCCTTTCGTGATGTCCCATGCGGCAACGAAATTGGCGCCTTCTGTGGTGCCGGCAACATATTGGTAGCCCCATTGCTGGGTAAACAATGGGTCCACTGGCGTTGCCTGCGTGCGGATGGTGCGGTTGGGGACGGCGTATCGGACGCCTTTTCCGCTGGCGACAGCAGCCGCAATTCGTTGCGCCTCCACCAACGGCAAGGCTTTGTCGAAGTGAAGCACTTCCGCTCCCGTAGACAACGTGCGTTGATGGTTTAGAACGACGCCGCCGCGCTGCGCGGCTTGCGCGATGTTGGCGGCGCGAAGTGCGGTGGTTTGCGCACTTGAACCGGCCTCTCGGGTGTTGCTAGACGATGCGAATACGCCATCAAATTTCACTATCAAACCCGTCGCCATAGCGTCGGGTGAACTGGCTTTCGACCGATCTGCGAGCGGTTCAGCCAACGCTGAAATCGCACTCGCAACCGTCAACAGCAAAGCGAGTGCAAATTTCAGAAATCGGTGCCGCATGTGGTGTTTAGCCAAGTTTGAAGTTGAGCCCAAGAGGTATTCGCTGCGCCGGTTTCGGTTGCCAGCCCCAAGCCATTGGTGACGCTCGTTCCCGTACGGCCTTGCATGGCACGAAGCATAACCATTCCGTCTCGGGCTGCAGTGGTTGTTGATGTTCCCGCCGTGACGTTGTAGTTACCGCTCGTCGCGCCAAAAATCGCAGAGGCCGAGGTGTTGGCCGCGCAGCTCCCAGCCAGCCCGCCGAAGGCGCCGGACCCCAGCCCCATCATGCGCCGCAATATGGCAACACCATCGGTGGATGGCTCAATTAGCCCATTGTTGTCGACGTCTAGGCTGCACGTACCGACGGCTTGGACAACGGGATTTTGGTTGGTCAAATTTGTTATTACGTTGGTGAACGTCTGCGGCTTTATGCGAAAGCCCGTTGGCCCGGCGGCATGCAACTGGCCGCTCCAACCTGCGGGCACGGTGCAGGTGTAACTGCCTGCTGGCGATGAAGCCGTGCAACTGCCACCAGCCACAGATGATTTAAGACAGAAAGTAACTCCGGAGAGCGGACCGCCGTTGTTGATGGTGCCAGAAATAGTGTTGGACGGTGGCGAGCGGAAATTGCTAACTGCAACCCGCACAAAGTTTAGGGCGGCGGCGGCGTCCGCACTGTTTGCGACGTTGCTCGCAGGCACGCCCAAAACATCGCCCGTCGTCGGTGTGACGTTGCATGACCCACCGGACAATCCGACGACCGGGCCTTGACGATAAACGGACGGGCTTGAAAAACACGAAACAACGCGTTCAGAGTACGACATGATGTCGCCGACGGTTGGGTTTGTGCTGGGAACGACGTAACCGAACCCGTAAGACGTTGCACCATAAAAAATGTTGCCGCCGTTGCTACCCATGATCTCTCCACGGTCATGCATCAGCCCCATGTTGTGCCCCACTTCGTGCACTAAGGTTTCGTCTCGACAAAGAAAGTTCGATCCACCTAAGTCACTGCCCTCGCTCACAACCGAATAACCGTATTGACTCAAAAGCGTGGTTTGCCCGAAGCCTCCAAGGTGCGCAATTCCACAATCAATTTGGGGCGTGTAGTCGAACGGTCGCAGCAAAACGACTAAGTCAGCTCCATAGGCATTTCGTGTTGCAGCAATCGTGGAAAACGCACCAGCACCACTGGTGATGTCGTTCAGCGCGATAAGGTTGTCGTTGGCATTCGTATATGTTGTCGACTCTGTGCGAACGAGGCGCAACGTGATCGCCACCTCGCTACGCACATACGAATCGTTTGCCTGCGCGATCAGATTGTTGATCCTCGCGTTGACTAACGGCACGCTGCCGAACCGAGTCAACAGCGCGTTGGTGTAGACCACCATGATGTCGATCGTGGTCTGCGGCGTGGGTAACGCTTTCAGCTTATCTGGGGCGGCGATCTGTGCGGATATCGACGGCCCGACAACGTCTGGAATCACATAGTCAGGCTTCGTGCGCACCGGGTGGGTCATGCCCATCTCAGCGAGATCCCAGACTTGCGTCGGCTGTTGCGGTCCGTTTACGATCACAATGTAGGTGGTCTCGGGCGTGACGATTCGTCCGTAAACGTAACCATCCACCTCAGTTACGTAAGCGCGCCCTGCGCGTGGCGCGTCAGCTGTCGCGCCAATCCATGTCCGGACGCCATCACTCCCAAGCAAAACCCGTTCGCGCTTCAAACTCACCACACGATTCGCACCGACGGCTATGTCCACGTCTTGCCCCACTTCCATCGACAACAGACTGGCCGAATCGAGGCTGGAAACGACGATAGCTTTCGCGTGCAACGGCAGCGCGAGCAGACTAAGCGCAAGCAGCGCTAGCCACTTGACGCACGCAACCTGAAAAAAAGAGCTGAATCGAGTCGGCATTTAGCAATTGATACGAGGAGAGTTTCGGCAGCGCGTGAACCCGCTGTCTGGCGGACGCGTTTGCCGCGCCGGACCAAAAAGTTGAAGCCCGTTTACATGCCAACGTCATTGTATGTCGTGCGTTGGTCGATTTGGCATCGCATCGAAGCTGGGCGGAGTTACACCGCCGACGCACGGCGAATTTTGGAACGACCCTTAACACTGCTCACTAGAACTAGCGATAGACAGCTCGCAGCGTTGGTCGAACAATCGTTGGCATTCGCGCGCGCTGTACGTTACCTGTGTGGTTGACCCCCGACTCGTAGGTGCGTCGTGCGCGCGGATACCCACGATCACCAGATTATTCGAGGAAAACAATGAAATATCGGCCTTCACCCGTCGGCGCAATCGCGCGCACCCTGATCTGTGTCGGCGTACTCGCCGCAAGCTACACAGCGGCGGCGCAAGGACTGGTGTGGGGCAATTTTTCTAGCGTGGGCGCGTTCGGCGGCGCCAGCACGGCAACGAGTCAGTCGCTGCCCGCAACCGTAGCCGGCCAAGGACGAGGTAGCGGCACAGCGACGCTGAACTTGAACGTGAGCGGCGGTAGCAACGCATGGAACGGTTTTGGCGTGGCGGGTAACGACGACGGATACCAGTCTGGCCCGAATATGCCGGTGGTTGGCGTCACGATGGTGAACGGTGGTCCGGGCTATTTTGGTGGGATTCCGTTGCTCTCGCCGATATCGTTCGTGAGCGGCTACAACGCCGCAGGCGGCCCGGCCAACGTACCCGCCCCGGCTACGGACCGAAACGCGATTTACTTTGACGCGGGCGATGGCACCACCACGTCGGCGCAATGGAATTTTTCTGGACTGGTGGGCGGCAGCTTGCCCGCAGGTTCGTGGCTCTTTATCGATAACGTCGATCAAGGCGAGCGAATAACGCTCACGGGCCCGAGCGGATGGATCGCCTCGGTACACACAGGCGACTCGACACTGCCGCGTCCTCCACAGATTGGCGTTCCGGTCATGGTGAGCGCCCCCACGTTTCCCACCTGTGCGCCTGCCATCAGCTTAACGTCAACCTCACTCGAACTTGTTGGCCGCTACGGCGATATCAGCACGCTCACGCCTACGTGCTCTGCAACGCCAGTGCCAGTGAGCGGGCAAACCGTCGGCTATACAAAAGGCGTGGATGGCGTCGGCGTGTGGGTGCAAACGGCGATAGATCTAGTGACCGTCAGCGTCACGGCGATTGACACCGACCCGAGCCAGAGCAACGGGCAAGGCGGCTTCCTTGGGCCGGATAACAACTACTTTTTAGGACTGGGATTTGTCTCCGCGACAGCGGCTGCGCCTGTCGTGAGTGTGCCCAGCACAGGCATGTTCGCCCTCTTCATGATGATCGTCGCGCTGTTTGCGTTCGGCGCGCGTCAGTTGCTGGGCCGTGCACCATCGCAGCAATGTCGCTAGGGTTGGAGGGCGCGTTCATGCGCTTGCATGAAACGACCGTAGGCCTTGATGTCTCGCACGCACAACCGGGCGAGGTACTCAGGAAACACCCACCTTCGCCGCTGCGCGTTTGGGCTGCGCTCAGCGCTTTTCTTGCAGTATTTGCGACGGGACAGGCTGCCGCACAAGAGCCCGCATGTGCGGCCGTTCCGGAAGCAACCCGCAGTTGCGTAGACCTGATTATCGTGAACCCGGCGCTGGGCAATCAGGGACGAACGGGTGCCAGCTCCTTTGGCGCAGACAATGAACCTGGCAATGACGCAAGCGCGACCAATCACGTCATTCGAACGCTCGACACGCTGACTTACGAGCTTCGTTACCGTGTGCTGCATCGCAGCGCGACCAACACCGCGATTACGGTGACGTTGCCCGCAGGCGTGTCGTTCGCCGACGCGCCCAATGTGGTGTTTGCCAACGCGCCGATACCCACGTTTTGTGGCGCGGGTTCTACGATCGTCGCGCAAACACTGACCTGCCGCCTAGGAACCGTAGTCGACGGTACGGCGCGTAACGTTGTGGTGCGGGCGCGGCCCGAGTTCACGGTGCCCGACGGAACTGTATTGCTGCCACAGGCGACGATTACCGCCAGCAACGAGCAGAGCACGGGCCCGGTCGCGCGAACGGGCTACCAAGACCCGCTCACTGAAGTCAATTTGAGTTGCAGCGAAACCCGGCTAAATACGACCGTCACCCTTTTTCCATGCGGCGACATTGTCTCGGCAGCGCCCAAATTTGACCTTGAGCTGGCCTCGTACGCGACGACCAATATCGCCGACCGAGGTGCGCGCAACCCACACCGCAAAAGCATTGCACTCGCTTCGAGCCTGACTACCGTGGTCGGTGGTCCTGCAGGACGCGCGGGCTTCATCAATACCTATGCCTTCGCCATCGCCCTCCCCGGCGAAGGCATTGGCTCTGCGCCCATCACGAGCCTAAACCCGATTGTCCTGACACAACAATTGTCGAACAGCGACGGCATCGCCAACTTTGGCGAGCTGGTGGGTTGTGGCGTCAATGGCAACGACGATCCTGTACCCAACGGCACGCGTCTGCCCGCCAACTGGTCGCTCGGTGCGACACAGCCGTTGTCCATGCGTGCGCTATTTCACCCGTTTGGAAAAATCGGGCTCGCGGGCTCGACCGCGACCAATTCGGTAGTCGACTCCGGTACCCTGGCTTGCACGCAATCCGTCGCTGGCGGCGACATCAGCATCGCGCTAACGCCCACTGCGCAGACCTTCAATCCAGCCACGTTTCCTACGCATCAAGTGGACGGCAACACGCTGGCGCGCAAATACGTTGCGGTGGGACTGCTGGTGGTGTTTTACCCCGCTGCGCCCGTCATTACACCGGCCGATGGCGGGTTTGGTGATGGTTCGGTGACTGTTCGCCACAATTTGGGCGTGCTGACCCAAGGGCAACTCGTCGCGCTCAACGTCGGCGGGGCTCAGGAGCCCGACGCGGTGGCCATCAATAACGGTTTTGCTGGTGTGCAAACGTTTGACGATGACACCAACAATTTCAGCATCTCGACCATGGACTCTGGCGGGCAATTTTTCCGCAAGGGGTGGCGCAACCCACGGCTCGACACCGCGACCTACTCCGGCGTCGCCTGCCTGCGCGACGGGAGCGACCCGTTTTGCCGCCACGGTTATGTATTTCCGGGGACGAACATTCAGTCGGAACTCTTCTTTGACAACTCGGGCATAGCGACCCGAAGCAATGCCCAGCTCTGCGACGAATGGGACAGCGCACGCACCCAATTGCGCTTGCCGTACGACCCGCTGGCCAACGCGGCAGAAATGCCACCCGGCAGCGCGATGATTCTTGGTTTGTCCGGACTTAACGCCAACGTCGGCACGTTGAATGCAGCCGGGTTTACGGTCGAAGTCAGCACCGACGCGGGTACCATCGCCAACATCGATTGGGATGCAAATGAGCCCGCACGCACGTTAGCTCGCAGCCAAGCGTCTGCGCCCGAGTGCTCTAGCGGGACTTGGACCGCCGCAACGCTGCCGGCGTCTCTAGCGCCCGGCTGGAATGCGATTTCGCTGCCGCCGGCGCTCGAAAGCCCTGTTGGAAGTGGCCGCTACCCTGACGTCAAACGCGTCCGCGTGCGCGCGGCCTCCTTCCCACCGTACATGCAGGCGGCTTTTCGAGGCAGTTACGAGGTGCTGTCGACGATACCCGGCACCAAGCTGCCCAACCGAACCTCATTTCGGTTCGGTACAGACAGCCTTTGGACCTACGCAGAAAACGACCACGCTATTGTGCGCACCACCGACACTAGCATTCAAATCAGCGCTTCGCGCAATCTGACTACCGGCGCGCTGCCACCGCTTGCAACCATTGCCTTCGGCGACGTGATGGAATTTTCGATCTTCGCCAACTTCAACAGCGGAGACGCAAACGCGCCGCCGTCGACGTTCCCGCTTGTGATTAAAGCCTATCTGCCGAATACGGTGGACTTCATCGCCGGGACGGCAACTCCGCCGCTTGCTATCTCACCCTACGCCGGGGTTGATCCCGAAAGTGGCACACCGGCCACCGTCCTTGAATGGCGTCTAACGAACCTTGTGCCCGGCCAATACGTCCCCGCCTTGACCTACGCGGCTCGGCTCAATTTCAACGCGCCTAATAACGGCGCAATCCACACATCCGCGACGGTGGAGCACGCGCTTGACCCAAGCCCGTTGTTCATAACGCCGATTTGGTACTCGTTGGAGGATCGACTCGCCTACGTTGACCTCGTTGCGAACGTTCCCGAGGGGCTGTTGGTGAGTAAAACCACTACGACGCCTTTCGTCGAAATGAACGGCACGATTGAGTGGCAGCTGCACTACCGAAACACGTCGGGTACGGCGTTTCCTCTCATTCGCTTAATTGATGTGCTGCCTGCGAATGGCGATAGCGTGAACACCGGCAACGCGTTTTCCGGCAGCTTTTCTGGTGCGCAAATTTCGCCGACCTTGCCGGGCGAATACACGATTTACTACAGCACAGCTGCGCCCTCGACGATCAATCGAAATCCAAATTGCGTTAGTAACGGCGGCACGTTGGTCGATGGAACAGGCCTTTGCCCTGCCGTCGGCACCGCATGGACACCCACAACGAGCGGGCAACTTCCGGCTTCGGCGACAGCGGTACGCATTGATGACAGCAATGGTCTCGGCCCCAACTCGTTACAAAGCGTGACGTTGGCGCAAAGCACTCAAGGCAACACGAGCGGCGACGTGTTTGAAAACTCGTTCGACGCGGTGGCGGTGGGGCAATCGTTGGTCGTGACCAGCACGAAGACTCAGGTTCGTATCCCATCGGCACATATTCGAGGCGCGGTCTACGCGGATCACGACAATTCATCGACGCCTACGCTGGGCGACGCGGGAATTGCAAACGTCGCAATAACACTCACCGGTTCGGACACCAACGGCAATCTTTATGCGGTGAGCACTGCCACGGTCGCTGCAACGACCTCGACGACCACCAATGTCGTGCGCATCAATAACGGCGCAAGCACAACAATCACTTGCACACCGGACGCCCAGTTGAATGTTGGTGAATATCTGTTCTGTAATTTGCCCACATCAGACGCAAACGGCTACACGGTGCACGAAACGCAGCCCATTGACTACTTAGACCGCGCGGACAACCTCGGCAGCCTAAGCAGCGGCTCGCCGGCGGGCAGCAACAGTGCGAACGATACGTTCAGTGGCATTCGCCTCACCAACAATCTCTCTACCGGGGCCGGAGATCGCGGCACGGGCTACAACTTCGGTGAATACGCGCTATTTGCGAATGTCGCTGGTCGGGTTTATCGCGAGGGTAGCACTCCGCGAAATCTTTACGATGATGAGCCGCCAGAAGACCCCGGACTTGTGACGCAAGTCAGCATTGCATGCACACCCTCCTACGCCGGTGCAGCCACGCAAGCCACCAACGCCGACGGTGCGTACCTCTTCTCACGCGTGCCGGTGGGCGCATCGTGCACCGTAACCGAGACACAACCGCAAGGGTACGGCAACGCTTACAACCAGCGCGGCAACGGCGCGTTCGCTGATAGCGGCACCACAGGAATCAGCAATAGTACGATTTCACTTGTCGTGCCGGTGGTCGGCAGCTACGGCAATAATTTTGCCGAGAATCAGATGACCGACACGACCAGTGTTATCGCCTGCCTTCCTGCCAATCCGGTTGCGGGCGCGCCGGTAGTGTGCACCGCGACGTGTACCAATCACGGCCCGGCAGAGGCGCTTGCGATGACATGCAGCATTGCAAACCTCGCGTCCATTGCGAACGCACAAACGACCGGTTGCGCCACCTCGGCGATTGTAGTGTTGGGCGCAACACTAACCTGTGCGGTTCAGTTCCCGATGCCATTGACAGGTGGGCAAACGGTCATCGCCGGGTCAGGATCGAACAACGACATCAACGGCGGGACAGTCGCAACCGCCGGCAACAATCCGAGCACGGCTGCGTTGGGCACCCTAAACGCTCGCGACCCGGCATTGGTGCCCATTCGCGCCGCAGCGCCGCTGATCGCGTTGCTTTTATTGATGATGGGCGCGTGGCAGATTCGATTGGCTCGAACGCGCCAGCGCGAGAGGTCGTAATCGGCGCATTTTCTTGGGCGCTGACGTGCGAGCACAACGTGTCTCAGGTGTTCTGAGCGGTAGGCGTTTGGGCGATTGACAGCGCTGGGCGGCTAAACTCGCTCAGCTGCCACTCTTGCCGCCACCGTGATCATCCATTCCCTTCTCGACACCGATCTGTACAAATTCACGATGATGCAGGCGGTGCTGCATCAATTCCCCGGCGCGCAGGTGGAATATCGGTTTAAGTGTCGCAACGGCGACATCGCGCTCGCCCCGTTTGCCGCGGAGGTGAACCGAGAGGTGGATTCGCTCTGTGAGCTGCGGTTCAAGCAAGACGAACTCGATTGGTTGCGCACGCTTCGGTATGTAAAGAGCGATTTTGTAGATTTTCTCGCGCTGTTTCACTTCAATCGTAAACACATCGACATTCGCCCAGATGGTAACGATTTGGCGATCTCCATCAAAGGCCCGTGGCTGCACACCATCTTGTTTGAAGTGCCGGTGCTCTCGATCGTGAACGAGGTGTATTTCCGCAACACGCAGCCGACACCCGACCTGTCCGAAGGGCGCAAGCGCTTAGCGGCGAAGATGAAATTGGTTCGCGAACTGCCGGACGAGCTTGGTTTTTCGTTTGCGGATTACGGCACGCGGCGGCGCTTTTCTCATACCTGGCAGCGCGAAGTATTGACCACCGTTCGGGCGGAATCGTCCGGTGCGTTTGTTGGCACGAGCAACGCGTATTTCGCAAAAGAGTTGGGATTGTTAGCGGTCGGAACGATGGCGCATGAGTGGCTGCAAGCCTCACAGGCGCTAGGGCCCCGTCTCGCCGACTCGCAACGCTGGGCGTTTCAAAAGTGGGCCGACGAATATCGCGGCGACTTGGGCATCGCGCTCTCCGACGTGGCTGGGCTCAAAGCGTTTATGCGCGATTTCGACATGTATTTCTGCAAGCTCTTCGACGGTGCGCGGCATGACAGCGGCGAGCCCATTGCATGGGGCGAAGCCATCATCGCGCACTATCTCACCAACCGCGTGGATCCGCGCAGCAAGTCGCTCGTCTTCAGCGACGGCCTCAGTTTTCCGCGCGCCATCGAAATCGCGCGCCACTTCCAAGGTCGCGCGAAGACGGCGTTCGGTATCGGCACCAATCTCACCAACGATCTGGGCTATACGCCGCTGCAAATCGTATTGAAGATGGTGCGCTGTAACGGACAACCCGTCGCGAAGCTCTCAGATACGCCCGCCAAAACGATGTGCGACGACGCCTCGTACCTGGCCTATCTAAAACAAGTCTTTGAAATCGAGGGATAAAACCGTAGGGCGGGCACTGCCCGCCTCGTATGCCTAGACCGAAGGCGACCAATACATTTGAGCGCTTCGCGCACCATTTGTAGGCGGGCAATGCCCGCCCTACGCGAGACAGTAAATTGCCAAATACGGCACCCAAGGAGGAAACCACAATGAATGAAAATATTTGCCCCACCCGCCGCAAACTGCTGGTGGCATCACTTGCGAGCGCCGGTGCGAGCGCACTGCCTACGGGTGCCGCGTGGGCGGCCGAATATCCAGACCGCCCCATCACGTTCATCTGTCCTTGGCCCGCAGGCGGCACGGCGGACGCAACGATGCGTGCGCTGTGCAGCGCAGCGGCAAAGGCGTTGGGACAACCCATCGTTGTGGAGAACCGAGCGGGTGCGTCTGGCATGCTCGGAACCAAAACAATGGCTGGCGCAAAACCCGATGGCTACACGATTGGTCAGATTCCGATTTCGGTCACACGGTTTTCTCAGCTGGGCACCATCCCGCTCGATCCGCTCAAAGACTTCACCTACCTTGCGAGAACGTCCGGCCAAGTGTTTGGCATCGCGGTGAGCGCGACCTCACCGTGGAAAACACTCGCAGACCTTGTCACCCACGCGAAAGCAAACGCGGGCATCGTGACCTACGCGCACGCAGGCGTGGGTGGCGCGACACATGTCGGCATGGAGGAATTCGCCCTGGCAGCGGGCATCAAGTTTCGCCACATTCCGTTTAAGGGCGGCGCAGAGGCATTGCAAGCCCTCCTCGGCGGCCATGTGGATGCGCTCGCTGATTCCAGCTCATGGGCGACGCATGTGGAGTCCGGAAAACTGCGCCTGTTGGCGACCTGGGGCGAGGCCCGCGTGCCTCGCTTCAAGGACGTGCAAACCCTTAAAGACGCTGGATACAACGTGGTGGTGGACGCACCCAACGGCGTCGGTGCACCGCGTGGTTTGGAGCCAGCGGTTGCGAAAAAATTGCGCGATGCGTTTCGTGTTGCCGCCGCCAGCGCGGAGTTCAAAGCCGCATGCGACAAGATTGACGCGCCTGTGCTCTATCTCGACGGGCCCGACTACGAAAAGTATGTCACCGCGATGATGGTGCGTGAGAAATCACTCATCGAACGCCTGAATCTCAAAGAAATGCTCAAGAGCTAATTCGCTTCAACTTGCCATGTCTTCACCCGCCCTTCGCCCGCTCATTCGCCTGCACGCAGCCGACAATATTCTCGTCGCTCGTAGCGCGCTAACCCTCGGGCAAGAGGTGCCGGAACATGGTGTGCGCGTTCGTGCACAGGTGCCTGCTGGACACAAGATTGCAGCGACGGCGATTGCGTCTGGCGCGCCGATCAAGAAGTACAACACTGTGATCGGCGTGGCCGCACGCGACATTGCGGCGGGCGAACATGTTCACACGCACAATCTGCAATTCGTTGAGTTTGATCGCGATCCGCATTTTTGCGAAGACGTTCAGCCTGTCGAATATGTTGCTGCAAACGCACAGGCAACCTTCATGGGCATCGTGCGCGCCAACGGCCAGGTTGCGACGCGCAATTACATCGGCATTTTGTCGAGCGTGAACTGTTCGGCCACGGTGTGTCGGCGCATTGCAGATTACTTCACACCCGAACGCTTGGCGGCGTTTCCGAACGTCGACGGCGTCGTTGCATTCACGCACAACACGGGCTGTGGCATGTCGACGCCCAGCCTGAACTTTGATGTGTTTCGGCGCACGATAGGCGGCTACGCGAAGCACCCAAACTTGGGCGGCGTATTGGTGATCGGTTTGGGATGTGAGCGCAATCAGGTCGCTGATTTGATGACCTCGCAATCGCTGGCAACCGGTACGCATATGCACACGCTAATCATGCAAGACACCGCAGGTACGCGCGCAAGCATTCAGGCGGGCATTGACGCGGTGGTCGCCATGTTGCCCGCCGCCAACAACGTCACGCGCCAGCCCGTGAGTGCGAAGCATCTCTCCATCGGTCTGCAATGCGGTGGTTCGGATGGCTTCTCGGGCATTACGGCCAACCCGGCGCTTGGCGCGGCGATGGATATCTTGGTGCGCCACGGAGGCACGGCGATTTTGTCCGAAACGCCAGAGATTTACGGCGTGGAACACACGCTCACGCGTCGCGCTGTGACGCCGGAAGTAGGTCAGAAATTGCTCGACCGCCTTGAATGGTGGAAAGAATATTCGCGCGGCCAGAGTGGGCAGATGAATGGTGTCGTCGTTGCGGGCAATCAAGCCGGTGGCATCGCGAATATTTTCGAGAAATCACTCGGCTCCGCAATGAAGGGCGGAACCACGCCACTGCAAGCCGTCTACGAATACGCAGAGCCGATTGATAAGCACGGCTTCGTGTTCATGGACTCGCCGGGCTTTGACCCCTGCTCCACGACGGGCCAGATCGCCAGCGGCGCGAACATGATTTGTTTTACGACTGGCCGCGGTTCGATGTTCGGTGCGAAACCGGTGCCGTCCATGAAGCTCGCGAGCAACACCGCGATGTTTGAAAAATTGCGCGACGATATGGATGTGAATTGCGGCGTCGTGATGGACGGCACGCGCACGGTGGCGGAACTCGGACAAGACATCTTCGAGGAAATTCTTGCGGTCGCGTCGGGCAAACAAACACGGAGCGAACTGCTCGGCTTGGGCGACAACGAATTCGTGCCGTGGGCGTTGGGAATTGTGACGTGACATGTCGGTATCGGTTCGACGCACCCTGTAGCATCGAGTTATGAGCTTTTCTCCCGACCACCGCCGCACTGTTTTCCTCTTGGCCCTCTGCCAAGGATTACTTCTCACCAACACCGTCATTCTCATGGCCGTCAACGCTTTGGCGGGCTTCATGCTGACCGACGTGAAAATGCTCGCCACGCTGCCGTCGATGACGTATGTGATTGGTTCGGCCGTGACCGCGATGCCAGCGTCGGCTTTCATGCGCAAACGCGGGCGCAAACTCGGCTTTTTGTCAGGCGCCGTTTTAGGAATCATCGGCGCGCTCATCTGCGCTGCTGCGGTGATGGCGAAGAGTTTCTGGGGTTTGTGCGTCGGTACATTTTTCATCGGTTGCTACAACGCCACCGGCGGGTTCTACCGTTTTGCGGCAGCGGACGCGGTGTCCGGCCCTGACAAAGCGCGCGCGATTTCGTTAGTGTTGGCCGGCGGCATCGTCGGCGGATTGATCGGCCCCGAAAGCTCGAAGCTCACCAAAGACTGGCTGGACGTGACCTACGCAGGCACGTACCTGTCGCTCGTCGCGTTCGCGATTGTGGCGATGGCGCTGCAATCGCGATTGCAACTGCCGCCGCTCGCGAGTGACACCAGTGACAAGCCGATGCGACCGCTCTCGGAAATCGCTCGACAGCCCAAATTTATCGTGGCCGTACTTTCGGCGGCGCTCGGTTACGGCGTAATGAATTTACTGATGGTGGCGACGCCGTTGGCGATGAACTTCTGCGGGCATCCGTTCAAGGAAGGCGTGTTCGTATTGGAGTGGCACGTCGTGGGCATGTTCGCGCCCAGTTTTTTCACCGGTAATTTAATCAAGCGATTTGGCGTGATGAACATCATCATCGCTGGCGCACTTTTGAACTTCCTAACCATCGGCATCGCACTCTCCGGGGTAACCGTTGCGCACTTTTGGTTTGCGCTGGTTACGCTCGGCATTGGCTGGAATTTCATGTTTATCGGCGGCACCACGCTGTTAACCGAAACCTACCAGCCACACGAAAAGTCACGCGTGCAGGGCTTCAATGACATGCTGATCTTCGCGACGATGGCCGTGTCGTCCTCGAGCGCGGGCGTGCTCGTGAACGCGAAGGGCTGGGAAACGGTGAACTACACCGCGATACCGTTCATCGCCGTCGCGCTCGTTGCGGCGCTGTGGCTGCTGTTTCGGCGGGAACGCGCGGTAACGTAGTCCGGTCGTACGGGCGCGCAGTAACGCAGTAGCGTGGCATAGCGCGTCACGTACACAAATGTGCATCAACAGCTTTTCGGCTCCGATGACTTACCAGCGGTCTTTGCAGCGCGTTTTATTTGGTTGTCGATATTAAACAAAATATTGCCTAAATGACCGTCTGGATGTCGTTTGGGCTAAAAAGCTGTAAAGTTCTGTAAGGCGCAATTCCGCCAGCGCGACAGACTTGCGCCAGTCCTTGTTCACCGACCGGCGCTCACCAAATTCACCCGTACCCCCTCGCATGAAACCCATCCTTTCCGCCCTTGTCTTCACCCTGAGCGCAGCCATCGCGGTGCCAGCGCATTCCGCTGACGTTCTTCGTTTCGGCGTCGGCCTCTACCAGCCGGACAAAGAAAAGAACGACGCCACCTACCGGCCGCTGGCCGAATACATCGGCAAAAAACTCGGCCGCGAGGTCAAGCTCTACACCGTTGACACCTGGGAAGGCCTCGCGAAATCGCTCGCAGCGGGCGAGACCGACATCGCGCTCATGGGGCCGTGGGGCTACGTGTTGGCCAACCACGTCGCAGGCGCGCAAGCGGTTTCGACCATCCTCTACGACGGCAAGCCGGAATACTTCGCGATCATGATCACGCACCCGAAATCGGGCATTAAGTCGATTGCGGATTTGAAAGGCAAAACATTTGCGTTCGGCGACAAGGGCTCAACCTCGGGCTATCTGATTCCAAACTATCACTTTCAGAAAAACGGCATCGACGTCAACAAGTTTCTCGGCAAAGTGATCAACACCAAACACCAAGCCATCGAGCTGCAAGTCACGCGCGGCGAGCTCGACGCCGGTGCCGACTACAACCGCAACCGTGACGCGATGATCGCCGACGGACAAATCAAAGCCGCCGACAGCGTGATCTTCTGGACGTCGGACCCGCTGCCGAACGACGCCGTCGCCGTGAGCGCGACGCTCGCGAAGGACGCCGCCTTCGTCAGCAAATTGCGCGACGCACTCGTCGGTGTTGGTGACGAATTAAAACGTACCCCCAAACTGCTGCCGCCACGCTACACGGGCTTCGTCTCGAAAGACAACGCGTTCTATCGCCCCATCCGCGACGCGGGGCTTGCTAGCGGGCAGTTGCAGGCGAAGTGAGGTTGGATGCGCGAGCGCCTGCGCAATTGGCTTGCTCCACGGCACGAATCGATGTGGGAGCGGGCTTGCCCGCGATACAGCGGCGTGGTCATAAGAACCGTGGTTTTCAATCCACCCAATCGCGGGCAAGCCCGCTCCCACAATTGGGCTGCGCCTCCGAGCCAAACGTCAACTCGGCGCCCTGCAGTTTGGCCGTTCGTGGCGAGCGTGTCGAACCATGAACTCGCCTAGCCAATCCACGCGCCCCAACGCCCTCACCCTGCTCCTCATCGGCTGCGCATTACTCGTGTTCGCCAGCCTGTGGACGCTCGCGGCTGAAGACGAACTCAGCCTCGGCCGCAAACCGTGGCAAAACCTGCAAAGAACGCTCGGCGAAATGTCGGAGCCGAGCTTCATGCGCGTGTGGTTTGGCGACACGAAATCCGAAGTGCGCGACGGCGACGGCAAACTGCTGCGCACCGACGACCAACAAGCCAACGAGCGGCAATATCTCGCAGGCATCGGCCGCGCGATTTGGACGACGCTACGCATCGCCACGCTCGGCACCGCGCTCGCGGCAATCATCGCATTGCCACTTGGTCTGCTCTCCGCGCGAACGCTCAACGCGCCGCGCCCAGTTTTCTGGTTGGCTAAGGGCGCGCTCGACGCGCTGCGCTCGATTCACACCCTCGTGTTCGGTTTGTTTCTGGTGGGCATCGTGGGACTCGGCGCGACCGCCGGCATTCTCGCCGTCGCCTTACATTCGTCAGGAACCCTGGGGAAATTGCTAGCCGAAGCGATCGAATCGCTCGACGCGAATCCCGTGAACGCGGTTCGCGCGGCAGGCGCGACGCCTGCGCAAGTATTTTTCCTCGGCGTCTGGCCCGGTGTGCTTCCGCAATACATCTCACACATGCTCTACGTTTGGGAATTCAACATTCGCGATTCCACGATTCTCGGGCTCGTTGGCGCGGGTGGCTTGGGCTTACTGTTGTCGGAAGCGATGTCGCTGTTTCAGTGGGGACGATTGTCCACGTTGTTGATCGCAATCGTCCTCATGGTGACAACGTTTGACGCGCTGAGCCGCGCTGTGCGGCGACGTTTGGTATGAGCACCAAGCTTCCCGTCATCGAAGCGCGCGGCGCACACATCAGCGTGGGCGCGAACGTGCTGCTGCGAGACGTTAACTTCACGATTTATGAGGGCGAACGCGTCGCCATCGTCGGCCACAACGGCGCAGGAAAATCTTCGCTACTTCGAGCGATCACGGGCTTCAGCGCAGTCACGCAAGGCAGTCTCTGCGTGCTCGGCACCGACATGAACGGATTGCGTGAACGCAGCACGCTGCGTAACGTGCGAAGCCGCATCGCGCAGGTTCACCAAGGCTTAAATCTTGTCGGGCGGTTGAGCGCGATCGACAACGTACTAATCGGCGGCGCAGCGCGCGCAACCTCAATGCTCACATGGCTGCGGCGCTGGCCCACCCATGAGCGCGATGCGGCGCAGGCTGCACTCACGCGCGTAGGCATGGCATGGGCCGCAGCGCGGCGCACCGATTCGCTCTCCGGTGGCGAACGACAAAAAGTGGCTATTGCCCGCGCGCTACATCAACAAGCCCCCGTACTACTCGCCGATGAACCCACCGCCAGCCTCGACGCCGACGCTGCTGACGAAATCGTCGAACTCATCACCGCGCTCGTCGCGGAGCGCAAGTCAACGCTGCTCTGCGTAGTGCACGATTTGGAACGCGTGGCGCAACTAGCTGATCGCGTGATTGTGTTGCGCAAGGGCAGCTTGATTGCCGACGCGCCAGCGACGCGATACAGTGCGAGTGAACTACGCGGCATGCTGAAATGAATCCAATGAAGCTAGTGTGTCCTGTCCCTAATTGTCATTCCCGCGAAGGCGGGAATCCAGACCGACGCGCACCACGCAAACTACCGAATAAGTGCGTTTCGCGCTCCAGTACCCACTGGATTCCCGCCCGCGCGGGAATGACAGTCAGAGGTGATCGCTGTGGCAGAAACTAACACCTCCCCCGGCCGCGTCTGCCCGCTGCGCTATCGCTACGGCGCTCGTGCGCTCGCGACGGCCCCCACCCGCCAAGCAGATACGCTTTACGTAATCGGCGGGCTCTACGGCAACATCCCCGCGCTTGACGCTGTTGAAGCGCTTGCAAACGCAGAGGCCACGCGCCCGACGCTGTGCTTCAACGGTGATTTCAATTGGTTCAACATCGCTGACGAAACATTTGCTGAGATCAATACTCGCGTGTTGCAACACGACGCCATCGTAGGCAACGTTGAAGCCGAATTCGACCCAGACAACGCGAGCGACGACGCGGGCTGCGGCTGCGCCTATCCAGACAATGTGGACGCCAGAATCGTCGAACGCTCCAACCAAATCCACGCACAACTCAAGGCCACTGCGCGGCGCCATCCCGCACTCGCAGCGCGTATCGCGCGATTGCCGATGTTCGCCCGCTATCAAGTCGGTGACTGCCGCATCGCGGTTGTCCATGGCGATGCGGATTCGCTTGCTGGCTGGCGCTTCGACGTGGATTCGCTTGACGACGCGAGTGCTTTGCCGTGGCTGCAATCCGCGTTCGCAGAAGCACAGGTCGATCTGTTCGCCAGCACGCACACCTGCTTGCCCGCGATGCGCAATTTCACGTTGAACGCCGAAGGCAACGCGACGGGCTTCGTCGTCAACAACGGCGCAGCAGGCATGCCAAACTTTGCACCAGACGCTGCAAGCTCAAGTGCAACGAACCACCTCTTCGGCGTATGCACACGCATCAGCACTAAGCCGTCCCCACACGAAGCCATTCACGAGTTTCACCACGCAGGCGTGTATGTCGCGCTACTACCCATTCGCTATGACCACGCCCGTTGGGCGGCGCAATTCGTAAAGCAATGGCCGCCCGGCAGCGCCGCGCATGAATCGTATTTTCAGCGCATCAGCGCAGGTACGAATTTCGCCCGCCGCCGCGCGCACGCTTTGTAGGCGACGACTTGGCGTCGCTCGGCACCACCAAGCGCGGCCAAGTCCGCGCCTACAGTGGTCGGCGCATGCCTACCCGCCCACGCGCTGCTTAAACTGAACCACGTTTCCCTCGGGGTCGTGCCCATCTAGCACTACACAGCCGCGAATATCCCACGCTTGGTCACGTGGTTTGAGAAATCCACCGGTCTTCTCAGCTGCCGCTCGCACAACCTCCAGATCAGCAACGTAGAACGCAGGCTTAATCGCTGTGTCCTCGCGCACTTTTGGTGGCTTCGAAATCACGATATCGGTCGCGTATTTTCGCGGTATCGCATGAATCACCAGTTCAATTCCGGAGCCACACAGCACATCATGCGAAGGTTCTTCAACGGTTGCTGTAAGCCCCAAAGTCTCCCGATAAAACGCGGAGACACGCTTCTTGTTCTTAGCGAAGACTACGACGGACTGGTGGACTTCGAATGACGGTTGTCGCACAGCGAGATTCTCGAATTACCCCAACCAAACCCGAGCATTTTCAAACATGCGCAACCACGGCGAGCGTGTCCATGCTTCGGGGTGCCAGGAGAAGTTTTCTACGCGGTGCGTGCGCTCGGGGTGCGGCATCAGGACGTTGAAGCGGCCGTCAGCGGTGGTGAGGCCGGTGATGCCGCCAGGGGAGCCGTTCGGGTTGATTGGGTACGCTTCGCTTGCCGCACCATGGCCGTCGATGAAGCGCATCGTGACTAACGATTGCGCGGCGTCGAACTGCTCTTCGTCTTTGAATTGCGCGAAGCCTTCGCCGTGCGCGACGACGATTGGTAGGCGCGTTTTTTCCATGCCTTTGAAGAAGATCGACGGCGTTTCCATCACTTCAACGAGTGCGGTGCGGCACTCAAATTGCTCGCTGCCGTTCTTCACGAATTTCGGCCAATGCTCAGCGCCGGGAATGATCGGCGCCATCTGCGCGAGCATTTGACAACCGTTGCAAATGCCGAGTGCGAAGGTGTCGTCTTCGTTGAAGAAATCTTGGAATTGCTCGCGCATTGAACCGTTGAGCAAAATCGATTTCGCCCAACCCGCGCCAGCACCGAGCACGTCGCCGTAGCTGAATCCACCACACGCAACGAAGCCTTTGAATTCGTCGAGCGACACGCGACCGCTTTGCAGATCGGTCATGTGCACGTCGTATGCATCGAAGCCCGCCATGGTGAACACGTGGCCGGTTTCAATGTGTGAATTCACGCCCTGCTCGCGCAGAATCGCGACCTTCGGACGCACGCCGCGAGCGATGTACGGCGCGGCAACGTTTTCTTTCGGGTCGAACAAGACGCGCGGCGCGAGGCCCACGTCAGCGTCGTCGAACACGCGATCAAATTCGGAATCCACGCAGTCCGGGTTGTCGCGCAGGCGTTGAATCTCGATGCTGGTGGCACTCCACGCGATGTGCAACGCTTGCCGCGCTTCATCAAAAATCGCCTTGCCACCGTGCTCAATCACGAGCTTGCTATCGGCACGCACAGCGCCGATTTCGTGCACAGGCAAATCGCCAAATGCGGCACGCGCTTTCGCAATATCCGCACGGCGAATTTGTACAACTGCGCCGAGTTCTTCGTTGAAAAGCGCGCTTAATGTTGACTCCGTTCGCCCTGAGGCGGATGCCGAAGGGTTTGACGCCATCGAAGTCGCGTCGGACCCTTCGCTTCGCTCAGGGCGAACGGGTTCGGTGATGGTGTCGAGCGAGACCGAAAGCCCGCATCGCGAAGCAATCGTCATCTCGGCCAACGTCGCAAACAATCCACCGTCGGACTTGTCGTGATAGGCAAGCAGCAAGCCCGCTTTGTTGAGCGTCTGCACGCCCGCGAAAAACGCTTTGAGATCGTCCGCCGAATCGCAATCGGGCACGTCGCGGCCCATCGCGGAATGCACCTGCGCGAAGATCGAACCGCCCAAGCGTTGACGACCGCGCGCAGCGTCGACAAACACCAAAACGTTGTCGCCTTCAGCGCGCAGCAGCGGCGTCAGCGTGGCCTTCACGTCCGTCACATTCGCGAACGCGGTGACGACTAACGACACTGGCGAATGCACGGATTTCTTCGCGTCACCGTCGTTCCAACCCGTTCGCATGCTCATCGAATCTTTGCCGACCGGAATCGCAATACCCAACGCAGGGCACAGCTCCATGCCCACCGCGTGCACTGCGTCATAGAGCGCAGCGTCTTCGCCGGGCACGTCCACCGCGGCCATCCAGTTGGCGGAGAGTTTGATGTCGCTGATCGATGTAATCGACGCGGCAGCGATGTTAGTGATCGATTCGGCGACAGCCATGCGCGCGGACGCCGCGGCGTTTAACACTGCGAGCGGCGTGCGTTCGCCCATCGCCATTGCTTCGCCAGCAGAACCCACGAAGTCGCGCAACGTCACGGCGCAGTCAGCGACCGGCACTTGCCACGGCCCAACCATTTGCTCGCGCGCCGTGAGCCCGCCCACGAAGCGGTCGCCGATGGTAATGAGGAATGTTTTGTCGGCGACGGTCGGGTGTTGCAACACGCGATACGCTGCATCGCGCAGCTTGATTTTTGAGGTGTCGAACGCGCTGGTAGGCGCGGCTTTGCGCACGGCGGTACGCTCCATTTTTGGTGGTTTGCCCAACAACACTTCGAGCGGCATATTCACCGGCGTGTCGCTGAACTTCGCGTCGGCGACCGCAAGGTTGCCCGAGTTATCCGCCACGCCCAACACCGCGAACGGACAACGCTCGCGCTGCGCAAATGTCTTGAATTGCTTAAGGCTGTTCGGCGCAATCGCGAGCACATAACGCTCTTGCGATTCGTTGCACCAAATCTCGGCCGGGCTCATGCCGGGCTCAAGCGTGAGGATCGAGCGCAAATCAAACAACACGCCGCGCGGATCAGCCTCCGTGCCCGCGCCATGCACCAGCTCGGGCATTGCGTTCGACAGCCCGCCCGCGCCGACGTCGTGAATCGCGAGAATCGGATTGTTCGCGCCTTGTCGCCAACACGCGTTGATGACCTCTTGCGCGCGGCGCTCCATCTCAGGGTTGCCGCGTTGCACCGAATCGAAATCTAGGTCGGCCGTGTTCTGTCCCGTCGTCATCGACGACGCGGCGCCGCCGCCCATGCCGATGCGCATGCCCTCGCCGCCCAATTGAATCAGCAAGGTGCCCGCGGGAAACGCGATTTTGTGGACGTGTGCGTCCGACACCGAACCGATGCCGCCGGCGATCATGATGGGCTTGTGATAACCGTACACGTTGTCGCCGACACGCTGCTCGAACGTACGGAAATAGCCGCCGAGATTGGGGCGACCAAATTCGTCGTTAAACGCTGCGCCGCCAATCGGGCCTTGAATCATGATGTCGAGCGCCGACGAAATGCGATCCGGTTTGCCGACGTCGGCGGTCGCCACTTCCCACGGCTGCGGCAAGCCCGGCAGGCGCAGGTTCGATGTGGTGAATCCGGTGACGCCAGCCTTCGGCGTCGCGCCGCGGCCTGTTGCGCCTTCGTCGCGAATCTCGCCGCCCGCGCCTGTAGCGGCGCCTGCGAACGGCGCAATCGCCGTCGGGTGGTTGTGCGTCTCAACCTTGGCGAGGTAGTGCGTGAGATCAGTGTGCGCTGCGTACTTCCCCTCGGCGTTCGGGTAAAAGCGCTCGGCCGCGCCGCCCGTGAGAATCGCTGCGTTGTCCGAGTAAGCGATCTCGGTGCCACCGGGCGAGAGCTTGTGCGTGTTGCGAATCATCGCGAAGAGCGACATGTCCGCCGCCTTGCCATCAATGGTCCAGCTCGCGTTGAACACTTTATGGCGGCAATGCTCGGAGTTCGCCTGCGCGAACATCAGAAGCTCGACGTCCGTCGGGTCGCGGCCCATCGTGTTGAACGCGTTCGCGAGGTAATCAATTTCGTCGTCCGATAGCGCAAGGCCCAGTTCGCTATTCGCGTTTTTCAGAGACGCCACATCGCGCGGCACATGCACCAACGGTTTCGCGTCGTGCGTATCAAACAAGCGCACTGCGGCCTTCAAATCGCCCAACACCGTCTCGGTCATGCGATCGTGACACGCATCCGCAATCGCGTGTTTCGCTTCGGCCGAGAGTGCCTTTTCCGCGTTCACCCAAAACCACACGCCGCGCTCAATGCGCTGCACGGCGGTCAGCCCACAATTGCGAGCAATGTCGGTCGCCTTCGACGACCACGGCGAAATCGTGCCCAAGCGCGGCACGACGAGGAACGAATACTGGTGCCCCTCGCTAGGTGGCGCGTCCGCACCGTACGCCAACAGCGCCTCAAGCTGCAAGCGTTCCTCCCGCGTCAGCTCACGATCAAACGTGGCGAAATGCCAGTACTCGGCGTCAATCGCCGTGACCAAATGCGCCTCAAGCGCAGCAACGAGTTTGTCTTGACGAAACTGGGAAAGCGCAGCAGAGCCGCGAATAGGAAGAAATGGAACGGACATGGGCGGCGATGATGTGCCCTGCGCGCACCCGTCGCGGGTGGCGACAAGCGAGGGCAGAAACGTGGCGGGAAAGTTTGATTTTAGCGGGGTGGAGAGGTTTGCCTTCTAGCGAGCAAAGCGCCTCCGCCCTCATTCGCGAATCGTCCCGCCCGCTCCCGTTCGTGGTGAGCCTGTCGAACAATGAACACGGTTGCAAAAACTCTTGGAGGCGACTGAAGCGCGCTTCTAAAAGCGCAAGCGACATCTCACGATGCCGCAAAAAATCTAATGCACAAATCAGCAATACAGCTTTATGGCTCTATCGACCGCTTGGTGGTCGTTTCAGCTGATTCTATTTGTATATTGACTACCTAATGAATCAAGCCAGAACGACCACCCGTCGGTCACTCGGCACAAAAAGCTGTTATTGGTATCCACACACAATCATTGCCGCAAACGTGAGCCAAAGAACGTAGGCCGTGGCCACACCCAGCGCTCGCGCCAGCTAGGGGTTTGCTGGGTTTTCAACCCAGCCTACGGGGTACAGGTTATTTCGCACGAAGGTACAAAACCTTATGGGTCGTGCCCTGCGCCTGTCGCTCTTCGGTCAGGAATAGTTCCGTCTTTGCTTTGACGAGATCAGAGAGCTTCTTGTAACCGTAAAGTCTGGAGTCAAAATCAGGTTGCAACTTTGTTAAATAGCTTCCAAAGGTGCCTAAGTGCGCCCAGCCGGCGTCGTCAATTGACTGCTCAAGCGCCGTTAGCAGAAACTCCCTTGGGAATTTCAATTTTTGTTCAGTTGCAACAACAGGGGCTTGAGGCATAGCCGCCTTGGGTTCAGCATCGCCTTTCGGCGTCAACAGGTGCTGCACGGTTAGCGCGCTTGGACGCAGCACTTCAGTGAAGACAAACTTGTGACAGGCGTTGCGGAATGCCTCTGGTGTCTTCTTTTCGCCAAAGCCGAGGACGGTCAGTCCCTCTTCGCGCAGCCGCATTGCAAGACCTGTGAAATCGCTATCACTCGTGATTAGACAGAAACCGTCAAATTTGCGTGAGTAAAGCAAGTCCATTGCATCGATGATGAGCGTGCTATCCGTGGCATTTTTCCCCGTTGTATACGCAAACTGCTGAACAGGTTTAATTGCGTACTGTTGCAACACTTTTTTCCATGAGGCACTGGTTGGGGCAGTGAAGTCTCCATAAATGCGCTTTACTGTGGCCTCACCGAACCGCGCAATTTCTGCGAGAAGACCCTCGATGACGGCTGCCTGCGCGTTGTCGGCGTCAATGAGTACAGCTAGCCGAAGAGATGGCTCTTCGGCCTCGATTTTTGCGGTTAGACGTGGGGTTACCAAAATGACTCCAGTTTTCGAACACTCTCTATGCCGCAGGATAATCCAGTCGCATAGGGCCGACAACTTGTTGCCCACGCGCCGCATTCCTGCTGCCACCAACGCGTGGCCACGGTGTGCCCACGCTACGGAAACGACCGGAAGTCACGTGTGCGAGCGCTACGAACCGCCGTCATACTCGCCGAAGGCGGGTATCCAGAACGCGGCCTTGCAGGGCAATCAATTGAAGCAAGCGCGGTGGCGCGCTTTCTGGATTCCCGGCTAGGCCGAGAATGACGCCGAGTTTGCGCGCGCGTACGCCCGCGCTCTTGCAACAGCAAATCCCAAAAACAAAAAAGCCCTGAAATTCAGGGCTTTTGAGTGCTATTTGGCGGAGACGAAGGGATTCGAACCCTTGATGCAGCTCATCACCGCATACTCCCTTAGCAGGGGAGCACCTTCGGCCTCTCGGTCACGTCTCCGTTAGCCAGCTATTGTAGCGACTTTTTAGGCGACTGCTTTGTCAAGGTCGAACGCTTTATGTAGCGCGCGCACGGCGAGCTCCATGTACTTGTCGTCGATGACCACCGAGATTTTGATTTCGCTGGTGGAAATCATTTGGATGTTGATGCCCTCTTTCGACAGCGTTTCGAACATCAGCGCGGCGATACCCACGTGCGAGCGCATGCCGATACCGACGACCGAAACCTTGGCGCATTTGGCGTCGCCGATGACTTCGCGCGCTTGGATGCCGCCTTGAACTTCGGTCTTCAATACGTCGAGCGTTTTTTGCAGTTCGTTGCGATGAACCGTGAACGAGAAATCCGTGGTGCCGCCAACGCCGGCGTTCTGGATAATCATGTCGACGTCGATGTTGGCCTTAGCGACAGGGCCGAGAATCGCGAAGGCGATGCCGGGCTTGTCGGGCACGCCGAGCACGGAGACTTTGGCTTCGTCGCGGTTAAACGCAATGCCGGAGATGATGGCTTGTTCCACGTTGTTATCTTCCTCAAAACTAATCAGGGTGCCGGAGCTGGCCTCTTCTGCGATCGGAATCATCGGATCGGTGAAGCTTGAGAGCACCCGGGTCGGGACTTTGTATTTACCGGCAAATTCGACCGAACGAATTTGCAAAATCTTGGAGCCGAGAGAGGCCATTTCGAGCATCTCTTCGAACGTGACCGTTTTCAGCGGACGCGCGTCGGGCTCGACGCGTGGGTCCGTCGTGTAGACCGCGTCGACGTCGGTGTAAATCAGGCATTCGGCGGCCTTCATAGCGGCGGCAACAGCTACGGCTTGCGTGTCCGAGCCACCGCGACCGAGCGTGGTGATGTGGCCGTCGTCGGTGACGCCTTGGAAGCCCGTGATCACAACCACTTTGCCAGCGGCGAGGTCGGCACGAACGCGAACGTCGTCGATGCTCGTAATGCGCGCTTTGGTGAACGAGTTGTCCGTACGAATCGGAACTTGCCAGCCGCAATAGCTGATCGCGTCGATGCCTTCGGCTTGGAGCGCGATGACGAGCAGCCCGACGGAGACTTGCTCGCCGGTCGAGGCAATCATGTCGAGTTCGCGCGGGTTGGGATCGGCGTTAACTTCTTTGGCCAGCGCCAACAAGCGGTTGGTTTCGCCTGACATGGCCGAGGGCACGACCACCATTTGGTAGCCAGCACGGTGCCATTTGGCGACGCGTTTTGCGACGTTTTTGATGCGCTCCACTGAGCCCATCGAGGTGCCGCCGTATTTGTGAACGACTAGAGACATTTTTTGGAAAAGTGCGTAGGGCGGGCATTGCCCGCCGGTGTAAACGAGGCGGGCAATGCCCGCCCTACATGGGCGCTAAGCCGAGGTTGCCGCGTCTGCCGCGATCAAATTCGCTTGAAAATCAGCGTGCTGTTAGTGCCGCCGAAACCGAAGCTATTGGACATGACTACGTTTACTTTGGCCTGACGCGCCGTATTCGGCACCAAGTCCATATCCACCGCCGGATCTTGCTTGTGCAAGTTGATCGTCGGCGGGATGATTCCGTCACGCAACGCCAAAATGGTGAACACGGCTTCGATACCCGCAGCCGCGCCAAGCAAATGGCCGGTCATGGATTTGGTCGAACTGACCATGAATTTCTTCGAATGATCGCCAAACGCACCCTTGAGCGCGGTTGCTTCCGCCAAATCGCCCAAAGGCGTTGATGTGCCGTGTGCGTTGACGTATTCGATGTCGGTTGGGTTGAGCGAGGCGTTTTTCATGGCGTTGAGCATGCAGCGGCGCGCGCCGTCGCCGTCTTCGCGCGGGGCGGTGACGTGATACGCGTCGCCCGACACGCCGTAGCCAACGAGTTCGCAGTAGATCTTTGCACCTCGGGCTTTTGCGTGCTCAAGCTCTTCAATCACCAAAACGCCGGAACCTTCACCCAGCACGAAGCCGTCGCGGTCAACGTCCCACGGACGGCTGGCGGCCGTCGGGTCGTCGTTGCGTGTTGACAATGCGCGCGCGGCGTTGAATCCGCCCACGGCCAAGCCGCACACAACGCCCTCGGAGCCGCCAACGACCATGACGTCAGCGTCGCCGTATTCAATCTTGCGCATGCTTTCGCCGATGCAATGGTTCGCGGTGCTGCACGCGGTCACCGCCGCGAGGTTCGGGCCCTGAAAGCCGAACTCAATCGACACCAAACCCGAGATCATGTTGATGATCGAACCGGGGATGAAGAACGGAGAAATTTTTCGCGGGCCGCCTTCGTGTAGCGCGAGCGACGTTTCAAAAATCAGCGGCAAACCGCCAATGCCCGAACCAATCGACAACCCGTAGCGATCAGGGTTTGCGGGATTGGGGCTGATGCCCGCATCGGCAAGCGCCTCTTTAGCGGCAGCGATCCCGTAATGGATGAACGTGTCGTAGCGACGCGCTTCTTTGCCCGACATGTACAGCGCGGGCTCAAAGCCTTTGACCTCGCCGGCAATCTTCGTGTTGAACGCAGTTGCGTCAAACTTGGTGATCGGGCCAATGCCAGAGCGACCATTGGTGATGGAGTCCCACGCGGGCGCAACGCCAATCCCCACGGGACTGACGATACCCAAACCGGTCACAACGACGCGGCGCTGTCTTGATGTCATGGCGAAAAACTTCTTCTAAGAAACAAAAAAGGCGGCACAGTTGCCGCCTTTTGGAAAGCTCAAAGGCGACGAACCCTGAGACTTATTTCTTGTGCGCGGTGACGTAGTCAATCGCCAATTGCACGGTGGTGATCTTCTCGGCTTCTTCATCCGGAATTTCAGTGCCGAATTCTTCTTCGAGCGCCATCACGAGTTCCACAGTGTCGAGCGAGTCGGCACCTAGGTCATCGACGAACGAAGATTCGTTCTTGATGTCTGCATCGGCAACGCCGAGTTGATCGGCAACAATTTTTCTAACGCGAGCTTCGATATCACTCATAACAAATCCTTGATGGATCCTTTAAGGAAAAACGGCAAGAAGCCGCATAACCAGAATTTTAACAAAGGAATCGAGTTCCTAGAGCAGCAACTCGACAGGGGTGAAATATTACGATTTCGGCCTAACTTCGGCGAAATCAGGCGAAATACATGCCGCCATTTACGTGCAGTGTCGTTCCAGTCACATAACCGGCGTTGTCGTCACATAAAAAACTCACCGCGTGGGCGATGTCTGCGGGCGTTCCGAGGCGTCCGGCAGGAATCATCTCGACCAATTTCGTGCGCTGTGCTTCGGGCAACGCTTGCGTCATGTCGGTATCGATGAAGCCCGGCGCGACAAGATTGACCGTGATGCCGCGCGAGCCGAGTTCGGCGGCGAGCGATTTGGTCATGCCAATCAGGCCGGCCTTTGCTGCTGCGTAGTTCACCTGGCCTGCGTTGCCCATCGAACCCACAACCGAGCCGATGTTCACCACGCGACCAAAGCGCGCCTTCATCATGCTGCGGCTCACGGCGCGCGTGAGGCGGAAGACGCTCTTGAGATTGGTGTCGAGCACGGCGTCCCAGTCGTCGTCTTTCATCCGCATCAACAGCGTGTCGCGCGTGATACCTGCATTATTGATCAGAATGGCGACCGCGCCCTCTTTCGCTTCAATGTCCTTGAGCGCAGCGTCGATGGAAGCGACGTCGGTCACATTCAACACAATGCCGCGTCCGCCCAAGGGCGCTAGTGCAGCGGTGATTTTGTCCGCGCCTTCTGGCGACGTGGCGGTGCCTACAACCTTTGCGCCAGCGGCGGCAAGCGTTTGCGCAATGGCCGCGCCGATGCCGCGTGTCGCGCCAGTAACAAGTGTGACTCTATCTTTCATTTTCTCTCCCCAGCCTTCGCCGATAGTGTTGGCGCAAGTTCTCAACGGCTCTCGATGCGATTAACTTGCTAACGTGGCGGCAAATATAGCGGTGATGTGCCGATTGCGGCATGAGCAAAGTCGCTTGCCGCACGTTACCATTTTCGTACGTCTGGAAAGTGCGCGGCGCAAGTTACACACTGTAGCATTCAATTGTCTTTTGTAAATTTGGGTCGGATGGCTTGCCTGAACACTTACTGGTGCGTGCCAACAGGACGCGCATGTCAAGCAGAGCCAAAACACCTCTCCACCGCGTGCGTTTTTCAGACATTGCTGACCCCAAGACTAAAGAAGGTCACGCGATACTTTGGAGCGCGCCACCCGTAGCTCGTCACCTACTAAAAAGAGATTTGTGCCAGTGAATGTCCCTTCCTTCGCCGCGGTGGTGTTACGCAACACGACGCAGACCGCGCAGCGCCCGCTTAATGTGGCGATGACCCACTTTGTCCGGATTTTTCGGCGTTCGTGCGACCGCCTCGGCATCGTCGCGCTCGCCCTACTGACAAGCTACTGCGGCGCATCGCTGGCCGCTAACGAGCCTGCAGAAGGCACGAAGGCAACTAGCCCTCCGCTTCAGACGCTGCGAATCGTAGGTGGGCTGGCGGGAGCTGGGCGATATGCGCGCCTCGAGCGACCGTTCTGGACTGTTGAACTACCCAAAATTAGCAATGGCAAATTCAGTGCTGAGGTCGTACCGTTTGATCGCGCCGGAATTCCCGGACAAGATTTACTTCGCATGATGCAAATCGGCGTTATTCCATTTGGTACAACGCTGCTGAGCCACATGGCTACCGTTTCGCCGCAATTCAACGCCCCAGACTTGGGCGGACTCCATGCAGACATCGGGTCGCTGCGGCGCGCTGTCACGGCCTTCCGTCCGTACTTAAAAAAAACGCTTCGCGAGCAATACAACGTGGAATTGTTGAGCGTCTACACCTATCCAGCGCAGGTGATTTTTTGCCAAAAGCCTCTCGGTAGCTTGGCGGATGTGAAGGGGCGGCGCGTTCGCGTTGCGAGCGCGACCGGCGCAGATTTCATGCATGGATTAGGTGCTACGCCGGTCATTACCGAGTACTCTGAAATCATGCGAAATATGGCGAGCGGAAATACGGAATGCGCGGTAACCGCGGCCAAATCTGGTAACTCGATTGGCCTGCACGAGAAAACCAAGCATCTCTACAACCTGCCGATTACGTGGGGCCTTTCAGTGTTCGCCGCGAACAGCAACGCTTGGCAAGCGATTCACCCGGAATTGCGCACCTTACTCGAACGCGAGTTGCCACTGCTTGAGGAGCGAATTTGGTCTGCGTCTGAGCGAGACACTGTCGAAGGAATCGCCTGTAACACCGGCGTCGGGCTCTGTGAATCTGGCACAAAAGGTACGATGGTTTTGTCGCAACCCACTCCAGAAGATACACGTCGACGGGAGCAGATATTGCGCGGCACCGTATTGAAAAATTGGGTTCAGCGCTGTGGCGAAATGTGTTCGACCGTCTGGAATGAAATGTTGAGCGGCAGCACGCGGCTCCGTGCCGCTGCGCCCAATTAGCATTCTCGTTTCACTCTTTCTCACCCTTCCCGTAACGCTCAGGGCTGGATACTTTGCGCAAATCTCGACAAGTTGAACTCACCGTCGCCGCGATTGCCGCGGTGCTAATTGCTGCGGTAAGCGCCGCCGCTCTTGCGCTCATCGTTCAGAGCAAAGATTCGACAATTTCGGCCCGGCAGCGGGAGGCGGCCTCCGCACTGGTGAGCGCGGAGGCCGCCGTCAACCGAAGCCTGTTGAGCGTCGATTTATTACTTGCGCAAAGCACTGAATTAATCTCGCTGATTGGACCAATGACTGGCGACGACGATGCGCGGCGCGACCAGGTGTTGGGCAGTTTGGCGACGCAGAATTTGCTGGTGCAGCACATATCTGTGCTAACGGCTGACGGAACGGTGTTGATGTCTTCAGATCCCAACATGCGGCGGTTGGGCAGCGAACTCCCGCGAGCGTTTATTGCGGAAGTTGCCGCGCGTAATGTGCCAACGCTAACGGTCAGTGCTCCTGTCGCGAGCTTCGCACGCTCGGAACGCGTGCTTTTTTTTGCGCGATCAATTTCGTTACCCGCCGGTGGTGCGGGCGTAGCTGTAGCTGAGGTGAGTGTTGCCCGCCTTATCGCCAGCACCGTGCGCGGTGTCGCACCTGATGGGTTTGAGATCACCTTTGAGCGCGGCAATGGTGAACTCCTCGCGAGTCATCCGGCACGCGACACGTTAATCGGTACGTTGCTGAGCCCAGCGCTCGACGCCAGTAAATTTCGTGAACTCGATGACAGCGAGCAACGCAGCCGTGTCAGCGCGGTACCGGCCGTGTTAGTTGCCGGAGCAACGCTCTACCCCAATCTCATCGTCACGGCGAGTCTGCCAATGGAGATTGCGCTGGCAGACTGGAAAAAAACAAGTCTCGCAATAGCAGCGGGAGCGGCTGCGTTTGTCGCTCTCATCGCGGGCATAGCGATTTTGTTGCGCAGCTACGTGCTGCGCATTCGGCGCGCACGCTCGCAAATTGCGCACGCCAAGGTGACTGTGGACCAAGCGCTGGAGTCGATGGTCGACGGATTTCTGCTGCTCGACGCGGACGGTCGCGTGGTGACGTGGAACCCACGTTTTCTAGAGTTTCATCCTTGGTTGGCAGGCAGCATAGAAAAGGATCGCTCCTATGCCGATGTAGTCGCAACCGCCAGCGCGCGACCTACGTTTCCGCTGGCGCTAAGTTCTAGAAGTCCGTCTACCGCCTCAACTGAGCATCAGCTCAACGTCGAATCGTCGGAAACCGAACAACCGTTCCCTGATGGTCGGATCGTACGAATCTCTGAACGCGTCACACCCGATGGCGGTCGTGTTTCGACGTTTACGGACATTACGGAAAGCAAAACGCAGCAGTACGAACTGTCCGCAAGCAAATCGGAACTGCAAGCGACGCTCGACGCTATCCCAGACCTGCTCTACGAAATCGGACTCGATGGACGGTATTACAGCTACCACTCGCCGCGAACCGAAGTTGGGGCCGCTCATCGCGAGGAAGCGGTCGGAAAGCGGGTGCATCAAGTGCTTCCGGCTGCGGCCGCAGCCGTGGTGATGTCGGCGTTAGCCGAGGCCAACGCGACTCGGATGTCGTTTGGCAAACAGTTCGAGCTAGTCCTGCCCGCGGGTAGTCGCTGGTTCGAACTTTCGGTTTGTCGGAAGGCCGGATTGACCGATGGACAGCCCGTGTTCATCGTCATCTCGCGCGAAATTACCGCGAGCCGGACTGCGGCCGCAGAGATTGAGGCGCTCGCCTTTTATGACCCGCTCACCAACCTTCCGAACCGAAGATTGTTGATGGATCGGTTGAAGCAATCCATCGCATCAAGCGCGTGCAGCGGTCGCCCGGCGGTGCTGATGTTCATCGATCTCGATCATTTCAAGACGTTGAACGATTCGATGCGACACGAAGTCGGCGATAAGCTTTTACGGCAAGCGGCAGCTCGCTTGTTAACCGCCGTAAAGCCCGGCGATACCGTCGCTCGTTTGGGCGGCGATGAGTTCGTGGTCTTGTTGGAAAATGTGGGCAACGATCTCTCCGTTGCGCACAACAATGCCGCCATCACGGCCGAGCACATTCGCGCGCTGCTCAGCAAGCCCTACGCACTTGACGCGCTCGAATACGCCTGTACGGCAAGCTTGGGCATCACATTGATCCGTGGCGACGGTAGCTCCGCCGATGAGATGTTGAAACAGGCTGACATCGCCATGTATCAGGCGAAAGCCGCCGGTCGTAATGCTTTCCGTTTTTACAGTGCGTACATGCAAGACGCGATTCAATCGCGCGCGCTACTCGAACAGGAGCTGCATGTTGCTGTGGGACTTAATCAGTTCACGCTTTACTACCAACAGCAAGTCGATGGCGACGACGTGGTCGTGGGCGCGGAGGCGCTCATTCGCTGGAACCACCCAACCCGCGGCGTTGTACTACCTGACCAATTTGTTCCTTTCGCGGAAGAAACGGGTCTCATCACCGCGATCGGCACTTGGGTCATTGAGAGCGCGTGTGCGCAGCTGCGGCGGTGGGCAGACGACACCGCCACAGCACAGTTGACACTGTCGCTCAACGTTAGCGCACATCAATTTAGGCAAGCCACTTTCGTTTCGAGCGTGCGCCAAGCGATGCAACGCCATAGCGTGAACCCCGAGCGCCTAATGTTGGAAATTACGGAAAGCGTGATGCTCGACAACGTCGATGCATCGATCACCAAAATGAACGAACTGGTGCGCGCTGGCGTTCGTTTCGCGTTGGATGATTTTGGAACGGGGCACTCTTCGCTTTCCTACCTAACGCGCCTGCCCATCGCGCAACTCAAAATCGCGCAACCGTTCATTAACAACATTGGCACAAACGCGTCGGATACGGTCGTGATTCAAACCATCGTCGGCATGGCAAAAAACCTCGGGCTGGAAGTGATTGCCGAGGGCGTGGAGACGGAGCGTCAACGCCGTTATCTCGCCGAGCAAGGATGCCAGCTATGTCAGGGCTATCTGTTTAGCCGCGCTGTGCCATCAGAGGATTTTCAGGCGTCACTGGCGTCGCACCCGCGCCCCGAATCACCGGGCTAAGAACTTGTCCGTAAATAAGAGCGAATGCATGACGCAGCAATTTTTAGCTCAATCGAGGCGCGTCTTTTGCAGCAATAGCGGGCTATTGCAAAAAAGCGTAACGACGAGTGAGCCGAAAAGGGCAACTCAGGCATCGCGGCTTATTTACGGACAAGTTCTAAGACTCCGAGGATTACGCCAGCTCCGCCAGCGCCGCATCAAATGCTGCTTTATCGGAAAGCGTCAAACATTTAACGTCGGGTGCGATGCGTTTGACCATGCCCGCAAGCACTTTGCCGGGGCCACACTCGACGATATGCGTTACGCCCTGCTCCGCCATTTTGTTAATCGTTTCAATCCAACGCACAGGCTTGAATAGCTGATCAGCCAGCACGGCACGAATCGCGGCGGCGTCTCCGGCAACGTCCACGGTTGCGTTGTGAATCACTGCGATGTTGGGCGGAGCAAAGGCCGTGTTGTTCAATGCGTGCGCCAATGCAGCCGCAGCCGGACGCATCAGTTCGCAATGGCTCGGCACGCTCATCGGCAGGAGTAGCGCCCGCTTCGCGCCTGCTTCCTTCGCCAACACAATCGCGCGCTCGACGGCGGTTTTGTGACCACCAATGACGATCTGGCCCGGTGCGTTCAAATTGCAACACGCCACCACTTCGCCTTGGCTCGCCTTTTCGCAGACCTCTGCCAGCGGCCCCGGCTCGATGCCGAGCACCGCCGCCATGCCACCCACGCCCACAGGCACAGCGTCTTGCATCGCTTGCGAGCGCGCTTTCACGAGCTTCATTGCCGCATCAAAATTCAACACGCCAGCGGCAACCAAGGCTGCGTATTCGCCCAGGCTGTGCCCCGCGACCATCGACGGCATCGGCCCGCCCGCAGCGACCCACGCATTCCACACCGCAACGTCAGCGGCGAGCATTGCCGGCTGAGTCGTGGTGGTTACGGCCAATTCTTCCGTGGGTCCGTTGGCGATAAGTGCCGTGAGTGGCGAGCCAAGCGCCGCGTCCGAAGCAGCCATCGTTTCGTCAATTTGCGCAAGGCCAACATAGCCCGCCATCATGCCCACAGACTGCGAACCTTGCCCCGGAAAAACAAATGCGATTTTCATATCAGCTTTCTTGCGCTAGCGACCGACAGGCGGTCGTTTCAGCTAAATTTTCTAAATAGTCGACTAACGTGCTTTTCTCGCTGGAACGACCGTCGGCCAGTCGCTAGAGCCATAAAGCCATATCCTTGCCCGACGCATTCCTGGACCAACCACTGGGTGCAATGAGATTGCACCCTACGTTCGGCACGGTTACCAACGAATCAACGCACTGCCCCACGTAAATCCGCCGCCCACGCCCACCGTTTGTACGAGCTGGCCTGGTTTGATACGGCCATCGCGCGCAGCGGTGTCCAGCGCCAACGGAATCGACGCAGCGGAGGTGTTGCCCTGCCCTTGCACCGTCACAATCGTTTTGTCGGGCGATATGCCAAGGCGCTTGCCCGTGGCGTCGATGATGCGCACGTTGGCCTGATGCGGCACCAGCCAGTCAATATCGCTCGCGGTCAAGTTTGCCATCGCCAGCGTTTCGTTACACACATCGGCCATGACTTGCACCGCCATTTTGAACACCGCGGGGCCGTCCATTTGCACGTACGGATCGCCATAAACCACGCCGTTGCGTACATGGCCCGGCACGTTCAAAATCGAGCGACGACTACCGTCAGCATGAAGCTTTGTCGCGAGAATTCCGGGCTGAGACGACTGTGTGAGCACCACCGCGCCGGCGCCGTCGCCAAACAGCACGCACGTACCGCGATCTTTCCAATTGACGATGCGCGAATACACCTCAGCGCCGATCACCAGCACGTTTTTGTAAGCGCCGCTAGCCACCATTTTGTCGACGACAGCAAGCGAGTAGACAAAGCCAGAACATACAGCCTGAATGTCAAATGCTGCCGCGTTTTTCGCGCCCAGTTTGTCTTGTACGATGCACGCCGTGCTCGGGAACACGACATCCGGCGTGGTCGTTGCCACCACGATCAAATCGACGTCGGTCGCGGCAAGGCCAGCGCCTTCGAGCGCGCGCTTAGCGGCCATCACGGCAAGGTCGCTCGTCTCTTCGCCGTCAGCGGCAATATGACGAGACTGGATGCCTGAGCGCGAGCGAATCCACTCATCGGAAGTATCAACGAATTTCGACAAATCGTCGTTCGTGAGAATTTTTTCTGGAAGATAGCTTCCAGTGGAGATGATCTTAGTGAACACGGGGCTCGGCGTCGCTTTCAACGCATTTGGCAGCATCTGGAAACATCGATTTAATCAGCATTTGCGGCAATGCGGAAACGCAGCGCAAGCGAGCCTCAACGGAGGCTAAATCACAGCAAAAGCGGTTAGTTGTCTGTGCTGTATGTTGCTTTTGCCGATTGCGCGTGTTGCGCAGTGAGGCGCTCAGTCAGCCCAGCAATCAGATTGTGCGTGGCTTCGTTGTAGGCGCGGTCAATCGCAATGGCAAATCCTGCGGCTTCCGCACCACCGTGGCTCTTCACCACGATGCCACGCAAACCCAGTAGCGTCGCACCGTTATGCGTCGACGGATCGAGCCTTGCCTTGAAGCGCTGAAGCACACCATTGGCGGCTACTGCGCTCAGTTTTGACAACATGGTTCGTGTGAATTCTTCGCGCAGCATTTGCGTCATCAAACGCGCAATCCCTTCGGACGATTTCAGCGCGACGTTGCCAACGAAACCGTCGCAAACGATCACATCAACGCGGCCAGTGTAGACATCCGTGCCTTCGACGTTCCCGATGAAATTCAAATCAGTCGCGCGAATCAACTCAGCCGCAGCCTTGACCGTCTCATTGCCCTTGATGTCTTCTTCACCGATGTTCAGAAGGCCCACCGTCGGGCGCGCGTTGCCGGTCAAAACAGAACAAAGCGCAGCGCCCATGACAGCGAACTGGCGCAAGTGCTCGGCCGTGCAATCCACGTTCGCGCCCAAATCCAACATGATCGAGCCGCCGTCGGAATGGATGCCGTTGCCCTCAGGGGAAGGCATGACCGACGCGATCGCCGGGCGATCAATGCCGGGCAAGGTTTTGAGCACGAAACGCGCGGTAGCCATCAGCGCGCCGGTGTTGCCTGCACTCACGCAGGCGTCGGCCTCGCCTTTTTTCACGGCGTCTAAGGCCAAGCGAAGCGTGGACTGCTTCTTGTTCTTGAGCGCTAGCGCGGGCGACTCATCCATGCCCACGACTTCGGTGGCGACAACGCGCGAAACGCGGCTCGCTACCGAGGCTGGAAGATACTTATCTGCTAACGCAAGTGACGACTCAAGCCCGACCAGCACAACCTGTGCTTCGGGGCGAGTCGAAAGAAAACTGGCGACGGCGGGCAGCGTTACTGCCGCGCCGTGATCGCCGCCGTCGACGTCAATCGCGATGCGCATGGGGTGCGCCTCGTTAACGTTGGACGACAAGGAGTGATTTACTCGTCAGCTTTGGTCTGAACGACCTTTTGACCACGGTAGAAACCGTTCGGGCTGATGTGGTGACGACGATGCACTTCGCCCGTCACTGGCTCGATAGCCAAGTGTGGTGCGGTAAGGAAATCGTGAGCGCGATGCATGCCGCGTTTCGATGGGGATTTTTTATTCTGCTGAACAGCCATGAGGGTCTCCTAAAACTTCGTAACCTGAAATAAAACTAACTAAATTCGCGTGATAGCGGCGCATCATCGTCGCCTGCCACATCACATTTTTCGCACCGCGGTACGTAAGGTATCGCGAGCAACAATTCATCTTCTACCAATTCGAGTGCAGAGGTTTTTTCGTCTCCGCCAATACTCTCGAACGCTTCATCTTCCCAACTCGCAAGCTCCGCTGCGTCGCGCGCGACATGAATCACCGATTGTGAATCCACTCGCAACTCAAACGCATCGCCACAAGACTGACAGGTCAAGCCTATCCGCCCTGCCGCCGCAACCACAAATCCCGATCGCTCAGACACCGCTTTCGCTAGCGCCTGCACCGATCCACAAATCTCTTTTACGGTCGTGTCGTCGTCAGCAGCCCGCGTCAACAGCGCTGAATTCAGCAATCCGTGAATCGCGTAGCCTTGACGGGCAAAATTCGTTGCGTTCTGGCGAAATTTCCAGTCTGCGTCCGCTGCCTGCACGCCGTCTTGAGCTATTTTGGCCACCATCGGTAAAACTTATGCTGACCACAACTTTTTCGAGCCCCACCAAAATGCGGAAAAGGCCTTGGAAGTCAAATAGTTAGCCCAAAGACGAAAGCCCACGATTATAACTATATTCGTAGCGTTGCGCTATACCCGCGTCGCTGACGCGCTTTTCACCTACATTTCCCCAATGTCCTCTCCGCTCATCCTCGCCTCCACCTCCCGCTACCGCCGCGAACTGCTCGAGCGCCTCGGCCTCCCGTTTTCCGTTGAATCGCCGCTAGTAGAAGAAATTCAGCTAATCAACGAGTCACCGCTCGCCAACTGCACACGCCTCGCCACAGATAAAGCCGCCGCCGTGGCCGAAATGCACCCCAACGCCATCGTGATCGGCTCCGATCAAGTGCTCGATCTCGACGGCGAAGCGCTTTCCAAACCCGGCGATTTCGCCAACGCGCTGGCTCAGCTCAAGCGCTGCCAGGGCAAAACACTCCAGTGCTACACGGCGCTGTGCGTCGCCGCGCCCGGCCGCGCACCGCTAGTGGACGTTGTAGCCACAAAAATCGCCTACCGAAATCTGCAGGACGACGTACTCATCGCCTACCTTGAGCGCGAAAGGCCGTTCGACGCAGCTGGAGCCGTAAAAGTAGAAACGTCAGGCATCGCCCTGCTCTCGGCCATCCGCAGCGACGACCCAACCGCCATCATCGGTCTCCCGCTCATTCGCTTGACCGACTTTCTACGTGAAATAGGTGTGCTATGAGCGGCACGCTGTACCTAGTCCCCAATCTGCTCGGTGTCTCGGCTCCTAGCGACGTGCTCCCGGCGCGAACCATCGCCATCGCACAACGCCTGACACATTTCATCGTGGAAACGCCGAAAGTCGCGCGTGCGTTCCTAAAAACGCTATCTCCCGAGCGCGTCATCGCAGACATTCACATGGTCGCGTGTGAGCCCAACGACGAGGCGCAAGCGCAATGCAAAGCGTGGCTGCAAGCGGGCATAGATGTGGGTGTGATTTCCGATGCGGGTTGTCCCGGAATGGCGGACCCCGGTGCTGCATTCGCTGGTGTCGCACATCGGGTTGGCGCGCTGGTTGTGCCGCTCGTTGGGCCATCTTCCGTGCTCCTCGGCTTGATGGCCAGTGGTTTCGACGGCCAACACTTTTCGTTTCACGGCTATCTGCCCGCCAAACCCGTCGAACGCGACGCCGCATTGAAGCAACTTGAGCGCAGTATTCAATCCACACGCAGCACGCAAATTTTCATCGAAACACCGTATCGCAACACGCCGATGCTTCAGGCGATCACGCAAACCCTAAACGGCAACATTGCGCTCTGCGTCGCCCAAAATCTAGCGAGCGAAAACGAACTCATCATCTCCAAACCTGTGAACGCGTGGACAGCAGCAGACCAAGCGCACTTCGCCACAAAATCCCCGACACTGTTTCTACTCGGGGTTACCCAGGGCGCACGCAGCTAGCGGCTAGAATCTAAAAAGTCGAACAACGCACTCGTGCCCGGGTGGTGGAATTGGTAGACACAGCGGACTTAAAATCCGCCGCTTTCGTGAATAGCGGGCGTACGGGTTCGATTCCCGTCCCGGGCACCACACCAAGTAGCTTACTGCCCCTCGCCGGTGACATCCCGCGCCAGATTGGTGATGATCGCTAGTAAAACTTTGCGTGCTACGGCGATGTCGTCGTCTGGCAAGTCGCCGAGCCCTAAGCCGTTTACCGTTTCCGCTAGCGGCACGAGCACGGCCTTTAGCGCGTGCCCGGATTCGGTGAGATAGATGTGTACGTTTTTGCGATTGTCCGCGTGTTGACGGCGCTCTACCCAGCCTTTGGTTTCCATTGCGCGCACAGCCATGAGCGTGGTGGGCTCCATCACGCCGGCTTCGTCGGAGAGCTGCTTTTGTGTGATGCCGTCGCGCTCCCATAGTGCGCGCAAAAAAGTCCAGTGCCCAAACGGCACGCCGTGTTGCACCAAACGCATTTGTAGCGAGCGTTGAAACGAGCGCGTGGCGTCTTTCACCAAGTGCGCGAATCGATCATCGGGAACGGCCTGCTGCCAGTGGCGCAAGATGGCTTGCGGTTCGCACGACTTTTTTGGCGTTTTTTTGGCTGATTTGCGGGGTAGCGTGGATGTTGGCGTGGGCGTGGAGGTCATGGCCGAATTATCGCTGCCATGCCACTTGTTGATGCAGTTGCACTTCGCAATTGCGTTTCGCAGATTCGAGAATCGCAAGGCTCGCCTCCGTGGTGGCACGCGCCCATGCACCGTCGTGCTGCGGCGGGCGGCCCGCTCGCAAAACGGCCCACAGCTCGTCGATCACTTCACGGCGCGGAACGTCCGCCATCGGCGTGGGTTCGAATCGGCGCGATTCGTTGCCGTACACCCACACGCCATCCGGCACGAGCCGCAGGTCGCCGCGCTCGCAGCTAACAATGACGGGGCCGAAATGCTCGTGCGTGGCGGGCGATGGCGGCGCGACGTAACTGGGGCCGCCGTAGTTTCGACCGGCCTTGGCGCGGGCTTCGTCGTCTGCGTTGGAGATTGCCGCAAGCCGTCGGCGCGCTACGCCGTAGTCGTCCGAATTTTTCGTTGCGCCGAGTTCGCCCTGCCAGCCCATCCATTCGTCGCTATCGAAGTGCGCATAGCCACTGTAAGTGAGGCTGGCAAACGTACCGTCGGCGAAGGCGAGCATTGCGGCATACGCGCCTTCTGTCGGTCGTGCGCTGTCCCAACGCCCAACGTGCGCGCGAACGCTCGTCACGAGGCCGCCACCGAGCAGGCGAACGACATCCAACTGGTGCGCCGCTTGGCTGTGAACCACGCCGCCGCCCTGCTCTGTTTGTAGCTCTTCCGGACGGCGCGGGCGATACAAAAAATCGGTGAAATTGAGCGCGGTAATCATGCGCACCCGGCCCAACTCGCCCGATTCAATAATCGCGCGCGCCTTTAGCACCGGCGCATCAAAACTATGGCTTGGGCCTACGATCAAATGGCGTTCGGCCGCTCGCATCGCTGCGATCATGGAATCGCAATCATCCATCGTGATTGCCATTGGTTTTTCGAGGAGCACATGGTTGCCCGCGGCGGCGGCGAACGCAACGTGCGCAGCATGCATTTGGTGAGGCGTGGCGATGTAGACGAGCTCTACTTCGTTATCCGCAAACAGCGCTTCGGGCAACACGTGTACGCGACCGTCGAAATCTTTCGCGAACTTCGAGCAGGCGCTGTGTTCGGGATCGTACGCCGCCACGAGTTTCACGCGCGGGTCACGCGACAACGTCGGCAGCATGAGCGTGAATGCGCGCCCAAGGCCCAACACGCCTACACGAATCGGCGGCAACGCTTGTGCCGTGGTGTTCTGTTCGTTGTAGGTGTTCACAGATCCAACACCAATTGGCCCGAGCGTGCGCGCGATACACAGACCATGATGTGACTTTCGCGTTCCTCGTCGAGCAGCACCATGTCGCGGTGTTCAACATCGCCAGAAATGAGTCCTGTTTTGCACGAGCCGCAGGTGCCACTTTCGCACGAGCTTCGCACGGCGCAACCGTTCGCACGCAGCGCTTCTAGCAGTGTTTGATCGGCGCTAACGTGCAGCGTTTGCGCCGATTTTTGTAGCAAGACGTCAAACGCTATGTTATGCGCGAAGGCCGTCGCATCCACACCAAAGCTCTCAAAATGAACGCTGCCCGTCGGCCAATGGCCCGACATATCGGCAACGGCATCCATCAGCGCCTTGGGGCCGCAGCAGTAAATATGTGCGCCGCTCGGGCGCTCCAACACGGGCCAAAAATCGAACGCCTGATTCACATCGCCGTGGTCGTGGTGAAGCATTACTTTGCCCGAAAATTCTGACGCTAACTCGGCAGCGAATGCAGTATTTTCTGCATTGCGTGTGCAATAGATGAGCGAAAAGGAATCTGCAAGGTCACCGTGTTTAAGGTGGCGCATCATCGACAGAATTGGCGTGATGCCAATGCCGCCCGCGATGAACAGAAACTTCTTCCCACGTGGCGCGAGTGCGAAATTGTTGCGCGGTGCGCTGATCTGCAACGTGCTTCCCGTCAACACATCGTCGGCCATGCTGATAGAACCGCCGCGTCCGTTGGCGTCGCGTTTCACCGCAATGCAGTAGCGCTTTGTGTCGGCTGGGTCTCCACAGAGCGAGTAGTTTCGGCGAACGCCACTCGGGGTAACCACCGTCAGGTGCGAGCCCGCAGTGAAGGTTGGCAGGGATTGCGGACCGTCGCGACCGGTTGCGACAAGCTCAAAAAGAAACGTGTTGGTCGCGATTTCGCGTTTGGCTGCTACGCTGACTTGGAGGAACAACTCGTCCTGCATGGCGACGCTAGTTTGTTTGGCGGTGGTCACGCGGCAGTGTTCCTAGGCGAAGTGTTGATCGTACCCAGAGATGCTAAAGGAGAATGGTGAAATATCCGAAAATTTCTTAGCTCACTAACTATAATCGCGACAGCTTTGCCGCCTTGCAACTTACCCGCATATCCCGAGAAACATGCTCACACACGAAGAAAACCAATTGCTCTGCCGCGTTGAAGGCGATGCGCCGATGGGTACGATGATGCGGCGGCATTGGACGCCGGTTTGCTTGATAGAGGAAGTCAGCGAGCCGGATGGCGCACCGGTGAAAGCGCGCGTTTTCGGTGAAGATTTGGTGGTCTTTCGCGACACCAATGGCGCGGTGGGCGTGATGGACGAATACTGTCCGCATCGCCGCGCGTCGCTCGTGTTTGGGCGTAACGAAGACTGCGGCCTGCGTTGCCTGTATCACGGTTGGAAGATGGACGTGAGCGGCAATGTCGTGGAGATGGTGTCTGAACCTGCCGCCGTTGTGTTGACGCAAAAGGTAAAGCACAAGGCTTACCCGGTGCAGGAATGGGGTGGTTTTGTTTGGGCATACATGGGCGCAGATCACGGCACGGCGACGATGCCAGCATTCACGCCGCCTGCATGGGCCCCCACCGCGGACGCACGCGTGACTGTCGCGAAGGTGCTGATCCCCTGTAATTGGGCGCAGATTCTGGAAGGCGCGATTGACTCGGCGCACAGCTCAAGTTTGCATTCGTCCGACATGGTGCCCGCGCGCGTGGACGGCGCAAAGGCCACGGAAAATCAGTGGCTGCGCCCGTCTACGGACAAAGCGCCAAGGCTACAAGTCGAGCGCACGCCATATGGCTTTCGCTACGCAGCGATTCGCCGCCCGATTACCAACGCTGCGGCGAACGACTACATACGCTCCAGTGTTTTTGTGGCGCCTGCGACCGCGCTGATTCCGCCCAACAATTTGTATAACGTGGCGAACATCAACGTGCCCATGGATGACACGAGTACGGCGTTTTATTTCATCGCGTGGGGCCATCCGTCTCAGACGCCGGACACCGCCACCTGGCGCAAATTTCTCGGGCAGACGGTGGGGGTTGACCTCGACGCAAACTACCGACCGCTGCGCACGGTTGAAAACAAATTTTGGCAAGACCGGGAAGCGATGAAAGCAGGCAATTTCACTGGAATAACGGGCTTCCCGAATCAGGACGTCGCGATGTGGGTGACGATGGGACCGATCGCTGACCGCACCCACGAACGACTTGGCGCAAGTGACCTAGCGATTGTGGAATTTCGCACGCGCATGCTTGATGCGGTTCGCGCCTTTCAAGCGGGAGAAGCCGCGATTGGCTCTGGTGCGTCTGCAATCCCCAAGGACGTGTGCGCGTTTCAAGCGATTGTGCCCAAATCCACCGACTGGCGCACCTACGCCGCTCGCCCCGTTTGGGAGGGCGAAACCGACGCTCCCGAGCCCTCTTATTCGGTCAACGCGTAGGCGAAAGAAACCCATGTCAAAACTAAAACTGAGCTTCGCCTGCTGGAACTACGACCGTACACGCGCGCTGATGGACGGTTCGGTACAGCCCGACGGCATTGATCTCAACTACCTGTGTTTGCCTGTAGAAGAAACATTTTTTCGTATGGCACGGCACCGCGAGTTTGACGTTGCGGAAATGTCGTTGTCGTCATATTGCGTTTCGCTCAATCGACCCGAGCGCCCATTTGTTGCGCTGCCGATTTTTCCATCACGCTTCTTTCGGCATTCCTGCATTTATGTGAATGCTGCCTCTGGCATCCGCGAGCCCAAAGATTTGATTGGCAAGCGCATCGCGAGCCCTGAGTATCAGATGACCGCACCGGTGTGGATTCGCGGAATTCTGCAAGATCATTACGACGTGCCTGTGGACGCACAACCGTATTTTTTCGGCGGCGAGGAAGAGCCTGGGCGCATCGAAAAACTCAAGCTTGAGTTGCCGCCCAACATCAAGCTGCATCCGATTGGGCCGACGCAAACCTTGTCCAACATGCTGCGCGACGGTGACATTGATGCGTTGTACACGGCGCGCATGCCCTCTTCGTTTCGCGATTCGGCAAGGAGCGGCGACGGGCGAGTGAAACGCTTATTTGAAGACTACGCAGAGGTAGAACGCGCATATTGGCGTGACACCAGCATCTTCCCGATCATGCACACGATTGTGATGCGGCGCGAAGTGTACGAAGCCAATCGCTGGATCGCGCAATCGCTGACTAAAGCGTTCTACGAGTCACAACGCCGGAGCTATGAAGATCTCGCCGAAACCGCCGCGCTGAAATCGATGCTGCCGTGGTTGGTAGCGCACGTCGAAGACGCGCGCCGAGAGATGGGCGATGATTGGTGGCCCTACGGACTAGAGCGAAATCGCAAGGCGCTAGAGACGTTCACGCGCTACCACTTCGAGCAAGGATTGTCGAAGCGACAATTGGCGCTAGACGAATTGTTCGCGCCGGAGTCGTTGGAAGCGTTCAAGATTTAGCGCGCATCGCCTGCTCGCCGGAGCGGGCTCTCGGACGCATGCGCGAAACATCCGAGAACCTGCGCCGCTAGAGCATGCCAAGATCAGAACGGGCACGCCACCTCAACCTGACACGTGGCGCCCGCCGTCAAAGTAGTTCCGACGTTACAGGTCGTATTGGCCGGAATAATCGTCAGCGGGCAGCTACCGCTCGATGAAGAAATTTGGGTTTGATTGACCGACACATCAGTAATTTTGATGAGGCGACCTGTCGCGTTAGTCGCGACCCCGACGTTGTCTGTGATCGTAGTTTGGCTGGGGCTACTGCTTAACGTGATGGCGTAATTCGAACTGCCAGCCTTCGCATCCTGATGTTGGATGGCAAACGCAGCGACCATGGCCGCCACACCAGCAAGCGCGATGTTGCGCATGGCGAAGCCTTTTCGCTTGTGTAAAAAGATCGCCACCGCTGCCAATGCGACTGCGCACAAGATCGGCACCCACGGCCCCACTGGCACGGACTGATCGAGATAGTCAAACGTAATGACCATTTGTTGTGCGCTCACAACTATCGGCAGAAGTGCGGCAGCAGACGCTAAAAATTTTGTGTTTCGCATGTGAATATCCCCTGAAAATGAAGCGCTAAACTAAGGTTCATGCGCAGCTCAGTGAGCACAGCTGCGCGATAAATTGCACACCATGCTATCGGAAAAATCTGCGCCTGAGGCAATGCTGTTCAGTTAACCAATTTGTAGGCGCGGACACGACCGTTCGTCCCCGCCGTACCGAGCGACGCCAAGTCGTCGCCTACCCGAAAAGCGAATAGTAGTGGTGCTTGAGGGTTTTTGTTGGCGTCTCACTATCGGCGAGCACTTCCGTAGCCGCGCCGTATAAGTGCATCCATCGCATCGGCGTCTTTCGCCGAATCGGAGGCATTGGTTACTGTTCGCGGCGATTGCTCGCGTGGATCGGCGGTCAAATCAAAAACCTGAGTAGTTCGCGCGTTAAAGTCGCGCACAAATTTTGTCCGCTGTTGACCGTCGTAATCGAGCACGGCCACGGCCGGGAGTTGCGCATGAAAAGTTCTGCGCAGCGGTGGCGCAGCTTGCAATGGAACCCCAGACCAATGCTCCGGAATCGGAAGCTCAAGCGCGTTGAGCACGGTCGGCGCAAAGTCGGCTTGGATTGCAGGTGTTGACAGCGAAGCGTACGGCGGCGCGTTCCCGACCCATATCCACGGAATTCGTATGACCGACTCGTATACGGAGTCCGCGTGCGTTTTAATACCGTGCTCACCCAAAGATTCCGCATGGTCGGCGGTGACCAGCAGGATCGAGTTGGCGTTCAAAATTCCACGCTGGGTTAGCTCAGTAATGATTTCGGAAATCACCCAATCGGCTTGCCGCACGCCGTTGTCGTATGAGTTTTTTCCAGCCTCGATGACTTCCGGCGTCAGCGCTGCGGAAAATGTGCCGTACAGCGTTCGTGAGGGATGCCACAATCGGTGTTCGGCATGCTTGACGCCCAAACCGTGAACCGACATCAGATGAAAAAACATGAACTGCGGCCGGTCGCTTCGGTGCTGCGGCAAGCGACGCAACTGTTCAAGCAGCGCGTAGTCATCGTTCATCGCGCCTTTTGCAAACGCGGTGCCATCGATATAGGTGTCGACGCTTCCGTAGCTCTCTCGAAGTTTGTAGAAATTTGTGTGGTCGCCTGAAAGCAGCAAAGTCCGCTGATAACCGTACCGCGCCAACACATCGGTTACTCCAAAATTTCGCGTTAGCAGTTCATGCGGCTGCTTGCCTGTCATCAAACTAAGCAATCCGCACGAGGACTCCGCGCAGGCTGAACGCGCTTCGGGAGCCGCCCATAACCGACCTTGCCGCTGCAACGCGGACAAATTGGGCGTGGTGTCGCGCGGGTAGCCATACACACCCAAATGATCTGGCCGAAGTGCGTCAACAGTAATCAAAACGACATTGCGAAGGCGTAGCGAAGCGTTAGTTTTGCGCGAGCGATCATCCATTTGCGTGGAATACGCAGCGCGCGCCTGCTCCTCCCGTTGATCGCGGCGCGCGTCACCCACGCGATCCATGATTAGCGACTGCGCGGTGTGCGGCGAGTCCGGCTCCAATGCAAGGTAAATCGGTTCATCACTGTTTGCCGATGCTGGATGTAGTGCGACGGCGTACCAGCGCTGGCCGGCAACCCCGAGAGTCGCTATTAAAAGAACGGCCCAAAATTTTGACGGGCTAGATGCGTGCGATTCAGCGCACACCGTTCGCAGCGCGGCCGCTAGCGTTATCCACCGCGTGCCTAACAAAAAATGGCCACCGACAGCGGGCAGCAGCAATGCAACAGCTGCCGCCGCAACCGCTACGCCAACCGATACCCCTAACACCCGAAGTAGCGATGGAATCTGATCGGCATACGCGCCTAGCAGCGACACAGTAGGCACACGCCCCCACGCCAGTAAACCGATTACAAACGCGGCGTTCACCCAACACCAAAAAACGAGCCAGAGACAAGACAGTGCGCGGGCGACGCTACGTACAAAGCGCTCGCGCGTGGAATTGGAAAAAAATAATGCGCAACAGACCACGCTCAGCAGCGCGAACGCCGTGGTTGCGATCAACGAAAGATGCGCCAAACCGGCGGCAGCGCTTGCGCGAAAATGCAATGTGTAGACCACCGTAAACACGATGGCCGGGAGCATCCAAATGGCCCACACACCGAACAGTGGACGCAGCCAAGCTGGGCGTTTTCGGTTGCGAGGCGCGCTCAAACCCGACACGACGCTCAGACGACGCTCGTCTTACGCGGACGCAGCACCACAAGCTGCGTGAGCCCCATCCAGTTCGCTTTCGAAGCCTTTATTACTTGCCACGGATGGGCTAGAACGTTGTCTTCATAGCTAAAGCTCGAACGAAAACCGATCTTCTTCACGAGTGGCGCAACAAGTACTTCCAGCGCGCGCCAAAACTTTGAGCCGCTAAAGTGATTGAGCACGATGATGTGCCCCGTCGGCGCGCACAGCCGGATCGCCTCGGCCACCAGCGCCTCGGGGTTCGGCGTCACGGACAGCACGTACGGAAGCACCACGCAATCAAACGAGGCTTCTGGCCAGTTCAACCGCTCGCCATCAGCGCGCTCAACGCGTGTGTTGCCGAGCGAATGCGCGGCAATTTGTTGCCGTGCGAAGTTCAACATATCGTCTGAAACATCCACACCGACGACCTGCGCAGAGGCTGGGTAGCCGGGCAACAACAAACCGGTCCCAACCCCAATCTCTAGAATCCGCGCGGGTTGCAGATGAATCACCTCGTCTAGCAATTTGCGGCGGCCGTCTTCCAGTACGGAGCCAAAAATTCGGTCGTAGTAAGGGGCATAGCGGCGGTAGCTCGCTCGGACATCGTTCAACGTCACGCCACGCTCGTCCTCCCTTGGTTGCGGCGGCGAGAACTGTGATTGCGTCTTTTGCATTGGTTTCATTCACCAAGTTTAATGGCGAATGAAACATCGATCTACGTTGTATCCGGATGCGCTGTGTAAGCGTGCGCGACGTGTTTGCGTAGCCTCGATGCAACACAGCGGAATCGAGGAGGGTCGCGTACGCGCCCCGCCGACTTCGCAACGCCACATCAAGGCTACGAGTTACCTAGCTCAAGTGCTTCTTGAAATGCTCCAAGGTACGATCCCACGACAACTTCGCGGCGGCTTCGTTGTAACGCGGCGTGGAATTGTTGTGAAACCCGTGCTGTGTACCGTCGTAGAAGTGCGCTTCGTGCTTCACGCCCGCGGCTTTGAGTGCGGCTTCATACGCTGGCCACATGCCGTTGATATTGGCATCGGTGCCCGCGTAATGAATCAACAACGGCGCTTTGATTTTGCTGACGCTCGCCGTGTCGGCTGCCGCACCGTAGTACGGCACAGCAGCCTGCAAATCACCGCCGAGCGCGGTGGCCAAGAAATTACTGGTGCCACCGCCCCAGCAAAAACCGGTCACACCCAATTTGCCCGTGGACAGTTTGTGCGCCTTTAACCAACGTGCGCCGTTGAGCATGTCGGTGCGTAATTTCGATTGGTCGAGCTTGGCTTGTAGCGCACGACCGTCGTCGTCGTTGCCGGGATAACCGCCCAGTGGCGCGAGCCCATCGGGTGCGAGCGCGAGATATCCCGCCGCAGCAGCACGCCGCGCAACGTCTTCGATGTACGGGTTCAAACCGCGATTTTCATGCATCACCAACACCGCCGGAAACGGGCCAGGGCCGGTGGGTTGCACGAGGTAGCCACGCATAGTTTCCCCATTGCCACCGGGTGACGGGTAGGTCACGTACGAGGCCTTAATCCGCGAGTCGGTGAACGAAATTGTTTGCGCTTTGGCGTATTGCGGCAGCAACGAGGTGGCCATGGTCAGCGCGGAAACGCCGAGGATGGTGAGCGCGGAAGCGCGCTTCAAATATTCGCGCCGATCAATCTTGCCGTGACAATATTCGTCATACAAATCGTAAACGCGCTGATCGATTTGTAACTGCGTGACGGGTTGCGGGTTCATAGCAAATTTCCGATGAAAATGGAGTCATCAATTTAGCGGTTAAGTGACGCAAGTGCTAGGGGGGCAACATCAATTTGTGCATACACCTTTACGCGTATAACGACAGCCCAGCGGTGGTTTCATCGCATATTTAGTAATTGTCGACTAATAACCAAATTGCGCTGCAACGACCACCCAGCTGTCGTTCAGCGCAAAAAGCTATACGTCCCAATTAAGAGACTGTGTGGACTCGTAAACGCGGCTCTCGCCGGTGAGCGGATCGGTAAACGCGATCTGCTTCGCCAGCAGTTTGAGCGGCCTGCTCCAATCGTCCAGCGGTGCGGCTGGCCGCAGCGTAGGATAAATCAGGTCGTTGCATATCGGAATTCCGAGCGCGCTCATGTGGGCGCGAAGTTGGTGCTTCTGCCCGGTCAGCGGCGACAGTGCGTAGCGAGCCATGTTCGAGCGTTGTTCAACGAGTTCAACATAAGTTTCTGCGTTCGGCTCGCCCTCAATTTCATGCATTTGCATGAACGCTGCACTTTCAACGAGCCTACTCTTTCGCGTTAACGGCAGCGCCAAGTCCGTGCGATACGGCGCGATAGCTTCGTAGTGTTTCTCGACGCTTCGCTCACGAAATAGGCGTTGATACGCGTCACGCGTGTGCGGTTGGACGGTGAACAGAACAAGCCCAGCGGTGTCTCGGTCAATGCGGTGCATCGGCGCGAGCGTTTCGATGCCCAGCGATTCCGTGAGCCGCGCGAGCAGCGTTTCTCGCACGAACCGACCGCCGGGAACGACGGGCAGGAAATGCGGCTTGTCGGCGACGACGATGAATTCGTCGCGAAACAACACGCGCGCCTCGAACGGAACGCGCGGTTCGTTTTCAACGCTTCGGTAGTAATAAATTTTTTGCTGTGGAGCGTAGGGAGACTCGGCGGTGACAGGCATGCCGTTCTCAAAAGTGACCTCGTCGCTAGCGATTCGCGCGCACCACTGCTCGGGAGAGACCGCGGGGAATCGCGCCTGCAAAAATTCAAGAATTGTTCGCCATGAACCCGCCGGAAGCGCCACGAAGCTGGGGCGCACACCATGCTTGCTCGGCCGAATATCCGTCACGAAAACTTAGACCGCTGAATCGAGACGCCGAGCCCGCGCGATGCGCCATTCGCCATCGGGTTCGCCTTCGTAAACTTGCTCTAACGTAGTCGCGGTTTCTTGCAATTTCGTGTCGAGCGCAATGCGGTTGTCGAACACAAAACATTCGCCCTCCCAATCCAGCGCCGCATCTGGCATCGTCTGAAAATAATTCAGGATTCCGCCTTCGAGCTGTACGACATTGAGGCCCATTTCGTGCATCCACGCGCTTGATTTTTCGCAACGAATGCCGCCGGTGCAATACATCGCGATCGTCTTGCCGGACGCCTTCCATTCAGGCGCGTTCGCCTCGACGTATTTCGGGAAATCGCGGAAATGCGGCACCAGCGGATCAATCGCGTTTTTGAATTTTCCGAGGCGATACTCAAAACTATTTCGGTTGTCGATCACGACTACATCGTCGCGCGCAATAAGCTCGCGCCACTCGGTGGGACTCGCGCTCACGCCACCGTCGTTGATCGGATGCACGCCGTCCACACCGAACGCCACGATCTCTTTCTTGCAATGCACTTTCATGCGCGCAAACGGCACGCTCTTGCACTCGCTGCGCTTAAACACCATGCCCGCAAACGCGCCGCCGAACCGTACGTCGCGCAACAACGCGTGTTCGAACGTATCAAGCGCAGCAGATGAGCCCGCCGCCACCCCGTTGATGCCCTCGGGCGCGAGCAAAATACTGCCGGTCAAATCGCTGGCTAGTTCGCGCAGCGTAGTCGCAACCGCCTCCGGATCGGGCAGCGCAACGAACTTATAAAACGCGATGTGAAATAGAGGCATCACTTCTCACGCAGCCGCGCGGCGCACGAATTTTCCGCTCTGAAAATCGCGCACGGCTTGCATGATTTCCTCGCGGCTGTTCATCACGAACGGCCCATAGCCCACCACGGGCTCATCGAGTGGTTCGCCGTTTAGTACAAGCACGCTCGCGCTGTCGCAGCCATCGCTGAGGGCAAGCGTCGCATCGGTGCCGTCACGATCCAACATCACGAGCGCAGGCGCGGCCACATCGGTCGCACTGTTCACCCGAACGCTACCTTTAAGCACCGCAAACAACGTCGTGTGACCTGCCTTTACGGACATGTTCAAACTCTGCGCTGCGCGCAGCTGAACATCCCACACGTTGATCGGTGAGAACGTTTTCGCTGGGCCACTCGCTGCGGAAAATTCGCCTGCGATCACGCGCACCGTCGCACCGCCAGCTGCCGTGACGGACGGAATTCGCGCGTTCACAATTTCTTGATAGCGTGGAGCGGCCATCTTGTCGCGCTTGGGCAAGTTCACCCAAAGCTGCGCCATCTCGAGCACGCCGCCGCGCGCACCAAACGCGGAACTCAGCCACTCTTCATGCACGATGCCGGAAGCCGCCGTCATCCACTGCACATCGCCCGGCCCAATCACGCCACGATTACCTTCTGAATCGTAGTGCTCAATTTCGCCTTGGTAGGCCACCGTCACCGTCTCGAAACCGCGATGCGGATGCTGGCCAACGCCGCGCTTTTCCGTCGAAGGCGCGAACGTATTCGGCGCGCCGTAATCAAGCATCAGAAACGGGCTCAGCGCCTGCGCGGCCTGCTCATAAATGAACAAATTGTTCACATGAAAACCGTTGCCAACCCAATGCGGCGCGGCGCTCTTAAAAATGTGGGCAATTTTTTTCATCGGTCACCGACTCGCTTAAAACTCAATCGCGTCCGCAATTGCCTTGATGCCGGCCTTCGCACAGGCATCGTCCGCCTCGCCGCCCGGCGCACCGGACACGCCGATGGCGCCCAACACCGACCCGCCCGCTTCGATGACGAGCCCACCACCGAGCGCGGCCACCTTTGGATGTCCGCGAATCGCGCTCATGGGTTTCCCGGCCTGCGTTTCAATGGCGAGAGCGGTGGTTGGAATACGAAAACTCGCCGCCGTCCACGCTTTGTTCGGTGCGAGGTCGAGCGTGTGCGCGCCAGCAAATCGGTCGCGCAGCAATACCTGAACGTGCCCCGCGCGATCCACCACGGCGACCGCAACTTGGTAGCCGTCCTTGCGGCATTGCTCCAACGCCGCTTTGGCGGCCGTGAGCGCCACCTCGGGCGTCAACGATTTGACGGAAAACGTCGCGTCCTGCGCAGCGACGTGCGACGAACCGACAACGACGGTGAGCATGACCGCCAGAAGCGATACAGCTTTATGGCTCCAACGACTGACTAGCTTGAGTTTCATACCGTTTTCTCCGTTAATCGACTATTGTATTAAATCGCTTGTAACGACCGCCTGGCTGTCGTTAGCGCTAAAAAGCTATTATCCGATCTTCGCATTCAGAAGCGTGAACGCACCCGTGCGCCGACATGCAAAGAAGTGCTCAAGTGACGTAGACACCGTACGAAACGCCAGTTCTTTCCACGGAATGTCTGTTTCGTCAAAAAGTGCAATCTCCGTGCTCTCTGGCGTCACGCCAAACTTCGGTTCCGCCATCGTGCCGACGTACATCATGTGGACTTGCGAAATGTAGGGAACTGAAAGCACCGTCAAGAGCGGCCCGAGCGTCACCGTCGCCAGCGATTCTTCGAGGAGTTCGCGTTGCGCGCCCTCTTCAACCGTCTCGTTGTTTTCCATGAAACCGGCCGGCAGCGTCCATTTGCCGAAGCGAGGTTCAATCCCGCGACGGCAGAGCATGATCTTGTCGCCGTACACCGGAATCACACCGCACACAATCAGCGGATTTTTATAGTGAACCGCGCCGCAAGCCCCACACACAAAGCGCTCGCGATGGTCGCCCTCGGGCGTCCGCAGCGCTATGTCCGCGCTGCCGCAGGTGGAACAAAACTTCAAACCGCCCCCTCGTCGTTAGTGGGCAGTTTGATGAAATGATCGCGGTAATGCTTAAGCTCATCGATGCTTTCGTACACATCGGCTAAAGCCGTGTGCCGCGTTTTCTTCTGAAAGCTCTTCTTCACCGCAGGTGCCCAGCGCGCGGCCAGCTCTTTGAGCGTGCTCACGTCGAGATTTCGATAGTGAAAATACGCCTCAAATTTCGGCATGTAGCGCACCATAAAACGGCGATCTTGATGCACGCTATTGCCGCACAACGGGCTCACGCCTTTGGGCACATGGTGCGCGAGAAACTCAATCATTTGCTCGGACGCTTCGTCTTCAGTCATCGTCGAGGCTTTGACCTTTTCGATCAAACCCGAGCGACCGTGGGTGTTTTTGTTCCAATCGTCCATCGCGTCAAGCACCGCGTCGCTCTGGTGCACGACCAACACCGGGCCTTCGGCAACAGTGTTCAGGTCTTTGTCGGTAATGACAATGGCCACTTCCAACACCCGACAAACCTCAGGGTCGAGCCCGGACATTTCCATATCGAGCCAAACGAGGTGATTTTGATTTTGAGACATCTTTTTTTGGGTGAAGGTGAGCAGTGAACAGCGAACGGTGAGCAGTAACCGCCGCGATTTGGTCAAAATCGTCAACAATTGAGCTAATCTGATTTTCCCACAGCGCATGCCTACCGAGACCGTCGTCAATCCCTCCTCGTTCGCCACCACCTTCGCCACGATCATGATGGCGGTGATGCTGCTGCACTATTTCGTTGAACGTTGGCTGCTGAACCGTCATCTTGACTGCGTCGCCTCATGGCGAGACGAAGTGCCCGCGCCGTTCGCCGAGCGCATCGAGCTTGCGGACCACCAGCGCGCCGCTGATTACACGCTTGCGAAAGGTAAGCTCGGCAAGGTCGAGGCAGCGGTTGGGCTTATCGTCTCGGCGCTAATTTTGTTTGGCGGGCTCAGTCGGATGTGGAACTTCACCGCTCTACTGGCCGAGATGCCCGTGCTGCGCGAAGTCGCACTCGTCGCCCTGCTCTCCGTTGTCACTGGCATCATTTCGATTCCGTTTAGCTACTTCAGCACCTTCAATATCGAAGAGAAGTTCGGTTTCAACAAGACCACCCGAGCGACGTTCTGGGCGGATCTAGTGAAAGGCACGCTACTCTCCGCCGCGCTAATGCTCCCGCTCGCCGCGCTGGTGTTCTGGCTTATGCGCTCGGCTGGGCCGCTGTGGTGGGTGTACGCGTGGCTGGTGTTCATCGGATTTCAACTGCTGATGCTCGCGCTCTACCCCACATTCATCGCGCCGCTCTTCAACAAGTTCACGCCGTTGCAGGAAGGCGAGACAAAAACGGCCATCGAAGGCCTGCTCGCGCGCACTGATTTCGCGAGCAACGGGTTATTCGTGATGGACGGCTCAAAGCGCTCCGCCCACGGAAACGCGTACTTCACGGGCTTCGGTAAGGCAAAGCGCATCGTCTTTTTCGACACGCTGTTGGAGCGATTAACCAACAACGAAATCGTCGCCGTGCTCGCGCATGAGCTGGGCCACTTCAAGCGCAAGCACATCGTTAAGCGCATAGTTTTCATGGCCATCGCGAGCCTTGCGTTTTTGGGCGCGGTGGCGTGGGTATTGCCGCAACCGTGGTTCTACACCGCGTTTAGCTTCGCGGGCGACACAGGCAAAAATTCACCCGGTGTGGCGCTGGTACTCTTTGCAATTGTGCTGCCGTCGCTCTTGTTTTGGCTCACTCCCATTGCGTCGGCGTATTCACGCAAACACGAATTCGAAGCCGATGCATACGCAGCAAGCGTCGCGAGCCGCGACGATCTGGTGACGGCGCTGACAAAGCTCTACAAAGACAACGCCAACACACTCACGCCGGACCCGATTTACTCCGCGTACCACCACTCGCATCCGCCGGCGATGATTCGCATCGCGCATTTACAGGCGCAATAGCGATGTTGGTCAATCTGCAAGCCCTCTCCCAATTGCCCGCCGAACCACAACACGGCAACGCGGCATTCACGCCGGAGCAAATTGAATCGCACCTGCGCGCACTGCCCGGCTGGCGATTCGCCGATGCGCAAATCAGCAAACGATTCACATTCAAAAATTACTACGAGACGATGGCGTTTGTGAACGTCGTCGCCGCCATCGCACACGCGACCGACCATCACCCCGACCTTGCTGTGCGCTATGGGCACATTGACATTGCGTTCAACACGCACGACGTTGAACACGGCAAAGGCGGCATTTCGTTAAACGATTTCATCTGTGCCGCTCGCATCGAAGTCGCTCGTTCTCTCACCTGAACTCGTAAACCGGATACCCGCATGCAGCAAGGCCTAGTGATCGAAACGCAGCGCCGCCACTCGGTGGTGCAACTCCCGGATGGTTCGCGCATTACCTGCATCAGCAAAGGGCGCGGTATTCAGCTGGCGTGCGGCGATCAGGTAAGCCTTTCAACGTCAAGCGACAAAGAAGGCATCATCGAATCCGTGGGTGAGCGCACGTCTCTCTTCTACCGCGCCGATTCGTTCAAAGAAAAATTGGTCGCCGCGAACGTCACGCAGGTGGCCTGCATCGTTGCGCCGCTTCCGGTCTACGCCGACGAGCTGCTCAATCGATGGCTCGTCTGCGCTGAAGCGAGCAACGTCAAAGCCATCATCGGATTAAACAAAGTCGATCTCGTAGAAGCCGCCGCCACGGCCAACGCACTCGCGCGCTACAAGGACATGGGCTACGAAGTCATCCCATTCTCAGCAAAATTCAATGACACTCCCATGCGCGAACGCTTGATGGGCGAGCGCTCGGTGCTGATCGGTCAATCTGGCATGGGTAAAAGCAAATTGCTCAATGCGCTCGTGGGCTCCGAAGCACAGCGCACCAATGAAATCTCGATGGCGCTAGGCTCGGGCAAACACACCACCACGTTCACGCGCCTCTTCACGCTTGGCGAGGACAACCAAACCTGGGTCATCGATTCGCCGGGTATGCAAGTCTTTGGTTTGGCGCACTACTCGCGCCTGCAAATTCAGCAAGCCTTCCCCGAATTTAGAGACGCGATTGGCAACTGCCGCTTCCGCGACTGCAAACACCTACACGAGCCCAACTGCGCGCTGCGCGACCTGATTAACGCGGGCAAAGCCACTGAAGGTCGGCTCACCTACTTGCGCAAGTTTTGCGGCGAAGGCGAAGCTGTGCCGCATTACGAGCGGCACTAGCGCGCCCAACAAGCACACGCATGCGCCGTCTTAACGCCTTATCGCGCGCTGGAGTCGTTGCCGCCGCATCAACTGTGGCGCTTGTATTGTTGGGCTGCGCTAGCGCACCCGTGGCCGAAGATGCCGAGTCATTACGCGAGCAGGAAGTGCTGTACCAAGTGCGACGCTTAGACGGCGCATTCACCGCCTATCGTATTACCGTGAGCTTCCCAGGCTCACCCTCCGGCAAAACGCCGCTATACATTCCGCGTGAATGGGCAAGCGCAAAGGGCGCAGACAAGGGAATTGGCAACCTCACCACACTGAGCGCTCAATCCAAACTTATAGCGAACGACCACGCAGCACTCTCAAAGATGGTCGAACACCCGCCTGGAGCGCTGGTCAAACTCAGCTACGATCTGGTGGCAATTGACCCTGCCCCACCGCGTGCTTCCGCGAGCACCCAGTACCTACCGATTCTGCAGCCCTCGTACCTGCACTGGATTGGCTACACCACTTGGGTGGTACCGTGGAGCGCAAGCGCCAAAAAGGCAAAGCTGGTATTCGAAAACTTCGCTCCAGAATGGAAAATAGCGACGAGTTTCGGTAATGGCCGTGATTTAGCTTTCAACTGGAACCCCAACACCTTCGCGCAATCACTCGTCGTAGCCGGGGACTTCCGAATCGTCGAGAAGAAAATCGGCGAGAGTAAGAACAAAGTATCCTTTGCGATCCGCGGGTCGTGGTCGCGCGACGATGAAACGTTTGCACAGCGGCTCGCCGAGATCGTCGCCAGCCAAAGAGATTTTTGGCGTGACGCGGAAAAACGCGACTATCTGGTGACGCTGCTGCCGATTGAGAAGGATCGCGGAAGCTCAATGAACGGCACTGCGCTCTTGAACAGTTTCACCTCGCTCGTAACTCAAAACAACACGCCCGAGGACATTGAGTACGTGTGGGTACACGAATCGCTCCACCAATGGATAGCGAGAGCCTTCGGCGGATTGGAAGAACCACAAGCAAAACTATATTGGTTTAGCGAGGGTTTCACTGATTACTACACGCACATTCTGATGCTCCGCGCGCGCCAACGCAGCTTGAGCGAGTTTGTAGAAGAAGTGAACTCAAAACTGCTCAAGGTATCTACATCGAAACACTCAGGCCTGAGCAACGACGCCGTAGCCGCAGGCTTTCACGCTGATCCAAATATTGGCCAAATCGCGTATCAGCGCGGCCTACTGCTTGCAGCGAGTTGGGACAACGACATTCGCGCCGCGACAAAAGGCGAACAATCTCTCGATGACGCTCTGCGTTGGCTGCTTGCAGATCAACGCAAGAATCCAGGCACAAGACTGAATCGTGCCCTGATCGAAGCGATGGCAAAGCGGTTCGGCGTCGCCGATCCGACGGGAGACGTAGATCGCATCATCCAACTCGGGAAACCTATAAAGGTGCGTGTCTCAGCGTTGCTACCCTGCGTCGTCGACACGAACGCTGCCGCTACGTCAGTTCAACGCTTCAAAATCGTCGAGGCGTCCGCGTGCGCGGCGATCTACTAGGCGACTCTACTTCGCCCCGTACGGCTTTTTGTCCACGTAGTACGCGGCGGCAAGCCCAGCGGAACTTCGCCCGTGAATATCCCTCGCTACGCGAATTTCGTTCACGATTTCCAACGCGGTTTTGTCGCAGGGCGCTAGCTCAACGTCACTGACGTCTATGGACGTGATTCGGTCGCCCCATTCGGCGTAATCCAAACACAATCAGTGCCTTCGACGCTGACGCCAGCCTTCGCGAGCGCCTTGGCGCTGACGTCGGCCATGCCTTGCACGGCTTCCTTGAAGATTAGCGAAGCCTACTTAGCGAGAAACTCCAGAGCGCTGGGCACAAAGGTGGCGTGATACTGGAAGATGCCGCCATGTCCTGCGTCGGGGTAAATGATCAAGGTGCTGTTCGGAAGTCGACGTGCCAAGTCGTGCGTGTTCTTGGTTGGAACCATCCGATCATCATCGCCGTTGACCACGAGCACTGGCTGCTTGATCACGGAAAGGTCGGCGGGCTTTTTGTTGCCCCAAGCCTTCAGCGCCTCTAACTGCGCTAAAAGCGCGCTGATGCTGATTTCCTTGTCGCGATGTTCCGACCGCTCCTTCAGGCGCTTCAGAAACGCTTTCCCGGCTTCGATACCTGTCGGCGTTCGCGTGAAGAAGAGAAATTGCTTGGGATCCTGACCCGTCAAGAAACCTCGCAGCATGTCGTAGTAGGTCACACCCGCAACGGAGCTGATGCCTTCACCACCGGCGGGGCCTGTTCCTGCGATGATCATTTTGCGAACAAGTTGAGGCTCCTTCAACACGATTTCTTGGGCGATCATGCCGCCCATGGAGAATCCCAAAAGGTCAACTTGCTTCAATCCCTTGGCCTTGATGAAAGTGATGGCGTCGTCGGCCATCTGCTCCATCGAATTTGACGGCGAGCCGCTGGATGCGCCAATGCCGCGGTTATCAAACGCGATCACGTGATGTTTGGCAGCGATGCCGTCCACGATACGCGGATCCCAGTTGTCCAGCACCGCGGCCAAATGCACAAGAAACACTACGGGCGTTCCACCATTTTTCTTTCCCATTTCTCGGTATGCAAACGTCACGTCACCGCCGGTGATGGTTTGCGTGGGCACTGTTTTCCAGGACTCGCCAGACGATTGGCTAGACATTGGCAGGTTATGGCCCACCGCAGAGGGCACCGCATCTGCTGCACCCGCTAGTGTTGATAGGAACGGAAAAGCAAATGCGAGTCCGGTCACTGCAGCTTTAGAAAGATATTTCAAAGATCTAGATTCCATGGTCAAGCGCCTAAAGCTGGGTAATCGGTGTAGCCCTTTGCTCCGGGCGTGTAGAACGTGGACATGTCCAGCGCGTTGCCTGTGGCGCCGCGCTGCATGCGGCTCACCCAATCCGGATTGGCGATAAACGGTCGGCCAAATGCAATCAGGTCCGCACGCCCCTCAGTGAGGGCAGCCTCGGCGCTCGCCCGGTCAAACCCACCGGCAAGGATGAAGGTGCCGTTGAATGCGGCACGCAAGGCTTTTTTGGTGGCATCCGGCACAGGGGGTGTACCCAAGGCGGAATGATCCAGAACGTGGAGATACGCCAGCCCAAGTGTCGACAAAGCTTGCGTCAGTGCGAGGTATTGCGCATCCACTTCAGCGAATGTGCCCGTGCTCCCCAAAACACCGTGTGGGGACAGTCGAATTCCCACCTTATCGGCGCCGATTGCGCCAACAGTTGCGCGTGCAACTTCTAGTGCAAAGCGATTACGCCCCTCAATGCTGCCGCCATAGTCATCCGTCCGCTTGTTGACGTTGGCATTCAAGAACTGCTCTATCAGGTAGCCATTCGCAGCATGCAACTCAATGCCGTCAAAGCCCGCCTCGATGGCCAGCTTGGCGGATTGCACATACTCAGCAACAGTGGCCGCAATGTCCGCACGCGTCATCGCTCTGGGCGTTGAATGTGCCTGCATGCCTTCGGAATCCGTGTACATCTCCCCAGGGCACACATCTGCTGAGGGCCCCAGCACCTCAGCCCCAGCCGGTAGATTGGCAACGTGCGTTACCCTTCCGGTATGCATGAGTTGCACGACGATCTTTCCGCCTTTTGAATGCACGGCATCGGTCACCTGCTTCCAGCCCGCGACTTGGGCGGCATTGAAAAGACCGGGAATGCGCGCATATCCCAGCCCGTTGGGCGATGGTGAAGTACCTTCGGTGATGATCAAGCCCGCCGTCGCACGTTGGCCATAGTACTCGGCCATCAGCGCTGTCGGAATGTTGTCTTGTGAAGCACGGCTCCGGGTAAGCGGCGACATGACGACGCGATTGCTTAGGTGCAACGACGATGTATTAAGCGGTGTGAATAGCATTGTGGTCTTTCGAATGGGTGTGTTGGTGTTTTGTTTAGGCGGTTTGGGGCAAATAGACCGGACGTAGTGCCGTTAGCCCATGCCTGATCTGCTGGGTCAGCGCGTCGGCTAGCACCTCGTCAGCGCCAGCCTCCAACCTGTCTAGTGCGCGCTGGACGATGTCGTCGGCGCTGCTCTTTTGCACATCGAAGCCTCGCGTCAGGGCGGTGTCCACATACGCCATGTGCAATCCCAACACTTGGGTTTTTTGCGCTGCCAACTCATGGCGCAGTGCATTGGTCAGCGACCACGCGGCGGATTTGCTGGCTGAGTAGGCCGCCAACTCGCCTCCGTTGACCCATGACGCAACCGACAACACGTTCAGGAGTGCGCCTCCACCGTTGGCTTTGAGCACAGGCGCGAAGGTCTTGCTCATACTCAACATGCCGAAGACGTTGGTCTCAAAAATGCGACGGGAGACGGTTTCGCTGTCCGGCGCGAGAAAACCGCCGGGTTGGGCGATGCCAGCGTTGTTGATGACCAACGTCACGTCCGCCGCATATTGGGCGGCCGCAGCGACTTCTTCGGGCTTGGTGACGTCAAGCTGCAACGCCTGAACGCCTCGAAGGGTGACTGTTGCTGGGTTTCGTGCAGCCGCGTAAACCTTGCGGACGCCGCGAGCAAGTAGCGCCCGTGCAAAAGCCAGTCCGATTCCGCGGTTTGCACCGGTGACGAGGACGACAGAATTTTCAAGTTTCATTGGGAACTCCAAAGGAAGTTAGTGATGCAAATATGATGATCATCATATGAATGGACGCGCAAACACGTTGGCTCGCCTTGAAGGCGGTTCATCGAACGGTAATGACGACCTTCCCCTTGGCGCGCCCACTCTCGACGTAGGCCAGCGCCTCATTGGTAGAAGCGAATGGGAAAACCATATCTACGACCGGGCGTATAACCCCCGATTCGATCAGTGGCGTGATCTGCTGCAACTGACTTCCGCTGGCTTTCATGAATAGGAATGAATAGTCAACGCCGAGTCGCTTTGCTTTTCTTCGTGCGCCAAAACTCAACGCACGCGTGGCCTGTTTCACCAACCAAGACGCCTTGATCGCTTCGGCAAACTCTGGATCAGGCGGACCGGAGATGGAGATAAGATTTCCGCCAGACTTCAGGACATTTAAAGACTTCTCAAGTGTCTTGCCATCTTGGCTGTTAAGAACGATGTCATAGCCGCGCAAGACGTCCTCAAAGTCCTGCGTTTTGTAATCAACAACGACATCCGCACCAAGACTTTTCACCAAGGCGACATTTCCCGCGCTGGTCGTCGTCGCTACGGTCGCACCCAAGTGTTTGGCAAGCTGAATGGCAAACGTGCCGACACCGCCAGAGCCTGCCTGAATGAAGATTTTCTGACCCAGTTTTAGCTGTGCGTTTTCAACCAATGCCTGCCACGCCGTCAAACCTACCAGCGGGATAGAGGCCGCCTCTTCCATCGTGAGGTTGTGGGGCTTGATCGCCACGGAGTCCTCGTTGATGGCGATGAACTCTGCGAACGTGCCGATCTGGAAATCGTCAACCCTCGAATAGACCTCGTCTCCCACTTCGAATTTCTGCACGCGCGCACCGACACGAACCACGACACCAGCGACGTCATGCCCCAACACAAATGGCGGCTGGTACGGCAGGAGGAGCTTAAATTCCCCGTTCCGAAGTTTGGCGTCGATCAGGTTGACCGCAGCAGCGTGAACCCGCACCAAGACTTCGTCGTCGCGCAGCGAAGGTTCCGGCACATCGGCCAGACGCAAACTCTCTTTTTTTCCATATCGATCAACGATGAATGCTTTCATGACTGTTTTCGCTTTTCAGTAAACGTGGATTTGAACGCGGAGGCATAGGTTGCTAGGGATGGTCGCATGACGGTCATCATACTTACAGTTAAAAAAAGGGATGCACTTACGAGGTTGTTGGTGACAGACTCTTCAAAGTAGCAGCACAGAGCGCGTCGGACAATGCGCCATCATTAACAGCGCGGGCGAGCGTCACCGTGCCCACCATCGTCGCCACCGTTACGAGTGCGCGCTCATGTGCGCTGGGCTGCCCCCAGTCGGGCATCTGACGGGCGACAAGATCAATCATCTCTTTGACGCGGCGCGTAGCGACACGCCGAACCTCGGGCGATTGCCGTGGCATCTCCGAGCAGAGTGCCGACGTCGGGCAGCCTGTTTCGATGCTCTCAACATGCGCCTTTGAGAGGTACGCGGCAATTAAGGATTGCAGTGCTTGCTCCGGCGGAACACTGGCGACAACGCTGGTCGCCAACTCGTTCGCGTCTGCGCCAGCGCGATCAGCGGCCTCGGCCAGCATCGCGTCACGGGACGCAAAGTGAGCGTAAAAGGCGCCATGCGTCAGCCCGGCTTCTTTCATGATGTCGGCCACGCCCGTACCGTCATAGCCACTGCGTCGAATAGCGCGCGCAGCAGCATCGACGATCCGGTCGTGCGAGGCGTCTTTGGCAGTAGCGCGTGCGTTTACTGTATTTCGCATGATGCATATCATACAACATTCGCAAACACATCTCAACAGATCAAATGTCGCCGGGTCGCGGTTGTGGGCCTTGACGGTCTGCTACATGATGTCGGCGCCTAACGGTCGCTGCGAGTCCAGCGCGATTGAAACCTCAGTTCGTTCCATCGAATTCATCGGCACGAAATCAACGACGATGCGGCCAAAGGCACCTGCTCACTCGCGGCAAACTACGCAGCGCAACACTGCGCTGGCCTGACACAAATTTCGACGTCAGGCCGCCTGCTGACACAAAGACGGACGCTACTGCGACCCGTAAGGCTGCTTGTCCACGTAATACGCAGCCGCAAGCCCCGCGGCGCTTCGCCCGTGAATGTCCTTCGCGACGCGAATTTCGTTCACGAGTTCCAATGCGGTTTTGTCGCAGGGCGCTAGCTCAACGTCGCTGACGTCTTTGGGCGTGATGCGGTCGCCCCATTCGGCGTAGTGCGAACACACAGTGAGGCCTGCGCCAAACGCGGGCATCAGTAGTTTCGCCTGTGGTTTGATGCGGTTTTCTTCTAATGCTTCGACGAGCGCAACCGGCACTGTCGCGGCGCTCATGTTGCCGTATTTCTGCACTGTGAGCTGGACCTTGCTCATCGGGATGCCCGCGTATTTCGCGACCGATTCGATGATGCGTGAGTTCGCTTGGTGCGGCACGACAAGATCAATTTCCTCAGCCGTCACGCCCGCTTTCACCAACGCTTTGGCGCTCGCGTCGGTCATGCCTTGCACGGCTTTCTTGAAAATCTGTGGTCCGTCGAATGTCCACGACATGTCACCGAAGGAGACGTTACGGTTGGCGTACGTCGCGCCGTAACCACCGATACGCAAAATCCCACGCGCGTCGCTGATGCAGCCGAGCGACTCTGCCAGCAAGCCTGTTTTTTCTTCTGTCGCTTCGATCACGATTGCGGCGCAGCCGTCACCAAAGAGCACCGCCACGCCGCGATTTTCCCAATCCATGTAGCGCGAGATAAGCTCAACGCCCACCACCAACGCGCGCTTCACGACGCCGCTTCTGATCATGGCGTTGGCCGTAGTCCAGCTATACAAAAAACTCGTGCACGCGGTGTTCACGTCCATCGACGCCGCGTTGCCCGCAGCGAGCTTGTATTGCAGCGCGGAGGCCGAGTTCGGCACCATTTCGTCGAAGCTGCATGAGCCGTAAACGATAAGGTCGATGTCCGACGGCAACAACCCCGCACACGCGAGCGCACGCTTGGAAGCCACGTACGCGAGCTCGACCGCGTTCACGTGCGAAATGCGGCGCTCTTTCATGCCGGTGCGCGACGTAATCCACTCGTCGTCGGTCTCTAGAAACGTTGCCAAATCGGCGTTTGTGAGCACGGCGGGGGGCATGCATTTGCCCCATCCGGTAATGGCCGCGTAGGTCATGGTGGTCTCCCCTGTCGCAGTGATTCGTTTGGGCACTCCCATAAATTCATTGTTCGGGCGAACTGCGGCGTTGCCCGGTGCTCGCAATCCTCATGTACCAGGGCGTACATTCCGGTTGCTGTGCGCCGTGCGCCTTGCATTTCGTCCCGAAAAATGAATTTCTAGAAGTGCCCCTTAGTTTAATTTAGTAATTTTCGAAGGCGCGAACTGCGAACGCCTTTGCACATTAGTGTCTGCGGTATCAAGCAATCGTTTTCGACAAAAACGACAGCGTACGGCCGCGTGCCAGTGCCGCTGCCTTTTGGTTGTACATCGTGCGCCCCCAGCAATTAAATCCGTGGTCGACGCCGCCGTACACATCGACGCGTGCATTTTCGCGCCCGGCGAACGCAGCCTTCACCGAATCGACGGCGCTCATCGGAATGTGGCCGTCGTTTTCGGCGTAGTGGAACAAAATCGGCACTGTGATGTTCGGCGCACGATCCAGCATGGTCTGGATGCCGCCGCCGTAGTAACACACCGCTGCATCCACCGCACCGGCAGCCGCAAGGCCGTACGACAACGCGCCGCCCATACAAAAGCCTACGCTGGCGATCTTGCCGCTCACGTCCGCATGCGCGCGTAGCGCCTGCGCAGCGCACGTCAAATCTTTAACGGCTAACGGACGATCCAACGCGCCCATGAAGCCAAACGCCTTGGGGTTGTCCACGTCGTTGTAGCCGAGGTCCACGCGCGGTTGTTGACGGAAGAAAACGTCCGGCGCAAAGACCGTAAAACCATCCATCGCGTATTGATCCGCGACGTCGCGAATGTGTTGATTCACGCCCCAAATTTCTTGGATCAGGATGATGCCTGAGCCCGTGCCTTTGGGTGGCGTTGAGACATACGCCCCAAACGTCGCGCCGTCGCTCGCCTCAATATCGATCCAGTGTCCGTTCATGGCCTTCATCCTTCCGACTTGTCTGAACAATTATCGCTCACTGAACAATCAAACGCAGTGCTACAACGCGGCATTAAAATTGGCGGATGAACGGAATATTGAACATCGCCACCTACCGATTTGTTGGAATCGACGACCCCGCTGCACTGAAAGCCTCGATCCTGCCGCAGGCACAAGCCTTGGGCGTAAAGGGCACGATTTTGCTCGCGCCCGAGGGCATCAACATGTTTCTCGCCGGCGCAGAGACGACCGTGCGCAGCTTTCTGGCGATTCTTGACGACGACCCACGTTTCGCGGGGCTCGACATCAAAGAGAGTTGGAGCGAGACGGTGCCGTTTAAGCGCATGAAGATCAAAATTAAACCCGAGATTGTGACTTTCCGGCAAGCCAACGTTGATCCCGTGAAGGCACCGGCCCCGTTCATGACGCCAGCGGAACTAAAACGCCGTTTGGATGCGGGCGAGCAGCTCGTTTTGCTTGACACGCGAAACGATGTCGAAGTCGCCAAAGGCACGTTCAACAACGCGCTTTTCTGGGGCAACACCAACTTCACTGAGTTTGGCGAAATGGCGCACAACAAGCTCGACGACTTGCGTGACAAAACCGTCGTAAGTTTTTGCACCGGCGGCATTCGCTGCGAAAAAGCTGCGCCGTTTTTACAAGGGCTGGGCGTTAAGAACGTGTACCAACTCGAGGGCGGCATCTTGCGCTACTTCGAGCAAATTGGCCGCGATCACTACACCGGCGATTGCTTCGTATTCGACGAGCGCCGCGCTGTGGACGCGAGCTTGGCAGCGAACCCGTCTTAGCGCTTCCACTTCACCACAGACAACAAGTTATTGAAGTCATCCGTCCACAGCGGCGCGCCGGGCGTGCGCTCTAGCGGTTTCGCCGTTGCGGCGTCCATCGACTTGAACACGTCGGCTGAACGCGCCAGTAGCACCCATGTGCTCGCCGAATGCAGGCTGTTGTTCGATTGTGACGGGTCTTCCACGACCACTCCGGCTAGGCCCTCTTTCGCTGCGATTTCTGCAAGTACAGGTGGCAATTCAAGGAACCGGTTTGAAACGTGAAACGCCACGATGCCATCGCGTTGCACTTGCTTCACGAACGCCGCCACCGCTTCGCGCGTGATCAAGTGCATCGGAATGGAGTCCCCAGAAAACGCATCCACCGCGAGCACATTGAACTGGTTGCTCGCCTCGCGCTCAAGCGACAAACGCGCATCCCCGATCACGACATCAAGCTTCGCCCGGCTATCCGATAGATAGCTGAAGTACTTGCGCGCCAAGCGCTCCACTTCCACGTTGATTTCGTAGATACGACAAATATCGCCTTCACGGCAATACGCCGCGACTGTGCCCACTCCGAGCCCAATCATGCCGATACGCTGCGTGTTGTTGCTGCGCGGCGCAAGCTCGCGCTGCAGGTTAACCGCGCGTCCAAAGCCCGACGTCGGCGTGTAGTAGGTCGTCGGCTCTTTGCGCCACTTCTCATGCGGATATTGCTCGCCATGCAAGATCGCGCCGTGAACGAGGCGCACGAGGTAATTTTCGCTATCACGCTCGTCATACGCCTTGACCTTCAACACGCCGTAAAAATTGCGCGAAAGTTCCAACGTGTTTTTATGTTCGTCGCGCACCGACCAGGCGCCTGTACCGATCACGCCCAGCGCGAGCGCCACCGCCAGCCAACGCAACCACGGCCGCAACGCACGCGCGACGGGCACATACAGAACCGCCGCGAACAACAGCGCAACAGCGGTCTCCAGATACGTCGTAAATACCAATGGCGCGACCACGCTAACGAGTAACGCACCCAACGCACCACCAATCGACACCAACAAATAAAACCGCGTGAGCTGCGCCGGCGCGGGCTTCGCGAGCACGAGCTCGCCGTGACACACCATGCACACCACGAACAATCCCGCACAGAACACACTCGTTTGCACAACGAGATCGAACTGAAACTGCGAACTCAGCAACAAGAAACACATCAAGCCGATGGCGATCACAAACGGCGCAAAGTAGCGGCCACGCCGATACCAGCCCGTGCCGTCGAACGTGAGAATGAACGTCAACAAGTAAAGCGTCAACGGCAGCACCCATAAGAGCGGCACGCTCGCCACGTTCTGAGTGATGTGATTCGACACCGCGAGCAGCAACATCGAGCCCGCCGCCGACCACGCGATCCAACGTAATTGTTGGCTCGCCGAAACCTCCACCGCCGGCGCGGCTTCGCCGACATCGACCGATACCGTCTCCGTGCGGCTCACGCGCCATGCCAACGCCGCGAGCAGCAACACAAACACCGCGAACAACGCAGACCAGCCGTACGCCTGCACGCGCGTACCCACGAACGGCTCAATCACCAACGGATACGCGACCAACGCCGTGAGCGACGCCGCGTTCGATAGCGCAAACAATCGATAAGGATCACGCCCCGGATTGAGTCGCGCGAAGTAACTCTGGATCAGCGGGCTCGTCGTGGAAATCAGCACGTACGGCAAGCCGATCGTCACCGCCAGCAACATCAAAATCCGCGACACCGGCTCCTCGCCGCCCGTAGGCTTCCAGCTCTCCGGCGCGATGATCGGCAACGTCAACAGTGCCAGCAGCCCCAACACAATGTGAACGCGCGGCTGTCGCTTTGGCCCAAAGAATCGTGGCGTCACGTCAGAGTACGCGTAGCCCAGCAGCAGCGCGCCCTGAAAGAACAGCATGCACGTGGTCCACACGGCCGAGCTGCCACCAAACCACGGCAGGATTTGCTTGGCGATCAACGGCTGAACGAGAAAGAGAAGAAATGCCGACAGCGCGACGACCGCGTAAAAATGCATGTGTGGAAATTGGGGAAAGATAAAGATGGCGGAACAGAAATTCCACCAGAATTATCCCATCGCATGCTACGGCATGAGATTTCTGCCCCAGTTTTGGCAACAATAAACGCTGGTGCGCATCAACTAATGTATCTAGTTCTAATCCAGTCGCAACCTCTTCACGCACACGCAGCGCGTACCATCGGCAGCACTCGATACTGAGCTAAGCCGTGCCACCCACAGTCAGCCCCTCAATCCTCAGCGTTGGCTGGCCGATGCCCACAGGCACGCTCTGGCCCTCTTTGCCGCACACGCCGATGCCTTCATCCAGCGCCATGTCGTTGCCGATCATGGTGACTTTGGTAAGCGCGTCCGGTCCGTTGCCGATGAGCGTGGCGCCCTTCACCGGATACATCAGCTTGCCGTTTTCGATCTTCCACGCTTCGTCCATGGTGAAGACGAATTTGCCGTTGGTGATGTCTACCTGACCGCCGCCGAAATTCACGGCGTAAATACCGTTTTCGACACTCGCGATAATTTCCTGCGGGTCGCGGTCGCCACCGAGCATGTAGGTATTAGTCATACGCGGCATAGGCAAGTGCGCATAGCTTTCGCGGCGACCGTTGCCCGTGGGCGCGGCCCCCATTAGGCGGGCGTTCATCGTGTCTTGCATGTATCCCTTGAGGATTCCGTCCTCGATCAGAACGGTGGCGTTGGTGGGCGTGCCTTCATCATCTACCGTCAGCGAACCTCGCCGATCCTTCAATGTGCCGTCATCCAGGACCGTCACGCCTTTCGCGGCGACGCGCTCGCCAATACGCCCGGTGAACGCCGACGAACCTTTGCGATTGAAGTCGCCTTCCAAGCCGTGGCCAATCGCTTCGTGCAGCAATACGCCCGGCCAACCGGGGCCGCAGACGACCGGCATGATGCCCGCAGGTGCGGGACGTGCGTCCAAGTTCACTAGCGCCATGTCAACCGCTTCATTGGCGCGTTTCGTAATGAAAGCCGCATCAAATTTCTCGAACCCGTACCGACCACCACCGCCCGAGCGGCCCTGCTCACGCTTGCCATTCGCCTCAACGATCGCGGTCACATTCAATCGGCACAATGGCCGAACGTCCGCGGCGACGACACCATCAGTACGCATCACGAGCATCACCACGTGTTCACACGCGAGATTAACCATCACTTGCGTCACGCGCGGGTCGCGGGCGCGTGCGATGCGTTCCGTTTCACGAAGCAGCGCAATTTTGGCGTCGTCACTGATTGACGCTAGCGGGTCGGCAGCCGTATAGAGCGACGGTGCTCGCGCATTGCCTTTAATCGCGATCGATGCGCTCTGCCCTGCCCGTCCAATCGCAGCGACCGTGTTGGCAGCTTCGGCGATGGAATGCGCACCGATGTCGCCCGAATAGGCAAATGCCGTCTGCTCGCCGCTGATCGCGCGAACGCCAACGCCCGACGAAATCGAGAAACTACCGCTTTTGACGATGCTTTCTTCTAGTGACCAGCTCTCCGATTTGTGGTGCTCGAAGTACAAATCAGCAAACTCAACGCCGCGCGCGGTCAGGCCGCCCAGCGTACTGGACAGTTGATCAAGTGAGAGGTTGGCGGGTGTGAGAAGAAGCGATTGGGCGGTAGCGAGGGAGGCAGACATCTAGCAGTAAAAAATAGTGAATCTAATGAAGCGAGGGTAGCACAGGGATTCGCCGACCCGCAGGGCTTCAATCGCATTCGACATCCCGACAGATGACTGCGCCCGTTGTAAGGGCAAACGCACGGAGCGCGACAAAGCGCTAAAACCATATTTCTCGATATTGCGTAAATAACTCTATGGGCTATTTTCCGCGTCGCAACAAAAAAATAAAGCGCATATGAAATCAAAAATTGCATTGCTGATACTGATTGCCGGGGCGATTGGCGCGTTTTTCTACTTTGATCTCGCTAAGCTGTTGACGCTTGACGGCTTTAAGGCGCAACAAGCATCGCTAAGCGCGTACGTGGCCTCGAACCCTTGGCAGAGCGCGATTGCGTTTTTCGCGGTGTATGTTGCGGTCGCGGCGCTGTCGTTGCCCGGCGCGGCAATATTGACGCTGGTGGGTGGGGCGATATTCGGTTTCAGCAAGGGGCTGATCATTGTGTCTTTCGCGTCGAGTATCGGTGCGACGCTGGCGTTTTTGTCGTCACGTTTTTTGCTGCGCGATTGGGTACAAAGCAAATTTGGCGATCGCTTAAAGCCGATAAACGACGGTGTGGCCAAGGACGGTCCGTTTTATTTGTTCGCACTGAGGCTTGTTCCGTTATTTCCGTTTTTTGTGGTCAATCTAGTGATGGGCCTTACGACCCTCAAAACCTGGCCGTTTTATTGGGTCAGCCAATTGGGCATGCTCGCGGGCACCGCTGTGTTCGTTAACGCCGGGACGCAGCTCGCGCAAATTTCATCGCTCAAAGGAATTGTCTCTCCAGCGATTCTGGGTTCATTCGCGCTGCTTGGAATATTTCCGATCATCGCGAAAAAGGCGCTTGATTGGTTGAATGGCCGCAAGGTATACGCCCGCTTCTCCAGCGTAAAACCTAAATCTTTCGACCGAAACGTCATCGTCATTGGCGCGGGTTCTGCCGGTTTGGTTACAAGTTACATTGCCGCCGCCGTGAAAGCGAAAGTGACGCTCATCGAAAAACACAAAATGGGCGGCGATTGCCTGAACACCGGCTGCGTGCCGTCCAAAGCGCTCATTCGCACCGCGAAATTGTTGTCGCATATGAAGCGCGCCGAAGAATTTGGATTAACCAGCGCCTCCGCGCAGTGGAACTTCGCCGACGTGATGCAACGTGTGCAGCGTGTGGTGCATGAGGTCGAACCGCACGACTCGATTGAACGCTACACCGGCCTTGGCGTGGAGTGCTTGACCGGTAGCGCACGCATCGTGTCACCGTGGGCCGTGGAGGTGACCAGCGCTGACGGATCAAAGCAGACGTTGACTGCGAAAAACATCGTCATCGCAACCGGTGCTCGCCCATTCGTACCGCCAATTCCCGGCTTGGCAGATGCGGGGTTTTTGACCAGCGACACCGTCTGGAATTTGCGCGAACTTCCGAAGCGTTTAGTCGTGCTCGGCGGCGGGCCGATTGGTTCGGAATTGACGCAGTGTTTTGCGCGTTTCGGCTCCAACGTATCGCAAGTGGAAATGCTTCCTCGCATTCTTATTCGCGAAGACCCAGAGGTATCTGCTCTGGTTACGAAGTCTTTGCAGAAGGACGGCGTATCGGTACTGACGGGCCATAAAGCCAAACAGGTGCTGGTCGAAAACGGCGAGAAAGTGCTCGTGTGTGAGCAGAATGGCGCTGAGGTGCGCATACCGTTCGATGAGATTTTGGTGGCCGTTGGTCGTACTGCGAACGTGACCGGATTTGGGCTTGAAGAATTGGGTATTCCCACGCGTCCAAACAAAACCGTCGAGACCAACGAATATCTACAAACGCTTTACCCGAACATTTTTGCGTGCGGCGATGTCGCGGGTCCATTCCAGTTCACGCACACCGCCGCGCATCAGGCGTGGTACGCCGCCGTAAACGCCCTCTTCGGTCGCTTCAAGAAATTCAAGGCGGACTACCGCGTGATTCCGTGGGCGACGTTTACGGACCCAGAGGTGGCGCGTGTGGGTTTGTCGGAGAGCGAAGCCAAAGAAAAAAATATTCCGCACGAGGTGACGGTGTACGGCCTCGACGATCTTGATCGCGCGATTGCCGACAGCGAGGCGCATGGCTTTGTGAAGGTCATCACGGTGCCGGGGAAAGACACGATTCTTGGCGCAACGATTGTGGGTGACCACAGCGGCGACATTCTTGTCGAATACGTGAGCGCGATGAAGCATGGCCTTGGACTCAACAAAATTCTCGGCACTATCCACACGTATCCCACACTCGGCGAAGCGAATAAATACGCCGCCGGGGTCTGGAAGCGGAACCATCAACCGACCAAGCTACTCGAATGGGTGGCAAAGTTTCACGCTTGGGAGCGTGGCTAGAACTGCAACGATATCCATCACGCTGTGGGCGGGTGCCGCCCGTCTCGTTCCACCCGGCAGGCCGCGCCCGCCCCAAGAAAGCACGCTCATGAATTTCCTCCATCGACTCATCGCAACCGTATTCGGATTGATCGCCGCAACCGCTTTCGCGCAAGCTCCGTTCGACCATTCGCATAAGGCCTTTGATGACCTCCTCAAGAAGCACGTCACGCTCATTTCAAACGGCAACGCGTCCCAGGTTTCTTACGCTGGCGTCGCACGCGATCGTGCCGCGCTCAAGAGCTACTTGGACGCCGTATCCGCCGTGCCGGAAGCGACCTACAAATCATGGAACAAAAATCAGCAATTAGCGTTTTTGATTAACGCGTACAACGCGTACACCATTGAGCTAATTCTCACGAAGTACCCGAACCTCAAATCCATTCGTGAGTTGGGCGGCACGTTTAGCAAACCGTGGGGTCTGAAATTTTTCAAGCTGTTCGGCAAAGAAACTACGCTCGACAACATCGAGCACGACATGATTCGAGCTGAGGGCGTGTTCAACGATCCGCGAATTCACGTGGCTGTTGTGTGCGCGTCAATCGGTTGCCCCATGCTCCGAAATGAAGTGTTCACCGCAGACAAAATTGATACGCAACTCGAAGACGGCATGCAACGATTCCTTTCCGACAAATCACGTAACCGCTACAGCGCAGAAAGCAAAAAGCTCGAAATCAGCAAAATCTTCGACTGGTACAAAAAGGACTTCACCAAAGGCTACAAAGGCTTTGCTTCTCTCGAAGCCACGCTCGGAAAATATGCAGATCGCCTCACCAGCGACGTAGCCGCGCAAGCGGAAATTAAGGCTGGCAAGGTCTCAATTTCGTATCTCGACTACGACTGGAATCTCAACGACAAACGATGAGACCGCTGATACTGATTCTCTTCGCGCAGGACTACGACGAACTGGCGCTCGCGTCGCTTGAATCGTCGAATTCAGAATTTGAATTTGTTCGCGAGGGTTTTGATCTCTTCACCTTCCCGTCGAATGCACGACTGCTGTGGTTCGATGTCGAGCGCTTTGTTAAACGCTTGACCCGCAAATACAGGAACCGGACAATCGCGGCCGTCGTGTCGACCCACGAGCAATTTGGCGCGCTAGCGTCCAGTTTACTGGCTGAAAAGCTAGGACTCCCCGGAGCGTCGTTGCAGTCGCTGCTGACCGCGCAACACAAATTTCTCGCGCGAAAAATTCACGCGCAAGCCATGCCGGAAAACGTGCCGCCGTTCTGTGGGTTTCGTTATGACGCCGACGTGCGGACTGCCGTCACGATTGATTACCCCGTTTTTGTAAAGCCTGTGAAGGCGGCGTTTTCAGTGCTAGCCAAACGATGCAAAAACGAAGCCGCGTTGCGAACGCATCTCAAATTTGCGCCTTGGGAAAAATTCATTATCAAGCGACTCACCTGGCCGTTTCGCCGTGTGTCGGCACAGCGCATCGCGTGTGAAATCGACGCTGATTGCTTCATCGCCGAAGGCTGTATTGACGGCGCGATTCAGGTCTGTGTGGACGGCTACGCCCAAGACGGCAACGTACATATTCTCGGCACCGTCGATTCAGTGATGTATCCGGGCTCGAGCGCATTTATGCGATTTGAATACCCGTCGCAACTCGCCGCAGATCGAGTTCGGCGCCTGGAAGATGTCGCGAAGCGAGCCGTCGAGGCGATTGGTTTTACTCACGGTCTATTCAACGTTGAACTGTTTCTAGATCCGAAGACCGAGCGCATCACGATCATCGAAATCAACCCGCGCATGGCGGGGCAATTTTCTGATTTGTACGAGCGTGTTGACGGCAAAAGTTTGTGGGCGCTTGAGCTGGAACTTGCGCTCGGCCAAACGCCGGTATGGCCGCACAAAGCGGGCGCGTTTGGTTCTGCGGCGAGCTTCGTGTTTCGTGAATTTGGCGACGCCGTGAAATTTGCGCCACCGCGCTCACAGCAGCGTTGGCTCACGCAAACTTACCCTGATGCACGCCTGTTTCTTGACCTGAAACACGCCACTTCGCGCGCGCGCGAAACCAAATGGCTCGGCAATTACCGTTACGCGCTCGTACACATGGGCGGCCGCGACGCGCCCGACCTTTTGGCGCGGTTTGCCGACGTGTGCCAGCATCTCGATTTCACAGGGCGTTCCGCCCCCATCACCGAATCAAAATGGCAAATCTTGCGCAGATCGTTTTAGGCACAAGCATCGCAGCGGCCTGCCTTTGCGCTATCCCGGCGAGTCTCGCAGCGGACGTGGCGAACACCAGTGTGGCACCGTTTTCCAGTCTGAGCGCGGGGACTGCGATCAAAGGTTGGACATTGCAAACTTTTCGCAGCGTGAAACAAGCAAGCACTTATGCGCTGGTTCGCGACGAGCAGACGAACGCGGTCGTAATCGAAGGTGCCGCGAGTGCGTCAGCTGCGGCGCTTGCACAGCGACTTGATGCCGACGCCCGATCCACACCTGTGCTGACATTTAGTTGGAAGGTGGGCAATCTGCTCGAACGCAGCAACCCGCGAGAAAAATCCGGCGACGACTACGCCGCACGCGTGTACGTGACCTTCGCCAGCGATCCGACGCGGGAGAGTTTTCGCGAACGTGCAGAAAACGCAATCGCGCAAGCGCTCTACAAAGAAACCCCACCGCACGCCGCATTGACGTACGTCTTCACGCACAAAGCCGCACGCGGCGACATCATTACCAGCCCGTACACCGCTCGCGCCCGCATGATCGTGGTCGACGCTGATCCGGCGTCCGTGGGTCAATGGAAGCGCTTCACGCGCGACGTGTACGACGACTACAAGCGCGCATTCGGCGAAGAACCCACGCGCGTTTCGGGGATCGCCATCATGGTGGACGCGGACAACACCGGCGACAAGACCAGCGCCCGGTTCGGCGATATTTCGCTCACGGCTAAACCGTAACTGGCGGAGTGGGCATTGCCGCACAAACGCACTAAATAACAACAGCTTTTGTGCGCTAACGACCAGCAGGCCGTCGTTAGCAACCTGAATTCGTCATTATCGACATAAAGAAAAAACCACCCTGAACGACCGCCCGACGGTCGATAGCGCCAAAAAGCTGATTGTCATCGTACGGCGGGCAATGCCCGCCTCCAATCGCGCGCGAAGCGCTTGACTAACTTGCCTTTGGCGGGAGGCACGAGGCGGGCAGTGCCCGCCCTACGAAAAACAACGATTGAGCCTCGACCTAATGCATTAACGCCGACAACGCTCCCGGCCCTTTTCCGCTAAGTGTTTTCACCGTTTCCGCCGCAACATCCATCTCGGCAATCGTGCCTGCGTCAATCGGCAATGCGCTCGCACGAGCGATGCGCGACTTGCGCTCCGGGTCGCCGGGCATCAGGATTTCGTCGTGGCCCTCTGAAAGGCGCGCAGACTTCACCCAGTCCACAAACTCACGCGTCGACACTTCAAACGCGTTCTGCGTACCGAACCGCGCCGGGTCGAACACGATGGTCAGCATGTTGTTCCACACCCCGGCCTTTGGTTGATTTTTCGGAATCGTCACCGAGCCGCCGGTCAGCGCCGCGCCGAGGAGTTCACACACCATCGCAAGCGCATAACCCTTGTGCGCGGCCATCGTCGTCAGCGCGCCGATGCGCCCGTTCACCGGCTCAAACAACACACCGGGATTGGTCGTCGGGAAGCCTTCGTGATCAATCAACGCGCCTTCGGGCGTGTGCTTCTGCGCGTTGTACGCGACACGCACTTTGCCCTGCGCAATCGCACTCGTCGCGAAGTCCAGCAAAATCGGGCCACCGTCTGATGCCGGTCGCGGAATGCCCACCGTGAAAGGATTGGTCACGAATCGCGCTTCCGCGCCACCGTACGGCGCGACCCAATGCTGGCTCACCGCGTTGGTAAAGTGCACCGAAATCAATCCCTCTTCGACCGCCTGCTCCGCCCAATGCCCGACGCGCCCGAGATGATGCGAATTGCGCAGCCCCATCACACACACGCCCGTGTCTTTCGCGCGTTTGATCGCGATCGACATCGCTTGATGCGTAACGCTCTGGCCAATGCCACGATGCGCGTCGATCACCAGCAAGCTGCCGGTATCGGTCACCACTTCAACGTCAGTGTTCAACACCAACTCACCCGCCGCGATGGACCTCACATACCGAGGCACCATACCCACGCCATGCGAATCGTGCCCGCTCAAGTTGGAGAGCACCAAATGGTCAGCCGTGAGCGTCGCCTCGTTGGCCGACGAACCCGCCGCCAAAAATAAATCGGCCACCCAGCGGTGGAGCGTATCGGGATGAATGGTTTTATCGGTCATGTTCAGAGTGTAGATTTACGGCAGCAAACAACGCGTGCTTCGGGTCATTTCCACCTCCGACGCTCACCCAAAGCTCCGACCCCGGAGGTGCCCACGGCATCCATGCGAGCTTTCCCGTCGCGGGATTTCGCCACTGCTGACGCAAGTAGTGTGGCGCTTGGTTGCTCGCTGCGATCACCGGCAGCCCGCGTTCACGCGCGTCCGACACCGATTCATCCAGCGTGACCCACTCGCCGCGCGGCAAGGACACAAAGGAACGACGAGCCCACCCGGTCGACACATCCCAGAGTTTGACCGAGTTGTCCGTCGAACCGCTAGCCAGCGTCTGCCCGTCCGCGCTGAACGCGACCGACGTGACCAAATCCTGATGCCCTGCCAAGCGCAGCTTTTCGCGCCCCGTCGCCACATCCCAGAGTTTCACTGTCATGTCCGAAGAACCGCTCGCCAGTGTCTGGCCGTCCGCGCTGAACGCGACGCACGAGACCGATTTGGTATGCCCCGCCAAGGCGCGCTTCACGCGCCCAGTCGCCACGTCCCAGAGCTTGACCGTCTTGTCCTCCGAACCGCTCGCCAGCGTCTGACCGTCCGCGCTGAACGCGACGGACGAACCCCAATCCCAGTGCCCGGTCATACTGAGCTTCTCGCGCCCCGTCATGACGTCCCAGAGCTTCACCGTGTTGTCGCACGATCCACTCGCCAGTGTCTGGCCATCCGCGCTGAACGCGACGGACAAAACCCAATCGGTGTGCCCGGCCAAGCTGAACTTTTCGCGCCCCGTCGCTACGTCCCAGAGCTTCACCGTCGTGTCCCACGAACCACTCGCCAGCGTCTGACCGTCCGCGCTGAACGCGACGCACGAGACCGAATGGGTGTGCCCGGCCAAGCTGAGCTTTTCGCGCCCCGTCGCTACGTCCCAGAGCTTCACCGTGGAGTCCAACGATCCGCTCGCCAGAGTCTGACCGTCCACGCTAAACGCGATTGACCAGACAAAAGATTGGTGCCCCACCAAGCTGAGCAGTTCGCGTCCCGATGCCAAGTCCCAGACCTTCACTGTGTTGTCCCACGATCCGCACGCCAGCGTCCGACGGTCGGCGCTGAACGCGACGGACGAGATCGAATTTCTGCGCCCCGCCAAGCTGAGCTTTTCGCGCCCCGTCGCCGCATCCCAGAGCTTAACCGTCTTGTCCGCCGAACCACTCGCCAGCGTCTGCCCGTCCGCGCTGAACGCGACGGACCTGACCGAATCGGTGTGCTCGGCCAAGCTGAGCTTTTCCCGCCCCGTCGCCACGTCCCAGAGCTTGACTGTGTTGTCCTCCGAACCGCTCGCCAGCGTCTGCCCGTCCGCGCTGAACGCGACGGACCTGACCGAATCGGTGTGCCCGGCCAAGCTGAGCTTTTCGCGCCCCGTCGCCACGTCCCAGAGCTTGATCGTGCGGTCGCCCGAACCGCTCGACAGCGTCTGACCGTCCGCGCTGAACGCGACGGACCAGACCGAATCGGAGTGCCCGGCCAAGCTGAGCTTTTCGCGCCCGGTCGCCACATCCCACAGCTTGACCGTGCGGTCGCCCGAACCGCTCGCCAGCGTCTGACCGTCCGCGCTGAACGCGACGGACGAACCCCAATCCCAGTGCCCGGTCATACTGAGCTTCTCGCGCCCCGTCATGACGTCCCAGAGCTTCACCGTGTTGTCGCACGATCCACTCGCCAGTGTCTGGCCATCCGCGCTGAACGCGACGGACAAAACCCAATCGGTGTGCCCGGCCAAGCTGAACTTTTCGCGCCCCGTCGCTACGTCCCAGAGCTTCACCGTCGTGTCCCACGAACCACTCGCCAGCGTCTGACCGTCCGCGCTGAACGCGACGCACGAGACCGAATGGGTGTGGCCCGCGGCAACAACCGCTCGACGGTCGCACGCAACGTCGACCCGTTCAAACGTCGTTATGGGTGGAGAGTGTTTCGGGTTGAGCAAAACGAAAGTACCAGCCGACGATGGGTGGCTAGTGTCGATCGAAATTCCCGAAACATCACATTGGTCGAACAGCGCCCCGGCCAGCATGCCGCCGTCAACGCGAGCGTCGCGAAGGTCAACATTTCGCCACGTCGATCCACGTAGGTCCGCATCGCGGATATCGGCGCGCTGAAAATCGCAATCGCCAAACCGAGCCTGTACAAGGTGGGCGCGGCTTGCATCGACAGCCACGGCGTCAACATGGCTTACGGTGAGCGCTTTTGCGACAGCATCACGCAGCGTCAGATTAGGCAACCGCATCGGCCTATCCGCGGTACCCGCCAACCGCCAACCGCGTACGTCTGCACCGTCGAGATTCACAATGGCCGCCGGATTCTCGGCTTGCCTCAACACGTAGAGTTGCCACGCGATCAGCGGCGCGACCGCACCGCGCGCGGGCTTTGCGCGAGCGAGCAGATCGTGCAGCCCGTCGACAACAGTGCGTTGAACGCCGTTCGCCATGAGTTGCCATCGCTGCCACATGAAATCGAACGTTTCGTCCGAAGGAACAAGGTTGTCCCACTTCGAAAGTTCACGCGCGGTCAACGCGTCTAACAAATAGCCGGACAAGAAATATTCTTGCAGCGACGTGTGCGCAAAGCGAAAACTATCTTCACCGACGCGCACGATAAACGTGGCTGTGCGCAAATCCTTCGCCAAAACATCGGCCTTCGCCGCGTAGCGAAACACCCATCCAGGCACCGACAACATGAATTCGTTGAGCCATCGCTCCATGCGCTCCCATGACCACTGCCGTGCACGTTCACGCCACATCTCCGCAGCAAGCGCCTGCATGACGCTCCGCTTGTGCGCAAGCTCGAATTCGTGTTTGCCAGTGTCGCGTTGCAACCAGTCGTCAGCGAACAAACCGTACAGGCTTGCGGCATTGACCGTTTCGCCGCGTTGACGCATCACTTCAAGCTTGCCGATTTGCCCGGTGATGAGACTCAGTAGATATGGCCGTTCGGCCAACTCTCGGAGGTTGTGAACTTCCGAAATCAACTCGAACGCGCTATCAGCCTTGTCGGTGCCGAGGGCGTTGCGGAAATAGCGACGAATCGCTTCTTCTGTAAACGGCAGCAACGTGAAAGCTTCCACATCTTCGCCGTCGGCCTTTCCGCGATGTGCTTGCAAGAGAAATGCGTTCTGACTTGTGATGTCCGGAAAGTAGTGTGTGCGGCAGGAAATTACGACCTTGCCCAGTTTCTCGGCCTTCGACGAGCTTGCACGACGCTTGCCGTCGATCTGCTTGGCCGCCGTCGGCGATTCTTCACTTGAGCGATTTGTCGACGCTTCCAGCGTCGGCGGCAAGACGCTTAACAGTTCAGCGATGAGCGCGCGAGTGCCCTCGTCTTTCAAGTGCACGGAGAGCTCGTCGAGCCCGTCAAAGATGATCACATCCCCGCGCTTTCGAACTCCGTCAATTAACGTTTCAGGCGTAAACGACTTGGGAGAGCTGTAGTCAACACGCAGCGAATTCTGGAGAATAAGTTCCAGCGTGAGTCGCGCGCCGTTTGCTGCGTCGGTGGCGCTGCTGCGCAAATCCACGTAAATTGGTCGCGGCGCATCGGGAGTATTGCGCAAGCGATTTGCGAGCATGCGGCATAGAAACGTCTTTCCCATTCCGAGTTCGCCGAGAACGGCAAACCAGCGAGATCTGTTCGCCTCGGTCGCCCAGGTCGACAGATATTCAAGCGCGGGAACGTCAGTGGACGCCGATTTCGATACGGCGGTGTTTGCGTCTGGGGCGCCTTCACCGCTTGTCGCCACGTTGTGCCCCCCCGCACGGCGGATTGCTGTAGCACGCGCGACGGCCGTCGCATCGTATTGCACCTCGTTGTAGCGGTCATCCGCGCACGGCAACGGCAAGTGCTCCGACGGAGTGTTGACTTTTTGCCGACGCTTGCGAAGGCTAGGCGACACCGAGTCGCCGCCGTCGTCGCTTGGTAGCAGGTATTCCTTTAGTTTCTCGACAATTTGGTCGCAGAGGCGGTTACGTTGTGTGCTGTTGCCGAGCTCAAAGCTACAGCGCTTTTCCGAGTGGTCGTCAACGCAGTTTCTGTACGTGAATTCTTTGTGTCCAACAGCGCTGTGTAGTCGGTCGATTGGCTCATTCGTCAATTGCACAGCTATGGCGGGCCTTGCTCGCGGATCGCCGTCAGACCATTTGCTAGGTTGGAACCGCGGCAGCTCTTCCCCGCGCACAAAACTGCTAGCGATGAGATTTCGAGAGAACAGAATTAACCCGACGTCACAATCGTCGATGGCTCGATGAATCGCCTGTTGCTGCTGGTTGTCTGTCAAATCGACGCGATGCCAAAAAATGGAACTGGCCCATTCATGAATTCGCGAATCTCCATCGCTCGCCATTGATGTTCGAAGACACTTCAAGAATTGCGCTACCAACTCGCCGTCCAAGTCGGCGTTGCTAAGGAAAATGCGCTTGACATCGCGGCGAGCCATCTGTGGTGCATAAACTTTGGGGTCGTGCGTCGGACTCGCCTCCATCGGCAATTGCCCGTTTGCCGCATCGTCGCCGTGAAAAGTAAGCCACATGCTCGCGGCACCAGAGCGTTTGCTGCCTGTTACCTGCATCTCGAAGGCGATGCCGGCTTCTTGCGCAGCCGCTCCGACTCGTTGGCGAAACTTGGTGAAGACGTTGCCCGGATTTGCAGGTTGGTGACCATCAGGGAAAACTGCCGCGAGCACTGCGTCGTAGCGTAGCCGCCCATCCGTTGACGCTTTCAACACCTTGATTAGCGCTTTGCATCGCGCCGGATCGTCGCCTGCGAGCAGGTTTTTAGTGAGCACCGCCTCTAATTGTGCGATGGCCGGGAGCGATTTAAGCGTGATCATTTGTACTCCTGCGTAGAGCGTAGACGGGACGCGCAATGGCTGCACGCCCTGCTCGTTACAGGAATTATAAGCACGATTAAGGAACTATTACAAATGTACCGCAGCGTCGGCAAGCGATCACCTTAGTGTCCTTGCGCGCGCGCGCCTACGCGGGCCAACCGGTCAAGTCAGGCAATTCGTCCCACACGTAAACGAGTTCAAACATGGCGTCGCCCATCATCTCGAACGGTGCCTCGCGAACGAAACGCGCGCCGAGCTTTTCGTAGAAGCGAATTGCCGGAAGGTTGCCTTTGAGTACCTCTACGCGAGCGCTTCCGAAACCCCATCGATGCAAGTCCGAAAACACGTGCGAGACAAGCTCGCGACCAACGCCGTTGCGCTGCGCCGAGGCAAGCAGATAAATGCCAAACAATTGCCCCGCTACGCCATCGTTGGGTTCGCGCGCGACGCCGCCATCGGCGAAACCGATGACCTCACCGTCGCGCGTCGCGAGCCAAAGGGTTTCGGGGCGCTCGGCGATGATTCTGCGCCAGCCGTCGGTGCGTCGCTCAACGTCTGCCCACGCGTCAATCACGTGGTCGGGGATGAGGCCTGGATACGTACTACGCCAACTCGCACAGTGCACGCGCGCAACCGAAGACGCATCTTCGAGCGTGGCTCGACGATAGAGAATTTTCATGCATGAAGTCCCGTTGCAAAGCAAAGCGCCAGCGCGCCATGCTCCGCAACGAAGGCGGTTGCGAGTTACTTCGCGACGACCGAATCAGCCGCGCGAACGCGCTTAGCGTCGCGGTTGAGGCCGCTCAGGATCGCTTTGAACGAGGCGGTGACGATGTTGCTGTCCATGCCTACGCCGTGCAGCGACGGGCCTTCACCGACGCGCATTTCGATGTAGGTGATGGCCGTGGCGTTGGCGCCTTGGCCGATCGCGTGCTCGTGATAATCCATGACTTTCACCGGCGCATGCAGTTCGCTCGCGATAGCAGAGACGAACGCGTCAATCGGGCCGTTGCCGGTGCCGGTGGCTTTGTGCGTTTCCCCGTCGATCACCACTTCAGCCTGCACTTCCACGGCTTCGGGTTTCGATGAGTCTTCGGCAAGTTTGTGTGCGACGTACTTGTACGGCGCGGCTTTGCTGACGTATTCAGAATCAAAAATATTCCAGATGTCGTCGGCTGACATTTCTTTGCCGGTCGTATCCATTACGGCCTGTACGACTTGCGAAAACTCAATCTGCATGCGACGCGGCAGATCTACGCCGTACTCGTTTTGCAGAAGATAGCTAATACCGCCTTTGCCCGATTGCGAGTTCACGCGAATGATGGCTTCGTAGCTACGGCCAACGTCCATAGGATCAATCGGCAAATAAGGCATGTCCCACAACTGCGTCTTATTGACTTCACGGCTGGTGAACGCCTTTTTAATGGCGTCCTGATGTGAGCCTGAAAAGCTCGTGTAGACGAGATCACCCGCGTATGGATGGCGCGCGGGCACAGGAAGTTGGTTGCAATACTCAACGGTCTTTTTGACTTCATCAATATCGCTGAAATCAAGATTTGGGGGCACACCCTGCGAGTACATGTTGAGCGCGAGGTTCACGATGTCGACGTTGCCCGTGCGCTCGCCGCTGCCGAACAAACAGCCCTCAACGCGATCTGCACCAGCCATCAAACCCAATTCCGCTGCGGCCGTTCCCGTGCCGCGATCGTTATGCGGATGGAGCGAGATCAAGATGCAGTCGCGCTTGGCAACGTTTCGATGCATCCATTCGATTTGATCGGCGTAGCAATTCGGCGTCGCGTTCTCAACGGTAGTCGGCAAATTGATGATGACTTTGTTTTGCGGCGTTGCGCCGAAGACATCTACTACCGTATCAACAACGCGCTTCGAGAACTCAAGCTCGGTATTGGAGAACATTTCCGGCGAAAACTCGAAACGCCATTCGGTTTCGGGGTATTTCTTCATGAGTTCGCGAACCTGCTTCACATGCGGAATCGTGAGCTCGTTCACGATTTGATCTTGCGACATGCCGAAGACAACATTGCGCATGACCGGAGCGACCGCGTGGTACAAGTGGAAAATCGCGCGCTTGGCGCCTTTGAGCGACTCAAACGTGCGCTCGATGAATTGCTCCCGCGAGGGCGAGAGCACCTGAATCCAAACGTCGTCCGGAATCTTTTTGTCTTCGATCAGGTGACGGACAAAGTCAAAGTCCGTCTGTGATGCAGACGGAAATCCGACTTCGATTTCTTTGATGCCGACGCTCACGTTCAGCGCAAACATTTTCTTCTTGCGCTCAACATCCATCGGCTCGATCAGCGCTTGATTGCCGTCGCGCAAGTCGGTGGCAAGCCACACTGGCGGCTTGGTGATGGTTTTGTTAGGCCACGTCCGGTCGGGCAATGCGACGGGTTTGAACGCGGCGTACTTTTGGCTGGGTTGTTTCAACATTGGCATGATGAGGCTCTAGATCGTAAGCGAAGGAATGGGGATACGGAAATGCGGCCTCGTCTCCCGGTTTTCAGGGTTTAGACGTGGCGCAACGGAGGGGAGTGGGGGAAATTTATTTGCGCTGGGGGCGCAGCAGCGACAGCAGGCCGAGCGAAGACAGCAGCAGCGAGCAAATGATGCTCAAGCGTGCGAAGGCTGTATTGGCGGGTTGCTGGAAATGCGATTGCATTCTATGACTATAGCGCAGTTGCGCGCGGCTTTCAAGTCGCCGCGCCGCCAAATCGGCGGAGATTAGAACGCGTGTGTCTTAGCGAATACAGTGCCCGGAAGCTGCACGTACGTCAACACACCTTCGGTAATTGCCTGTACGCGCGTCGGTTTCGCGTTGTCTTTGAAAATCGTTCCACGAAGGATTTCTTCAACATTGAGCCCGATGCCGTAGTACGTTCGGCGCTCGTGGCGCGCGTAATCGATACCAGGAACACCGATGCGCGGCTTAAAACCGGTGCCACGGTATCCAAACACCAACTCCAAGTAACGCAGCGGATTTTTCGCCGACATGTCCGCAAAGCCCGCCAAACGCGCGGTTAGAAAATAGGTCTGGCCCTCGTAGCTGTCAATGAAATTTGCGCTGCCGCCAGCGCCCTTGGGCACGTAGCGCATGCGGTAGGAAAATTTGCGATCCAAGTCTGGATGGAGCGCCACGGCGCTGCCGATAATGATGCCGACGGCATCTGCTACCAAGTCTTCACGACTGAAGCCGTAGGTCTTCTTGGAATAGCCATCAAACATTTCAATCAACAGCGCAGTCGCTGCGTTGGCAGCGGCAGACGTCAGGACCGATTCCGTTTTTGAGTATCCTCCCCACAACAGCGCGTCATTGACCAAGCGCGTACCGATGTAAAAAGTGTAAGCATGGCTGAGCTTATCTACTCCACCGGTGTATGTTTCGCGGCCAAAACCGCCTTCTTGGACGCGCGTTATTTTCGTGTTGAACCCGCGCTTCCACCACTGAAATGCGCCTGTCGTTAGAACCGCTCCCATTGCGCTGCCAACGATGGCGGTACGGCATTGCTCAATCGGGCCGAAAGGCAATCGGAAAAATTCTTGACAACGCTTTGCTCGTGCGGCGTTGTCTATGGTCGCTTGGGTGACCTGCGGAGCAACCACGGGTACATTGGCCGCTGCAACCAAAAATTCGCGAAACGGCTGCGACTCGGCGCTCGACTCGGCGAGTGCCGAGAAGCTGAGGCCGTGAGAGGCGGCGACACCAGGTGCCACATCCGTCGTGTCAAATGTTGAGCCCGGTGTTGCGGCAGCGATTTCCGGTAGCGCAGGATTGTCTTGCGCAGACACGTAAGTCGTGCATAACGTCGCGCCCATCAGCGCACTCGCAACGGTTGCGCGGAGGCGCGTGCCACAAAAAAATGCCGTTCGTTGCATTACAAACTTTCGGTCGGAATGAAGGGGCTTACTTCGTGAATCGCAGCAGACGTGGAACCTGCCGATAAATCTTGTGCGACGCTAGGTCGCCGCTGAATCAGCGTCATTTACACCGGCGCCGGCGCGGGGCTTCTTGTGCAGCGCCTGCCACACCCAGACCACGTAGCCAGATGCCAAATAGACCAGCACTACGGCAAAAATCACAGTGGGCGGATGCATGAGCAGTACTCCGAAGCCAACCGCCAGCATCGCAATCGCGGTGAACGAAATGGCACGGCGTCCCATTGATTTGAAACTAAAAAACTTCGCCGTTGTGACCATAGAAATGCCGGCCACGAGTGTCACGGCAAACGCCCACCACGCAACCGATGCGCCGTCGATCTCCAAGTCATCAATCAGGAGCACAAATCCCGCCAAGACCGCAGCAGCGGCTGGGCTCGGCAGACCGTTAAAGAAGCGCTTATCGATGGTTCCAATCTGCACGTTAAACCGCGCCAGCCGAAGCGCAGCACACGCAGCGTAGATAAACGCCGCAGCCAATGCAATGCGGGGGCTCGGCAGCGCTTTAAGGCTCCACTCATAGACGATAAGTGCCGGTGCGGCGCCGAAGCTAACCATGTCGGCGATGGAGTCAAGCTCTGCGCCGAACGCTGTTTGCGTGTTGGTCATGCGCGCGACTCGACCGTCGAGGCTGTCCATGACCATCGCAACGAAAATTGACATAGCGGCGTAGTCAAAACGCAGATTCATCGCCTGAACGATGCCAAAAAATCCGAAGAACAGGCAGCCCAAAGTAAACAAACTCGGGAGTGCGAACATTCCGCGCCGACGAATTCGGTTTTTCAGTGCAGCACGGCGCTCACGCATAGTCAATTCCTGGCTTACGGCAGGCGCAGCATCGTCAAGCGGAGCAGGATCGGAAGGAGTCAGTTTCATGGCGCCTAGTGTAGCGCGGCCATTGTTGACGCGACTCACGACACACTGTTCGCGTTCTAAAACCAGCGACTGCGCGCCGCCAATGTCAGTGGCGTCAGCATGTCGCCCTCCTTCTCGCGCTTGGCGATCAAGGTCTCTTTGGCTTTGCGAAGCGTAGCTTCAAGCGCCGGGCCGCGCTTCAGCGCCACGGTGACTGCGAGCGCATCAATCAGCGCCAACTGCGCGAGGCGACCCACCATCGGCGAATACACCTCGGGGTCTTCGTCCACATCTACCGCCAGCGCGATGTCGGCCAACTTTGCCAGTTGCGACGCGCGTTCGGTAATTGCAATTACGGTTGCGCCTGCGCGCTGAGCGAGTTCGCAGGTTTGAATCATGTCGCGCGTACGGCCGGTACGAGAGATTGCAACTACGACGTCTTCCGGGGTGAGGAGCGCCGCGGATTGCACTTGCCAATGTGGATCGTTGTAGGCCACCGTGTGCATGCCAAGCAGAAAGAATTTGTGCTGCGCATCCATCGCCACCACACCGGAGTTACCTACGCCGTAAAACTCCACACGCCGCGCACCTGCGACGGCTTCTGCCGCGCGTTCTAATACCTTGGGATCAACTTGGTTTCGCATCGCAATAAGCGTCGCTATAGATCGGTCGAACACTTTCGCGATTACATCGGCCGATGAGTCCTGAGCTGACACATCCGTGTGCACGTACGGCACGCCTGTGGCGAGACTCTTGGCGAGCGCCACTTTGAAGGCTTTGTACCCGGTAAAACCCAGCGCCTGACAAAAGCGCGCAATCGTCGGGTCAGTGACTCCCACCGCCTCCGCCAGTTCGGCGATCGCCATATGCGCTACGCGATTGGGTTGCCCCAACACGTAGCTCGCCACGCGCTGCTCGCTGGGGCGAAGACTCAGCCGCACGGCCGTAATGCGTGAAACAAGCGCATCGGATGCTGCGGCTTCGTCTTTGATTGCAACTACTGCTGCGGCCATGGGGGGTCCTCCTTGTGCACTGCTCGTCTCTGCGAATAGTGCGGTTGCAAAACAACTTCGGGTCGTAACAAAATCCGCTAAACGTTTAGCTCTTCATGCCACGCAGTTCCGGCAACCGCCGCGAGCCGGCTTGACGCCGGCGGCCCCCAGCTTCCGGCCGCGTAGCCAATCGGCGGCGTCGGCTCTTGTGCCCACAAATTCAGCACCGGCTGCACCCAACGCCACGCGGCGTCGGCCTCGTCGCGGCGCATAAACAGCGTTGCGTTACCGCGCAAAACATCCAGGAGCAAACGCTCGTAAGCGTCTTGGCGACGTTCGCGAAAAATTTCGTTGAAATCGAGATTGAGATGAACCTCGCGCAAATGCATTCCGTCGCCCGGCGCTTTGGCCATCGTGTAGAGCCGCACACTCTCCTCGGGCTGCAACGTGATTACAAGGCGGTTAGGCGTCAGCGGACTCTCAAAAATCGAATGTGGTGGCGCTTTGAAATTGATGACCACTTCTGCGCGCCGCTCAGACATGCGCTTGCCGGTGCGCAAGTAAAACGGGACGCCCGCCCAGCGCCAATTCGAAATTTCAGCGCGCAACGCAACATACGTTTCGGTGCGCGAACTCTCATTCACGCCGTCCTCGGCGACATAGCCAGCAACGGGCGTGCCGGCCATCGTTCCCGCGCGATATTGTCCACGCACGATGTTCTCGCGCAATGTCTCTTGTGTCCATGGTTTGAGCGCGCGTAGCACTTGCAGTTTTTCGTCGCGCACGGCGTCCGGATCGAGACTGGACGGCGGCTCCATCGCCGTGATGCACAGCAAATTTAGCAGATGGTTTTGCACCATGTCACGAAACGCGCCGGTGCTGTCATAAAACTCACCTCGCGTTTCGACGCCCACCGTTTCGGCAATCGTGATCTGCACATCGCGAACCCACGAACGATTCCACAGCGGCTCCAAGAGCGTATTACCAAAACGCAGCGCGAGCAGGTTTTGCACCGTCTCCTTGCCGAGGTAGTGATCGATTCGGTAAACCTGCTTCTCCTCGAACGCTTCGAGTACGACGCTGTTAATTTCGCGCGAAGATTTCAGGTCGCGGCCTAGCGGCTTTTCGAGCACGATTCGAGTGTCCGGTGTGTTCAATCCCGCTGCTTTGAGTCCGCCGATAATGGCCGGAAACAAGGTCGGGCCAACCGAAAGATAGAACACCGTTTGGCTCTCGCGTTCATCGAGCGAGCGCTTGAGCGCGTCGTACTGCGATTGGTTATTCACATCAAGCGCGAAATAGGTCAGGCGCGCCAAAAATCGACTGAGACACTCGTCACGTAAAGCCTGCACCGCAGGCGTGGTGCTGGTGACTTTCGGCACGAACCGCTGCAACGCTTCGGCCACTTTGGCCCGAAAATCAGCGTCGGTAAGAGACTGCCGCGCGGCAGCGATAATTCGCCCCGAGGGATTGAGGCGACCGTCGCAGTCCGCCAAAAACAGCGCCGGGTAGAGTTTGCGCAAGGCCAAGTCACCCGTGCCACCAAAAATTACGAGATCAAAATTGCTGTCCATCCCCAAACAATAACAGGCTTGTAGCAAAACAACAACTTGTAGTAACAAGACTACATGACGACAATACGAACTACGCCGAAAAACCAATCGAACCCATTTCCGCTATGAACAGCCTCGACCAGCTCAAACAATTTACCGTTGTAGTCGCCGACACCGGCGATTTCAACTCCATGCGCGCCTACGCTCCGCGCGACGCCACGACCAACCCGTCGCTGATCCTCAAAGCGGTGCAGCAAGATGCGTACAAACCGCTGTTTAGCGAGACCGTTGCCGCGCACCGTGGACAGTCGGTTGATTTCATCGTGGATCGTGTGTTGATTCGCTTCGGTCTCGAAATTCTCAAAATCGTGCCGGGTCGCGTGTCGACCGAAGTGGATGCGCGTCTCTCGTTCGACACCAAAGCGACCATCGCGAAGGCGCGTGAACTCATCGCGCTTTACGAAGCCGCAGGCATCGACCGCAAGCGCGTGCTCATCAAAATTGCTTCCACATGGGAAGGCATACAGGCTGCGACCGTGCTCGAAAAGGATGGCATTCACTGCAATCTCACGCTGCTGTTCAGCCCGATTCAAGCCGCTGCCTGCGCCGAGGGCGGCATCACGCTGATTTCGCCATTCGTGGGTCGTATTCTCGATTGGTACAAGAAACGCGACGGCAAAGAATTCACGGCGGAAGAAGATCCTGGCGTGCAGTCTGTTCGCTACATCTACAGCTACTACAAACACTTTGGCTACAAGACCGAAGTGATGGGCGCGAGCTTCCGAAACATCGGTGAAATTCTTGCGCTCGCGGGCTGCGATCTCCTGACTATTTCGCCGGATTTGCTGAACCTTTTGCAAGGCATGAACGACACCGTCGTGCGCAAACTCATCCCCGCCGAAAAAGCCGCGATTGCGCCCGTTCGGCTCGACACCACCGAACCCGCGTTCCGCTACGCGTTGAACAACGACGCGATGGCCACGGAGAAATTGGCCGAAGGCATTCGTGCGTTCGCCGTAGATGCGGGGAAGCTTGAAGCGTTGATTTCTGCGGCGTAATGCTGCCGGTGAACGGGCTTTGTAGGTTGGGCAACTCGTTGCCCACGCGTCGAGTAGCGCAACACTGTTGCCAGCAATTTCTTCGAGCTGCGCGTAGGGCGGGCACTGCCCGCCAGGCGTTTACAAGGCGGGCAGTGCCCGCCCTACGAATAATTGTTGATACAGCTTTTGTGCTCCGGCGACTATCCAGTGGCGTTTTCAGGCCGTTTTTTGCACTTATCGATAAACGTATTTTTACGCCTGAAACGACCGCCTGGCAGTCGTTACCCGCCAACAGCCAATGAAGAGCGTAGACATTTTCTGTCGCGTGGTCGACAACTACGGCGACATCGGCGTCTGCTGGCGTTTGGCGCGCCAATTCGCGGACGAATACGCGATGTCAGCTCGCCTAATCGTCGACGATCTAGGTGCGTTTCGATTCATCGCGCCGGAGGTGAATGTCGATCTCGAAACGCAATCGCTTGCACGCATCACCATCGTTCAATGGGGTGCATCGACGACGCTGCAACCCGCGAGCATCGTCATAGAAGCCTTCGCCTGCGATCCTCCACAGACTTACGTCAACGCCATGGCTGCGATGCCGCGTAAACCAACGTGGATCAACTTGGAATATCTGAGCGCCGAATCGTGGGTAGACGGTGTGCACGGCCTACCGTCGCCGCATCCACGCCTGCCGTTGACCAAATATTTCTTCTGCCCCGGATTCAGCGCGGCAAGCGGCGGATTGATTCGCGAGCGAAGCGTCGATCAATCGTCGCTCCCGCTCGTGTTGAGTCCTGAGCATGACGATGGATCGAAGCGAGAACCCACAACGCTCTTCGCCTTCACCTACCCGCACGCCCCCGTCCGAGCTGTCGCGACGGCACTCGACGCCCAAGTGACGTACGCCTCGCCGCTCACCGACACCGACAAAACATGGCTCAAATCAGAGACGGTCCCTCAGCCCGAATTCGACGCGCTGCTCGCCGGGTTTGACGTACTCATCGTCCGTGGTGAAGATTCGTTCGTTCGCGCGCAATACGCGGGAACGCCGATGCTCTGGCACATTTACCCCACAGCGGACAACGCTCACCTGGTGAAGCTCGACGCCTGGCTGGATCATTACTGCGCAAGCCTTGATGCAAGCGTCGCGACGGCCATTCGTAGCGCGCACCATGCCTTCAACCGCGGCGTGTCCGGCCCCGATACGTACGCCGCTTTCGCCGCAAACTTGCCCGTGATCGCTTCCCACGCGAAACGCTGGCGCGAGCACCTTTGCGCACAGCCCGACCTCGTCACACGCCTGCTCACCTTCATTTCATTGAAAGAAAAGCAAAAAGTTGGCTAAAATCAAAGGCTTTGCTACGAAAACCCCAGCGCCCGGCCCGTTCTGAACCGCTTTGATTGGCGGCGAAATCGCGAAAAGCAAAATTTTTCGCAGAGTCAATACAGCACAGCCGCACTCATTTCACGCATGTCAGGCGCGCCAACCTCACACATCAAACTATGAAACTCGCATCTGAACTCCGCGCCGGTAACGTCATCATGATTAACGACGTACCGATGGTCGTGCAAAAAGCTGAACTGTCGAAGTCTGGCCGTAACGCAGCCGTGGTCAAAGCCAAACTGAAAAACCTGCTGTCCAACGGCGGCACCGAAAGCGTCTTCAAAGCCGACGAAAAATTCGACGTCGTCATGCTCGAAAAGAAAGAAGTGACGTACAGCTACTTCAACGACCCGATGTACGCCTTCATGGACGCTGAGTACAACCAGTACGACATCGAAAAAGACAGCATGGGCGACGCGCTCAAGTACCTCGAAGACGCAATGCCTTGCGAAGTCACCTTCTACGAAGGCCGCGCCATTGGTCTCGAAATCCCAACCACGCTCGTGCGCGAAGTGGAATACACCGAGCCCGCCGTTCGTGGCGACACTTCCGGCAAGGTGATGAAGCCAGCGCGCCTCAAAGGCACCGGTTTCGAGATCCCCGTTCCTGCATTCGTAAACACCGGCGACGTCATCGAAATCGACACCCGCACCGACGAATTCAAGAAGCGCGTGTAACCGTCACGCAAAGCGCCTTCGCGAGATTTCGCTTTGTGAAAAAAAACGGCTCCTTCGGGAGCCGTTTTCCATTGTGCGCTCATAGTGGCCTTGGGTTCCGTAGGGGCGGACCTGGCCGCGCTGCCCGTTGGCAACACGCGACGCCAAGTCGTCGCCTACCAACACGCGTGGGCTCGGCAAAGCCTCATGCAATATCATTCTTCGCAGTCAATTTGCGGCCTCCAAGCCGCGCGAAGGAGAGCGCATGCAATACCACATCAACGGATTTAATCCTGGCGACCCTGATGTTCAACCGGCCGCTCCGGGGCATCGCCGCGCATGCGACCCGCTTCCCGAAACGGTAGATGTACTGATCGCCGGCACCGGGCCCGCTGGCCTGTGTCTCGCGGCGCAGCTGGCGCGCGTACCGAGCATCCGAACGCTGGTCGTCGAACCCAAGCTCGGACCGATGGAAAAGGGTCAAGCCGATGGCATCAGTGTGCGATCGATGGAGATGTTTCAGGCGTTCGGCTTTGCCGAAAAGTTCATGCGCGAATCAGTGTGGATTAACGAAACAACGTTTTGGGCGCCCGGCACCGACGCTGCGCTTAGTCGCGTCGCGCGCGTGCAAGACGTGCCCGATGGCACCTCCGAAATGCCGCATGTGCTCATCAATCAAGCGCGCGTACACGACATGTTTCTCGACATCATGCGTAACTCGCCGACCCGGTTGGAGCCGGACTATGGTCTGAAAGTGCTCGACTTAAAAATCGACAGCACCGCGACTGAATATCCAGTGACGGTCACGCTCGAACACACCGCACCCGGCCGCGAAGGACAGCGCTCGACGGTACGGGCAAACTACGTCATCGGCTGTGATGGCGCGCGCTCGAATGTGCGTAGCGCCATCGGCGGCGCGCTGCATGGCGATGCGGCGCATCAGGCCTGGGGCGTGATCGACCTGCTCGCGGTCACAGACTTTCCCGATTGGCGCATGAAGTCCTTCGTTCGCTCGCAGACCGACGGCATTTTGATGGTGCTTCCGCGCGAGGGTGGGCACTTGGTTCGCCTGTATGTGGAGATGGACAACCTTGGCGAACACGAGCGCGTCGGAGAGCGTGGGATGCGTGCCGAGGACATCATCGCCAAAGCGCAACGCATTTTCAGTCCGTTTAAACTCGACGTTAAAGAGGTCGTCTGGTGGTCCATCTATGAAATAGGCCATCGCCTGACCGACAAGTTCGACGATGTGCCGAGCGATCAGCTCGCCACTCGTGCGCCGCGCGTGATGCTCGCGGGTGACGCCTGCCACACGCACAGCCCGAAGGCGGGCCAAGGCATGAACGTTTCGATGGGCGACACCTTTAACCTCGGCTGGAAACTAGTCTCGGTGCTCACTGGACGTGCAGACCCTGCCCTGTTGCACAGCTATTCCGGGGAGCGGCGCGCCGCAGCCAAAGGCCTCGTGGAGTTTGACCACAAATGGGCGCGCGTCGTCGGCGCTCGGGCCGAAGACGACGCCACCGACGGCTTGCCGCGCGTCGCGCGCGAGTTCGTCAACAACCTCCCGTTCACCTGTGGACTTACGATTCAGTACGAACCCAGCGCACTAACCGGCGCGTCGGATTGGCAACACCTCGCCACCGGCTTCGATATTGGCAAACGCCTGCATTCCGCCCCCGTCGTTCGCCTAGCCGACGCCAAACCCATGCAACTCGGCCATTGCATCGACGCCGACGCTCGGTTCCGCCTCTTCATCTTCGCCCCCGCCAGCGATGCCGGTCACGCAGGTGGCGCAGTCGCAACGCTATGCGATTGGCTCGAACGGGACGCAGCCTCCCCACTGCGCCGCCACACCGCGTCAGGCGAAGACATCGACGCCGTGATCGACACCCGCGCGGTTTTCCAACAGGCGTCGCACGCGCTCGACTTCACGGCCATGCCCACGCTCCTTCGCCCATCCATAGGGCGCTACGGGCTGTGCGACTACGAGAAAGTTTTCTGCGCCGACCACAAGCGAGGCGAAGACATTTTCGAGATGCGCGGCATCGACCGTGCGGCGGGATGCATCGTTATCGTTCGGCCAGATCAATACGTGGGGCACATCCTGCCGCTGACTGCACGCGACGAACTGGCGGCGTACTTTGCGGGGATACTGCGAGTGCGCAAGTAGCCAACTCAGACGCCCCCTCGCATCACAAAACGCGAGCCATCTGCTCGCCGTTGTGGTGAGTCTTGCGCTTGACGAAGGATCGAACCATCAAGGCTCTTAAAAACCTTGTCCCAAACCCACCCGTAACAGCTTTACAGCGCTAACGACTGGTTTGCGGTCGTTAGAGACTCGTTCTGACAGAAGTCAACAAGATGACAAAACGCGACGAAACGACCGCACAGCAGTCGTTCGCGCCTAAAAGCTGTTAGGCACGCAACCGACCACGCACACCTGGGTCACCTACAGCAAGCAACTCGTCCCATGCGCAGTGGAAATCCACTGCAACACCTGCGCAGCGTCGCGGACGCCGACAAAGCCCGTGTTCCGTGCGTTGGCGATGAGCGCGTTGTCAGTGAGATGCAGCAACGCGCGAACGAGCAGCAAACCGTCGGTCGTCGAATGCGCCGCACCGTCGCCGTCGGCGTCAAGATTCAGGGCAGCGATGTTTTGCTCGATCTGCGCTGGCGAGCGGCCGCCGGCGATTCCGCTGATGCCGGCCGTGAGCGCTGTGCCGTGGAAACCCAGCATGTAGCGGAGGATCAACATGCCGTCCGACGCCGCGGAGATCGTTGTGTCGCCGCTCACGTCGAGCGCGCACGCTGGCTTACTGGCGATGAAGTTGCCGAGGCTCACAGGCCAGCCGAACGAGCCCGGAAGCACGCTGGCCGCCGAGTTGGATGCGTTGACCGAACTCACCGAGCCAGCGCGTGAATTGGCGACCAGTGCCGTGGTGCCACCGGGAACTAACGCGATACCCGCGGGCCCCTGCCCGACCCCGCCGTTGGCCGTGCCCAAGACCGCGAGCGTCGCTGCGTTAATCACCGAAACGGTTTCGTCGAACGAGTTACTCACGACCACGCGCGTCGAATCGTCAGTGACGGCGACGCCCATTGCGTGGCCGCCGACAGGAGTCGTCGAGCTGACGGTGAGCGTCGCGACTTCGATCACCGAAACGGAACCGGTGCCACTGTTAGCAACGTAAACACGCTGACCGTCCGGCGACGCGGCCACGCCGACAGGATTTGCACCAACGGCAATGGTCGAGGTCACTGTGTTGGACGCAGCGTCGACGACGCTCACAGTTCCCGCTCCAGAGTTCGCGACGAACACCCGGCTACCGTCGGGCGACACGGCAACACCGTAGGGGTTCGGTCCGACCGCGACAGTCGTGAGCACGGTGCGTGCAAACGCGTCCACGACGGTAAGCGTCCCGTCGACCCAGACCGAGCCGCCACCAGAGGCGGTCGCGGTCAGGAAGTTGGTGACGTACAAACGCGAGCCGTCGGGCGAGACGGCGACCCCCATGGGCTTCGTTCCGGCGGAAATCTGCGCTAACACCGTGTTGGTGTTCGTAGATATGACGGCGACGGAGTTCGAGTTGTGTTCCGCGACGTAAACAAGCCCGCCGCCCGGCGCAACCGCGACGCCGATTGGCGCGGCGCCGACGGGGACGATAGCGACGATCATTCCAGTGCTGACGTCAACGACTGAGACCGACGACCGGGTTTGGTTCGGGATGTACGCGATTGCAGCCGCGTGGACTCCAATCGCAAGTGGAAAGTACGCCATGACGGCGATGAGTCGAGATAGCCATCGACGCGTAAGCGACGTTATCTGGCAGGGTGTCACAACGCCGACCACGCCCTACCGACCTGGCACACGGCAACAGGTTCTGGAGGCTCGCAGGGTAGCTGAGACTGTGTCACCATTTCTTGCGGAACAGTTACCAGTTTTGGAAGACACGATTGGCATGAACCAACTGGTCGCCTCGCAGTTGGTGCCAGTCTCCGTGTAGCCTGCCGGACACGCAGGAGCGGTGACGTTACCGAGCCCCCCAGAGGCAACGCTTAATTCCGAATTAGCGGTGGGAACGCACTGCAATGCGGTCGCGATCGGTGGCGCAAAGTAGCCAACAATGTCGAACACGAAGTGCGCCTGCGCAGTGGCATACACCGTAAAGTCATACGACGACAGCGGATTCGGTATTTGTACGGCCAATGTGTTTACGGCGATGGCTCCCGCGGCAAATTGCAAACTTGTCGCGGTGGGTTGGGCCGTTCCGAACGAATAGACGGTCGCGGAGCCCGCGGCTGTTGGCGTCACAGCCGTCGCGACGATCATCACGACTGTCGGCGACAGGAAAAGTGTTCCGCAATTTGTGTTTGAGCCGCCTTGGCTCGTGTAACTTGTGGAGTTCGTCGAAACGAATGAGCGGAATGAATTTGCGGAAATTGCTCCGGCCGCTGTCGCGCGCGTATCTGCGATGCGACAAGGCGCGACAGGTGTGTAGACCAAATCGGCGGTCAAATCGCCAAATTTTGTCGGTGCCGCCGTCGCCCCAGCGGCAGCAGAGGCCACCCTACCTGGCGGCGCGACTGGGTCGGCCGCATACAAACACTTCGCGGCAAACGAGGCCACAACGACAACCAAAACTGCGCTAACTCTCACGTGTCACCCTCCTCCTGTATCACCCGGCCACAAGGACATGCACCAATATCGGTCTGAACATTATCGGAAACGGCGGTACCCCACAAGATTGCGTCGCTGCTCCCTTTGGGCAAGGATGCCCTTCATGCGTTAAGCCATTCTTAACGGCCAGGCACGCGGCAGCGCGTAGGGCGGGACGCTCGCGGTCCCGCCGAATGCGTTTGGCAATCGAGACTTCTGCCGGAGTCCATTGCGAAGCTGTGCCGGCTTGGTTGTCACGACAACGAATAGGCCAATCTGCAGTCTCCGTCACACGACCGTTGTCGGCGTCGTATTTGAGCGTGATCGCACCGCGTGCGTTGCCAATGGTTTCGCCGCAATCGGCCAAAACTTTAAGGTTCTTGTCTCAGGCCAACTCCACCCGTCCGCAAAGCGCGATAATTAAATGAGGAGGAATTAGTTCGATGATCGTCGCTTATTTAACGCACCCGTTTTCCACAAAACACGAGATGGGGTCGCACCACCCGGAATGTCCGGATCGGGTGCGCGTCATTGACGACCATCTTCGGGCGCATGGCCTACTGGACTTTATGCGCGAGGAGACAGCGGCGCCCGCTACCGACGAGGTGATTTTGCGGGCGCACAGCGAGTATTTGTTGCAGAGCTTGGAGCGTATCGCGCCGGAGCAAGGCTACGCGGGCATCGACGGTGACACGACGATGAATCCGTTCACCTTGCAAGCGGTGAGGCATTCCGCGGGCGCGGCGGTCCATGCGGTTGATTTGGTTTGCGGCGGCAAAAGCCCGCGCGCGTTTTGCAATATTCGTCCGCCGGGACATCACGCCGAGCGTGAGCGTGCGATGGGATTTTGCTTTTTGAACAACGCGGCAATTGCGGTGCTGCATGCGATTGACGCGCACGGATTGGAGCGCGTCGCGCTGGTTGATTTCGATGTGCATCATGGCAATGGCTCGGAAGATATTCTGGTTGAGGAATGCAACAACGGTCGCGTGTTGATGGTGTCCACGTTTCAGCATCATCTCTACCCCGGCACCGGCGACAACCCGATGGCGGACAACATGGTGAACGTGCCGCTGAAAGCCTACTCGAAGGGCGACGCCATGCGCGCGGCCGTCACTGAGCAATGGCTACCGGCGCTGGAAGCGTTTTCGCCGCAGCTCATCGTCATTTCGGCCGGATTCGACGCGCATCGTGAAGACGATCTAGCGTCGCTCGGTTGGGTGGACTCTGACTACCGTTGGGTCACACAACAACTCGCGGCGGTCGCCGATAAGCATGCTCAAGGGCGAATTGTGTCGCTGCTCGAAGGTGGTTATCACCTTGACGCGCTCGCTCGTAGCGTTGGCGAACACGTTAAGGTGTTGATCGGCGCGGATTAATTTGCCGCGCCGCTTCGTTTAGCGGCGTGAGGCTGTTGAATCGTGGGGTCTGACATGCAACCGCATCCGGCGGAACCGCAAGCGTTCCGCCCTACCCGCTGCGGAATACCTCGCCATGCGCGTCACACAGCAAGTAGCTCACACCTTCCGCGTCTAGAAACGCTTGCGCCCCCTCGCCTTTGAGCATCGCAATCGTCGACAATGCGCCGGCCTGAACACACAAACCGCCAACGACGCTCACGGAGCGCCACGCCGACACCGGCCAGCCGGTACGCGGGTTGAGCACGTGGCAGTAGCGTTTGCCATCTATCTCAATAAAACGCTCGTAATCGCCGCTTGTGGCAACCGCGCCGTGCTGCACCGGTATCGTTGCGAAGCATTGATCTGGAGCGTTCTCAGGTGGACGTGGGTCGCGAATACCGATCTCCCATGGCTCGCCGTCAGCGCGCGATCCGAGTACGCGCACGTCTCCACCAAGATTCACCAACGCGTGCTCAACACCCGCTGATGCCAGCGCGGCCGCTGCACGATCCACGGCGTACTCCTTGCCGAAGCCGCCGAAATCTAGTTCCATGCCTTGGCGCGACAACGCAATGCGCTCGCCATCCCATTGAACGAATTTCCAGCCAATCAGCGGCACTAGCGCATCAATCGCGGCCTGCTCCGGCAATCTTTGCGAACGAAAGTCCCAAACGCGCTGCAGCACTCCTGAGGTGCAATCAAACAAGCCTTCGCTCGCATGGTAGAGCTGTGCTGCGAAAGCTATGAGCTGCTGCGTTTCGGCATCTACAGCAATGTCTTGGTGAGAGCCCGCTAGCGCGTTGATTTGCGATATCACGCTGTCGGCGCGGTAGCGCGAATACTTCTGCTCAACGCGGCGAACTTCGGCGATTGCAAGCTCGATAGCGGCATGGGCGGCATCCCGACCGACACCGAGAACGCGAATCTCGCATGGGCTCGCCATCGCAGCGAACTGCACCGCGATTTCCGCTTTCATAGGTTCAGCCACGAGCGCCAGCGACAGACGACACTGAGCTAGAAGCGCCGACTCACGCCAATCTGCGCGAACTGCGCTCTGAACGGTGCCAGCCCCGGTGAGCCACCGCCATCCAAGCGCCACGACGAGCGCTGTTCGTAGCGCTCATATTTCAAGTCGAAGCTCCAGTTTTTGTCGTAGCGCCATTCGATTTTTCCGCCGAGGGTGATGCCGCCGTAAGACGACAAACGGGTGTCGGCCGAGTAGTGCTGCGGCGCGCCCACAGGATAAGGTTCGCCGATGACTGGGTCATACACGGGATCGAAATAAAACGAAGCTGCGCGCTGCGAGTAATAGCGCGCAGAAGGCGTGACTATAAAGCGTTCGGCAACCGGAATCACCCATTCGCCGGAGAGCGTGTGGGCGCGCACGCCGAATGAATCCGAGTAATAGCGATAGGCGCTGCGAATCGTCGTGCTATTGGATTCAATGAAGTGATTCCAACGCAGCATCGCAATCGTCTGATTTTTCTCGCGCGGACGTTGATCGACGAGCTTGTACGGATCGTTGAAATAACCGTTGCCACGCACGTAGGTCAAATTGAACTGCAACAGGTCGTTTTTAGTCCACGCCTGGGTGACGCCCACCATGAATTCCGACACATTTTTGTGTTCGTTCTCGACGATGCCATTGACCGGGTTGATGGTATCGCGCGAGGTTGAAACACCCGCAAGCCAAGTTGTGTTGTTATCCGCACTAGAAAACCGACCGTCGAGCGCCACTGCGTTAGAGCGATAGTCGTGCTCGTCGGAATACGCGAAGCGCACACCGACCGACGCCCGTTCAAAATATTTGGTGAGTTTCACGTCTGCAGCCGTGCGCCGGTCTTCCATCTTGGACGCGCCAGAAATGCTCGTGTGCCAGCGTGGCGACGCGCCGGAAATATTGTCCTGCACCGTGGAAGCCTCAACCGACCAAGACCCAGCAATCGGCGCAAAAATATGCAGCGCGGGCGCGTTGACGCGGATGCGATCGAGCCCCGGCTGCGAATCGCGATAGGTTTGATATTTGAGCGAGATGACGCCCTCTTCCGGCGCGCCTTCCGCATGCGCGGCGGAAATCATCAGTCCTGGCAGCGCGAATGCCGCCAACGAAATTGCTCCACGTCGTGCAGCACTTGAGCGCGGTTCAGGGCTTGAGTCACTCGCGACTAAGGGTAGGCTCAGATCAGTTGCAGCCACAACCACCTCCGCCGACGCCAGTGCCGCCCGATGCGCTCTCCTTGCTGAAGTACACATGCTGCGTAAACGCTTGGTCGAGCGCATCAGCATCCATCGTCATCTCTTTACGCGCGAAATTGCCTTTTTCCCACGCCTGCGGTGGCTGCATCGCGCAACCTGAAAGCGTGAGCGCTACGGTACTCAGCCACAGCAAATGAATGCTTAGTCGTTTCATCGTCGTCTACCTCTTCTTCAATCCATCAAGCGCCGCAACAATCGCCGCCTCAAGCGCCACCTTGTCGCCATCACGAAATCCTGCGTGCACATGCAGCACGCGCCCGTCGGCTCCAACAATCACCGCGCTCGGCATCGCTTTTACGCCAAACTTTTTCGGTGTATCACCTGCTGCATCAAAAGCCACCTGAAATTTCGCAGGAATCTGCACGAGAAATTTGTCCGCGTCCGCCTGCTTCGCGTCGACGTTGATCGCCACAACCTCAAAGCCGCGTTCACCGTATTTCGCCTGCATCTCGTTCATCCATGGGAACGACTGCTTACAAGGTACGCACCACGAGGCCCAAAAATCAACGTAAACAATTTTGCCTTTAAGCGTGGCAGAGTCAACGTTGCCACGCGCGGACTTCAACGTGAATGCAGGCGCGACATTTCCGACTTCAATTGCGCGTGCGCTTAGCGCGAAGCCAGCTGCGAGCACTAGGGTGAGTAGGAGTCGAAATCTACGACTGTTAGGAGCTTGGAGAGGCACTTCGGTCCTTTAAAAGTGGCTTGGGGCGGACGATCAACCGTCATGATCGCTAGTTTGGAGAATTTTCCATTGCCGTGCTTAGGTAGTTCTTAGGTCAAGCTCATCGCGCGTTGGAAATGGGTTGATATACGACAGAGCGCTAAGTTCCACGTTTGATACTGCTGGCGCGTAACAAAAAACTCGGCCCAAGCACAGCGGTCGCCAAACCTATCAGCACAATCACAACCCCGAGCAACTGTAAGGATGTGAGCGTCTCTCCGAACGCCAATGCTGTTGCCGACATACCGGCGACGGGCACCCAAAGCGCAAACGGCGAAACCGCGGACGCCGGATAACGGGTCAAGAGATTCGACCAAAGGCCGTACCCGAACACTTGTGCTGCGTAAGCCAACACACAAAGGTGAAACGCCAGCGCCCAACTGGGCGACGTAATGGGTATCCATAATGCACCAGCGGGCTCATAGGCCAAAGAAACCAGGATCAGCGGCGGCACGGCCGCAAGGCTAGACCAAGCAATGAAATTCATTGGACTCACCCGCCCCCCCACAGCGCGGCGCGCCACGTGCTTGGCGACAGTATTGCCTGCGCCCCAGAAAAGAGCCGCAACGAGCACTAGGAGAAAAGCGCCTGCAATGCCACCTTGCAACTTCGTGAGCCCGATGGCGACCAGACCCACCGCAGCAATCAACGCGCCAAAAATGTGCAATCGATGCACGGACTCGCCAAAAAAACCAACTGCCAGCGCGATGGTGAAGAAAACCTGCGTCTGCACCACAAGCGACATCAAGCCGGCAGGCATTCCCATATTCAACGAAACGAACATGACTGAGAACTGCCCCACGGCGATAAAAAGCGCGTAAATGACAAGCCAGCGCCACGCGACTTGGGGCTTACCGACAAAGAAAACGAGGGGAATCGCCGCCAGAAAGAATCGCCAACCAGACAGCGCAAACGGAGGCACTGTTTGCAGTCCAATCTTGATGGAAACGAAGGTCAAGCCCCAGATCGTGGCGATGGCGAGGGCAAGAAGGTTGTGGCGCAGCGGCATCCTGGAATTGTAGGCGCGGACTTGTCCGCGCTTGGCGACGCCAGCGCAGTGTTACACGGAATAAAGCAGGCGCGACTCACGTCACGCCCGCGAATTCGATTTACTCGACCGCTTTCAACATCGCTTCAACAACGCCTTTGGCGTCGCCGAACACCATCATGGTTTTATCCATGTAGAAGAGTTCGTTATCGAGACCTGCGTAGCCTGCGGCCATTGAGCGCTTGTTAACGATGATCGTGCGCGCTTTGTAGGCTTCCAAAATGGGCATGCCGTAAATCGGGCTGCCTTTTTCGAGCGCAAGCGGGTTCACCACGTCGTTTGCGCCGAGCACGAGTACCACGTCGGTTTGAGCGAAATCAGAATTGATGTCTTCCATTTCGTGCACTTGGTCGTACGGCACCTCGGCTTCGGCGAGCAACACATTCATGTGCCCTGGCATACGGCCGGCCACGGGGTGAATGGCGTACTTCACGTTGATGCCTTTGGCGATGAGTTTTTGTGCCAACTCTTTAACCGCATGTTGCGCGCGCGCGACGGCCAAGCCGTAGCCTGGAACGATCACCACGGTGTCGGCGTTGGACAACATAAACGCCGCGTCGTCCGCACTGCCACTCTTGACGGGGCGCTGCTCTTTCGCGCCTGTTGCCGCGCCCGTTTCACCGCCGAAACCGCCCAGAATCACGCTGATGAACGAGCGGTTCATCGCTTTGCACATGATGTACGAAAGGATCGCGCCAGACGAGCCGACGAGTGAGCCCGCGATGATGAGCATTGGGTTATTGAGCGAGAAGCCAATGCCCGCCGCGGCCCAGCCCGAATAGCTATTAAGCATCGACACGACGACAGGCATATCCGCGCCACCAATCGGGATGATGATGAGTACGCCGAGCAAAAAACCCAAGGCGATAATCAACAAAAAGTCAGTAAACGACTGCGAGTGCCAGAAGCCGAAGATGAAAAACAGCACCGCGAGACCGAGCACAGCGTTGACCGCATGCTGGCCTTTGAACGTCACTGGCGCGCCTTGGAACAAGCGGAATTTGTACTTGCCAGAAAGCTTACCGAATGCAATCACGGAACCGGTAAATGTGATGGCACCGATGAACGCGCCGAGTGCAAGCTCAATCCGGTTGCCACCGGGAATCGCACCGTTTTTGGCAGTAATTCCGAATGCCCAAGGCTCGACCACTGCCGCGACAGCGATGAACACGGCGGCCAAGCCGATCATGCTGTGCATGAACGCCACGAGCTCGGGCATTTTGGTCATTTCAACGCGTTTGGCCATGACCGCGCCGATACCGCCACCGACAACGAGTCCGAGCAAAACATAGGACAAACCAGCCGCGGAATCGTTGGCCAATTTGTAAATCAGCGCGCAGGTCGTGACCGCAGCGATGGCCATGCCGACCATGCCAAAGCGATTACCCTTGATCGACGTTGTAGGGTGCGACAGCCCCTTTAACGCCTGAATGAAGAAAATCGACGCGACGAGATAAAGAAGAACGACGAGGTTCATGCTCATTTCGCGACCTCCGTCTTCACTTCTTTTTTCTCTTTCTTTTTAAACATTTCAAGCATGCGCTTGGTGACTAAAAAGCCACCGAACACGTTCACTGCGGCCAGCGCGACGGCCAACACGCCCATCGTTTTGCCAAGCGTGGTTTCGGTCAACGCGGCAGCGAGCATCGCGCCCACAATAATGATCGCCGAAATTGCGTTGGTCACGGCCATGAGCGGCGTGTGCAGCGCAGGCGTGACGTTCCACACGACGTGATAGCCCACGTAAATAGCCAGCACGAAGATGATGAGGTTAATAACGATATGGTCTACGCCGCTCATTTCTTGTCTCCCGTGACGAGTGTGGCCGCAACGATGTCGTCCTCAAGATTGATACTGAATGCGCCCGTTTTGAAATCAACGAGCAATTTCAAAAAATCCAGCAGATTGCGTGAATACAGCGCGCTGGCGTCTTGCGGCAATAACGCTGCGAGATTGGTGTGGCCCACGAGCGTGACGCCGTGCTTGACTGCGACCTCGTCTTTGACGGTCAACGGGCAGTTGCCCCCTTGTTCTGCCGCCAAATCGATGATGACCGAGCCCGGTTTCATCGCTTTGACCATTTCTTCGGTGACCAGCACAGGCGCGGGGCGACCGGGAATCAACGCCGTCGTAATCACCACATCAGCGAGCGCCACTTTTTTGGCAACTTCGGCTCGCTGTCGCTCCATCCAACTGGCGGGCATCGGTTTGGCGTAACCGCCTACGCCGACCGCCGCTTCGCGTTCTTCGTCGGTTTCGTAGGGCACGTCGATGAACTTCGCGCCAAGCGATTCCACCTGCTCTTTGACCGCTGGACGAACGTCAGACGCTTCAATCACCGCGCCGAGCCGTTTGGCTGTGGCGATTGCTTGCAAACCAGCAACACCGACGCCCAAGATCACGACGCGCGCGGCTTTCACCGTACCCGCCGCCGTCATCATCATCGGGAAAAATTTGGGATAGTGGTTTGCGGCAAGCAACACAGCTTTGTAGCCCGCGATATTGGCTTGCGACGAGAGCACGTCCATGCTCTGCGCGCGCGTCGTGCGCGGCGCTTTGTCCATCGAAAAGCCATTGACGCCGCGCGCCTTGACGGCCGCAATGCCTTCGGCGTTGAAGGGGTTGAGCAAACCTACGACGCTCGCGCCCGATTTAATCGACGCTAATTCAGTAGCGTTGGGGCCGCGCACTTTGAACACGATGTCGCTGGCGGCCAACACGGCTTGAGCACTGGAAGCGACGGTCGCGCCCGCCGCCGCGTAGGCTTCGTCAAGCAAGCTCGACGCGTTACCCGCGCCAGACTCGATTACGACGGTTATGCCCGGAATGGCGGCCATCTTTTTGACGGTTTCTGGTGTCGCCGCAACGCGCGTTTCGCCGGTGGCGGTTTCCTTGATGATGCCGATCTGCATCGGGCACCTCCCCTTTTTTTGTTGACGCAAATGAGTTTATCCGCTTTTCGATTTCATTTTTCGGGATAACCCTGAGCGAATCGTTAACGCGCTTGCGAGGACTTAAAGTAAATTACTGGAGTTAACTTTTGGAGATAAATATGTTTAGTTTGAAACGACTCGGTCTTGCGGTGGCGGTGGCCGTCGGCTTGACTGCGACTCTGGCCAACGCGGCAAGCCTGAAAGGCGCAGCGCAAAACGACATCCTGACGGCTGATCCGCACTCTCAGAACCATGCGACGACCAATGCCATCCTGATGCACACGTATGAGGGGCTTACGCGCTACAACGCAAAGCATGAAGTCGAGCCTGCCTTAGCGACCAAGTGGACCTACATTTCGCCGACCCAAGTGCGGTTCGATTTGCGCAAAGGTGTCAAATTTCACGACGGATCAAACTTCACAGCTGACGACGTAGTGTTTAGCTTTAACCGCATCAAACAGCCGCAAGGCACGATGCAGATTTACATCGCTGGCATCAGCGACGTGAAGAAGATCGACGACTACACGGTCGACTTCATCATGCCCGCGCCAAACCCGATTTTGCTTCGCAACATCATCGATTTCCGCATGATGAGCAAATCGTGGGCTGAGAAAAATAAGGCCACGAACATTCAAGATTTCAAGGCAAAGGAAGACACCTACGCCTCGCGGAACGCGATGGGCACTGGCCCGTACGTTTGGAAAAGCTGGGCACCCGAGCAAAAAATTGAGTTCACCGACAACCCGAACTGGTGGGGCAAAAAAGACGGTAACGTGACCAGCTACACGTACCTTCCGATCAAGGCCGACGCGACGCGGATTTCCGCACTTATCGCGGGCGACGTTGATCTGGTGACGGAAGTGCCACCGCAAGACGTGGAGCGCCTCAAGAAAGAGCCCAAGTTGAAGGTAGTCGAGGGACTCGAAGTGCGCACGATGTTCCTTGGTATGGACCAATGGAGCGACGAGGCCAAGTACACCAACGTGAAGGGCAAAAACCCGTTCAAGGACAAGCGTGTTCGTGAAGCCTTGTCGCTCGCGATTGACCGCGAAGCGATCAAAAAATCGATCATGCGTGGCCTGTCTGTACCAGCAGGAATCATGGTCGCGCCAGGCGTTAACGGCCACAGCAACGACATCGACAAAGCCGAATTTAACTTGGCTAAAGCGAAGAAACTGTTGGTCGACGCGGGCTACCCCAATGGCTTTGAGCTGACGCTCGACTGCCCGAACAATCGCTACGTGAACGATGAAAAAGTGTGCCAAGCGATTGTCGCGATGTGGGCGAAAATTGGCCTGAAGCCGAAGCTTAATTCGATGAACTTCTCGCCGTACATCGCCAAAATCCAAAACTTCGACACCAGCGTGTACATGCTGGGCTGGGGCGTGGCGACCTACGACGCGCTGTATTCGTTGCAGTCACTCGTACGCACCAAAACCACCGGTGCCGATGGCAACTTCAACCTTGGCCGCATCAACGACACGCGACTCGACGCAATCATCGACCAGCTCAAAACCGAGCCCGATGTGACCAAGCGTAACGCGCTCATCCGTCGTGCGCTTGAGCGCACCAAAGAGGAGTCGTACTACGTGACGCTGCATCATCAGGTGCGTCCTTGGGCGATGAAGAAAGAAGTGACGACGGTGCATCGCTCGGACGACCGTCCAGAAGCGCGCTTCGCAAAAGTGTCCGGCGCGGGTTCTTAACTCACGCGTTCGCTGCCTTCGCGCGGCGGCGAAAAAGGCACCTCTGGGTGCCTTTTTTCTGACCCATGCGCGGCGCGCGCACCGGGTTCACGCCCGAGCCCCACGCGACCGCCGCAACAGATTCATTGAAGGACAGCTTTTATAGCGCAGCGACCGCCAGGTGGTCGTTAGAGCCGGTATAGTTAAATACTCGATAATTGCAAAAATCGTCCTGTAGCGACCGCCTGTCGGTCGTTTAACGCATAAAGTTACTTAATCAACTGCTACGCAGCAAACAGCGTACGCGTGTTCCACCTCGCGTCACAAGACACTGAAAGAAATTACGCAATGAAACTAGGGATCGAAGGCAAATGGGCGCTGGTGTGCGCCGCGAGCAAAGGCTTGGGCAAAGGGTGTGCGCGCGCGTTGGTGGAGGAAGGCGTGAACGTCGTCATCACCGCACGCGGTCCAGAAGCTTTGGAAGCGACCGCCGCCGCGCTGCGCGCGGCGAACCCCGCCGTGACGGTCATCGCGGTGGCGGGTGACATTACGACGGCGGAAGGTCGCGCAGCTGCGCTGGCCGCGGCATCGCACTACGACATCTTGGTCAACAACGCCGGCGGCCCGCCGCCCGGCGATTTCCGTAACTGGACACGTGACGACTGGATAAAAGCGATCGACGGCAACATGCTCACTCCGATCGAACTCATGAAAGCGGTCATCGACGGTATGTGCGAGCGCGGCTTTGGCCGCATCGTGAACATCACGTCGGGCGCGGTAAAGGCACCGATTGACACGTTGGGCCTTTCTAACGGCGCGCGCGGCGGTCTCACCGGCTTCGTCGCCGGGCTTGCACGTCAGCAAAAAGTCGCGAGCCGTAACGTCACGATAAACGGCTTGCTCCCAGGCCCATTCGACACGGATCGGATGAACACAATGCTCGCCAACTGGGCCAAACGCGACGACAAACCCGTGGCTGACGTTGCTGCCGCGCGCCTGAGCAAAAACCCGACGAAACGCATGGGCACCATCGATGAATTCGGCGCGACCTGCGCGTTTTTGTGCAGCCAACACGCAAGCTTTATCACCGGTCAAAACATTCTGATGGACGGCGGCGAATACCCAGGCACGTTCTAGGGAAACGCTGAACGAGCCGCCCTACCCGTTCGCGCGCTGGGCGGCGATGACTTCCATCCGAACCTGTTCGGTGAGCTCGGCCTTAATGTCCATAAACGTTGGGGTCGTTTTTACGGAATAGCTGCGCGGATGTGGCATTGGAACGGCACGGTCTAATTTGATTCGACCGGGGCGTGCGCTCATCACCATCACTCGGCTGCCCATGAACACGGCCTCATCAATGTCATGCGTAACGAATAGCACCGTTTTGCGTTCTGCTTCCCAGATGCCCAGCAGCAGCTCCTGCATCAGCTCACGCGTTTGGTGGTCAAGCGCACCAAACGGCTCGTCCATCAGCAGCATGCGCGGATTGTTCGCTAACGCACGAGCTAACGCCGTACGCTGCTGCATGCCGCCCGAGAGCTGTTTCGGAAAATGATTCTCGAAACCGCGCAGACCCACTTTTTGGATGAAAGCGTTGGCGATATCAAGTTGCTCCGCTCGCGGCAGATTGCGCTCACGCAGGCCAAAGCAAACATTTTCGAGCACCGTGAGCCACGGAAATAGTGTGTAGCTCTGAAACACCATGCCACGGTCGGCGCCAGGGCCAATGATGCGTTTGCCGTCGAGCAACACCTCACCCGACGATTGCTGATCGAGACCTGCGACGATGCGAAGCAGCGTGCTCTTGCCGCATCCCGATGGGCCAAGAATCGTGATGAAATCGTTTTCGGCGACGTCAAGATCAGTGGCTTGAAGCGCCACCGTTGGCGCGCGGCCTTCGGACGAGAAAGTGCGGGATACGCCGCGAACAGAAAGAATGTTCATGCGGTCATTTCCCCAGCGCTGCCCAAGGGAAGCACTTCCGATTGGCAAACTTAAACAGCATGTCGCTCGCCAAGCCAATCAGACCAATCACGATGATGCCAAAGATGATTTGATCGGTCGCGAGCAACGCTTGGCTGTCGGTAATCATGTGACCGATGCCGCTTGACGCGCCGATGAGTTCGGCGACGATCACATACGTCCAAGCCCAACCAAGCACCATGCGCAAAATTTCCGCAATCTCAGGCGCAGCGCCGGGAATCAACACCCGTTTGACCAAGCTCGCGTCGGACGCGCCCAACGTGTAAGCCGCCTCAACCAAATCGCGCCGCGTATTACCCACGACGACAGCAATCATCAGCACCAATTGGAAGAAAGAGCCGATGAAAATAACCGCGAGCTTTTGCGCTTCGCCAATGCCCGCCCACAAAATCAGCAGCGGAATGAACGCCGAGGCTGGCAAGTAGCGCGCGAACGAGATAAACGGCTCGAAAAAAGCCTCTATCGGCTTGTAAGCGCCCATCATGACGCCCAGAGGCAGCGCAAGCAATGCCGCCAAGAGGAAGCCACCGAGAACACGCCAAACGGTCATGCCGATGTCCTTGGCGAACCCCATCTCGGTCAAAAGCGTGTAACCGCTTTTAACCATCATGATGGGGTCTGCCAAAAACGTTTTAGAGACAAAGCCACCGAATGTCGCTATCGCCCATACCGCAACGAACACGACGAAGAACGATATGCCAAGCGCGACGCGCGCGCTCGGCGTTACGGGAGTGAGCGGGCGCATTGTGTTCGCGGCTTACTTAATGAAGCGTGTGTCGGCGAGTTTCGACAAATCCGGAATGGATTTAATGATGCCAGCCGCGAGCAACAAATCGGCGGCTTCTTTGCTGAACTCTGCATGTTCGCCAGCGAAGAATTTTTGGTTCGCGGCTTTGTCTTGCCAACGCAGGAACGCCGCGCTCTTCTCAAATGCCTCGCCCGTTTGCTTTACGTCGGCACCCATGATTTCAAAGCTCTTCTTCGGGTCGGACTTGATGATCGCAAGCGCATCGAAATAGCCGTTGGCTAGCGCTTGGGCCGCCTTCGGGTTCTCGCTCAAGAACTTCGGCGTACAGCCAAACGTGTCCATCACCATGGGATAGTCAATCGTCGTGGCGATGATCTTGCCTGCTTCTGGCTTTGCGCGAACGCCAGAGAGATAGGGCTCATAGGTCATCGCCGCATCGATGTCGGCGTTACCTGCGATCATGGCGTTGGCCGCAGCTTGCGGCTCAAGGTTAACGACCTTCACGTCCTTTACCGACATGCCATTTTTCTTGAGCATCCACGCTAGCGCGAAATAAGGCGAGGTGCCCGGAGCGCTCGCCGCGACTGTCTTACCCTTCAAATCAGTGATCTTCGCGATCGCAGGCTTCACCACCATGCCGTCTGCACCGTAGCTTTTGTCGAGCTGAAAAATTTGGGTGGTCGCGACACCGGCCGCGTTCCAACCGATCCACGTCTCAACCGTGGTCGCTGCACATTGAATGTCACCGGACGCGATGGCCAAGTGCCGATCTTTTTGCGGAATTTTCTTGATGGAAACGTCAAGCCCGTGCTTCTTGAAAAGCCCGGCCTCTTTTGCTAGTGTGAGTGGGGCAAACCCCGTCCAACCGGACATGCCGATGACGACCTTAGTATCCTGCGCCATCGCAGGCGAAGCAGACGCGGCGATTGCGCCGATAGCAAATGCGACAAGGGTTTTCTTCACGATCATTTCCTCTAGATAAAAAATTGAAAGACGGTTAAACGGGAATCCACAGGGCCGGTAATTCGGATTGCGCGGGCAACGCACGAAACACTTTCGACAGCGCGCCGTTTCGCACGAGCAGTGTCGCATGTTCGATCTCGGGCGCCATGTAGCGATCCTGATCGATGGAACGACATTGAGCACGTAGCAAAGCGTGTGCCTCTTCTAATGCTTTCGACGATTTCAGCGGACGTAAAAACTCAATCCCCTGCGAGGCCGCCAAAAGCTCGATGCCAAGAATGTGTGCCGTATTTGAAATCATCGCTTGCAGACGCCTTGCAGCAAACGTCGCCATCGATACGTGATCTTCCTGATTGGCTGATGTCGGCAAGCTGTCCACGCTCGCGGGATGCGCAAGCGATTTGTTTTCGCTGGCGAGTGACGCTGCGGTGACATGCGCAATCATGAAGCCCGAATTAAGCCCTGCGTCTGCGGTCAAGAAAGGCGGCAAGCGGGACACGCTGCCGTCGATGAGCATCGCGATACGACGCTCGGCAATCGCCCCCACCTCAGCAATAGCAACGGCCATCGCGTCGGCGGCCAGTGCCACCGGCTCGGCGTGAAAATTGCCGCCAGAAATCATTTCTTGCGTATCGGCAAATACGAGCGGGTTGTCGGTCACCGCATTGGCTTCGCGAAGCAAGACTAACGCGGCATGCCGCAACTGATCGAGGCATGCACCAATGACCTGCGGCTGACAGCGCAGACAATACGGGTCTTGCACGCGGTCATCACCCTCGGTGTGCGACTGCCGGATGGCGCTGCCGGCGAGAAGCGCTCGGTAGTATTGGGCCACATCAATCTGCCCCGGCTGGCCACGCACGGCGTGGATGCGCGGATCAAATGGGCCATCGCTTCCGCGCGCTGCGTCAACCGTCAGCGCCCCAATAACAAGCGCAGATTCGAGCACAGGCTCAAACGTCAACAACGCGTGTAGCGCCAGCGCCGTAGACGTCTGCGTGCCGTTAATGAGCGCGAGCCCTTCCTTGGCTGCGAGTCGCAACGGGGCGATGCCTACCTTTTGCAATGCAGGCCCTGCAGGGATACGCTGCCCGCTGCCGTCGAGCATCTCGCCCTCGCCCAACAACGCGAGCGTCATATGCGAGAGCGGCGCCAAATCTCCGGATGCGCCGACGGAGCCTTGACTCGGAACGCACGGCACGAGACCAGCGTTGTAAACCGCGATCAAGGTGTCGATGACGACATCACGCACACCCGAATAACCGCGCGCAAGGCTCGCGGCTTTGAGCGCAAGCATGAGACGAACGACAGCGGGGGCCAGGGGTTCGCCCACACCCACCGAGTGCGAGCGAATAAGATTAAGTTGCAGCGTATCCAGATCCGCATTGCTAATTCGTTTGTTGGCGAGCTTTCCAAATCCGGTATTGACACCGTAGACAGGCGCGTCGCCAGCTGCCGCGTCGGCGACGACCTGATGACTGGAACGAATAGCGTCGCGCGCGGACGGATGGAGCGCTATCTCGACACCACCGTCGTGCAGCACCAACAAATCTTCCAGCGTCAACGCGCCGGGATTGAGCGTGAAGGTGGTCACGTTTTGCCCTCTTGGTTACTCAAAATTACGCCGAAACCATTGGCAAATTCAGGCCCCATTCGCGCGCACTTTGCTTCGCAATTTCGTAGCCCGCATCCGCATGGCGCATCACGCCCGTAGCCGGATCGTTCCACAACACACGCTCTATGCGTTTCGCGGCGGCGTCCGTGCCGTCGCAGACGATCACAACGCCAGAATGTTGTGAGTAACCCATGCCCACGCCACCGCCGTGATGCAACGACACCCATGTCGCGCCGCCTGCTGTGTTCAACAGCGCATTGAGGAGCGGCCAATCAGACACCGCATCCGAGCCGTCCATCATCGATTCCGTCTCGCGGTTGGGTGAGGCCACCGAGCCCGAGTCGAGATGATCGCGACCGATAACAATCGGGGCCTTAAGCTCGCCAGACTTCACCATCTCGTTGAACGCTAAACCTGCGCGATGACGCTCGCCCAAGCCAATCCAGCAAATACGCGCGGGCAGCCCTTGAAACGCAATGCGCTCACCGGCCATATCGAGCCAGCGGTGCAAATGCGCGTCCTCGGGAAACAAGTCCTTCATCTTCGCATCGGTCTTTCGGATGTCTTCCGGATCACCGGACAACGCGACCCAGCGAAACGGTCCTTTGCCGCTGCAAAACAGCGGTCGAATGTACGCGGGCACAAAGCCCGGAAAGTCGAATGCGTTCTTCACGCCACGATCAAACGCAACCTGACGAATATTGTTGCCGTAATCCACCGTCGGAATACCCATCGCCGCGAAATCAAGCATTGCCTGTACGTGTACGGCGCATGACGCCGCAGCATCGTCACGCAACGCGGCAAACTGTGATTCGTCGGCGCGCGCGGCTTGCCATTGCTGCAATGTCCAGCCCGATGGCAAGTAGCCGTTCACCAAATCATGGGCAGACGTTTGGTCCGTCACCATATCTGGTTGAATACTGCCGCTCTTCGCACGGCGAACCAGTTCGGGGAACACGTCGGCCGCGTTGCCGAGCAGGCCAATCGAAACCGCGCGTTTCTCGGCCGTGTATTTTTTGATACGCGCAAGCGCATCGTCAAGGTCATCAGCTTGTTCGTCTAGGTAGCGCGTCTTGAGGCGAAATTCGATGCGTGATTGTTGACACTCAACGTTGAGCGAGCAGGCCCCTGCGAAGGTGGCGGCAAGCGGCTGCGCGCCGCCCATGCCGCCTAGGCCCGCTGTGAGAATCCATTTGCCTGCGAGACTTCCGCCGAAATGCTGACGCCCGGCTTCGACGAACGTCTCGTAGGTGCCTTGCACAATGCCTTGGCTGCCGATGTAAATCCACGAGCCAGCCGTCATCTGGCCGTACATCATCAGACCTTTGCGGTCGAGCTCATTGAAGTGCTCCCAAGTCGCCCATTTCGGCACCAAATTCGAATTCGCGAGCAACACGCGCGGCGCATCAATATGCGTACGAAATACACCCACCGGCTTGCCCGATTGGATCAGCAAAGTTTCATCGTCGTTGAGTTCTCGCAGACTCTTAAGAATCGCCTCGAAGCAATCCCAGTTACGCGCAGCCTTGCCAATGCCACCGTACACAACTAACGCATCCGGGTTCTCCGCAACCTCTGGATCGAGATTGTTTTGCAACATGCGGTAGGCCGCTTCAATCAACCAATTTTTGCAGGTGATTGCGGTGCCGCGCGGTGCGCGCACGGTACGTGGCAGGGCATGAATGGGCGGTTGGTTTGGGTTAGTCATCAAGGCCTCCAAAACGAGCAGAACAACAGAATTCGCCGAACTATACTTGTCTAGACAAGTTTGTGCAAGTAGGGAAAATCTGCGTTAGCATGACAATATGAAAGCATCAACCGCGCCTCGAAAAGCGACCCTACAGGCTGCGTCTCACGCTCAGCTGGAGGCGCGCGTGGCACCGTTTGAGCGCATCAAGCAGCACCTCAAAGGTAAGCTCGAATCAGGCCTGTGGCCACCAGGCGCGCTGATGCCCTCGGAAGCGGATTTGGTCGGGGAATTTGGTGTCAGTCGAATGACGGTCAATCGCGCGTTGCGTGAATTGCAACTTGAAGGCTTGGTTGATCGAGTTCAGGGGGTTGGCACCTTTGCAGCGCAATTGCACCGCGTTTCGTCTTCACTAGTGATTCGCGACATTCACGAAGAAATCGTTGCGCGTGGCCATACGCATCACGCCACGATTCATTTAGCACGCGAGGAACTTGCAAACGCGACAGCGGCAGCTCGCCTTGGCGTAACGGCGGGTGCACGCGTGTTTCACACGATCATCGTGCACTACGAAAACGGCGTGGCGCTACAGTGCGAAGATCGTCTAGTCAACCCGATGTGTGCGCCTGACTACTTATCTGTAGATTTCACACAAATGACGCCAACGCACTATCTGCTCGACGTCGCACCGTTGTGGGAAGCTCGGTTTTCCGTGCAAGCCGGGCTCGCGACTGCACGGGAAGCAAAATTGCTCGGCCTCAAATCAACCGACCCTTGCCTGATCGTGCAGCGACGCACAGTGAACAACGTCATGCCCATTACCCAAGCAAGACTCGTGCATCCGGCGGGGCGCTATCAGATCGATGGGGTGTTCAAACCATGACGCTACAAACAGTTTGCCTTAACGATGTCGCGCCGCAGCCCTGGAAGAACGGCGGCGGAAAAACACGAGAATTGCTAACGTGGCCGCAAGCCGATGGATGGGCGCTTCGATTGAGTGTTGCTGACATCGTGCAAAACGGACCGTTTTCTGCATTCAAAGACATCCGGCGGTGGATCGCGGTGCTCGAAGGAAAAGGCATGCACCTTGGCAAACCGTTTGACCAACGCGTCGTTCCCGACATGCAGCCGTTTTCGTTCGACGGTCAATACGCTGCGCCCTGCGAGCTCATTGACGGCCCTACACGCGACTTGAACTTAATGATCGACCAGCGACGAGCCGTTGGTGAAATGCGCGTGCTATTAAGCGGCGCGCACGCACAAGTTTTTGCGCCGTTACCGTTAAATTGCGAAGCAAAATCACCCGGTATTGTTGGCGTTTTTTGCCGCAGCGAAATCAAAATTAAAACACTCGGTGCTCACCTGACCGCGCCGACCTATTCTCTCGTTTGGAGCGACGACGATACGAACGACTGGCAAGCGCACTTTGCGGGGGAAGCATGGGTATTTCAATGCACATTGAACGCGCCGGATACATCCCACCTATGAACCAAAACTCAACGCTGTGGCGCAATGCGCAAATTGCCTCGTTTGTCGGCTCCAAACCGTGGGGCTGGATTGACGATGGTGCCATTGTTACCCGCGACGGAACGGTCGAGTGGGTCGGGCATCTCGCCGATTTGCCACTCACCCAACGTGGCGCCATCGATTCCGAGCACGATCTAAACGGTGCCTGCGTGACACCCGCACTCGTCGACTGTCACACGCATCTCATCTACGCAGGCAACCGTGCGCGCGAGTTCGAGCTGCGCTTGCAAGGCGCATCTTACGAGGAAATTGCTAAGGCGGGCGGCGGGATACGATCTACCGTCACGGCCACACGATCAGCGTGTGACGACGAATTGTTGACGCTAGCAATGGGTCGAGCGCGCGCCCTCATGGGTGAAGGCGTCGCCACGATCGAAATTAAGTCGGGATATGGCTTATCAGAATTTGATGAAGCGCGATCATTGCGCATCGCTCGTCGTTTAGCAGACAACTTGCCCATCCATGTACAAACCACATTCTTGGGTGCCCACGCAGTTCCGCCGGAATTTGAAGGTCGCGTTGACGATTACGTGAACGCGGTTTGCGAATGGATGCCGCGCTTGCATGCTGAAGGCTTGATCGATGCGGTCGATGTGTTCTGCGAACGGATTGGTTTTTCGTACGAACAAACGCGACGCGTTTTTGAAGCCGCTCGAAGTCTTGGCTTACCGGTGAAGCTTCACGCCGAACAACTGAGCGATCAAAACGGTGCTGCGTTAGCCGCTGAATTCAACGCACTTAGTTGCGATCATCTCGAATATTTGAGTGACGCTGGCGTGGCTGCGATGGCCGCCGTTGGAACCGTCGCCGTGCTGCTACCTGGGGCGTACTATTTTTTGCGTGAGACGCATTTGCCTCCTATCAACGCGCTGCGCGCGGCGGGCGTGCCCATCGCGTTGGCAACGGACCACAACCCTGGCTCATCGCCCACGCTGTCGCCACTTCTGATGATGAACATGGCCTGCACGCTTTTTCGCATGACGCCCGAAGAGGCGTGGCGCGGTTTCACGGTCAATGCGGCTAAAGCGTTAGGATTGTCCGGCAGCTGCGGCGTATTGCAAGCCGGCGCGCGCGCAGATTTCGCGGTGTGGGACGCCGATCATCCGCGCGACCTCGCTTATCGCTTCGGGCACCAACCGCTTCGACAACTCGTCATCAGTGGAGAGACTATTTCGCAATGAAAAATTCTGTGTTTACCGTTTCACATGGCACCACGCCGTTGGTGCTCAGCCTACCGCATGTAGGCACGACTATTCCTGATGCGTTCAAATCAGACTACGTCGACCGCGCGCTGCACGTCGAAGATACCGACTGGCACTTGGAAGCGCTTTATGCGTTCGCAGGGGAGCTCGGGGCATCGGTCTTGGTGCCGCAAATATCTCGGTACGTGATTGACATCAATCGGCCGCCAGACGACGCGCCAATGTATCCCGGCGCGTCAAACACAGAACTCTGCCCCACCCATTTTTTCAGTGGCGAAGCGCTTCACCGTGACGGAAAAGCACCCGACACAAACGAGGTGAACCGCCGACGCGAGACCTATTGGCAGCCCTATCACGACGCGCTCGCAGCAGAACTTTCACGCGTGCGCGGTGAGTTTGGCTACGCACTTCTCTGGGATGGTCACAGCATTCGCTCGGAAATTCCGTGGCTGTTTGACGGCAAGTTGCCAGATCTAAATCTCGGCACGGCAAGTGGCGCGAGCTGCGCGCCAGCATTACGCGAACAATTAGTCAGCGCACTGCAAGACACCCCTACCTTCACGCATGCAGCTGACGGCCGCTTCAAAGGCGGGTACATCACACGTCGCTATGGTCGCCCTGCGGAAAACATTCATGCGGTTCAGTTGGAAATGTGCCAGTCGATCTACATGCGGGAAATACCGCCTTACGACTATCTGCCCGACACCGCTTCCGCTGCGATCCCTGTGTTGGAACGTCTGCTGAACATCATGCTGGCATGGAAACCGAAGTGAGCGCAGCGCCGCACGCCAGTAGCCCGCTGCGAGCGCTGTGGACGCCACAGGCTTGGTTGGGCAACGGCTCGTCGCAAACGTGGGCAAAGGATGTCTTATTAGAGGTTGATTCGAGCGGCCACTGGTCGCGCATCGAGTCTGGCGTGTCGCGCGACATGGCCCTGCAATGCGATGCGTGGATCGCTGATGGTCCGTTGCTGCCGGGTCTGGTCAACGCGCACAGCCATGCGTTCCAGCGCGCCTTTGCGGGCTTGGCCGAACGTCGCGACAGCGACCATGATGATTTTTGGAGCTGGCGCGACCGCATGTATCGCGTCGCGCTCGCGATTTCACCCGCGCAATTAAAGGGCGTTGCCTCGCAGCTTTATCTCGAAATGCTGCGTGGCGGCTACACGCATGTTTGCGAATTTCATTACCTACATCATGCACACGACGGCAAGGCGTACGACGACCCAATGATGATGTCGTGGATGCTCGCTGAAGCAGCGCGCGACGTGGGCATCGGACTAACGTTGCTGCCTGTGCTCTACGAACGCGCAGGGTTTTCTGCGCCGACACTGCGTGACGATCAACGCCGCTTTGCGAGCAATGCGACGTGGATACTTGATGCCGTGCAGCGCATTGGCGAATACGCAAACCGCACACAAGGCGCGCCGCTCAACAGCGGTGTCGCCATTCATTCGCTACGCGCCGCGACGCCGAAGTCGATGCAGAGATTGGCCGAGGCCGCAACGGGCCCGATCCACATTCACGTCGCCGAGCAAACCGGCGAAGTTAACGAATGCCTAAAGGTCACGGGCTTGCGGCCTGTGCAGTGGCTCGCGGAGCATCATGCGCTCGACTCACGGTGGCAGCTCGTGCACGCCACGCACGTCACCCAAGAAGAAATTGACGCGGTTGCACGAGCAGGCGCATGCGCCGTGATCTGCCCGAGTACCGAAGCCAATCTGGGCGACGGCACCACCGACATGACGGCATGGCTCACGGCTGGAACGACGCTGTCCATTGGCTCGGACAGTCACGTCACACGAGACTGGCGCGAAGAGTTGCGCTTGCTCGAATACGGACAGCGGCTACACCTGCGCAAGCGCAACGTCTGCGCGTCGCCGACCGACGGGCACTCTGCCACCGCAGAGCGCCTCTTCGCCCGCGTCAACACCGGCGGCGCAAACGCGGCGGGCTACGCAACTTGCGGTCTCACCGTTGGTGCACGCGCAGACGCGGTAGCTGTGAACGCGCATCAAGCCGCGCTACTTGGCGTGCCCGCTGAACGCACATTGGACGCACTGGTGTTCAGCAGTCCGTCTGAATCATTCAACGACGTCCTCGTCGCGGGCCGTTGGGCGTTACGCAATGGCGAGCATGCAAAAGCGACAGCCATCAGTGCAAATTTTCGCGACGCAATGCAGGCGCTTTGGTCAGAAACCTAGGTCCTACACGCGCCGTTTCGCCTCGAACAATCGGCGTCACTGCAACAAAATCGCGCTATTTCCACGCTCGTGAGAATGCGTAAACTCGCGATACAGCTTTTGCATTCATTAAGCGCTCCATCGACCGCCGGGCGGTCGTTTCAAGCGTTTATCTGATGCAAAATACTATAAGTCGATAAGTTATTAAAACGACGGCAAATCGCCACCGGGCGGTGCATTGGGCACTAAGTTGCTTAGCTACTGCACACAGCAAACGCGCTCCGCGCGACTCAATCCAGGCGCGCGAAATCGATAAAACCTTGCTTCACATTCACGCCCAGCAACTCCACGCGCAGCTTGCGTCCGACTTTGTAGCCCTCCGAACCTTGCACCAAGCGCCCCTCGACTGGCGGCGCAAACACGCGAACATACGTGCCCTTCGCTGATGCCCCGGTCACGATGGCGTCAAAGCGTTCGCCGACACGCGACGCAAGCAGCATTGCGGCGGCCGACTTACGCACCTGACGTTCAACGCGATTGGTGTCGTCTTCCTGCTCACTGCAATGCTTGGCGAGCGCGAGTAACTCCGCATCGCTGTACGGCGACGGCGCGCCTTGCAACGCCGCCTTCACTAGCCGCAGCGTAACCAGATCAGGAAACCGACGATTCGGCGCAGTCGAGTGCGCATAGTCGCGCACCGCAAGCCCAAAGTGCGCCACGCCAGTGCTTCCAGGTTTATCGATCACATATTCGCCTGCGCCCATGAGCTTCACGATGGTCAGCGACAGATCAGGAAAGCGAACAGGATCAGCGGCGCGACGTCGCACCAAAAATTCTTCCAGCGCCTTGGAATCAGGCTCCGGCGGCAACACTTCGCCCACGTCTTTCGCCGCATCCACAATTCGCTGCCAACGCTCGGGCGAGCGCACCACACGATGCAACGACGCGAAGCCCTTTTCGGTCAAGAAATGCGCAGTCGCTTGGTTAGTCGCGATCATGAATTCTTCAATCAACTGCCGCGCACGATTGTGCGATTGCACGTTGAGCGCTACCACTTGATCGCCCTCGAAAACGGCTTTCGCCTGAATGGTGTCGAAGTCAAGCGCCCCGTGCTCGCGGCGGAGCGCGCGCAGCTTTTGCGCAATCGCATCTTGCGCGCGAAGCTGCGCGTCCATACCGGCCACCGCACGCGCTGCCGCAGGCAAATCACCCTTCCCCTCAAGCCACGCCGCCACCGAGTCGTACGCAAGCTTCGCGCGGTTGAGCACCAGCGCGCGATAAGCCGTGCTCGCCGCAAGCGACCCGTCCGCGTTGAACAACATTTCGGTCACCACCGTCAAGCGCTTTTCGTCAGGCCCAAGTGAGGTGAAATCCGTCGACAAACGCTCAGGCAGCATGGGAAAAATGCGCGCCGCCGTGTACACCGAGCACGTGTTGTTGTGCGCGTGATCATCAATGGCTGAACCCTTCTTCACTAACGCGTCAACGTCGGCAATCGCCACCAGCACTTTGATCTGCCCGTTAGCCAACGACTCCGACACCGAAAGCTGGTCAAGATCGCGCGAGTCGTCGTTATCAATCGAACACCACAACAACGCCGTGAGATCACGAATGTCGGCGCTAATCTCACGCGACGGCCCCGTGATGCGGCTCATCTCTTGGTCCACCAAAGGCGAAAACTCAGGCTCCAAGCCCCGATCAATCATGGCTTGTTTAGCGATTTGCGCGAGCTCCGCGCGGTCGTTGGACTGGTGGGTAGCAGGTGTGTTCATTCGTGAACTGTATCCGAACCCGCGGAACGCCGCGCGCGGGAGCGGAAGTCCAACAACGAGTAACGTGCACTGACGCCTTCCGAGTCGTAAATGCGTAAAATACGTATCAATACATAATTCGGAGAATCGCATGCAAGGCATTTCCGCAACGCTCCTCGCTCGCAACACCAGCGAAGTGCTTGATCGTGTGGTTCGCGAACGTCAGCCTATCTTGATCGAGCGCGGCCGCACGGTAGTCGCGCGCCTCTCGCCGGAAGCCGGCGTCATGACGGCCGCACAGGCGCTCGCAAATTTCAACGTCCCGAAGCTCAGCACGAAAGAAGGCCGTGCATGGCTAAAAGATAGCCGTCTGCCTGCGGTCGACACGTTGCGCGATCCATGGGCGTAATTTTCGATACGTGCATTTGGGTAGCCATCGCCTCCGATGCGCTCCCGCGAGAGCGCGCCATCGCGGCCGCTGGGGACGCCCCCGTTTTTACGTCGGTCGTTTCGCTCGGTGAACTCAGCTTCGGTGTTCACATGTGCGCAGATTTATCAGAAAGAGCGCGGCGAGCGGCTGTGCTGCGCCAAATCGAACTGCGCCCGACGCTCGACGTCACCGCACAGACTGCATCGGCATACGGCATGCTCTGCGCTGCCGTAAAAGCGGCAGGTCGGTCGCCGCGCCCCCGCATGAATGATCTATGGATCGCCGCGCAGGCGATTGAGAACGGCTATACGTTAATGACGCTCAACCAGAAAGACTTCGCGGATTTGCCAGGGCTGAAAATAGTGGTTCCGTAGCTCGGCTAAGTTCAGAGTTACCGAAGCGGCATTCGCCGTGAGAGCAGACCACCGCATCATTCGTACGGACCTAGAAAACGTACGCCGTTGAAATGAATGAGATGCGATGGCGCGTCGGCTACCCACACCTCGGTCTCCCACGCAATTTCAGAAAGATATCTGCTCATGACTGAGCGCGTCGGGAAGGCAGTCACATAAACAAGTCCGATACTCGATCCCGAAAAAAGTTTGGCGAGTTCAGCATGACGCTTGCCATCAACAGGACCGTGACTCGTGACTGACTCTACGAGCAGCAACCAGTTTTTCTGCGTGAAGTGCAAAACAACGTCCGGCATTTTTCCGTGAGAATCCACTCTGACGCCCAAGTTTGCCAAAAGCGGTTCATTGAAATATCCCCACTTGTCGCCTGTATCGCCCGCGTAAACCAAAACGCTACCCGGCGCAAAACGTGTAGCGAAGTTTTCGATGATTGCGCGAATAAGTTCACTATGTGCGCCTGGACTTAGGTGAATTTTCGTTCCGGACGCAATCTCTACAGGGACCCGAGTCTGATGACGCTCCTTCGCATATTTCGCTGCTAGCGTTTCACTACCCGCCAAATATCCCGCCAGTTTGCTACGCCACTGACGCTTTCCATATGACTGCAATAGCGTTAGTGCCGCAGGTTCAATTTGATAAACCGCTTTCGGACTGTTGACAGGACGATCCGCCTTGTCAGGGTTGTAAAGCGCAACACCAGCATCAACGAATTGGTGAACCGTGAAGCGACGAAACGTTTCCCGACTGTTCGGCGCATAGTCCTTTTGATAATGCCTGCGCGCCCAATCCATCATGGGAGTAATTCCAATGAGCGGATTCTCGGCGTTCGCCCAAGCCTTGCCTGGGGTTAGATTCAGCAGCGCCAATAGGCAGAGCGCAGAACGCTCATTTTGCTGTGCTGTCGGAAAACCAAGCGCAGCCAAAATTTCTTTGGCAGCTGCAATGTGAGCCTCGTTGATTTCGGTCATACCGCCAACAACTTTAGTTGATCGTCTATTGCTTCTTGCGAAAGCGCAACTTGTTGTTTCGCCCACTCGCCAAGGGCGAGTAGCGCATTGCGGCTTGGATACTTCATCAATCTGAGGTCGGTCGCGTTCACTTGCGTATGTCCGTTGAATCGACGGAAGCTTTCGTCAACGGCAGTCATATTAAGAAACACCGCAAGTCCTCTTGCTAAAGCCTCTGGAAGGCCGCGTTTGTTTTCGTGAAAGACGTTAAGGTGATTTTCAAAACCTAATACGGAGTGAGCGCCAAACACAGTCGGATCGACAACGCCCGCCACGACTCGGCGCTTTTCTTCCTTCGAAGAAAAACGCCTTACCGCACAATAAAACCCAGTCGGGTAAAGCCACTTTTCCGTCTCATCATTGCGTTGAATAGCATTCGGCTTTTTCGTCTCGCTCAATGGCCACTGGGTTCCGCTGACCAGAATGTGGCTTGGATAAATTAGCGGCACCGAGTGTTCGTCGGGCATCTGGCTCAAATGCGCCTTAAGGCGAAAATCGACGACCGGGCCGGTAGAAACTTTTATGCCTATGTCCGCCAGCGAATACCGCACGTTCGGCGTGAGTTCGATTGCGCTCCGCGCCGTTGAAGTTGGCACATGAATGAACCTTTCCGAATCACCCGGGAAAACGATTCGGTCGAATGGATGTTCGTGAGACGTTAGGTCATCGAACGTGTCATCGGTCGAAGTGGTGACGGTCACTGCCCCCTGCTGCGCTCCGCACTCCAAGCGCAAGATCACGTTCTCCTGCAAGACGTCATCATCTTTGAACGCGTTCTTGCGCGATTCGAACAAATGCATATGGCGCAAAGCCGCACGTTCTAGGATGAAGTCACGAAATGGCCGGTAGTAAGGTCCGTTGCAAAAACTACGTGGGATGATCGCTACGATCTGCCCCCCAGGCGCAGCCTGAGCTACAGCAAGAGCCACAAAAGCGGAATACAAATTTACCGTCTCGATCCCCACTCGCCGCAGCGCGAGTCGGTGCGCAGAACTGCTGCCTATTTTTTTGTATGGCGGATTCAAAATTGCGTGCGTGTACTGAGCTGCAGGTCGTGAAAACAAATCTCGTGCGACGGCTTCGACCGCAGCGTGTATGAAATCTTCGCCGTGTACGTGAGAACTAAATGCACGATCTGTCCGACGCGCCCCCGCGAGCGTCTGCTTTAGATAGGGGTGCAATTCAGCATCAATCTCATACGCGTCGACGTCGACTCGTTGAAAGGCAAAACCTCCGTTACGCCAACGTTCCAAAAACGCCGCTGACAACGAACCAATTCCTGCCCCAGCATCAAGGAGGGTGCAGACTCCGCTGGCATCAGGAAACAAGCCAGCCATAAACGACGCCGTACTAGCTGGCGTCAAAAATTGACCCAGCTGTGATTTCTTCGAAGATGCCGTGCCACGCGAAACGTGAAGTCGCTGTTCCTCAATAAGTGATAGCACTAGCAGTACCCCTTTCGCACATCAAGGCGTGGCAGAAATCAATCCTACATCGTCTACTAAAACGGACTATCCCCACCAAATTTAGGCGCAGACTTATTCGATTGAATTGGTGCCGACGGCATGTAGTTGTCAGTGGCGGCGTAGTTTTCGAAGCGCGTGAATTCGCCGCGGAAGGTTAGGTTTACGGTGCCGATGGGGCCGTTACGTTGTTTGCCGATGATGATTTCGGCGACGCCTTTTTGCGCGGATTCTTGGTTGTAAACCTCGTCGCGATAGATGAAGAGAATCACGTCTGCGTCTTGTTCGATAGCGCCGGATTCACGCAGGTCGCTCATCACCGGGCGTTTGTTCGGGCGTTGTTCGAGCGAGCGGTTGAGCTGTGAGAGCGCGATCACCGGCACTTGCAATTCTTTGGCGAGCGACTTGAGCGAGCGCGAAATTTCGGAGACTTCGGTTGCGCGGTTTTCGCCGCCGCCGGTGCCGCTCATGAGCTGGATGTAGTCCACGATGATGAGGCCGAGACCGCCGACCTGCCGCGCGAGACGGCGCGCGCGGGCGCGCAGTTCGAATGGATTGAGGCCCGCCGTTTCGTCGATGTACATGGGGCTCGAATCGAGCTGCGAGAGTGCGTCAGTGAAACGCTGCCAATCGCTCTCGCCCAAGCGGCCCGTGCGCAAAATGTGTTGATCGAGCTTACCGACCGAACCGATCAGACGCATCGCGAGTTGCAGCGCGCCCATCTCCATCGAGAACACAGCTACAGGCTTTTTGAGGCGCACGGCGACGTGCTCGCCTATGTTCAACGAGAACGCTGTTTTACCCATCGACGGACGACCGGCAACGATGATTAGGTCGCCCGGCTGCAAGCCCGCCGTCATGCGGTCGAGGTCGGCGTAGCCAGTGGCGACGCCGGTCACATCGCCCGGATTGTCGCGTCGGTACAGTTCTTCGATGCGGTCGATGGCTTGCGCCGTCAAGTCGGACAACGCGACGAAGTTCGCCTTTGATCGGTCGCCCGATTCGGCGATCTCGAACACTTTGCCTTCGGCTTCGTCGAGCAATTGTTCGCTCGATTTGCCCATCGGGTTAAACGCGGCTTCGGCAATGCTCGTGGCCACGCCTGCGAGGCGGCGCATGACCGAGCGGTCGCGCACGATCTCGGCGTAACGGCGCACGTTGGCCGCCGTCGGCACCGCGTTAGCAATCGCACCGATGTAGGCCAAACCGCCGACGTAATCGAGCTTCGCAACCGCGCGCAGGCTCTCGGAGAGCGTCACTGCGTCGGCCGGATTGTTGTCTGCCGCGAGGCGATTGATGTGTTCGTAAATGAGGCGGTGGCCTTCGTTATAGAAGTCGTCCGCGCGCAACAAATCGGCGACCTTGTCGATCGCGTTGTTGTCGATGATGAGCGCCCCCAAAACCGATTGCTCGGCCTCAATCGAATGAGGTGGGGTGCGCAGTGCTTGCATTTCAGGATCTAGTGCCATAGACCGATTCTATCGGGCGGGGCGGCGCTAACCGGGAGCGGGCGCGCGAGCGGCGCAGAGGGCGAACGCGGCGGTCTCGAGGTCGATGCACGGACTTTGCATTGAACGCTAAAGGGCCAATGCGATAGGTAGGGTGCAATCCAATTGCACCTCGTACTCGCGCGCGAAGCGTAGTTCTTCAATCCCTCCGTGCGCAACAATTTGGGCGCGGCTAACCGCAGCGTACGTCCTTCACGCGCACCGCTGCCGGATACACACAGCTTTACCCATTAAGCGAAATCTAAACGGCGGTTTGCGATTGGTTTTTCAACATATCGACATATGCGCTTTTATAGCTGCAACTACCACCCAGCTGTCGTTTAGCACTAAAAGCCAATACGCCGTGGTTAGACTGACGGCGCGGCCATCGCCAACGGCAATCCAGCAACATTCAGCGTCGTGCGAAGGATGGAGCCGCTGACCGATTCGGTGCAGTAGAGCGTTTTGCGCTCAGGGCCACCGAACGCAACGTTGGTCAGCGACGCCCCGAGCGGGCTGCGGCCCACAATGACTGGCTCAGCTCGGTGGTTTAGCACCCAAACATATCCCAGACCCGGATTGGCAACGATCAACTGCCCTTCTTCGTCCATTGCGAGTCCATCCGGTCCGCTTGGGCCGGATGATGTGAAGAACGCGCCGACTTTGGCTACGCCACCGTCGGGCAGCAGAGGTACGCGCCAGACGGCGTTAGCGCGCGTGACCGCGAGAAACAAAACCTTTTCATCAGGCGACAGCGCTACGCCATTGGGGCTTGGAACGTTGTCCAACAGCAGATCAAGTTGCCCGTTAGCGCGCAACCCGTACAAGCGTCCCGTAGGATCGTGCAGCCCGGTCTGGCCTTGGTCCGTGAAATAGAGATTGCCCTTTGAGTCGAACACTAGGTCGTTCACGCCCTTGAAGCGCTCGCTATTGCGGCGTGTCAGATACGGGCGCACCGCGCCCGAGGTGACGTCACACACCATCAGCCCGTTTTTGTAATCCGTTATCAACAGCTCATTACGCGTTAAAAATTTCATGCCATTGGGCTCGCCATCCCATTGCGCGACTAGCTCCCACTGCCCTTGCGGATCAATCCGAAAAATTCGGCCGTACGGAATGTCGGTGACGTACAAATTCCCCGCGTCGTCAAACACGGGGCCTTCGAGAAATGAGTCGCTTTCACGTCCCGCTTGGTTGGCGTCGGCCCACGCGGTGCGCTGCGCTTGCCGAAAGCGGTCGGGCATGCGGGTGAAGACCGAAAGTTCACGAATTTCAGGCGGGTTTAGGACAAACATCAGAATTTTTGACTGTAGAGCAATGCTGGATTGTGTACGACAATCTTTGGCCAAAATGCGGTGCTAGAAAAAGACGGTGCACGCGCATTGTGTTGCTGCCGTAACAACATCAATCGATCTTTAAATTGAGTTCACGAGCGAGCGCGCCGTACGTTTCTACCTCTTGAGCTACTTGCTTGACGAACGATTCGCCACACAACAAACGTGGCTCCATCCCGAGCCCACGCAGTCGCTCCGCCGTGTTGGGCAACGCGGCGAAAGCTCGCGCTTCGCGTTGCAGCGCGGTGATTTGCGCATCGGTTGCGGACGCTGGCGCGAGTAGCCCGTACCAAGCGTCTGCGGCGTAGCGTGCGTAACCGGCTTGCGCGAACGTAGGCACGTCGGGCAGCAGCGGCGAGCGTTGCGCATTGGCAATCGCTAGCGCAGTCAACTTGCCCGATATGATGTGCGGGAGCACAGAGCCCAAAGTGGCAAACGATGCGTTAAGCTGCGCCGAGACAAGATCAGTGACAACGTTGGCTGCGCCCTTGTACGGAATGTGCGTCATGCGAATTCCAGCCTGTTGCGCGAATAGTTCGCTGGCGAAATGCACCGAGCTTCCAATCCCTGGCGTGCCGTAGGTGATGACCGACGGATTCGCTTTTGCCCGTTGCACGAATTCAGCCAGCGTTTTTGTGGGGAACGATGCGTTCACGACAAGCACCGTCGGCGCAACGGAGAGCATACAAACCGGCTTGAACGATTTGACGGCATCGAATTTGATTCGTGTAGCGTACAGCGCAGGAATCATCGTGTGATTGGTCGCGGCCATGAGGAGCGTGTGGCCATCGGTCGCCAGCGCTACCGACTCCGCAGCAATGATGGAATTGGCACCGGGTTTGTTATCGACCACCATCGGCTGGGCGAGGCCTTTGCTCGCGTGTTCTGCAAACGCGCGTGCGACGACGTCCGTCGGGCCACCCGCACCAAAACCCACGACAAGTTTCACTGGCTTCGACGGCCAGTCGCCCGCTTGTGCAAACGCCACCGGCGTCAGGCAAACGGCCAGCCCAAAGAGAAACAGGCTTTGCGCGACAAGAGCTCGCACGTTAAATCGAATTTGACGAGAGTTCATTGCTGCTTTCTTTCCAAAATAAAGTACTCAGTGCCGTCAGACCGTGGCAATCGGCGTAGCTGGCGAACCCACTGCGCCCGGCAACCGCAGCGGTGGCGCGGTGAGCAAAAAGCGCGTGCGCCCATTGGCTCTCAACCACGTAGCGAGTTCGGTGAAATACCAAAGTTCGCCGAGATGAATGCCGTGCTTAAACAAACAGTGCTCATGCAATGGCAGCCGCGGCACGGTGAGACGCGACCCTTCCGTCGTGCGATTGACGCCGCTCGCAAACTTGGGCACTACGAGTTCAACGGCGGGGTTGTCGGCGAGCAAACACGCGAGCTTCACATCCGTAATCCAATTGAGCAGCTTGCTGTCCCAACCGTCGAGGCCGCTGCCAGTTCGGTGCAGGTGCGCCACGTCGGGTTGACGATTCATCGCAAGGAGCGTGTCAGCAAACCCGGTGTGGATGCAGACCATATCGCCTGCTTCGACTTCAACGCGATCTGCGTCGAGAATTCGCATCAACACGTCGTAGCCAACGGCTTGCCGCTCGCGGCCCACGTGATGCTCAATATCGATCATCACGCCACGGCCCTGTGCGCCATGCTCTGCGAGTCGTTCGATTCCGAGCGCATCGGCGCGCGGCTCCGAGTAGCGCATCGCTGGATCGCTGGCATGCGGATTTTCAATGCCCGGCACGATGTCTTTGCCGGCCCGAAAACCGTTGTAGAAAACCGCTTCCGGAACACCGTCGCCATCGGCGTCAAAGTGGCTGCCGACGTGCGCCAGACTGTCCCACTGCGTCGAGTATTGCAAGCTCATCAACACCGCGTCGTCGTTCACGACATCGCTCAAATCTGGGTCTTCGCTGCGATATGACCAACAAAATCCTTGCTGCCCGGCGCTCGCACCGTCGCGCACAACGGCAAAGCGTCGCGGCGGCAGGCGACGTGGATTGAGGGCGTTGCCGCCCGGCACATCGAGCGGAAGCGACAGGCAAAACGTGCGACCTTCGCGCACTTCACTGATGCCTTGCAACACCTTCTCGCGCGTCACCAAATTCATGCGCCCGCGCTGGTCGTCGTGGCCGAACTCACCCCAGCTAGAGCCCGGCGGCGAATGCTTCCAGCGGGGCGGTGTGTCGCGATCAGCCATTTATCACTGCCAACACGTTCTGCGCCGCCGCGACGCCCATCTTCACGTAGGCATCTGCCGTGACGCCACCGATATGCGGGCTAAGCACAATGCCCGGCTGCCCGTGAAAAATATGCGGGTTCGTCATAGGTTCGACAGCGAAGCTATCGAGCCCAGCTGCAAACACGTGCCGCGACTGCACGGCGGCTAACAACGCAGGCTCATCAATCAACCCGCCGCGCGCGGTGTTCACGACGATGACGCCTGTCTTGCATGCCGCCAACGTTTGCGCGTTGATGAGCTTTGCGTTGTCGGCCGTCAACGGGCAGTGCAGCGAGATCACGTCACACTCGCTCCAGAGGGTTTCCAGAGTTGTGAGCTGAACATGCGCCGGTAAATTTTGAGCGTATGGATCAAAACCAAGCACCCGCATTTCCATCGCATCACACATTTTTTCGAATCGTTGACCAATCGCACCGAGGCCGATCACGCCGACGGTGCGACCCTCAAGCTCAATGCTCTTGTGCGTTGCTTTATCCCAATGACCCGCGTGCATCCGCTCATTCATGTGGACGACCGACTTGGCGCAAGCCAGCATCAAAGCGACCGCCTGCTCAGCGACCGCAGCGGCATTGGCACCGGCGGCGGCCACGACCTTTATGCTGCGCTCGTTCGCGGCAACCTTATCGATGGTGTCAGTGCCGCTGCCGTGCTTGGAGATGACTTTCAAATTCGGCGCTGCATCCATCGCAGGCGCACCAACCTTGCTGTAGCGCACGATGATCGCGGTTGGGTTGTGCGCGCGACACAAGGCTACGATGTCGTCTTCGGTTGGAGTCTTGCCTGCGTAAACGATTTCATAGCCGGTCAGCAGCGCCAACGCCTGCGGCGCGAGATCAGCAGCGGTAATCAGGACAACCGGCTTCACAGCGTTTCACCGTCCTTGATAACGCCCGCCGCGTGCAACGCAGCGTCAAGCCAACCGGGGCGCAACGCTTTGCGACTCTTGATGTCGGCAATGCGTTTTGTTTCCATTGCGACTTTCTCCGCAGCCAGTGGCAACATCGCGGCTGCTTTGTCGCGTTCGATTACAGTCACGCCGTCGGCGTCGCCCACCACTAAATCGCCGGGATTCACGGTTACACCACCGATGGAAATTGGGTGATTGAGGCGACCCGGCACAAACTTAGTCGGGCCGTTGGGGTTGAGCCCCGCGACGAACATCGGGAAACCAAGCTCACGTATGGCTTCGCAATCGCGTGCTGCGCCGTCAACAACCACGGCCGCCACACCAAGCGCCACACATTGTTGCGACATGATTTCGCCGATCAACGCGCTGTTAAGGTCACCCTTGCCATCCACCATGATCACGTCGCCTGGTTTAGCAATCGCCATCGCCGCGTGAATCATCAGGTTGTCGCCCGGTCGCACTTCAACCGTGATGGCTGGCCCGGCAAACTTCATCGAAGGCGCAAGCGGCGCGATGCGTCCGTTCAGCCCCCCGCGCCGCCCCGCAACGTCGGCGAGTATGGACGACGGATATTGCGCTGCGGCGGCGACGATTTCGGGGCTAACGCGTTCGATGTCGCGGATTACGTCTGGTAATGCTGTCGGTTGAGTCATGAAAATCTCCGGCGGAATGCCGACACTAAGCGGCGGCGATTCGGATGAATGGATGGAAATGCGAAGGCGGGGGAAGCGCGAACGACGCCTGTAAATCAATCAAGTTTGATGTTGCCCTTGCGGATCACTTGCGACCATTTGGCATCGTCCTTTTTCAGAAAAGCGGCGAATTCGGCTGGCGTTGAGCCCACTGACTGCGCGCCCATGTCGTTGAAGCGCTGCTTAACCTCGGGTTCATCGAGCACCTCTAGCAACGCCTTGTGCAGCTTCGCAGCGATGGGTTCTGGCGTACCCGCTGGCAGGAACATTCCGTTCCATTCATAGGCCTCGAATCCCGGAATAACCGTCTCGTCAATGGTTGGTACATCGGGCAATCGTTTCGAGCGCTCTTTCGACGAGATTGCAAGCGCGCGCAACTTTCCTGCGGTCACCATCGGTGCCGTCGCAGCGACGTTGCTAAACATGAAGTCCACTTGACCACCAGTCACGTCCACAATCGCAGGTCCGCCGCTTTTGTAGGCGACATGCACCATGTCTAAGCCCAAACTTTGCCGAAACATTTCGGCCGCTAATCGCTGCAACGTACCGCCACCGCCCGAGGCAAAGTTGATTTTTCCGGGCGATGCCTTGGCTTTACTGATTAAGTCTTTGACGTCCTTAATCGGTGAATCCGCCTTCAGAATCATGATGTTCGGCACCAACGAAATCAACGACAGCGGCTGCAAAGCGTTGTTCGCATAAGGCATGCGCGCGAACAGATGCGGATTGATCGAAAACGGCGTGGCGTCATAGAGGACGGTGTAGCCGTCCGCAGCCGCTTTTGCGACGAACCCGGCGCCGATCGTTCCGCTCGCTCCCGCGCGATTGTCAACGACCACCGACGCGCCCAGTTTTGCGCCCATGCGCACGGCCAGCACACGCGCTACCGCGTCTGCCGCGCCGCCCGGTGCGTACGGAACCACAATAGTGATCGGGCGATCAGGATAGGCAGCGTGTGCCACTGAGGCGCTCACGATGGTTGCCGCAACGAGCATGCAACGCGCGACGAGGTTGCGCAAGTCAAAATGTTTCAATGGGAATCTCCTTTTTGCCGAATGAGTGATGGATTGATGCGGGAGCGCAATCGCGACGCAGAAGCGCTAGGCGCTTCGTGACGCGCTCAACGGATAGGCGACGACCTGGCGTCGCTTCGAGTCACGGGGAAGCGCGGCCGAGTCCGCGCATACAGATCGCTAAATGAACAGTGTTGGGACTTGCCCGCGCTTGTGTGTCTCGCCGAGCGACGCCAAGTCATCGTCTACCGCGCAAGCGGCTCACGGGAACTCAAACTACTCGACCTTCGTGCCGGAGTCTTTAATCACTTGCGCCCAGCGCTGGTTTTCTGCTTTGATGAACGCGGCGAACTGCTCCGCTGTGCCGCCTACGGGGTCTGCGCCTGAGTCAGCCATCTTCTTGCGCAAATCGCGTTGCTGCAACGCCTTATTGAATTCCGTATTGAAGATTGCGAGCACGTCCTTGGGTGTCGCGGCGGGTGCCAAGAAGCCGAACCATGTCGTCGCTTCGAGTCCTACGTATCCCGAATCAATCATTGTCGGCACCGTAGGCAAATCCGGCACACGGCTGGCGGAAGTCACCGCGAGTGCGCGCAGTTTTCCCTGTTTGACGTGCGCCAACATTGTGGGAACCGACGACACATAGAGCTCGACACTGCCCGCCATTACGTCGGTCAGGCCTTGGTTGGCTCCCTTGTACGGAACGTGCTGCATTTTGATGCCGGCGGCGCGTTGCAATAATTCGCCGGAAAGATGCGCTACCGTGCCATTGCCCGACGACGCGAAGTTGACCGTACCCGGTTTCGCCTTAGCGGCAGTCACGACGTCCGCCATGGTTTTGAATGGAGAGTTTGCACTCGTCACGACAATCAATGGAGACTTCGCCACCATCACAATCGGTGCCAAATCCCGTTGCACGTCGTACGGAATTTTTGCGTACAGCGCGGGATTGATCGACAGGTTACTCGTCTGCCCCAGCACCAGGGTGTATCCGTCTGCGGGCGCTTTGGCCACCGCGTCGACACCCAAATTGCCGCCAGCCCCCGGCTTGTTTTCGATAACGAAGGTCCACCCGGTACTCGCCGCGACTTTTTGCGTGATGTCGCGCGCAATCAAATCCGTTCCGCCACCGGCGGGAAACGGCACCACAATGCGTATGGGCTTGCTCGGAAATGCCTGCGCGTGCACTGAACCGACAAACGCACCGCACAGTGCAAACGCCACCGCGCCGACCGTCGCCAGTTTTCTTGCGATCAAACCCACTTGTTCTCTCCTTAAGCGCCGATTGGGTACCGTCGCTCAGAAAATTGGCGCGCGCACTCCATCAGCGAGGTGGATTATTGGCAGTCAAATCTATATAGTCCAATCGATAATTTATTCCGATTCATAAATTTGACTTTTGCTATGGATTTACGCGACCTACGCTACTTCGAGACTATCGCCGAACTGGAGCACATCGGCCGAGCAACCGAGCGCCTGCATCGAACGCAGCCGGCACTCACGAGTGCGGTTCGTCGCCTCGAAGAGGCTTGCGGCGCGCCGCTCTTCGAACGTTCGGGGCGCGGCATCAAGCTCACGGCCGCAGGCAAAGTGCTGCTCAAATGGGCGCAACGCACGCGTTTTGACGTGGAGGACGCACAGCGCGAAATCGCCGACATCGGGCGCGGGCTGCACGGGCATATTCGCGTCGGAATCGTACCGACGGCGGCGCAATTTTTACTGCCACAAGCGGTGCGCCGGCTTCTCGCAGAAGCGCCGGAAGTGACGCTCAGGACGTCCGTTGCGCTGATTGACACCTTGAAGCCTGCACTTCACGCGGGCGAGCTCGACTTGATGATCGCGAGCGACGGCACCGACGACGAAGGCTTCACCACCAAACGGTTGGACGAGGACTGCATCGTCGTCGCCGCGAGCGCAACGCACGAAATTTTGCGCAAGCATGCGACCATGCGCGACCTGTGTGGATACCGCTGGGTGCTGCAACCCAAAGGCGCACCGACGCGCGATTGGCTCGATCACACGTTCGATCGTGCGGGGCTGCCTCGACCGCGTGTGCAAATCGAAGGCACTATGTTGTTAGTACTTCCAACGCTCATCGCCGAGACGGGGCTGCTCAGTTTCATCTCGCGTCATCACCTCATCGAGGCGGACGCACGATCACCACTCAAAGAGGTGCCACTCGTCGAGACCACTATGCGGCGACGGCTTGCCGTGACCTATCGCGACAGCGGTTACCTGCCAGCAGCGGCGCAACGACTGATCGCATTATTAGCCGATGCAGCGCAAACGGCCACGGCGTAAACCTGTTTGCACGGCTCGCTCGCAAACGGCAAACGTGCTATCCATGAGGTTTTAGGAACGGCTAGAGGAGTGGAAGCTTCGGCGGCCAGTCTTTCGGTTGTTCGCCGCGGGAAATCACGACGAGCCAGACTTTTCGCGCTTCGCAATTTCGGTCTGCGTGACGGCGAGCACTTTCTTCACGTAAGCGCGCATCGACGCCACGACCTCGTCGTCCACCGGAGCCGCCAGTGTACGGACCGAGCCGAGTGCACGTATCAGTAGCAATGTATCTCCAGGCCGCAAGTCGCTTTGCTGCATCGTTGCTACCGCGCGCTGCCAATGCGCTTCTGCGCGTGCGTTGTCGCGCTCTAGCGCCGCAAGCGTAGCGTCGATGCGTGGCAGCGTGGATCGGTCGGGAATCGCGGCGGCTTGTTCGCGCAGTGCCAACAATCTCGAAATTGCTTTGCCTCTCGCCAAGTCTTCGGACACTTTGGGGGCGAGCAAAACGTCGAGTACTGCGCGCTGTATCTGCATTTGGATGACGTACTGGTTGTACGTCGCGCCGCGTGCGCTTTGCAATTTGATCGCGCGTTCGAGTGGCTCGACCGCCTCCGCGTAACGTCCGTGCGCTATGAGCCACAGCGCGAGAGCTTCGTGCGCATCAGCGGTCTCTTGATCGGCTGTTGCGCCAGCGCGCGATTGTGCACGCGCAATGCCTTCGCGCAACGACGCCTCGACGCCGCCGTCGACCCCCGCCGTTGCCTGCGCGATGGCCACACCGGGCACGTAAAACAAATGCGGATCAAACGACGCACCCATCCAGCGCTCGCCCTGCGCATAAACCTCCCGCGAGAGTGCCGCCGCGTCGGCGTAAAAGCCCGCCTCGGTCAGATACAAACATATCGCCAGCGCGGTCATGTGCGCTCCGAGCGCTCCGTTTTGAGTTTCGGGCAGCGCGAGCATTTTTTTCCAACGTTCGCGCGAGGCGCGCAAGTCGCCGGCCTGTCGCGCGCCGCCCGCGCCCCAGTAGTTCAACAGCGTGTGCCATCGGCTTTTCGCGTCCACTGTCGGCGTGATGCGCGCGTCGTATTGCTGCCACAGCGCATGGCGTTTATGGCCTTCGCCGGTGTAAGCGTAATACTGCGTCTGCATCCAAATGTAGGTGTAGCAATGCGGCACCGGCAGCGTCTCAAGGCTCGGACACCGCGCACGCAAGTCGTCCATGCTTTTTAGAAATTCGGGAAAGCGGCGCTGCGTGAGGTGCATGTACGTAGCGCGGCCCGCATTGCGTACCGCCTCACGCGACGTGCGCCCGTATTCGGCGTCCATGCCGGGCTGCGCGCGCGTACGTACTTGAAACGCCTCCTCATGCGCGCCGAGGTTGAACAAGCTTTCGCCAATAGCCTCGTAGAGTTCGGACGCCGCGCGCGGCGAGTCGGCGAACTTTTTCCTCACGCCCTCCGCAGCGCGCTTGAGCAATTCGGCATGCGAGAGCACACCGCCGCCATCGGTGTAATAGCTCGTCGGTGTGAGCGCTTGAAGCAGAAATTCCGTGGTGCGACGATGCATTGCGCTTTCCCGTGCGATGAGCGCTGAAAAGACTGCGAGCGACACGGCAGCAGACGCAACCAGCGTCACCGCCAAACGATGCCTTCTCACAAAGCGCGTCACGAGATACCAAGCGTCGTCTGGTTTCGCCGCGATCGGCTCAAAGCCAATGTATCGCTTGAGATCATCTGCGAAGGCTTGCGCTGTTACGTATCTCTGCTTCGGGTCTTTGCGCAAGGCTTTCAGCACAATGGTGTCTAGGTCGCCCCGCATGCGTCGGGCGGACTTTCCCGATTCGCTGTTGCCGGTATGTGTGCTGTGCGTGAGCAGTTGATCGCTGGGTTTTTGCGGGTCTTGGTCGAGGATGGCTTGTTCTAGGTCGCGTCTTGTCGGCCCTTTGGGGTGATACGGTCTTGTACCGGTTAAGAGTTCGTAGAGCACGACACCGAGTGAGTAAACATCACTGGCGGTGCCGAGACTGGCGTTGTTGACTTGTTCGGGCGAGGCGTAGTCGAGCGTGAGTGCTCTGCCCGAGAGTTTGGTGAGTTGGGTGGCGTCGACCGCGTTGCTGTCTTCGTCGTCAAGGAGCTTGGCGATGCCGAAATCGAGTAGGTGCGGTTCGCCTTTGGCGTCAACCAAGATATTCGAGGGTTTGATGTCTCGGTGGATGATGAGCTGGGTGTGTGCGTGGGCCACCGCTTCGATGACCTTGGTGAAGAGTTGAACCGTGGCTTCGGGTTTGAGCTTTTTGTCTTTGACGTAGGTGGTGATGGGTTGCCCTTGAACGTATTCAATGGCGATGTAGGGTTGGGTGCTGTTATTGTGGTTGTCAACACCGGCGTCGTAGAGTCTTGCGATGCCTGGGTGCTCTAGGCTGGCGAGGATGTTTCTTTCTCTTGCAAACCTTGCGGCGAGTAACCAGTTTAGGTTTTCCACAAGCGGCATTTTGAGGGCGACTTGTCTTGTGTGTTGCCCATCCGCGCGTTCGGCAAGCCAGACCACACCCATGCCGCCTCGGCCGAGTTCTTTGATGAGCCGATATGGGCCGATGCGTTGGCCAGCGGTGCGTTCGGGGGGCGTTAACGTGCGGCCGAAGGCGGTGTTCTGACCGAACACGGAATCGAAACGAAATGTGTCGTCGTCCTCCCCGGCCGCAGAGCGCGCGTTGGATTGTTCGATGGATGCCGACAACGCCGCGTCGCGCATCGCGGCGGGGATTGGCGTCAACACCGCGTGGTTCTGCTCGCTGCTCAACTGCTCAACCATCGCAGAAAACGCCTCGGCGAACGCGCCACCGCGATCTGCGGCCTGCGCGCGCAACACATCGCGTTCAGTTTCACTAGCCGTCAGCCACCGATCCGCACACTGACCCAACTCGCGAAGGTCTGCGTGGCTCAGTTGCACGGCGCGAATCTGTCCGTTGAGCGATCAAATGAACGCACGCCATTTCGCCAAGACCCAACGCTAACGTGGCACACCTTCCGCATACTTACCCGCACTCACTGTTTTGAAATCGCACAGGGAGAACGATGCCAGCACGGCAAATGAGACATTTCGTGCGATTAAATTTTTGCGTCGATACGCACCGTGCGGATGCCGCAATCGCGCGGACATCAATTCGACAAACTGCTTACGGCTTTCTTGCTTAAACGACAACCAAGCGGCAATTACGAGCCGTTTTCTCTACTTATCAACATGCCAGAAAACCGGCAGGAACGGTCGTAGAACGGTCGTTAAGCTAAGAAAGTTGTGTCAAGTTGCGCAAACAGCCTGCTCAATGTCCGGTTTCGGACTCGCGGCTCGTTCTTCCACATGAACAACCACGTTCATCACGAACACAAAGACGCAAATGGCCTACTACTATTCGCTCCTGCTGCCGCGCAAGCGCAGACTCTCTTCAAATCGCTTCGCGCTCACATGGCGTACATGCGCCGCACGGCTCGCCATGACCGCCGCGCTCGTATGCGGCGGACCAGCCGTCGCTGCGTCAGGCGAGCTGGACAACACGTTTGCAACCATTTGCCCGCTCGCTGTGTGTAGCGGTGGGCGGTTGTTATCTAGCGTCGGCTCGGAAGGCTACGCCTCGATCAGTGCGATGGCGGTGCAACCGGATGGCGCCATAGTCGTCGCGGGCAGTTGCGATCACCGTATTACCGGCGTATTGCAGGATGGCTTGGTGCATCAGCGCATTTGCGTGCAGCGCTATCGCGCACCGCTGGTCGCAACCGATAGTTGGATTGACCCCAGTTTCGGCGCCGGCGGCACGAAGATTATTGCGCCGTTTCGCAATAACAACGTCACCGTCACCAGCCTTGCGCTCAATGGCGACGGCACAGTGCTGATCGCCGGGACCTGCACGCGGACATCGTTGCCCGAAGTCATGTGCGTGGTACGTCTGCTAGCCAACGGGCAACTGGACGGAAGTTTTGGCTCAGCGAACGGGGCGGCGTACGTCGAGTTTCCGACTGCCGCGCGAACAACAAAAATGCTACTCCAGACGAATGGGCAGATCGTGATGATCGGCCAGTGCGGCACGGCGGCACCGTATAGTCTGTGCGCGACGCGACTACATGTCAACGGCGCGATGGACACTAGCTACGGCAGCGCCGGCGTAGCCATCAACACGGCCTTCGATTTCTATCCGACAGGCGCGATGCTGCGCTCTGACGGCTCCGTTTCCGTCGTCGGAACTTCGCTCACGAACGCAGCCGCGAGACACACGTTCTTCAGCTCATTTCTGTCCAACGGCGCACTCGGCAACTCGAATAGCTCGCCGTTCCCGCCAGGCGTCACTACTTTGCCGGACAGCGCTTCGGGTGGTGTAGCGCTCACTGCAGCGGGCAACCATATCATCGCGGGAACCTGTCGTAACAATGCGGTTGACGCCACGCGCGATATTTTCTGTCTGCGCAGGCTCAACCCGTTTGGCTACGTAGACGGCACCTTCGGCAGCAACGGCAATGCCTACGCCAATTTTGCAACGGGCACCGGAAGCGGCACGGCCACACCACATGCCATCGTCCTCGGGCCGGACGGCAAGATTCTCGTTGTCGGCACTTGTAAGCACGCCGCGTACGACTATTGCGTCGCTCGTTTTGACAACGACGGCACTCTGGACGCCATGTTCAACAGCAGCGGCTTCCGTGGCGATCTCACCGCCCAGCCGACGGCCAACGGTTACGCGCTTGCCCTGCAAGGCGACGGCAAGATTTTGGTCGGCGGTGGCTGTACCGACGCTGGGACGGGCAAGTTCTGCACAGTCCGACTCAACGGCGGCCCGGACAACTTTCAGCATTGCAACCTGGATATTGACGACGATGGCAAAGTGCTGGGCACGACCGACGCGGTCATCCACGCGCGCGTCGCCGCTGGCCTGTCTGGCGCGGTCGCCCTCAACAGCATCACCTTCGCGCCCAACGCCAAGCGCACGACGTGGCCCGCCATTCGCGATTTTCTCGGCAACCACTGCGCCATGAGGGTGCAACCATGAACTGGACTCCACAAATTCTCAAAACCACGGGCTTGCTTGTTGCGCTTCTCGCGGCGTTAACCGTGCGCACCGCGGTCGCAGCACCACCCGCCTCGTTCGATCCTAATTTCGGCAATGGCGGTACGGTCAATGTCAACATCAGCGGTGCGCTCGGTAGCGGTGCGACGAGCGTTGCGCTACAAGCCGATGGCGGCATTGTGACGGCGGGCACCTGCGACATTCCCAATTCGAGCCAGCTCTGCGTCGCGAGGTTCACGCCGTTGGGCGCGCTCGACGCGACCTTCGGCGGAACTGGGAACGTGTTAACGCATGTCGGTCCCGCCTGGAACAGCGCCAAGTCTGTTCTGGTTCAATCCGACCAAAAAATTCTTGTCGGAGGCACTTGCGACACTGCTGCTCAAACGGGCTTCTGCTTTGTTCGTTACACGCCAACAGGCACACTCGATACGTCCTTTGGTGGAGGCACGGGCAGCGTCGTGGTTGTGGTCAGTGGCAATTACAGCGAGCTCAACGCGATGGCCCTACAAAGCGACGGCAAGATCATCGGCGCAGGCGTATGCGTCAGTCCCACGGATGATGATTTCTGTGCGACGCGACTGACATCAACCGGCGCGCTCGATCTGTCTTTCGGTGGCAACGGTACCGGCAAAGCGGTGCTTGCAACTGGGCCGCGCAACCAAACAGCGCGCGCCATAGCGATACAAAGCGATGGCAAGATTGTGATCGCAGGAGGATGTGACATTGCATTCGTGGGTGGCGACATTTTTTGTCTGTTGCGACTCACGCCTGCGGGGCTGATCGACGATACGTTTCACAATGGACTGCTAGCGACAATCTTCGGGACACGCGCACACCGCATCAAGTCACTCACACTGCAGCCCGACGGCGCAATCGTCGCAGGCGGCGATTGCTACGATGGTATAACCGATCAGTACAACCTCTGCATCGCCCGTTACACCGTTAACGGACAGCCTGACGCGAGCTTCGGCCCCGGCACAGGCTTCGTTACCACGGCGTTCTTTGGGTACAGCGGCCTCGGGACTAGCATACTGAAGCAACCCGACGGCAAGATCGTACTGGCCGGATGGTGCGCGCAGGGCGCAAGCGAATTGTTCTGTGCCGCGCGCTATTTAGCAAACGGCGCACCGGATACGACGTTCGCCGGCGGCGGTTCCTTCCTATTTTCATTCGCATTCACTGCGGATCGCGGTCAAAGCGTAGCGTTACAACCTGATGGCAAGCTCGTGTTCGCTGGCACCTGCGGACAAAGTGGTACGCCCTCCAACGTCTGCCTCGCACGACTCATGGGGGGACCTAACGAATTCCCGCAGTGCTCTGCCGACATCGATGGCGACGGGACGGTATCGAGCGCGACCGATTCGGTGCTACTGATGCGCGCGGCGCTAGGGTTCCGCGGAGTAGCTCTGACGCAAGGAGTACCGTTCAGCAGTCTCGCCACACGAAACACTCACACGCTCGTCCGAGACTATTTGTTCAATCATTGCGGAATGCGGCTGTCGCCGTGAAAACTGCTAGTTGATTTATCTATCTCGCAGGGATATCTGGAAGACGTATCGCCATTGTTGCTACGGCAACGCTGGGGGTTGACGCACAGCGTTCGCCGACCAGATAAGCACGCGTGTCCGCGACCAAGGCACCACCACCGCTCTTTCCAATCGAAAGCAAGAGAGAATCACATGGAAGTTTATGCAAACGCCGCTTGGCCGATCAAGATTTGGGGAGACGTGGTTCCGCGAGATGGCCTCATTGACCCTTTCGGAAAGAGTCCACCTACTCGTGTGGACAAGGAATATGAACGCAAAGTGTTGGGCACACTCGACACCATCTACTGCAGCCAAGTGGGGAGACTTCTGCTTCAGTCGTTAAACAATACGCTGGACATCTACCCCTATTCCATACAAGACGCGCGAGAGTCTGGTTCGCAAAACGCCACCACGACACCAAAAAATTGGGACGCTGCCGGCGAAAGAGGAACCCCACTTTACGACAACGGTATGCCGCTACGCCTTGCTAGCGGCGACGTGCGTCGATATGCAACGGGGGGTGGAATTGGTAGCGAAATTCACTTTTTTCCCGATGATTGGGCAACGTCTACTGTACCCTCCAATCGCGGATTGTTCGCATCCGCAGGGTACCGACGCGACGAAGTTCTCTTCCATGAAATGGCGCACGCGCTGATGTTTATGGCAGGCTGCGACAATGGTTCGATGCCCCCCGTAGGATTCGATACAAAGAGGGAGTTCTGGGCCGTGATGGCAACCAATATCTATTCGTCAGCGTGGAACCGCCCCTTGCGCAAAAATCATCAATCCGGTTCCCCGATTTCGCAAACCGACGCCGACGCGCTGTACTTGAAGTACGGCAGCATGGTCGATTGGATGTGTCGCGATATTCCACACTTTACGCGCGCAGTCGCGCAACTTGAATGGATACCTTTCAACCCATTTCGTGATTCGTACAAACGGCAAAAAGCCAAGCTTAGCGGCGCATAGAGCGTGAGCGTCTAACGCCGGACCAAACGCGCGAACGGCTGAAGCATCGCCTTCGCTTTTGCCCCGGCCCGCGTCAACAGTGCCGCGCGAAACGGATTGAATGTTGCGGGCACCGCCGCCATCGCTTCAAAGAATCCGCGCTGTAGAGCGAGCCAATGATCAATCTCCGCAGCGTACTCGCGATAGAACGCAAAGTCCGTGTCGGTACGATCTTCTGCTATCCGTTGTTTATCCAAGTATCTTCTTCGAAGGCCTAACCCACGTTCTGAGCGGTAGATGTTTTCCACCACCAGCGCACAAAACTCTTCATAGTTTCGCATAGCCAAGTCGTGGTAGATGGAGCGATGGTTCTGGATGCCAGCACTACCGCGTATCGCGTGCACTAACTCGTGAAGCAGCACGACATCAGCCGGATTGGGGCCTAATTCCCGCGCGTGATGTTTGGCTTGCTGCCGAAAACCAGCCGGATGATACGCAATCGTCGTATTCGCACCCCGCCCCGAGCCGACGCTCATCTGAATTGGAACGGTGATGTGTGCACGATAATTTTCTTCTTTCGTGCCGACGTTCAAGGTGTCGTACGAATGTGCTCCCTGCTCCAGTGAGTCTGGATAGTCTGTATCGTAGGAAAACGCTTCTGCTTGTAGCGATGCATATTGAAAAACCATGATGCGAACATCGCGGCGACCCGAGCTGATCGTAGAAAAAACGGTTCGCCCCGTCTGGGTTGCACCGATGATCGAAAGCTGCAGCGCCACTTCGGAATAGTATGGCGCATGATCCGAGGCGATGTAGAGGCGCGGTTTGTATGCACGAAAGTGTTTCATGCGTTGTCTGGCTAAATCGGTGTTCGCTGAAAAGCTTGAGCGGCTCAGGTATATCCCGCTGCAAATGTTCGCCCGTCGTCGTTCACCGTACTGTCGATCAAACAAGTCTCGTTTAGCAGCCCCATCACAAAATACGCATATGGTCGACGCTCGTTAAGTGGCGACACGACGCCATCGGGTCTGCCACGATAGCCGCCAAGTTTGGTTTGCATCCAGTAAATCCAAAAGGCCTCAGCTGCCGTGAACACACCGGTTGGCCGAACAGAAAAACTCTGCACGTTGTAGCCGCGTCCGCAGATGCGCAACCATGGCCCCATCATCGACTGAAACAACCGGACGTCATCTGTTCGGTTGGGTTGGCCGACACCAATCGGTTGTTTGACCGTCCAAACATAATTTATCTTCCACCGACGGCGAAGCTCATGGGAATCTGGCAGAAATAGAATCTGATCGGGGTTTGGCATCGTGATCGTTTCCTCGAAAATCATGTAAGGCTTGACGTCGGTTCCGTCGCGGCACTCGGCGGAACCGCGAGCGTTCCGACCTACGAGCCGCATCGGGCTAAATGTCGATGTAGCCCGGCTCTTGCGACTTCCATTTCTCGGCATAGTGCCTTCGCTCGTGCAGTAGGGCTGCTCGCAACAACTGCGGGCATGGTGTAAACGCACACTGGACACCACCACGGCCTATGAAAGGCGCATCCGTGCCCAGAACAGCACAGGCAGTGACCGATTCACCCATCAAATTGGAACCGAGAGTGGTGTTGCTCCAACTTCCCAAACTTGATCCCTGTATCAACGGGTAGACGACGCTTTCAGTGCGATGCAGCACCTTACTTGCAACTGCATGCAGAAGCAGCCTCGTTTCATCGCCGAACATGCCGTCGACTTTGATCTTGCGATCAGCGAATTCCTGACCCACAAAAGTTTTCTTGAAAGCGGTGTCTGCCTTGAAACTGAGTTGGTAAGTCGCTATGTTGCCGAGCCATACCTGCACCAACATCACGTCGTCTCGCGCATTTTTCTTGCCGACACCGACGGGAAAGTCCAAGCTCGGCACTGGCGTGTAAAAGTGCTTTTTTCGCCGATCATGAGTCGGCCCCGTATCTACCACCAATGTGAACGCCATTTTTACGTCCCTCCTGCAATTTAAATTGAACGCAATGCCAGATCAAGTTCGGTTTACTGCGGCACACACAACTTAACCCCCTCGCCATCCCACCCCTGCGCCACAAAACTGTTGTAGATCGTGGTGCTGGTGGTGAAGCGATGATTCGGGTCGTCGGGGAAGCGTTGGTTGCCTCGGAACAGACGAAACACGGGTGTTTGCCCCGCTGCGCAAGAGCCGCCGACGCCTTCTACAACCGGAAGAAATGCGTACGAGTCCACGCCTTCGTCGAGAGCCATTCTTGGGGCATTCGAGTTGGTTGGGTTGAGCCCATGAAGCGCGCCTACCTCCGCGCCGAGTGCGGTGTAGAAGTGGCTGCCGCGTGACTCGCCGACGGCGACGCGATCAAAGTAGAAACGCGTAATGGGCTGTGTTCCAGCGACACTCGTCCGGTACACCGAAAAGCTCTGCCCGGTGCGCGTAAAGGGCGGCGTTACGTCCAACAGCGCGATCTCGTTGGCGCGCGAAGTGAGGAAGTAGTAATTGAGCGGCGGGTGGTAGAACTCAACCATCGGCACCGGCGTCGCTGCACCGCTCGACGGTGTGAAAGAGGCGCTCACCGAGCATGCGGCGGTGATCGGTGCGGTGGTGTAGAGGCTGCCTGAAAGTGACCCGCCGCAGCCGCTGACCGAAGCCACGGCGAAACCGGAACTCGGAGTTACTGTGAACTGCGCAGTCGTGTTGGTCAACACGGATTGGGACGTGGGTGTGATGCTTCCGCCCGCACCAGCGGCGGCGGTGACTGTGAGAGATGGCAACGCGGTGAAGTACGCCTCGATTAAACAATCCGCGTTGATCGTGCCGGTTGTCCACGTTGTCGGGCCGGTGATGGCGGGTCCTCCAAAGAAGACAATTCCGCATCCGCTGACGTTGGTCAATCGGTATCCGGGGTCCGGGGTCACGGTGACCTGCGTCGTCGTACCAAATGGGACGGATCGGTTCGTGAATGGGCTTGTTCTGCCGCCGGGTCCGGCACTAAATGTGACTAGGGCCGTGTTGGTAAAAACGCCGGTGATCGTGCAGTTTGCGGTGATCGGGCCGACATCAGCGTGGTAGGTGTTCGGCCCTGTCGGTACTGCCGTGCCGGAGCCACACCCTGCGGTCGTGTCCACACGGACGAATCGATAACCTGCGGTGGTCGTGAAATCAACGCCAACGCCGAAATTGCGCATGACGAAAGTGCGGGAAGTAGGGGATGCTGTGCCGCCGATGGCGTTTGCGGTGACGGTGTAGGACTGGACAACGTCAAGTGCGAGAGTGTCGGATGTCGTGCCGCGCCAATAGGCGTTGCCGTTATAGATCGCGACGACCGAGTGAGTCCCAACGACAGCTGACGCTGGAAGTTTGCAGGCAGTTTCGGCCGTGTTGTTACCAATATTGCCGCCTAAAGTCATCACACAAAGTGGTGTGAACGGATTTGGCTTATTAGAAAAAAAGGAGACGGTGCCGCTTGGCAACGGAGAACCGGCGATATCGCCTCGCACCTGCGCGATGATGAACGCGGATCCCTTGCCCGACGGTGTTGGATTTTCCGTGCTGCTGACCGTGACCACCGGATTGACGGCTAACGCGAGCGTCGAAAACAGGGCGGTGAGTAAGAGCAAAACGAACTGCCGCCAAGTCGCGAAGCGTTGGCGCAGAGGACGGCTCGCGCTGCGGTGTTGAGAGAAATTCATGTGCGTACTCCATTCGTTCGAGAAGCCGCCACGCGAGGAATCGAGTGTGGCTACACGGAAGAACGCGGAACGCTTTTGAGATCAGACACGGCAAACTAAAAATTTCGCTCACGGAAGCACGGAGGTCATCGTCGCCCTGTCGAAATCCGCGCTTGGTGGCATGGAAAGGCGTGGCGAGATTCCAGTATTGCTCGCTTAAAGGTTAGGCGACGAGTTGGCGTCGCTCGGTGCCGCCGGGAAGCGCGGCCGAGTCCGCGCCTACAAATCATTTACGCGAACGAGCGGTCTTGCGCCGAGGCCGCGCCGATGTGTCGCAGACACGAAGCGTTTTCGTAAGACCGGCGTCGCTACGGCACCAACGACATCCCGCACTGCGTGACCAAATAGTCGCGGATCAACGGCCATGTTGTGCGTGTCGCTTCGGGCGCGAAGACAATGCCCGCCGCCACGGCGTCGCCGGTCAAGCCCAAGCCGACGCGATTAAAAATCAAGCCATCAGTGGTGGCGAGAAAGCGTCCGTCACCGTCAAGATCGACGCTGCAAACGCGCGCGGCGAACGGGCCACCGTCGTAGCGCGCGGTACAGAATTTGTCGACGTTGGTGCCGTTGCCGTCCCTGCAGGTGCCTGCCAAAACGATTTTCCCGTCAGATTGCAGCGCCATGCCGTATGCAATGTCTGACGTCGATGTGTTGAAGTTGCCGCTGATGCTGGTGCGCACCGTGCCGCTTCCGTTGAACGTGGTGTCGAGCGATCCGTTGTCGTAAAGGCGTTTGATGCAGAACTGTGGAATTTGATCGTTGTTGCATTGCCCGGCCAGCAGAATTTTTCCGTCGGATTGCAGCGCAACGGATTGCGGCACTACGGTTTCGGACGTGGTCAGGACTACGCCGCCGTTGAATCCGAAACTGGTGTCTGCGCTACCGTTTGCGAGTAACCGTGCGGCGCACGCATCTTGGACCGCGCTGCCTATCCGCGTACAGGTTCCGCCCATCACAATCTTGCCGTCCGGCTGCACGACGACGCCAGTCGCGAATTCCGCTTGTGCCCCCACGGCGATCTGTGCGCGGCCACTGAACCCGTAGCTAGCGTCAAGCGTACCCGCGACCTGCCCCGGCGCGTTGACGCCGTGCACACGGAGCGTGCAAAAGCCGCGAATCGTTGGAGCAATGATGTCGGTCTTACAGTTTCCTGCGACAACGAGTTTGCCGTCGGTTTGGAGTGCTAGCGCTGTTGCCCGAGAGTACGAGTACGAATGGATAACGATGTCCGTGACCAACCTACCATCGCCTGCTGCGCCGAATTGAGTATCCACGGTGCCGTCGGCGTTGAGCCTGAGCACACAGAATTTCCCCGGCGGCGAAGTCGAAAAGAAATCGTTGGAAACACAGCTACCGGACATGACGATCTTGCCGTCGGGTTGAATCAGCATGGCCGTTGATCGATCGCCGGTATAACCGGCCAGTGACGCAGGCGGCGCAACTACGCTCATCATCAGTTTTCCCGACACGGCGAAACTTGTGTCGAGCGAGCCCGTTGCCGTGAAGCGCATCGCGCAAAATTTCGACGGCGAAACCGTCGCGGCGATCACAATTTTGAAATCACACGACCCCGACAACACGATTTTTCCGTCGGACTGGATCGCAGCCGATGCAAGCGTGACATCGCCACCCGCGAACGTAGTGGGAAACGAACTCACCACACGTCCCGCCGCGCCGAAACTTGTGTCCAGTGCACCGTCCGGTAAGTGCCGCGCCATGCAAAACGAATGGCTCGGAGCCGCGTTGTCATCACAAGTGCCTGCCACCACCATTTTGCCGTCGGGTTGTAGTGCGACGGCTCTGCCTCTGTTGGAAATGATCGGTTGCACGACCGTCAACACCGAACCGGGCAACGCAGACAAAGCGCCGAACGTTGCGTCCAACGTGCCGGGTTGGCCGGGGATTGCGTGAACGGTTGCGCTGTGCGCTGCGGCAAGCATTAGCGCGATGAGTGCGAGTCGGTAGCTTCGTTGGAGAGTGAGCATCATGTCGTGGCGTCCGGTGCGTAAGCGTGTTTCAACAAATTGGGTTGGAGAACGTGAAAACATGTGACCTACTTTCGTGCCACGACCTCACCAATGTGGCCGCGATAGCTCCATGGCAATCCAGCGTTTTTCCAGCCGTTTACGTCGCGACGTTCGGCGGCGGACAAGTCACCCTCGAAGCCGTCGACGACAGAGTGCACGTCGCGGTATCCAGCCTCCGCCAACACGTCTGCGGCGCGCGCGCTTCGGTCGCCCGAACGGCAAATCAGCACGATGGTTGCGTGGCGATCAAGCTGATGCGTGCGCAGGTGTTCGGCGATTTCCGCGACGAACCTCGGGTTTTGGCTCACTGAGTAGCGCCCGCTTTTCGACTCCCACACCGACGCGTCGGTGATGTCCGCAAACGGCACATGCGCACGCACACCGTCGGCGACCCCAACAAAACTAAATTCCCCACGCGTGCGCACATCGACGAACAAAACCTCGCGCGAGCGCACCAACGCATGAGCCTCCGACGCGAAGAGATACTTTCCGGTGCGCGTTTTTTTATTCGCAGGGATTGCAGAGGCGGTCGTCTGCGGCGTCGCGCCGTTAGCCTGCGCGTATTCGCAGGAGATCAGCTCGCTGGTGGGAGCGTCGGTAAAACAAAAACCGTCGTTCGGTGCCGCAACCGCCGACGCACTCATGCTCAAAAAGGCAAGCAGCAACGCGCCGCGCGAAACGCGCTTCGCGATTGAGGTGGACATGATCGCGCGCGACGACGTTACGGTACGAAAAAGACGTAGGGATGGCATGAAGGCGCTCCTGTGAATGAGGGGGTACACAGGGAAGAACGCGCTCGCGCCGCAGAATCAGACATTCAGGCCTGCGCAATTGACAGCTTTTTAACGGGAACGACCGCCTGGCGGTCGGTTGCGCCGGTTTTTATAGAAAGTCGATGAAACCGCTAACGCCTCGCAAACTCAGCACGCCTGAGCGTGAGATTTCATCGGAAATTTCCGGTGATGCGCATCTATACTGGCTTCAGCTGGCGCAGACTTCACTTTGCCAGTTTTAATGGGGCTCAGATCATGACCGGACGTTTTATTGGTGCGTGGCTAGTCGCTGCGGTAAGTGCATTTGCATCGTTTCAAGGTGCAGCGCAAGTGCACGGCAGCGTTGACGCCTCGTTCGTGCCGCCGGTGTTTGGCGTGAGCCAGGTTAGCCAGGCGATTGAACAACCGGATGGAAAAATTCTGGTGGTGGGTGACTTTTCGCAGGCTGGCGCGGCAACGATTTCTGGGCTCGCACGCTTCAACGCTGACGGCTCGCTTGACGGCACCTTCGCCGCTAATGTGGGTCTCGGCTGCGACGGCGTTGTCTTCACTGCGGCGCGGCAAAGCGACGGCAGGATTATTGTCAGCGGCGACTTCTTAGTGTGTAGCGGTGTTCCTCGCAACACGCTCGCGCGGTACAACAGCGACGGCACCTTGGACACAACGTGGGACGTGGGCCAACTGCTCAATTTCGGTATCGACGACACCGACGGGCTGGGCGGCGCGGGCGGCATCGCGTTGCTCCCAAATGGAAAGCTGATCGTCGGCGGCGTTTTTCGATCCATTGGGCCGGGCGTAACGCCCCCGCTGCGTGGCAATTTAGCGCGGTTCAACAGTGACGGCACACACGACGCCACCTTCAACCCCGGCACCGGACTCACCGCGCTCGGCCTCGCTTCTTCGGCCTCTGCGACGCAGCTTTTAGTCGCGGGCAGCAGCGTGTACGTCACCGGCCCCTTTGATGCCGTTAACGGTGTTTCGCGCACGACGGGTTTGGCGCGCATGGACTTCGACGGCATCGTCGACCCAGCGTTCACCGTGGCCGTCGGCGCGGACGTGAATGGCAGCTTCGGACTCTCGGCCGTTGATGGCAATGGCCAGCTCTACATCAGCGGATACTTTTCGTCGTTTAACGGTCTGACCCGCAAAGACATCGTGCGCCTGAACCTCGACGGCAGTGCCGACCCCACATTCGACGCGGGTGCGATCCCCGGAAGCGCTGGGGTTACGGGGGTGTTTCCGCTGACCAATGGCGGCGTGTATGTGACCGGCGCGTTCAATACGATTGGCGGACAAAACCGGCGCAGCGTGGCGCGGCTGACCGCAACCGGCGCCGTAGATTTGACCTACGACGCGGGCTCGGCGGCGACCAACGGTTTCGGCAACACCGTGCTCGAACTGGCCGACGGTCGTGTGTTCATCGGCGGCGGCTTCGGCGCGTTTCAAGGCGCAACGCGCGCCAGCCTAGCCATCACCAGCGCGACCGGCGCGCTCGACACAAGTTTCGTACCCGATATCGGCGTGATGCGTGGCGGGGTCATCATGAGCGCGATTGCACCGCTGGCCGACGGCAAAGTGTTGGTGGGCGGCTTTTTCGGTCTGATCGACAACACACCGCGCGGCATGCTGGTGCGACTGAACGCGGACGGCACGCTCGACACTAGCTTCAACACGGGCGGACTGGGCGGCGACAACTCGGTGCGTTCCATCGTCGTACGACCGGACGGCAAGATTTGGATCAGCGGCCAGTTCCGGAGCTGGAACAACGTGCCACGCTACCGCGTCGCACGGCTCAACGCGGACGGCTCGCTCGACACGACGTTTGATCCCGGTCTAGGTCTCGACAACATTCCCTATGCGATGGTTGAGCAGCCGGATGGCAAGCTGCTGCTGGGGGGTGGGTTCACCACCGCTGATGGCATTCCGAGTAGTGGCATTGCGCGCTTCAATAGCGACGGCAGCGTGGATGCCACGTTCACGCCGGGAACGGGTCTCGCTGTGACGACGGCCAACAATGCGTCGATTCGTACGTTGGCATTGCAATCAACCGGAACAATTGTGATTGGCGGTCTGTTCGGCAGCTACAACGGCACGCCAAAAAACAACATCGCACGACTCAACAGCGACGGCACGCTCGACGCTACTTTCGTAACGTCAACCAACTCGGCGGTGCGCAAAATCGCGCTACTACCGGCAGACAGACTCTTGGTCGGCGGCGGGTTCACACAAGTCGGCAACCCAAGTCCGTTCACCCCACGCTCGCGCATCGTGCGGCTAAACGCCGACGGTTCCGTCGATGCGAGCTTTGTCGGCCCCGGCACCATCAACGGATCGGTCCTTGCATTGCAACCGCTTGCCAGCGGCCAAACGTACGTCGCGGGCAGTTTCGCGTCGATAAAACCGACAGGAAGCCCCACGAGCAACCCAGCGTATCGGCACCTCGTGCGGCTCGATTCGGCAGGCGTCCTAGAGCCCGCGTTTTCTGCGGGAACAGCAGGCGCATCGATGCTCTACGCCACCGCAACACCAGACGTGGCTCTGCTAAGTTCCGTCGTAACGTTGGCGACATTTAGCAACGAAGCGTCGCTGTTTGTGGCCGGAAACTTTCACGCGTTTGGCGGTGCGGCGCGCGGCAATTTTGCGCGCTTGAACGCGATCAAAATCGCCACGACCACAGCGATTGTTTCGCCCACGCCCCCTGTCAGCGAAGTAGGTTCGCTATACGCCGTGACCTACACGGTAACACCTGCATCCGCTGGCTCTGGCGCGCCCGGTGGAACCGTCACCGTGTCCGACGGCACCAACAGTTGTACTGGCACCCTACCCGCTTTGAGCTGCAATTTGCCGAGCGCGGCGGTGGGAACGGTGAGCCTCACAGCTAGCTACTCCGGCGACTCGATTTACGACGCCAGCGTGTCGCCGTCCACCTTGCACGAAATTGCTCCCGTCGGGCAAATTGGCACCATCAGCGTGAGCCTCGCGGGGAACGGCAGCGGCTCAGTGACCAGCGTCGACAGTCGCATTGCCTGTGGTGCAACGTGCAGCGGCTTGTACTCGAACACCACGGTGGTCACGCTGAACGCCACGCCCGCAGGCGGACAAGTTTTTTCGGGATGGCTAGGCGCGTGTACCGGTGTTGATCCCTGCGTGATTACCGTGAACGGTGCCAGCTCGGTGTCCGCCACATTCGCGCCCGCAGCGCCCGCCCTGAACTTCGACATCGACGGCAACGGCAACGCACGTGCGCTCACCGACGGTTTGCTCGCGATGCGCTATTTACTGACGCTCACCGGCCCAGCGCTGACCAACAGCGCCATCGCTGACGCGCCCGTCCCCACGCGCACGTTGCCCGCAGACGTGCTCACCTACTTGAACAATCTGCGTCCGATGCTAGACATCGACGGCGATGGGCAAGTTGACGCGATGACCGACGGCGTGATTTTGTTGCGCTACCTCATCGGCGTACGCGGCAACGCGCTAATGCTCAACGCCGTGAGCGCTGCGCCGCGAAGAACCACGTCGACGGCAATCGAGAGTTACATTTTTGCGCACTTGCCATAACGGACGTAGTACCGACCGCCGCAACTCGCGAGGCACGGCGGCGAGTGCGCGCGCGTTCGTGCACGCAGCTGGAACGACGAACATGCGGCGCTGCGCAAACAATTTCTGCCTTTTTTGTTTACAGCTTTTTACGCTGAGCGACCGTTGTACGGCGGTTTCAGCCCGATATTTCAAATACTCAACATACCGAACAAATGACCTGGAAGCGCCATCTGGCTGTCGCTAAAGGTAAAAAGCTGTACTCTTAGAAGACGCAAACAATAATCAGCGACGCAATGAGACTTTGCGTTCGCCCGACCCACGCGTCCCGCGCGCTACGGCATGCCGCAACTGTCGCGCAAAAAGTTGGACACATCGGTCGGAGTGCGGCGCGGCGCGTTGGCACTAAACGCGTTGGCGGTGAGCGGAGCGCCGGTGACGCCGAGCGCAGCACGCGCCATCATCACCGTGTCCGTGGTCGCCAACACCGTTCCGTCGCCATCGACGTCCAGGCTGCATTTCACGACGCCGATGGGCGCGAATAGCGGATTGCCCGGACCAAACGGCGCGCTGCCGCGCTGGCCGACGGTGTTGTCGCCCCAGCAGCTGATTGCTCCCGCCGTGCTAATCGCGCAGGCGTGGTTCAGGCCCGCCGCCATGGTCGCCACGCCGCTACTCTGGCCCGTCACCGGCAGCGGTAAGCCGCTGTTGCCGGTGGGTAGCCCCACGTTGCCCAACTGCCCTTGATTGTTGAGCCCCCAGCAAAACGCCTGACCGCTCACCACCCCGCAGTTGCCTGCGTTGGCAGCATAAATCTTGGTCGGCCGAAACGACACACCGAAGTAATACGGTGATGTTCTGACGGAAGAACTTATGACGCCATCACCGACTTGCCCGAAACCGCGATCACCCCAACACCAAGCGTCGCCGGTCGTGCCATTGGCCGCGCACACATGCGAGCCGCCGGCAGTGACCATCGTCGCGTTGGTAATGCCTGTAGCCGCCGCTGCTGGCACGTTGCTACTTAGCACGGTGGTACCGTTGCCAAACTGACCGCTGATGCCGCTGCCCCAGCAGCGCACCGTGCCGCCGGTCACCGCACACGCAAAGTACGAACCGGCTGCCAGATGGGTGACGCCGGTCAATCCCGACACAGTCGCTGGCGCGAATACTTGCGCGCTGGCAGAGCCACTGCCCACCTGCCCTACGGAATTGCCGCCCCAACAACGCACTGTGCTTGCATTCGATAGTTGATTAAACATTTGCGCACAGCTGAAGTCAGCGCCTACCGCGAGCGCTACCGCCTGATTTTGCACCGTAGTCAGGCCCACCACCGGCACCGGCGTCGGACTTGAATTAGTCGTGCCATTACCCAGTTGGCCGTCGGTGCCATCGCCCCAGCACTTCACCACGCCCTGCGCAATGGCACAGGTGTGCACCCGCCCAGTCGAGACGGACGTCACGCCCGTCAAACCCGCCACGCGACTGGAATCGCCGAGTTGTTAGTCGTGCCATCGCCCAGCTGCCCCGCCGCGTTGGTCCCCCAGCAATGGAGACCGCCACTGCCATAAATCGCGCAGGTGTGATTGAACGAACTAGCCGCCTGCGTGTAGGTTTCCCCCTGGGCGACGGGGGCTAGAAGCACGGCAATGCCGGCAAAACTTGCCGCAAGAAAAGTGAGATGACGTGACACGCGTGGCTCCGGTGAGTGACAGTTGCGCTGGAGAACGCAAAGCGGGGGCGAAACCAGACATTGCGACGGAAATTGTTTTTGGGGCATCGGGTCGGGGGCCGGATCGAGCCCCGCACCGAGTTCCTGCTCGCAGATTTGCGAGGTGTTAACGCAGCCTGCGTGCTCCAACCACAAGCTACGTCGGCGATTTCGACAGCGCAAGCGCCTGCCCCAGCAAAACGCTTTCGTCGCCGACAGTCTCACGCAGATTTTTGATTGCTTCATTCAGCGCCAAGTCCGCCTCAGCGTCGTTTCGGACGGCCTTTCGCGCGATGGCCTGCGCGAGCAACGCGCTGCCCAGCCACTCGCTCGTCTGGAATCCATTCAACGATGCGCGGGCCATTGCCACGGCGGCGTCGGCGTGCGTGTTGGCGTCGGCATTTTTACCAAGCCCCGCCTCGGCGCGGGCCAGCCACGACAACGCTCGGATTTGCGCGATTTTGGTGTCAGATGCTCCCGCAAAATGATCGTTCGCATCACTCCACGCCAATCGCGCTTGCTCCATTTCACCCCGGAGCCAAGCAACATGTCCCCGCAGCAATTTCATCGTGCCAAACGCAGAGTGTTTAGCAGGCAAACCATCTGCAAGCGCGTCGTACGCACTTTTTGTCAACGCCTCGCATCGACTAGCGTCCGCTGCCGCGCATGCGGTTAGCGCTGCGCCCATCGAAGTAAATCCGACGGCACGCTTGACGTTGCTTGCCTTCGCGTCATGTATCGCCGTGTCAAACAAGCGCTGAGAGTTTGCGACTTGCCCGACGTCGGCCATGTTCTTCGCGTAATTGACCATGAGTGGCCCGAAACTCGGCGCAACACCCGCAGGCGTGATGCGCACGATGCTTTCGTATATCTCGAAGGCGCGACGCGTCTGCCCTGCCTTCGTATAGGCCAGAGCCATGTCGGTCATGATGGTTCGTGCGTCCTGCGATTGCCCTCGACCCAACGCGCCCAGGTCAGTCAAAGCGCGTTCGTACATGGAAATTGCTTCGCGCAATTCTCCGAGTAGCTGTTTGTTATCGGCGATCAGAGCACGCATGAGCACCGCCGTAGGACGCAACCCTGGTCGTTGATCAAGCACCACCAACGCCGCTTCTGCATCAGCGATGCTGCCCGCAGCATCACCTTTGTTGCGCCGCTCTTGTGCGCGCTCGAGCAAACAATGCGTAAACTCGGCGGAATCGCCATTACCTGCCTGCGCAGCGGCAATAACCCGATCAAGCTTGGCAAGCGACGCTACCCCTCCTTTGACACGAGATTCGCTGGCTGCGCTCTGACAATCCAGCCGCGTCACAATCGCTTGATCTGTGACCCGATGGCGACTCTGCACCGCGACCGACAAGACGTTTGCGGCACGATCATAATCACCACGAGATTGCAGCATGTCTGCGATGTTGAGTTGCAATCGAACACCGACGTTGGGGTCATTGGCAAACTGTTTCTCTGCTTGCGCCTGCGCCTTATCCAGCAAATCTCCCGCAGTATCGCCAGTCGCAGCGCCGGTCAGAAGGTAGCTCATGAACTCACTCATCACCTCCGAGTGCGTAAGCTCTTGCAACGCCGCGTCGCGCGACGCGCTGGCTTTCTGCCGCTCAAGCTCCGCACGCTGCGCCTGCCAAAGGGTCGACACCACGCCCGCCGCAACCGTCACTGCGAACACACCGGAGGCGGCGAGCGCCCAACGATTCCGCCGCACAAACCGCCCCACCCGATACCAGCCTGCATCCGGCTTCGCCGCAATCGGCTCGTACGCAAGATATCGTTTCAGATCATCCGCAAACGCCTGCGCCGTGGCGTAGCGTTGCTTCGGGTCCTTGCGTAACGCTTTAAGCACGATGGTGTCTAAGTCGCCGCGCATGCGTCGTGCAGACTTTCCTGATTCGCTGTCGCCAGTGGTGAGCCGTTGATCGCTGGGCTTTGCTGGATCTTGGTCTAGGATCGCTTGTTCCAAGTCGCGCCTTGTCGGCCCTTTCGGGTCATACGGTCGACGACCGGTGAGAAGTTCATAAAGCACTACGCCGAGTGAATACACGTCGCTAGCGGTACCTAGACTCGCGTTATTGACCTGCTCCGGCGAGGCGTAGTCGAGGGTCAGCGCACGCCCAGACAATCGCGTCAGTTGCGTCGCATCAGTGGTGTGAGAGTCTTCGTCATCGAGCAGTTTAGCGATGCCGAAATCAAGCAGATGCGGCTCGCCTTTAGCGTCCACCAATATGTTCGACGGCTTAATGTCACGGTGGATGACGAGCTGCGTATGCGCATGCGCGACGGCCTCGATCACGCGGATGAAAAGCTGCGCGGTAGCCTCGGGTTTTAGTCGCTGCTCTTTGACGTATTCGGTGATCGCTTGGCCTTGAACGTATTCGATGGCAATGTAGGGCTGCGTCGCTTGATCGACACCTGCGTCGTACAGCCGAGCGATGCTCGGATGCTCAAGGCTCGCGAGAATATTGCGTTCACGCGCGAAGCGAGCAGCAAGCAGCCAGTTGAGGTTTTCGACCAACGGCATTTTGAGGGCCACCTGCCGCGAGTGCTGACCGTCGGCGCGTTCAGCGAGCCAGACAACGCCCATGCCGCCTCGGCCTAGTTCTTTGATTAGCCGATACGGCCCGATGCGTTGGCCAGCGGTGCGCTCAGGCGGTGTTAGCGTTTGGCCGAAAATCGTCGATGACGCAGGCCCGTCGGGTGCTCCGCTAGTTTCACTCTGCTCTACAACCCCCGATGACGCCTCAACGTTCGCCGCACGGTCGGTCTTGCTCTCCATCGATGCAATCAGCGCGGCATCACGCATCGCGCCGGGAATAGCGGGAAATAACGTCGGTGCATCAGTGGTAGTCAACTGCGCAACCATCGCCTGAAAGGCACGCTCGAACGCTGGTCCACGCGTCTGCGCGTCGGCGCAAAGCTGGGTACGCCGCTGTTCGTCGGCACTCAGCCACGCGTCAGCTAGGTTCGCGAGTTCGCGTAGTTGGTCAGCGCTCAGCTGCATTTCAGAGACCCTCAGCGTGCGAAGCATGGAGAAAGTCAACATTAAGCAGGCGCATCCTTGTCGCTTCGGCATTCTTAGAAATCTCAGGCATCACTCATTGAGCCTATGTTCTGCGGCTTCGTCCATAAGTGCCTTAATCGTGCCGTGATCCAAAACGGTTTGCAACGAGACGCTGGCATGACGGAACTCCGCTGACAGCACTCGCGAAACGCCCAAGGCTCCATTCTCGTTGCGGCAACCCCGTGAGCGAAGGATGACCGTCCACCTGCGGTGTGCATCCTCGGCAAAATAGTGAACCGGCAACATAACGCTCCCACGCCCAGAAAGGAGCTCGCAAGGTCCGTCAACCGGCAGTTGCGTAGCACCCGCTGCAACGACGATGGCGTGCACGGGCAGATTAATACCATCACCTTCTTGGTCAATGTAAGTCGCGACTATCGCGAACTCGATTGTGTCGATGTGAACGTGATTGAAGATGCGATGTTTGGGTAAGACCGAGGGTTGAAAGTGGTACTCGAACGAGACTACCATCGTACCGTCATTTGCGACATTGCGAGCTACAACGTCTAGCATCCGCCGGCCTCCGGTTCCAAGATCTCCGGTCAAATTTACTGGTGGCATGTTTCTTTACTCCCATCTGTGAATGTTCAAAATTGCGTGACAGATCGTCACACTTACCTGATCTCTATGTGCTTCTCCGCGTCAAAGCACGATTGGCATTTCGCTCCACTTGTGGTTCGCCGGACGCGCACGAAGCCATCGCGCAAGGTTCGATGATCCGTGTTGCCAGACAAGTTCGCGCTCGATCCGCGAAGCCAGAACGACACGCTGCGCCTCATCCTGTGCTGACAGATTTCCTTCGCTCCACAATGCTTCATACGCCCGAGCAACGAGCGAAACGTAGTAGTCATCGTCAAAATCTTCTTTGAGGACGACGGTCACCGGCGCAATCAACTCTCGCGCGGTTGCAATCTCGCCTCGTTTCGCGTGCAGCAACGCGCGGAGTATGCGCGCAACGAGTACGCGTCCACTGCGCGACACGAGCGCATTCCCGCTGGCACTGTCCACAGTGTCCAGAATCGCCGGAACCTCATCCAAGCGACCTTGGCGCAGCAGCGCCTCGGCCAACGAGAGCGCGACAAAACTGCGTCCGGCCGCGTTCTGTGGTCTTGCGTCGAAAAGAGCGCGGAGCCCCTTTTGAGCCGTGTCGGTGTCGCCCGAGTACATCGCAATGCGTGCACTTACAAATTCATCCACACGTTGCCGCTCGGCGACGTTCGGTCCATTCGCTTCGCGAACGCGCCGCGCGGCATTGCGCGCTGTATCGAAGTCACCCACGCGAACCGAGGCGGTGGCCAACGTGTTGTGCATGTCTAGGGTGATCGGGTGGTTCGCACCCAGCCGCTCCTCGGATTCTTTCAAGGTGGCCCGCGTGCCGTCAATGGCCTGCTTGAACTGACCTTGACGCATGAGCACATGCGCGAGCAGCGACGAGGTTTCGAGCGCAGCCACGGCTTTTCGATCATTTGCAGCGCGATAACGCACCAACGCTTCACCAAAATTCTTGCGTGCCGCGGTCAGCTCGCCCATCGCGGCAGCAACGTAACCTCGCGCTCGCAAGGTGTCCGCTAAGAGATCCTCAGCATACGCGCTATCAAACGAACGAAGCCGGCGCTCAGCATCTGCGAGATGGGTCAACGCGACCGTCGGATGATTTCTCGAACGTTCGATCTGGCCGCGGAGAAAACTAAGCTGCGCCGACAAAAAATCTGCGCCAGTCACACCTCCCTCGATCACCGCACGAAGCTCTTCACAGTATTTCTCCGCGACGTCCAGTTTGGCCGGTTCGATCCCTGCGGCGTTAGTCTGCGCTTCCACCAGTTGCACAAGCACACCCGCAAGTCGCTCGCGGTCGCCCCGTCGAAGTGCGTCAGCGCGTTCGTCGCTGAACCGTTTCAGGGCTTTGTCATACTCCCCGATCTCGTTGTAAAGCCCCGCCATCGTTCGATTCGCGGTTCGCCGTGACGTCGCGTCCATGAGGTTGTCGGAATCGACAAACTGCGCCGTGCGATCTAGTAGCTCGTTCGCCGTAAACGTGCGCGTCGCTGCAACATCAGGGCTCATGCCGCGAAAAAGATGTCGCAACAGCGAGTCAACTGCCTGAGCGCGCCCTTGACTTGCTTCCGCCTGTTGTTGTTGTCGCAGCGCGTAGCCTCCGAGAGCACCTAACGCAGCCAAACCCACCAGCGTCGCAGTCAGCGCAAAGCGGTGCCGTCGCGCGTACTTGCTTACGCGATAGAGGACGCCTTGCGGTCTCGCAGCAATCGGCTCAAAGCCAATGTATCGCTTGAGATCATCAGCAAAGGCTTGCGCTGTTACGTATCTCTGCTTCGGGTCTTTGCGCAAGGCTTTGAGCACGATGGTGTCCAAGTCGCCCCGCATGCGTCGGGCGGACTTTCCCGATTCGCTGTTGCCTGTTGTTTGCGTCAGTAGTTGTTCACTCGGCTTTTGCGGGTCTTGGTCGAGGATGGCTTGTTCTAGGTCGCGTCTTGTCGGACCTTTGGGGTGATACGGTCTTGTTCCAGTTAAGAGTTCGTAGAGCACGACACCGAGTGAGTAAACATCACTGGCGGTGCCGAGACTGGCGTTGTTGACTTGTTCCGGTGAGGCGTAGTCCAGCGTGAGGGCTCTGCCCGAGAGTTTGGTGAGTTGGGTGGCGTCTACAGCGTTGCTGTCTTCGTCGTCAAGAAGCTTGGCGATGCCGAAATCGAGTAGGTGCGGCTCTCCTTTGGCGTCAACCAAGATATTCGAGGGCTTGATGTCTCGGTGGATGATGAGCTGGGTATGAGCGTGAGCGACGGCTTCGATGACTTTAGTGAAGAGTTGAACCGTGGCTTCGGGTTTGAGCTTTTTCTCTTTGACGTAGGTGGTGATGGGTTGCCCTTGAACGTATTCAATGGCGATGTAGGGTTGGGTGCTGTGATGGTGGTTGTCAACGCCGGCGTCGTAGAGTCTTGCGATGCCTGGATGCTCTAGGCTGGCGAGGATGTTTCTTTCTCTTGCAAACCTTGCGGCGAGTAACCAGTTGAGGTTTTCTACAAGCGGCATTTTTAGTGCGACTTGTCTTGTGTGTTGGCCGTCCGCGCGCTCGGCAAGCCAGACCACACCCATGCCGCCTCGGCCGAGTTCTTTGATGAGGCGGTACGGGCCGATGCGTTGGCCAGCGGCGCGTTCGGGTGAGGTGGCTGTGCTGCCAAATGCCGTGCTGGCTTGCGCCGACTCCGACGCGTGTTGATCATCTGCTATTCCGCTCGAAAGCATCGAGGCCGAGAGCGCTGCGTCACGCATCGCGGACGGAATCGGCCGCAACGTGGTGTCGGCAACGCCGTGCTCCAAGTGTGCAACCATGACCGCAAAGGCGTGCGCAAATTGCTCGCCATTATTACGAGCCGATTGCTGCAATCGCTCTCGCGTCGTGGCGTCCGAGTCCAGCCATTCATCGGCAAGTTGCCCCAGTTCGCGCAGTTGTTGCGGGCTCAGCTGCATTCGGGCGACGCTTCTAGACGGTTCAAGGCGGCTCTTTATTTTGCTACCAGAATCGCCGCGAGTAGCGAGCGCGCTTTGAGCCAGTCGCGGCCCACGGTTCTCGTCGTGACGCCCATCGCGATGGCGGTCTCTTCAACGCTAAGGCCAGCGAAATAACGCATCTCCACGACTTGCGCTAAGCGCGGTTCGACGGCTTGTAATTGCGTCAATGCGTCGCTGACTTCGAGCACTGTTTCGTCGAGCGGTACCGCCAGCCTGCCTTCGAGCAGCGTGTCGATAGGCACGTCGGTGCGCCCGCCTCCGCGCCGATCAGCGAGCCGCGCCCGCGCCATGTCGACGACGATGGAGCGCATCACGGTGGCGGCGTACGTAAAGAATTGCTGGCGATCACTGACCTTGAGTTCGTCAAGTTGCACCAATCGTTCGTAGGTTTCGTGCACCAACGACGTCGCCGACAAATCAAGCGAACCACCGCTCTGGTGAACTCTCCCACGCGCCACGCGATACAAATCCTTGTAAAGCAAATCGAACAGCCGATTGACAGCGGTCGGAACGTGTGCGTCAGCGTCGTGGATGAGTTGCGTTACGGCGTGGGTATTGGGCATAGAAGATCGGTCTTGCAGCGGCGCGTCATGAGAGTTGAGCCAAGTGTGCGAGCACTGCGTCGGGCTTGTCAATGCGCAAGATTCTGATAGACGATGAATGTGGACAGTTTTGTGCAAGACGACGCTATATCGCTCGTGACTCCAACCAGGCCACGCTCTTGTCGATCACTGCACGATCCGCCAAGATTCGGCGGTGCCCGAGACCGACGGTTGGAAAGGCTTGGATGTGGCGTCCAACGGCACGTAGCGAATGCGAGTGCGCGTACGGAACTTCACGGTCGTGGCGATCATGAACAACTAGCGTGTTGCAGCGCGCTTCCCGCAACATCTCAACGACGGAGAGTCGGTCAAAACTAACCCGATGGGCGTAGCGCGCTTCGAAATTGTCACGAATCCGTTGCGCTACCTGATCCGACAAGCCTAGATGGTGCTGGGCTGCGTCAATGAACCAGCGGCAGTGCTCAAAGGCACCGATGCTGACGAGATTCGGTGCCGCCAGTCCGTGCTCACGTGCAGCCAGTAGTGTCGCCATGACGCCAAAAGAGTGCGCGACGGTGCCATGAATGGGGCCGATTGCGCGTTGAACCGCACCGATGGCTGCTGCGCAATCAATCATGTCGGTTTCGCCAGTTGCGCCGAGTCCATGCGCGGGTAAGTCAAACGCCACCGGACGAAAACCCGCCTCGACCAATGGCCGCACGAATCGGCCCATCTGCATCGCACGCCCACCCCACGAATGCACCAGCAACACCGTACGCCCGCGTCCCCACGAGTAGACCGGGATTTGTTGCGCGCCGACGGTGAGCGCGCAGTGGTCGGCACGAGCCAGCAACTCCGTTTCCCACGCTCGTGGCGCGTGGCGCGGCGGCGTGGCGATCAAGCGGCGAGCTAGCGCTGCGGCGGCTCCCGGCGCTACACGGCAAAGCGCGCCGTTAAACCGGCGTAGCGCCTTAATGCCACTGCTAGAGAAAAATGCGCTGTTCGTGTTGGCGTGAGCGGCTTCAGGAACGAAAATCGTCTCCGCAACTGAGGCCATCATCGCGGAGTGCGCGGGCAGGGTCATGTTCATTCGGGCGTGTCCTTTCCATTCGGTTTCGTGGCGGCCCGCAGAACCTCATGTAAGAGGCCGTGCCGTACACCACGGTCAAAAGGAAGAACGACAGTCGCGGCCAAAAAAAGACATCGCGCGCGTGAATGTTGCGAATATTTTTGCGAACATACGATACAGCTTTTTAGCTTTAGCGACCGCCAGGCAGTCATTTCAGCGTTATTTTATTAATAGTCGATAGTGAATATTTATGCGCCCAAATGACCAGCAGCCTGCCGTTTAAGCACTAAAGCTATAACGTGTCACACCCCGCAAATGTTGCGCCGCGACACGCCAATTTCTGCGCTGCGGGCTTGTTCAGTAGAATTCGTTGTCAATAACTCCTGCGTTCGTTGTTTTCATCTAAATAGCTGCAAATTTGCCGCGATTGAATGAAAGCGCTCCGATCGCCCCCCTCGCGCCATGCGCAAATGGGTTCTCCCCGATTTCGTTGAAGATGTGCTGCCCCCCGAGGCCGCCCATATGGAGCAAACGCGTCGCGCGCTGCTCGACACCTTCGCTGCCGCTGGCTACCAGCTCGTCAATCCACCGCTCATCGAGCATCTGGAGGCGCTGCTGACTGGCACCGGCCAAGATCTCGATCACAACACGTTCAAGCTTATCGACCCGCTCTCCGGCAAGCTTCTCGGCGTGCGCCCGGACATCACGCCGCAGGTCGCGCGCATCGACGCCACCTATCATGGCGCAGCGGACGCGGACGCGGAGCGTCGCTACTGCTACGCTGGCGAAGTGCTGCGCACGCATGCCAGCGTCGGCACCAGCCGTGCGCTCACGCAAGTGGGCGCCGAGCTTTTCGGCGCAGCCACTGTCGAAGGCGACGTGGAAATCGTCAAACTCATGATTTCTTCGGCCAAAGCCGCAGGTGCCGCGCCGCTGCTGCTCGATTGCGGCCATGTCGGTGTTTTCAAGGCTATCGCGCAACACTTCGAACTTTCGGCACACGCCACACAAGCCGCTGACGCTGCGCTCGCGGCCAAAAGCACTAGCGCGCTCGGCGAGATCAAATCGCTATCGGTGGAGGCTCGCGCCTCGCTAGAAGCGCTCACCACCCTCTTCGGTCCCGCCAAAATGGTGCTGCAGCGCGCTCGTGCTGCGCTGCCGCGCAACGCCGCAATCACCGCCGCGCTAGACCAGCTCGAAGCGATTGCCGCAGCGATTACCGAGGCTGGCGCGCAGTGTTCGCTCGACTTGGCTGACTTGCCAGGGCTCGATTACCACACCGGATTAGTGTTCGTCGCGTATCTACAAAACACGACGCAAGTCGTGGCGCGCGGCGGTCGGTATGACGGCGTTGGCGAAGCCTTCACCCAAAGTAACAGCCGCGCACGGCCTGCCACCGGTTTTTCGTTTGTTGATTTACGTGCGTTGACGGAAGTCACGCGCGTCTAAAGTTTTTTTCGTAGGGCGGACACAGTCCGCCTTGTTACCCACGGTGGGCAATGCCCGCCCTACTTGGACACACAACATGCCACGTAACGTCGTCGTCATCGGCACCCAATGGGGTGACGAAGGTAAGGGAAAAATTGTTGACTGGCTCGCCGAGCAAGTGCACGGCGTTGTGCGCTTTCAGGGCGGACACAATGCGGGCCACACGTTGGTCATCAACGGCAAGAAGACCGTGCTGCGACTCATTCCGTCGGGAATTTTGCATCCGCACACGACGTGCTATCTCGGCAACGGTGTCGTCGTTTCTCCGAATGATTTGCTCAAAGAGATTGCCGAGCTAGAAGCGGCAGGCGTTGAAGTGCGCTCGCGCTTGAAAATCGCCCACAACTGCCCGGTCGTTGCGCCGTATCACGTAGCGCTCGACAAAGCGCGCGAAGCAAAACGTGGCGACAACAAGATCGGCACAACGGGCCGCGGCATTGGCCCGACCTATGAAGACAAAGTCGCGAGACGCGGCATTCGCCTGCACGACCTGCTAGAGCCAGAAGCGCTCGCGGTCAAGCTCCGTGAAGTGCTCGAGCATCACAACTTTATGCTCAAAAATTATTACGAGCAACCCGAAGTCGATTTCGACGAAACACTCGCCATGCTGCTCAAAGCCGGGCAAGACGTTGCGCCGATGCTCGCCGACGTGTCGCATGCACTCACCGAAGCGCGCCGCCACAACAAACCGTTGTTGTTCGAAGGCGCGCAGGGCACGCTCCTAGACGTCGACAACGGCACCTACCCGTTCGTCACGTCAAGCAACTGCGTCTCTGGCGCTGCCGGGCCCGGCGCTGGCGTAGGCGCGAAGATGATTGATTACGTGCTCGGAATTACGAAGGCGTACACAACGCGTGTTGGAGCCGGTCCATTTCCGACAGAACTCTTCGACGACGTAGGCGCGGGACTCGCCAAGCGCGGCAATGAATTTGGCTCGGTGACTGGTCGGCCGCGTCGCTGCGGCTATCTCGACGTGCCCGCACTTAAGCGCAGCTTCGAAATCAACGGCGTCGACGGCATGGCGATCATGAAGCTGGACGTCCTCGATGGTATGGACGAGATCAAGATTTGCACCGCATACGAATTCCGCGGCGAAGTGATTGATCGTCTGCCTTATGGTGCGGCGGCTGTGGCTGATTGCAAGCCGATCTACGAGACGATGCCTGGCTGGAAAGAAACGACGTTCGGCGTTCGCAAATTTGAGCAATTGCCAATGAACGCGCAGAGCTATCTGAAGCGCGTCGAAGCTTTGACAGGCGTGCCGATGGCCCTAGTGTCGACCGGCTTCGAGCGCGATGATACGATTCTGATGCAGCATCCGTTGAACTAATACAACGTCGCTTGCGCACATAAAAAGGGGAGCATTGAATTCATGACTGACACCGGCCATTTGTACGTCACATGGGATCACTATCATCGCTTGATCGAGTTGCTGGCGCTACAAATTCACGACTCGAAGTGGGAGTTTGACCACATCATCGCGATTGCGCGTGGCGGATTGCGCGTGGGCGATCAGCTCTCGCGCATTTTCGACAAGCCTTTGGCGATCATGAGCACGTCAAGCTATGTCGAAGAAGGTGGCACCGTGCGCGGCAAGCTGCTGGTCTCTGAGCATTTGACGATGACCAGTGCGCGTCTCGGTGACCGCATTCTGGTGGTCGACGATCTGGCCGATTCGGGCCACACGCTCAACGTCGTGAAGCAAGAACTACCGCAACGATTCCCGCATTTGACCGACGTGCGCACCGCAGTAATTTGGAAAAAAGGTGTGTCGATGTTCAATCCGGATTTCTTCGTTGAATATCTACCGAACAGCCCGTGGATTCATCAACCGTTCGAGAACTACGACACAACGCGTCCGCATCAGCTATCGCGCGAGTAGCCTGATTCGCGCATTGCGTTGGTCGTAGCAAAAAAAAGCGCCTGAGAATCTGGCGCTTTTTTTATGTGCTCGCCTAATGAAGGCGTACCGCGGCGGCGGGGCGCTAAACGACCTTCACAGTCAATGACTCAACGCCTGCGCACGTAGCGACCATCACGTCGCCCGCAACAACGCCAGCCACGCCCTCAGGCGTGCCGGTCATGATCACGTCGCCAGGTTGCAATTCCCACGCGGTGGACAGGTGCTCAATGATTTCGCCAATGTTCCAAATCAGTTTGCTCACGTCGCTGGATTGGGTGGATTTGCCGTTAACGGTCAGCGCAATCGCGCCGCTGTTGATCTCGCCCGACGCTGAAATCGGCGTGATGGGTCCCATAGGCGCAGACGCGTCAACGGCTTTGCCGATTTCCCACGGACGGCCCAGTTTTTTCTGCTCGCCCTGAAGGTCTCGCCGTGTCATATCGAGGCCGAGCGCATAACCAAAAATATGGTTCACCGCATCGGCGGCTTTGATGTTTTTGCCGCCCTTGCTGATTGCTACGACCAATTCCACTTCATGGTGGTAGCTTTTGGTGAGGCTCGGATAGGGAATTTCAATATTCTGGCCCGCTGCGGCTACGACCACTGCATCCGTGGGCTTCAAGAAAAAGAACGGTGCCTCGCGCCCAGTAAAGCCCATTTCTTGGGCGTGCTCAACGTAGTTCCGCCCCACGCAATACACGCGACGAATCGGAAACTGCGTATCGGTGCCCACGACGGGCAACGAGACGACAGGAGCGGGGGTAATGGCGTATTTCATAGAAACTCAATCAGGCAAAAAAACGTTAATGGAAAAGTGAAATCGACGGCAGAAACAGAACAAAACCTAGGCAAGGCGTTCTTCGCGCCAGATGGACAACGCCTGATGTACCGGGCGATCGGAATAGCTAAATAGTACGCATTCTTCGCTGGCAAGAAACGACAGTGAACACCATGACGGAACCACAAAGTGATCTCTTGGGCCGAAACTGAAACGGGTTTCCGTTTCACCTTGGCGAATAGTGGCTATGCCCTGCCCCTCCACCACGCTAAACACCGCACCATCTGTCTGGCGATACGCCTTTCCGGAAAAACCTTTCGGCAGCAATTGCAGGAACGTGGCCATCGTAGGCATAGGCGAGCCGCCCGTGGCGGGGTTCACGTAGCGCAACTTGAAACCATCGTATGCATCTGTCGGACCATCACGTTCAAGCTTCGCGAGCGCCTCCCGGCTGCGCGCATAGGGATAGCTAAAAATCGGCGACGTTGACCCGTGCGGCGGGTCGTAACGCAATGGCAACATGTTCGCGCCGAAGCGAGCGAGATTGTTGCCCTCTGGCCGGGAAATCGCCTGCTGCGCAGCGCTACCGTTTTCTGCGAATCCCGCATCAAAAAAACGAATCATCGGAATGTCTAAGCCGTCGAGCCACACCACCGGCCCGTCGCTATCGCTGCCGTGGTCGTGCCAAGTCCATTGCGGTGTAATGATGAAGTCGCCGGGGTGCATCGTTGTGCGCTCGCCATTGACGGCGGTGAACGCCCCTTTCCCTTCAACCACAAACCGCAATGCGCTTTGAGTATGGCGATGACTCGGCGCAACCTCGCCCGGCAGAATGAGTTGCAGCCCAGCGTAGAGCGACTGGGTAATGCAGCTCTGCCCCCGAAGCGCCGGGTTTTCAAGAATCAACACGCGGCGAACCGCCTCTTCGGCCGTGATGGCCTCGCCAGCACGCATCAGGAAAGGACGAATGTCGTCATACTGCCAAAAAGCGGGAACACACGGTGAGCGCGGATGCGGCGGCACCAGCGCATGCAACACCTCCCACAGCGGCGTGAGGTGATGCGGTGACATGTCGGCGTAAAGCGCGACACGCTCCGTGGTCGAGTGGGATGTCGAGTCGGTGATCATCGCGAAGGTGTCCTGATTGTTGGCGCAGCAAATACGGTCATGTGTTGTCGATCATCACGCATGAACGTCTTCCGCCGCAGCCGCAATGAGCGCTTCGATAACCGCTGCGTCGCCGATGCGCTCCATTGCTAGCAACGCAAAACGTGCGAGAAACAGCGGTGACGCAGGTTCGCCTACGCGCGTCATTGTTTTGCACAACGAGGTGTAGACGGCATCGAGTTCAGCAGGTTGAAGCTCTGGCATTTTGATTGTCCTGCTCATTGGGTTGATCGTGGGTCAAGCGCCTGAAAAATCGCTTCAGCGACTTCATCTGGACGCACATTTTTCCAGCGGGCCATTACGTGCCCATCTGGGCGTACGAGATAGCCGGTTCCGCTTTCAGCGCCGTACATCGGAAACAAACGGCTCGTATGATCGAACGCAGCACGGGGCTTACCGCTGGTCACGGGGTTGCGCGATATCGCGACAATTTGCAAGGGAACTCCGGCACTTTCTAGCGATTCGAGCAGCAATTCAAAATCGTCTTGGACGACGCCGAACTCCGAGAATACAAACAACACAAACTCACGTGACACTAGGTCGGTAATATGCCCCAGAACGGCGGTGCTGTCCGTCACGATGGTGAGCGGACATTCCTGCAAAACGGCACCTGGCGCAGGCCCAGCACCGAACGCAGCAGTCTGTGCACGGGCTGCGTTGTGCGGCGACGTGGTGTACGCAATCGCCGAGGTTTGCCGAGGGTTTATCAATGAACGAACGCTTTCGTGTTTCACCGCCAGACTCAACACCGCTCGACGCATTAAGTCAAATGCAAACGAAGGCGGAGCCATGAATTCCGTACTCTTGGTGCCATAGCTCAAATTCTCGTGCGCAGCGGCGACTCGCTCTGAGGAGTATGAATCCAGCAACTCATCGGCTGCTAAACCTTTGATGACGTAAGCCAACTTCCACGCGAGATTGTCGGCATCATCAATGCCCGAATTTGCACCGCGAACACCAAAGATAGGCACCAAATGCGCCGCATCACCGGCGAACAACACGCGCCCATGACGGTACTTCTCTAGCGTCAACGCATTGGCCTTGTAAATGGTGATCCAGATCGGTTTCCATGGACTAGTTTCACCCATCATTGCGAGCAAACTCTCGACGCGTGGCATCACGTTTTCAGGTTTGACGGCCTCGTCCGGATCTTCACCATCTTGGAGCTGATAGTCGATGCGCCACACGTTGTCCGGCTGCTTGTGCACGAGCACGGTGGAACCACGATTGCACGCGGGGTCAAAGTAGGCCAGACGCTCCGCTGGCCGCGCACTTTCGAGCAAGATATCAACAATGACATATCGGCCTTCGTAGCTCGTACCCGTAAGCGCTAACCCCATCGATTCGCGAATAAAACTGCGGCCACCGTCCGCGGCAACTATCCAATCGGCATCGAGTTGGTACGTTCCATCCGGCGTGGAAAGCGAAAGGCGCGCACCCAGTTCATCCTGTTCAATGGCCGTGACTTTTGTTTGCCAACGCACTTCAATCAAATCGCTTCGAGTCTCGACTTGATTCAACAAAATTTGTTCGATGTGATACTGCGCAAGGTTGACCATCGGCGCGTGCTTTTGGTTTTCATCTTGCGGCATGCTGAATTTCAGCACCTCCACATCTCGGTAGAAACTTCGTCCGCCGGTCCATGGCAAGCCGATACGTTTGAAGCCTTCGATCGCGCCCAACCGCTCGATAATTTCAAGACTGCGGCGCGAGATACAAATCGCACGGCTACCAAAACACACTGTGTCGTCTGCCTCAATGAGCACAACAGGTACGCCGTGATTGGCGAGGCCCAGCGCGGTAACCATTCCGACAGGCCCGCCACCAACTACCACCACAGGTCGACGCTTTGCGTCAACCCCGTCAGTCAGCGGCGGTACGACGGCTGCGAAGCGAGTGGCAACGAAAGGATACGACGCAAACTCAATTCCCATTGCAAATCACGCCTCGCGTTTAGTGCCGAATGTGGCGTCAATTTTAATAAGGGCCGTCACGACGAAACTCGGGATCGTCGCCACGCAAATCCAGATGAAAAAATTGGCGTAACCCAGCTTTGTTTGCAGCCAACCGCTCCACATACCGGGCAGCATCATGCCAAGCGCCATGAATCCCGTGCAGATGGCGTAATGCGCCGTTTGGTGCGTACCTGTCGCGGTCATGATCATGTAAAGCACATACGCCGTAAAACCGAATCCGTAGCCAAACTGCTCAACGGCAACCAGCGTGCTCACCAGATAAAAATTGTCGGGCTGCGCCACGGCAAGATACACGTACACAGCATTGGGCACGTTGATCGCCAAAACCATCGGCCATAGCCAGCGTTTCATGCCGTGCTTGGAAATCAGGTATGCGCTCAGCAGTCCACCAACCGTGAGCGCAATCACACCGACTGTTCCGTAGACGATTCCAACGTCAGCCGTCGATAACCCCAAGCCTCCCTTTTCTTTGCTGTCAAGTAGAAACACGGGCGCGATCTTTACTAGCTGAGACTCCGCGAATCGATATAGCAACAAGAACGCGAACACCGTCGCGATGCCCGGCTTCTGTATAAATTTTTTGAAGATCGTGACGAATGTCTTTCCGACATTTCCACCTTCAATTTTTGCCGTGTCATTCGCCGGCTTTGGCAGCGCAAAGCTGTGATACACAAACAGCGCAATGAACATCCCCGCCAGCAAGAAGAACACCATCGACCACGCCCACGTGAGCTTGCCGGTCATCTCGGTGAGCTTGCCAGCGAGGTATACGAGCGCTCCCTGACCCGCAATCATCGAGAGGCGGAAAAACGTACTGCGAATGCCAACATATGCCGCTTGCTCGTGCTGCTTCAGTCCTAGCATGTAGAAGCCGTCGGACGCGATATCGTGAGTCGCACCGCTAAACGCCAATAGCCAAAATATCGCCAACGTCATTTGAAAAAAATGATCTGTCGGGATAGTTAGAGCGACCAAAGCAAACGAAGTACCGATCAGCAATTCAAGCCAAACAATCCACCAGCGTTTGGTGCGAAACATATCCACGAATGGCGACCACAGCGGCTTAATAACGAATGGTAAATACAGCCAACTCGTGTAGAGCGCTATGTCCGTGTTGGACACACCCATGTTCTTGTAAAGAATGACGGAAAGCGTCATCACGGCAACATACGGAATGCCTTGTCCGAAATACAACGTGGGAATCCACCACCACACGCTTCTGTCGCGTCCCGCTAGGTTGGATGCTTCGGTTTGCAATTGTTCGGCTTTATTTGTCATATCAACTATTCCTCCGCACCATGGCGCGGCATTTCTAACCTAAAGTGTGCACTACACCGCTTGGGGAACAAAAAAATCAGCTCGTTCGCCTCGCGCCGCAAGCCCACGCGCAGTGTTTGGCGCTCACGCACGTTGCATTTTGCTGTACCGTAGTGTCATTCGTGGGGATTAGCGCGGACTCGCGTTTCTTCGTTTGACACAGGGCGCAAAGTTCAGCGCTAAGGAGACGCTGAATAAAGCGACACTGGTCAGCGCACCTTGGTTTGGGATGAAATTCGAGCCGAAAACGCAGCGATAGCGAGCTATTGCAAGTATTTTCGGCGAAGAAGTTCGCCCAAAACAAGGCTGCGATGCCGGTGGCGATTTGTTCTGCGTTTCCCTAACCCCTCCTCACATTCCCGGCTCACCTTGCGACCTCCCGATGATCGAATCCATTCTGCTTGCCGCTGCGCGAGTTTGCACCTTTGACGGCACGCGCCTCTTAACAAACGCCAGCGGCTTCTTCTTTGAGCGTGGCGAGCGACTATTCGTTGTAACGAGTCGTCATGTAATGATTGACGAGCCGAGCAAACATTTCCCAGACCGTATCGAAATTGAGCTGCATACTGATACGGCAAATCTTGCAAAGTCCACAGGTTTCTCCATGCCGCTGTACCGCAAAGGCAAGAGCGTGTGGCGGCAGGGCTTGGACAAGTCCGGAGAAATAGACGTTGCAGTGCTCGAAATCGAGCGCGCGGCATTGCCGAAAACAGCCGTGTACCGCGCGTTCACGCCGAACCATCTCGTGGGCTCGGAAGAAACCATCGAGATTGGTAGCTCGCTGCTCGTCGTTGGATTTCCGCTCGGGTTTCACGACACCTTGCACCACATGCCGGTGGCGCGCCATGCTGTCGTCGCCTCCTCGTTCGGGCTGCGCTTTCAGGGCGAAGGCTATTTTTTGACCGATGCACGCACCCATCGCGGCACCAGTGGCGCGCCCATCGTAATGCGCGACACGACTGAAAGTTCAAAGATCGATGCCAATGGCAAATCTCTTCCGTGGAAGCTGTTGGGCGTACATTCGGCGCGCCTAGACGTGGGCTCACGCGACACCGAAGTCGATGAAGCACTCGGGTTGAATTGCGCGTGGTATGCGGACATCTTGCTGACCCTCACCAAAGCTTAATCGAGTGATTCGCATACAACTTGGAATCGAGCTGAACTACGAGGTTGACGCGCAAGGCGCGGACTTTGTTTTTAACGTCGAAGCGGCACACACTTCGCACCAAATTGTTTCTTCGGAGCAGTTCAAACTTAGCCAAGACATCAAACCTCGGTTTCACACCGATCCCATTACCGGCAACCGCATCATTCGCTTGCGCGCACAGCCCGGTACGCTATGCGTGACATACGGAGCAATGGTTTCGCTGACCCATCACCACGCCGACTCAGCCACGCTACTCGAAGTGCCGACGAGCGAGTTGCCGCCCGAGGTCATGGGTTATGTTTATCCTAGTCGTTACTGCGAGTCGGATCGCTTGCTGCGACTAGCCGCGGCACAGTTCGGTGCGCTGCCGCAGGGCTACGCCCGTGTCCAAGCCATTTGTGACTGGGTCACACAGCAAGTCGCGTTTGCCTCGAACACGACTGACTCGAACACTTCAGCGGTCGACACCCTGGTGGAACGCGTTGGCGTGTGTCGAGATTTCGCACATCTAATGATCGCCCTTTGCCGTGCCGTAAATATTCCAGCGCGTATCGCAACAGGCACCAACTATGGCACCGACGCTTCGCTAAGCCCTCCGGATTTTCACGCGTACGTCGAGGTGTATCTCAGCCATCGCTGGTACATCTTCGAGCCATCGGGCACCGGAATTCCGATGGGCTTCGTACGCTTCGGTACAGGGCGCGACGCCGCAGACGTCGCCTTCGCCACGATTTTTGGCGGAGTCAGCTCGCTGGCACCGCTGATTACGGCGATAGCCATCGTCGATGCGATGCACGGCAGCGTGTTGCCGGAAATCTGCACCGATGCCCTATCGACGGACAGCGCGATTCGCGCAGCACCGCGACACTGAGCATGACAATCGCGGAAATGTGGGGGGCAAGAAAAGCTACCAATTCACAACGAAATGCGCCCAAAAGCGCGCTTGAAAAAACAAAAAGCCGACTTGCGTCGGCTTTTCTGTTATGGTGCCCAGGAAGGGACTCGAACCCCCACGATGTTACTCGCTAGTACCTGAAACTAGTGCGTCTACCAATTCCGCCACCTGGGCATTTCAAGTAATCAGAGATTATAGATTGACTACGAAAAAGTCTGCAACTGAGCAGAAACCCGCGACACAAAAAGTCGCCACCAAAATCGCCAAGACACCGTCCAGCAAGGCTCGCAAGCCGGCAACGGCTAACGCCTCCGCCACCGCACCTAAAACAACGAATCGTAACGCGGCGACGGATTCGACAACAAAAGCAAAAAAAGCAGCTGTAGAAGATGCGGCGATTGCACCGGTAACAGCCAATGCTGCGGCTAAGCGCCGCACCGCGCCAGATGTCGCGACACCCGTTGCCGCGAAAAAACCGACGAAAAAAGCGGTCGCTGTCGCTAAACCAGAAAAATCGCCCGCAGGCAAATCCCGTGCGGCCCGAAAAGCCGACAAAGCGGCAGAGGCGAAAGCGGCTGGCGCACGCAGTAAGGCCGTGTCCGCAGCGAAAGGTAGCAAAGCCCCCGTCGCGCCTCCGTTAACAAATGCCGTGCCTGCGCCAACGCGCAAGTCATCCGGCGTCAAGCCGAAGGCGCACCGCAAAGGCTCGCCCGCAACTGCGTCTCCTGCAAGCAACGACATCGCATCGCCGGACCAGCCGGTCGCAGCGTCCCCGCTTGCTAAGTTCAAGAAGGTAGTCGCAGACGCGTTCACCTCAAAAAAGCCTCCCGTAACTAACGCACCAATCGCAACACCGCTTTCGACGAAACCTGCTCCTGCTCCCGTCAAAGCTTCCGCGCCACAAGTATCTGCCGCGCCGCTCGTCGTTCCGCCCAACGCATTGCTCGCCACGGTCGTCGGACATGCGGACGGCTTTGGGTTTGCGAAGCTCGATCAGGGCGGTGACGATTTGTATTTGTCGGAAGACTGCATGCGTGCGGTGTTGCATGGTGACCGCGTCGCCGTGCGCGCATCTGGTTTCAACCGCGACGGCAAGGCCAATGGCGAAGTCGTTTCTGTGTTGCAACGCGCGAACCATCGCGTGGTCGGCAAGTTGCGCAGCAAGGAGGGTCAATGGTTCGTGGTGGCCTCCGAGCGCCGCATCAACCAAGACATTTTGATTCCGCGAGACAAGCTCGGTGCCGCTACTCTGAACCAAATTGTCGTGGCAGAAATCACGTCGCAACCTACGCCGTATGACGAAGCCACAGGGGCTGTGATTGAAGTGGTGGGCGACGAAAACTCGTCGAACATCGAACTCGAAATCGCGATTCGCAAACACAATTTGCCGTATGTGTTTACCGACGCGACGCTGAAGGAAGCGGCGTCGTACGGCGACGCAGTGACCGACGCGGATCGCAAAGGGCGCAAAGATCTGCGCGAAATGGCGCTCGTCACCATCGACGGCGAAACCGCTAAGGATTTCGATGACGCGGTGTACGCCGAAAAGTCCGGTAAAGGCTTTCGTTTGGTTGTTGCCATCGCTGACGTTTCGCATTACGTGAAACTCAAAACCGCGCTCGACACCGATGCCCGCGAACGCACGACCAGCGTGTACTTCCCGCGCCGCGTCATTCCGATGTTGCCCGAGGCGTTGTCCAACGAACTGTGCAGTTTGCGGCCGAAAGTGGATCGCTTGTGCATGGTCTGTGACATGCAGGTGACAGCCAACGGCGTGATCACCGGCCACACGTTTTACGCGGCGGTGATGAACTCGAAAGCACGCCTGACGTACACCGAAGTGGCGGCGCTATTGCCCGCGCTCGAAACAGCAAAGCCGAAAGCAGGCACGATTGACGCCTCGCTCAAGACACTTCACGCACTCTACAAAATTTTCCGCGATGCACGCACGTTGCGCGGCGCGTTGGATTTTGAAGGTCAAGAAGCGATTTTCAGTTTCAACGACGACGGCAGCGTGGCTGGAATCAAGCCCGCCGTGCGCAATGATGCGCACAAACTCATCGAAGAAATGATGCTCGCGGCGAACGTCTGCACTGCTGAGTTTTTGAACGCCGCGAAACAGCCACTGCTTTATCGTGTTCACGACATCCCCCTGCCAGCGAAACTCGCGGCGCTCCGTGAAACACTCTCCCTTCGCGGCTTAACGCTCGGTGGCGGTGACCGCCCGGAACCGACGGATTACGCCAACTTGATCGAAGAAACGCGCGACCGTATTGACGCGCCGGCGCTGCACACCGTCATGCTGCGTTCACTGCCACAAGCGATTTACACGCCTGCCAATGGTGGTCATTTCGGCCTTGCGTACGAGCATTACGCGCACTTCACCTCGCCCATTCGGCGCTACCCGGATTTGCTCGCGCATCGCGGCATCAAAGCCGTGCTCGCGGGCAAGCTCTACAAGAGCGAAGACTGGACTCGCTTAGGTGAGATTTGCAGCGCGAACGAGCGCCGTGCCGACATCGCTTCGCGCGAAGTTACGCAGTTCCTCAAAGCGAAATATCTCGAAGCGCACATTGGCGAAGACTTCAACGGCACTGTCTCAGGCGTCCTCGCGTTTGGCGCGTTTGTAACACTCGACGAAACGTTCGCCGACGGCCTCATTCATGCCACCACGCTACCGCGCGACTACTACCAACTCGGTCGCGATAAAGTCACACTCGAAGGCCAACGCTCAGGCTTTAAGCTTGGTCTCGGCGAACGCGTACGCGTGAAGATCGCAGCGGTAAACGCCGACACGGCGAAGGTGGATTTTCAGTTTGTGGAAAAGCTGGCTGATCGCGGCTAGCCGGGTTGCGGATCGGCGGCACTTAGCGCTAGCGCACGCGGCACAAAAGCGCTAAGCGCGCTGTTGCCGTCAAATCCGCCCCATGACCAACAAAATCACAACGATGAGCAGGAGCAAGCCCAATCCGCCGCTAGGTGCATAGCCCCAGCTGCGGCTGTGCGGCCAGCTTGGCACCGCCCCAATGAGCAGCAACACCAAAACGACTAATAAGATGGTGCCGATGCTCATAAGTTAACCTGAGAAATTGAATTGATCGTGTTCACGTTGAAGTCTGGGCGTGGGTTCGTTAGCGCTGCCGACGCGGGCTGCATCATCTCGTACAGCGCGTATCCGTCGTTGCATGACATTTCGCCGCGCGCCATTTCTGCCGCGCCGTAGCCGTGGTCGTTGGGAAGGGTGTTCATTGGATTACACGCGTCACGGCATGAATCACAATTTGTAAAAGCGAGATTTAGCGTCGACAACGCACGTTGTCTTCGCCGCACCCGCGAGCGCGTCACAGCGTTCAACCGCCACGTTAAATTCAGCATCGCGTTTTTTGTCGGTGTTGTCGAGTTTGGCTTCGCGAATCTGCACAGCAGTTTTCGCGTCTGCTCGCGCACCTACTTCGGTTGCTCGCGCCGCTTTCACGCAGACGTCTTTATCGTTCCCGGCGAAGTCGTCGCACTTCTCTTTCGCGACGGCGTAGGCGGCTTCCGCTTTAACAACGGCGATCTTGTCCATGTCGTGCGTCGAGCCCGTGTAGCGATATTCCAGTTCGGCGCGCGCATTTTTTTCACGACCCTTCGCCTCTTCGATGCACACGTCGCGTGCGTTCGATATGAGCGCGGTGCAGGCAATTTTTTCGACCTTGTAGTCGTCGTCAATTTGGGTTTTCGCAACGCGATAATCGGTACGACTTAAATCAGCCGCGTTGGCAGCTGGCAAGGCGAGCATCGCGGCCGCGACGAGCAAAAATTTGAATTTGAAGGGTTGGTTCATGGCGATCCTTTACTTGCATGAGTGCAGTGGGATCAGTATGCAAATCAACGCTCGCGGACAACACCGGACGAGCGCGCAAACCGCCGTGGGCCGTGTCCTACACGCACGCGACCGGTACGCGACAAAACAGTAGAAAATAGACGCATACCGTTTACTGAAACAGAAAGCCAACACCCGTGGACTCAACCAATGGCTTTCAGCCGAAACCTGATCGCAGCGCGCGTCGCTTGAATGCGAAGAAACTACTGCTAACAAAGTGGACCGCGACGCAGCCGCAGAACAAAGAAAAACACTTTCTCGTCACCAAGCTAATCGAGCCCGCTGAACCCGACGCCCAGATTGAGTTCATCGAAATTGAAGCAACGTATTCAAAGCGCAGCATGCAGTTGCCTTGGCGTGAACTTATCGACGAGACGAAGTGGCGACAAGGGTGGAAATAGACGGGTCGCCGCTCCGACGCATTGAAATTCACGAGCCTGCATGCGCACTCACGCCGACTAAAATCGGCTGCTCGAAACACGACACCTCGCAGACGCCGCGTGTTGTGCATCCAGCGCGCCCTCGGCTCTCTCATCGTACAACCTCTATTCAGCTTTTTGGCTCCAGCGACCGCCAGGCGGTCGTTTAACCCCTATTTATTGAATAGTCGATTTACCCATTTTTAGCGCTGCAATCGCCACCCGGCGGTCGCTTACGCGTAAAAGCCATAAGTTTCACCTTTGCTCAATCTGACGCCCTACCGCACGCTGTTTGCTGACCATGAACTTCGGCGGATTGTGGCGAGTTCCATCTTGCCGCGCTTACCCGTCGGGATGAACGCGCTGGGGCTGACGCTGCTGGTGCAATCCCAGACGCAATCCTTTTCGCAAGCGGGCCTCGTCAGCGCGGTGTACATGGTGGCATTGGCCGTGCAGGCGCCGATTGTCGGACGTTTCGTGGATCAAAACGGACCGCAGCGCGTGGTGATGCCGCTGGCGATCGCACACGCTGTGGCGTTGCTGCTATTGGTGTGGGCGGTGACGAGCCTTGCACCGCTGCCGCTGCTTTTGGTCGCAACCTTTTGCGCCGGCGTAGTGTTTCCGCCGGTGTCCACGACGCTGCGCGCGATGTACCGAAAATCCGGCATCTCGGAAGCGAAGAAACAAACCGCGTTCGCGGTGGAGTCGATCATCATGGAGTCCGCGTTCGTGCTCGGCCCGCTGATTGTGAGCCTCGCTGTGCTGGCCGGCTCGCCCGCCTTTGCGGTCGTCGCCGCTGCCGCGTTTGTTCTGCTCGGCACGTGGCAGTTTGCACGCTCCGGCGCGCTCGCGCGATGGGGCATCGTTGAGTCCGGCCCCGACGTCGTTCGCCATTGGTTGGGGCCGCTAAAAATTTCGGCTGTGCGGCGTGCGCTGTTCCTGTCGCTATTGATGGCGATCGGTATTGGGCTCAGTGAAATTGCGTTTCCCGCGTTCGCCAACGCATCGGGCTTTCCGGCGCGAGTGGGGTGGTATTACGCCGCGGCGAGCATTCCGTCGGCGATTGCCGGTTTCATTTACGGTTCGCGCCACATTCAATGGCCACTGAACCGACAGATTTCCCTCGGCGCGCTATGGATTGCGGCCGGTTCAGTCTTGATGGCGCTATGCACGCAAACGTGGACTTTTTTGATTGCCAGTGCGCTGATGGGTTTGGGCTTTGGTCCGATGATTACCGCCCTCTCTTTGCAGCTTGGAAAGCTCGCGCCATCACACTATTCCACCGAGGCGTTCACATGGAGCACCACGCTCTTCATGATCGGTCTCGGCGTGGGATTTTGGGTGGGTGGCGGACTCATCGAGCACTCGGGCTGGGTCGCCACGCTCTATGCGTGCGTGGTGATGATGGTCGTGGCCGCAGGCTGGTGTTTCGCGGTCCCCGAAGTCACCCATCATCATCAACCCGAAGACACGTAGCCGCCAACTAGCCGGCATCAATCCGCCTCTTCACTTCATCTCGTTTATCTGCCATTTTCGCCCTACCCGAATAAGCCACCTGCATGACCACCGCCAACACCACGCCCCAACAACATCGCCGCGCCATCCTCATCATGATTGGCGCGACGATTCTCTGGAGCATCGCGGGTGTATTCACCCGCCATCTCGACCATGCCAAAAGCTTCGAGGTGACGTTTTGGCGTAGCTTCTTTTGCGGCCTCACGCTCATCGTGTGGTTCGTTTACACCCGCGGCGTCAATGGCACCGTCACCTATGTGCGTGCGAGCGGCAAGGCCGGCTTAATCTCCGGCTTCATGTGGGCGACGATGTTTACCTGCTTCATGATTGCACTCACGCTAACTTCGACCGCGAACACGCTCATCGTCAACGCGCTCTCGCCCCTCTTCGCCACACTCTTGGCGTGGTTCGTGTTGAAGCAAAAAATCGCCACGCGCACCTGGCTCGCAATCGCGGCCGCGATGACCGGCATGGTCATCATGTTCGCCAACCAAGCCGGAGGCGGCTGGCTCGGCACGATCATCGCGTTCGGCGTGCCGGTTGCAGCGGCAATCAACCTCGTGACACTCAAAAAAACCGGCGCGCATGTTGATCTCGCTCCCGCAGTTTTGATCGGCGCATTGATCTCCTGCGCCATCACGATTCCATTGTCGTTGCCGTTTGCGGCGAGTATGAAAGACGTGCTGTTGCTCGCAATTTTGGGTGTGTTTCAGCTAGGAATCCCCTGCGTGATGATGGTGCGTGCCAGCGAACATTTGAGCGCGCCGGAGCTGGCGCTGCTCGGTTTACTTGAAGTGCTGATGGGGCCGCTCTGGTCGTGGCTGGGCGCCGGCGAAGTGCCTGCGGGTTCTACACTGATGGGTGGGGCCATCGTCTTGGCCGCACTCGTCGCCAATGAAGTCGTTCCACGGAGAACTACATGAAACTGTTCGGCTCAAAAAACTCTCGCTCGCTACGCTGCGTATGGGCGCTCGAAGAAGCGAACGCGTCGTACGACTATCAACGCGTTTGGATGACCAAGGGCGACGGCAAAAAACTCGAATTCAAAGCGGTCAACCCCGCCGGAAAAATTCCGGTGCTGCAAGATGGCGCGCTCACGCTCACCGAGTCTGTCGCGATCATGATTTATGTCGCCGACAAATTTCCGCAAGCCGGACTCATTCCATCAGAGCCTACCTCACGCGCTGAAATGTATCGCTGGATATTTTTTGCGGTGAGCGAGATTGAGCCGCACCTGTGGGCCATCGCGCAGCACCGGTTTGCGCTGCCGGAAGACAAACGTGTTCCCGCGCTAGAGCCGACGGCAGCGTGGCAGTTGGCTCGCGCGCTCCGTGCAATTGAGACACGCCTGACACACGCACCGTTTTTGGCGGGCGATATGTTCTCGCTGGCCGATATTTTGTGTTTTCACTGCTTGACGTGGACGCTGTCGGCGAAGCTCGAAGGTGTGGGCGAGGCTTCGCTCGGATACGTCGAGCGCCTGCGCGCGCGCCCTGCGCTAGTGCGCGCCAATGAGCGCGAGCGGCTTGAGGCCGAGCAGCACGAGGCGCGAATCGCTGCGACAAACGCCTAAAGCGCTGCTCCCCCGGCAAAGCCGGGGGCTAACCTCAACTAGTTGCAGCTCAGCACAGCAGAGGTCACTTTTCCGACGCTATCCAGCACGAGCACGCTCGCCGTCTGGCCTTTGAGCATCTTCCACTTGGCGTTGGATACGAACGACGCATCGACAACATTGCCGTTGGTCAGCGTGGTGGCGATTTGTGGAATCGAACTCGAAACCACGTACGGTGCGGTGCCACCCGCAACCGCGAATCGCGCGCTGCTGGAGGTGCAGTAGGTGCTTGATGCATCGGCGACAAACGAGAGCGTCGGCGGTGTGACCACCAAGTCGGTAGCCGCCACTGTGCTGCGTGTATTTCCGCCGCTGGCAACGGTGAATGAGGCGGTGGACGTCGCACCCAACGCGTCTGTAACGGTCATCAGCGTGCTAGACGTCGGGCAAGTTGTCGTCGCAGGTTGCTTGACCGTGAAGCGCGCACCCGCAGCCGCTACCGTGGTTGCCGCGCCTGCGAGGGATTCGACGCCGTTTGCGGCCAAGATCAGCGTATTGCTAGCTGGCAGCGTAACCGTATAAGGCGCTTTTCCGCCATGGATGCCATACTCACGCACGACCTCGGAACATTCATTGGTGTAGTACCCGATCAAACCGCCGCTTGCAGGAACGATGCTGAGCGCAGACACGCCGCTGGTTTGCTTGAGCACGGTGATCCACGTATCAACACGATGCGTACTCACTTTGTCAGTGGCCCGCAAAAGCGCCGCTTCCGACACGGCCTCAACGTCGCCACGCAGCGCGACGGTCGCGACGCCATTGGCGTCCGTGTTTACCGTGGCGAGACGCGCAAATATGGCGCTGTCGGCCTTTTCAGCGAACGCTGCGCCGGTGCTGAGTGCTTCGAAGAGCACTGCGCGGTTGGCGAGGACAGCGCCGGTGGAATCGCGAAGCGTCACGGACGCGGTGCCGGTTTCGCTTTGGCAGATCGTGGCGGTCGTGATGGCCGAATTGTTTTCGATGGCACACACCGAGTTCACTGCGCCGACGACCGTAATCTTGCCTGCCGGAATCGTTGCCGGGGTCACAGTAACCGCGACAGGTGACGTCGCGCCTTTGGAGTCTTTAACGGTGAGCGTCACCACGGTGTCGGTCTGCACGTTCTTCGGGGTGAACGTAAACGACGCGCCGTCGATGGCCAACGTCACGGGCACCAACACAGGGTCGCTTGAAGTCACGGTGTACGGGCCGGTACCGCCGGAAATTCCGATCACGTTGGGCGTGTCGCCGAAGGCGGCAAATTTAGCTGGACTGGCGAGCAACACGTTGGTCGAAGCCGGCGTCTCCGACGAGCTAGAGCCACCGCAACCCACGAGCGCAGCGCAGAGCAGCGCCCCGCTAGCCGCCATCGACACCTTGCCCAGCAAGCCCAAAGAATTTCCGTGTGTACGCGTACGAGCCATTTCTTCTACCAGTGCCTTCGTCAAATCAAGGGTGAGAGTGTATCTGGAAGCCTTCCAGACAACGTGGCGCGAGCCCGGCGCGCTACGCAAAAAATTTCTGAAACCGCCGCAACGTACGTCGGTGCGTGAGAATTTCTCAAAAAATTCATTTAATGGCGTCTATTTGGTCCATTCGCACGCGCGGCACGACGTCAAGTCCTCGCCTGCCACGCAGCTAACCGCGTTGACGCTTGCCCGCGCAGCGTGACGAGCCATGAGCAACGACTAAGCTTTGCAAATTACTATCAGCTTTTCGCTCTAGCGACCGGCCTACGGTCGTTTGGCCGACTTTTATCGCTATATCGACATTTAATAAAATAATAACTCAACGACCGCCCTTCAGTCGTTCCACAGGCTTTTAGTACCAAAGCTGTTAACGGTTATCGCCGCACTCAATCAAGCTACAACCGCGCCAAGCGCATCAGCGCCGCGTCTAGTGTTTCGTCACGTTTCGCAAAACAAAACCGAATGATTTTCTGCTCGGCGGACGACGAATAAAACGCGGACACCGGAATCGGCGTCACGCCCATTTCACGCGTTAGCCATTCGCAACATTCACGCTCGCTCATGTCGCGCAGCGCCAGCATATCCGCGTAACTCACGCATTGAAAGTAGCTGCCCTCGCACGGCAACAAGCGCAGCGCCGTGGCTCGAAGGCCAGCAGCGAATCGGTCGCGCTTGGCTTGATAAAACGCAGGCAAGTTCATGTACGGCGCGGGGTCGCCGAGATACGTCGCGATGCCGTGCTGCATTGCGCTGTTGGCGGTGAACACCGTGTATTGATGCACTTTGCGAAACTCCGTCGTGAGTGGGGCGGGCGCGCAAACGGTGCCAATCTTCCAACCCGTGACGTGGAAGGTCTTGCCAAACGACGAAATCACAAACGCGCGCTCACGAAGTAGCGAAACACGCGCAGCGCTCTCGTGTGGCGCGCCGTCGAACACCGTGTGTTCATACACTTCATCGGAAATGAGCCAAATATCGTGCGGTGCGATGATTTCAGCGAGCGTGTCCCACTGCGCGCGCGACCAGGTTCGCCCGCTTGGGTTGTGCGGCGTATTCACGATGATGGCGCGCGTTTTCGGTGTAATCGCCGCCGCAATCGCATCGAAATCAGGCTCGAACGTGCCCGCCTTGAGCCGCACCGGCACCGCGACGCCGCCCGCCAGTTCGATGTTCGGGATGTAGCTGTCGTAACACGGCTCCAACAGGATGGCTTCGTCCCCCGGCCGCACCACCGCCAAAATCGCCGAGAGAATGCCCTGCGTCGCCCCAGACGTGATCGTAATTTCCGTCGCTGCGTCGTAGCGCACGCCATGCAGCGCCTCGATCTTTTCAGCAACCCGCTCGCGCAAGAGCGGCACGCCGGTCATCAACGGATATTGGTTGTGCCCAGCCTTCATCGCGGCGGTGACGGCATCGACCAAGCGCGGATCGCAATCAAAATCCGGAAAACCTTGCCCAAGATTGATTGCCTGATGTTTCACCGCCAGCGCAGACATCACCGAAAACACCGTGGTGCCGACTTTTGGGAGTTTGGATTGGAGGAATGGAGCAGTCATATAGAAGAAGAATAAATTGCTACGATTTCCCGCATTTGATACCAGAGCCCGATCCGGCTCATTTGCATGCGGCGCAGATTGAATCGCCCGCCGTGAAAATCGGCCGCATCGCCGTGTTCCGCTGCCGCTGCCGCCGCCACTGCCGCGATGCAAATAGAAAAGAGATTACCGTCGGCGGCATCACGATGTTTCTTTGCAATACCGACGACGACGAGTATTCCACCGACTGAGTCAGGTTTAGCCCTATGATTCTCGTGATGCACACCTCCTTTCACCGACACAGCGCTTCCAGCCTTATCCGTGCGGTGTCGGCGCTCGCACCGTGCTTGCTGGCGCTGTTCACCGCAACGTCGACCATCGCCGCCGACAAATTCGCCACGTACGGTGCGCTATCCGTGTTTGGGTCGCAACAACAGTCGAACAGCTGCTTTGGCGTAAACACAAACGCTAGCGCCCGTCTTCAAATTGATCGATTTAGTTATCATATTCCGAGACTTAGTTCGATTCTCGACCTGCCATTGGGCGTCGAATTCGCGTTTACGGTGGATCCAAATGGCGGTGAATTCGCGGTTCGTCCGGCTTTGCCGCCCATCGCGCTCGAGGCATGGCGAAGTTACCCGAGTCTGTCGGCGGGCGTCTGGGATGTTGTGTCGATCCAGAAGCTTGAAGTGGGCGAACGGCTATCCGACGCGATTCGGCTCGTCGTGCCCCCGATACAGTGGTGTAAATCGTTGTCACGTGTGGAAGTCGTCGCAGGCGATATGCAAATGAGCAGCGCCGGGCAAGCGTTTGCAACTCCCGCTATCCGCGTCAAAGTCACCGGCTTGGACGGACTGCCCGCCGCTGGCGCGAGCGTGGCGCTCGCGTCCGAAGTGATACTTAACGAGAAAACAGACACTGGCATCGACGGCCCGCGCACCGCGCTGTTGACCGACGCGTTGGGCATGGTGGATCTGCCTGTCGCTGCAGGCTCACGGCCGGGTGTTAAGCGGTTTGTGGTGAAGGCGCGGCAACAAGGTCATGTGGGTGCCGTCAGTGCAATGGTCACCGTCGCTCACGTCACGCCGAGCGCGCCGCTCGAAGAAACTACGCTTGCTGTCGAATACAGCTACGACGGCGGCGCGGGAGGCTTCGCGCGCTACCTCGCGAGTGCGGAAAGTGTCGTGCGCAGACTGGATGCCTACGACAGCAGCGTCGCCCAAAGAACGGGCCAAGTGTGGCGGGTGTTCACGACCCCGACGGCTGCGCCAAACTTATCCCCTGTGTGCCAATTTTTTGGGCAACCGCTGGGCGACGGCACCGTAACGCATTTCTTCACCGCTAATGCGACAGAGTGCGCGCTATTGCGCTCCACATGGGGCGATGCCGGTACACCCGGCAACGGCATGAAATACGAAGGCATCGCCTTTTACGCAGTCGCGCCGAACGCTAACGGCGTCTGCCCAGCAGAATACGCAGTTCCGGTCGTTCGATATTTCGTGGCGCAACCGTCGCCGTACCATTTGTACGCGACGACGTACCCGAAATTCGGGGGCTCTATGGTTCCCGTTCCGTCGAATGCGTCAGAAGAGCGAGTCGCCTTCTGTACGGACGTGTACACCGCTATCGTCCCTGAGAAGTATTAGAGACGTTGGGGACAACTACGCGCCCCGCGGTGGCGTCTGCGCAAATCGGGGTGTCGGGTATAGTAGCGCTTGCACATTTTTTCGATGCGCCTTTAAGGCACACATCGCGCGCCCACGTTGGACGTCCTTTTACTTCTCGGGCTCATTCTTCTGAACGGCCTGTTTGCCATGAGCGAAATCGCTCTGGTGTCGGCGAAGAAAATTCGCCTGCAACAACTCGCCGCCGACGGCGACAAAGGTGCGGCTGCTGCGCTGGCGTTGGGCTCAGAGCCCACGCGACTGCTTTCCACCGTGCAGGTGGGCATTACGCTGATTACGATGGGGCAAGGCGCGTTTGGCGAAAGTAGCTTCACGCCGTCGGTCGAAGCGTACCTGCGTCAATGGAGCGGTTTGGCGACCTACGCCAACCAGATGTCCACCGTCATCGTACTGGTCGTCATCGGCGTCGTGGGCATGATCTTCGGCGAACTGGTGCCGAAGCGAATCGGCCTGTTGTACCCCGAGGTCATCGCGCGTTTCGTTTCGCGACCGATGCAGTGGATGGCCAAGTTGTCGCATCCGCTGGTTCGCCTGCTCTCGTTCACGACGGACGCGTTGGTTCGCCCGTTCGGACGTGGCGGTGCTGACGACCCGCCGGTGACCGAGGAAGAAATCAAGGGTCTGATGCGGCAAGGCGCAAACGCGGGCGTGTTCGAGCACGGTGAGTCGCACATCGTGTCGCGCGTGTTCACGCTCGACGACCATCGGGTCGACCAGATCATGACGCCACGCGCCGACATGGTTGTGATCGACACCGAAGCCGATCCGGCTGTGACGCTGGAGCTTTTGAAGCAGAGCGATTACACGCGCTATCCGGTGGTGAAAGACGACGTGTCGAACGTCGTCGGCGTCATCGATTCCGGCGATCTGCTCGCGCACTACTTGAAGAGCGGAAAGCTCATGCCGGAGCGTGTGCGCAAAGACGCGGTGTTTGTGCCTGAAACCGTCACTGTGCTGGAGGTGCTCGAAACGTTCAAGCGCACCCAAGAATCGCTCGCGTTTGTGGTGGACGAACACGGTGAAGTGCTTGGACTGGTGACACTCACCGACGTGCTCGAAGCGATTGTCGGTGACTTGGGTGACGAAGACGAAGCCGCTAATTCCGACGCGGTTCGGCGCGCTGACGGCACGTGGCTGGTCGACGGGTCGATGTCGTTACAACGCTTCCGCGAACTATTTCCGGATGCTGGTGCTTTCGCAGGTGAAGTCAGCGGCGACTACCGCACGCTCGGGGGATTTGTGATGGCGGAAATCGGTCGAATCGCCGCAGTCTCAGACAAAGCCATGCACAGCGGCATCGAGCTTGAAGTGGTCGACATGGACGGCCGTCGCGTTGACAAATTGCTCGTCACGCTACCGCGCGAAGACACCGGCGTTTAGCGCCGTTCGCACTACCGATGCTCTCCACACTTTCCGTCATCCTGCCCGCCGCGATCATCGTGATCGCGGGATACGTGGCGGGTCGCCGTGTGCTCGATGCAGCCGGCGTGAAAGCGCTGTCGGACTTGGTGTTTATGCTGTTTCTGCCGTGCTTGCTGTTTCGCTCGCTGGCGAATGCGCGCTTTGATGGGTCGGACGCCGCGATGCTCGGCGTGTATTTCGGTGCAGCCCTTTTTTGGTTTGTGGTCGTGGTGCTTTTTTCGAAAAATCGGCCTGACGAAACAACCGCTGGAGCCGTCGTACTGGGCCTAGGTGCGGTGTTTTCCAACAGTGTGCAGCTCGGTATTCCCATTCAAAAACTAGCCTACGGCGAAGCGGGGCTGAAGCTGCACCTCTCCATCATCGCGATTCACTCGTTGATTTTGCTCACGTCGGCGACCATCTGGCTCGAAGTTGCGCGCGCACGTGAATCAACCGAGTCACGAAGCCTCGGCAACAACGTATTGCATGTCGTGAAAACCTCGATAATTCACCCCGTCATCCTTCCGATTTTGGCGGGTTTGCTGTGGAGTTTTGCGCAATTGCCGTTGCCCGGGTGGATCGATCAACCGCTTGGTTTTTTAGCGTCTGCCGCCGGGCCGATCATGTTGGTGCTCATGGGCGCGCAGCTCTCCACGATGAAGCTCACCGATCATTGGCAACGCGGTTTGGCGTTGACCATTGCGAAGAATTTGGTGCATCCAGCGTTGGTGTTTTTGGCGGCGTGGGCATTAGGTTTGTCGCCGCTGGCCACCGCCGTTGCGGTCACCTGCGCTGCGCTACCGATTGGCGCAAACGTGTTCATGTTTGCGCAGCGCTATAGCGTGAACGAAAACGTCGCAACGGCGGCAACCGCGCTCTCAAGCCTCGTATCGCTGGCGAGCCTGACGCTCGTCATGGCGCTGCTGCCTAAGCCCTAATTCGCGCGAAAAAAGTGACCGATTCGCTCGCGCTTCCCGCATCGATTTTGAAGCTTGGCGAGTTCGCGTTCATCGACGTTGAAACGACCGGTGGCAGCGCGCTACATGACCGCGTGACTGAGGTTGCGATTATTCGGTTTCATGGCGATGGCCGCGTTGAGCGTTGGCAATCGCTCATCAATCCCGGCGCAAGCATTCCGCCCGCGATTCAAGCCTTAACTGGCATCACTAACGCAATGGTGCGCGACGCACCGACTTTTTTTGATGTGCGCGAAGACGTGCGCCGCATGCTCGAAGGTGCGGTGTTTGTGGCGCACAACGCGCGCTTCGATTACGGTTTCATCAAGAACGAATTTCGCCGCCAGAGCGAATCGTTTACGGCGGACGTACTCTGTACCGTGCGTCTGTCGCGTGCGCTGTATCCGAACGCGGACGGTCACGGGCTCGACGCGATTATTCGCCGCCACAAACTGCGAGTGACCGAGCGCCACCGCGCGATGGGCGACACCGAAGCCACCGCCGCATTCGTGTTCAAAGCCACGCTTGATCACTCGGAAGAGCATGTCACCAAAGCCGTGAAATCGTTGCTGCGTATGCCGTCGCTGCCGCAAAATCTACCGACGAACGCATTGCATGACATTCCAGACAGCGCTGGCGTCTACCTTTTCTTCGGCATCAACGATTTGCCGTTGTACGTTGGTAAGGCGAAGCACCTGCGCGACCGTATTCGCTCGCATTTTTCTAGCGATCACATGAGCAGCAATGACCTGCGGCTTTCGCAAGAGCTGCGGCGTATCGAGTGGATTCCGACCGCAGGTGAATTTAGCGCCCTGCTGCTCGAAGCACAGATGGTGAAGCAGCGCCTGCCGCTGCATAACGTGAAGCTGCGTCGCCGCGAAAAGCTCGGCTTTTTTCAGCTCATTGAGACCGATGAAATCACGTCGCTCGAATGGATTGAAGTCAGCGCCGTTGAAACCATCACCGCGAACTTATTCGGCCCGTACAGCGACAAGGCCGCCGCCAAACGTTCGCTCATGGAAACCGCGCGCGAGCATCGTTTATGTGATCACGCGCTGGGTTTCTCAAAACCGCGCGTAAAGGACGAGCCCTGCTTTGCACGTCAAATTGGTCGCTGCCACGGCGCATGCGTGGGCTTAGAAACGGCGCAGCAGCACGGCGAACGCATACGCGCAGCGCTCAGCGCATTGGCCGTCCCCGTGTGGCCGTTTGCGGGCGAAGCGGTCTACGAAGAACGCGACGAGGCGAACGACCGCACGGACCTCCTCGTCTTCGATCAATGGTGCGCCGTGTCCGGCGGCGCTCGGTTGCCGTTTGACGCGGACGTATACAAATTGCTTCGAAGCACGATGACAAAGGCTGCCGGCAGGTTTCGCGCAGTCAAGTGAACCGTGGGCACTTCGGCTGCGAACGCTCGCTCAGCGCGCGGGGCACGCGCCAACGCAAACGTGGCGGCGGCGATTGATTCGATGATGCGTTAGCCGAGCGTTCGGCACGTACAACGCCGCGACCATGCACCGCGCAAACTGTAGGCAACAGCTTTTTATGCGCAACGACCAGCGGGCGGTCGTTTATCGGACATTTTTTAATATATCGACATTGTTAAAAAACTGCCCGAAACGACCGCCTGGCAGTCGATAAACCAAAAAAGCCATACCCGCATCGACAGCGCCTAGAATGAACCGGTCCCTTCTCTCATCTCAGGCAACAGCATCATGTCGTTTCGCGGTCTCAATGTGCTCGGCACTCCCATTCACGATTGCAGCCACGACCCGCTGACGGGCTTCACCCGCTCCGGTTGCTGCGAAACCGGGCCGCAGGATCGCGGTTCGCACACCGTGTGCGCGCTGATGACGACCGAGTTTCTGACATTTAGCCGTTCACGCGGCAACGACCTGTCCACTCCAGTGCCGGAATACGGTTTCCCCGGCCTGCAAGCGGGCGATCAGTGGTGTCTCTGTGCTGCGCGGTGGTTAGAAGCGTATGGCGCAGGCTGCGCGCCGCAAGTCGTGCTCGAAGCCACGCACGAGAAGGCGCTCGACATCATTCCCCTGGCTGCGCTCAAGGAGCATGCGCAGGCTACGACGTCTTGAGCATGGCGTCTTGCTCGTAACTGTTTACTTGAGCGATCTGTAGGCGCGGACTCGGCCGCGCGTCCCCGTGGCACCGAGCGACGCCAAGTCGTCACCTACGCGCCAACCTGATAAGCGAACACCAGCGGGCCAGGCTCGCGATTGACGGATGCGTTGCAACTGCCCTCGATTCTGCCTCGCTGCACCGAGCCTACAGCTCGCGAGAAATTCGTCGCTATTCCAGCTTCAACTTCGCATCGATCACGAGCTTTTTCCACCCGTTGTAATCATTCGCGATAAACGAGGCCAGGCGCTCGGGGCCGCCGGGCGTTAGCTCTACGCCGTCGTTAGCCAAGCGATCTTGAACGTCTTTCAACGCTAGGAATTTTTGGACTTCCGCGTTCAAACGTTGCGTCACCGCCGCTGGCGTGCCCACAGGTGCAACGATGCCCCAATAGTTGTAAACCTCGGTGCCGTTCGCGCCCGCTTCTTTCATCGTGGGCACATCAGGCATCAGCGGCGAGCGCTTGTTGCCGGTGACGGCCAATGCACGGACTTTGCCCGATTTCAGGTGCGGCAACACGGCAGGAATGGTGCCAGTGAGCGTCATGATCGAGCCCCCGAGCAAATCGGTCGTAGCGGGCGCGATCCCTTTGTACGGAACATGCAAGATGTCGGTACCGGTCTTCGCTTTGAACAGTTCCAGCGCAAGGTGATTTACACCGCCCGTGCCCGCACTGCCGTACGCGAGTTTGCCGGGATTGGCTTTGGCGTAAGCGATCATTTCGCTCATCGTGGTGAACGGCGCTTGCGCGTTGGCGATCCACGCGAGCGGTCCAGCCGCGATCAGCGCCACGGGCGCAAATTGCTTGATCGGATCGTAATTCGCCGTCGCTGGCGTTGCGGCTGCGACCGTCGTGAATGGCGACGCCACAAACAGCAAGGTGTAGCCGTCTGCGGGAGCCGCAGCCACAAACTGCGTACCAATCGCGCCACTTGCGCCGACGCGGTTTTCGACGACGACGGGTTGTTTGAGTTGTTCTTCTAGCTTTTGCGCGGTGAAGCGCGCCACGGCGTCGGTGCCCGCCCCGGCCGCGAACGGCACGATGAGCTTAATCGGGCGATCCGGGTACTGCGCGAAAGCAGCGACAGAAAGGGCAGCGGTGAAGAGTGCGGTGAGCAGGCGCATAGGGGCGGCGTTTGGCAAAGGAAGGTGGATAAATCGGAACTGCGCCGGGATTGTATCGGCGCTGTCCACCAAAGCGCTTACGGTTACGTTACAGTGGCGCTTGATGCCATGCGGTCGCTGTGATCGCAGGTGGGTTCAAGCATTTCGTGCATGGGGAAAAAGTGATGTCTGACTTTGGCAATGTGAACGGTGATTTCGACAGTTCGACCATGATCGCCTCGCCGCTGGCGCACTTGACCACGCCGATTGATCGGCTCTCGTCGATCTTTGCGCTACGCCTCGTGCTCTCGCTCGGCCCCAAGTTCAACTTACGGCGCGACATTAACGACGTGATGACGCTCGTCGCCCGACACGTTGTCTGGCCGGTGTCCGTCGTGCAAAAAGTGCAGAAATTCCTCACTCACCGCTGCGTGGACATGCCCGCGTGGGCGGGCGTCGGAAAACTCTCGCCCGAAGAATTCATCGCCCGCCATGGCGTGTGGAACGGCACGTATGACGACGGCACCCTCTTCTATTACCTCGACGAATTTTGCAAACAGAACGCGAAGGATTTGCTCGCGCTGTTTCAAGGCACGGTTGACGCGCTCGATAAAACAACGCGCGGCGTGCCGATGCGCCTCACCGAAAACATCGGAATGCTCGGCAAAGTGCTTTCGCTCAACGCCGCCGAGCGCGCGCTCATTCAATGCGCCGCACTCGCCAAGTGCACCCGTGACCTGCGTCCAATCCTTGTCGATTGCAAAGCGGGCAGCGCTGCCGAAGCGCATGCGATGCTTGGCGACGTCACGAAAGTGTCACCCGCCGACATCGGACTCGCGTTGAAGCCCGGCGGACGCCTCGAATCGCTGGCGCTCATTGACGCGCCAATCGCCGAACACAACATCACTGACCTTGGTGATTTGATGCGCCTGACGGATCGCTTGTTGCCGATCCTGCTCGACGGCTACGAATCCGAAGGCGCGATGATGGCGGCATTCACCAAGCCCGCGTCGGCATCAGAGCTGACGCTCGCCGATTACCCGCACATAGAAGCCGATGCGCGCTATCTCGCCGCGCTCTTAAAAACCGCCGCCGAGCGCAAAGAAAAAGGCGTGAACGTCTTAATCTACGGTGCGCCCGGCACCGGCAAAACCGAATTTGCGAAGGTCATCACCGCACTTGCGGGTGCTGAGCTTTACGAGGTCGAATGCTTCGACCGCGAAGGCCAAAGCTTGAACGGCAGAGAGCGCTATCGCTCGCTGCAAGTCTCTCAGTCGTTCCTCAAGGGCCGCGACAACACGGTGTTGTTGTTCGATGAAGTAGAAGATGTGTTCCCGAGCAACCCGTCGGAAATGCTCAACATGTTTGTCTCCGACGAGCATCATCGCGGCAGCGTGAACGGCAAAGCCTGGGTGAACCAAACGCTCGAAAATAATCCAGTGCCAACGATTTGGATTTCGAATTCGATCAATCAAATCGACCCAGCCTATTTGCGTCGTTTTCAGTTTCATCTCGAGCTGAAAAATCCGCCCCAAAACGTGCGCGCGAATATCACCAAAAAGCACCTCACAGGTTTAGACGTCAGCGCTGAATTTGTAGAGAAACTCTCGGCTCGCCGCACGCTCACGCCCGCGCAAATCCACGCAGCGGCGCGCTTTGCGCAGCTCACGCACGGCAAAGTTGAAGGCGAAATCGACGCCACCGTTGAAGCGCTGATGCTCAAGCAACTTGATCGGAGCGACGAAGCGCTCGGCCACAAAGAAGAAGCCGACAAATCGCAATATCGTCCGCTGGTGACCACGTATGACCTGTCACTTTTGAACATTGAAACGCGCCATCCGATTGAAAAAATCGTGAACGCGCTCAAGAACAAAGGTGCGGGTTCGCTGTGCTTCTTCGGCCTACCGGGCACCGGCAAAACCGCGCTGGGCGAACACATCGCAAAATCCATCGAACGCCCGCTCATCATCAAGAAAGCAAGCGATTTGATGAGCAAATACGTCGGCGAAACCGAGCAAAACATGGCCGCAATGTTCAAGGAAGCTGAGCAAGAAAAAGCAGTTTTGCTGCTCGACGAAGCCGACAGCTTCCTGCAAAACCGTGCGCTCGCGCAACGCAGCTACGAAGTCACCGAAGTCAACGAAATGCTGCAAGGCATGGAGCGCTTCAAGGGTGTGTTTATCTGCACGACAAACCTTTTCGATCGCATCGACGAGGCCGCGCTGCGTCGCTTCACGTTCAAGATTCAGTTCAAGCCACTCACCCGCGAGCAACGCGAAAAGATGTTCGCCACCGAAGCGCTAGAAGGCGTGTCGGCGAACCTCACAGAAAAAATCTGTGACCGCCTGAACAAACTGCAACTCTTAACGCCGGGTGACTTCGCAGCGGTCAAACGCCAGATCACATTGCTCGACGAGACCATGACGCCGGATGAGTTTCTGCAACAACTAGAGCAGGAACACAAGGTGAAGCCGGACGTGAAATTTGCTCGGAGTATTGGCTTCTAAGCATGACAGTTTGCCGAATATCGCTAATCGTTGGCCACGCTAGCGTGGCCGTAGCCATTTTTTCCTCGACGAACACAAACGCGGCTGAATTCGTCGTGACCGAAGACATCGTCACTGTTAGCGGCACGATTCAAGCAGCTGACGACACGTCATTTTCGAACCTGCTGTCGTCGCCACGCGGAAAGAAGGTTCGAACCGCGCTGTTTGAGGCGTGCTACGGAGGTAAAGTCGGTGCGTCAACGCGTATTGCAGACCAAATCGAACAGAGGCACCTCGCTACGATCGCGCGCGGTCAAGTCTCCTCTGGTTGCGCAGTCGCGTTCATGGCGGGACGCAAGCGCAGCGTAGACGTTGCCAACGGGCCAGCAGCCCTCATTTTTCACAACGGAACTCATACCAACGGTTCCAGAGTGGACGACATCGAAGCGTTGCCGGCACGTTTAGATCGCTACACCAATGGGAAACTAAAAGACCCACTGCGAGAATTTATTCGAAACGCCAAGACAGACAGCGGAGTCGTGTTCTTCTTTCCAAAAGCAGGTGACCGAAATCGCCCGTCGGTTGGGTTTTGCGCCGGTACACTCAAGAAGGACTTAAGGGATTGCCGTGTGTATCCAAACGAATCTGCAAGCAAATCGGGCATCTTGAAGCGATAAGCCTGCTGAACGTGCTGGGGCAGTCGCCGTGCAAGGGCTGCACTTACCGAAGCGCCGCCAGCAACTTCGCCCCAGCGCGTCCGCTGACTTTTTGACCTAGACGCGCTTGCTCTTTTTCAATCGCGGCGCGGCTTTTTTCGCCGAGCATGCCGTCGATTTCACCGATGTCATGACCGCGTTTTGCGAGCAAGGTTTGCAGTTCGCGTCGCTCGGCGCGCGCGAGTCCCGGATCGTCCGTGGGCCAGGGCGTGACGAACGCACCACCTCCGCGTAAGCGGTCCGATAGGTGTGCAATCGCGAGGCCGTAGCTCTCAGACGCGTTGTAGCCGTAGATCACGTCGAAGTTTTTGAAGACGAGAAACACGGGGCCAGCAACACCCGCGGGGGCGAGCAGCGCCGCCGATGTGTTCGCCGTGATGCCCGCGCCGGTGAGCGCGCCGCCGCTCTGGTTTGCGATGCGCGCCACACCAAGGCGCGTCCAATCTGCAACGGGCTTTTTGAGCTTACGGCCGATGAGCGCCGCATTGAATCCTTCGGGCAATTGCACTTCAAAGCCCCAAGGTTCACTGGTTTGCCAGCCGCCTTGCTTCAAAAAATTCGCTGTGGAGCCTAGTGCGTCGGCTGCGCTGTCGATCAAGTCCTTTCGGCCGTCGCCATCAAAATCCACAGCCAAGCGCTCGAACGTGCTCGGCATGAATTGCGTTTGTCCGAATGCGCCCGCCCACGAGCCGACGAGCTTTTCCGGCGCGAAATGTCCGCCTTGCAATATCCGCAACGCCGAGAAAAATTCGCCGCGAAAGAACACCTGTCGCCGCCCCATGCATGCGAGTGTGCCCAGGGCCTGCGTGAGCTGATATTTGCCCTGCGCACGCCCAAAATTGCTTTCAACGCCCCACACGGCAACGACCGTCGCGGCGTCCACGCCGTATTTTTCCGAAACTTTTTTCAGCGTCTCAGCATGTTGCGCCAAACCCTGTTTGCCATCCGCCACGCGCTCCTCGTCGACCAACCCGGCGAGGTAATCCCACACCGCCAATTTGAATTCCGGTTGGTAATCAAGCTTTTGCAAAACCGTGGAATCAAGCTGCAAACCTTGCGTGTGCTTCTCGTAGGTCGCCTTGCTCACACCAGCGGCTTGCGCTGCACCTTGCAGATTGAGGATGCACGCTGAGAAGTCAGAAGCGGCCGCCGTGCGTGCCTGCACCGCCGTGAGTGAGAGGAGTACTGGCACGCATAGCTTCGTAGCTTGGTTGATGATTTTCATGATGAAAGTATCGCATTTGCCGCGTGGGCGTGCGTGCGCCCCACGAGAGTGCGTCCACAAATAGGAACGTGGTCATGGCGGTATTCAAGAGAAGTCTTAGCGACGCGTCTGCGAACTTTCCCACCAAATTGCTGCACCGCAGCGTAAACTCAGTCATTGACCGAAATTAAAGTGTTTTCATGACCGTCCGACGCCGCAACCGCTCCCACGCCCTGACCCAACAGGCCACCGAAATGGCGATGGCGGTGCCGCATGTGGTGGCGCATCGCGTGACGCGCATGGCGCTGGCGGGGCCGGTGCTTTCTGAGCGTGATCGCACTGAATTTGAATTGATGAGCGCTGAGAAGACCGCCGCGATGACCGAATCGCTTCAAGCGATGGCCGCCGAGACACTACGCGCGCAGCAAAATTTTGCGCTGGCAATGGTGCGCGCAATGTGGTCGCCGATTTTCATGGGTCGTGGTTCGGCCAGCGCATTTGCTGGCAGCGTCGGCTCACGTATGAACAACGCCGCGATGGACGTGATCGGCAAAGGCATGGAGCCGTTGCATCGCACCGCGGTGGCGAACGCCAAGCGATTGCGTAAGACTTCGTTTCGCTAAGCAGACCGCATTGCTTCCGCGGACTGTCGCCGCACGCTTAGCGCCAAGCTAGCGACACCCCGCTGCATAGGCCACGATTTGCTCGCCAGACGTGAGTAAATTTCCGCCTTTCGTCGCGCTCTGCGTCAACCCCGCGTTGGTCTGTCCGCGCATGACGCGGTTGACGAGAATTGCGTCGGTAAACGGATGCTGCACACCGTCAATATCCAGATCGTATTGCTTTGAAGCGATAAAGTTTTGAATATCCTGCGCAGTGGAACGCGTAGCGCCTAATCCCACAGCATCAGCGATCAGCGCGTCCCCACGCAACCCCAACAGGTAGCGCGCCAGCAACAGCCCGTCGGTGGCTGGATCTTGGATTGAGTTGCCGTCAATGTCGAACGCACAGGTTCCGTTAGAGGCCATAGTCGCGGGCAGCGTGTGCATTGCCCATGCCGTCGGCGCAGAGCCGTTATAGGCGCAGCCGGTGACACCTGCGCGAGTGAAGTACATGCGCGCACAATTCGAGTCGTAGTCCCGTATCGAGGCGGTACCGTTAACCTTCCAACCACTAAATTCGCTCTGGTCGATCGCCACCGGTGCGCCAGCGTTAATCAACGTGAAATGGACGTGCGGGCCGGTCGACGATCCGCCTTCACACAGTGCTTGCGCGAGATTGTCGGCGTAGTTGGCGATGGGCTGCCCGACGTAGACGGTGGCACCATTGGCGACGATGATGTCCGACAGGTGGTAGTAGTTGCTCGCCCAGCCGTTGGCGTTGGTGATGCGCAAGTTACAGCTCGACACAACGGTCACTGTTCCAGCGTTCGCGGCCAACACTCGAGCGGCCGACGTATTGGTGCCCCAACCGGGCCAGCCTAGCGAAAAATCGATAGACGATTGTGGTGAAAGGCAAGGCGTGGGATTACATGAGCCGGATGTCGTGTGCACACCGTTAAAGCTCCAACCATATTGCCCGAGCGTCCACGGCAGACGGAAAAAATTGGCTGGCGCAGCAGCGGGCGAAACAATCGCAGACTTGGTGCGATCTGGTGCGCCGTAACGACTAACGTAAAGCGCTGAAAGCGTTTGCAGGCGGTCAACACCGGGCACGAACGTTTCCGCAACAGCGGATACGCCCGCAGTCATATCAACGGCTAAGGTGCCCGGGAAATCGGTATCGACGGCCCTCGCCGCAGCGTTAGTTTTTGCCGCTGCAATGCCCAAATGATTCATGCGAGAAATGCCCGCCACAAGCGCGTCGATGCGGTTACGCAACGCCTCGTTTGATCGCAGCGACGGATCATCCAACACGCCGCTCGTCTCCAGCAGCAAAACAATCATGCGCGGGCTCACGCTGTGCAACCCAGCGCGGTCGAGGATGAGCCCACGATGCTCGCGCAGCTGCGGTACAGCGTCAATCGCCGCCGTCGCGTCGTCAAGCGAGAGCACACGCATGTCCCAGACGACGTCGGCGTCGGTCAGTTGCGGCGGCGTGAGTTGCGGTGCCGCACGCAACGCGCTCGGCGCGAACACGGCCAGCGCAACGGCTGCAGCACAGACTAAGTGCGGAAGGTTGAATCGAGAAGTGTTCATATAGCTTTATATCTCCAACGACGGCTGTACGGTGCTTTTAGTCGTAAAAATCATTAAGTCAACTGTATCCAATAAATGGCTAGAAGCACCACCTGGCTGTCGATTTAGCATTAAAGCTATATCGCTGCCACCACACCGCTAGGCAGTCGCAACGTTCGCTTCGTACAAAATTTTCCCGACGCTGTCTTGATAGCTCACGCTCAGCGTTTTACTGCGAGCGTCGTAGCGTAGCAAGCCGAAATTGAAATCGTCGCCGAACACGAAATGCGGGCCTTTGCTGTGGCGCTCGCGTGCCTCCGGCGTTTTGTCGAAGGTGCGGAAAGTCCCGAGCGGCCCGGCCATAAATTCGTGAATGCCGGTGCGTTTGTTGCTCCAGTCGCGCGCGAAATGGTAGTCAGCGGAAATCATCACGACGTTGTCGATGCCCTCGCGTTTGATGAAGGCTACGATTTCATCGCGCTCGGTTTTGTAGTTGCCCCACGCATCTTGGCTGCTGCCGTGAAACGGCACCGACGTGGCGACGATTTTGAACGCGGCTTTTGAGCGTTTAAGCGTATTTAAAAACCACTGCTTTTGCGCGGTTCCGAGCATGCTTTTCTCTGGGCCATCGGAGAGCGCCTGCACGCTACGAAAACGCCGCGTGTCGAGAATAATTAAATCCACCGCCGGTGACAGCGCGAAGGCTCGGTACAGGCCGATGGGCTTCACGCTCGTGCAGGGCCAATATTCACGGTACACCTGCTCGGCTTCCGGCAAAAACGCGAGGCCGCCGTGCGCATCGTTTTGGATTTCGTGGTCGTCCCACGTCGCGAAGCTTGCACAATGCGACAAAAAATTCTGCATCGGCTTATCGCCGCGAATCGCAGCATGCTTACGTCGATAGTGCGGCACGGTGGGCGAGAAATCACGCTTGGGAATATCGGAGTAGACCGTGTCGCCCAGAAACATAAAAAAGTCCGGCTTCGCGGCAGCCATCGTGTCGAAAATACGAAATGGTTTGTACTTTTCTTCGGTGTCACCGGAAAACGCGAGCGTGAACGATTGCGCTGCGGTGCGCATGGCGCTGAAGCGGCAGATGTCGCTCACTGCCGCGTCCCCGGCAAACACGCGATAGAAAATCGTCGCGCCCACGGGTAGGCCGGTCAGCGCGATGGTTCCGGTGAAATCACTACGTTTGTCGAGCGACACGTCTGCGCTGCGTTTTTGCAATGCGTCGACCGCGACGCCCCAGCGGACATGCAAGCGCACGGCGTCGTTCCCAGACACCCAAATCAAGGCCTTGTCGGCATGCACCTCAAAAGCGGCCGGTGCGAACGCAAGCGCGCTCGATTTTCCAAACGAAAACGCATCAACCTGCCCGACACCGGCCAAGAGTGGCGCAGCCACCATTGCGCCCGCTGCGTGAAGCGCCCGACGGCGAGCCGGTTGGGCGGGATAGCCATCGTCGGCTTCGCCTTGCTTTGGCGCGAAAACTGGCACGAGATGTGGCACGAGCGGTTTGTCTGACATAGGAAATGACAAAATTGAAGGATGATAAAAATTTCAGGCTATTTTCGGTCGTCCCGCAGCCCACGCAGTTGCATTATCAATTACGCGACGTCCGGCGCTGGACAGCGACGCGTATGAAAATTCGCACCTCCACCGTCATTGCGCTCGGCGCGATTTTTGCCAGCGCGCTAGTCGCGCTCGTTGTTCAGTTTTCATTACTCGGCGCGTTAAAGTTGAACGTGCTAGCGGGTGACGTCAAACTCGCCCCTGTGTTCAACGCCGAATTTGTTAGTGCCACTGACGGCGCAGCGATACGCATGGACAATTCGCGCGGCGCAGCGGCAGTGCAATCCAAAAATCTGTCGATCAATGCCGACGACGCGTTGGCACTGGTGCTGCACACGAACGAAACGACGGCCCCACAACGCCTGGGCATCGGTTGGGTCACGCTTGAAGAGCGTCGTCGCGGGCCGTCAAAGACCAACGTGATCGCCACAGCGCGTAATGCTGAGCATGAAACCATTGTGATGTTGCGCGGGCATCCGCGCTGGGCCGGCAACATCACGCAATTGGGTCTCGGATTAGAGCGTGGCGTCGCGCCGAACAATTCCGCACTTGCCGACAGCGGCGTCACCACGTTGCGAAAGCTCGAATTCATTCCGGCGAATCCAGCGGGCGCAACGCGGTTGATGGCGAACGCATGGTTTTCGTCGTCGAACACGGTATCGACTCCGCCAGAATCCGCGAACCGGTTGTTGCCGTTGGCGCTCTGGCTCGCGCTGATTTGTGTTGCAAGCTTGGGCCTCACCGCACTCGTCAGTGCGTGGGCGCTGCGCGGCGACATGCAAGGGCGCGCACATGCGCTACGTACCTGCGCGATCGTGTTGCTCGTGCTGTGCGCGGCAGCTACTGTTTTCTACGCCCGCTTCCCCGTCTGGACAGCACCCGTGGCGGCCGGACTCTGCGCGATGGTGGTGCTGTGGTTGATCGACCCACCGTTCTCGCTGTTGCCGCGAAGTGCGGCCCTTGAACCAACACCAAACGGAGTGACCGCCGGCCAACGCAACGCGTCGTCGAAGCGCTGGGCGCTCACGGTGGCCGCGCCCCTCGCATTGGCTGCGGTGTGCGCGTGGCTGTCGCCGATGGTGGCGGGTGTTTTGCTCATTTCGGCAATGATGCTGCTGATCGCCCGTTACGTGTCGCCGGTGTGGGCGACACGCGCAGCCATGTTGGCGCTCGCGCCGATTTTGTACGTCGCGGCGGTCGCGCAGAAGATGCTGCCGTCACCCGCTTTGCTCACGCCGTTGTCGGACCCAACGGGCGCGCTCGCGAGCGTAGCAACGACCGCGAGCGGGCTGCCGGGCATCGCGTTGGGCGTCGTGGCTCTGCATCGCTTCTGGCCTGCTGCCGCACAGGCCACGCGCTGGTCGACCGGAGCCGTAGCGGCGGGCGTATGGGCGCTGGCAGCGGCATTGGCGGTAGTGGCGTTTCCGAAAATTGCGGCACAAACGCAAGAGCCCAGCACCTACATCGCGCTATTTTTTCCGTTCGTTGCCTGTGTGATGATGGCGGTCTGGCCTCGTTTGTTATCTGTTGCACAATCGGTACTAGAAACCCGCGAAATCGAAGTCAAGAGCGAAGCCGATCTCTCGCTGCAAGGGCTTGCGCTGCTTGAGGGCCATGCGGATGTTGTGCGCAAGAGTCTCAGCGAAAACAATACCGCGCTGGCCAGCGCTACGCTGCGGCAAATGAAACAAATTGCGTCAGCGGCTCGCGTTACGCAGTCATCACAGTTGCGCATCGCCTTGGCCGAGTCTGATCTCGCGATAGCCACAGTGGCAGCTAACGCGGTGGCCAATAACTCGAATCTGCAATCGGAGGACATCGATGCATTGCTCGATCTCGCTCACCGCCAAGGCGACCATGCGCGCGTGGTTACGCTCGCCGCAAAAGCGTCTCCATCCATCGGTAATCGCCGCGCTACGGCCTTCGCAAAATTGATGACACTTGGGCCAGACGCCGCCCTCGAAACGATCACCCAAGACGATCACGCATCCGCTTTTGCGCGCGAAATCGCCGAATTGCATTTATTGCAGGATGCTGTGCAACCCGCACAGCTCGCGCTAGTCAACTCAGGCATATCGCTCACCGAACCGATGGGCCAAGCCTACATCGCGCGTCTCGGGATGCGCGTCCAGGGGCCAGGTGCATATGAAAAGTCGGTGAGCGAACTAGCACTTTGGCAGCCGCAGCTGAGCGCCGCGCAAGCCGCGATGGGCGAGCTACTTGAGCAGCAAGGTAATCGCGTGGGCGCATCCGCACGCTACAAACTCGCGCTCGCGCAAGACGCGTTGATGTGGCCGTTGCACTACCGCCTTGCAAAACTCGAAAGCGCAAACGCTACGGCAAAGCCGTCGGTTACAGGGAACTGACCCGCGACGGTCATTCCCGACGCGAGTGGCGCTAAGCTTCACCCATGCAAACCCGACTCCTGCTCTACTTCGCCCATGCCATTGACCATCTTGCGTTGCTGATTTTTGCAACCGCCGTGAGCGCCATCGCGCTTGACTTTGGTATTGCGCGTTGGGAAGATTTGATGCCCTACGCCACTGGGGCGTTTGTGATGTTTGGCGTCGCATCGCTACCGGCGGGTCGCTACGGCGATTTATGGGGCCGCCGCGCGATGATGCTGGTGTTCTTCTTCGGCATGGGCGTGTCGCTGCTGCTGGTGTCCCTCACGCAAACGCCTCTGCAAATGGGCATCGCGCTCACACTCATGGGCGCGTTCTCTGCGATCTTCCACCCGGTCGGCATTCCGATGTTGTTGCAACACGCGGACAAACCCGGCGCGGTGATTGGCGTTAACGGCCTCGCAGGCAATCTCGGCATTGCGTCTGCCGCGCTGCTCACGGGCTTACTCGTTAAACACGCAGGGTGGCGCGCAGCGTTTGTGGTGCCGGGTGTTATCGCGCTCGCGCTCGGCGTATATTTCGCGCTCAACGTACCGCGCGAAACCTCGTCGCCTGCATCGAGACGAAAAACTAAGGCACTCAGCCTCGACCACGCCACGGTAGTTCGCGTGTTCGCCGTGCTCACTTGCACGACCACACTCGGCAGTCTGATCTTCAACTTCACCACCAACGGCAACGGCGAATTGCTGCGTGAACGTATCAGCGCCATCGCCAGCGATCCCGCAACGCTCGGGCTGTTGCTCGCGGGTGTTTATGCGATTGCATCCGTTGCACAAGTCGTTGTCGGTCAGCTCATCGACCGCTTTCCCGTCAAGCGCGTTTTCCTGCCCATCGTGGCCGCACAAGTTGTGTGCTTCGTGCTCGCGGCCAACGCACAGGGTTGGGTGTTTTACGCATTCGCCGTCGCGTACATGACCTTCGTTTTCGGTGCGATTCCATTTACCGACGCCATCATTGCCCGCTTCGTGGACGACAGCATGCGCTCCAGGGTCGCGGGCCTTCGCTTGGCCGTGAGCTTCGGCATTTCGTCACTCGCCGTGTGGGCGCTCGGGCCTTTCGTCAAAGCGGGCGGCTTTTCCACGCTCTTGTGGACAATGGCTGGTATCGCCCTACTTACAACCATCGCCGTGATGTTCTTGCCGGCGCATGATCCGACGGAGACGGCGGTGTAGCGGGTCAGTTCGTTGCGATCCGGTCGAGCCGGGGACTCGTGGGAAACCGTAGGGTGGGTTTCAACCCACCACAAATTGATACCAACCAACGTGTTTTGTATCGCTACCAGCGCGCTCTGTGGCCGCGCGGGGCCAGTCACCTTTTTGCTTCGCCAAAAAGGTAACCCAAAAAGGCGACCCCAATATTCGCCCTGATCCTGCGGTGCTCGCAACGCGCGGGACCCGCACAAATCGCCCGATGGCGCGCTAACCGCGCGCGGTGGGCTCATGGTGCGGGTCTACGACCGCGCGTTGCTCCGCTCCTCGGGGTCGAATACACGGGGACCCCGTTCGGACAGATGCTTGATCGCTTCGCGATAGGGTTTACGGGAACCCGGATGCAAGCATCCGGGCTACAACACCAATAGTTAAGCTGGGCGGCGCGCAGGCCGACCTGTGAGCTCGGAGCTTTATCGCACATATGTCCGCACCAGCGAATTGGTATGCATCACCTGGACGCCGCGTTTGAATGGCGCTCGGCTATCGCGACCCTTCCGCGCTTCACGCTACACCTAGCGTAATGCTTAACGCCGGCACGAACATAGTGCGCACCATAGTGGTTTGGAAATGACTGAACTTGAATGTCAGACGCGCCTGTAGCTTCAAGGTGCTTTGCAATGCGCCTGATATTCAACGGGTCCAGCAAGCGCTCAAGGATGAATGGCAGCGCAACAGTCAGGGCAACGCACACCGCGCCCCAAAGAACCTTGTACCAGCCGGGTAGTAGAAACATACCAGCACCAAAGATTCCGAAGCCGAGCACGAGATATGCGTAAAACATATGATGCCTAACGTGTTTTAACGACGCAGCGCGTGTATAAGTTTTTAATCGAAGACGTCGTCATTTTCTGCCGCCTCGCGCAAGTAGTTGTATTTTGCCGACTAATTCGTTTTTACATGGTCGCGACATGTATAACTCCACGCCAAAACAAGTAGCCAGGATGCTCGCATCCGGGTTCCCGTAACCCCCACCGCGAAGCGATTAAGAATATGTCCGAACGGGGTCCCCGTGGATTCGCTCCGAGGAGCGGAGCGTCAGGCGGTCCGAGCGGCGCACCATGAGCCCACTGCGCGCGGTTAGCGCGCCATCGGGCGATTTGTGCGACGCCCGCTTGACGCGAGCACCGCAGGAAATCAGCGAATCCCCGGGGTCGCCTTTCTTTGGTTACTTTCTTTGGCGAAGCAAAGAAGGTGACTTGCCGTCGGGCAACCCCCGACCGCGTCGCTCCGTGTGGCGAACCCGCCCCAAGCTTCTCTACCACTTCACCTCTGCAAACCGATCCACCAAAAAGTCTAAGAACGCGCGCACCGCGGGCGACAAATGTTTGCGTGAGGGATAGAGCGCGTAGATGGCCATTTCCGGCAACGTCCAGTCGGGCAATACGGCTTGCAAACTGCCGTCGGCCAAGTGCGCTCTCGCCAGATAAAGCGGTTGTAGCGCGACGCCGCCGCCCGCTAACGCGGCGCGTAGCAAAGTGGTCGCTTCGTTTGCGCTGAACTGACTCGCGATGCTGACGTCTGCGCCCTCGTCCGCGCGACGAAACTTCCACACGCTTCTGCCGAAATTGGCAAAGCTTAGGCAGCGATGCGTGACAAGATCGGCGGGCACTTGCGGCACACCCTGCGCGGCTAAGTACTCCGGCGACGCCACCAACACCGACCTACACGGTGCCAGCACGCGACCGATCAGCATCGGGTCGGGCTCGGCGCTGATGCGGATGGCCAAATCAATGCGTGCTTCGACGAGATTGAGTGCGGCTTCGCTGGCGTTGAGATCGATTTTTAGCAGCGGATGCGTTTTCAGAAAATCAGTGACTGCGGCCGCCATTTCGGCATACGCGAACGACATGCTGCAAGTGATTCGCAGTTGGCCGCGCAATGCGCCGTCTTGGCTGCTCGTTTCATCTTGCACGTCTTGCATCAGCGCGATCATTTGCTGGCTTCGTCGCAAACACGTTTCGCCAGCGTCGGTAAGCGTCACGCGGCGAGTGGTTCGCTGCAACAAGCGCGCACCTAACCAATGCTCCAACTCGGCCACGTTGCGCGTCACCATCGCTCGCGACATCTCCAATTTGTCGGCGGTTGCGGTGAAGCTGCCGCTCGTCGCGACTTCCACAAACACCCGCATTGCTGTGAGTCGATCCATTATTTGCTCGTTTTGCGAAACAATTATGGCTATTTTATAGGGTTTATCTGCGCGATTATTGCAACTACAGTTCACTCCAACGCCAAAGCGCGTCTTTTTTTAATCGCTCAAATAGGACTCACGCCATGATTCGCACCACTTTAGTCGCCGCCTCTCTCGCTATCGCATTCGCCAACGCAAATGCTGCGCAACCGCTGACCGTCAAGGTCTACAACGCCGACGGCAACAGCTTCAATGTCAATTCCACGCTCGTTTACGGCGAAAAGGAAGCGATGGTGATCGACGCGGGATTTACGCGCGCCGACGCGTTGCGCATTGCAGCCAACGTCCTCGACAGCGGCAAAAAGCTCACAACGATTTATGTCAGCCAAGCCGACCCCGACTACTATTTCGGCGTAGAAACGCTAAAGGAAATTTTTCCGCAAGCCGACGTCGTAACAACGCCTGCCGTGCTGAGCAAACTACTCCCAAAAGTGGCGGGCAAAGTAGCGTTCTGGGGACCGAAAATGGGTGCCAACGCACCGCGCACGCCTGTGCTGCCACGCGCGCTCGACAGCACCAGTCTCAGTTTGGAAGGCCAAGCGATTGAAATTCGCGGTACGCAAGGCCCGCTCGCGCACCGGCCTTACGCATGGATTCCGTCGATCAAGGCCATCGTCGGAAACATCGGCGTATTCGGCAACATGCATGTGTGGACGGCCGACACGCAAACGGTAGCGGAGCGCAGCGCCTGGGTTGCTCAACTCGACGAAATGGCGGCGTTGAAACCTGAACTTGTGGTGCCGAGCCATATGAGCGCCGGCAGCAAACTCGACGCGAGCGCGATTGCGTTTACCCGAAACTACCTCACCACGTTCGAGAAAAATCTCGCAGCTAACAAAACGAGCGCGACGTTAATTGGCGCGATGAAGCAAGCATTCCCGCAAGTTACCGACGGTGCCGTTTCGCTCGACATCGGCGCGAAAGTGAATACGGGCGAAATGAAGTGGTAAACGCTTAGCGTCAACGAACGCGACGGCGGCAAAAATGGCGTTAAGCCTTGCCGCTGTCCGTCCTACGGCCGACCCAGCAAAAGATAAGCACTACGCCGCGCGCCGGTGGCTTGCCCATAGCCGATGTAGAACGGGCCGATAGACGTGTCTAGGCCCAAAAATAGGCTTGAGCCGAAGAGTGTTCGCGCTGGGAGCGTGACGTTCGGCGATTCAATCGCGCCTGCTTCTAGCGATCCGCCGACATAAATGCCGCGTCCGAACGCGGGTAAATTGCCGATGCGCCGAAAGCCGATGAGGCGCGCCAGCGCGACTTGATCGGCGCGTAGTTCCGCTCCGCGTAAGCCCGAGAGTTGCAAGAAGCCGCCGAGTTCGAAGTACGGATACGCCGAGGGTGCTTTGCTATACAACCCCCCGAATTTCAGCGCCACGTCCACCGTGTTTTCGCCGAAGGTTTTTGCGTACTCGGATGACCATTGGTAGCGCGAAAAATTGTTGCCCGCGCCGAAAGTTGTGAGCGCGCGGTGCACGTTGGCTTCGATGCGATAACCGCTGCGTGCAAACGACGCTGAGTCGCGTTGGTCGATGACTAGGCTCGCGTGCATGCCCGATTCGTTGGCACGCAACGCAGGCAGCCCGAGTTGTCCCACGCGTGGCGAGAGCGACACGCGTTCATACAACGGCCCGATGCGAAATTCGCCATAGCGCCCAAAGGCAACGCCTAGGTCGGCAGACAAACGACTATTGAGACCGCGATACTGCGCTAGGGCGTAATCGGTAAAACCCTCTGACGTTTGCGAGATATCTGCAACGCGGCGCTGCTGTTCTGCGCCGATGCTCAGGAAGAGTGACTCGGTGGGCAATAGCGGCTGATAAAGCTCGGTCGAGAAGCGTTGCGTTCGGCCAATTTGCAATTCGTTGCGCCACTCGGCACCGATTGCGTTTAGCCAGCGCCGCGTGTGCGTCGCCACGAAGTTAAATTCGCCCTGCCCGCTGAAATCGGTGCCAAGATTGAGCCCAAATCGAAAGTAATTTGGCCCCCACGGTTTCTCTTGCACCTGCACAAGCAGCACGTTGCGATCACGCTCGGTGACGACGCGGTAATCGAGTCGCTCAAAATCCCCTCGCCCCGAAAGCCACGCTAAGTCGCGCTCGATTTGGCGACGATCCACAGGCGCGCCGGTGAGCACCGAGAGCTGCGCGCGAATCGTGTTCACGCCCGCGTACGTCGCGCCTTCGACACGAATTTCATCGAGCTTGCCGAGCGGCGTGCTGTCTCGCTCGAAAGCGAGATGTGACGCAAACGCTTCGGGGCTTAATGCGTAGCCGCTCAGTAGCGGCAGCACACCCCGCACTGCCTCCGCACCACGCTTCATAGCGTCTGCTCCGAGTTTGAAGTCAGCCGACGTTACGGCTGACAAATCCGGAACGATGAGCACGTCGTTCGGTTTCAGCGAGGCGATGGACGTGCGTACGTTTTGCTCGGTGAGGATATTGAGCATTTGCATGCCGATGCCGAAAATCGAGCCGAGCTGTTCGCGCGGCAACAGCGGCGTGCCGATGTTCACGGCGATTACGATATCCGCGCCCATCGCGCGCACCACATCCACCGGCAAATTGTTCACCAGCCCACCGTCGACCAACAATCGTCCATCGATTTCCACCGGCGCGAACGCGGCGGGCACGCTCATGCTTGCGCGCATTACGGCAGAGAGTTCACCACGGTCAAACACGACTGCTTCGCCCGTCACCAAGTCCGTCGCGACCGCACGAAACGGAATCGGCAATTGATCGAACGCGATGCTGTTAGGCACACCGTCGGTGAGTCGCTTGAGCATGCTCTCCAACCCGGTGGAGCCGACCGCCGCGCGCGGGCCGCGCAGCTCGCCGTCGCGCATGCCAAATTCAATCGGCAACGAGAGTTTCAGGTCATCCGCCTTGCGCCGCAGCGACAATTCTTCGCGCGGTGGACGGTCCGCGAGCACCACATCCCAGTTCATCGCGAGGATGCGTTTTTCTAGCTGCGCCGGTGTCATGCCGCTGGCGTAGAGACCGCCGATGATGGAGCCCATGCTGGTGCCCGCGACAAAATCAATCGGAATCCGCGCTGCTTCTAACTCCTTGAGCACCCCCACATGCGCCATTCCGCGCGCACCGCCACCGGAGAGTGCGAGGCCAATTTTTGGGCGGGTGGGTTTAGCGACGTCGGCGCTGGCCGCGGTGGTTACGACAGCGGCGGGGCTCGGCGAAACGACGGGAGCCTGCGCCCACGCCGTCGCCGTCATCGTCATCGCCCCGCAGAACCATGCAAAGAATGCGAGAAATGCAGCAGCTTTTTGCTCGAACGACTGCTTTAATGGGGGTTTCAGCTCAATTCGTTTCATTATCGACTTCACTAAAAATTAAGCGCTAAGCGCCGCCTGGCAGTCGTTGGCGCTAAAAAGCTGCAAACCTGACTCAATACTATTTACTCAAACGGTAGGCGACGGCTTCGCGTCGCCCATGCAGTGGTGAAGCGCGGCCGAGTCCGCGCCTACAAAGCGCTAAACGAAGCGTACCGAAGCTGGCCACCAAGCGCACGCACGCCTACTCGCCCGTAGCGAACCGCTGCACCGCTACGCCTCGCCGGACAACACATCCAACGTGCGCGAATGAAACTCCATCCGGTAGAGCATCGCGGTGACCACCAGCGTCGAGACGACGAAAAAAAGCGGTTGGACGAACCAAAACATCGCTGCGACCGCGAAGTAATAAGCGCGCATGCCCTGCCCAAAATTTTCGCCCGCCAATTTCAAAATGCCGCCAGCACGTCGTGCGGCTGTGCGGTCGGCGTCTTCCAATTCGTCGCGCGGTGCGATGGAACCGATCAGCGTGGTTACGAAATTAAATTGCCGCACCGACCACGTAAATTTCACCAACGCGTAGATGAACAACAAAATCATCAGCACCACTTTCGCCTCGATCAACTGCTGGCTAGAACGCTGCGCAAACGGCAGTGCTTCGAAAATTTCTGCGCTCTTTTCGACTGAGCCAAATAGCGCGAGCAAACCACCCAGCGCAATGACGGTGGTTGACGAAAAAAACGTTGCGCTGTTCATCAAGTTTGAAAGCAGCGCCGAATCAACGATGCGATTTTCGCGCGTCAACGTCTGGGTGAACCAACGATCCCGCGCGGCGTTCATCACGGTGAGCAGACTCGGGCGTTTACTGCTGCGATGATTTGCAAACCAGTCATAGCCAAACCAGCACAGCACGAAGACGCCAAGCGCAATGAGATCGAGGTGTGAATAAGGCAGTTTCACGCGGCCACTGCTTCGGCAATCGCAGCCGCGCCGGCCTTCGCCATCACGCCGTCTTCGGCCTCCACCATCACGCGCACCACGGGCTCGGTCCCGGACGGGCGAAGCAAAATGCGGCCATGCCCGACAAGCTTGGCTTCCCATTCGGCGAGCACCGCTTTTACCGCCGGTTTGTCCGCCCAAGGCGACGCTTTGTCGATGCGCACGTTGATGAGTTCTTGCGGCAACAGCGTGACATCCGCGGCGGCCTCAGCGAGCGACATATTGCCCTCTACCAACGCACGCAACACTTCCAGCGCAGCAATGATGGCGTCTCCCGTGGAATGTCTATCGAGACACAAAATGTGCCCCGAGTTTTCACCACCGATCAGCCAGTTTTTCTCGCGCAAAATTTCAAGCACGTACCGGTCACCCACCTTCGCGCGCGCAAACGGCATGCCGCGTCGCGCAAAGGCTTGCTCAAGACCGTAGTTGGTCATTTGCGTGCCGACCACGCCGCCGCCGAGTTCATTTTTCGAGGCACGGTGTGACGCGATGATGTAGACCAATTGATCACCGTCGTAGGTCTTGCCTGCCGCGTCCACCATGAGCAAACGATCCGCATCGCCGTCGAGCGCAACACCCAAGTCCGCCCCATTTTTCAGCACCATTTCGGCGAGATACTCCGGATGCGTTGCACCCACGCCTTTGTTGATGTTCATGCCATCGGGCGATGCACCCAAGCTCACCACATCCGCGCCCAACTCGTGAAACACCGCTGGGCCGACTTGATACGCCGCACCGTGCGCGCAGTCAACCACGATTTTCAAACCGCGCAACGTTAAATCCGCCGGAAACGCGCGCTTGCAAAACTCAATGTAGCGGCCCGCCGCGTCGTTCACGCGTTTGGCTTTTCCGAGCTCACCGGACGACACACAACGCAAGCCTTTGTCGATCTCTGCCTCAATCGCAAGCTCGGCGTCGTCGGAAAGCTTGTCGCCTTGCGCGTTGAAAAATTTAATGCCGTTGTCCGGAAACGGGTTGTGCGACGCCGAAATCACGAGTCCCGCCTGCGCTCTAAGCGCGCGTGTGAGATACGCAATCGCCGGCGTCGGCAGCGGCCCGGTCAGGAGCGTATCCACACCCGCAGCAGACAAACCGGCTTCCAACGCGGCTTCGAGCATGTAGCCCGAAATGCGCGTGTCTTTGCCAATCAACACCGCCGGTCGCTTGCCCGGTTTCGCCTGTGCGCGTAGCACACGCCCCGTGGCGTGACCCAACTGCATGATGAAATCTGGCGTGATCGGGGCAATGCCCACCTCGCCCCGCACACCGTCGGTGCCGAAGTATTTTCTTTTGCTCATGCGGGGATTGTAGTTTTGCTGGGGCTGGCGAGAGCTTCGTGTCGCTCCGAGAGCCAAGCGCGGCGGACGCCACGCGCACGTCGTCCTACGCTTTGTACGACGAATCCACGCGATCTACCTGCCGCACCAGCGCATCAAACACATCTTGCCCCGCGCCAAAATCCGGATCGAATTGCAGCGAATCGCGAGTGCACTTTGCGGCGATTGCTTCGGACACCGGAATGGCTGCGCCCATGCTGAGCGTTGCCAATTGAATCTCGCAGGCGCGCTGCATCGTCCACAAAATTGCAAATGCTTGCGGCAATGTGCGGCCGTACGACAACAGCCCGTGATTACGCAAAATGACCGCCGGCTTGTTGCCGATACTTTTGAGCAAACGCGGCGCTTCCTCGGTGTGAATGGTGATGCCCTCAAACGTGTGATACGCGACCATTTCGTGCAGCTGTGCCGAATAGAAATTTGTCTGCTGCAAACCGCCTTGCAACGACGCCACCGCAACCCCCGCAGTGGTGTGCGTGTGCATCACGCAATGCGCATCGGGCAGCGAATCGTGGATGGCGGCATGCACGGTGAATCCGGCGGGGTTCACGCGATGCTTGGAACCGTCGAGCACATTGCCTTGCAAATCAATCTTCACCAAATTGCTGGCGGTAACTTCGCTGTAATGCAGCCCAAACGGGTTGATCAAAAACTCTTTTCTGCCGCCGGAAACCGAATCCGGCAGGCGCAGCGTAATGTGGTTGTAGATCATCTCGGTCCAGCCGAGAAAAGCGAAAACGCGGTAACACGCCGCAAGCTGCAAGCGCGCAGCGCGCTCGTCGGGGTGCATGCTGGAAAGGGCGTTGTTAGATGAGTTCATGGTGGCGTGCGTCCACAGTCAAATGAATTAACTCACATGTTAGCGAATTTCACGCGAAACGACTTACCTGTGTAGACGAACGCGAATCGCGTACTCCTGTGGGAGCGGGCTTGCCCGCGATTACCCGTTGCTCATGCCAATCGCGGGCAAGCCCGTTCCCACCTTGGCGATTCCTTCCTGACGCGAACTCTGACTCGAGGTTGCCCTAAACCCCCATCGCACGCCAAACCTTTAGCGCATCCACCGTAGCAGCAACATCGTGCACGCGAACAATTCGCGCACCGCGCGCCACGCACGCCAGCGCCGCCGCCACGCTCGCCGAAACGCGATCAGCAGGCACCGTCCGCCCCGTGAGATCGCCTAATGTGCGTTTGCGCGACCAACCCGCAAGTACCGGGTAACCCAGCGCCGCCAGCTCATTAAGGCGACGCGTAAGCGCCACATTGTGCGCAACCGTCTTACCAAAACCAAACCCCGGATCGAGCACGATGCGCTGCGGCGAAATCCCCGCCGCTTCGCAAACCCGCGCCCGCGCCAACAAAAACTCTCCCACCTCGCGCACCACATCGTCGTAATGCGGCGCCGCCTGCATGCTGCCCGGCTGCCCTTGCATATGCATAAGCACAACCCCCACGTTACTCGCTGCACACGCCGCCACCGCGCCCGGAGCGGTGAGCGCCATCACATCGTTGATGATCGCCGCGCCCGCCGCGATCGCCTCGACCATGATTTCGGGCTTTCGCGTGTCTACAGAAACGCAATACCCTCTATTCACCAATTCAATAACCAATGGGATCACGCGCGCGCGCTCCTCGTCAACGCTCACCTCCGGCGCGCCGGGGCGAGTGGACTCGCCGCCCACATCCAAAATCGCCGCGCCCTCGTAAATCAAGCGTTCAGCGTGAATTAAGGCCTTTTCGAGTCCAATATGTTGACCTCCGTCAGAGAACGAATCGGGGGTGACATTCACAATTCCCATCACGACGACGGGCGCCTCCGGCCCTAAATCAAAGCTGAACCGCCCCGCCGACCAGACCAAACCGGTCCCCGCCGCTGGCAATGTTCGGTTTTGAATCGTAAAATCTCGTCTGGACTCTGAAAGCACTGTTTTGATCCGCTCTTCTGACTACCCCGCCTTATTTGCTGCGCAAATTGACACGCTCAAGCGTGAGGGGCGATACCGCATTTTCGCAGAGCTGACGCGCCCTGCGGGTGAATACCCACGTGTGCAATGGGCCGGGCCCAATGGCTTGCGCGAGGTCATCACCTGGTGCTCTAACGATTATTTAGGTATGGGCCACCATCCGGCCGTGCGCGCAGCGATGATTCAAGCGATTGACGACGGGGCCACCGGCGCTGGCGGTACGCGCAATATCGGCGGCACCAACGCCCGCCACGTCGAGCTTGAAAATCTTCTCGCCAAACTTCACGACAAACCCGCAGCGCTCTCATTCACCTCGGGCTACAGCGCCAATTTGGCCGCGCTGACCGTGCTCGGCTCGCTGCTGCCCGGCACCGTAATTTTGTCGGACAGCGACAACCATAATTCGATGATCGAGGGCATTCGTCGCGCCGGTTGCGACCGCATGATCTTTGAACACAACAATCTGCAAGACCTAGAAGCCAAACTCGCGGCGATCAGCCCGGACCGTCCGAAGCTCGTCGTGTTCGAGAGTGTGTATTCAATGAGCGGCAACATTTCGCCGATTGGCGATGTGGCGCGTATCGCCAAAAAGTACGGCGCGATGACGTATCTCGACGAAGTGCACGCCGTCGGCATGTACGGCGCGCGTGGCGGCGGTGTGTCGCAAGAAATGGGCGTAGCCGACCAGATTGACGTCATTCAAGGAACGCTCGGCAAAGCTTTCGGCATGCAGGGCGGCTACGTCACGGGTGATGTGCCGGTGGTGGATTGCATTCGCAGTTTCGGCGCGTCGTTTATCTTTTCAACGTCGCTCGCCCCGGTGCTCGCTGCTGGCGCGATTGCTAGCGTCTCGCATCTGATGAATTCGCAGGAAGAGCGTCGCTTACAGCGCGAACGCGTGGCGCAGATCAAATCGCGCCTGACCGATTTGGGTCTTCCCGTCATGCCCAGCAAATCGCACATCGTGCCAGTATTTGTAGGCGATCCGGTCAAAGTCAAAACGCTCACCGACCGCCTCCAGGAACGCCACGGCATCTACCTGCAACCGATCAACTACCCCACGGTCGCCCGCGGCACCGAGCGCATCCGCATCGCGCCCGGCCCCTGCCACACCCCCGCGATGGTCGACGCCTTCATCGCCGCCGTTGACCACGAATGGACTGCGCTCGACCTAGCACGCGAACGACAAGCGGTCGCGGCGGAGTAGATCACCCGCAGCAGTTACAAAAGGCCGCACTTCGCGGCCTTTTTTTCGTCGTCGCGGATCAAGCGACCGCAGCCCCATCCCGGCAATGCGACCAGCCCAGTAAACTCTCACGTTCAATTTCACCGACCGCCGCTAAGTGCGCCGTTGGTGAATCCAAATTTCTGGAGTTAGTTTTATGACGTCTCGTTTTATCGTTACGCTGCTTGCAGCGGCGTTACTCGTTCCTGCGACCTTCGCGCAGCCCAAAGTTCGCGTGGAAAAAGCCACCGATATTCCGCGTTTCACTTACCAGATCGACGGCAATCTTGAAGACGTCGTTCGTACGGATGCGCGCTTCGCCGCGTTCACGCGTGAGCATCGTGCGAACGTAGAGTCGGTGCTGGCGAAGCATGAAATTGCCGACAAAGCGTCGCTTCGCGGTTTGCTTTCCACGTTGGTGGCGATTGATTTTTTGGGCGGCAACTTCGACAACGCACTCAAAAATGCCGCGTTGGTGCGCGATCTGGAAGAAAAGCCCGCTGACAAATTGCTCTCAGGTCTATTTCTTAGTGCTGCGGTGGAAGCGCAAAAGCAAGTGGGCAACGCCAACTCCGACGCCTATCGCGCAGCGCTCGGAAAGCGCTTGGGCGATTCGCTTGAGGCGCTGCCCTTTGACGTGGTACAGAACGAAGTGCGCGAGCTGAAAATGCGCGCGGAAATCAACAGTGAAGCGATGGCGCTGGGCTACGTGCGCGATGTGTTGCAACCGACCAAGGACAAGGCGGGTTCGCTCTCTTCTGATTTTGCGCCCGGCTTGATCGGTGCGCGCTATCGCTTGCAGGTGTCGCTGCCGCTCAAGCAGACGTTGGTCGACACTTACGCGGCGTATCTGGCGAAGCACACCGTCGCCAAGAAAGATATTTGGGCCGCGCGTGACGTGGCGCTCCAAGCGAACGCAGCGTACAAACCGGTGACGGTGGCCGTGTGGGACAGCGGCAGCGACACCGCGCTCTTTCAGAAGCAGGTTGCGCGCGGCGCGGACGGCAAAGCGCTGGTCATCGCGTTCGACAAATATGCAAAACCATCGAAGGGCGATCTCCATCCGATTCCGGCTGCGTTGAAATCACGCTTGCCGGTAATGCAGTCGCGCACCAAAGGTTTCTCAGATTTGAAGTCGAACATCGATAGCAAAGAGGCGACCGAGGTGAAGCAATATTTGTCCGGCTTGAAGCAAGCCGAATACAAAGCGGCCATCGAAGAAATTCGCCTCGCGGGCAACTACATGCACGGTACGCACGTTGCGGGCATAACCCTCGCGGGCAATCCGCTGGCGCGACTCGTCACGGCGCGCATTGAGTTTGGTCACACGCTCGTTCCCGATCCGTGCCCAAGCCGCGAGCAAGCGAAACGCGAAGCCGACTCGATGTTTGCCTACGTGAATTTCTTCCGCAAACACAAAGTACGCGTGGTGAACATGAGCTGGGGCGGCGATGCCAAGAGCGTTGAGAGTGAACTGGAGCTGTGTGGCGTTGGCAAGACACCGAAGGAGCGCGAAGCCCTCGCGCGCGAACTCTTTGACATCAGCCGCGCCAGTATGAGCAAAGCGTTTGCCAGTGCGCCAGAGATTTTGTTCGTCACAGCGGCGGGCAACGAAAACGGCGACTCGACGTTTAACGAAACAATTCCAGCCGCGATCGTGTTGCCGAATCTATTGACCGTTGGCGCGGTTGATCTGGCGGGCGATGAAGCGTCGTTTACAAGCTACGGCCCGACCGTGAAAGTGCACGCCAACGGTTATCAAGTGGAGAGCTTTTTGCCCGGTGGCGCGCGGGTCGCAGAGTCGGGCACGTCAATGGCGTCGCCGCAAATCGCTGGGCTTGCTGCGAAAATTCTTGTGGTGAATCCAAAGCTCAAACCCCCGCAGGTCGTGGACATCATCGTGAGGACCGCCGACAAAACGGCCGACGGACGCCGAATATTGGCAAACCCGAAGAAGGCAGTCGCAGCGGCGATGGCCGCAGCGAAACAGTAAACAGTCACGTAACGGCTTTTAAGCGCTAACGACCAACGGGTGGTCGTTAGCGGGATATTTTCCTTAATATCGAGTTGCGTATAAAACTAGCTGCAACGACCGCCTAGCTGTCGTTTACGGCGAAAAGCTGTAACTAGCAATCCTGTCTGTGACGCACCACCGAGCGACGCCAAGTCGTCGCCTACCGCCGCGCCCCGCTACTTCGCGCTTAGGCGAATCCAGGTGGTTTTCAGTTCGGTGTATTTGTCGAGCGCGTGCAGCGATTTATCGCGGCCGTTGCCCGATTGTTTGTAACCGCCGAACGGCACTGTCATATCGTCTTCGTCGTAGCTATTTACGTGCACTGTGCCCACGCGCAGCGCGGCGGCGACGCGGTGCGCACGGTCGAGATTGTTCGTCCACACGCCGGCGTGTAAGCCGTACGTCGAATCGTTGGCGATACGAATGGCGTCGGCCTCGTCCTTAAAGCGAATGATCGAAAGTACCGGCCCGAAGATTTCTTCACGCGCGATTTTCATATCGTTTTTTACGTTATCGAACACCGTCGGGTTCATGTACACACCACCGGTCTTGTCGTTTGCAATGGTGCCACCGACCAAGCAGCGCGCACCTTCGAGCTTGCCGGAGTTAACAAAACCCATGACACTGCGCAAGTGCGCTTCATCAACCATCGCGCCCATGACGGTGTTTGGATCGAGCGGATCACTGGGTGCGTAGCGCGGAGTTTGCGCCACGATTTTTTCGATCACTAAATCGGCGATGCTTTCGTGAACCAACAACCGCGACGGTGCGTTGCAGCTCTCGCCTTGATTGAAAAACACTGAGCCCGCCGCAGTCGAGGCGGCACGCTCAAGATCGTTGAAATCGGGAAAGATGATGTTGGCCGATTTACCGCCCAGTTCGTTGAACACGCGCTTCAAATTACTGCGACCCGCGTATTCGAGCATTTTGCGCCCGGTACGTGTCGATCCCGTAAATGCAATCGCATCCACGTTCAAATGCAGCGCCAGCGCCTCGCCGGCTTCAGCACCGTAGCCCGGCACCACGTTAAACACGCCCGGCGGCAGCCCCGCTTCGACGGCCAACTCAGCCAAGCGCATCGCCGTGAGCGGCGACCTTTCAGACGGTTTCAACACCACACTATTGCCCGCCGCGAGCGCCGGCGCAAGCTTCCACGACGCCATGAGCATCGGATAATTCCACGGCACAATCGCGCCGATCACCCCCATCGGTTCGCGGCGAATGAGGCCCAGCGCGTTGTTCGGCGTCGGCGCAATTTCGTCGTAAACCTTATCGACCGCTTCGGCGTACCACTGAATGCAGCGCGCCGTCGAATACACGTCCACCGCATGCGAGAAGCGAATCGGCTTCCCCATGTCGAGCGTTTCGAGAAGCGCAAGCTCGTCGCGCGCAGCAATGATTTTGTCGGCCCACTTGAGCAAGATTCGCTTGCGTTGCGCCGGCGGTTGCGTGGACCAGACGCCACTGTCGAAGGCTGTTCGCGCAGACACAACCGCCGCGTTTATGTCCTCTGCACGACAACGCGACGCACGTGCGATGGCTTTGCCATTCAACGGAGAAATCACGTCAAAGGTTTCGCCGCTCAACGCATCAAAACGCTTGCCGCCGATAAAGGCGCGCGCGTCGATAGTGAGAGTGGCTGCGCGGTGACGCCAATCAGGCGTGTGGGCGGAAGACATGGGCTGCGCCTGCTCGTGCGGAAACGGGAGTTCAGATTATCAGATAAGTCTTGCTTTTCATGTAAGCGAACGCGCAAAAATAAGCGTTAACGAATCTTGGGCTGGCGTTTGTGCCCAATTTTTAATTACTTTTTCGGTAGTGCAAAGCGCGCGCATCATCGCGCCGGTCCGTTGAACGCGCTTAGGGCGAAAGATCAATTTGTGCCGCAACGAGATTGCACCGTATTGGGTTACCCGCTACATTGCCATCAACCTAACCCTTAACTTCAATCTTTATTCCATGCGCATCGCCATCGGTGGTTTTCAACACGAGACCAATACCTTCGCACCTTCCAAGGCTTCATACGAGCGATTCGTACAGGGCGGTGGCTGGCCGCCGGTCTCGATGGGTGATGAAATTTTCGAGCGCTTTCAGAATCAAAATATCCCGATCTCCGGTTTTATGACGGAGATGAACGCGGCGCATACGTTGATTCCCACCGCGTGGGCCGCGGCAAGCCCCAGCGCGCAGGTGACCGACGACGCGTTTGAGCGCATCGCAGGCGCGATTTGCGACGGTATTCGGAAGGCGAATGCTGAGATGGTCTACCTTGATTTGCATGGCGCGATGGTGACCGATTCTTATCCCGACGGCGAAGGTGAATTGCTGCGCCGAGTGCGCGCTATTGTTGGTCCAAAAGTGCCGATTGCAGTGAGCCTAGATTTGCACTCGAACACCACGCCGATGATGTTTGCGAACTGCGAAATGCTGGTCGCGTACCGCACATATCCGCACGTCGATATGGCCGAAACCGGCGCGCGTGCGGCGTTTTATCTGAAGCAGCGCATCAACGGCATGGCCGCGCCCGCGTTGGCCAGTCGTAACCTGCCCTATCTCATTCCGATTACCGCGCAATGCACAGATTTATTTCCGGGCAACGATATTTATTCGCTGGTCGGACAGCTGGAGTCCCGCGACGTGCCCAGCGCGTCTTTCACACCGGGGTTTCCGGCGGCGGATTTTGAGGGCTGCGCGCCTGTGGTGTGGGCTTATGGCGTAAACCTTGCGGCGGCGAATGCGGCGGCGGACAGGCTCGAGCGACGCGTGCTCGCAGCAGAAGGCGAATGGGACGCGCGGGTACTCACCGCCTTGGAGGCAGTGCGCGAGGCGCAACTCATCGCCGCGACCGCGAAGAAGCCCGTGGTGATCGCCGACACACAAGACAACCCCGGCGCTGGCGGCGACAGCGACACGATGGGCATGGTACGCGCGCTGCTCGAATGCCGTGCGGAGCGCGCTGCGACAGGCCTCATCGTCGACGGTGCGGCGGCGAACGCAGCTCATGAAGTGGGCGTAGGCAAAACGCTCAACTTTGCGCTTGGCGGTAAGAGCCGAATTCCCGGCGATGCGCCGCTTGAATTGCCGTGGACGGTTGAGGCGATTCACGACGGAAATTTCGCTGCAACCGGGCCGTTTTATCGCGGCATGAAAATGCGTCTTGGGCCTTCTGCGTGCCTGCGCTATCAAGGCGTACGCATCGTGGTGGCAACGTATAAGACGCAGCTGGCAGATCAAGCGATGTATCGCTACGTTGGCATTGAGCCGACGGAGCAAGCGATTCTCGTCAACAAAAGTTCAGTGCATTTTCGCGCCGATTTCACGCCGATTGCTGAGAAAATTTTGGTGGCAAAAGCGCCGGGGCCAATGGCCGCTGACCCTGCGGATTTGCCGTGGAAGCATTTGCGCAAGGGGATTCGTTTGCATCCGTTTGGAAAAGCGTTTTAGCGCGGTACGCAACAACTCGTGGCCTCGATGTAGCGAAGCGAAATCGAAGAAGCGCCGAGGCTCAGCGAGGCTCCGTACGGTGCAACGCACGATCAACAGCTATTTGCCGCCGCTAAATTTGTTGAAAGCCATCTTGTAATCGACGTTCGTTTCGTTCTGCCAGCGGCAGGTGCGCTCCGCAAAGTTTTGCATCGATTGCAGCACTTTTTTGAACACGGGATTTTCTGCAGATTTTTTGCGCGCGATGTCGTCCCACGCCTCAAGCTGCGCCTGCAAAATCGCGTCCGGTGTTTTATAAAACTTGACGCCACTCTTTTGTAAATTGAGGTAATCCTGCGAATAGCGATCAATCGCTTTCCAACTCATTTCGGCAGACGCGGCCTGCACCGCGTTTTGAATGATCGCCTGCAGGTCTAGCGAGAGCGTGTTGAATTTCGCGCGATTAAACAAAATTTCAAACTGCTCGGAGCACTGGTGAAACGACTGCAACATGCAGACTCTGGAAACGTCGGGAAAGCCGAGTGTTTTGTCCGAGGTTGTATTGTTGAATTCTGCGGCGTCGAGTTGCCCGCGGTCCATCGCGGCGACAATTTCTCCACTCGGCAACGCGTTCACGGCAGCGCCAAGTGCCGAAAAAAGCTCAATTGAGAGCCCGACGGTACGGTACTTCAACCCCTTGAAATCTTCCACCTTGGTAATCGGCTTTTTGAACCAACCCAGGGGCTGCGTGGGCATCGGGCCATACAGAAACGACATTACGTCGAGCTTGAGCGATTTGTAAATGTCGGCGAGCAACTGCTTGCCGCCGCCGAACTCATGCCATGCAAGCATCATGTTGGCATCCATCCCGAACGCCGGGCCGGAACCCCAGAGCGCAATCGCGGAGTTCTTACCGTACCAATAGGCCGTCACGCCGTGCCCGCCGTCCAGCGCGCCGCGCGACACCGCGTCGATCAAATCAAATGGCTTCACCACTGCGCCCGCAGGCAACACGTCAATACGCAATCGCTTGCCCGACATTTCGTTAACCTTACGCGCAAAGTCGAGCGCGTATTCGTGAAAAATATCCTTTGCGGGCCAGGTCGATTGCCATCGAAATGAGATGGGCGTTGGCGTGACGGCCGCCATCGGCGCGGCGCTCGCCACGACACCGCCAACAATCGTGGCGGTTCTTAGGAATTGACGGCGCTGCGTATCGGGAATGGTGTGCACGTTGCTCGGTTTTTCAGGGGCACGATACAGGGCGGTACAAGCCCAAGTTCCACCCATTTTTGTGCGCCGCGCGCGCCGAATCGTCAGGGGTTACCCGTGAAAAGTTCGCTTATGCCATATTTTTGTGCAGGACAATTCGCACGCGTCCGGCCAGCAAGCGCTAACGCTCAACGCACCCAGCTAAGCAGGACGATGTTTCAACACAGCGCTGGCGATGCTTCCGGTGCGCTGAGCGCTAGCAGGTCGTCTTTAGCCAAGCCGTCGTGTCTGCAAGCGCGCAGCCGAAGCGACGCATCATTTCAGCGATCTCAGCCTCGGTGATGATGAGTGGAGGGCTGAAAGCAATGATGTCGCCGCCCATGACGCGCAGAATCAAACCATGCTCTTGCGCGCGGCGAACCAAGTAAGCGCCGACGCCGCGTTTTGGGTCGAAGGGTTTACGCGCTGTCGGATCTTCAGCGAGCTCAATCGCGCCAATCAAACCCACGCTGCGTAGGTCGCCAACGATGGCGTGTTTGGCAAAAGCCTGCAATCCCGCTTGGAAAACTGGAGCCACATCGCGCACATGGCCCACAATGTTGCGCTCTTCGTAAATCTTGAGCGTTTCGAGCGCAATCGCGCAACCCAGCGGATGCCCGGAGTACGTGTACCCATGCCCAAACACGCCCACAGACGCGCTGGCATCTGCACACGCTTGATAAATTTTTCCGCTCACGTAAAGCGCAGAAAACGGCACATACGCCGAGGTAATCATCTTGGCGGTGGTCAGCAAATCGGGTTCGAGGTTGTAAGTTTGCGTGCCGAACAAATTGCCCGTACGGCCAAAACCTGTAATCACTTCATCGGCGATAAAAAGAATGTCGTACTTCTTCAAAATCGGCTGAATTTTTTCAAAGTACGTAGGTGGTGGCACGATGACGCCACCCGCGCCTTGCACCGGCTCGGCGATAAATCCGCCGATAGTCTCGGGACCCTCGGCCACGATAAGTGCTTCGAGTTCATCAGCTAATCGCGTTGCAAATTGCTCCGGTGATTCACCGTCTTTCGCGAACTGATACGGGTGGGGACAGCCCGCACGCAACACACCATCAATCGGCAAGTCAAAGTGCTGATGCATGGTTGGAATGCCCGACAACGACGCCGAGGCGACCGTCACGCCGTGGTATCCCTTCACTCGGCCGATGATCTTTTTCTTCTGTGGTTTGCCGATCGCGTTATGGTAGTAGCGCACGAGCTTAAACGCGGTATCGTTCGCTTCGGAGCCCGAGTTGGCGAAGATCACACGGCCATCGCGCAGCGCCTGAGTCGGCGCGAGCGACATCAGTTTTTCGCTCACTTGCGCAACCACGTTATGCGCCTTTCCGGAGAACGAGTGGTAGTACGGCAACACGTCCATTTGCCGTTTGGCTGCTTCACCCAACCGCTTTTCGCTGAAACCCAGCGACGCGCACCACAGCCCGGCCATGCCTTCGATGTAGCGCTTACCGGTATCGTCAATCACTTCGATGCCGTCACCCGCGACGATCATCAATGGCGCATCTTTTTCAATCGCGCGTAAATTGGTGTACGGATGAAAATGATTGGCAACATCAATTTTTGCCAAGGCGCCAACAGGCGTTTCAATGGGTGCGTTCATGTGGTTTGGGGAATCGATAACCAGAAAGATGCATTATCCGAGATTCTCGGTGATTGACTACGGCAGGCTCGCAAGCTCGGCCACCACGCGTGCGCGGGTTTTAGCTACGCGGATTTTTGGCGTGGATCGACGTTAACGTCAGGCTTTGGTGAAACCGCGTGTATCGACGCGTCCGCGCCCTTGCTAGCCGCCTTCGCCGCGTAAAGCGCTGCGTCGGCCCGAGCCAGCACATCGTCAAACGTCGCGTCTTGTAGGGTCATGGACGCGACGCCCACACTGCACGCTCCGCGGGTGAAATCTGCGCGAATGAGGGCGCTTCGGATGGCGAGCGCGGTCTGATCGCGAAGCACCTCGGCACCTGCCGCTGCCGTACCCGTAAGCAACACGACGAACTCGTCGCCGCCCCAACGCGCAACGGACGTGCCCTCCTTCAGTGTCGCCGTGATCGCGCGTACGACGGTCTTGAGCGCCACGTCACCCCGCGCGTGACCAAACGAGTCGTTGATGAGCTTTAGGTCATCCATGTCGAACATCATGACGCTAAAGGGCTGCCCGGTGCGACGTGCAAACGCAAACGCCGCCGCGGCCTTCACTTCAATGGCTGAGCGGGAGAGCGCGCCGGTTAAGCCGTCATGCTCTGCGCGGCGGCGAAAGCGCCTCGCGCGCACCACCTGCCAGAAAGCCAGCATGCCCGCCATCATCGTGGCTAGCACCGCTACAGCCACCGTCAGACGTTGATTGAGAAGCCGCTGCTCAACGGCTTCGACCCGCGCGTCATTGAGCCGCGCCTCATGTGCAAGTTTGGCTTCCCGCAACTCACGGTCCGAAAGACGATGTAAATCTGCCTGCGCGGCGAGCACTTTGAGATTGGATTCGCGCGCGCGCTCCATTCTCAAAGCAGCGGCGTTGCGCATCGCCGCTAACGCTTCGGCAGTTCGGCCTTCGCTGGCAAGCACATCCGACTCCGCCGCAGCAACGTAGGCGTGCATCGGGTGCTCGCCGTACATTGCTAGTTGGGCTTTCGCGCGCGCAAGCGACGCGCGCGCCTGTGTTTTGCGGCCATCGTACGCCCACACCGAAGCGGAGAATAAATCGAACTGCGCGCGCGTGAGCGGATCGTCGATTTTGTCGCGCAACACGGCGATACGATTGATGACCTGCCGCGCGTCAGTGTATGCCCCCATCTCAAGCGCCAATTCAACGCGCTCAATCCCGCTGATGAATTGCTCCCACACGTTGCCAGCAAGCTGTGCACGATGAAAGCACGAATCGAGCAACTCGGCTGCACGCTCCTTGTGACCTTGGTTACGCAAGGTGCGCGCAAGTGAGTGCTGCGCAAACCCAATAAATTCGCTGTTAATCGAGCGCTCCGCGCGGGCGACTAATGCCTTCGCGCTAGACAGCGCGGCGTCCGCGTCGCCGACCAATCGCAACATTTCCGCCTGCGCGTACAAAACGCTGAAGACGAGCGATGTCAACGGGTCTGGCTCCGCCGCCACCAGCCGAACCGCTTCGTTCGACAGCCGCATCGCGAGCGCAAATTCATTGATGTCGGGTAGCAGCATCGCATACGCCGCCAGTTCGCGCGCGAGATCTCGCGGCCGGCCGATAACGCGCAGTTTGGCAATGGCGCCCTCTATCCGTCGCTGCGACTCGGGCGAACGCACCATCGCAAATTGCATTTCCCCCGCCAGCGCATCCAGCGCAGCGGCTCGTGGCTCGTCACCCACCACGCGCGCCAACGTCAACATCCGCTCCACAGAGGGGATCACCGTATCGGACGCGCCGTCTGAGTAGCGCATCTGCGCAAAGGCGGTAAACACGTCCAAGATAATCGTTGGCGGATCGTCGGCGACAAGGCGATTCAAGGTTTCGTTGAGTTTGCCGCGTAAGGCTGGATCTCCACGATCTTCCATCTGATGCAGCCTTCGTACATCCTCGGTGCTCACGCGCGCAGGATCTCCGCTTACGCTTTGGCCGCTCGCTAAATCTGCGACAAAAAGTTGCGCCACCACTGCGAACGCAGTGCACGCGACCAGCGACAACCAACGCCGCGTCGATCTGAATGCAAACGCGAATGCGATTGCGAGTGCGGGAACGAGCGCCTGAAGTATCTCGGCGCTGCGCGGTGGAGAAGAATCGCGCGAAATAACCTATCCCCTCTGCGGCAGGGCGCGCGCTTGCACGACAAGTTTGTTGTGCGCATCAAGAAACGCCGCCGCCACGACTTTGCCCTCGTTGGTGATACCCCAACCGGCTGCGCCGCCAAGCACTTTGCCCAGCACAGTGCCGCCAACGCCGATGTCGGTCGCCCTAGCTGAGCCTGTTGCGGCTGCGAGCTGCTCGGTCGTTTCGTTGTCCGTGAGCAGCAACACCACTTGCGCTTCTTTGATCTTCACGCCACTGGCGACGCCCGCCCAATCCCGCAGCGCCGGAATAGCGCTCAAAATCGCGGCGATGCCGCCGCCCGCGTTGTTTTCGCTAAACGTGAGCGACGGCGTGAGCGTGAAGCGCGCACCAATGCCTTCGCCTTTTTTCGGCACGGTTTCGGCCTTGAGAATGCCCTGCTCTTTCAGTTGCTGTTCTTGCAATGTTCCGCGCAAACCCGCCGCCCGGTCGACAATCCGGAAGCACCCGGATTGCTGCGCGATCACCCGAATCAGCGGCAGCGGCGTGGGAGGCAATTGGGTGCCGGAAATTACGGTGTACCCGTTTGGATTTTCCGCCAGCGCTAGCGTCGCAATTGGCTGTGCGCAAGTTAACAATTCTTTCGCGGCGTCTTGCGCGCCGGCAGGTCCCGCCGAGCCGGACACTTTGCTGCCGCCTTCGCCCAAATCCGTCTGACGGCAAGCACCGAGTAGCGTGAGTGCCATGCACAGGATCAAAACAAGCGGACGATTCATGACGGGGTTCCGGGTACGATTGCTTCACATTTAACCCGATTGGCGCTGCATAGGCGAATTCTGAGGCTGCTGATTGACTTGCGGCACGCCCGCCGTTGCATCTGCCACACCGAATGCCGTCGGTTGCGACCGATCATCAAAAGGCGAAGGACATTGTCATGTTGAAACTCTGGGGCCGCGTCAATTCATCGAACGTCAAAAAAGTGCGCTGGACCTGCGCGGAGCTCGACATTCCCTACGAGCGAATCGACGCCGGGCTGCACTTTGGCGTGAACAACACGCCGGAATTCAAGGCCATGAATCCCGTGGGCATGATTCCGGTGATTGACGACAACGGCTTCGTGCTGTGGGAATCGAACGCGATCATGCGCTACCTGTGCGCGAAACACCCAAAGGCGCCGTATTACCCCGCCGACACACAGACCCGCGCGTCGGCAGATCGTTGGATGGATTTTCAGAGCGGCACGTTGAGCCCCGCGCTGGGTCAGCCCTTCATGCAGCTCATCCGCTCGCCACAAGCGGAGTGGGACATGGCGATGATTACGAAGGGCATCACGCGTTCGGGCGAACTTTGGAAAATCGTCGACCAACAACTGGGCAAAACGAAGTGGATGACGGGCGAAGACTTCACGATGGGTGACGTGCCGTTGGCGATTCTCGCGTATACGTGGATGGAGTTGCCGCTCGATAAAGCGGGCCTCACCGAACTGCGACCAAGGCTCGACAACCTTTGGCGTTGGTACGACCAACTCATGGCGATGAAAAATTTCCGCGAGATCGTAGCGATTGGGTTGACGTGAGCGCGTTCGTGCGCGACGGATTTGGAAACGGCTAGCTGACAAACTCCTACTGAAATGCAGTGATTTCTGCACCCCACCAGTGCGCGCTTTGCTTGAGAATCCGCCGCCTTGGTCGTAAGGCGTAGCGCCGTTCGAACGACTCTTCAACGCGCGTCCCCATTTGGCGGTTGGGCAACGCAAAACCGCTCGCTGCGTGATTGCGTAGCATTTGTGCCTGCCTCAAAAAATTTTATATCCAGAGTAATGCCCTCAGACCTCACGTCTAACGCGCTTCAACCATCCGCGCCAACGCTCACACCGCTTGTGCCTACGTTCGCGTCGCGTTACGCAAACGTGCGCGCCGCGACGGTGGCCATTGCCGCGCCACTGTCTGCCGAGGACTGTCAGGTTCAATCGATGCCCGACGCAAGCCCGATCAAATGGCATTTGGCGCACACAACATGGTTCTTCGAGACGTTTTTGCTTGAGCCTTATGCGGCGAATTACCGTGCGTTCGACCCGGCGTTTAAGTTGCTCTTCAACAGTTACTACAACGCGGTAGGCGACAAGCATCCACGCCCTGAGCGCGGGCTGCTCTCGCGGCCGTCGCTTGAGCGCGTGCTAGCGTATCGCGCGCATGTGGACGCCGCGATGTTGGCGCTACTCGCTGATTCGACTCGCGCGAAATTAGCGCTGCCGCTGCTGGTTCTCGGCTTTAACCATGAGCAGCAGCATCAGGAACTGATGCTTACCGACGTGAAACATATGCTGTCAGTCAGCCCGCTCGCGCCCGTCTACGCCGCAACCGATCCGACACGGCTCAACGCCAGCTCGGCGCAAGGATGGACGGCCTTTGCCGGCGGGCTCGTCGAGATTGGGCACGAACCGGAGCCCGGTGCAGCCTTTGCGTTCGACAACGAAACGCCGCGCCATCAAACTTATCTTCGGCCGTATCAATTGGCCAATCGGCTCGTCACCAACCACGAATATCAAACGTTTTTGATGGATCGGGGCTACAGCAGGCACAACCTGTGGCTATCCGAGGGTTGGGATCGGGTGAACCTTGGCGACTGGCAGGCGCCGATGTATTGGCGCAACCACTCGGGCAGAGACACCGGTTGGCAAGAATTTACGTTACGTGGAGAACACCCAGTCGATCCGGACGCACCGGTGTCGCATGTGAGTTTTTTTGAGGCCGATGCGTACGCGCGTTGGGCCGGTGCGCGCTTGCCGACAGAGGCCGAATGGGAGAATGCGGCACGCATTTCGATGGCGGAAGGAGCAGTTGCGCCCACGCAATTCTTCGGCGCACTGTGGCAATGGACGGCGTCGGCGTATCTGGGCTATCCAGGTTTCGCGGCGGCCGAAGGCGCAGTGGGCGAATACAACGGCAAATTTATGAGCAACCAAATGGTGCTGCGCGGCAGCTCGGTGGCCACACCGGAAGGTCATGCGCGTGTGACGTACCGAAATTTTTTCCAGCCGGAAAAGCGTTGGCAATTTACTGGCATACGATTGGCGAAGTGACGTGCAGCATCAACATCCACACGTTTTTTGGACTCAGACTCGGCGCAGCTGGGCGATGAGCACGTTCCCCTTCGGCGAGAATGTCGTCAATATGAGGCCAATGGCCAAACAGGAGCACTCAGCATAATGGTCAAACCGCACCTCATCACAACGCACCGTGCCGAGACCGATGCGTCGTCATCCGCGCGCAGCTTCACAATTACCAACACCTTAAAGCTCGATGCGAAAACCGAGCTTGATGCGCTGGAGCGCGGCCTGCTCGCGCCTGCTGCGAGCATCCCACCAAAATTCTTCTACGACGCACTAGGCTCCACGCTTTACAACGCCATCGTGCTGACGCCGGAGTATTACCCGACGCGCACCGAAGCGGCAATTTTCGAGCAGTATCGAAACGAAATAGCGCAAACCATCGGCACCGGCAAACAGTTTGTTGATCTCGGCTCCGGGGATTCGGTGAAAGCGGAAAAGTGGTTTGCAACGCTTAAACCCTCGCGCTACGCCGCCATTGATATTTCGGAAACAGCGGCGCGTGACGCGCTGGAACGACTCGCAAGCAACGCGGACGCGCCGGTGTTGGCTGGCCTCATCACCGATTTTTCGCGCGTTCTCGACGTGAAGGCCGTCATGAACGACGCGCCGGCCCTCTTCTTTTATCCGGGCTCATCGATTGGCAATTTTTTGCCGGACGAAGCGCTGTGGTTCCTGAAACAAATTCGCGCACATTGCACGACGGCTGGTAGCGGTTTGCTCATTGGCGTTGACGCGAAGAAGGACAGCGCGCGCTTGGATGCGGCGTACGACGACGCGTTGGGCGTCACGGCGGCCTTTAATCTCAACACGCTACGCCACGTAAACGACTTGCTTGGCACTGATTTCGACGTGCGCAACTGGTTGCATCGCGGCTTTTACAACGAGGCGCTGGGCCGCATAGAGATGCATCTGGAAGCACGCCGCGACGTCGCCATCAACGTACGCGGAGCCACCCGGCGTTTCACGCAAGGCGAGCGCATTCACACCGAAAATTCGTACAAATACGCACCAGAGCAATTCGCCGCGTTACTGCGCGAGGCGGGCTTCGTCGCGCCGCGCTGCTGGCAGGATGCGCGCAAAGACTTCAATGTTTTTTACGCAGCGGCGGATGCTTAATCTCGGCAACGGAGATTAGATTTAGGCATACTACTGGCGTCATTGCAAAAGCGACGGTGCATCGCATCTAGGGGACATTGGGGTAGCGGAGTAGCCTCGATGTAGTGAAACGAAATCGAGGGGCCGCTCCACCATGAGTGTTTCTGCTGTCAGCTAAATGTCCTCGATTTCGCTGCGCTACATCGAGGCTACGGC